>SVNC01000017.1 GCA_015067025.1 Oscillospiraceae bacterium
TCTGTATGTTGAATGCGATAAATGTTTTATTTCATTTTTCATTAAAATAACCTCCTTTTGGTTTTAATAGTAATGCGGTCGCCAAACCTTTTCTATTATACCATTGGGAGGTTGTTTATTTCAATCGATTGCTAAAGCTTTTTTATTCCCCCGGTAGAACCGGGGGTTGTTTCGTGCTAAAGCGTCCAAAACTAATTAAGGTTGATTCAAAACGAACCAACCTTAATTTTTTCATTGCACAAAAAATCGGATAGCCTAAGCTATCCGAAAAATCATTTTATTATTCCTTCACTATATCCGAAACTGTAGCATTGGTGACTTTTATAAGGTCTGATGGCTTTATAACTATCTGTGTACCAAGCTTTCCGCCGCTGACTATTATTTCATCAAAATCGTTTATCGTGCTGTGATAGACGGTTTTATAAAGCTTTTTCATACCGATTGGAGTACATCCTCCCCTGATATAGCCGGTAACTGCATTTATCTCTTTAACAGGAAGCATTTCAACTGATTTTTCACCAACTGATTTTGCGGCTTTCTTCATATCAAGCTCCAAGTGAATAGGGATTGCAAAAACATAGTAATTCTTGGACTTTCCTTCTGTTACAAGGGTTTTAAAAGTACTGTCGTAAGATTGACCAAGCATATCTGCTATGTGAACGCCATCTATAAATTCATCACATTCATAAGTATTCACTTTATAAGAAATCTTATTTTTATCAAGAATTCTCATTGCATTGGTTTTATTGTCTTTTTCTTTAGCCATAATTTCACCTTATAAAAGAGAATAGATTTCGTCAAAGGGCTTGACACTTCTTTTCAGAATACCGTTCATATAAGCTATCGCTATTCCGTAATTGGTTATAGGTATATTCTGCTCATCGGCACAGGATATTCTGTACTTCATTTCCCTTTCGCTGAGTGTACAAGCACCGCAATGAATAATCATTTTATATTTTTGCAGATCTTCAGGGAACGTGCCGCCCGATGTAAACTCAAAATTTATATCCTTACCGGTATATTTTTTTACCCAGGCAGGTATTTTTACAGTACCGATATCCTCACATTGTCTGTGATGTGTACAGCCCTCGGAAATAAGAATAGTATCACCGTCTGATAACTTATCAAGAGCCTTTACACCCTCTACGTTCTTTTTTAAGTTACCCTTGTATCTTGCAAAAAGTATCGAAAATGACGTCAGCATAGTATCATCAGGTACTATCTTTGATACCTTTCCAAACGCCTGACTATCGGTTATAACAAGTCTTGGTTTTGATGATAAACTGTCAAGAGTCGCCTTAAGCTCAGTATCCCTGCATACAATACTAATCGCACCCGTGTCAAGTATATCTCTGATAGTCTGTTGCTGAGGCAGAATAAGTCTGCCTTTAGGTGCAGATGAATCTATAGGTACAACAAGAACAACCGTATCATTTTCGCACAAAAGATCTCCGCAGATTTTTCTATTATCGTTCTTTAGCTGTAATGTGGAAGCAATAAGTTCTTTAAGCTCATTTATGTTCTTTCCTGTAACGCTGTCGACATAGATAGTTTTATCATCTGATTTGCCGCTAACTCCTGACAAGTCACATTTTGTATACACTCTGAGATAGGGTATGTTATGTTTTTTGAGCTTTTCGGATATCTGCCTGTCATATTCACTTTCTTCTTCCGTGCTGTCGGTAACAAGAAGTGCGATATCAGTTTTATAAAGCACCTCATAACTTTTCTTTATTCTGAGCTGTCCAAGCTCACCCACATCATCTATACCTGCTGTATCGGTTATCATAACAGGACCTAAGGGTAAAAGCTCCATTGCTTTTGAAACAGGATCGGTGGTAGTACCCGCCGTATCGGATACCACCGCCAGTTCCTGACCTGTAATAGCATTTATAAGACTTGATTTACCGGCATTTCTTCTGCCGAAAATTCCTATATGGATTCTTTCTCCACTCGGAGTAGAATTAAGACTCATAGTTTACCACCTTTTAGAATCTGAAATCTCTCTGTCCATTCTTGATGTTATCGATGTATTCCATTGCAATCTGTCTTACCTTGTCCTTTGGGATATTGTAAAGCTCCTTTGCAATAAGCTCTTCGCCTATCTTCTTTGTATCGTCGCTTGCATAGTCCTCAAGATATTCCTTTAGCGTCATAAGAGCGTTAGGATGACAACAGTTCTGAATCTGACCTGATTTACAAAGACTCATAAATCTGTCGCCCGTTCTGCCCTCTCTGTAACAAGCTGTACAGAAGGAAGGAATGTAACCAAGCTTCATAAGCCAGTTTACGATCTCATCAAGTGTACGAGTATCAGATACGTCAAACTGTGCGGAATTATCCTCTTCTTCCTCGGGCTCTGCATATCCACCGACACTTGTCTTTGAACCACCGCTTATCTGTGATACACCAAGCTGTAATACTCTTTCTCTACTCTTCTGACTTTCTCTTGTTGAAACGATCATACCTGTATAAGGCACTGCTATTCTGAGACAGGCAACTATCTTTGCAAACTGATCATCACTGATACCGTTATCAAATTCATCGGGATCAATATCATCTGCTCTTCTTACTCTGGGAACAGAGATTGTGTGAGGTCCTACACCATGTACTGCTTCAAGGTGTTCTGCGTGCATTAGAAGTCCGGCAAACTCATATCTGTAAAGCTCAAGTCCGAATAAAGCACCGATACCTACGTCATCAATACCGCCTTCCATAGCTCTGTCCATAGCTTCTGTATGGTATGCGTAATTGTGCTTTGGTCCTGTGGGATGCAAACGCTCATAGCTTTCCTTGTGATAAGTTTCCTGGAAGAGGATATATGTACCTATTCCAGCATCCTTTAATTTTCTGTAGTTTTCAACCGTTGTAGCAGCAATGTTTACATTTACTCTGCGGATAGCACCATTCTTATGCCTTATTGAATAAATGGTTTCGATACTTTCGAGGATATATTCAATAGGATTATTCACAGGATCCTCACCTGCTTCAAGAGCAAGTCTTTTGTGTCCCATATCCTGAAGTGCAATAACCTCTGCCTTTATTTCCTCCTGAGTAAGCTTTTTACGGCAGATAGTCTTGTTCTTTGCGTGATATGGGCAGTAAAGACATCCGTTTACACAGTAGTTTGAAAGATAAAGAGGTGCAAACATAACTATTCTGTTACCGTAAAAATCTTTCTTAATCTGCTGTGCAAGAGCGTAAATTTCTTCATTTTTTTCAGGGATATCGCAGTCAAGAAGCACCGCCGCTTCTCTGTGGGAAAGTCCCTTTCTTTCCCTTGCCTTTTCAAGAATACTGTCGATAAGCTCTGCATTGTGCTTATTTTTTTCGGCGTATTCAAGTGTTTCCATAATTTCTTCGTGGCTGATAAATTCTTCAGCCTTTAACGATTTAGGATTGTACATAATTTATTTCCTTTCTGTAAAAGAGGCGTGATCGCCTCTGGATTTGACCACTTTATATCCGGCGGATGTTACTCTGCTTTCAAGACATTTTCTGCATTGTGCCGATTCATCACCTGTACATATCTTATTATCATACAAAAGATATTTACTTCTTACGTCTGTTGGCGATAGATTAGGCATTACAACATTAGCTCCGACTTTGAGTGCAAGCTCTCTGCCATTCGGAACAATTGTTCCAAGTGCAGTTGTCGCCGGTAATAATGCTTTGGGAAGAATCAATCTTACGAGAGCTACCATAAAGATAGTAAGTTCAGCTGTTCCCTGCGGCATATCGGCAAAAGGTGTTGCGTGGTGCGGAATAAACGGTCCTATTCCTACCATTTCGGGTTTAAGTCTTTCCAAAAACAGAAGATCATCCGCAAGATTTTCTGCTGTCTGATAGGGTGAGCCTACCATAAAACCTGCCCCTGTCTGAAAGCCTATCTTTTTCAGTGTATAAAGACATTCCTGTCTTTTCTGTGCAGTAAGATTTGGCGGATGAAGTCTGCTGTAATGTTCACAGTCGGCAGTTTCGTGACGGAGCAGATATCTGTCAGCTCCAACCTCAAAAAAGCTTCTGTAAGTTTCCTCGTTTTTTTCGCCAATCGAAAGTGTGACAGCACAATCAGGATATCGTGCTTTAATCTCTCTTACGATGTCACAGATCATATCATCTGTATAGTAAGGGTCTTCGCCACCCTGCAGAACAAAGGTTCTGAAGTCAAGTGCATATCCGACTTCACAACATTCAAGAATTTGTTCTTTGGTAAGGCGATACCGCTCTGCATCCTTATTACCTGCTCTTATCCCACAGTAATAGCAGTTATTTTTACAGTAGTTTGTAAACTCGATAAGCCCTCTTAAGTATACATCCTTACCATAATGCTTTTCTCTCACATTTGACGAAAGAGAAAAAAGATAATCCTTTATACTGTCACGGTTTTCTATAAGTGTTACATATTCATCCTTTTCAAGATGACTTGTGTCATAAAGCCTGTCAACAAGATTTTTAAGGTTCTCCATATTACCCTCCGTTTTCTGTTGGTAGCTTCTGATATATCGTTTTTGTAGTAACGCCCTTTAATGCACCGAGTCTGCCTGATAACGTACTTATTACATCCTGCGGAGCATCAATGGCGATGCTGATTATCGAAACTCCCGCTTTGTCATAAGGGATTCCCATTCTTCCGATAATATACTTTGCACTATTATGTAACAGTTCGTTAAGCTTTAAAACCGAATTAGGCTCTGATACTACAATGCCGATAAGGGCAACTCTGCTTTGTGGTTCGTTCAAAACGTTAGTCCTTTCTCAAAATAAAAACAGCCGTGTTAAGACACAGCTGTTAAAAAAGCATATACCTATAGCATAAGAAAATCTTATGTTATATCTTATAACGCTCTGTCTTCCTTTTAAGATATTTCTTTAAAGTCAGTCGATACGGATTGTCAGATTGTTTGGTGAAAGATATACTCGCACCTCACAACTAAACTTTTTATTTCTTATGTCTGGGATTAGCACCAACACTTGTTATTGCCTGCATAACTGCAACATCAAGATCTACCGTAGGCTGGCTTTCCATCTCCTGTGTGATTCTTGTAAAAATTTCGCCATTAACTGTGCTGACGTATCTTGAAGGCAGCCTGTTAAGAGCGTAAGCCTTCATATCTTCAACACATACCTCACACTTACAGCAGTCATTCTTTGATAAGAGTTCGGATAATCTTTCGTCAACATAGTGTTCCATCATATTAATAAGCATAATTTTATATTCCTTTCTGTCTGAAGGCTATACGTTTATCCTTTCTTATTTTAGCATAAGAATGCTAAACAGTCAATAGTAATTAAAAAAATTTTTGTTCATAATTAATATAAATATACTGCACTTTTTATTGACAAATACGGACCTGTAGTGTATAATAATAGAGTATGTAAATTAGAATACTATAGCTGTGACTAAACGGCAATTTTACATAAAATAGAAAGGACAAGACAACATACAATGAGCTTACTCACAAAATTATTCGGAAACTACTCAGAAAAAGAAATCAAGCGCATCACACCAATAAAGGATGCTGTACTTGCTCTTGAACCCAAATATGCGGCAATGAGCGATACAGAGCTTAAATCTCAGACCGCTATCTTAAAAGGCAGACTTGAACAGGGAGAAACTCTTGAAGATATTCTTCCTGATGCATTCGCTACCTGCAGAGAAGCAATGTGGAGAGTACTCGGAAAAAAGCCTTATCCCGTACAGGTACTTGGCGGTATCGTTTTATTCCAGGGACGTATTGCAGAAATGAGAACAGGTGAAGGTAAAACCTTCGTCGCTGCACTCCCCACCTACCTCGTTGCTCTCAGCGGCAAGGGCGTTCATGTTGTAACTGTAAACGACTACCTTGCAAAGCGTGACGGCGAAATGATTGGCCGTGTACACAGATTTCTCGGCCTTACCGTTGGCATGATACTCCACGATATGACAAATGATCAGAGAAGAAAATCCTATAACTGTGACGTTACCTACGGTACAAATAACGAATTCGGTTTTGACTATCTTCGTGATAATATGTGCATTCATAAGAAGGACAAGGTTCAGCGTGAATTTAACTTTGCTATTGTCGACGAGGTTGACTCTATCCTCATAGATGAAGCGAGAACTCCTCTTATCATTTCGGGTGCAGGCGACAAGTCTACAGACCTTTATCAGAAGGCTGACAAGTTAGCAAGAAACCTCCGTCCCTATAAAGTCGTTGAACTTGACAGTAAAGAAGATCAGGATGTTATTGACGGCGACTACATCATAGACGAAAAGGCAAAGAGTGCTACACTTACACAAAGAGGTGTAAGAAAGGCTGAAGCGTACTTTGGCGTTGAAAATCTTATGGATATGGAGAATATGACTCTCCTGCACCATGTAAACCAGGCCATCAAAGCACAGGGTATAATGAAGCGTGACGTAGACTATGTAATAAAGGATGGCGAAATTGTAATCGTAGACGAATTTACAGGTCGTCTTATGTTCGGTCGCCGTTTTAACGAAGGTTTACATCAGGCTATTGAAGCTAAGGAAGGCGTACAGGTTAAAAACGAAAGTAAAACTCTTGCTACAATCACCTTCCAGAACTTCTTCAGACTTTACGATAAGCTGTCAGGTATGACAGGTACGGCGATGACGGAAGAATCTGAATTCAGAGAGATCTACGCTCTTGACGTTATCGAAATTCCTACCAACAAGCCTGTTGCAAGAATAGATCACCAGGACCAGGTATATAAGAACGAAAACGGCAAGTTCAAGGCAGTAATCAGACAGATTGAAGAATGTCACGCTAAGGGACAGCCTGTTCTTGTAGGTACAATTACAATCGAAAAATCTGAGCTTCTCTCTGCTATGCTCAAAAGAAAGGGTATCAAGCACGAGGTGCTGAACGCAAAGAACCACGAAAGAGAAGCTGAAATCGTTGCACAGGCAGGTAAAAAGGGTGCTGTAACCATTGCCACAAATATGGCAGGTCGTGGTACAGATATTATGCTTGGCGGTAACGCTGAATATCTTGCAAAGGCTAAGATGAGAAAGGAAGGAATGGATGAATTCCTCATTAACGAGGCAACAGGCTTTGCAGAAACAGATAATCAGGATATCATTAATGCAAGAGAAACTTATATAAAGTACAATGAAGAATTCAAAAACCAGATTGAAGGCGAAGCAGAAGAAGTAAGAGCTGCAGGCGGTCTTTTCATACTTGGTACAGAGCGTCACGAATCACGTCGTATTGATAACCAGTTAAGAGGTCGTGCAGGTCGTCAGGGCGACCCCGGTGAAAGCCGTTTCTTTATTTCTCTTGAAGACGACTTAATGCGTATGTTTGGTGGCGAAAGAGTTCAGGGTGTTATGCAGACTCTTGGTATCGAAGAAGATATGCCTATCGAGAACAAGTTCCTTACAAGCACTATTGAATCTTCACAGCGTAAGGTTGAAGGCAGAAACTTCTCAATCCGTAAAAACGTCCTTGACTTTGACGACGTTATGTCACAGCAGCGTATGACTATCTATACACAGCGTGCAAAAGTGCTCAACGGCGAAGACGTAAGCGATTATATCAAGAGTATGATGAAGGAAACCATCGAAGAAAGCGTTATGACTTTCTGTGGTCACGACTACCCCGAAAACTGGAACTTTGCAGGACTCCGTGAGCATTATATGAACGTGCTTACGACTGAAGAAGACTTTAACTATACAATTGATGATCTCAACGAAATAGATCGTAAGGATATCATTGAACTTCTCAATGAAAGAGCTGAATATCGTTACAGACAGCGTGAAGCAGAATTCGGTAGCGAAACAATGCGTGAAGTTGAAAGAATCTGTCTGTTAAAGGTTGTAGATACAAAGTGGATGGATCATATCGATGCTATGGAAGAATTAAAGCGTGGTATCGGTCTCAGAGGTTATGCTCAGCGTGATCCTGTAGTAGAATACAGAATTGAAGGCTTTGCGATGTTTGATGAAATGATTGCATCTATCCGCGAAGATACAGTAAGACTTGTTCTTACAGTTAAAATCAGAACAGAAGCTCCTCCTCAGCGTGAACAGGTTATGAAACCTATGCCTGAAAACGCAGGTGCACGTACTCCCGTGAAAAAGGATATGACTCAGAAGGTCGGCAGAAACGATCCCTGCCCTTGCGGAAGTGGTAAAAAATACAAGAGATGCTGCGGAGCAGACGAATAATTAACACACAATTACACTAAACTTTTCGCTCTTCAAGGAGATATAATATGCTGACAACAGAAATAAAAAAAGAACTTACAGACCATATAATTCCCTTCTGGAACAATTTGCAGGATACGGAAAAAGGCGGTTTCTACGGATACCTTTCAAATGATTTAGAGCTTGATAAGGATGCGCCTAAGGGCGTTATCCTTCATTCAAGAATTTTATGGTTTTACTCAAACTGCTACCTTGTTTTAAAGGACGATGCTTGTCTTGAAAAAGCTAAACACGCTTATCAGTTCCTTTCAACCAATTGCGTTGATAAGGAAGAAGGCGGAGTTTACTGGATGATGAATGCAGACGGTACAGTAAACGACACAATGAAACATACCTACTGTCAGGCATTCTTCGTTTACGCAATGTCAAGCTATTATGACGCATCAAAAGATGAAAATGCGTTAAAGCTTGCTCTTGATGTATTCAGAACCATCGAAGATAAATGTCGTGACGATGTGGCGTATCTTGAAGCATTATCAAAATCCTGGGAGCTTATTGAAAATGATGCTCTTTCTGAAAACGGACTTATGGCTGACAAAACAATGAACACTACCCTTCATCTTATTGAAGCGTACACAGAACTTTATCGTGTAAGTAAAAACGAAGATGTGGCAAAGTGTCTCAAATTCCAGCTTGAAATAATGCTCAATAAGATTTATGATAAGAAAAACGGAAAGCTTCTCGTATTCTTTGACAAAAATCTGAACGAAATAGGAGATATATACTCCTATGGTCACGATATTGAAGCCACATGGCTTGTTGACAGAGCTTGTGACGTTCTTGGCGACGACGAAATTTCACAAAAATGCAAAAGTATGAACGAAGTTGTTGTAAAGAATATTGCTAAACGTGCTATGAACAACGGCAGACTCAACAACGAAGTGGAAAAAGGTATCGTAAACACATGGCACATCTGGTGGGTTCAGGCTGAAGGTGTTGTTGGTTTCTACAACGCATATCAGAGATATGGTAATACTGAATACCTTGACATAGTAAACTCTTTATGGAACTACATAAAAACTAAGGTAATTGATACCAGAAACGGCGGCGAATGGCATTCACAGCTTGACGATAATGATATACCTGCGAGCTTTAAGCCTGTAGTCGACCCATGGAAATGCCCTTACCATAACGGAAGAATGTGCCTGGAAATCATCTCACGCACTTAACAAACACCACTCACCCCTCTTATATTGAGAAAGGATTATTTATGAACGCAAAACGCAGGATCACACACATAGCAGCTCTTATTACATCTGTTGTTATGGCTGTTTCTATCACAGGTTGTAATAACAATGTGGTAGAAAATGAAATTTACGTTCCTATAGGTACAACAACAAAGGTATCCTATGAAACAGCGAAGGCAACCATTATGACTATCGAAACAGAGGATAAGATACCCGCTTCCCTCGACTTTGCTACTTCTACTACGTTTGTCGCTCCCTTTGAAGGAAAAGTAAAAGTCTGCAATGTCAGCAAGTTTCAGAAAGTAAAAGCCGGCGATCCTATAATTTCTCTTGATACTACTGATCTTGACTTTCAGATTACAGAGCTTGAAATAAAAATTGCTGCATCCGGTGATTACATTCAGAGAGAATATTATCAGATAGAGCTTGATAAACTCCTTGCGAAAAGAAATGCCGCTGTCGTTGTTGCACCCTTTGATGGAATTATATCTCAGTGTGCGTACGCAAAAGAAGGAACTACAATTAAGGAAGGCGCTGTAATGTGTGTTGTAGCAGTACCTGAAACTATTTATGTGTATAACTCCGAAGGTGCAGGCAAGAATCTCCGATTTGGAATGGATGTAAATTTAAAGATCAACAGCGTTGATTATAAAGGTATTGTAACTGCGGCTCCTGACACCGTTCCCTCTACAGCATCCAAGAATGCATCCAAATATTGTGCTGTCACGTTAAACGATGAAGATGTTGACAGACTTATAAATGAAAACGATGGCATTTCTGCTGCCGATGCCGGATGGGCTACGATTTATGCAATCACTACAAGAAGAGTAAATGTTCTTGCTGTTCCCGATTCTGCTATCAAAAAGGACGGAACGAAGCCTTTCTGTACAATTCTTCAGGGCGATCAGAAGTTTGATATTCCCGTAGAAACAGGTGCAAGTGCAGGCGGATACACAGAAATCCTCAGCGGAATTAACGAAGGCGATACGGTTATTTTAGCAGACAAATCCAAATAAACAAAACAGGCACAAAGAGAAATTTCTCAGTGTGCCTGTTATTTTTATATTCCGAATATCACGTATTCGTTTTCATTTGAAGATGCGGGTATATAGTCGCTTTTCTGAAGCTTTGGCTTATTTGATATATACGCTGTTAAGACTTCCCTGCTCATATTGGTGATATCATTGCGTTTTATCGCTTCAGTTGCCGATAATAAGAGAACCTCGCTGTTTTCGTAATTATCTGACTTCGGTACACCCGAAACATAAGACATCTCAAAAACAACGCACCACTGATTTTGTTTAAACTGCGTTGCAACAACCGACTGTGCTTTTGCTGTAACTCCTGTTTCTTCAAAGACTTCTCTTTCTACTGCCATTGTCGGAAGTTCGTTTTCCTGCACAAATCCTCCGGGCAGTAAAATTCTATCCTTAGCTGTACCGTAAGTGTGACGGACAAGCAGAACCTTATCATCGATTTCTACAATGCCGCATACAGTGTAAAATTTATTATTCATAACAGACTCCTTATAACTTTGACAGCAACGCAGTACAGCCCTTCACCACATCCCTGTAGGTTGTATCAAAATCGCCTGTGTACCAGGGATCTGCAATGCTTCTGTGTTCTCCTGCAAAATCGAGAAGAAGACTAACCTTATTCTCAGGGTCGGATTTTATTATCCTCATTATATTGCGGATATTATTTTCGTCCATTGCAATTAAATAATCGTATTTCTCATAATCTGCTTTTGTCATCTGCACAGCGGTTTTGCCTTCGCAGGATATACCAACTTCAGCCAATTTTCTTCTCGTGCCGTAGTGAACGGGATTTCCTATCTCCTCGGTACTGGTGGCACAGGAGCGGATATAAAACTCATCGCTTCTCCCCTGCTTTTTTACCATATCACAAAGAACGAACTCAGCCATTGGCGATCTGCAAATATTGCCGTGGCAGACAAATAAAATCTTTATCATATAAAACCTCTGTTTCTTTTTTTATATTCTACCACATCTCCCCTAAAATTTCAACATTAACATATCTACTGACATTTTCATAGAATATATCAGTTTAAAAGACTGGTGGTATTTTTATGATAACAGATAAAAAGGAAATAAGGATAGCCCTCGCAGGCAATCCAAACGTTGGTAAAAGCACGTTATTCAACGCTATGACGGGGCTAAAACAGCATACAGGAAACTGGGCAGGAAAGACAGTAGAAAACGCTGAGGGGGTATTCCGGCTTAACGGAAAACACTACAGAATATACGATCTGCCGGGTACATATTCTTTGCTTACACATTCAAAGGAAGAGGCTGTTGCGAGGGATTTTCTATGCTTTGACAAGCCTGATCTTACAATAGTAGTGTGTGATGCCACCTGCCTTGAAAGAAATCTCAATCTTGTACTACAGATACTTGAAATCACATCAGATGTCATTCTGTGCCTTAATCTTATCGACGAAGCGAAAAAGAAAAATATATTCATAGACACAACAAAATTGTCAGAAACTCTGTGTGTACCCGTTATAAAAACCTGTGCCAAAAAGAAAAACGGACTTTCATCACTTTACAAAGCAATTGAAAATTACACACCAAATAAAAATGCGTTTTATCCAAAATATATCAATCAAATCGAGAATGCAATTTCCGAAACCGAAAAATACATCTCTCAGCTTGTGAATAATAGGCTACCATCACGCTGGACTGCTGTAAGGCTACTTGAAAATAATAATAGTGTCAGGGAAAGTATTTTTAATTTCTGTTCTGTAAGTAATTCCGATGCAGAAAAATTAAGAATACATTTAAACAAAATAAGAAAAAATTTTGATAATATCGCCGATAATATAGCTTCCTGCCTCATACTTAACGCAGAGGCAATCTACTGTGATGTGAGCAAGGAGCTTAGCAGCAAAAAAACAAAAAGGGATAGACGAATAGATAAAATAATTACAGGAAGATTTACAGGTATTCCTATAATGCTTTGCCTGCTTATTATGATTTTGTGGATAACGATCAGCGGTGCGAATTACCCTTCTGCATTACTATCCGATTTATTTACTTGCTGTGAAAGTAAGTTAAAAGAATTGTTCTTAAATCTTCAATTCCCTGATTTTCTGAACAAATTACTGACTGAAGGAGTTTTCAGGACTCTGTCCTGGGTAGTATCGGTAATGTTACCCCCTATGGCGATATTCTTTCCGTTATTCACACTACTTGAAGATTTTGGACTACTGCCAAGAATAGCGTTTAACCTTGACAGATTTTTTAAAAAATGCGGTGCTTGCGGAAAGCAGGCTTTAAGCCTTTGCATGAGTCTTGGTTGTAACGCCTGTGGTGTTACAGGAGCAAGAATTATTGACAGCAAAAGAGAAAGACTTATTGCAATTATAACCGCATCGCTTGTGCCTTGTAATGGTAAATTTCCGACTATAATAAGCATCGTTTCAATGTTCCTTATATGCTCGGTAACCTTTCCTTTTGATAGCATTCTGTCTGCTCTCGCTTTGGCGATTGTTCTTGTATTATCAATCTCTGCAACCTTTTTTAGTTCACTAATACTATCAAAGACTTTTCTGAAAGGAGAACATTCTTCATTCACTCTCGAATTACCACCCTACAGAACGCCGCAGATAGCTAAAACTCTTGTACGCTCCTTTTTAGACAGGACACTACTCATCCTTGGCAGAGCAGTTGTAGTCGCGATACCTGCCGGACTTATTATATGGCTACTCGCCAATATAAACATAGGTGACAGCAGTATTCTTAATATCTGTACAGAATTTCTTGATCCATTTGGCAGAATTTTAGGGCTGGACGGTGTTATCATATTTGCTTTTATACTTGGTATTCCTGCAAATGAAATAGTTGTACCGATCATAATTATGGCATATACCGCCGGCGGTACGCTTACTGATGTATCAGAACTTGACGCATTAAGAAATCTTCTTATAAGTAATGGCTGGACTATGATTACGGCTATAAATATGATTTTATTCACTATGTTCCATTTTCCCTGCTCTACTACCTGCATTACGATCTATAAAGAAACAAAAAGCATTAAATGGACTGCATTATCTGTAATATTACCAACAATCATCGGTATGTGTTTATGTGTAATAGTAAACGTAATTTCAATATTTTTCGGTTTATAACTAAAAATCCCACAAGGTTATCCTTGTGGGACTATTTTTTCTTTATCAGAATGCAAAGAAGTCATTGGATGAAGGTCCTGTTACAATTGCATAACCAATGATAGCACCAATTTCATCAGGGCCTGAAGCCTCGAATACTGTACCGTACTTTTCGCTTGTTGAAACATCGAAATACTTGCCTTCGTTAGTCTGCTTGATAACTGCACCGTTAGAAAGATAAATTTTTCCGTCAACAGCTCTTACTTCTGTAAATACTTCGCCGTCGTACTCTGTTACATCACGTGTGAATGGATTGTTAAGATACTTCATAAGTTTAATCTCCTTTGTTTCAGTATTATTTGTGCTATGCACATTATTAACGTTAAAAGCCTTATATTCACGAACGAAACGTGACAAAGGCAAACCGACAACATTAAAATAATCTCCGTCTATCTTCTTTACAAGAAGTGAACCCTTTTCCTGGATACCGTAAGCACCTGCTTTGTCCATCGGCTCTCCCGTTTCAATATAGCTGCTTATTTCTTCATCAGAAAGCAAATAAAACTGAACCTTGGTTTCTTCATAAAAGGAGCTTTCTTTATCTCCTTTTATGATACATACACCTGTAATTACGCTATGCGTATTACCCGACAGCTTCTTTAACATTCTGAATGCGTCAGCCTTATTGACGGGCTTACCCATTATTTCTCCGTCATATACTACTATAGTATCAGCACCTATTATTGTGTCGTTTTTATATTTCTGCGAAACCTCTCTCGCCTTCTGACAAGCAAGGCTTACCGCTGTTTCAGACGGTGTAAGCATGGGATTTATCTTTTCTTCAGAAATTGCAGGAATAATCTCGTAACTAAATCCGCCTAACTTTAAAAGCTCAATCCTTCTTGGAGATTTACTTGCCAGAATCAGCATTTTCCCTATCTCCGTATACTTCCTGATAATTATTTATACATTCCTTGATGATCTCAACTGCTGCCTTGTGTCCCATAACCTCATTTACTGCAGTTTCCTTACCTTCGAGCTGTTTGTAAACTCTGAAGAAATGAAGCATTTCATCAAATATATGACTGGGAAGACCCTCAATACTTCTATATGAGTTGTAGTTGGGGTCTTCGAAGGGTATTGCTATTATCTTCTGGTCCATCTTGCCGTTATCAATCATATTGATAACACCTATAGGATAACACTGTACGAGCACCATAGGAACAAGAATTTCATTACACAACACAAGAACATCAAGCGGGTCACCGTCATCAGCAAGAGTTTTGGGGATAAAACCGTAATTTGCGGGATAATGAGTTGATGTGTAAAGTATTCTGTCGAGGATAAGCTTGCCGGTTTTCTTGTCAAGCTCGTATTTAGCTTTACTACCCTTTGAAATTTCGATAACTGATAGAAAATCATTGGCAGTTATTCTTTCTTTATCTATATCATGCCAGATGTTCATATATATTTCCTTCCTTTGTAACTTTCGATGAAGTCAAATAAATCCTATTTATGTTACTATTATACTACTATAATTTTGAAAATGCAAGGGTTTAACAAACCTTTTTTAGCAATTTTATCGTAATAATTGTCACTAATAGTCCGCTTGCAACCCAGATTATCGGCTCAGAAATACATACACCGAAATATCCGTAATTAGGTATAATAAATACTACTGTTACTACCTTCCACAGCATTTCAATAACACTTGCGGCAATCGGGAATATGCTGTTTCCAAGTCCCTGCAAACTGCATCTTAAAGATAACAGAACGGATAAGGCATAGTAAAAAGGTGCATTTATTTTAAGGTACTCTACAACAGTATTTGTAATATATTCACTTTCTCCTGAAACTATCCATAATGCAAGATTTCTGCCAAAGAAATATACTACAACTACCGCTAACGTTGACCATATCCATTCAATGAAAAGTCCGTATTTTATGCCTTTTTTTATTCTGTCAAACTGGCACGCACCGTAGTTCTGACTTACAAAGGTTACAAGAGTCGCGCTTATCGCCGAAAAAGGCATAATAGAAAATCCAAATAGTTTTCTTGCCGCTGTGTGTGCGGTAATTATCTCTGCCCCAAGACCGTTTACGCCATTCTGCAAAACGATAGAGCCTATATCTACTATTGAATACATAAGCGCCATGCCAAGTCCTGCCGCAAGCAAAGGCTTTAAAAGATTGCCCTTAAATTTGAAATCAGAAAGCTTAGGTTTTAAGAACGGGCATTTCTTAACAAGGTAAATAAAGCATACAAAAGCAGAGATAAACTGTGCTATTACTGTAGCTAATGCCGCACCTTCAACACCCATATCAAGTGCATATAGGAAAAGAAGGTCAAGTCCTACATTCAGTGCTGCAGATATTATAAGTATGATAAGCGGGATAAAACTGTTTCCCACTGCTCTTAACATATTTGCTTCAAGATTATAAACGGTTGTTACCACAAGTCCTAATACTACTATTGACAGATATCTGCCCGCCTCATCAAAAATTTCTTTTGGGGTGTTTATGGCTGTAAGTAAAGGATTTAAAAATATCGTACATACAATAATAAGCATTGCAGTTGTTACACATGAAAATGCGATCATTCCTGCAATATTCTTTCTCATTTTATCCTGTTCGCCACTTCCATAATGGCGGGAAACAGGTATTGCAAAGCCAGTGCAAAGCCCGTTTATAATATTGAAAAGAAGTGATACTACCGACGCTGTAGCACCTACAGCAGAGACCGACATATCACCAAGCTTCTTTCCGACTATTATGATATCAGCAAGATTGTATGCCTGCTGAAACACATTTCCGAGTAATATCGGCAGCGAAAAGAAGAACATCACTTTTATAATGTTTCCTTTTGTTAAATCTCTCATTTTCTTCTCTTTTGTCCTTTTTGTTCTTTTTCTTTTTAGCGTTAAAAGTATAGCACAAAACCAAAAGTTATTCAAGCATTTTATTGTCTTTTAGAAAAAAATATGTTAAAATATAAACCAGCAAAAAAGAAAGGAAAGAAAAATTATGGAACCAAAGGATTATATCGTAACCAAAATTGAAGGAGAATATGCTTATATAAAAGAAATCGGAACAAATGAAGAGTTTTTTATTGCTCTTGCCTTGCTCCCTTTCGGTACGGATATCGGAACAAAATTACATTATGAAGATCTTGAGTATTCGATAATCTGAAAGGAATTTACGTAATATGCATCTAATGCTTTTAGTCGTGGTATGCTACACAATGTGTAGCCTTAGCGACAAGTATTCTGTGGCAAAGCTCAAAATGGAAGGTAACGCCTTTACATTTCTGATGGCGGCACCGACTTCAATACTACTTCTTTTTATGTTACCCTTTTCGGATACCCATTTTATATTAAGTTGGCAGGCTATTCTCGCCGTTATTCTTATCGCTGTTTCGAAACTGCTCGAGTTTAAGCTTGCTACTATAATACTGAGGGAAATGTCCGCCTTTGAACTTAAAGCATGGCTGGGGCTATGTCTTTTTCTCTCCTATGCAACAGACATTTTCATCGGAACAAGCACCTTCAATATTATCAAGATAATAGCCATAATCGTAACTGCTGTCGGTCTTTTTATGATTGCAAAATCCGAAAATGAACATATAAACTATAAAAAGATAGTAATTCCGCTGTTCTTTTATCTGCTTGCAAAATACGGCTATGGAATGATAATAACCGCATCGACTGAGTATATCTCATCCTACCTTGCTTTGTTGTTCGGTCTTATTCTGCTTGCTATCGTACTTATCCCCTTTGCAAAGCCGATAACACTGTTTAAAACGAAATTCAAGGGTTCAATGTTCGTGGCTCTTACAAAAATACCTAACGCTATAGGACTTGTCCTTGAAAATATGGTTATTGCAACAAGCATGACGAATTATGCCTTTATCCAGCCTATGATAATGGTAACACTTTTCTTTATAGGCATTATCAGAAAGGAAAGCACAAAGCTACTTAATATAATTGGTGGGATCATATGTATTATCGGTATATTAGGTTTTCAGCTTGTGGATATTTTATAGTTTACAATAAAACACGTATAAACAAAAATCCCCGTGAACAAATTCACGGGGATAATTTTAATCTTTGGGTATAATATAATACACACGCTCTTCGGGGAGTGCGTAGCCAAGCTCATCTCGAGCGATGGACTCCATATACTCAACCTTATATTCTGCTTTCTGATAACGGCTGAGAAGCTTGTTTTCATTTTCAATTCGTGTAATCTCATTGTTTATATTTGCAAGCTCTGCATTCTTCTGAGAAAGTTCAACCTGCATTGAAACAATACCGAAAGAGATTATCAAGAATAATGCAACAAGTACGGGAACAAGAATATACATCATTTTATTATTTTTTGACTTTTGCTTTAATTTTAACTCTGATGTCATTTTCTTTGCTCCTTTCCTTTTTAATACATAGCTTATTATACAACATTTCTGTACTATTTTTCAAGTGGGAAAACGATTTTTGTCCTGACTTACGGAATTTTTCGTACAATCCTACAAATAGTCTTTTAATTTTTAGTACAATTATGCCAAGAATTTTCTTTATCGGCTTTAAAATAAACCGTATTATTTTAGAAATAGACTTGATCAGCAACGAATATATCAGCCTCACTATCTTACCTAAAGTAAAATAATAAGCAAAAGCACCTATACAGGCACTTATAAGATAAAGAAGTCTGAATTGTCCGTTACCGACATTCATTGAAAGTCCGAACAGTAAAAACCCGCAAAGAGCGAAAAACAAGGTATCTTCAATTCCCGTAAGAATATTTTTATGCTTTACAAGTTGTCTTAGTATCCTTAAAGGCTCATACAGTATGCCTATTATTACACCACAGATAACAAAGCTCAGCATCTGTTCTGTGATAGGAGTATTTACATTCACGGCAGCTCCTATCTGAATAAACGGGTTATTATGTTATCTGCCAGCTTTTCTTTACCATCGCTGTAAATGATAGCTTTTATATACCCGTTTATAATCACAGTAGTACCTGTTGAGAACGCCTCGTCAATAACAAGTCCCCTTCCTCTGATACGAACACCGCCAAGGGTTGTATATAACTCTATAAGCTCATCGTCATAGCTTATTATCTCTTCTACATTCTGTAACGTAAGCTTTTCCCTTGAAACCAGTGTAAGTGTATTCTGCTCCATTTTTTGCATCCTTTCGTTAAAAGAGTTTGTACATAACATCTTTATTCCGAAAGAGTGCAGAATATGACCGTTTTACACTACTTCATACAAATCAGAAGCACCTTCCTTGCCGACCACCTCTACGACCTTCAATACTTTTACCTTAAGAGGGCTTTTACCCATATTAATTTCTATAACATCGCCCACCTTAACGTCATAGGACGCTCTGGCAACCTTACCGTTTACCGTTACCTTTTCTGCATCGCAGGCTTCATTTGCGATCGTCCTACGCTTTATAAGACGGGAAACCTTAAGATATTTATCTAAACGCATATTTCTCTCCTTAAAAAACAAAAGGAGGTAGAAAATCTACCTCCAAAAATTCACAAGATGAATTACTTAGCAACTGCATCCTTTAAAGCAGAACCAGCCTTGAAAGCGGGAACCTTTGTTGCTGCAATCTTGATTTCCTTCTTTGTCTGGGGGTTGATACCCTTGCGAGCTGCACGTTCACGAACTTCGAATGTACCGAAACCAACGAGCTGAATCTTTTCACCCTTAGCGAGTGTTTCTGTGATGCTGTCAATTACAGCGTTGAGAGCTGCTTCTGCATCCTTCTTTGTAAGATTTGTCTTGTCCTTAACCATAGTTACTAACTGTGCCTTTGTCATTTTTGTAATCCTCCAAAAATTTTATTTTAATTTTATATAATGCTTTAAAAGCATAATTAACATCCTTATTCACTGTCAGATAAGAACTTTATCTTTTCCTCTTCAGTGAGCGATTCAAGAGTTCTGCCGCTTTCTTTAAGTTGCTGTTCCAAACCCCTAAATCGAATTATAAACTTATTTATCGCAATTGTCAAGGCTTTTTCGCTATCTTTTTTAATAAATCGGGATAAATTGCAACACGATAGTAAAACATCCCCAAAACAATCATCCATTTCATTGTCATTTTTGGTAGATATAGCCAACTCCAAATTATCAAGCTGATTTCTCATCAGCTCTATAATCTGCTTCGTATCTTCAAAATCTACTCCTGCATTAGACGCTCTCTTGCCGATTTTCTGTCCTCTCATAAGGGCAGGAAGTATCTTTGGTACACTATCAAAGGTATCGGATATAGTTTCCTGACCTTTAGACTGCTTTTTCAGCTTATCCCAGTTTTTCAAAACATCATCAGAATTTTCAACAGTAACATCACCAAAAACATGAGGGTGGCGGAAAATCATCTTCTTTGCAACGTCATCGCAAATATCATCAAAACGAAAACGACCTCTTTCGTCTTCTATCTGACAATGAAAAACCGCCTGAAAAAGCAGATCACCGAGTTCTTCCTTAAGCATTGCAGCGTCGTCACTGTCAATAGCTTCCATAACCTCGTAGGCTTCTTCAAGAACGTTCATTCTGATTGATTTATGATCTTGCTCTCTGTCCCACACGCAACCATTCTCGCTACGAAGAATTCGTGTTACTTCAAGAAGATCATCAATATTATACTTTTCTTTTACTTTAAAATCCAATCTATACACTTCCTATAAGCAATGTTAAAACCTTATATAATAATACCCCAAAATTATCAAATATGCAAGTTATTTTACAAAATTTTTTCTTTTTCGTCGATTTAACAGATTTTTCAATTTATCTCTATTGCTAATTGTAAGAAATATAAAATAAACAAGCGTTCCTATCCCAACACAAAGAATAAAGGGAAGCGTTCTAAGTTCATTACTGAATACAAATCGTTCAAAAAGCTTAGCTGTAAAACAACAAAGCAAAGAAGCCAAAAGCGGAATTTTCATATAGGAGAGTATTTTAAACTCTGTACCGGTAACTATTTCTAACGCTAAATATCCTCCGAGTGCCGATACAGCGTAGGCTACTAAAGTAGAAATCGCAGCTCCGTTTATATTTATCTGTGGTACAGAAACGAGAAAAACATTTAGTATAAGCTTTACCGCAGATGAGACAAGTGTAAGCTTTATAGGTATATCTGTTCTGCCTATAACCTGAAACACTGAATAAAAGGTTGAAGACAACGTAAGAAAAACTCCGCCTATAGCAAGTATAAACAAGGGTAATACACAAACCGACACTTCATCGGGTCTGCCTGAATATAAAATATTAAGTATAGTAGGAGCAAACATTGCCATTCCAAGATAAAGCGGAAATCCTATTATAAAATTCGATTTTATAACAACCTGAAGTCTATGACTGAACTGACTCTTATCCCCCGCCGACCAGGATGCCGCAATCTCAGGCAAGGCACTTCTTCCAAACATTCCTGTAAAAGCAGGAACAAGCATAAAAACGGTTATTGCAACCCCCGTATAGCTTCCGTACATAAAATTGGATAGCTTAAGACTTCCGCTGTCTGCATTTATTATCTCTGAAAACTGATTTGCAAAAAACATACTGTCCTTTGAAATAGCAAAGGAGATACATCTTGGAATTGTAATCATATCTATAAAAGAAGACAAATTTACCGCTATAGCAGCAAGTGCAACGGGAATAAGCTCCTTTATCAGTCTTCGACCGATTACTCTTGTTGACTCAGTTTTGGTATCGTTACAGTTTTTCGGTATATGTCTTTTAAAACATTTTCGTCTTATAACCATACAAATAAGACAGATAAGCTCGCTGAAAGTAACCGAGGCTACTGCTGCCGCAGCAGAAAAAGGCAGGACCGTTTCCATCGCCTTATCAAGAGACTCGCATACTACACCGAACACCGACCCGTGCTGCAAGTAATCTGCTTTTCCCCATTCAGTAATCATAGTAGCGCAAGTAAGTCCTACAACAGCTCTTGCTATAGACTCAATAATCTGTGATATTGCTGACGGTATCATATTATTATAGCCTTCATAATAACCTTTAAGTACAGACGAAAGGCAACATAATAAAACGCTTGGAGAAATGGCGATAATAGCAAATACTCCCTCGTGTGAGTTAGCAACATAATCAGCAAAAAGTCCGGAAGTCAGAACAATAAAAAGCGTACCTAAAAGTCCTATTAATCCAAACAGAAAAAAAGCTACCTTCAGTATCTTTTCGCTATTTTTATATCTGCCTTTTGCGATATTTTCCGCTATCTGCCTTATAATAACTGTTGGTACTCCTGCTGCTGTAAGAGCAAAAACAGGAGTATAGATACTATAAGCAGTTGAATAATACCCCATACCTGTTCCGCCTATAATATTTGTAAGCGGGATCTTGAACATTGCTCCGACAATTTTACTTATAAGCATTGATATAAATAGTACCGCTGTATTCTTTGCAAAAGAATTGTTTTTCATTTAATCAGTCCCTTCTGTAAAAATAATATTACAACAAGGACAGGAATATGTTTGATAACAGGATTTATAAGGATTTTACGCCTTTTGTAAGCACCGTTACATCTTGACATTCAGCCGAAAATATAGTATTATAACAAGGTAAATTTATATTTTTTAAGAAAGAACGGACATATAGATGGATATCAGAATTACACCTGCTTTACTTAAGGGTAAAATAAACGTACCTCCTTCAAAAAGTATATCACATCGTGCACTTATTGCGGCGGCTCTTGCAAAAGGAGAAAGCAGGCTATACGGACTTCTTGATTGTGTGGATACCGTTGCTACAATTGAAGCCCTCACTGCTCTTGGTGCTGAAATAGAGAAAAAGGACGGCTACACTATCGTTAAAGGGATAGAAAAGCCTTCAGCGTTTGCTGATATAAATTGTCACGAAAGCGGCTCTACCTTAAGATTCTTAATGCCTGTTGCAGCAGCACTTGGCGTTAATTCTGTCTTCAGAGGTGAAGCAAACCTTCCTAACAGGCCTATAACACCTTATTTTACAGAATTTAAAAAACACAATGTAAAATTTATTACAGATAAGATGCCTTATGAAATGAACGGCAAGCTCTCAGGCGGAGTTTATGAAATCGCAGGCAATATTTCATCGCAGTTTATTACCGGCTTTTTATTTGCTCTTTCATTACTTAAAGAGGATAGTGTGATAAAACTCACCTCTTCCCTTGAATCAAAGCCGTACGTAGATCTCACAACAGACGTAATGAGATCCTTTGGAATAACAATTGAAGAATATGAACAAGAGTACAGAATAAAAGGCGGTCAGAAATTTACTCCCTGCGAATATCACGTAGAAGCTGATATGTCCCAGGCAGCGTTTTTCCTCGTAGGAAAGGCAATCGGAGGCGACATTGAAACTCTTGGTCTCAATCCCGACAGCCGCCAGGGCGATAAAGAAATCATAAACATCGTTCGCAGTTTCAGCAAAACAGGAACGGCTTTCGAAGTGGATGCAACACAGATACCTGACCTTGTGCCGATAATGACTGTACTCGCCTGCTTCGCAAAAGGTATGTCTCATATCTATGGCTGTGAAAGACTGAGAATAAAAGAAAGCGACCGACTCGCTACAATAACGGAAGAACTCAATAAATTAGGTGCAGATATAAAAATCATTGACGACTCCCTTTACATAAACGGGGTAAATCAGCTTCACGGCGGTGAATGTTTTGCACACACCGACCACAGAATAGCAATGTCGCTTGCAATTGCATCACAAAGATGCACAGAACCTATCATAATAAAAGGTGCAGAATGTGTATCAAAATCATATCCTACGTTCTTTGATGATTTTAAAATGCTTGGAGGTATAGCAGATGTCATCTGAATACAAAGCAGGTAATTTATCAATATCCATATTCGGTGAATCCCACGGTGCCGCTATCGGCGTAGTTATAGACGGACTCCCCGGCGGGATAAAGCTGGATTTTGATGAAATACTGAGCTATATGGCTCGCCGTGCTCCTAAAAAGGACGGCACAAGCACAATGAGAAACGAAGCAGATTTTCCTGAAATAGTTTCAGGCCTTGTTGATAACGTAACAACAGGTACTCCACTTTGTGCAATAATAAGAAATAAAGATCAACACTCAAACGACTATAAAAGCGTAAGCCATCTTGCACGCCCCGGTCACGCTGATTACACTGGATATATAAGATATAACGGTAGTAACGATTTAAGAGGCGGAGGACACTTTTCGGGAAGAATAACCGCTCCCCTTGTATTTGCAGGTGCTGTGGCAAGTCAGATATTAAAGCAAAAAGGAATTGTAACAGGTGCTCATATTCTTTCAATAAATGGCATATATGATAATAGCTTTGATCCTGTGGCAATAAATAACGAGCTTTTAGAAACTGTTAAAGACAGATATCTTCCTCTTATAAATCAAGATGTAGAGGATGATATGCGTAACGCTATAAAAAAGGCGTCAGAAAATCTTGATTCTGTCGGCGGTATTATCGAATGTGCCGCAGTAAACGTACCTGTTGGTATAGGGTCTCCTATGTTTGATGGACTTGAAAACAGAATATCTCAGATCGTTTTCGGCGTTCCTGCTGTTAAAGGTATTGAATTTGGTAACGGATTTGATTGTGCTGAAATAACCGGCAAAGAAAACAACGATGAGTTCTATATGAATAATGGTGATATCCGTACAAGAACAAACAATCACGGCGGTATATTAGGCGGTATTTCAAGCGGAATGCCTGTTATTTTCAGAGTAGCTATAAAGCCTACACCCTCTATCGCTCAGGCACAGAATACTGTAGATTACACGACAAAAACAGATGAAGTGCTTAATATAAAAGGCAGACACGACCCTTGTATAGTACCGAGAGCAGTTCCGTGCATTGAAGCCGCAATGAATATAGCTCTTTTGTCATTTTTAGTGTAAGCAATGAAAGAAAGGAATTATGATCTATGAACTATCGTGTTCCTAAAATAACCCTTTATGAAGATAAAGAAATCCAGATACTTATAGCTCACCTGCTCCGCAAGGTCGGATGCATGAGCAAAGAAGAGCTTATGAGCTGTACGGTAGATCAGGATTTTGTAAAATACTTTGATTTTCATTCCTGCATTATGAATATGGAAGAAAAACAGCTTATCACGATTGAAGAAGTTGATGGGTGTGAAATATGCCATCCAACAAACCAGAGTAACTATCTCGCTATTGAGCTTGCCTATTCAATCCCTCTCTCAATTCGTGAAGACGCTGTATATTATGCAAAGAAGATTACTTCTCATACTCATCTTGAAAAGGCTGTAAAATGCGAAATCATTCCGCTGGAACAGGGATATCACCTCTACATTCGTTTTATAAACGAGGTAGGCGGTGCAGACCTTATGGAGCTTAAAATATACGCCCCCACTCTTGAAGCGGCACAGCAGATGGAAAAACGATTCTTTGCTAACCCTGCAGGAGCATACAGAGGTGTTTTAAATAGTTTTATCCAAGGATATCTGACAGTTTCCGAAGCCGAGCTTAAAGAAGCTATGGAAGATGAATGACAAAAATTACAAAGCCGCTATAAATAGCAAAAACGACCGATGAAATTCATCGGTCGTTATTTTTTTGCTTTAAAATCCGAATTTTAGCATTAATCTTATATTTTCGTTGCGGAGCTTTTCTGTCTCCTCCTTGTCAGTAATGTATATATCTCCACTCTTTATCAGAACATCGCCCTCTTTGGAAGACGGAACTTCACGTCTTAAAACGCTAAAGCGTTTTCCATCCTCATATAAAACAGCCATATCCCCTTCAAATCTATCAAACATGACCATTTTTATTCTCCGTTTCAATACTAAGCTTTGTTCCATCGCTTTTAAAGACTATATTGCCGTTTACGTCTGTACGATAGCGTTTGCAACCAAACTCCTTGTAACGATCATATATATTTTCATTCGGATGTCCGTAATCATTGGGTGAGCCTACGTGAAATACAGCATAAGTAGGTCTTACTTCTTTTAAAAACTTATATGAGCTTGATGTTGCACTGCCATGATGTGGCACTTTAAGTACGTCTACGCTTAAATCTGCACCGCTTTCGACTATGTCGTATTCTGCTGAAGTTTCAATATCTCCTGTAAACAGGAAGCTGTTTTCTCCATGCACAAGCTTACAGGTGATTGAATAATTGTTAAGATCATCGTAGTCACTGACAGGTGCTAATATATCTATGATGCATCCTTCTGATAATTTTAATCTTTCACCTGCTCTTACAAAACGTACTTTTGCCTCCTTTTTATCGGCACTTTCGAGAAGGTCATTATAACACTTTGTTGCAGGAATCATATCTTTAGTCATCTTCGGGAGAATTATCTCGCTCACGTCTACTCCATCTACCACCTTGGACATTGAACCTATATGGTCTGAATGGGGATGTGTTCCAATAACTATGTCGATCTTGGTTATGCCAAGATTTTTAATATACTCCTTTACAACTCCGTCATATTCCGTTTCGCCACTATCTATAAGAACAATTTTTTCTTCGGTTACAATAAGAGTACTGTCACCCTGCCCTACATCTATAAAGTGCACCTGTACTTCTCCTGTAGGAATTGAAAAATCAGGAATTTCTTCCGCAAATACGCTCTCCCAGGTAGGAACTCCGGGGATATGAAACAGAAACTGGTTTAGTGTTAAGAACAGAGCAATTATCAGGAACGATATGAGAAAACCTTTAAGACTGATTTTAGCCTTCTTTTTATAGGGCGTGTATTCGCTGTTATCAATCTCTTTGCTCTTTTTCTTTGATGTTTCGTTAATATTTTTTGTACCGTTATCTTTTCTCGATTTTGTGGAGCTATCCTTCTTTTCCTGCGTTTGCTTTCTTCCTTTATAATCACCTTTAGAAGAGCTTATGCTTTCTTCTTTTGTTTCCTTTTTATCCGACTTATCGGATTTTTTTGTTTCTTCTGTTTTTATTTCGTTCTTATTGGATTTCTTTACCTGCTCTGTTTTTACTTCAGACTTACTTGGTGTTTTCTCCTCTTTTTTTATTGATCTATCGCTTTTTTCTTCCGTCTTTTTTGGGGATTTCTTTACTGTTTCTTCTGACTTTTCCGTTTTGACCGATTTTCCCGACGGTTGCTTTTTTGCTGTGTCCTTTGCCATTTTGTGCAATCCCCTTTCCTTTATCGTTATCAAGCTTTAAGCCATCCGGAGTAATAAGACAATCCTTACCGTAGCCGATAAGTTCCTTTTTACCTGCTTTAAGCAATGCCTTTGCTACTATTTGCTTATTTTCCTTTTTGAAATACTGAAGTAATGCTCTTTGCATTTCCTTTTCCTCAGGTTTTTTAGGAACATAGACTTCTTCCATTGTGTAAGGATCAAGTCCTGTATAATACATTGCCGTGGAAATAGTTCCGGGAGTAGGATAGAAATCCTGCACCTGTTCAGGTCTGATATTATGCTTTTTAAGAAATACAGCTAAATCAACTGCTTCTCTTACAGTACATCCGGGATGAGATGACATAAGATAAGGCACTAAATACTGCTCCTTACCGCATTCTTTAGTATATTTATAGAATTTCTTTTCAAATTCCTCATAAACCTCTATATGAGGCTTACCCATAAGGTCAAGTACCTTATTGCTTGCGTGTTCAGGTGCAACCTTAAGTTGTCCGCTGACGTGATGCTCAACAAGCTCTTTAAAAAACGTATCATCCTTATCTTTAAGCATATAGTCATATCTGATACCTGAACGGATAAATACCTTTTTAACCTTTTTTAAGGAGCGGATCTTTCTCAAGAGATTAAGGTATTCCTCATGATCCGCTTTAATTGCAGGGCAAGGAGTAGGAGCAAGGCATTTCTTGCCCTTACACAGTCCGCTTTTAAGCTGTTTATCGCAGGAGGGTGCACGGAAATTTGCAGTAGGCCCGCCTACGTCGTGAATGTAACCTTTGAAATTGGGTTTATTGGATAAATCTATTGCTTCATTTATAACCGATTCTTCGCTTCTTACCTGTATTCTTCTGCCCTGATGTAATGCTATAGAACAGAAATTGCAGTAGCCAAAACAGCCACGGCTGTGAGTTATAGAAAACTCCACCTCCTGAATACCCGGAACGCCGCCGCCCTTTTCATAGCAAGGATGGTATGCTCTCATATAAGGAAGCTCGTAAGCCTTGTCAAATTCAGACTTTGTAAGGCTTCTCTGCGGTGGATTCTGCACCAGCATCATATTTCCGTGACGCTGAATTACGGTTTTTCCATATATCTCATCCTGCTCATCATACTGAAGTCGGCAAGCTTTAGCATACGCTTTCTTGTTTTCGCTTACAATTTCGTAACTATCGCACTGCACTGCACCTAAAGGAGTATTTTTAGGCTCAGTCAGATAACAAGTACCTCTTATATCGTGTATCTCACTTAACTTTTTGCCTGCTTTTATTTCGTTATAAAGCTGAACTATTGTCAGCTCACCCATACCGTACATTAAAAGCTCTGCTTTACTATCAACTAAGATCGACGGCATAACTTTATCTGCCCAGTAATCATAATGAGCAAAACGGCGAAGACTGGCTTCAAGACCACCTATAGCAATTTCCTTATCGGGGAAAAGCTCTTTAAGCTTATTACAATACACTGTTACCGCTCTGTCAGGACGTTTTCCACCCTTACCACCTTCGCAGTAGGCGTCATCCCAGCGTTTTTTCTTAAAAACCGTATAGTTTGACACCATACTATCAATATTGCCACCTGTAACAAGAAAGCAATATTTAGGTGTACCAAGCTTTTTATAGTCGCTATCTGTCTGCGGCTGAGCAATGATACCAACATTACACCCACAGCTTTCAAGCATTCTCGAAATAATAGCTATACCAAAGGACGGATGATCAACATAGGCGTCACCGGTTATACATATAAAATCAAGCTGGTCTATACCTCGCTCTTTCATATCTTCCTTTGATATCGGTAAAAAAGGCATTTTATTATTCCCTTCTGTTCGTTTTTTCTTAGCAGATAAACAAAGCTCAGTCGCTATTATTCATCTGCCTTTCATAGTACTGTTCTTTGCTCATAAGTACCTGACGGGGCTTGCTTCCCTCTGAAGGACCTACAATACCCATTTCTTCCATAATGTCAATAAGACGTGCTGCTCTTCCATAACCAAGCTTAAGTCTTCTCTGAAGTGAGCTTGTACTTGCCTGTCCTGCCTCTACAACCACACGGATTGCTTCTTCAAGCTTGTCATCGCTGACATCAATGTCTCCGCTTTCAGACGCCATATCTGATTTTTTATCATTTGAACGTACAAGCTCCGCTTGACGCTCAACTTCGTTCATAACATTATCATCATATTCAAGAATAAAGGAATCCTTGATAAAGTTTACAACTCTTTCTACTTCCTTGTCACTGAGCCAGCATCCTTGAACTCGCTTAGGTTTAGGCATACTTGTAGTTTTAAGCAGCATATCGCCTCTGCCAATAAGCTTTTCAGCACCCTGTTCATCAATAATAACGCGGCTGTCAATCCCTGTTCCGACTTTAAGGGCAATTCGGCTCGGAATATTAGCTTTGATAAGACCTGTTACAACATCCACCGTAGGTCTTTGCGTTGCTATTACAAGATGCATACCTGCAGCTCTTGCCATTTGTGCTAAACGGCAGATGCTGTCTTCCACGTCATTTTTAGAAGCCATCATAAGATCTGAAAGCTCATCAATAAAAATTGCTATTTGAGGAAGCAACTTCATATCAGGGTCATTTGACGCCATTGAATTATATCCCTGAATATTTCGTACATTATATTCCGAGAAAAGATTGTATCTTCTTGTCATTTCAGTAACTGCCCAAGCAAGTGCACCGGCCGCCTTTTTAGGATCTGTAACTACCGGAATAAGCAGATGAGGTATTCCGTTATAGCTCATAAATTCTACAGATTTCGGGTCGATCATTATAAAGCGGACTTCTTCAGGTGTGCTTCTGAAAAGAATTGACATAATAATGGTGTTCATACAAACAGACTTACCTGACCCTGTCGTACCTGCAATAAGAAGATGCGGCATATCCGCAATATCAATAACTATATTTTCACCGGCAATATCTTTGCCGAGAGCAGCCGCCAATTTACTCTTATGCTTTTTTATATCATCGCTTTCTATAAGCGTTCTGAATGGAACGGCATCGGTCTTCTTATTCGGTACTTCTATACCTACCGCAGGCTTTCCCGGGATAGGTGCTTCTATTCTTATACCGGTCGCCGCAAGGTTAAGAGCAATATCATCTGCAAGACCAGTTATCTTTGAAATTTTAACACCTGCTGCAGGCTGAAGTTCGTATCTTGTTACAGATGGACCTCTACAAGCACCGATACACTTCGTCTGTACACCAAAGCTTTTAAGCACCTCTACTATCGTCTGTGCATTTTCCTCAAGCTCTTTCTTCACATCATCTGCACTCTTTGATGATACTATTTCGTCGAGGATTGTAGAAGGAGGAAGAACATATTGCTCCTGAGGAACTTCTTCCTGCTTTGAAGCAACGGTATTTATTTCAGCATTTACGTCTGCGGCAATAACCTCCTGCTTAAACGTCTCTTCCGACTGTGTCTTTACACTGTCTGCCGCTGTTTTTTCCTCAGAATACTGCTTAAGTGCCTCTTCAACAGGGGCTTTCTTTTCAGTTGTAAAGCTCATTACAGGCGGCAGTTCATCATACATTTCAAGACTGTCTTCTACCACATAAGAATTATCATCACCATAAGATGAGGTTTCAGGAATGTCCGGTAGCTTATCTCCGCAGGATGTATGAACATCTGTTTCCTCGGTTATTTCAGGTAATACATCATTTCCTATTCTTACAGAATCAGATCTTATAGTAACTCTGTCGTCGTTATAATTATGTATATCGTTTATAAAATTAGCACTGTCTAAACGCTGTTCTTCCATAAGATTATTGCTTTTTCTTGATATAGGATCGTGCAGATTTTCGGCAGTTGCCATTTCAAGCTCAGCTAATTTCTGCTTGCGTTTTTCGGTTTCGATCTGAGTCTTACGCTCGTTTTCGAGACGGAGTATTTCCATTTCCTCTTTGCGTTGTTCATGCTTTTCCTTAGCTACCACTGCAGCTTTCTTGACAGGCTTTCCTACAAAGCCTAAAAACTCCATAAGAGTCTTTCTGCTGATAAACATAACAAATACGAATATAATGAGAAGAATAACGACGATAGCTCCCACTCTGCCGAAAAGCAGAAGAAGTGCCGCTAAAAGTCCGCCTACTATACCGCCGCCCTTTAAAGCAATACCATCCATATAAAGCGAGCTGATAGTTTCAAATAAATTGGTGGTATTTTCTCCGACAGATCCGACAAAAATTATCTGGATAGCACTGCTGAGTAATATAATTCCGATACTAAGCTGTAAGACCTTTGTGGCTATACTTGTCCTGCTTTTATCAGTTGCGATAAGTACAGCAACGTATATAACGATAGGCCCTGTAAAAAATACAGTAAAGCCAAATACACCGCACAAGAACATATAGATCATATCAAGGAGATTATCATCTCCGTTTGCAATAGAACTGATAAGACCTATTATTACGAAAAGTACAAGCAGTACACCTATAGCGAAAAGCACCACCGCACTCATTCGTCTGTGACTCTTTTCCTCCTGTTCCATCTCTTTACGGCGACGTTCTACAAGAGAGCTTTCACTCTTCACTTGCTTGCTTTTATTTGTAGAACTACCTTTATTATGTTTTGTTGTAACGGCTGTACTTTTGCCGCTGTTTTTAGATGGCATATTTATCCGTCCTTTCGTTTTTATAAATATACTTACCCTTCTATCTTATTTTTGTATCTTAAAAAATTATAACAAAGTGTGAGCCTGTTATAAGCTCATATACCCCTATTCCTATGCAGAAAAGTCCAAGGAGTGCCGTGTATATACCGAAGATTTTGAATCTGTCTCTCTTTATAAGCCATTTAACAAGGAAGATTGAAAGAAGACCTACTACAGCCGCAACCGCAAAGCCTATTCCAAGAGCTACAAGATCAAGCTGAACGTTTTCACTTGCCGCCTGGCCAAGCTCCAGTACACTGCCACCAAGTATTGCAGGAATGCCAAGGATAAAGGAATACGCTACCGCAGTTTCCTTTGTAAGTCCGCAGAAAAGGCCTGTCGCTGTTGTAGAGCCTGAACGGGAGACACCCGGGAATAAAGCAACACACTGCATTGCACCTACACAAACTGCATCTGTTACCTTCATCTTATCCCCTGTCTTTTTTCCCTTTATACACTTGTCTGACATAAACAGTAAGGTCGCTGTAAAGAGGAAAGCTACACCCTCAAATATAATATCGTTATCCCCTTCAAAGGATACAAAGAAATCTCTGAAGAAGTATACGGGCACGAGCATAAGTGTTGCAATTATCACCATAAACATCATACGGCGGTCTGCATTCATATTCTTCCAGGAGAATTTACCTGTAAATATATCCTTTATAGTAAGGAAAAATTCTATTATCATTCTTGATATCGTCGGGAAAAATGCAATGAATACCGCAAGTAACGTACCTAAATGAAGAAAAATTGAGATGAGTAGTGAATTTTCTCCGATATTCATAAAATGCTGTGCAACCGATAAATGTCCCGAACTTGAAACAGGAAGAAACTCCGTTATTCCCTGTATAATTCCCTGTATAATTATAGTTATGTAATCCATAGTCCTTTTGTCTGACCTTTCATTTTTTGATTTAAATATATGTAAGGGCTTTCGCCCCTATTTGCACTTTTTAAAAGGGATAATACCTTTTATCAAGATAAAGAGCAGGATCTGTAGAATAAAGTCGCTTTACCCTTGGCTGTCCCCCGGCAACTGAGTTTTCAAGCTCTATAAAGCCTCCGTTTATTTTTCTGACAGTTGTTGTGTCAGAACCTGCGGTGTCGGTTGATGCGGACATCACATCACGAATATCAACTATACTGTAGAGCACCATATCATTTACCATCCTTGCTCATTTTGACTGAAGGGTGATATTCCTTAAAGGGATGCACCTGCACTACCCTTTTTGATGCACAAGCGTTTTTATCTGTAATGTCGTCCTTTGTTTGTACCTTCTCAGATTTGACAGCACGTTTTTTCGATTTGTTTTTTGCTTTACTTTCCGAGGAAGATTTATCTGTGCTTTTATCTTCTTTTTCCTCTATCAAAGAATATAGACATTCTACTGCATCATTAAGACCGCCAAGACTGTCAATAAGACCTTCCTTTACCGCTGTTTCACCATCAAGCACCGAACCGACGTCCATAACAAGCTCATCCTTTTTCATCATAAGCTCTCTGAAACGATCGGGTTTTATTTCACTATTCTTGCTGACAAAGTTTATTATTCTTTCCTGCATTCTTTCAAAATACGAAAGAGTTTGAGGAATACCAAGCAGTAAGCCATTCATTCTTACAGGATGTATCGTCATTGTGGCAGAAGGCACGATAAAGCTTTTCTTGGCACTAACAGCAAGCGGTACGCCGATAGAATGTCCACCGCCTACTACGATAGATACTGTAGGCTTGCTCATACCTGCGATAAGCTCTGATATAGCAAGACCTGCCTCTACGTCTCCGCCTACTGTATTTAAGATTATCAACAGACCTTCAATGCTTCTGTCCTGTTCTATCGCCACAAGTGCAGGCATAATATGCTCATACTTTGTAGTCTTATTCTGAGGAGGAAGGATATAGTGTCCTTCTATCTGACCGATAACTGTCAGGCAGTGAATATTGTGCTTTGCATTGACCAGTGCGGAAATACCGTTATCGCTGATGTCTGACGGAATTTCTTCCGCAGTTTCGTCCTCTTCCTCATTTACTTCATTGTTTTTGTATTCTTTTTTCATATCCGTTTCCTTTCAGCTTTTTTATTATAGTACCTGAAATGAAACAGATTATGCGTAATTTTCTAAAAATGCATATAAAAATACACATTAATTATACCATATATAAATGCTATTTGCAAGAACAAATTGTGGTCACTTGTCATTTGTGGCACATTATGTAGAAAAAATGATATTTAAATTTTTAAAAACAAAATAAAGTATATTTCTCTTTTCTTTAACAGATAATAACAGAGCAATTTAAAAAATTTGTCGGAATGAGCAAATTATTCTGTTAAAAGCTAAAGAAAAGGAGATTTATATAATATGAAAGCAACCGGTATTGTGAGAAGAATTGACGATCTCGGAAGGGTCGTTATCCCTAAAGAGATAAGACGCACAATGAGAATAAGGGAAGGCACACCCCTTGAAATCTATACAAGTGTTGATGGAGAGGTAATTTTCCGCAAGTACTCCCCTGTCGGAGAGATTTCTGGAAATGCCGATCAGTACGCAGAAGTGCTTTATAAGGTCGGCGGAATGCCTACTGTTATCTGTGACAGAGACCACGTAGTAGCGGCAAGCGGTATTCAGAAAAAGGAAGTGCTTGAAAGAAGAGTATCAAGCTCTCTTGAGGACCTTATCGAACAGCGTAAATCATTATATCACAAGACAGCCGATGACGTAAAGATGAATCCTATCGAGGGTGTAAACCGCTTTGCTATCGCCTGCGCACCCATTTTAGCGGAAGGTGACGTAAACGGTGCGGTAATCATGCTGTCGGATAACGAAAACTCCGTTGCAAATGATAAGCAGACCGCCCTTGTAGAAGCCGCCGCTCTCTATTTCGGCAGACAGATGGAGCAGATCTAAGTTTATAAAGAGATAAACCCCGTAGTATTAGTCAGATAGTAAAAAAATATAACCCGTGAGGAAGTATCTTCACGGGTTATTTGTTAAAACTTACAGATAAAGTTAAATTTAATATGCAAACGGTAAATCAATCTAAAACGGACACTTATCGAAATATCCATTTTCTTTCCAATACTCAAACGGATAACTTCCCTCGCCGATAAACCTTTTAATAACAAATCTATTCATATAATACATAAAAACAGACGATGCATAAGGTCTCTTTTTCTTCATCGAGTAAAAGTTTCGTGCCGCTTTTCCAAGCCTTTTTTCTAAACTTTTCTGCTTCTTTATCGGCATTTTATCCCACTTATCTGTAAACATCCGTATTCCTACCGAGGATACTCGGTTTATCCCCCAGCCCTTTAAGCATTTTTTTATCTGTTTAACAGCAGAGGTCGTACTTGTCGCTGTTGTAAGTATAAAAGCTTTTTTACCGAACATTTCTTTTCGCGGAGATACAGTTAATGTAAAAAAATCAAGATGATCCAATAGATTTTTCATACTGCCTGTCATACAACTGCCTCCATAATGCGGAGTAGTAAAAACAAGTGCGTCAGCTTCCATCATTGCCTTATATATCGGATCAATATATGAAGCATGAGGACATTTTTCTCGCGGATTGCCAAGGCACAACTGACAACCAAGACAAAACTCCGGAACATCTTTCGGTAGGAAAAATTCCGAATAATTTACTTCGCCACATTGAGACATTGCGTCCATAAAGATTTTTGTGGCAATGTATGTATTGCCTTTTCTTGGACTCCCATAAAAAACTACTACTTTCATTTTATTCCTTTCTTCACAAGAACACCTTATTCTCTTGAAAGTAATGCCATAATTTTGTTATATCAATTTCCGCATATTCTTATTTTAAACTAAGACGATTATAACAAACATATAATAAAAAGTCAATGACACAAGCAAAAGCAAAGCCACTTTTGACATCAATGTTAAATTTGGCTTTGTAATATCCTCATTAAACTATCTGATTTATAGCTACGGGGTAAGTTTTTTTATTGGCTTTTGTTGCTTTTTGAAAGTAAGTGTGATATAATATTTTGGCAAACAAACAAATTTCAAAGGAAAAATAAAATGCACAAAATTTTTGGAATTAAAGAAAATGCCGAATATATAGACCGAGAGGGTGCGTATCTCATCCCCCATCACGATAATCGGATTGGAGTAATCAGGACACCAAAGGGATATTTCTTTATAGGCGGCGGTTCAGAGAACGGAGAAAGTCATTTAGCGTGTATTGAAAGAGAGTGCCTTGAAGAAACAGGACATTTATCGTATATCGAAGATAAATTATGTTCTGCTGAAACATACACCATACATCCGACGATCGGATATTTTCATCCTATACAAACGTATTATTTCGGAAAACTACTTGATAAAGTATCTGCTCCAACAGAAAAAGATCATATTCTCTGCTGGATAGAATACAAAGAGCTGAAAGGCAATATGTTTGTTGAAATGCAGAACTGGGCATTAGAACAACTATCCGTACGTCTGTGGGAGAAATAAGCATATTCGGTTTTGCGAATAGTAACTAATATAAAATAGTAAAGGGCGTGAACTTTTCGTTCACGCCCTTTATATCAGCCATTATAGTATCCATTCAGTATTTCCAGAACGGTCTCATCTGCACCGCTTAAAATTACACGAATATTTTTTCCGTGCTTCTCAAATTTAAAACTTAAATCACCGGAATTCGGGTTATTGTTTATAGCGTCACAAAAGAACTTTGATATTTCTTCTGCTTCATTATCTTCAACATATAAATCGATGATAGTACAGATTTTATTTATCTTTTTTCTGTCGTCGGAAATAAAGTCGTAAATAACAGCGTTATTCCTCGCCTGAATACTTGGTTTTATTGCAGGATTATTCAGCATCCCACAAAAATCCTCAGAAGAAAATGACCATACTCCATTAACCTTTTCGCCGCTTATCAGACCAGATTTCAAGTAGTTTCTGATAGTTCGTGTTGTAAGTCCTGTCATTGTAGCAACTTCATTTATAGTGTAAAAATTCTCCATTGTAAAACTCCTTTGTGATAAATTTCAAGGTTAAGCTTATCCTTGATTAAAGTATATCATATAGGAGGTTATGTTGCAATTTGAAATTCGGTGAGTTTTTCATATCGGGGTTACGTTTTTTAAAATCACATATATAGACGCCGATTTAAAAATCATATCCACCACTCAGGTGTTAATTCTCCGAGTGTTATCGTTCTGCCTGTCTTATAATCCATCATTATTTCAATACCCTTGTAGCTATCGGGCATAAGCTGTACCATAAGCTCTCTGCAGGCACCGCAGGGTGCTCCGCTTGAGCCATCAGGAAGTATGGCTATAACCTTATCTATCTCCTGCTCGCCATTGGTTATCATATTGAAAATAGCGTTTCTTTCAGCACAAATTCCAAGGGTACTGCAGGTGTCTATACATACTCCCGTATATATTCTACCTGATTTGCTAAGTATTGCCGCAGATACTTCACCTGCCGTAACGTATTCTGAAATACGGCGGGCATTAAAAACCTGCTTTGCGGCGTTATACATTTCTGTCCATATTTTATCCATAACTTTGTCCTTTCAAAATTACTAAAACCGCCTGAGAAAACTCAGACGGTTTTCTTTGTGCTTCGTTGATTTTTTAGTGCAGTTTCACACTTTATCCGTATATTTAAACCCTACTCCCCTATATACATAACGGTGCAAAGTCCCTTTGCCTGCTCTTCAGTAGGTGTTTTCAGCACACCCATATCAAGTAACTGCTTCATAATTCTTGTATGGAGCCTGCAGGCTATGTTCTGAGCAAAGCAGGTCAGAAGCTCGTGCATATGCTCAGGCTGTCCGTAAAGTTCAGCTTTCAATGCCTCGGTGGCATATTCACGGGAAAGATTTTTTATTTCTCCTGTCGCTTCGGGTATAAATTCGTGCCATTTCTTTTCGCTGTCACAGATGATTAGATTGCACTTATATTCACCGTTTTCCTTTAAAAGATAACCCTTATCAAGCAAACGTGCATAGCTCTCGGCATTGATTGATGTTTCGGGTAGCTGGTCATTAAGCCAGAAATACATCTTATCATAATCTTCCAAAAGATTATCCCTCCAATTACCTCGTCTGGCAGTCCAATGACAGTCAAACTGCCAGCTTTTCCACCATACATCTTCATTGCATCTATCTCGGTTCATATCACCGCAGGACCAGTAAATATTTTCTTCTTCATCGCTCATATCCCAGTCGGGCTTTACATCCACGCTTGCAAAAGCAATATAATCGCCACCGTCGGGACGCTTTACAGAAAATTTCTCAGCAGAAATATCCGCAACCGCAAGCTCGTTGCAAAGAAAACAAACCATACTCCATCTGAGCAGATTTATATCGTTGTCGGGTACGTGAAGCCACTCAGGGATTTCCGTGACACCTTCAAGCGCAGGTGCAAAAAATTTCTCTGCAAACAACTTCGTATATTTTAAATCCAATTCCTTATATATGCGATAGTATGTTTCATTAAATTCATGTATACAGATATTGGTACGATACTTGCCACTTGGAAGTCTGTCCATAAAGCCGTATTCTTCAAGAACTGCTACTTCATCCTCTACGAATATAGGATTTATACCAAGCTCCTCTGCAATCTCATTTACAGTTCTCGGCTGATGATAAGCCGCATAAGCTATATTCTGTGTTATTACCTTTGCAAGAAAATTTGCCGTATCACCCATTGTTCCGGGTGTACCTCCGTGTCCCATACTGCTGAAGCGGATAGGCTCTGTGCCTAAGGTTCCTGTTGTTCTTGTTCTTTCCATACCTGATTTTAACTCCTTTCGTGAGCAGGCTAAATGCCATTTTACCGTATTTTCGCTGAGAGAAAGCATTGATGCAATTTCCTTTACTTTTTTATCGTGGAAATAGTGCTGAATTATTACTTCACGCTGAGTTTTTGAAAGATATGTAATCTCCCTTCTGAGTATCCCATAGCTTTCGCTGTTAATAAGCTCCTGCGTAAGATCGCTACTATCAGGAATAAACTCGATACCGTCAACTGCCGCTACATTTTTTCTGCTGTCAATATACCTTGCGTATACGTTTCTGGCAATGCGGTATATATACCCATCGGTATTTGCGATATTATCCTGTTTCAGCAGCGACTCGTAAACCTGTAGTGTTATTTCTGCCGCAAGCTCCTCCGCTTCGTCAATTCTTGAAAGCTTTGACATAGCGAAACCGAACAGCTTTTTCACATACGAGGATATTATCATATCAGCGTCGTTTTTGTTCATTGCTTTTTCTCTCCTTAAGAACGTTCTCAATAATATAGTGGGGAGATTTTAAAAAAGGTTGGTAATTATTTAAAAAAATTTTTTGACTTACGTTTCTGAAACAAACAGTACAGGATACAATTAATCCCGCCGTTGTCAAACAGCGGGATTAGACATCTGCACTAAAAACTCAAAAAATGGTTTTCCTTACCGATTATCAGCCTTTAAGTGCAATACCCTGATTTTTAAGGATAGCAATTATCTTATCGGCAATTTCCATTACCTCATCCTTTGTGAGAGTTCTTTCAGCGTGTACAAAGCTGATACGGATCGTAATAGCCTTACCTGCTTCATCATTATAGATATCAGCAACACTGACGCTCTTTATAAGCTCAGAATTTACTTCTTCAATAGCATTCTTGATAGGAGCATACTTATCGCTTAGGAATGTAAGGTCAACTTCTATTGAGGGGAATTTTGAGGTTTCCTCGTACTTGATACCTGCATTTTCAATATTTACAACAGCATCTATATCAAGCTCTGCAAACACGATATTACCCTTCTTATCGATCTTCTTCTGTACCGTGGGATAAGGAAGACCAATCTTACCTATTACCTTGCCATCGCAGACGATCTCATTGTAGTTCTTAGGGTGAACGTAACCGTGATCGGCTTCAACTGCTTTATAGGAGATAGCCTTGTGCTTGATATCATCGATCATAACAGAAAGCATATTTGTCATTTCAAAATAAAGTGACTGAATGTCTGTTGTCTTTGAGAAAAGTGTGATACCTAAGGTTTTTCTTTCACGGCAGAAGTTATTTTCATCAACACCGTCAACAACGTGTCCTATTTCAAAGATACCAAACTTAGGAGCATAGGATGTATTCGTCTTAACCTGACATAGCTGTGTAGGTATAAGCGAACGGCGGATAGTTTCAATATTAGGGTTTGCCGCACCGATAAGCTTTATATTTTCTTCTACGTCAATACCGAGCTTCTTATATTCATCAGCATAAGCCCAGATATATGAATGTACCTCGTGAAGTGAAAAACGCTTTACAAGTATATCCTTGATCTGCTCTTCCACACTCTTATGAAGGAACGTACGGATAGGATATAAAGGTGTAGAAACTGTATTTACGTCGAAATTATCGTAACCGTATATTCTTGTGATTTCTTCGATTATATCAGCCTTTAATCTTACGTCCTTTGTTGCTCTCCAGGTAGGAACGTCAACTGTAAAGTTATCGCCATCGAGCTTCACGCCAAAGCCAAGAGCTGTAAGAGTTTTAACGATAGTATCATTTGAAATTTCGATACCTGTGTATCTGTCAACAAACTTCTTATCAAACTGTAAGGTTACCTTATCGAACTTTGCAACGTACTCATCAGTTAATGAGGACGTAACCTTAACACCTTCATCATACTGAGAAAGTAGCTTTACAAAGCGTGAAATGGCTGTTGTTGTCATTTCGGGGTCAAGACACTTTTCATATCTCATAGAAGCGTCTGTTCTGTGACCAAGACGGGAAGAAGACTTTCTGATAGAAACTGCGTCAAAATTAGCAGATTCAAGAGTTAATGACGTTGTATCCTCAACGATTTCAGAATCAAGACCGCCCATTATGCCTGCAATAGCTACAGGTGTATCACCATTACAGATCATAAGAGTATTTTCGTCTATCTGTCTTGTAATGTCATCAAGGGTCTTGAATTCAAAAGAATTATCAAAACGCTTTACTCTTATCTTTTCTACCTTTCTTGAATCGAACGCGTGCATAGGCTGCCCCATTTCAAGCATAAGGTAGTTTGTAAGGTCTGCAAGATAATTTATCGCTCTCATACCACAGTAGAAAAGGCGGATACGCATATTTACAGGGCTTACTTTTCTTGTGATGTTTTCAAATCTGATACCTGAATATCTCTTACAAAGATCATCCTCTATCTTTATATCGATCTTAGGAAGATCGTCATAAGCAGATAAATCAACGCCATCAACAGGCTTTAAGGGTCTGCCAGCAAGGGTTGCAATTTCTCTTGCAATACCATAGTGACCCCATAAGTCAGGACGGTTTGTAAGAGACTTATTATCAACCTCAAAGATAACGTCATCAATTTCGTAGATTTCCTTTAAATCTGTGCCGACAGCAACATCATCAGTGATATCCATAATGCCTGAATTATCATCACTGATACCGATTTCCTTTTCAGAACAGCACATACCGCAGGACGTAAAGCCTGCAAGCTCACGAGGAGCAATCTCGATTTCACCAATCTTTGCGCCAAGCTTTGCAAAGGCAGTCTTCATACCTACACGAACGTTAGGAGCACCGCAAACAACGTCAACAAGCTCACTTTCACCGATATCAACCTTTAAAAGATGAAGCTTCTTTGACGTGGGGTGTTCGTCAACAGATTTGATTTCAGCTACTACAATACCGCTGATATCGCTACCTTTATAGAATATCTCGTTTTCAACTTCTGCAGTTGAAAGAGAAAATTTATGGATAAGATCGTCTATATCAATTCCATTAAGATCAACGAAGTCTTTAATCCAATTTATTGAAATAAGCATATTAAACGACCTCCTTACTTATCGTCTGTGAACTGATCTAAATTTACAAGATCCGCAGCATTCAAGTCACGGATATCCTTGATACCATACTTCATCATTGCAAGTCTTGTAAGGCCAAGACCAAATGCAAAGCCAGTATATTCATCGGGGTCAATACCACCCTCAATGAGAACGTTGGGGTGAATCATACCGCAGGGGCAAAGCTCAAGCCAGCCACTGTGCTTGCAGGAAGGACAACCGTCGCCACCGCAGATAAGACAGCTTATATCAAGCTCAAAACCGGGTTCTACGAAGGGGAAGAAACCTGGGCGTAGTCTTACCTTGATATCCTTTTCAAACACTTCTGAAAGCATCGTCTTCATAAAGAAAATAAGATTTGAAATAGAGATATTCTTATCAACCATTACACCTTCCATCTGGAAGAACGTGTTTTCGTGACAAGCATCTGTAGATTCATTTCTGAAGCATCTACCTGGGAAAATAGCACGGATAGGCTTGCCTTCGTTTATAAGAGCATCCTTGTACTTCTTATAGATAGCATTCTGTGCAGCAGACGTATGAGACTTTAAAAGCTGCCCGTTTTCAAGATAATAGGTATCCTGCATATCTCTTGCAGGATGGAATTTAGGAATGTTTAGTGCTTCAAAACACTCATAGTCAGTTACGATCTCGCTGTAATCCTCTACGGCAAAGCCCATAGAACGGAATACTTCTTCGCACTTTCTCTGCACAAGAGTGATAGGATGGTATGAGCCTCTCTTTATCTCGGCAGGCATTGCAACGTCAAATTCAGGCATAGAGTTTATTTCTCTCTCCATTTCAAGCTTTGCTATTTCTGCCTGCTTTTCTGCTATCTTTTCTGTGCAGAAGTTCTTAAGTTCATTTACCTTCTGACCAAACGCCTTCTTTTCTTCGGGAGAAAGCTTACCCATTTCCTTCATAAGTCCCGTAACAGAACCGTTTTTGCCTAAAAAAGAAACTCTGATCTCTTCAAGAGCAACTGCAGCTTCAACAGCAGCCAGCTTTTCTTCAAACTGTGCCTTAAGCTGAACAATCTGATTGTCCATTTTTCTGACCTCCTTAAAAATAAAACGCCCCATTGTATTAACAATGAGGCGGAATAATATCCGTGGTACCACTCAAATTGCAGTAAAAACTGCCACTTAGTGCTGAATTAATCAGCTTCGCTTTAATGCAGCGATTACATTCTGCTTTTCACAGAAAGCTCACGGGTCGAACTTCAAGACAACTACAGAATACGGAGATCACACCCTCCCCCGCTCTCTTTAATTCTTTTGGTAGAAGCTTTACTATGTGGCTTTGCCACTCCCGATCATTGCCTATATCGTATCACATCTTAAATAAGTATATCATAACAAACACAAATTGTCAACCTGAATTTATATAAAAAAATCCCTGTGGCTTTTACACCACAGGGAAATTTTCATTTAGTTACTATCATGAGCTTAGATTACGAAGGATTATTCCTCGTCAGAATCTTCAGACTTCTTTTTGCGGTTTGCTGCGAGTAATGTAGAAGATGCAGCAAGTGCAGATGCAGCTGCTAAAGCTCCTGCTACGCCGCCAAGACCAACACCGGTGTTGGGGTTATCAGACGTTGAATCCGTTCTGTTACCCTGAGGTGTGCTATCGTCGAATTCTTCCTCATCACCAAATACACGATCATCGTCAGTATCCGTATCAGTGTCAGTATCTGTATCTGTGTCAGTGTCAGAGTCTGTATCAGTGTCAGTGTCAGTATCTGTATCTGTATCTGTATCTGTATCTGTATCAGTGTCAGTATCTGTATCTGTATCTGTGTCAGAGTCAGTATCAGTATCTACGTCAGAATCTGTATCTGTGTCAGAGTCTGTATCAGTATCAGTGTCTGTATCTGTATCAGTATCTGTGTCTGTGTCAGAGTCCGTGTCTGTATCTGTATCTGTATCTGTATCCGTGTCTGTATCTGTGTCAGAGTCTGTATCTGTATCTGTGTCTGTGTCTGTATCCGTGTCAGAGTCTGTGTCTGTGTCAGAGTCTGTATCTGTATCAGAGTCTGTGTCTGTGTCAGAGTCTGTATCCGTGTCAGAGTCTGTATCTGTGTCAGTATCTGTATCTGTGTCAGTGTCTGTGTCAGTATCAGTATCTACGTCAGAATCTGTGTCTGTGTCTGTGTCAGTATCTGTATCTGTGTCTGTGTCAGAGTCCGTGTCTGTATCTGTATCTGTATCTGTATCCGTGTCTGTATCTGTGTCAGAGTCTGTATCAGTATCAGTATCAGTATCAGTATCTACGTCAGAATCTGTATCTGTGTCAGAGTCTGTATCTGCATCAGTGTCAGTAT
>SVNC01000006.1 GCA_015067025.1 Oscillospiraceae bacterium
GCCGCTTTTAGCGGCTGCCTGTGATAGTAATGCGTTGTCAAGCCTTCAATGCCCCTTTAGGGGTTGAGCCTGTAATATGCCCTTCTAGGGCAAGTGCAAACCACCACTTCAGTGGTGGTTTTGATTTTTTATAGGAATTTAAAATAACATAACTTTTTCAGAAATTTTTCACAAAAAGCTATTGACATTTCATTTTTTGTGGTGTATAATAAAGACAACAAATCAGTAATGATTACTGATTTTGGGATTCTAAAATGAAATTTAATTACAAAGGAGATTTATAATTATGAAAAAATGGGTATGTCCTGTATGCGGTTACGTACATGAAGGTGACGAGGCTCCTGAATTCTGCCCTCAGTGCAAGGTTCCCGGCAGCAAGTTCACAGAAATGGTGGCAACAGATAAGTTAGTATTCGCTGACGAACATAAGGTAGGCGTTGCAAAGGCTGTAACAGATGAAGAGATCATCGCAGGCTTAAAGGCAAACTTTGAAGGCGAATGTACAGAAGTAGGTATGTATCTTGCTATGGCAAGAGCCGCACACAGAGAGGGTTATCCCGAAATCGGTATGTACTACGAAAAGGCAGCATGGGAAGAGGCTGAACACGCTGCAAAGTTCGCAGAGCTGCTCGGTGAAGTTGTAAGTGCATCCACAAAGGAAAACCTTACGTTAAGAGTTGCCGCTGAACACGGTGCAACACAGGGTAAGCTCGACCTTGCAAAGAGAGCTAAGGAATTAAACCTTGACGCTATCCACGATACAGTTCACGAAATGGCAAAGGATGAAGCCCGTCACGGCAAGGCATTTGAAGGCTTACTTAACAGATATTTCAAGTAATATAAGGAGGATTTAAGAATATGGAAAAGTTCGTATGTCCCTGCGGTTATGAATATGATCCTGCGGTAGGCGATCCCGACGGCGGAATTGCTCCCGGCACAAAGTGGGAAGATATCCCTGATGACTGGGTATGTCCCGTATGCGGCTTATCAAAGGATAGCTTCTCCGCTGAATAAACGCAAGGCGTTTATTCCGGACTCGTCTATAAGAGTTAAGTGAACGACGGATTTGCAGATTTACGAAATCGTAATAATGTATAATGAAGCAGTACACCCCGTACCTTTCGGTACGGGGTGTGGTTTGCTATATGTCAGAATTATAAATTTAGCATTTCTTTTTTCTTTGCCTCGAATTCTTCCTGCGTGATTATTTCATCGTCAAGGAGCTTTTTAAGTCGCAATAGGTTGTCGAGGTTGTCTGAAGCAGATGCTACAGAAGATGGAGAGGTAACGGCCTGTTTACCGGTAGCGACAACTTTTTTAGGACTGTTTTTAAATGTAAGACCGGAGAAAATTGCTACAACAACGTATAATAAGATGAATAAAAGAGAGAAAATGTTTATGGCTCCCATCATGATACAGATAATTATTTGTATCCCATTAAGTGAAGCAGCGATTATCCCTAAAATCTTTCCTGAATTTTTTTGAACGCTTGCAATCAACAACAGAATGTAGAATGCCATTTCGAGAATTATGACAAAGCATGATATAAGGTAGCCTGGATAAATGGGTGGTAGGTAATGGAAAAGGTCTATAAGGCATGATACCCCTCCGAGAGCAAAGCCAATGGTACATAAGATATGTTTAGATAAAAGAAAACCAATTGCGGATAGTATTAAGCCGGTAGTAAATATAATGCTGCTGTAATTAATGCCAAAAAATGAAGTTTCAATGCAATCGAGAACATATATCACAATTCTTATTATTGCACTTAATCCGAAACAACCGCCGGCAATAAATTTGTATATTTTACTATTCATAAAAAAGTCCTCTCTGATTACATTTTTGCAAGCAATTCGCTTTTCATTTTTGCAAACTCTTCATCCGTTAAAGCACCTGCTTTATGTAAAGCTGAAATTTTTTCTAAATTATCATATGGGGTTGACGTTGGCTGTGCTTGTATATTAGGCTGGTATTGTGTAGGTGACTGTGCCATTTCTATATAGGGTGAGCCATCAGCAGGACGAAGATTTCCTGTGGCTATTTGTATGATATCTATTAATGAAAGTATCCCAAGACATCCGCCGGTCAGGAGCTTTAATACACCCATACCTGTATAACCAAGATAAAAACGATCAACACCACATCCACCGAGGAAGATTGAAAGAATAAGAGCTGTAGTTTTACTTTTCATAATATTTTCCCTCTTTTATATGTTTTTTCGCACCATAAAGTGCATAATCATATTATAAATCGAAAAAAGTATTTTGTCAAGTGATTTTCACCTTTTAATGTGTTTATAATGTAATCATAACATTATAAAATTAGATGAGGTGATAAAAATGTACGTTGATTATAAGGCACTCGGACAAAGAATAGCTATGCGCCGTAAGGAGCTTGGCTTAAAGCAATCAGAAGTAAATGAAGCGGCGGGGCTCAGCGATAAGTATCTTTCAAATATCGAAAGGGCGACCTCTGTACCAAGTATAGACGTTCTTATGAAGCTATGCGACGTGCTGAAAACGTCACCTGATTATTTACTTTTAGGTACAACACAGAAGGTTTCATCAGAGGATTATATAAAGGTCTTTACGTCAAGACTTGAAAAAATGTCACCAAAACAAAGGGAAATGCTTCTTTCCTTTATGGAGTGGCTTGTTGAAAAGGATATAAAATAAAGAAAAAGCGAAGGCTTAAAAGCCTTCGCTTTTTGATTACCAAAATATCATAAAAAAACCGCAACTCCCAGTATCATTAACCCAAAAATCAGGAAAATAAGCGGTACGCTGTAGGCGTCCCCTTTCTTTATCTGATTCCAGCTGATGCTGTGCGGCGTCATTTTTTTGCGGTATGCATTCTGTTTGCGGTATGCATTCTGATAGGAGCAGTAAATATGCTTCCATCTGCATTTGTATCCGACAAAGGACCAGATTGAATAAATAAGCAGAAAAGCACCTGCGGTATAGAATTTATTTACGGGTAGAAACGTTATACATAAAAGCATAGCGATAATCCATCCATAGCGGTGGAATAGTGCAAGTAAAATCACCATATCACCCTTCAGATTTGCTTTTCTTTTTCTTCTGCGCATATTTCCTCCGTAGGCAGTTCCTTACTTATTGCCCTTACAACCGATTTAAAGGTACTTGCAGTACCGACTTTAATTATCAGAAAGTTCAGCAGGATTATTACAATAGGGATAAAAAGGGGAAAAATACTCCTGATACCTGACGTGATGAACAAAAGGAGAAGTAATACTTCTATTATAAGCAAAAAGGCACAGAAGCATATATTGAAGATCCGTACAGCTTTTACCGGCTTTCCCGTCATCTGTAAAACAGCTTCGTCACCTTTTTCGGTGATAGTAACAGAAAGCTCCGGCACAAAGGAATTCTTGTACGGCATATTACGGAAGGTAGGCTTTAAATAACAGCCTTTGTCCGTTATTTCGCAGGAATACTCCCGGTCGGTGTGTTTCAGGATATCCTGAGGGAGAATTTTAAGACGTTCAGAAATGGGCGAAGTTTTTACACTTATCTCTGTCGCTTGTGAGAAAACGTTTTTCATAGGATTCTCCTTTTTGTTAATTTCAAGGGCTACAAATTCTCTATACTTAATCAGTATATCACAAGAATAATATTGTATCAAGTTTTTTTCGTACAAAAAAAGGAATAATTAATCTGTACAGTTTTTCAAAATCGGTTGAAATTTATGTCGGATTATGTTAAAATATTAATACATATATTTTAAGGAGAAAAGTATCTCAATGAAAAAGAACCTTGTCGTTTTAAAGATTATATTTGCCTTTTTGGCGTCAGCTGCATATTTTGCGGTAGCACAGGCGGATTTTGTTTTACATATTATAGTTATTGTGATCGTGGCGGCTACATATATAACGCTTACGCTTCTTGAACATTCAAAGATTAAAAAGATTGAAGAAGAAACAGAGCATAGACTTTTCACTTCCGATACTCTTTTAAAATGCATAAAGGCTTTATCGGATGATGATAATGTTGATAAGGCAATGGAAGATCTTCTCCGTACAGTTACCGAATATTATGATGCGGACAGAGCCTATACCTTTGAAATAGATTACGAAGGAGAATCCACCTCCAATACTTACGAATTTGCGGCGGAGGGTATTACAAAGGAGATAGAAAAGCTTCAGGACGTGCCGATAGACTCTATTGACTGCTTCCTTGAAATGTTCAAGGAAAAGGGTACTTTCTTTATTTCCGATTTAGACGACGATGTGGAAAAGGGTTCAAGCACTTATGAAATCCTCGCAATGCAGAACGTTCACAGACTTATTGCCGTTCCCCTTATTCAGAATGATGAAATAATCGGTTTCTTCGGTGTGGATAATCCCAAAGTTAATTACCACGATTTTTCACTGCTTTCTTCTGTAAACTTCTTTATTATGGAAAATCTCGAAAAGAGAGAAAGAAAGGCTCAGCTTGAAAGAATGAGCTATGAGGATGGGCTTACAAAGCTTTATAACCGTAACAAGTTCAATCAGACTATCAATAAATATGCGGATGCTCCGCCTTCGTCTCTTGGAGTTGCATATTTTGATTTAAACGGTCTTAAGAGAATGAATGATGAATACGGACACGGTGCAGGCGATAGATTTATTCTCAATGCGGCAAGCACTATAAGATACGTATTCGGTGCTGATTCTTATCGTATCGGCGGTGATGAATTTGCGGTTATCTGTGCGGATATGTCGCAGGAAGAGTTCACCTCAAAAATGGAAGAAGAAAAGAAGCATCTTTGGGAAAACGAAATAAGCGTAGCTATCGGATATTCCTGGAAGGGCGGCGACAACAATATTGACGCTCAGCTCAGAGAAGCGGATGACTTTATGTACGCCGACAAGCGTGAATTCTACGAAAAGTCAGGCCGTGACCGCAGAAAGAGATAAGAATGGAGCTTTTAAAAGAAGAGTTCAGAGGCTGGAAAAAGTGGGAGCTTATATGGCTTAGCTTTTGCATTGCGGTGATAATCGGTATATCCTTATGGATAGGGGATAGCGTTATCGGTATAGTCTGTGCGGTTGCAGGCGTTACGAACGTTGTCTGCACAGGTAAGGGCAAGCTGATGTCCTACTTTTTCGGACTCATAAACGTCGTGCTTTACGCGATAGTTTCCTATAACGCAAAATACTACGGTGAAGTTATGCTTAACGTCATTTACTATCTGCCGATGCAGTTCTACGGCTTTTTCCAGTGGAAAAAGAATATGAATTCCGAGACTCACGAAGTGAAAAAGCTAAAAATGACGGTAAAGGGCAGGATTATTCTTACGGCTGTAATTGTCGCTCTTACTGTGGCTTATGGTATAGTACTGAGCTTGCTTGGCGGCAATATGCCCTTTGTGGATGCTTTCAGTACGGTAGCTTCCGTAGTTGCATTATACATTGCAATAAAGATGTATATAGAGCAATGGATGATATGGCTGGTCGTGGATATGGTAACGGTCGTAATGTGGGCTTTTGCCTTCGCAAACGGTACTGACAGTGTGGCAACGCTTATTATGTGGGCACTTTATATTGCAAATGCAGTTGTTATGCATATAAAGTGGTCAAAGGAAATAAAAGGACAGAAAATATAAAGGAGCTGTTTACAGCTCCTTAATTTTTTAAAATTGAAATTTGAACGCGTGGCGTTCAATCCAAATTCCGCCTTTTATCAGGTTGTGCGTTGCGAAGCCTCGTGAACGGCGGGGATAAACAATTGTAGTTATTTCAATTTGTTAAATCACCCACAAATGCCGATATAAACGGGGATTTATTGCCCTAAAGGGCGTCGCAGTCCCTTGGACTGCTGGGGCGGTAGCCCCAAGCAGAGGTCATTGGTCTAAAGACCGTCGCAGTCCGTTGGACTGCTGCAGGGGCGGCGAGCCTAAACTTTATGAAAATTGCATTTTCATAAAGTCACGCAGTCCTATCGGACTGCTCCCAACCCCAGCAGTTCGCAGAACTGCGACAATTTCGGCAAATACTTTTGCCGAAATATATTCCCTAAGGGGGAAGGGGGTCTGGTGGGATATTGCCCTAAAGGGCGTCACAGTCCTTCGGACTGTTGGGGGCTACAATAACCCCAGCGGAGCGTCAAATTACAATTTACCCGCCGCCAAAGGCAAAATTTTTGAATCCTATCCGCCTTAGGCATGATTTAATTTTGATATTTGTCTTTGACAAATTTCAATTACATATGGAAGGATTCTATAATAGAGCCTACCGCCTTTATCGCTTTTCCCGTTGCTTTTTTTGCAATATATTTCTTTGATGAAGTTACGGCTTTCGCTGTGGCAAAAGCAATACCGCCTGCTACCATTGCCGCACCGATACATTTCATATTTGCAGATGTTTTTTTAGTCATTTTTAAAACTCCTTTCAGAACTTTTAACGTTCCGTAATTATTTTTCTCTTTAAATAAAGCTATATTTGTTGTAATAATTGCCGATAGTAATTAGCTATAAGTTTGCATTTATTATCTAAAAGCAAGAAATTAAACTGTTTTTGAGAAATTTCTATCGACTTTTTTAAAAAAATATGCTAAAATATTTTTCGATGTTACTTTACAGAAAGGAGCTTTATATGTCACAGCACAAAAAGGTTGTTGCTATACACGATCTGTCAGGCTACGGCAGATGTGCCTTATCGGTTATAATACCTGTTATTTCTGCTACGGGTATTCAGGTAGTGCCTGTTCCGACAGCAGTACTGTCAACCCATACAGGTGGCTTTGATAATATTGCAATAAGAAACCTCACTGAGCATATTACCGATTGCTATAATCATTATAAAGAGCTTAACGTAGATTTCGACTGTATATACAGCGGTTTTTTATCGTCTCCTGAACAGGTTGACGGATGTCTTTTATATCTTGAAGGTTATAAGGATGCATTAAAGGTTGTCGATCCCGTTTTAGGTGATAATGGAAAGCCTTATAAGACCTGCACGAAAGATCTTATGAAGAGAATGAGAGAGCTTACAGGCAAGGCGGATATAATCACTCCCAATCTTACCGAGGCGTGTATACTTCTTGATGAGGATTATCCCAAAGGACTTTCTGTAAATGAGGCTAAACAGTGGCTCAGAAGACTTGCAGATAAGCCGCAGATGGCGGTATTAAAGGGCGTTCCCCTTATAGAAAACGACGATATAGTCCTTTCCAATATCGGTTATGATAATAAGACGGACGAATTCTGGAGAGTTGACTGGAATCATATCCCTGCAAACTATCCCGGTACGGGCGATATATTCTGCTCCGTGCTTACGTCGGCACTTATGAAAGGACAGACTCTCCCCGAAGCTATCAGCCGTGCGGCAAAGTTTACCGAAATCACTATAAACACCACCTACAAAAACGGCACAGAAGCAAGAACAGGCGTGCTGTTTGAATATGATTTAGGCTGGCTTATGAGGGATGACGTGATAACGGAATTTAAAAGGATGTAATGAAACCCCTGAAAAGATATTTCTTTTCAGGGGTTTTGCTATGTGTTAAATATTATTGCCTTATCGGAAATCTGCCGTTCATCCTTCGTCGCAAAGCAGAAAATGATAAAAGGCAGGAATTGCCCACGGTGGCACACCGCTTAGTGCTTGATGAATTTATCAATAATATATTTCGGTCTTGCTTTTACTTCGGTGTAAATCTTTCCTATATATTCACCAACAATGCCCATAGCCATTATCTGAATACCGCTTAAGAACCAGATAGAGCACATAAGTGAGCTCCAGCCCGCCTGAGTGTTGCCGAGAATGTTCTGAACTATAGAATAGATTATAAAGCCTATACTTATAAGGAACACGATAAATCCCACAACGGTTACAAGTCTTATCGGCTTTATTGAAAAGCTGGTGATACCGTCAAAGGCAAAGGCAAGCATCTTCTTTAAAGGATACTTTGATTCGCCTGCAAAGCGTTCGCTTCTTTCGTAATATACGATATCACTCTTGAAGCCTATCTGCTTTACGATACCTCTTAAAAAGAGATTTACTTCCTTAAATTCTGACAAAGCTTCAAGTGCTTTTTTTGACATAAGTCTGTAGTCGGCGTGATTATCTACTATGTCAACTCCAAGTAGTTTCATAAACTTGTAGAACATACCTGCTGTACCACGCTTGAAGGCGGTATCTGTCTTTCTTGAAGAGCGTACGCCGTACACTATATCACAGCCCTCGTGATATTTGTCAACGAACTTGTCCACTACGTTTATATCATCCTGAAGATCTGCGTCCATCGAGATGGTGATATCAGCGTGCTCCTTTGCAGTCATAAGGCCTGCCAGCAGGGCGTTCTGATGTCCTTTGTTGCGGCTTAAACTTATGCCGCCGAACATTTCGTCGGAGTTGTAAAGCTCTTCAATTATCTCCCAGGTTTTGTCACGGCTGCCGTCGTTTACAAAGATGATACGGCTTTTGTCGGATATCTTACCGTCATTTATGAGAGATGTCATTTTTTCTTTAAGTCTGCCTGAGGTTTCGTGCAGAACTTCTTCTTCGTTGTAGCAGGGGACAACTATATAAAGAACGTCATTGTATTTTTCCAAGATCCGAAATTCCTTTCGATATTATTTATCTTTTAAAGTATACTCCATTTTTAAGGATTTGTAAAGAGAGAAAGGTAAAAACTGTGTGAAAATTCGTCATTTTCTGACAAAATATTATCTTTTTTATTTTTACAGGTGACAATTTCCGCTCGAAATAGTATTAAAAAAGTGATATAATAGTTCCTGCTTTTGCTTGTCACCTATATATAGACGACGTTTACAGCAAATTGTCACAGGATTATATTTCCTTTTTCACAAACATTTCCGACAAATTTAACAAAAAGGCTTGATTTTTGTTAAAAATTATGGTACAATTTTTATAAACAATATAATCAGGAGTAGTATGAGCATAAGCGTGTACCGCTATTCAAGGGCAGTTATGCTTTAAAATACATAGTTTACAAATCTGTAAAAATATATTACAGCGGAATATCAACGACTATAATTGTTAAAAAAATATCACTACGCATTATCACACAGCCTAAGGAGGCGAAAGAAGTTGGAGCTTGAAACAGGCAATCAGAAGTTTTTAGACATCACTATAGATATATCTCCAGACTTTCCTTTCACGATAAATAAAGGTAAGCCCACAGAAAAGAGCTATCCCTCTCTTACAGAGATGATAAACCCTGATGATATACCTCCGATAACAGAGATGTTCACCGACGTATCAAATGGTGAAAGAGCAAAATTAGAGGTTCATTGCAGGTTTAAGGTAAAGGGGGATTATCACTGGTTTTATCTGTCCTGCGATCCCGTGTATTCAGAATCGGGTAAGGCGATACAGTTTGAAGGTAAGATGGGCGACGTTTCTACCTACATAGAATCAGCAGGAGAGGACCTTGTTTATAAGCAGTTCAGAAAGAAAAGCTTTGTAAAGCTGTCTGAACTGAGACAGAATTCAATAGAGCTGTCGGATGTTCTTGAAAAGGAATATCTTTCAGAAATGCTTATCCCCTTTACAAAAAGCGGGCTTTATTCTGCTATAGTTTCTTCTGACGGTAAGGTGATATGCACTACTGATGCCCAGTATGAAAAATCGGACAATAAATATCAGTACGTAAAGAAAAAGTCGATAAGAATAAATCATCAGATAAGCGGACACTGGATAATTGCCGCCAAGACAGAAGAACTACTCAGCCAGAATATAATGTTGTGGGAAACTCTATTCAGCACCGTTTCCCGTATGGCAAATGCTATCGTTGTTGTAATGACTGAGATGGAAAACTCTCAGAATGCAAACAAAATGCTTGGTAAAAACGTAGAGGAGCAGATATTGCTAAACAACATCTATGCAATTATCATGGAGAGCAAGACCGCAAAGGACAGCCTGCAATCTGTAATTTCTCTTGTGGGAGATTACTTCAAGTTGGACAGAATTTCCGTTATAGATCTTTCTGCACTTGATAAGGAAGTTTATATATGGAAAAAGGATAAACAGGATAGCAGGACCTTAACCTCTGCAATTACCATTACGCCTGACGATTATCCCAATATTATGAGGGATCTGAACGAACTTTCTTCAAGTTTTTCAGATGATGAAACAAACGACCTTGAAAAGGCGGGAGTAAAGTCCTACGCTGTATTCAAGCTCTATGATGCAGGCGAATTTGACGGACTTTTGGCTTATGAGATACTTGAAGAAAAGCACACCTGGAAGCAAAGAGAAAAGAAGCAGCTCCGTAATATCGCACAGATAATTTCATCAATTATCATGCAGATGAAGGTCCAGGAAAAGCTGGAAGAGTCGCAGGATAAAATGCGTCAGCTTGCTTTCTATGACGCTATTTACAATATCCCTAACCGTGCAAGGCTCAACAAGGATTTAGGTACGCTTTTACGTAAAGGTACGGAAGGTTCGCTTATCGCTTTCAAGGTTACCAATACGAGAAATCTTTCAGCAGTAAACGGACACACCTATTCGGATATGCTGCTGAGAAGTGTGGCACAGTATCTTAAAACTCTCCCGATTAAAAATTTAGGGGTGTACTACTTTACCAATGCTATTTTTATGCTGAATTTACCGGGATGTACAGGCGACGAGCCGAAACGCCTTACCGAAATGCTGATACATAAATTTTCAAAGCCCTGGAAATTCGGCGGAGATGAGCTTAATATCAACTGTAGCTTAGGTATAGCCTATTATCCTCTTAACGGTAAGACCTCTGAAGAAATATGCAAGGCGGCAAGCGTTGCAATGTACAGAGCAAGAGAATTCAAGCGTAACAGCTACACCTTCTATTCCGGCAATCTTGAAAAGACCCGCACTTTCGCGGCAACTCTTGAAAATAGAATAAAGGAAAGCTTTGATAATGGAATGAAGGGCTTTTCACTGAAATTTCAGCCTGCCTTTTCTGCTGATAACGGCAACGTTATATACTGTGAAAGTCTTGTCAGATGGAATGATGAAAAGTTCGGCAATATCCCCAACTCCACCTTGTTTCCACTACTTGAAAACTTAGGCCTTTCATCACTCATAGACGGTTGGGTAATGGAGCAGTCCTGCCTTTTCTGTAAGAAAATACAGCAAAACGGCAACCCTGATTTCAAAGTGAGCGTTAATCTGACTGCCAGTGAGATACAGTCAAGTGCTATTGTGGCACAGGTGAAAAAAGCATTGCAGTTAAGCGGACTTTCGGCGTCATCTCTGATACTTGAAATTCCCGTAAAGGCAAACGTATCTTATAACGACAGTACACATATCCTGACCGATCTTAAAGCTATAGGTATAAGCGTTGCTATTGACAGCTACGGCACTGAGGATATATCGCTTAAAATACTTAAAAATTCCTACGTAGATATTATTAATATTCCCTGCGTGCTTCTTTCCACTGAGGAAGAGGAATTTGACAGGGTGCTTGTAAATTCTATAATCGAGCTTGCCCATTGTAAAAATATAAGCGTCTGCATAAAGGGCATTGAAGATGAAACGATGCTCAAAGCGGCGACCGATCACAAAATAGACTGGGTTCAGGGCTATTATTGTTCAAAGCCCTTATGGAGTGATGAAGCGGCAAAGATACTTATGGGCAGTATGAAAAAAATCTTGTAAAAAAAGCCGAAGATTTGTAATCAGATCTTCGGCTTTTTGTGTTATATTTTAAAATTTATCGTAATCTGAATATTTGTCATAAATTCGCTTGAAAATTGACAAAGATGCGGGTATAATAGATACTGTATAATTATGCGATTGATCTTCGGATTTTCTATAGATAAAGGCTATAAGCCTGTCAGGTGACGATATGAAATATGTTTTATCACAAGTGAAAACATATATAAAGCGTATTGATAAGATACTATTGCTGCTTGTGTGTGCCATAAGCGGTCTTGCGGTATTTATTCTCTATACGCTTTATCAGAATAACATAAGTGCGGACGTTACCACATCCCAGTATAAGACTCAGCTTATTGCCGCGTCGGCAGGTCTTGTGGTGGCGTTGATAATTGCGGGGATAAATTATAAATTCATAGCGAAGCTATGGTTTATTTATGCTCCTGTGGCACTGATATTTACTGCATTGCTCTTTACTTCTCTCGGCGTACAGAATGAGGGTGCAGATGATATAGGCTGGCTTAATTTGGGGTTTATACAGTTTCAGCCCTCGGAAATATTAAAGCTTGCGTTTATACTCTCCTTTGCATATCACCTTTCAAAGGTGGAAGACAGACTGAACGAACCGATACACTTTATACTGCTGTGTATCCACGGCGGCGTGCCTACCTTCCTTATAGTTTTAACTGGCGATGACGGCTCGGCAATGGTGTTCTTGTTCGTATTCTTATGTATGATATTTGCGGCAGGACTTTCCTGGAAATATCTTATCCTTTTCGGAGTTGCAGCACCGCCAATGATATACGTGCTATGGAATTATATAATGCGTCCTCATCAGAGGCTTCGTTTCCAGATATTATGGGATACGGCACTGCAGGAGGAGGAAGCTCTCGGAATATATATGCAGCAAAGGCTCGGTAAGATAGCCTTAGGCTCGGGAGGGCTTACAGGTCAGGGCCTTTCCGGCGGTAATTACACCTATGTACCCGAAATTCATAACGACTTTATTTTCTCTTATATCGGGATGGCAATGGGACTGCTTGGCTGTCTTCTGGTAATCGGACTGTTAGCGGCGTTATGCCTTAAAATACTGTCATCGGCAAGTGCGGCAAAGGATCTTCTCGGAAGATCCATCTGTATCGGTGTTTTTGCACTTATACTGTTCCATGCGACGATAAACATCGGTATGGTGCTTGGCGTAGCTCCGGTAATAGGAATACCGTTACCCTTTTTCAGTGCAGGCGGTACGTCGGTGGCCTGTCTTTTTGTGGCTATCGGACTTGTGCTGAGTGTAGGCTTTCATAACACGAAGAAATATCACATGTTCTATACAGAGCTTGATGATTAAAATAAGAACGGAAGACAATATAAGGAAGGAAACAGAATGGAAAAGAAAACTATTCACAATTTAAGTGAGATCTATGGTGCAGGAGCGGTTGATTCTCAGAAGGTAAGATACAAAAAGACCATAGCCGCTTTCAGCGAATTTTTTGGAGAAGAGGCTGACGGCATAAGACTTTTTTCTGCGCCCGGCAGAACGGAGGTGGGCGGTAATCATACCGACCACAACCACGGTAAGGTCTTAGCGGCAGGCGTAAATCTTGACGTTATTGCAGTTGTAAAGCCTACGGACGATGGTAAGATCATTCTTAAATCCGAGGGCTTTCCCACAGACGAAATAGACGTAAACGACCTTGATATAAGAATGCACGAGAAGAACAGCTCTGTCTCTCTTATAAGAGGCGTTGTGGCAGGCTTTAAGAATAACGGCTACAATGTGGGCGGTTTTAAGGCTTATACCACGTCAAACGTGCTTAAGGGTTCAGGACTTTCAAGCTCTGCGGCTTTTGAAGTTTTAGTAGGAACTATCCTTTCGGGTTTATACAATGACGGAGCTATAAATCCCGTAAGAATTGCACAGATAGCTCAGTATGCAGAAAACGTATATTTTGGTAAGCCCAGCGGTCTTATGGATCAGATGGCTTGTTCGGTAGGCGGCTTTGTAGCCATCGACTTCAAAGATCCTACAGCACCTATTATTGAAAATATCCCCGTGGATTTTGCAAAGTTCGGTCACGCACTATGTATCATTGACACCAATGCCGACCACGCTGACCTTACAGACGAATATGCGGCTATTCCTAATGAAATGAAGTCTATTGCAGAATATTTCTCTGCAAAGGTTTTAAGAGAGATTGCAAGAGCAGACGTTATACTTAATACTGCTATTCTTCGCCAGAAGTACGGAGATCGTGCAGTACTTCGTGCTCTTCACTTCTTTGCCGAGAATAACAGAGTGGACAAGCTGGTTCATTCTCTTAAAAATGAGAATTTTGAAGACTTCTTAGGTTCTATAAACGAAAGCGGTAACTCCAGCTACAAGTACTTACAGAATATTTTCGCAGTATCTGACCACACACATCAGGCTGTGGGTATTGCTCTTAATATAGCGGAAAGTGCTCTTTCAAGAAAGGGTGCATGCAGAGTACACGGTGGTGGCTTTGCAGGAACAATTCAGGCATTCGTACCCCTTGATATGCTTCAGCAGTTCAAGCTTGATATCGAAAAGGTGTTCGGTGCAGACAGCTGTCACGTTCTTTCAATAAGACCCTTCGGCGGTACAGAAGTAACTCTGGCAGAATAAAAACCGCCTGCGTACGCAGACGGCTTAGATAAATTATTCAGTTACATAGGGCTGATATTCGGATAGGTGGAGCTTGTCTACAAGAGCTGTGACAAGTATTCCGCTTTCGCCGTACTCTTCGCTTATTACTTTGCTGTGAGAGTGTAGAGCCGCCGCAAGTGCTGATTTATCATAGGGAATACACATAGTAAGCTTAGATACTCTGTCGGGCAGATTGTCACAGACAGCCTTCAGCAGTTTATCAAAGCCCTTTTTCTCCTTTGCGGATATGCAGACGTTTGTTTCGTCTTCAGGCAGTTCGTATTCCAGTCTGTCACATTTATTAAATACGTTCACAACGGGAATTTCTCCGCAACCGAGATCTGCAAGGATCGATAAGGTAGTATCAGCTTTTTCCTTTGCTTCTACGTCTGAGGCGTCACAGACGTGAAGGATTATATCAGCGTTTGCCGCTTCTTCAAGAGTTGATTTAAAGGCTTCTACCAAATGGTGGGGCAGTCTTCTTATAAGACCTACCGTATCCACGAGAGTAAGGGAGCGACCGTCAGGAAGCTCAATTGCACGAGAGGTCAGATCAAGAGTAGCAAACAGCTTATCCTCGGCAAGCACGTCAGCTCCTGTAAGAGCGTTTAAAAGAGTGGACTTGCCTGCGTTTGTGTAGCCTACTATAGCACCTACGATGACGCTGTCCTTTTTTCTGCGGCGGCGTGCCTGATCTCTTCTCTTTTCAAGCTCGCGAAGCTCTTCTGTGAGCTTTTCAATTCTTCTTCTTATATGACGGCGGTCAGTTTCGAGCTGAGTTTCACCGGGACCTCTTGTACCGATACCGCCACCCAGTCTTGAAAGAGAAGTACCGATACCCATAAGTCTTGGCAGACGGTATTTGAGCTGAGCCAGCTCTACTTGCAGTTTACCTTCGTTTGTTACTGCTCTGCCTGCAAATATATCAAGGATCAGCATTGTGCGGTCGATTACACGCACACCTGTGATATCCTCAATGTTTCTTATCTGGCTGGAGCTGAGCTCCATATCAAATATGATAAGGTCAGCCTCAAGCTTCTGAGCCATTTCGGCAAGCTCGGCAATTTTGCCTTCGCCTAAAATAGTGGCACTTTCGATGGTGGGACGCTTCTGAATAAGACGGCAGACGGTCTCAGCACCTGCGGTCTTTGCAAGCTCTTCCAGTTCATCCATAGATATTTCGGCGTCATACTCGCCGGTATCTATTCCGGCAAGTACGGCACGGGTGATTTTTTCATTTTCGTTTTTAATTTGTTCGTTCATACGTTTTCCAATCTACTTAAAATATAAAGGTGGTAAATCTGATGCTTTTCAAGGAATATGATGTAATTATCGTCGGCAGTGGCGTATCGGGACTATATGCGGCACTGAACTTAGACAGCAGTATGAAGATACTGATGCTTTCCAAAAGAGAGCTTACACTCTGCAACTCTGCACTGGCTCAGGGCGGTGTAGCGGCTGTAATGGATGATAAAAACGATGATTACGAGTTACATATAAAGGATACGCTTATCGCAGGCGGTTACAAGAATGATATGGACAATCTCCGCATACTTGTGGAGCAGGGTCCTAAGGATGTAAAAAATCTTCTTAACTACGGTGTGGAATTCGACCGCAAGGATGACGGCTCTATCCATCTCACGTTAGAGGGAGGACATTGCCGTAACAGAATAGCACATCATAAAGACAGCACAGGTTATGAGATAGTAACCTCGCTTATCGAAAACGTAACAAAGCTGCCTAACGTAACTATACTTGAAAACGCTCACCTTTTAGGTCTTGAAAAGCAGGATGATGATTTTTATGCAGACGTACTTCAGAATGGTGAGCATACCTATTATACCACAAAAGCGATGATACTTGCAACAGGTGGAATAGGCAGAGTTTACGAATTTACAACAAATTCCGCTATTGCCACCGGTGACGGAATACAGTTTGCATATAATTTAGGTGCAGAGATAAAGCATCTTAACTACGTGCAGTTCCATCCCACAGCTTATGCCGACAGGGAGAACAGAGAGTGCTTTTTAGTGTCTGAGGCGGTAAGAGGCGAGGGTGCATACCTGCTTAATTGCAATAAGGAACGCTTTATGCACAAATATGAGCCTGAACGAAAGGAGCTTGCTCCCCGTGACGTTGTATCAAAGTGCATTTTAATGGAACAGAAGGCAACGGGTAGTGATAATTTCTATCTTGATATTTCCTATAAGGATAGTGAATTTATCAAAAACCGCTTCCCGATGATATATAACAAGGTACTCGAAAAGGGCTACGATATGACTAAAGAGCCTATTCCGATATACCCTTGCCAGCATTATTTAATGGGTGGTATTGCGGTAAACGGAAACGGTGCTACTAAAATAAAGGGACTTTATGCCGCAGGCGAATGTGCTCATACGGGCGTACACGGAATAAACAGACTGGCAAGTAATTCTCTTTTAGAAGCTCTCGTATTCAGCCGACTTATAGCAGAGGATATCAATAAGAACTTTACAGCTACTGCCAATGGAGAAAGAGAATTTGATTATCCCGCTCCCGAGGGCAAGCCCTTACCAAGCGGTATACGTACAGAGATAAGAAGAATAATGCAGAGATCCTTCTTTGTAGTACCTGATTACGAGCAGGCGGCTGAGGATATCGGCAGAATAAACGAAATAAAGGATATGCTTTATAACGGTGGATATGAAATAACGCCTGATTTTATAGAAGCAAAATCCCTTGCAACAGTAGCTTATATAATTTTAAGTGAGGTAGTTAAGGAAGGAAAGGAAAAGGGAGAGATCTGATGAAATTATTACAGTTTTATATTGACGATATTATAAAGACAGCACTTAATGAGGATATTAATTATATCGACAGCACAACGGATTTACTGATAAGCCCTAAGGACGAAAGCGAGGCGTATTTTGTTTCAAAGGCTGACGGCGTTGTGGCAGGGCTTGATATAGCGCTCAGAGTTTTTGAGCTGCTTGATTCAGGTATCGAAATCACTCGTCATACCGAAGATGGTAACGAAGTGCGTAAGGGTGACATTTTAGCCGAGTTTAAGGGCAATACGGCAATGCTTTTAAAGGGTGAAAGAACTGCTCTTAATATTTTACAGCATATGAGCGGAATTGCTACGTATACTAACAAATGCGTAAAGCTTGTGGAGGGTACGAACGCTTCTATCTGCGATACGAGAAAGACTCTTCCCGGACTTCGTCCTTTACAGAAGTACGCGGTTGTGATGGGCGGCGGTAAAAATCACCGCTACAATCTGACAGACGCCGCAATGCTGAAAGATAACCACATTGACGCTTACGGCGGTATCACAAATGCTGTAAAGGCACTGCGTGAAAGAGCAGGTCATATGCTTAAGATCGAAGTTGAAACAAGAAACTTTGATGAGCTTCGTGAAGCACTGAACGTTGGTGCAGACGTTATTATGCTTGATAATATGAGCCCTGCCGATATGAAAAAGGCGGTAGAAATAACTGCAGGCAGAGCAAAGCTTGAGGCAAGCGGCAACGTAACTTTAGAAAATATCCGTGCAGTTGCCGAAAGCGGTGTGGATATCATAAGTCTTGGTGCACTTACCCACAGCGTAACTGCCTTTGATATTTCTATGAAATGGGGCAAGGCTACGTTTAACGATATGTAATATTCGACAAGAATATTACAAAATGGTGATAAAATGACAAATTGCGATAACTGTGTAAATTACGTCTATGATGAGGATTATGAGTGTTATTCCTGCCTTGTCAATCTTGACGAGGACGAAATGAGAAGATTTCTTACGGGGGATAATTATAACTGTCCTTATTTCAGACTTGATGATGAATATGAGCTTGCAAGAAAGCAGTAGGAGGAAATATGGCAAAGGTAATGCCGCAGGGTGATACGAGTTATATGGGAAAAAAGGTTACTGTTACTATGGACAGACCTATAGGAACAGAACACCCTAAGCATCCCGGGCTTATATATCCTATAAACTACGGCTATATTGAGGGTCTTGTCGCCGGGGACGGCGAAGAACAGGACGTTTATCTTCTCGGCGTAAGCGAACCGCTCGAAAAGGCTGAATGTGTTATAATCGGTATAATCCATCGTCTTAATGATAACGAGGATAAGTGGGTAGCAGTACCTGAAGCACTTGTGGGTACTGATATCTGCTATGAATGCAACATCGTTCACGAAACTTATTTTCAGGAACAATATTACAAGTCTGAGGTCTACGCTCTTTATGAAAAAACGTCGGGTGCGGTGATCTATACCGATGATAACGGTGAAAGAAAGTATTTTCTTATTAAGAACAAGAGCGGACACATCGGTTTTCCTAAGGGACATATAGAATATGGTGAAAAAGAGCGGGAAAACGCACTTCGTGAAGTATATGAGGAGTGCGGACTAAATGTTATACTAAACGACAAATTTCGAGCTGAATATACTTTCCGTACACTTGAAAACACTGAAAAGACCTCGGTTTTCTTCCTTGGGTACTTTGATAAGGAGGCGGCTGTGACTATTCAGCAGGAAGAGGTCATCGGAGACTGGCTTTTAAGCTATAATGAGGCTATGGAAAAGCTCAACTGGGAACAGGATAAGGAAATACTTAAAAAAGCAGAGGATTTTCTGAACGACAACACCTGACAGATTTAATATAACTATCATGTCTGTGCTTTGAAATTGGCATTTTACAAGTAATTTACAACAAAAAATGACAATAAATGGGGATATCTTTTAGACGATATCCCCTTTTGTTGTTTTAAACTTGTAAAACGCTTTACAATCAAGTTTTTTTGTGATATAATGCAAATGATTAAATAGCATTCAATGGTTGCTATAATGTTTTATTGAAACAGAACACAGAAAGGGATATGAAAATGACCTACGAGAAGATTTTTGAAACCACAAAGAAGACAATTATGAAGAGCGATGTAAGCAACATCGAAGGCCACCTTGCAGTGCAGGTTGACATTGTAGGTGAGGGTGAAGGCGCATTCTACATTGAGCTTAAGGACAAGCAGCTTTTTGTAGAGCCTTATGAATACTACGATTTTGACTGCAAGATCGTTGCAGGTGCAGACGACTTTTTAAAGATCGTAAACGGCAAGCTTGATCCCGTTGCAGCACTTACAGACGGCACGATCAGAGTAGAGGGTGACGCTGACAAGGCTGCTCAGTTCAAGAGCATTATTGACGCTGTAAAGAAGACTCGCAAGACAACAAAGTCAACTGCAGCAAAGACAGAGAAGAAGCCTGCCGCAAAGAAGCCCGCCGCTAAGAAGACAACAGCTAAGGCTGCTGAAAAGAAGGCAGAAGAAAAGCCTGTAGCAGAAAAGAAAGCTCCTGCTAAGAAAACAGCTGCTAAGCCCGCTGCAGAAAAGAAGACAACAGCTAAGGTTGCTGAAAAGAAGGCAGAAGAAAAGAAAGCCCCTGCTAAGAAGACAGCAACAAAGACAACAGAAAAGAAAGCAAAGTAAGCTTTTTGACTTCAAGCCTCCCTTATGGGAGGCTTTTGTTTTTCTTGCTTTTATTTTAAAAGATTACAAAACGGTTACAAATTTATTACAGTTTGGTTACAAAGCGATTACAATTTTGTAACAATTGTTGACTATGAAAAATTCTGTGATATACTAAAATTGTAAGATAAGAAATTACCACTACACATCGGATATTTACTTTATCCGAAATACAGAGAAGGGAATGGTGAAGACCTATGAAAAAGTTCTTTAAAAAATTATCAGTTGCATTAACAATGACGCTTATGCTTATAATTACGGCTATTCCCGTATCTGCAGAAGCACCCGGCGAAAACGGAAGCCTTGCAAAAGCGGCAATGCTTGAAGAGATGCAACCTGTACAGTCGGAGGAAAGCAATGCGTTACCCGGTTGGTTGCTTTTCAGCGGTATCGGAGCGGTTGCTGTTATCGGAATTATCGCAGGTGCGGTAGTACTTGGTGAAAAGCAGGAAGACGTATCTTCAGATACGGAAGAATAAGAGTACGACGAGAATAACCCTCTGAAAATATAGAAAGCCTCTGCGGATTTTTCCGCAGGGGCTTTGTCGTTATATATTACTGCTATTGATTTTATTTACATTTTATGTTACAATCTTCTTTGTAAAAAGAAAGGAGAGTCGCTATGAGAAGGACAAGTCGCAAGGGCAGTTTTTTCCTCTGCCTGTTAATTAATATTCTGATTAATCTTGACGGAGCAATACCTGCCGTACTGCTTCTTATCTGCCACTTTGCCTTTGGCTTTCCGCTGTGGCTTACCTTCGTTGCCCTCGGTATCTGGCTCGGTTGGATGATTATATATATGCTCGTTATGGGTTGGTTTGCAGGGCAGGAAAGCGATCTTCCCGATAAATCGAAAAACATCAACAATCCCTATGCTAAAAAGGGGACTGTTATCAAAGATGGCAGAGTGGTGCAAAAGGGCGATGAAAAATAATTATTTCTTTAAGGAATGTTTAAGGTAGCAAAGTTAAAATGTAGAAAATAAAAATTAAGGAGCAATCTTTTGAAATATAAAGCAAAAAGAAAAAGCAGATATTCGCTTACTCCTGTAGGCTGGGTTGCCGTAGGTGTGCTTGCCGTTATCCTTGTGACGGTAATAATAGCTATCATAGCATCAAATGCAGGCGGAAATAGTGAAACGTTCTCATCTGCAGTACTTACAGAAAACGATGAATCTTCTGCTGAAAGTGACGTTACGACAGAGCCTGAAAGAGAACTTACTGTAAACGTAACGCTTAATAAGGATAAGACTGTAAAATTACCCGATAAGATAAAAACGCTGATAACGGATTATACAAAGGCAAGATATGAGGCTCTCGGAAATTTAGAAGTGACAGAATTTAATAAGTACTTTGATATGGATAACAAGTACGGCAGAATGTATGCCGCTTTTAACAATGCAACGCTTGATTATCTTATCTATATAAGACAGAACAGAACTGCCGACCTCAGATTTTATAACGCTGACGTTACCGTGAACGTAACTTCCGTTCAGGTCTATGATGATGAATATATAATTGATTATTACGTAAATGAAGCACTGTCCTTTAATTTTACAGAGGAGGTATCCTATTCCTGTAATATGACGGTACAGGCAAGAGCGATAAGAAATGATGACGGAGAGTTCCTTTTTTCTCAGATGGCAGAGGATACCGACGTAAACTTGCTTTTTGAAAAGCCTATGGTTGAGGCACTTGGTTATGATTTCAGCATCTATTATCTTAAGGAACTGACGCTCCCCGATGATTTTGACAGTAAAGCGGTAATCAGCAGTACGTTAAAAGAGCTTAAGGCAAGTGCGGATGAAAATATATTATCTCATCGTAATAACCTTTCAGAATACAATGCATCTCCCGATAGCTTTAAAGTAGACATGACCGCGGATAATAAGTATGACAGAGAAAAAGCGGTAGCTTATTCTTATAAATGGGTGGGCGAAGATAGTGTAGTGCGTAATCCCGATTACAGCAATTATTCCGATTTTGGCGGCAACTGTCAGAATTATGCATCGCAGTGCGTTTTGGCAGGTGGCGTACCTATGGATTGTAGTGGCGACTACAATGCCCAGTGGAAGTGGTATGGCGATGAGATGAGCTATTACGAAGAGGAATACGGGAGATCGGGCTCTTGGTCAGGCACGGAATATTTCTACGAATATTGCAATAATAACACAGGCTCAGGTCTTGTAGCAAAAACGGATGGAAATATTTATTCCGCACAGCCCGGCGATATTCTTCAGTACGTAGTCGATGGCTGGGCAAATCACAGCGTTGTGGTATCAAAGGTGATATATGACGATAACGGCAACGTGACGGAGATACTTATAAACAGCAACACCACCGACAGAAAGGACTATCCGCTTACCGCCTACGGTTATACGGATATAAGACTTATCAGTATAATAGGATATAATGACTGAAAAATAACGTTTCACTGTTATTATTCAGTTAATAAAAGGGGAGTAAAATATAATCGTAACGAGAGTTACATAGCATAGCACTCCTCGATTTCATATATTTCCCCAATACGAAAAGCTCCATCGGATGGATTTCCGAGGGAGCTTTTTGTATATGATATTTTATTTTCAGATTGTATTTCAGATCTTAGGCATTCTGTCGATAGCTTCCTTGATCTCTTCATCAGTAGGAATGTAGTCATCCATAACGCCGTCGTTGAACTTCTGATAAGCGTACATATCAAAGTAACCTGTACCTGTAAGACCGAAGAGGATAGTCTTTTCTTCACCTGTTTCCTTGCACTTAAGAGCTTCGTCCATTGCAACCTTGATTGCGTGGCTGCTTTCGGGAGCAGGGAGGATACCTTCAACTCTTGCAAACTGCTGAGCCGCTTCAAATACTTCTGTCTGCTTTACAGAACGGGCTGTCATAAGACCATCATCATAAAGCTGAGAAAGAACACTGCTCATGCCGTGGTATCTGAGGCCGCCTGCGTGGCTTGATGCAGGCATAAAGGTAGAACCTAACGTGTACATCTTCTGTAAAGGACAAACTGCACCTGTATCGCAGTAGTCGTAAGCGTAGATACCTCTTGTGAGAGAAGGGCAGGAGGAGGGTTCAACTGCGATAAATTCGTAGTCTGCTTCGCCTCTTAACTTTTCGCCCATAAAGGGAGAGATAAGACCGCCGAGGTTAGAGCCGCCGCCCGCACAACCTATGATGATGTCAGGCTTTTCGCCGTACTTCTTGAATGCCGCCTGAGCTTCAAGACCGATAACTGTCTGATGTAAAAGTACCTGAGATAAAACAGAACCTAAAACATATCTGTAGCCTTCCATATTGCTTGCAGCTTCTACCGCTTCGGAAATTGCACAGCCGAGAGAGCCGTTTGTTCCGGGGAACTGTTCGTTTATCTTTCTGCCCACTTCTGTAAGCATTGAGGGAGAAGGGGTTACGTTAGCACCGTAGGTTCTCATAACCTCTCTTCTGAAGGGCTTCTGCTCATAGGAGCACTTAACCATAAATACCTTGCAGTCAAGTCCTAAATATGCACAAGCCATTGATAAAGCTGTGCCCCACTGACCTGCACCGGTTTCGGTAGTAACGCCTTTGAGACCCTGCTTCTTTGCGTAATAAGCCTGAGCTATCGCACTGTTCAGCTTGTGGCTGCCTGATGTGTTGTTACCTTCGAATTTGTAATAGATCTTTGCAGGAGTATCGAGTGCCTTTTCAAGACAATATGCTCTTGTCAGGGGAGCGGGTCTGTACATCTTGTAAAAATCAATGATCTCATCGGGGATATCAATATAGGGAGTAGTATCGTCAAGCTCCTGACGGGCAAGCTCTGTACAGAATACTTCGCTCAGTTCCTCTAACGTGCAGGGCTTTAACGTCTTGGGGTTAAGTAAGGGAGCAGGCTTATTCTTCATATCCGCTCTTACGTTATACCACTGACGGGGAAGCTCACTTTCTTCAAGATAAATTTTGTAAGGGATTTCCTTGTTTGCCATAACAGCCACCTTTTCCTTTCATAAAACTTATGTATTAAGAGTTTTTTCTGTAATAAACAAAAAACTCCTGCCCCTTTGGGACAAGAGATAATCCTGCGGTACCACCCAAATTGCAGATAAACTGCCACTCGCTACACATACTATCATATGTGCGACCTGTAACGTAGGTGAACGTCGCCCCTAATAGAATGATCTTTCGGTTTGCCCTCGTGAGTCCATTCGCAGATGTATGTATCGCCGTAATCGCACCATATATACGGCTCTCTGTCATACAGGGACAAGTGTTACTACTCTCACTCATCGGTTTTGTTTATTATGTCAGTAATGATATCACATATTTCTTCTTTTGTCAATAGTTTTTTGGAATTTCGGGAAAAATTTCTCGTTTTTTGGTTGACTTTTTCTGATTAATATAGTATAATGACATCATATATGAAAAGGCTGTGACAAAGAGAGTAGGAATGCCTAACGCCCCAGCGAGTCGGAGATGGTGTGAGCCGATGTTATTTAAGCATTTACCGAAAATCACTTTGTAGCTTCCCGCCGAAACCGAAAGAGAGTAGAACGGGACGGATTTCCTCCGTTAAAAGGAACGCATTTGACGGAATGTCGTAACAGGTGGTTAATAAAGACTGACAGGTCCTTATCCTTTTACGGGTAAGGACTTTTATTTTTCCGAATAATGCAAAAGAAGAAGATAAACTATTATTTTTTCAGGAGGTAAAGCAATGTCACTTTACGAAAAAGTACCTACCTCTCCTAATTTTGTAGAGAGAGAAAAACAGACAGAGCAGTTCTGGTATGACAACGATATATTCAGAACAAGTATGAATGCAAGAAGCGAGGATAACACCTACACCTTCTATGACGGTCCACCGACCGCAAACGGCAAGCCCCATATAGGTCACGTTTTAACAAGAGTTATAAAGGATATGATTCCCCGTTACCGCACAATGAAGGGTGCTTACGTACCCCGTAAGGCCGGTTGGGATACCCACGGTCTTCCCGTTGAGCTTGAAGTAGAAAAGCTCCTCGGCCTTGACGGTAAGGAACAGATCGAAAAATACGGTCTCGATCCCTTTATCACAAAGTGTAAGGAAAGCGTATGGAAGTATAAGGGCATGTGGGAGGATTTCTCCCGTACAGTAGGCTTCTGGGCTGATATGGACGAGCCTTACGTAACCTATGACAATAACTTTATTGAATCTGAATGGTGGGCATTAAAGCAGATATGGGACAAGGGCCTTTTATATAAGGGCTTCAAGATCGTACCTTACTGCCCCCGTTGCGGAACACCCCTTTCCAGCCACGAAGTAGCTCAGGGCTATAAGGACGTAAAGGAACGCTCTGCAGTAGTCCGCTTTAAGGTAAAGGACGAGGATGCATACATCCTTGCATGGACAACAACTCCCTGGACTCTCCCTTCAAACGTTGCACTGTGTGTAAACCCCGACGAATCCTACGTAAAGGTGAAGACGGCTGACGGTTACACTTATTATCTTGCTGAGGCTCTTTCAGACGCTATCCTCGGCGGTGACAAGCCTACAGCTCCCTTTGAAGTAATTGAAAAGTATATCGGTAAGGACCTTGAATATAAGGAATACGAACCCTTATTCGACTATGCAATAGATATCTGCAAGAAGCAGAACAAGAAGGCTTACTTCGTAACCTGCGACAACTACGTAACTCTTACCGACGGTACGGGTGTAGTACACATTGCTCCCGCTTTTGGTGAAGACGACGCTAAGGTCGGCAGAAACTACGATCTTCCTTTCGTTCAGCTCGTAAACGGCAAGGGTGAAATGACAGAGGAAACAGACTATGCAGGCGTATTCTGCAAGAAGGCTGATCCTATGATACTCAAAGACCTCGATGCAAAGGGACTTTTATTCGATGCACCCAAGTTTGAGCATAGCTATCCTCACTGCTGGAGATGTGACACTCCTCTCATCTACTATGCAAGAGAATCCTGGTTCATCAAGATGACAGCAGTTCGTGAGGATCTTATAAGAAACAACGAAACGATCAACTGGATTCCCGAAAGCGTTGGTAAGAACCGTTTCGGCGATTGGTTACAGAACGTTCAGGACTGGGGTCTTTCCCGTAACCGTTACTGGGGTACACCTCTCAACATCTGGGAATGTGAATGCGGTCACAGACACGCAATCGGCAGTATCGAAGAATTAAAGAGTATGTCCGATAACTGCCCCGATGATATCGAATTACACCGTCCCTATATCGACGCTGTAACTATCAAGTGCCCTCACTGCGGTAAGCAGATGACAAGAGTACCTGAAGTTATCGACTGCTGGTTTGACTCAGGCTCAATGCCCTTTGCACAGCATCACTATCCTTTTGAAAATCAGGATCTTTTTGAAAAGCAGTTCCCCGCAGACTTCATTTCAGAAGCGGTTGACCAGACAAGAGGCTGGTTCTACTCTCTGCTTGCTATCTCAACTCTGCTCTTCAATAAGTCTCCTTATAAGAACGTTATAGTTTTAGGTCTTGTACTTGACGGAGAAGGACAGAAGATGTCCAAGTCCAAGGGTAATGCGGTAGATCCCTTTGAATCTCTTGCAACTCACGGTGCAGACGCTATCCGCTGGTATTTCTATACAAACTCTGCTCCCTGGTTACCTAACCGTTTCCACGCAAAGGCTGTAAATGAAGGTCAGAGAAAGTATATCTCAACTCTCTGGAACACCTATGCATTCTACGTGCTTTATGCAAACATCGACAATTTTGATGCTACTAAGTATAAATTAGAACCCGAAAAGCTTTCCGTTATGGATAAGTGGCTGTTATCAAAGCTCAATACAGTAGTGGGTGAAGTTGACAACAACCTTGCAAACTATCGTATTCCTGAAGCGGCAAGAGCTTTACAGGAATTCGTTGACGAAATGTCCAACTGGTACGTAAGACGTAGCAGAGAACGTTTCTGGTCAAAGGAACTGACACAGGATAAGATCAATGCATATATGACGTTATATACGGCACTTGTTACTATCGCAAAGATATCTGCTCCTATGACTCCCTTCGTATGTGATGATATCTACAGAAACCTCGTATGCTCACTTGATAAGGAAGCTCCTATCAGCGTACACCTCTGTGACTTCCCCGAAGTTGACGAAACTCTCGTTGATAAGGAACTTGAAGAAGAAATGGAAACTGTTCTTACTATCGTTACAAACGGCAGAGCGGCAAGAAATGCGGCTAACATCAAGAACAGACAGCCTATTGCGAATATTATGGTAAAGGGCGAAAAGACCTTACAGCCTATGTTTGCAGATATCGTTAAGGATGAGCTTAACATCAAGGCTATCTCCTTTGTTGAAGATACAGACGAATTTACTTCCTACTCCTTCAAGCCTCAGCTTAAGACTCTTGGTGCAAAGTTCGGTAAGAAGATAGGCGAGGTAAGAACTGCTCTTGCAGAGGTTGACGGTACAAAGGCTATGGCAGAAATCAGAAAGAGCGGCGTTATGACTCTTACACTTTCTGACGGTGACGTTATGATTGCTGAAGAAGATCTGCTTATCGAAGAAAAGCAGAAGGAAGGCTATGCAGTAGTAACTGACAGAGGTTATACGGTAGTACTTGATACAACTCTTACTCCTGAGCTTATTGAAGAAGGCTTTGTAAGAGAAATCGTAAGCAAGATCCAGTCTATGCGTAAGGATGCAGGTTTTGAGGTTATGGATCACATTACTATCTACTGTGATGGTAATGATAAGGTTGCTGAGATCCTTACAAGAAACAGCGAAGAAATTTCCGATGATACACTTGCAGAAAGCATCGTTACAGGCTCTGTTGACGGATATAATGCCCAGTGGGATATCAACGGCGAAAATGTAACTCTCGGCGTTAAGAAGATATGAGCAAGCTGAAGGAATTTTTTCAGAACAAAACGGTTAAATTAATATACACATGGTTGATAGTAATTGCAGTAGGGGTGACGGTTCTGCTTACGCAGTTTTTGTACCCCCTGCATATCAGCTTCAGCGGAACAACTCTTACCACTTACAGTGGTGAGAGTTTTCAGCTTAATATAAAGGCTCAGTACGATAAACTTAGTGAGGGCGAGCATAAGAACAGCACGCTTTTAAGCTCTGCCGATTTTGATATGACCAGGGAAGAAGACTTTTTAAGAGTTGGTCTTTCCTTTAACTTTATCAATATCGGTATGTATAAGATAAATGATATCCAGTTTAAAATAGAGGGTATAGAAAAGTTTGCTGATGCTTTTGTGTATAAAGAAGCTAACGTAGCCGAAATAAACCGTTTTTCATATAATACAGTTACTCTTTATTTTGTGATATGCCGTAAGGGGCTTACAGATGAAGAGCTTGAGCAGGCAGTAAATTCTATAAAGCTGTCCTACAGCTTTAACCGTCCTGAGCTTTTCCCCTCAGGAGGAGAAATAAGTCTGCCGCAGATAACTGTGCCACTTGAAAATATCGAAAAGAAGTGATATTCTGAGTAAGTTAAAATTATCAGCTATTCCCGATAAGTATAAGGGAATCTTATGTATAATAGCATCAGCCTTCTGCTTTACTGTTATGAACAGCTTTGTACGGCTTGCAGGAGATCTGCCCTCGGTACAAAAAAGCTTTTTCAGAAACGCAGTAGCTTTTGTTTTTGCACTGGTTATTCTGCTTAAGTCAAAATCATCCCTGCTTCCTGCGAAAAAGAGCAACACAGGACTGCTTATAGTACGTGCCGCCTGCGGCACTATAGGAATACTGTGTAATTTTTATGCTGTGGATAATTTAGTGCTTTCAGATGCTTCTATGCTGAATAAGATGTCACCCTTTTTTGCGGTGGTTTTCTCCTTGTTATTCTTAAGAGAAAAAACGACTATTGTACAGACGATGGGTGTTATAATCGCTTTTTTAGGCAGTCTGCTGATTATAAAGCCCACCTTTACCAATATGGAGCTTATCCCGTCAGTGATCGGTCTTGTAGGCGGAATTGCCGCAGGTGCCGCTTATACGGCAGTGCGAAGTCTTGGACTTAAAGGTGAAAAGGGACCCTATATAGTGTTTTTCTTTTCGGGCTTTTCCTGCCTTGTGACGCTTCCCTTCCTGATATTTGATTTTCACACTATGACTATAGAGCAATGGCTTATTCTTATAGCGGCAGGACTTGCGGCGGCCGGCGGACAGTTTGCCATAACGGCGGCTTACAGATGTGCACCGGCAAAGGAAATATCGGTATATGATTATTCACAGATAATTTTTTCTGCAATATTCGGATTTTTCCTTTTCTCGCAGATACCGGATATTTTCAGCATAATAGGATATATCATAATCTGCGGTATGGCAGTGGTGATGTTCTTATATAATAACAGGAAAAAGAATAAATAATAAAAAATCCGCCCGTGAGTAATCACGAGCGGTTACTATTTTTATAAAGCACTTATATCATGCTGTCTTCCCAGCAATCGGGAGCTGTAAGACCGAACATCTTTACAACTGTGGGAGCAACGTTTGCAAGACCGTAGTTGCCGTCCTTAATTTCAAACTTTGTATCCTTGTCGTAGATGATGAAGGGAACGGGGTTTAAGGAGTGAGCTGTTCTTACGTTTACTTCACCCTTCTTGTTCTTTTCAAGCATTTCATCTGCGTTGCCGTGGTCAGCTGTGATGAGCATTGTAACGCCGTATTCATCACAAACGTCCTTTAAGCGTGCAAGACCGATATCAACGGATTCAACACCGATCATTGTAGCCTGCATAGAGCCTGTGTGACCAACCATGTCACCGTTGGGGAAGTTGCAACGTAAGAAGTCGTACTTCTTTGACTTGATAGCTTCGATAAGAGCATCAACGATCTCTGCAGACTTCATCCAGGGTCGCTGGTCAAAGCTTACGTTATCGGAAGGAATTTCAACGTATTCTTCTAATTCTTCGCTGAACTTACCGCTCTTGTTGCCGTTCCAGAAATACGTTACGTGACCGTACTTCTGTGTTTCGGAAATAGCGTACTGCTTAAGTCCTGCGTTTACAAATACTTCAGATAATGTGTTTGTGATTTCAGGAGGATTTACAAGGAAACGAGCGGGGAGCTTTAAGTCGCCGTCGTACTGTAACATACCTGCATAGCAAACGTCAGGCTTTGCACCTCTGTCGAAGTAGTTAAATTCGTCTAAATCAAATGCCATAGACATTTCGATAGCTCTGTCACCGCGGAAGTTGAAGAGGATAACGCTGTCGCCGTCTACGATCTTACCTACGGGTTCGCCGTTTTCAGCGATAACGAAAGCGGGAAGATCCTGGTCGCTTGCAACACCTGTTTCAGAAACGAGTGTATCAAATGCTTCTGTAGCAGATGCAAACTGTCTGCCTTCGCCCTTAACGTGTGTGTTCCAGCCACGTTCAACCATAGGCCAGTCTGCCTGGTAACGGTCCATTGTTATCTTCATTCTGCCGCCGCCGGATGCAATTCTTGCATCGAAGGCAGCGTCGTTAAGCTCTGCAAATACGTCTTCGAGCTGCTTTATGAACTGACCGCCTGTTAAAGGAGGAACGTCACGGCCGTCAAGAAGAGCGTGAACTCTTACCTTAGAAATGCCGTCAGCCTTAGCACGCTTTACCATATTGATAAGGTGGCTGATGTTTGAGTGTACGTTACCGTCTGATAAAAGACCGATAAAGTGCATTGTGGAATTCTTTGACTTTGCATTTTCAGCAAGCTCCTGCCAAGCGGGAGAATTATACATCTTTCCGCTTTCGATGGACTCGTTTACGAGCTTTGCACCCTGAGAGTAGATCTGACCGCAGCCTAATGCGTTGTGACCTACTTCGGAGTTGCCCATATCGTCATCTGTAGGAAGACCTACTGCATCACCGTGAGCCTTGAGCTTTGTCATAGGGCAGTTAGCCATAAGCCAGTCAAGGGTAGGTGTGTATGCTTCGGTTACAGCGTCGCCAAGACCTGTCTTGGAAAAGCCGATACCGTCCATTACTACTAATAATACGGGTTTAGCCATATTTGTATCTCCTTGTGTGTTATTTTGATAATCAAAAATTATTTCAGTATAACGGGCGACCATAGGTTATTGGTCAAAAGATTGTAACTGTTTCTTGCAAAACAGTTCGCTCCTAAATTTTGCTTTGTTTATTTCTCGCCGTTCATCTTTCTACGCACAAGTATAAAGTTTTAAAAGGCGAGAACAGTCGGCGGCAACCTGCCGCTTAGCCGTTTTCTGCGGCGTTGATGATCGTTGTGAAATCAGCAGCCTTTAAGGAAGCACCACCGATAAGACCGCCGTCAACGTTTGTCTTGGAAACGAGTTCAGCAGCGTTTGCAGCGTTCATAGAACCGCCGTACTGAATTGTAACTGCTTCAGCAACTTCTGCACTGTAGAGCTTAGCAAGTGTAGCACGGATAAATGCACAAACTTCTTCAGCCTGATCAGCAGTAGCTGTCTTACCTGTACCGATAGCCCAAACGGGTTCGTAAGCGATGATGCACTTCTTTAAATCATCAGCGTTAATGCCAAAGAAGTCGAGCTTTATCTGGCGAGCGATAACTTCTTCTGTGATGTTGCATTCTCTTTCCCAGAGAAGCTCGCCAACACAAACGATGGGCTTTAAGCCTGCTGCTAAAGCGGCAACAGTTCTCTTGTTTACAGTTTCGTCTGTTTCTGCAAAGTACTGTCTTCTTTCGCTGTGACCGAGAACTACGTATTCTACGCCCATTTCAGCGAGCATGTCAGCAGAGATTTCGCCTGTGAAAGCACCTGACTTTTCAAAGTGGCAGTTTTCAGCACCGATCTTGATGTTTGTACCTTCTGTTACTGCTAAAGCTGTTTCGAGGTTTGTAAAGGGTACGCAAGCTACAACTTCAACGTTCTTGATATCAGCAACCATAGGCTTTAATTCTTCTAAAAGAGCCTTTGCTTCGGGTCTTGTCTTGTTCATCTTCCAGTTACCTGCGATAACTGCTTTTCTGACATTCTTGTTCATAATTCTAAATTCCTTTCAATTTGTGTCTTTACATATTTAAGGGCGGATATGAACTAACCGCTTATCCGCCCTTTGTTTTTAGTTTTAACGCTTACTTATCCTGGATGCAAGCGATACCGGGAAGAACCTTACCTTCGAGGTATTCAAGAGATGCGCCGCCGCCTGTGGAGATGTGGCTCATCTTATCAGCAAAGCCGAGCTGTACAACTGCTGCTGCAGAGTCACCACCACCGATAACTGTTGTAGCGTCTGTTTCAGCAAGAGCCTTAGCTACTGCAATCGTACCCTTAGCGAGTGTGGGGTTTTCGAATACGCCCATAGGACCGTTCCAAACAACTGTCTTAGCAGACTTAACAGCGTCAGCAAAGAGAGCCTGTGTCTTTGTACCGATATCAAGACCCATCATATCAGCAGGGATCTTGTCAGAATCAACAACTGTAACTTCTACTTCACCGTCAATAGGATCAGGGAAGGACTTTGTGATTGTTGTATCTACGGGGAGTAAGAGCTGCTTGCCGAGCTTTTCAGCCTTTTCAAGCATTTCCTTGCAGTAGTCGATCTTTTCGTCATCAACGAGAGAAGTACCTACTTCATAGCCCTTAGCCTTTAAGAATGTGTAAGCCATACCGCCGCCGATGATAAGTGTATCGCACTTTTCGAGGAGGTTGGAAATAACGTTGAGCTTGTCAGCAACCTTTGCACCACCGAGGATAGCAACGAAAGGTCTTACAGGGTTTTCAACAGCGTTGCCTAAGAATTCGATTTCCTTGTTCATAAGGTAACCAACTGCTGTTTCTTTAACGAAGTTTGTAACACCTGCTGTAGAAGCGTGTGCTCTGTGTGCAGAACCGAAAGCGTCCATAACGAACATTTCGCCGTCAACTAAAGCTGCGAGTTCCTTAGCGAAGTCTTCGCCGTTCTTTGTTTCTTCAGCACCACGGAAACGTGTGTTTTCGAGAACAACGATTTCGCCGTCGTTCATTTCTGCAACTGCCTTCTTAGCGTTTTCGCCTACAACTGTATCATCCTTAGCGAAGATAACCTTTGTATCAACGAGCTGTGCAAGTCTTTCAGCAGCAGCCTTTAAAGAGAACTTGTCCTCGGGACCGTTCTTGGGCTTGCCGAGGTGTGAGCAAAGAACGATCTTTGCGCCGTTTTCTACTAACTTGTTGATTGTGGGAAGAGCAGCAACGATTCTGTTATCGTTTGTGATAACGCCTTCCTTCATAGGTACGTTGAAGTCTACACGTACGAGAACCTTCTTACCCTTTACCTGTAAGTCTTCAACATTCTTCTTGTTTAATTTGCTCATGGGTCTTATTTCCTTTCGCTTTTTCATTATTTGTGTGAGGATATCCTCAAAATATACTGTAATTTCTACCCTTTTATTTTACCAAATTGTTCGCTCTTTTGCAAGTACTTTTTTCAATATTACAGCGGTTTGTTAAAAAATCCACAATTTTAACATAAGAAAAGGGTTGAAAGTTTCATTGTTAGTTGTTTTGCTGAATAGGGCGGGGGTAACAGCACCGTCGGTACAATGATATCGTGCCTTTGGCACGATGAAATCCGTCTGCGGTGGATGAAATATCCTATGTTAAGAAAATCAAAGATAATGTCAACTGCCGTAGTTATTGCCATAGGCAATAACTACTTAACTTTGGGCAATGGATAGATTTCAGATGTTGGAAAATTGAAATTTATCTCTCTGAACCGAAATATCCCTGCTCCTATCTATAACAAACCCCTCGCTTACCTAATGGTAAAAGAGGGGTTATCATTTTATAGCTGAATTATTTTTTAAGATTCAGTACAATGCTTTTACCACAATACTGCTCATCATCAACTACACAATATTTGTCAAACAGATTAAACAATAGGAAAAGGAAAGGAAACTCTTCGTCAGAATCGGAAATTCTCAATCCTTGCAACTGTAAATAGTCCAAAGAATCCTTTTTCTCAATTTCATAAACAAGTTTTCCGTTATCAGCATCCCATAGAGCAAAACTTAATTTTTCCAACTGATTGGACGAAATCATTAATTCTGACAGATTGTCTTTATTTGAAAAATCAGCCTCTGACAAATTGGTGTCTACACCAAGAACTATATAATATCCGCTACCGTCTGCTGTGTTTTGATTTATCTTGTATTCTGTAGATACTTCGAATGACTTCACTTTTATATATTTAGTACCATCGGTGCACTCTTCCATAAATCCATATTCAAAATATGATTCAGGATCTCCCGTATCGTTCAATTGGGACGATTTATCGTTTTTGCAACCGAATAAAACAGTTCCCATAATCGTAATAAGCATAATAATTAAAATATACTTTCTCATAATGTACCTCGTTATTTAATGGTGTATGCGTAATTAATATTATGTGTATCAGCGTAATTTGAATAAGGCTTTATTTTGATTGTATAATAGCCGCTCTTATTTGCCGTATATGTCAGGATTTCAACATTAGTCATACTGGCTGTAGAAGAGTCTACCATTGTACCACTGTTGTTATACAGATAAAGATCTAAATCAGCCAACTTGTCTGAAGAGTAAGTTCTTCCTGTTTCCCACCAAAGAAAGTAGTTTTTAGTTAGCGTAGCATTCCTCTGCCACGCTAATGCAATCTGTACAGTTCTCCCCGAAGCAATATAAATATCCTTTATTTCAATATAGTCTTTCGAGGTAAAAATCACCTCGTAGTTAAGCAGAGAATTGGAATAATTTAACAAAGCTGTAACATCCAATAATCCTGCACCTGTTCTTTCGCGAGAGCCATTAGCTTTTAAATTGTTTGTACAGCTTATAGTATTTCCGCTTGAAACATAATTGCCGGTTGAATCAAGTTTTCTCATTGGAACTGTAATCCTTGATTTGTATACAGCTGAATCATTTGCAGTAGCAGACAATACTGATAATACAGCCGGCAAATCCTTGACACCGTTTTTTCCAAAGTAAAGTGCTATTGCACCAGTAACAGCGGGTGTGCTAAAACTTGTTCCAGATTTATTATTGAATCCTCCTATATATCTGTCTGAACCAACTGCTACAATATTCGGGTTGCTGTTAACATCATTTTTCCTTTTATAACAAGAAAATTCCGACGGTTTACCAGAAGATGTTACAGAACCCACTGATATTACGTTAGCACAAAGTGCAGGCAAAGAAACATATCCACCAGTTCCTTCTATATTAAGGTTATTTGAAGTACATGCCACCATTATTACCTTGGTTGAAGTGTATATGTAATCCAAATATCCTTCTAGTCCGGTGTTATATTCACCATTGTTCATGCAACTGGCAGCGGAGATACTCATGTTAACAATATGGCATCCCTTATTTATTAGTCTTTCTATACCAACGTAACTTGTCTCCGAATTGACATCCACATAATATAAACTCGCAGCTGAAGCGTATCCGTATTTTCCCCCTAACACAGAAGCAACCCATGTCGGATGTTGTGCCGCTGATGAAGAATTATTATCAGTATAAGTGTCATAAACCGTTTCTGCGGTTATATTTCTAAAATTAGAATGAGAAGTGTTAAATACTCCTGAATCTAAAATTCCTATTTTTATCCCACTACCTTTGTGTACGGTCCCTGCTGGGAAATTGTCATAGACTGCTACTCTTGAATCTGTCGAGGAAGATGTTGCTTGAACTACATTCTTTCCTTCAACTGTGTCCTCTTTGATAACTTCTAATGCTTGCAAATCTAAATTATAAATATCCGACGGGAAAATTCTAATACTATTAATAAATTTATTATTCGATATGCTTTTGGCGTAAGCAACTACCTTATCTATTGTGCTTTCTTCATGACAATTTATAAATACATACGGTGTGTATTCGCTTACAAATATATCTAAGTCACCAGTGTCTATTTTATTCACAAAATCTCGATTTTTATTAGAGTGGTATTTTTTTGAACGAGAGATAAATGATTCCCCTTTAACTCGTTGCTTTTTGTACAGATTATCGTTATAATGAGCATAATTAAACATAATCTGCATGGAAAAGTTGCTATCGTCAAAATACGCATCATTAGGTATATCATTTACATTATCCACAACCGCAATAGCTCAACCGCTAACATATTCAAACAAAATTTTACTTTCTTCTGCCGTTTGCGAAGGAATGAAAAGTACGTTTGTAACTAATAGTGAAAGTGTTAATAAAATCAATAATGAAAATGAAATAAATCTTTTTTTAGTTGTTGTTATCATTATAATCCTCCTATAAAGTTTTGTTCTTAGTGTTAAGATAATTACTTGCGATAAGCGAGTAAAACTGTAAAAAACTTCTGCTTTTGAATTTAATAATGTTTTATTTTATCATATTGATTATACCACCTTTCGACTTATATTTATGTAATGTTGATAACACGATACTATTATAAATCTATTAACATAGTTTTGTCAAGTATTATTTTGCGCAATGTAAATTATTTTTAAGGGCGAGTTTTGTGCATTGTGTATAAATGTGCAAATAGTTGCTTTTTAACTTGCAAACAACAATTTGACATACACTTAATGTGTGCCCCCGCCGTTCACGAGGTTACGACAATCACAATGATATTTAAAGGTGGAAATGCCAGCGGCGGCTCGCCGCTAAACAACAATTTATCGGGATGTTTCTAAAAAATCGGGTGTTCACTAACAGCTCTCTTTGTACCGAAGATGCAATGCCCGTATGCAATTCATACGGGCATCATTTTATTTTTTCTTTTTAGGGGTCGCCTTTGCTTCAAGATAGCTTTCTGCATCCTGAACAGGCATTGGCTTTGCGTAATAATATCCCTGGGCTATATCACAGCCGCAGCTTTCAAGGAATTTCGCCTGCTCTATAGTTTCAACACCCTCTGCTATAAGGTCAAGTCCCACATCCTTTGACATTGAAATGGTATGAGAAATGATCTTTTTGCCTCTTTCATCGGTCATAAAGCTGGACAAGAACTCTCTGTCGATCTTAAGGACGTCAAATCTTGTACTCTTAAGTGTATTCAGCGATGAATAGCCTGAGCCGAAATCATCCATCAGCAGAGTATATCCATGCTCTTTGGCAAGTGCCGTCATACGCATTGTTTGTTCGCCCTCGACGCTTTCGGTAATTTCAAGCTCTAAATACCGTTTTTCAACGCCATACTTTTCTATAAGCTCGTCAAGCTTTGCAATGAATTCCTCGTTTTTAAGATGGGCTCGTGAGACGTTGACGGAGATAGGCAGAAGCTTAAAGTTTCTTTCCTGCCAGTCTGACAGCACCTGACAAGCACATTCCCACACAAAGTAGTCGAGCTTTGAGATAAAGCCGTTTTCTTCAAATATAGGAATAAATTTAAAGGGCGGGATAAGTCCCTGTTCAGGGTGGTTCCATCTCGCAAGTGCCTCATAGCCTACTATCTCTTCTCTTGAAATACTGAATTTCGGCTGAAGGTGAATAAGGAACTGACGCTCTTCAAGAGCTGTCTTCATATTGCTTTCAATAAAGCGTTTATTTTCCATAGACAGCTTCATATTATCGTCGTAGAACGCCACGTCTGCCATGGCATTGTTTTTGATAGAGCAACGGGCAATGGAGGCTTTGTCCTCCATCAGTCTTACAGGCTCTGTAATATCTTCAATGAGATATACGCCAAAGGCAAATTCATATTTTATGCCTCTGAAGCCCTTAAGTCTTTCCTGCAGAGTGGAGGTTATCTCCAAAATATCATCCTTAGTTTCATAGGGAGTAAGCAGGGTGAATATATCGCCTGTTACTCTTGCACTTACCTGATAGGGATTGCAGTATGTCTTTAATTGTCTTGTTATACTGTACAGAAGCTCCGTACCTGTCTCTTCACCGTAATTTTCGTTTACAAGCTTAAAGCGTTTTATATCGAACTGTATGAAGGCGTATTTCTTATCCTTGTTGCTGTTTATTTTATAGGAATAAGCCTCGGTCACCATAAGGGGATTTTCCGTCGTGGTGTAGTAGTTGCGAAGCTCCATCTGCATAATATCTTCAGCTGTGGATAATGCCAGCATACCTGCAAGCTCTTTTAGTCTGCCATCTTCGTCAGGTATCATCTGCACCATAAGGTTATACCAAAGCGGCGTGCCTGTATCGGTAAGACGGAGAGATATCTGAAGTACAGGTTCTGTAAGCTTATTGTTGTATGCTTGTCTTATCTTCAGTGAAAGCTCCTCAAAGGTCGCCATATCATCCTTGTAGATGTTGCCGCTGAGCCACATTGCACGGAGAGGTCCTACTGTCTTTGAAAGCAGACAGGGAGGCGTATGCTCGTTTTCCATAACATACCAGCTTGATTCTGAATAGTTAAAATAGAAATACGTTACATCACTTCTTGCAGAGAATATCTCGTGTATACGGGCTTCAAAAGGATTGTCAACAGAATAATGTGGCGCTTCTACGTACAGATTTTCCGTTTTTGCTTTTTTAGCACGTTTCTGTACATACATAAGCTGGTCTGTAGCAGTAATAAGCTCGTTTATGTTAAGAGCTTCATCGTTCGGTTCAGCTTTATAGCCAACACTTACAGAAACCTCATAACCGGCATCCTTATTACTGCGGTTATAAAGGTCGATATGGGTCTGCAGTTCGCCTATTATTTTAGGAGCATCACGCTTATCATCGCAGGGAAGAGTGAGTATAAACTCGTCTCCGCCAAAGCGAGCGTAAATGCCGTTATTTCCGGCAACGTGTTTTATAGCTTCAGCTACTTCTACTATAGCTTTGTCGCCCTCAGGATGTCCGAAGGTATCGTTTATCTGCTTTAAATAATCCATATCAATGGATAGCATAAGCAGATAAGGAGAGGTCATTTCTTTTCTTTTGCTATCTATTGCCGCAAAGTAGCCTCTTCTGTTGTAAAGTCCTGTGAGAGGGTCTATGCTGTGAGTTATCGCAATCTGCTCATAAGCTTCTTTAAGTCGGCAGGTATTCTTATAGTTTTCAAGTATCTGATTTGTGGAGGTTACGAGTCGCTTTGTATCTCTGAAGCTGTAATCAACATAATCCATTACTGCGTAATAATAGCCTATCACCGATTCCTGAAAGCTGAGCGGTGCAAAGAGTATCTTATCGTAACGCTTTAAGGTCTTGCCAAGCTCAGGGATAAGCTTTTCAGCAGGATATCTTACATCAAGGATATCCGTTTCAATGTCTCTCTGACAGATAGCCACCATTTCCTTGCTATATACTGAGTGGTAGCTGTCCTCCTCTTTTCTTTCTGTATGGGATATATAATCTTCGTTTATGCATATACCTGAATAATCGTCTATGTATTTTACCATTTCGGTGATCATTTCATTATAATTCTTTTTATCAACGGTATTTGCATAATAGGCAGCCATACGTGTCTCATTATTGACCTGATTTATGTTGAAGTCGTCCATTTTGAGAAGTCTTGCGGTGACGAATGTATCATCAACTTCCTGACAGCCGCAGCTTTGGGAGAACAGTGACTTATATTTAATCTTTATTGTATTTTCGATACTTTCACCTGCAAGATATTTGTCGCAGGTGTCTGCAACCGTTTCAGCAAGATAATTTGTATCTAAAAGAGCAGAAGTCGTTTCTGTAAGAGAGTGTACGGCAGTCTGATATGTAGCGTCAAAGCCTGTTACGATAACGTCCTCGGGTATACGATATCCCTTTTCTCTGAGTAGCTTTATAACCGTTATTGCCATAGAGTCGTTGACACATACAAAAGCTTCGGGCAGAGAGTAACCGCCTTCAAAAAAGCGTTCCATAGCATCCTTGGTAGGCTGACTCCAGAAATCGCCGTAATCAAATCTTCCCTCTTCTACAAAGGGGAGATCGTTTTCAGCAAGCACCTTCTTATATACTGCTATTCTATCATCGGAAAATTTATTATTACGCATACCTGCCATAAGGAATACATCCTTACAATGGTGATGCTCTATAACGTGACGGCACATCATTTCAAATCCCTGCTCATAGTCGTATACAAGATTTGTGGCATCCTTATGCTGACCGTCAACGCTTATTACGGGTGTGCCGTGCTTTTTTGCTTCGGATATTATCTTATCTGTCATTTCTGCACTTTTTATGGTTTCAGGCAGAATTATAAGAATATCTATAAGCTCGTGATTTATAAGGCTGAATATACTTGATTCACCTATAGCGGCAGGTGTTGATGTATAAAAATCGGTAAAGGTGCTGAATATCAGCGTTTTATATCCTCGTTTATTGAGAGCGTCACATATAGTTCTGGCAGTGTGGGCAAGCGAGTCTTCCTGTATGCTTGCCATACAGATAGCCGCTATCTTGTATTTGTGAAATCTGCCGACATACATAACAACATCTCCTCTCCGTATATTTATTAAAAGGGCGTAATACCCCTATCATATTTGTACCCCATATTATACCACAAAAATGCTGAAAAGTCAATGTTTTATAGCAGTATTGCACAAAAAACGCTTTTAAAAAGTGCACAAATTTATTCAGCATTTTTTACAAAGAATATTTCAAACTGTATAAAGCACATTTAATTTTAACTCTTGTATAAAAAACTTGCACATTCATTAAAAATATGCTATAATAAATTTACATACTTTACTAAGCTAATATGAAAAATCAAAGGAAAGGAAGATGATAAGTGAAGAACTCCTATTCAGAAGTAACCCCCTACATCGAAGAGCTGGCAAATAAGTCCAATGTAAACAACGGTATCGAAGCGGATATGTACCCTACATATCATGTAAAAAGAGGACTCAGGGATAAAAACGGCAACGGCGTTGTAACAGGCCTTACTGAAATATCGAGAATAAAGGCAAAGGACGTAAACGAACAAGGCGAAGAGATCCCCTGCCATGGCGAGCTTTATTACAGAGGTATCAATGTTAAATCTCTTGTGGACGGCTTTACAAGGGATAACCGTTTCGGCTTTGAAGAAGCGGCGTATCTTCTGCTTTTTTCAGAGCTTCCGGACAGGGATGAGCTTTCACGCTTTTGTGAGGAGCTGGCTGAAAACCGTACTCTCCCCACATCCTTTGTAAGAGATATGATACTTAAAGCACCCGGCAAGGATATGATGAACATTCTCTCCCGTAGCGTGCTTGCCTTATACGCTTATGATGATAACCCCGATGATATTTCTATCCCCAACGTATTAAGGCAGAGCTTAAAGCTCATTTCAATATTCCCTCTTTTAGCAGTTTACAGTTACCAGTCCTTCAGACATTATTATCAGAATGACAGTCTGTTTATACATCTGCCAAAGCCCGAATACGGTGCGGCACAGAATTTACTTCATCTTCTTCGTGAGGATGGCCGGTTTACCGATCTTGAAGCAAAGGTATTAGACTTGGCGATGGTACTCCACGCTGAACACGGCGGCGGAAACAACTCCACCTTTACCACCCACGTTGTGACCTCTTCAGGTACGGATACGTATTCTTCAGTTGCGGCGGCGTTAGGCTCTCTTAAAGGACCTCGTCACGGCGGTGCAAATATAAAGGTAGTAAAGATGTTCGATGATATGAAGCAGAGCATCAACGTAAAGGACAAGGGACAGATAAAGGACTATCTTGTAAAGCTGCTTAACAAGGAAGCCTTTGATAAGGCAGGCCTTATCTATGGTATGGGACACGCAGTGTATTCATTATCCGACCCCAGAGCCGACGTGCTTAAGGATTGTGCTGAAAAACTGTCACGAGAAAAGGGCTGTGATGAAGAATTTGAGCTATACAACACAGTAGCCGAGCTTGCACCTCAGATAATCTCCGAAAAGCGACAGATGTTCAAGGGCGTAAGTGCGAACGTAGACTTCTACTCAGGTCTTATCTACAGAATGTTAGAGCTTCCCGGTGAGCTTTATACACCTATCTTTGCGGTATCAAGAATTGCAGGCTGGTCTGCCCACCGCATCGAAGAGATACAAAATCAGGGTAAGATAATCCGACCTGCGTATATCAGCGTAAAGGATGAAAGACCATACGTTGATATAAATGAGAGATAAAATTAATTTTGTAGACATAAAGCGATAATAGATATACCCCGTGATAATCTTCACGGGGTGTGTTGCATCTAAAAGGTAAATTGTTGTTTGCGGGTTGCACCCGCGGGCAGTTTCCCATTGTTTTTAAAATCAAAGATTTTAAAAACTGCCGCAGTCCTTTGGACTGCTCCCTTCGGCTCTGTTTGGGGCTACGCCCCAGCAGTCCAAGGGACTGCGACGCCCTTTAGGGCAATAAACCACCGTGCATATCAAGGCTTGTGGGTTGTTTGCAAAATGAAATTACAACAACATTGTAACACCGCCGTTTACGAGGCTGCGACAATCTCAATGATTTTTAAAGGCGGAAATGCCTGCGGCGGCTCGCCGCTAAACAAGAATTTATAGTCTCACATCCACACACAAAAAAGGCGGTTATAAACTAACCGCCTTTCCTTTATTATTCACCCGCTAATTCATAGGCTCTGTTTGTGCAAGCCTTACAGCAGTTGTCTACAGTCTTTGTAAGCTCGCCTTCATAGAGCTTTTCAAGTCCTGCTATTGTAGTGCCACCGGGGGAGGATACCTGCTTTATCAGCTCGTCCACAGTCATACCTGAATCGGTAAGCATCTTTGCAGAGCCTACAAGAGACTGGGCAAAAAGGGATAATGCCGCCTCATCTGATATTCCTACAGACTTTGCATAATCCACAAAGCCCTTTGCGAAAAGATAGATAAATGCAGGAGAGCTGCCGTTTATCGCAATTATCTCCTTCATCTTGTCAATAGGCACTTCTACTGCAATGCCACAGCTTGCAATAACTGACTTTGCCACCTCAAATTCGCTGTCAGATACGTTTTCAGCTCTGGAGATCGCACTTGCACCGAGACCTAACATCATAGGTGTATTGGGCATTACGAGAACTACCTTCGCGTCTGCAATGGTACGGTTTCTTATAAAGGTTTCCGAAACGCCTGCACAGATTGAGATAATAACCTTATCGGATGTTATTTCGTCCTTTATCGTTTCTAAAACCGAGGGGAGTATCTGAGGCTTTACAGCAAGAAGAATATAGTCAGAGCTTTTTACAAGCTCCTTTTCGTCCTGGCAGGCTGTAACGCCGTACTGAGAAAGAGCAGACAGCTTTTCTTCGTCTTTTTCATAAGCGTATATGCTTATATCCGTTTTCTTTGCTGAAAGACCTTTTATAATAGCGCCGCCCATATTTCCGGCACCTAAAAATCCGAGAGTTATCATAATATTTTTTCCTTTATGCACGATTTGTTTTTACTACTAATTTGTTGTAAGCTAACTTTACAGGGAAAAGTATTGCTATCATCAGCGGCACACTTACTGCAAAGCTTATTGCATTTGTCAGAACCCTTGCACCGATAAGGACGATTATACTGTCGCCTACGATAAAGCCGTAGCTGTACAGAGCCAGAGTGTTGAGAATGAGATTACACACTACACAGACTATCGCTCTTGCGATGGTAATTCTTATAAACTGCTTGTAGGTCTTTTCCGGCTTTAAGTTGTAAAGCACAAGGCCGTATATCATACCCTCAAGTCCGGATATAAGCATAAGCCAGGGTATAAAGGTGTTTACAGGGTTTACAAGGTAACCGATCACGTCCACGAGTATTCCTGAAAAAAGTCCTACTGTAGGTCCAAAAAGAATACCGATAAGAGCAAGGGGTAGATAAACGAAATTTATTTTTATAAAGTCGCCTATTCTGATAGTGCCAAAGCCATCGAGAACTACTGCCAGTGCAAGAAATATACCCACTACCGCAATGCAGCGGATGCTTTTAAGCTCCATTGCGGATTTTTTGAAACTGTTAATAAAATAAGCCATATTTACCTCCTTAAAATAAAGCTGATGCTGATAAACGCAATCGCATAATCCGAAGATAAATATGGCAATTATCTCATATATGCAACAGCGAGATGCGGAATAACGTACCGCCACCGATTTTACGATGTTCGTCCGAAGGGCAACTCCCCGTCCCTTTGGCACTTAACGCACGTTTTCCTACTCTGTCGATTGATAGCAGAGTTTTAAACTCTAAAATTTATTACAAAATCAGAAGCTGATTTCGTTTGCAATTTCATACAGCTTGTGTTCAAACTGCTTTTTCATCTTGAGTGCTTCCTGAATATCATAGTCAACTACCTGATTATCCTTGAAGCCTACAACACGGTTGCCGATGCCCTTTTCAAGAAGCTCAACCGCATAGTGACCAAGCTGGCTTGCTGCAACTCTGTCTCTTAACGTGGGGCTGCCGCCTCTCTGAACGTGACCTAAGATAGTTGCACGGGATTCGATACCTGTTTCCTGTTCGATCTCCTTTGCAATCTGTTCAGAATTGCCGATACCTTCTGCAACAACAACGATGAAGTGATGCTTACCATTCTTTTTGCCTTCGAGTATCTTCTGGATAACGTCATTCATTGTGTAGGGCTCTTCCTTTGTGATAATGTAGGTAGCACCAACTGCGATACCTGCATTAAGAGCGATATAACCTGCATTTCTGCCCATTACTTCAACAACGGAGCATCTGTCGTGGGACTGAGCTGTGTCACGGAGCTTGTCAACCATTTCAACAACTGTATTCATAGCTGTATCGTAGCCGATAGTGTATTCTGTCATAGAAATATCGTTATCGATAGTACCGGGAACGCCTACTGCTAAGATACCCTTTGCAGATAAGTCGGCCGCACCTCTGAAGGAGCCGTCGCCACCAACAACTACAAGACCCTCGATGCCATTTTCGATGCAGGTCTGCTTTGCCTTTTCAACACCCTCATCGTATCTGAATTCAGCACATCTTGCGGTGCAGAGCATTGTACCGCCTCTCTGGATGATATCTGATACGCTTCTTGCATCCATAGGAATAATGTCGCCGTTGATAAGACCGTTGTAGCCTCTTACAACACCAACAACCTCCATACCTCTTGCAATGGCTGTTCTTACAACAGAACGGATAACGGCGTTCATACCGGGAGCGTCGCCACCGCTTGTCAATATAGCAATCTTCTTCATAATAATATAATACATCCTTTCCCGAGGTTTCCCTCTCGTGATTTATTTACACACAACTTAGTTTACTCCAAATCGACCTTTAAGTCAAGAGGAAAAACGGTAAATGTTCACTTTATATCCCTTTATTTGATAATTATATTACTATTTCCGCAAATTTCGGTCAATTTTTGTATAAAATTATCAGAAAGGGTAACATTTTTTGACAAAGGCGCGCTGACTGTTTCACGGGTGTCCTCAAAGCAGACCTTTACGTGGCTGTTTCCGAGGTTTTCGCTAAGCAGTTTTTTGATAAAAGGCAGTCTTTCGTCACTGCGGCTTTTTACTTTGATATAAAGAGTTTTTACCGTTTCTTTGCTTTTATCCTGCACAGTAGCAACATTCTCCTTTATATCAGGTAATTCGCTGTCTTTTTTAGCTTTTGTTGCATTGTTTATGAATATGACAGGGTCTTTTTCGTCCTCGCAGGAAATCGTACCATCAATAAGCATAACTTCGCCCTCATTTAAAAGATGGAATAACGCTTCGTGATTTTTAGGGAATAAAAGACCTTCGATCTCACCGCTGACGTCTTCAAGCACTGCAAAGCTCATAGTTTTACCTTGCTTTGTGGTGTGAATTCTTTTTGATGATACCATAGCGACAATACGTATTTTCTGTCCGTCGTTTCTGTCATTTATAACAGATGCGATGTGAGGGCAAGCGTACTGCCTTATAGTCTTTCTGTAGCTGTCTGTGGGATGACCTGAAATAAATATGCCGAGCATTTCCTTTTCCATCATCAGTAGCTGTTGCTTTGGATATTCATCAGCGTGGGGGATTTCATAGGGCTGGTTGAAGCTGCCCTCAGACGTCGAAAAAAAGTCCAGCTGACCGTCTATATCCCTGTTTCCCGAAAGGGTATCGAGAAGAGTTTCGTAGGATAAAAGCATCTCCTTGCGGTTTGCGTCAAGATCATCAAGAGCACCGCTTTTTATAAGTGCTTCAATGGCTCTTCTGTTTACCATTCTGCCGTTTACTCTTTTACAGAAATCATAAAAGCTTGTAAAGGGCTTTTCTTTTCTTTCCTGCAGAATGGTATCAATCATATTCATACCCATTGATTTTATACCGAGCAGGCCAAAGCGTATGCCGTTTTCCTCGGCAGAAAATCCTGCATAGCTCTTATTTACGTGAGGCGGTAAAAGCCTTAAGCCGTGCTGGGCAAGATCATCAATATATTCGGCAGTCTTACCGCTGTTACCTATAACGCTTGTCATAAGTGCCACCATATATTCCTTATAGTGATGGCATCTTAAATATGCGGTGCGATAGGCAAGTACCGAATAAGCGGCGGCGTGGGATTTGTTAAAGGCGTAGGATGCAAAGCTTGACATATCGTCGAATATCTCGTTTGCGATATTTTCAGCTACACCATTCTTTACAGCACCTGCTACGAATATTTCTCGCTCTTTTTTCATTTCCTCGTGTTTTTTCTTTGCCATTGCACGACGGACGATATCCGCTCTGCCGTAGGAATAGCCTGCAAGCCTCTGACAGATAGTCATTACCTGCTCCTGGTATACGATACAACCGTAGGTCACGTCAAGGATATCCTTTAAAAGCGGATGCTTATAGCGTATTTTTTCGGGGTGCAGACGGTTATCTATATATTTGGGTATAGAATCCATAGGGCCCGGGCGATAAAGAGAAAGTGCCGCTGTAAGATCTTCAATGCTCTGGGGCTTCAGCCTTGATAAAAGGCTTGTCATACCTCCGCTTTCAAACTGGAATATACCGAGTGTACCACCCTTTGACATCATTTCATATACCTTTTTGTCATCAAAGGGGATCTTTTCTATATCAAAATTTGTATCCCGTCTTTTTATCAGCTTACAGCAGTCGTCAATTACCGTGAGATAACGCAGTCCTAAAAAGTCCATTTTGAGAAGCCCGAGGCGTTCGAGCGTCACCATAGTATACTGGGTTACGGTTTCATCTCCGTTTTTATACAGCGGTACGTATTCGCTGACCGGCTCTCTTGTAATTACGATACCTGCCGCATGGATAGAGGTGTTTCTTGGCATACCTTCTATCTTTTTTGCGGTATCCATAAGCTTTGCTATTTCATCATCGGACTCGCAAAGCTTTATAAGCTCCTTTTCGGTGCTCATAGTGTATTCAAGACTGACAGAAGAAGATGGGATAAGCTTTGCCACCATATCTACTTTACTATAGGGCATACCCATTACTCTTCCTGCGTCTCTTACCGCCGCTTTAGCGGCAAGAGTACCGAAGGTGATTATCTGTGCCACCTTGTCACGACCGTATTTTCTTATTACGTAGTCGATGACCTCCTGCCTTCTCATATAGCAAAAGTCGATATCAAAGTCGGGCATACTTACTCTTTCGGGGTTTAAAAAGCGTTCAAAGAGGAGATTGTACTTTATCGGATCTATGTCGGTTATCTTAAGGCAGTAGGCGCAGACGCTTCCTGCACCTGAACCACGTCCCGGTCCTACGGGGATATTGTTTCTTTTTGCATAGGAAATAAAATCCGCAACGATAAGAAAATAATCCACATAACCCATTTTCTTTATTACAGAGGCTTCGTACTGAGCACGTTTTATAACGTCATGGGGAACGTTATCTCCGTATCTTTCCCGCAATCCTTTTTTAAGCTCGCTGTCAAAGAATTCATCATTGTTGTCATAACCCTCAGCCTTGAAATAGGGGAGTACCGTCTGACCGTAGGTAAAGGTTACGTTACATTTATCTGCTATTCTGACCGTATTTTCTATTGCGGCAGAAGGGAAAAGGACTGACATTTCTTCTTCTGACTTTAAATAGAATTCATCGGTAGGAAAATGGAGTGCGTTTTCATCCGACAGGGTAGTGCCCGTCTGTATGCAGGTCAGCACCTTTTGTACGTAGCTGTCCTCTTTTTCAATATAGTGGGCATCGTTTGTGGCAACGACGGGGGTATTTGTATCCTTTGCAAGACGGATAAGGTAGGGCAGTATTCTTTTTTGCTCCTCTATTCCGTGGTCCTGCAGTTCTATATAATAATCATCCCCAAAGATGTTTTTATATTCATTTACAACGGCTACAGCGTCTGTATATCTTCCTGCAAGTAAAAGTCTTGGGATCTCACCCGAAAGGCAGGCGGAAAGGCAGATAAGTCCCTTTGAATATTTTCTGAGCACCTCTCTGTCAATTCTGGGCTTATTGTAAAAGCCTTCTGTAAAGCCAATAGATACAAGCTTTGCAAGGTTATGATAGCCTTCGTTATCCTTACACAAAAGTATCAGGTGATAGGGCTTCATATCCTCCTTTGAGGCTTTGTCAAAACGGGATTTTGGTGCAACGTAAACTTCACAACCAATGATGGGCTTTATATCGTTTGCCACACATTCGTTGTAAAAATCCACACAGCCGTACATAACTCCGTGGTCGGTTATGGCTACGGCTTTCTGCCCCAGTTTTTTTATATGGGAAATCAGCCCTCTTAAACGGCATGCACCGTCAAGAAGGCTGTATTCGCTATGAACGTGTAAATGGACAAATCCACTCATACCCTATACCTTTCACTTAGCTGTGTGTTTGTTTTCGATCCTCAGCTTTTCTGCAATCTCGCTTATCTTTTTCAGACGGTGATTTACACCGCTTCGGCTTATTGGTGGCTCTAACATTGCACCTATGTCGCTGAGAGACAACTCAGAACCGTTTATTCTTATATCCGCTACCTGCAAAAGCTCGTCCGATAAATAGCTCCTGCCCTTTGTTTCAAAGATATATCTTATATCATCCGCCTGCTTATTTGCGGCGGCTATAGTCTTGTTGAGATTTGCCGCTTCACAGTTTACTGAGCGGTTTACGTTGTTTCTGACTTCTTTAAATATCTTGATGTTCATTATTTCCATCGCCTGCATCATTGCACCCATAAAGGTAAGAATATCAGATATCTTTTCACTTTCTTTTATATATAAAAAGCTGCTTCCTCGTCTTGTAGAAAGCTTTGCACTCATTCCATGCTCTTCGATAAGGGATAACAGCCTTCTGCACTTTTCCTCGCTATGTAAGAATATCTCGAGTTGATACCCTTTTTCAGGATCAGCCGCACCGCCGCAGACTAAAAACACGCCCCTTAAAAACACACCGAAGGCGTCGTCATCGGAGCAATCGGGAATTTCTGACGGTAAAGCATCCTTTGAAAGCTCTACACCGTAAAGGGTAGTACCTCTCATTTCGTGCTTTATTTTTCTGCAAGGGATTTTAAGCTGTGACATAGTCTGCTCTATATAGTCAGCCGCCTTTTTACATTCAGTTTTAAAATAGCGGGAGTCTTCGTCTTCACTCATAGCAAAGGCGGCACCCATACAAAGTAAACGGAGTTGATTTTTGTCACTCTCGTTTTTGCAAAGTTCAATTTTGATATCCGATGCAAATGACATTTAAATCACACTCCGTTTAAAATTTATTTTGGTTTATCCTTGTCTATATCTCTGTGCAGTATTCTTGCCTTTAAGGATTTTTCACTTATATGTGTGCGGAGATTTTCCGCAAAGGTAACGCTTCTATGCTTGCCGCCCGTACATCCGAAGGCTATTACGAGCTGACTCTTACCCTCGTGCAGATACTGGGGGAGCAGAAAGTCTATGAGGTCAAAAAGCTTTGCTTCAAGAGTTTTAGAGCTTTCAAACTGCATTACGTAATCCCTTACCTCTTTATCAAGACCTGTTTTTTGCTTTAATTCAGGTATGTAAAAGGGGTTGGGCAGACAACGAACGTCAAAAACCAAGTCCGCCTCATTAGGCACACCGTATTTAAAGCCGAAGGAAATACAGCTTATTGTCATACTGTCTGAGGGGTTTTCGAGGAAAAGATTGAGTATATTTTCCTTTAAGGTAGAAGTAGACATAAGTGTAGTATCAATGTAATAATCTGCCTCATTCTTGATTGGCTCAAGCATATTGCATTCTGCTTCGATAGCCTTGTCAATATCGCCGTTTGCTACGTCAAAAAGAGGGTGACGGCGGCGGGTCTCCTTATATCTCTGCTTTATAACGCTCTGCTTTGCGTCGACAAAAAGGAGTTTTACGTCAAGGCTAAGCTTCTTCAGCTTTTCGAGATTTTCATTGAGGTGTAAGAACATAGTTCCGCCTCTGATATCGGTAACGATGGCGATCTTTGAAATAGCATCGTTTTCCTGACATATTTCAGCAAACTGAGGTATAAGTTGTGGCGGCATATTGTCAATACAATAATATCCGATGTCCTCCAGTACGTTTACAGCACAGGATTTGCCTCCGCCCGAAAGACCGGTAACTATAACAAATTCTTTTTTCATATACAGTCCTTACCTTTCGCTTTAAAGTCCCATCATTCCATAATAAGAACTTCGCACTGAAGCTCTACGCCAGTTTCTTTTTTCACTTTATCCTTAACTATGTCAATAACACCCAATACGTCGGAAAAGGTAGCGTTATCCTTGTTTATAACAAAACCGCTGTGCTTTGTGCTGACTTCGGCACCGCCGCAGGCTGTACCCTTTAAGCCGCACACTTCGATAAGTCTGCCTGCAAAATCACCCTCGGGTCTTTTAAAGGTACTGCCGGCACTGGGATAATCCAGCGGTTGCTTATCTTTTCTTTTCTGCATAAGGGTATCCATCATACTTTTGATTTCAACCTTGTCGCCTTTTTTAAGACCTATCTTTACAGAGGTTATACAGTAATTCTTTTCTGAAAAGATACTGTGACGGTAGGAAAGCTCCATTTCCGATAAGGGAACTTCTTTTATCTTTCCGTCATCAATATATTTGCAGGAGATCACTACGTCCTTCATTTCTCCGCCGTAAGCACCTGCATTCATATATACCGCACCACCTACAGAACCGGGGATGCCGTAGGCAAATTCAAGTCCTGTAAGACTGTTTTCAAGAGCCACCTGACAGACTGCCGAAAGTGATGCGCCAGCCTTACATTCGATAGTTTCTCCTTCTACACGTACAGAGGAAAAATCACTGCCGATAAGAAGTACAACACCCTTAAGTCCGTTATCGCTGACTAAAACGTTACTGCCTCTGCCGATGACGTAGTATTTTATTCCTGATTTTTCGCACTGCTCTATAAGCTCACATAAGAGAGCTTCGCAGTTTATTTTTACCATAACATCACAGGGACCGCCTATTCTGAAGGTGGTGTGATGCTTCATTTCTTCGTTATACAGTACCGCCGCTCCGTATTTAAGGGCGGTCTGCTCGATTATAGAGTAATCGTTACAGCTCAAATCCATTGTCTCCTTGGTTTATTTTCAGGATTATGCCTGCTTTAAACGATAGAGGTTAGCCGCACCTACGATACCTGCATCGTTACCCAGCTTTGCAATGCCGAGCTTTGTGGACTTTTCGGGGTTGATGCAATAGCTTTCTCTTGCAATATATTCTTCAAGAGGCTTTGTGAGGTATTCGCCTTCCTTGCAGATACCGCCGCCGATGAGTAACATTTCGGGCTGGAAGGTGTTTACTACGTTTACAAGACCGCAGCCTAAGTAGTTGAGGTATTCTTCGACTACAGCTTTACCTGCAGCGTCGTTCTTTCTCATAGCGTCGAAGGCTGTCTTGCCGTCTACGTTTTCGATAGAACCGGCAATTTCCCACATAGCACTGTCCTTGTTTTCTTCCATTGCACGCTTTGTAGCGTTGATGAGGGCTGTAGCAGAGCTGTATGCTTCAAAGCAACCCTTTCTGCCGCAACCGCACTGCCTGCCGTTGTACTCGATAACAGAGTGACCAAGCTCACCCCCGCAGAAGTTAAAGCCTGTATAGATCTGACCGTCAATGATGATGCCACCGCCGACGCCTGTGCCGAGAGTGATTACGACTACGTTCTGATAACCCTTGCCTGCACCGTTTATAACTTCGCCGTAAGCGGCAACGTTTGCGTCGTTTTCAACGTATACGTCCTTGCCGAGTCTTTCCTTTAAAAGTCCGCCGATGTTTGTGTTGTTAAAGCCTAAGTTGCAGGAGTAGAGAACTACGCCTGTATTTCTGTCGGCAACACCGGGAGTGCCAATACCGATGCTTTCGATCTCATCTACGGAGATCTTTGCATCCTCGCAGGCAAGCTTAACCCCTTCGGCAATGCTGTCTGCAATCTCTTCAGCAGGACGGGGGAGGTTAGTCTTTATATTTGACTTGCCGATGATCTGAAAATTATCGTCTACTACGCCTACCTTTATATTTGTTCCGCCTAAATCAATTCCTATATTGTACATTTTTCTGTTTTCCTTTCAAGATTATTTTATTCTTTGTTTTTACGTTTTATTCTGCTGTTAAAAGAGCATTGGGTTTAAGTCCCTTAGAGCTTATAAATTCTTCAAAACGCTTTAAATCTGCGTTTATAACAAGCTCCTCGGGGAAATCAATTTCACTCAGTAAAAGCTCTGCCTGAGTAAATGCACCCACCTTATCGTGAAAATGTGCATCAGAGTTTACCATAATTCTGCAACCGTTCTTTGCACAGGTGGGGAGAATGATGTTTTTAAGGTTTTCAATTGACCTTTTGCTACGAAACCTGCTTACGTTGAATTCCATAGCTACGTTCTTTTCCTTGCACGCCTTTGTGACTTCGTCCACGTCATAGGGATAATCGGGAGAATCGGTATGACCGAGTACAAATACCTTAGGGTTATCAAGCACCCCTAAATATGCACTTGTGTGCTGTGCTTCAGTACCGTAGGGCATACAACCGCCGTGCATTGACGCCACCATCCATTCCACGTTGCCGTAGATATATTCGTTTACGTCAAGACTTCCGTCAAAATCAATGATATCGGCTTCAATACCCTTTATTATTCTGACCCCGTAAAGAAAATCGGGGATCACTCTCATATTGCAGAAATGCCATTCGTGAGGACTGTCGGGCATATTTACAGAGTGATCTGTCATTGCAAGATAACTCAGTCCTCTTTCTGCCGCCGCCTTTGCGTTTTCCGTAATGGTGGAATAGGCGTGGGTGCAGGCAATGGTATGCGTATGCATATCCGCTACAAATTTCATTTTTCTGTTCCTTCCTGTTGTTCTGTCTATGTAATTATGACCAGCTTGTTATAGTGTCAGAGCCTTCCATATTAAGACCTAAATTGTCAAGAAGCTCCTGTGCCGCATTGTAGCCCATCTTCTTCTGTCTGTTGTTCATAGCGGCAACCTCTAAGATTACTGCTAAGTTTCTACCGGGCTTTACGGGAATAGTGAGAGAGGGAACCTTTACGCCGAGTATTGAAACGTAGTGGTTATCAACGCCCATTCTATCGTAGATCTTTTCAGGATTCCAAAGCTCAAGCTCTACTACCATATCTATCTTTTCATTTACCTTTACAGCGCCCATACCGAAAAGCTGACGGGCATTGATGATACCGATACCGCGAAGCTCTAAGAAGTGTCTTATGTTATCAGGTGAGCTGCCGACTAAAGTGATGTTGGACGCCTTTCTGATCTCAACCGCATCGTCTGCAATAAGACGGTGACCACGCTTTACAAGCTCGATTGCAGTTTCAGACTTACCAACGCCGCTTTCGCCCAAGATAAGCATACCTTCACCGTATACTTCGATAAGTACGCCGTGTCGGGTGATACGGGGAGCAAGCTGAAGGCTTAAATATGCAACTAATTTTGATGTAAAGGTAGACGTACTTTCTTCACTTCGGAGCAGAGGAACACCGTAGGTTTCGGCGTATTCCTTCATTTCGGGGATTATTTCAAGACCTCTTGAAATAATGACTGCCGCAGGCTTTACGCTGAAGAATTTCTTAAGACGCTGAAGTCTTATTTCTGCACCGCACTGACCGAGGTATGCAGTTTCTGAGTTGCCGATTATCTGTATTCTGTTATTGTCAAAGTATTCATAAAAACCCGCAAGCTGAAGTCCCGGTCTGTTTACGTCAATATCTGAAATAAAGATGTTTGCAGGGTCATCGGGAGTATGGATTACTTCCAGCGAATGTTCGTCGATTATCGCCTTTAAGGATACGGTAAATTCCTGTGCCATAGTGTTTTTCCTTTCGGTTTTAGGGATTTTGGAGCATTGTATTTTACCCTCAGAAAAAGATGATAAATAAAAGCTCTCATACATATTCAATTATACTACATTACAGTACTTATTGCAAGCGAAAAATGAAATAAAGGACAAAAAATAACCGCCGCTGTGGCATACGCCACAGCAGCGGAATTTTAATTATCATCTGTGATTATTTCTTGGATGCGAGGAACTTGTAAACTACAGCCGCTAAAGCACCGCCAACGAGGGGAGCTACGATGAATACCCATACGTTTGCAAGAGCGTCGCCGCCTACGAATAAAGCAGGACCGAAGCTACGTGCAGGGTTTACGGACGTACCTGTAAAGGAGATACCTAAGATGTGTACAAGTGTTAATGAAAGACCGATAACAAGACCTGCAACGGCACTGTTTTCTGTCTTTGACGTAACGCCTAAAATAGCGATTACAAATACAAAGGTGAGAATAATTTCAACGAGGATAGAAAGAAGAATATCGCCCTTGAAAAGCCCGTTTGCACCAAGACCGCTTTCTACACCTACGAGTGCCATAAGAACTGCTGCACCTGCTGTAGCACCTGCAAACTGTGCTATAACGTAGCCGACAAAGTCCTTTACAGACATCTTGCCGCTGATGAGCATTGCGATAGATACCGCAGGGTTGATGTGACAGCCTGAAACGTTACCGATTGAATATGCCATAGCAACGATAACAAGACCGAATGCGAGAGCGGTTAAAAGATAACCTGTGCCGTTTGTTGCTGAGCAGCCTACTACTGCGGCTGTTCCGCATGCGAATAATACCAGTACGAAAGTACCGATAAATTCAGCAATGTACTTTTTGATTGATTCCATTGTGATAATTCCTTTCGGGTTTTATTTTGACCGCCTGAGGCGGCTGAGTCCATAGCCTTATTATACAATATGAAAGGGTGTTTTGTCAAATGACTCCTGCAAAGGAAAATAAAAGCTCCGACAGATAGACCGATACGCAGGAGGCTATTGCAACTATGGTAAGATCCTTTTCAAAGATTGCAAATATTACCGCAACCAGCAAGCCCACAGCCGCTGATGCAATACTTCCCGTAGCGTAAAGTGCTGCAGGAAAGGTCATTGCCGTAAGTACCGTATAGGGTATGTAGTAAAGGAATGACTTTACGAAGGTGTTTTTTATTTTCTTTCTTACTGCCGCAAATGGGATGGCTCTTATAAGGTAAGTAGAGCCTGACATTATAAGCAGATATATTAAAAACTGTCCGTTATCCATCTATCGCTTCCTCCTTTACAGGGAAAACTATTGCGCCGATAACAGCGGCAAGGATAGCACAAACGCTTATTGTAATACCTGAGGAAATTTCCTTTAATACGGGTGTGTAATAGAAGATACAGCTGAGTGCAAGAGCTATAAAAACTACGATAAGCAGTGATTTTGATTTTTTCGCCTTTGGTGCAACTATCGCAACGAACATTCCGTATATCGCAATGCAAAGTGCTGACATCAGCGAGTCGGGCAAAACGTTACCAAGCAATGCACCAAGTAAAGTACCCATTGTCCAGCCAAGCCAGGGGATAAGGGATAATCCCGTGAAGAAGGAACGGGATACGCTTTTCTCATTTGATGCAACGGCAAAAATCTCATCAGTTATGAAAAATCCCAGTAACCAGCGGTATAATCCTCTGAATTTACCGTCCGTCTTTTGTGAAAGGGATATTGCCATAAAGGAATATCTCACGTTTACAGTAAGCTGAGAAATCAGCATCTCTATATATTGTCCGGGGTTTATCATTATTCCGACTCCTGCAAGCTGTCCTGCAGAGGTTACTGTCACCATTGATATTATTACAGCCTGCCACCAGTGAAGTCCCTTTGACACAGCCATAATACCGAAGGAGAATGAAACAGACAGATATCCCAGTCCTATAGGTATACCTGATTTCAGTCCCCTTAAAAATGAATTTTTAATCTTCAAAATTGTCCATCTCTCTTTTTTCTGTTTTTAATTTCCGTTCCAGAGGTTGTAGTATCTTAAAGCGGTTTTCATAAAATCTTCGGTAACGCCGAAATGCTCCGCCAGCTCCCAAAGCTCGTTTACTCCGCTTTTAAGAAGCTTTACAACTACCCTTCTCGGAATGGTATTTCTTATCGCCCAGACGTCGGCTCTGCGTTCTATCCTTCCTCTTGGTACGATGGGACAATCCTCATCGTAAAAGGAATTTGTAATGCAATGCCCAAGCTCATGGGCGGATTTTACTTTATAATCAGCGTGACTTTTTACTTTGCGGCGGTCTATTGCTATCATGCAAAAGCCGTTTATACTGTGACTCATAGCCTCTTCATTTCCGTACATCCTCATATCAATAATGGGGATGTCGTTTTTCTGTGCTATCTTCATAAGATTTTTCAAAATTCACGCCTCCTTACGTTTAAAACTTGTTTAAAGGTCCTTAGTTATTCTCCTGTTCCTTTTGTTTCTGACGGTATTTTAAATGCTCCATAGCAAGTCTTTTAACGTCGTCTAAAACGTCATCGTCAATTTCTGTATCACCGAAAAGTGCAAACTTCAGCTTGCTGTCAGAAATTGATACAGTGTCGTATTCGCTGAGAAGAAAATCCGTATCTGTACCGAAAAAATCTGCAATTGCTTTTAACGTGTCGAAATCAGGTTCACGCTTGCCCAGCTCGTAAAGACTGTAGCCCTGCTTTGTCATGCCTAAATGCTCCGCTACCTCAGCCTGGGAAAAACCCTTCTTTTTACGGAGAGCTTTGATATTTTCTGAAAAAATACTCATAGCTTAAGACCTTCCTTATTTTATTTTTACATTTTACTGTGCTTAAATTATATCAACGATATGTTGATAAGTCAACATAGTGTTGTAAAATTCTACGTTTTCCACAACAAAAGCAACAAACTGTTGACGCTTTCTCTATATTTCTCACAAACTTTAAAAAATTATCAACAAACTGTTGACAAATCTGTTTCTTTGTGATATCCTTGTGTCAAAGGACAACAAATCGTTGACTTCGACAAACGGCTTACATCCCTTAAACAAATAATAACACGAGCTGTGTACGATAAACTGTACAGAAAGGAGGATGAATGTACACCTGTACAAAATGCAAAAACAAATTTCAGACAGAGGACTTAGATTATATTTCGGTACAGTACGGAGAGTGCTGGGGATATCCTGCTTATAAAAGAGAATGGTGCTGTCCTATATGCAAGGGAGAAGTAGAAGAAAATGAAGAGTGACCTGTCTTTTGAAAGGAGGTGATAGTATAAACAGCAAATATCAGGAATATCTGACTGAAAAGGGACAGGAAAAGCTAAGCTCCTTCAGCTTAATGGGTTACGATACTTCACAGATCGCAAAAAAGATAGGCGTCAGCGAAAAAACACTTTTAGCCTGGTGCAGTAAATATCCTGAAATAAATAAGGCTGTCCATAGCGGCGATGATATGGCTGACAAGCTTGTGGAAAAGGCTCTTTTCAAAAGAGCGGTGGGATACGTTCAGACTGAAAGAGTTCAGCAACTGAGCAAGGAGGGAGATATGGAGCTTGTTAAGATCGTTGAAAAGGAGGTCATGCCCAGCACCACGGCACAGATATTCTGGCTTAAAAACCGCTGTGGCTACGAGTGGGACGGCAGGACAGAGGACGAGGAAGATGATGAAAGCGGAGTTGTGGTATTACCGCCGATAGAGAGGTGACAGAATGAAAAATAAAAGAAATATATGCTGGTCGCCTCAACCGAAGCAGATACAGTTCTTATGCCGCCCTGAATATGAAGCCTTATACGGCGGTGCGGCAGGCGGCGGTAAGTCGGATGCATTACTTGCAGAGGCTCTTCGTCAGGTACATATACCCCATTACAGAGCGATCATATTCCGTAAGACCTATCCGCAGTTATCGGAGCTTATTGATAGGTCAAGAGAGATATATACGGCGGCATTCCCCAAGGCTACCTACAACAGTACCAATCATTGCTGGACGTTTCCTTCAGGTGCAAAAATCTACTTCGGTAGTATGCAATATGCAAAGGACAAGACGCAGTATCAGGGTAAAAGATATGATTTTATCGGCTTTGACGAGCTTACGCACTTTACTTTTGAGGAGTACAGCTATATGTTCTCCCGAAACAGACCTGGTGGAGAAGGAACAAGGGTGTATATAAGAGCTACCGCAAACCCCGGAGGAATAGGGCACGGCTGGGTAAAGCAGAGATTTATAACCGCCGCAAAGCCTATGACTCCCATTGTAGATACGTATACAGTTTACGACCCATCAGGAAAGCCGATAAAGATTGAAAAAAGTCGTATATTTATTCCTGCAAGCGTTTTCGATAATCAGAAGCTACTCAGCAATGACCCTGAATACCTCGCATCTCTTGCAATGCTTCCCGAAGCGGAAAAGAATGCTCTGCTCTACGGCGATTGGGACAGCTTTTCAGGTCAGGTATTTTCAGAGTGGGTAGATGATAAAGCACATTATGAGGACAGACAATGGACTCACGTTATAGCTCCCTTCAGGATACCGTCCGACTGGACGGTAGTACGTGGTTTCGACTTTGGTTATGCAAAGCCCTTTTCGGTAGGCTGGTATGCGGTCGACCGCAGAGGATGTATATACCGCATAGCAGAATATTACGGCTGTACTGAAACGCCAAACACGGGGCTTATGATAAATCCTGTAGAGATTGCGGCAGAAATAAAGCGGATAGAAAGCGAAAACGAAAATCTTAAGGGCAGAACCATAACGGGTATAGCAGACCCGTCAATATTTGACCGCAGCCGTGGTGAAAGCGTTGCAGATCTTATGTCAATGCCACCTAACTTTATTCTGTGGAGTGGTGGTGACAACACGAGAATAGCAGGAAAAATGCAGTATCATTATCGGCTTATGTTTAATAAGGACGGACTGCCGATGTTCTACTGCTTTAACACCTGTAAGCATTTTATCCGTACCATTCCTGCTCTTGTATACGATGACAAGAAGGTTGAGGATATCAATACGGATCAGGAGGATCATATCTACGATGAATGCAGATACGTGCTTATGGCAAATCCTATGACCGCTCCGAGAGAAAGAGCAGAGCTACCATACACAGACGATCCCCTTGAGCAAAGAAAGAAGAAAAACGATTATTCGTTCTATAACATTTAGGAGGTAATTTTGAATCAAAAGAGAAAAATAGGCAGGGATCAGCTTATCCGTGCCGAACAGACGTTAAAGAAATATAAGGCGGGCAAGGCAAATCTTGAAAACCGCATTATATCCAATGAGCAGTGGTGGAAAATGCGTCACTGGGGAGAGATAAGCGGAACGGAATACGACGTAAACCGCCCCCGTCCTGCATCGGCGTGGCTTTTCAATTCACTGGCAAATAAGCATGCAGATGCTATGGATAATATTCCTGAGCCTTCCGTTCTCCCAAGAGAGCAGGATGACGAAATAGCGGCAAAGGGACTGTCAGAAATGCTCCCTATCGTGCTTGAACGCTCAGGCTATGAAAAGCTGTACAGCGATATGTGGTGGTACAAGCTTAAAAACGGAACTGCCTGTCAGGCGGTACTGTGGGATCCCGTCCTTGATAACGGCAGAGGAGATATAGCAATAAAGAATATAGATCTGCTTAACCTTTTCTGGCAACCGGGTATCAAGAATATTGAGGACAGCAGAAACGTGTTTTACGTAAGCCTTTACGATAACGATCTGCTTTGTGATATGTATCCCGAACTTCAGGGAAAGCTTGGCGGTGATACGGTAAACGTGGCAGGCTATAAATTTGATGACAATATTGACGTATCGGAAAAATCAGCAGTTATCGACTGGTATTACAAGGTAAGAACTGCATCTGGTGATATTCTGCACTATTGCCGTTTTGTCGGCGATACGGTGCTTTATGCAAGTGAGGATGACGAGCTTTGTGAAAAGGGCTTTTATGAGCACGGCAGATATCCATTTGTTTTGGATCCTCTTTTTATGCAGGAGGGCACGCCCTGTGGCTTTGGTTATATTGATATTATGCGAGATGCCCAGATGTACATAGATAAGTTAGGTCAGGTGATTTTAGAACATACCGTACAGATGAGCAGAAAGCGATATTTTATAAAGCTTGGCGGTGCGGTGAGAGAAGAGGAATTTGCAGATTTCCGAAAGCCCTTTGTACACGTGGCGGGAAATTTATCTGATGATGATATAAGAGAAATACGTCTTGATCCTCTTGACAGTGCCGTGATGACCGCTATGAACAATAAGATCGAAGAACTTAAGGAGACAAGCGGCAACAGAGATTTCTCTCAAGGCGGCACTTCAGGCGGTGTTACTGCCGCCAGTGCTATTGCGGCACTTCAGGAAGCAGGCAACAAGCTCTCCCGTGATATGATAAAGGGCAGTTATTTTGCCTTTACAAACGTCTGCTATCTGATAATCGAGCTTATAAGACAGTTTTATAACACACCGAGAAGTTATCTTTTATCAGGAGATTTTAAAAGCTTTGATAACAGTCTGCTGAAAAGTAAAGAAAGATACTTGTTCGGAGAAGTAATTGAACCGCACAAACCTGTTTTTGATGTTATATGCAAGGCGGCGAAGAAATCTCCCTTTTCAAAGGCGGCACAGAATGAGCTTGCAAAGGAGCTGTTTCATATAGGCTTTTTCCGTCCCGAGCTATCAGAGCAGGCTTTAGCGGCAATTGAAATAATGGATTTTGAAGGAAAGGAAAACATCAGAGATTCCATTTCAAAAATTGCTGAAAGCTATAAAGCTATGCAGGCTGCACTGCAATCAGGCGGTGATCTTCTGTGACAGATATAACCGTAAAAAAGACAAGTCTTGGCAGAGAAATTTATATAAAAGGTCACGCAGGTGACGGAGTGCAGAAAGAAGGCAGTGTAGTGTGTGCGGCAATCAGCACTCTGGCCCAGACTTTAGCTCAGAACCTTTTTGATTATGAGGATGAGGGAGAAGTGGATATTATAGGGGTTTCTCTTAAAAGCGGCGACGCGTATTTTAACTACGTTACCGATAATGAAGACGTAAACAAAGTCGTGGACGGCATCTGCAAAGGATTTTACCTTGTCAGCGACAGCTTCCCCGAAAGAGTTGCGTTTGATATTATATAAATTTTTTAATGAAAGGAGGTGATAAATTGCTTGATCTGACACTTTTTGAAGAGACTGCAACGAATACCGAAGCTGTGACAGGAGCTACAGAGGTATCAGAAAATGTATCTGACTTTGCAGAAAAGCCTGATGATAGCCCTGCTTCTGCTGATGAATTTTACCGCAGGGTAAAGGAAATAAAGGCACGTCAGCATACCGCTGAAAAGGAAATAGTTTCTCTTATGGCAAAACGCTTTGGTGTGGCAAAGGGAGATTATGAGGGTATAAAAGCGGCAATCGACATTGATATCGCAAAAAGCGAAAAATCCGATGACATTTCCGATAAGCTGAAATTATGGCAGGAAAGAGAAGCGGAAGTACAGAAATTATATCCCGGTTTTGTTCTGGCAAACGAGCTTCAGAACAGGGACTTCTTCAACCTTTGTTACAATGGCGTTGACATTATGACGGCGTATCAGGTACTGCATTTTGATGATATTCTAATGGCGGCTATGAGCTATGCTATATCTGAAATGCGAAGGGCAGATACGTTGCGGGGAAATTCAGAAAATCAAAGAGCAAGAGAAGGTGCGCTGGATGACAGTTCACGAAAAATGCGACAGGAAAAACCAAAGCTCACGAGAAAGGAAAGAAATGAGCTTATAAGAAGAGCCGAAAGAGGCGAAACGGTAAGACTTTAATTAAGAAAGGAAAAACAAAATGAAAAAGTATTTTAATTTTAAGATCGATCTTTTTGAAACACAGACAACATCTCAGGATTCTTTATCCGCAGAGATGAAGACGTTTTATGAGAACACTCTCATTGATATGGCAGAGCCGAAGCTTGTACACGACCGCTTTGGCGACAAGTACCCCATTCCTAAGAACGGTGGTAAGACTATAGAATTCAGAAAGTACAGCCCTCTTCAGAAGGCGACTACACCTCTTGTTGAAGGTGTTACCCCTGCGGGCAACTCCCTTTCTGTATCAAACGTAACAGCAACGGTAAATCAGTACGGTGACTACATCAAGCTTTCCGATATGCTGGAGCTTACTGCAATTGATAATAACGTGGTGCAGTCCACTAAGCTGCTTGGCAGTCAGTCCGGCAGAACTCTCGATACTATCACAAGAGAGGTTATAAACGCAGGTACAAACGTAATTTATGCCGCAAAGGCTGACGGTACAGAAGTACTTTCAAGAGAAGACCTTGATAACACCTGTGCTCTTACAGTTGACACTATCTTTAAGGCGTCGGCACAGCTTGAGCTTATGAACGCCGACGGTATTGACGGTGAAAATTACGTAGCTATCATTCATCCTTACGCGGCTTATGACCTTATGAGAAGCAAGGAATGGATCGACGTACATAAGTATGCAGAGCCTGAAAACATCTTTAAGGGTGAAATCGGTTCTATCGGTAACGTGCGTTTTGTAAAGTCCACAGAAGCAAAGATCTGGAAGGATGAGACCTGCCCCGAAGGTCTTGCAGTATTCTCAACGTTAGTGCTCGGTGCTCACGCCTATGCGGTAACAGACGTTACAGGCGGTGGACTTCAGCACATTGTAAAGCAGCTTGGTTACGGTGACGACCCTCTTAACCAGAGAGCGTCAGTGGGCTGGAAGGCTACAAGAGTGGCAGAAATTCTTTCCGATGAATATATGGTAAGAATTGAAAGCTGTTCTCCCGTTTATTCAGCAAAGGCGAATGCCAACTGATAACAACATATAACTGAATATACCCTCAGGCGAAAGCCTGAGGGTAAATATATAAGAAAGGAAAATTCTATTATGACAAAGAAAGATAATAAGCTCTCAGAGCTTGTAACAATAAAGCTTTTCAAGGACGGAGAAAAGTATAACGACGACGTTTTCGTAGCGGTAAACGGAAATAGTTATCAGATAAAAAGAGGAGAAACGGTGCAGGTGCCTATGTTTATAAAGCTCCAGCTTGACAGAGCAGAGGAGCAGAGAAAAAAGGCTGAATATTACCGCGATGAGGGCTGGAAGCAGTCGCTTATAATTCAGGAAGGAAAGAACTGAAAACAAGCAGAAAGGAGAATTTATGACAATAAAAGAAGCGATAGAGAGATCTGACAGATTAAGACCGAACAGCTTTTCGGCAGATGAAAAAATCGGTTGGCTTACCGATTTTGAAAACCGTGTATATAATGAGATCTATTCTACTCATAAGTGCGATATTCCCTTTACTGTAGTTGCTGACGCAACGGAAGAAACAGAGCTTTTTGTCACCTCTCCCTATGATGAAATGTACCTGCTTTATCTGTGCTCAATGATAGATTTTGCAAATGCAGAGTATGACCGTTACAACAATGATATGGCAATGCTTGAAAGCGTTTACGGGGATTATGAAAGGTATTTCAACAACACCCACGAATATGCCCTTGGTACGCTGATAAGTGGTTAGGAGGAGGTATGAAATATAAAAAGCTAAGAAGACTCGGGAATTCCGTAATCTATCAGACCCGGTTCTCCGGCATAAACAACCTTAACGGTACACCGCTTGGTGAATGGGAAGAGATGCACAATATGACGTCAGACAGTTATCCTGCGGTACGCAATATGCCTTGCCGCAGATATAAAAGTCTGCCTATTGATATGACAGGCTTTATGTTTAAAGACGATATGCTTGTGTATACCGTGTCTGACGGTATATATATCGGAGATACAAAGATCGACCTTGAGCTTACTGAAACAAGAAAAAAGCTTGTATCTATGGGTGCATATATTGTTATACTTCCTGACTGGATAGTAATAAACACAGAGGATATGACGAATATCGATAGCTTAAGAGTAACGATTACAGGCGGTACGCTTTATGAGAAAAATATAAATCAGACATCTCCTACAATCGATATACGCAAGCTGATGTATTATGAAACAGATTCCTCAAACCTTTCCCTTTCTCTTTTGCAGGTGGGTGACAGAGTCACACTTGAATATGCGTATAAAAACAGAGCTTATTCCATCAGAGCTTACATAACCGCTATAAGCGATGATGAGGACTACCTTCCCGAAGGGAAAACTGCAATAATTTTTGATACAACAGGCGATTTATATCAAAGTACCCGATATTTTTACACAGAACAAAGGGATATGACCGGGGGCAGAACGGTTGCAAAACATATGAATGTAACGCTTGAGAGGTCTGCTGAAGTTCAGCGTTTGATGATACCTAAGATGGATTATGACCTTGTCATAGAGCATAACAACAGACTGTGGGGCTGTTCTTCGGAAAATCACGAAATATACTGTTCCAAATTAGGAGATCCTTTTGTTTGGAAGGAATATAACGGAATTTCAACAGACTCCTATGCGGTAACAGTCGGTTCTGATGGTGATTTTACAGGCAGTGCGGTATACAATGACAGCATCTTATTCTTTAAGGAAAACTGTGTACATAGCATTTATGGCACAAAGCCATCTAACTTTACGCTGAGTACAACGGAGCTTCGTGGAGTGCAGAAAGGCAGTCACAATTCAATCTGCAAATCAAACGGTCTGCTTTACTACAAAGCACCTGAAGGTATATTCGTCTTTAACGGCAGTACATCGGTAAGAGCTGATGCGAGGCTTGGCAGAGATATAACCGATACTGCAGTAGGTGTAGCAGATGATAACGCCGTTTATATGGCTACAGATTACAGAGTATACGTCTACGACTGTTTACACGATAGCTGGCATACAGAGGATATTATGGGCGGTTACGGAACAATGATATCAGGCCATAACTACGGCGGTGCTTTGTATCTTACTATGGTTATCGGTAATTTCGTAAGACTGTATCTTATGAGAGGTAACGATGACAGCATTACGGAGTTTGAAGAGGATGTTAGCTTTGGTCTTGTGACAGGCGATTTAAACCGCACGGGTGCAATAATGAGGCATATATCAAAACTCAGATTTGTTATCGGGGTTGATGATAAGTACAGAGACGTTTCATTCAGTATCAGTATTTCATACAATGGTGGTGAATATAAGACTGTATACAGCTATGACAGTACAAAGACAAAGCCTAATACAGAGATATTTACGGTACCGATTATCCCCATGCGTTGTCAGAGAATGAAAATTAGAATTGGCGGCAGAGTAACGGAAAACGGTTACGGAAATACACCTGCCTTTACCCTTTACGGCATTTATTACAATACCGAGGGAGGTACAGAGCTTGGCTGAGAATATCAATATCGACTTTATGCCCAACAGAAATACTCCTGATATACAGAGAGTGACAACGGTTGAGGATTATCTGAAGCTTTTTACCGACAGAACAAAGTTCTGCTTTGCAAGTGTGTATGACGATTTTGCAGATATGGGAAAGCGTATAGAATACCTTGAAAATTATTCTCTTGCAATGCCTTCTTCTGTAGATTTAACGGTTGAAAACGCTGTTATCCTTCAGGAAAAGGAAAGTCAACAGGTGATACATAATTTCACAAAGACTCATTATGTTAAAGGGAACAACGTCGGCTACGGCGGTGTCGGTAACAGCTTTGTCCTCGGTGGGTATCTTGTCACAACCGAATATATGATGGGCGATGCCGATTATCTTTACAGTGAAATAAGCTTTCCTAAGGGTACAAGGATAAATTCGTCAGGTGTTCACGGTGATACCTATGACAACCTTAAGTTCTATTCTGTTATCAAGGGTGCAAATGAAAATCAACTGTGGTATGTCGACGGCTTCAGTTCTGACGGTGAGCAGATATCAGAAATGGAAACACATCACTATGTTCCTAACGGCTGTGCCTTCGGCTACGGGCTAAAGCTGGCAAGTGTGATAAATCCTCCTGACGATACCTTCGCTTACGGTTCTGCAGATGTTCAGATGTATAGTTCCTACGATACGGCTACAAACTACCGGACAAGTTACCGGTTCCGCCTGCCATTTCAGTCCGAAGCGGAATACAATGCCGCAATAGGTCTTACCAATACCCCGATAGAGCTTATCGAATTAAAGGATTTTCAGTACCTTGTACCTGAAAGTCAGATGATCGTTGATAAGGCTTTATCCCCTGATAGTGACAACGTGATAGCGAATTCAGCGGTAGCAAAGGCTTTAGAGCAGAAAGCGGATAAGGAAGCTGTTGAAAATCTCTCTCTTGTGGTAGATAGTAAAGCTGATATCATCGAGATTGAAGCACTTGCGGAGATTGTGAACAGCAAGGCTGACAGTGCAGATGTGCAATCAATTGCACAGGCGGTAGAAAGTAAAGCTGAAAGTTCTGATCTTACATTGCATACAAGCAATACGGCAAATCCTCATAACGTTACTAAGGAACAGATAGGGCTTTCAAAGGTGGAAAATAAATCATCTTCGGAGATATTGTCTGAGCTTCAGATCGGCGGTACACAGATACTGCGAAACACACAGACCACAATCCTCGGAGAAGTAACCATACCTGCACTATGGAGTGAGGGTGCTTGGCGAAAGGCATCGGGAACAAACGGCACGTGGGAGAGCATAGATATAACTGACTGCCCCGAACCTTATATCGAAAAAGGTTGGAAAATCACCTCGAATTCTGCAACGATCACGATATCGCAGAATAATATTCCGCTTGTTGTCGGCAAGGAATATACCTTATCCTGCTATGTAAGAGGCAAGGGAAGGCTTGTAATGAATGGTCAATCGGCATCAGGCGGCGGTTATACCACGTCTCAATTTGATATCGACAGCACAGAGTGGGTGAAGTATCTCCACACATATACTGCTCAGGTTTCGTCAGAACAAAGTGTATATATCGGTGTCAATTATCAAGGCGACAGTATAGATGTTTGCGGAATGAAGCTTGAAATAGGCAATAGGGTTACGGCGTGGAACATATGCCCTAAGGATATTGCAGACCACGAAGAACGCATCAAAGCCCTTGAAGCAACAATTCTATCGTTGGGAGGTGAAACGTAATGGCACTTAATTTCGGTGACTGGGTAGTAAAGGTCGCAATAAACGGAGTAAAGGCAGGTTCTTTCGGGCGTGAATGGGCGGCACTCCAGCTTGCGGACTACTACGCAAGAGATAAGATTACAGAAGCGGACATTACACGCTTTGATGAGGAAATGACCGCTTACGAAAAGCAGCTTGAAGCTGAAAAGGCTTTGGCTGAAAGTATTATGGAAATGGAAGGTGAGGTAAATGAGTGAGAAGAAGAAAACAGATGAAGAAAAGAAGGTGATCGGTAGTTTTACAGAAAGCGAATTCCCCCGATATGAAAGCAACTATTCTGATGCAGTAAAGCAGAGTCTTTCTGATATACTTAATCGCAAGGAGTATAGCTATAATGCGGAAAACGATCAGCTTTTTTCTAAATATAAAACTATGTATACCGAAAACGGTAGAAGAGCTATGCAGGACACTATGGGAAATGCCGCACTGTTTACAGGCGGATATGGTAATACATACGGCACGGTTGCAGGTCAGCAGGCATATAATAGCTATATGCAGGCACTTAATGAAAAGTCCGCAGAGCTTGAACAAAAGGCGTATGAAAGATATCGTGATGATGAGAACAGAGCTTATGAAAGGCTGAATACGTTGCTCGGTCTTGAGGGCAGAGATTATGACAGATATCGTGATGCCGTCGGAGATCATAATGCAGATCGTCAGTTCCTTTATAAACTGGAGCAGGACAGACTTGCACAGGAAAATCTTGAATATGAAAGATACCGTGACGCTTACGAGAGCGATCGTAAATACGAGCTTGATCTTAAAAAGCTGAACGCATCTCTTCAGAACGCTGTAGACAACGAGCAGGGAAATACCAATGACGGAAAATTTGATCCTGAAGAAGCCTATAAGTTTATCGAAAAGAATAATAGACTTATATATACGGATGAAGAGTTTGCTGAAACACTTTATCAGCTTTACGGAGAAAGAAAGGGATTTTTCAATTGGCTGAAAACTCTCGAAGTCCCCGGAAATACCGATGGAGAAACCTATCTTGAAATACTTTATTATCTCCATCCCGAGCTTCAGATACCCTATGAGCATACCTATGATGATTGGGAGTACGGAGCAATTACAGGCGGTGCTGTACCTCCTGCCGATGCAAGAGACCGAGCAAAAAGAGAGGGGAAGCAATGACAAGGATACAGGTTATAATTGATAGTATTGCAGGTGCTTTCGGTGCGGTCATCGGCTTTCTTTACGGGGAGGTAACAGGGCTTTTCTGGGCACTTATAGCCTTTATGGCAATGGATTATATAAGCGGAGTAATTGTAGCTGTCATTAATCATAAACTTTCAAGTGAGGTCGGATTTAAGGGGCTTGCCAAAAAACTTTTTATTCTTTGCTTTGTGGCGATGGGGCATATACTCGACGCTTATGTTATAGGCAGCTCTTCCGTTGCTATGACGGCGGTGATACTGTTTTACATTGCCAATGAAGGAATATCGCTACTTGAAAACGCCACGCTTTTAGGTCTCCCCGTACCTGCAAGGATAAAGGAAATTTTACAGCAGATAAAAAAGAAGGGAGAAGAATCTAATGAGTGATATTAATATAAAGGGTGTTGATCTCTCCTATGTTCAGGAGGGGATAAGCGGAAAATTACTTGCTGACAGTAAGGTGAGATTTGCAATCATCCGACTGGGGCTTTCAGAATCAGAGGATGTTACAGCAGAGGGTCATATAAAAAGCTGTAAGGAAAATGGTATAGATTACGGCTTTTACTGGTACAGTTACGCTATGAGTACGGAAGAAGCAAAAAAAGAAGCTGACGCCTGCGTTACTGCCCTGAAAAAATACGGTAGACCCTTATATCCCGTATTTTTCGATATGGAGGAAAAAAGACAGATAGACGGTCTTGATAATAAGACCCGTACCGATATGGCGATAGCTTTCTGTGATAGAATAATCGAGGGCGGATATCCCTGCGGTATCTACGCAAATCCCGCTTGGCTTGAAAGCTATTACGATAAGGAGAGACTTATCGGCAGATATGATATCTGGCTTGCCCACTGGACGGGAAGTCCTGACAAAAAGAGCCGATATGAATACGGTCAGAAGATGTGGCAATGGGGACTTGACAGTATAGACGGTTATGACGTTGACGGAGACGTGTGCTTTGTTGACTATCCAGTTATTACAAAGGAATTTTATGACAGGCTCCCTGAAAAGCCGATTGCCGAAGTTCTCAGGAAAGGTGACAGGGTACAGCTTTTAAATACCCCGCTTTATATTTCTGCTTCTGCAAGAAATAAGTCCACGACCATTTCGGGTTATTATTATATCCGGAGCGACGGGGTGATAAATAATCGTATCAGAATAACCACGCCAAAGGGTAACAGCGAAGTTACGGGCTGGGTCAATGTGGATAGTATAAAAAAGCAGGAAGAGCAGAAGGTAGATATCAAGGTAGGCGACAGGGTAAAAGTTAAGACGGGTGCACTCTCTTTTTCGGGCAAAAAACTTGCAACCTTTGTTTATACTGCCACCTTTGACGTTATTCAGTCAGGTATAAACGGTTATCCCGATTATATCGTAATAGGTATGAACGGCGACGTTACCGCCGCAATGCATGCCGATGATCTTATAAAGGTATAAAAAGAACCGCTGAGGTTTTATCCTCAGCGGTTAATTTTATTTATAAGTAGTGAATTCCTGCACCCAGTAATAATGATAATAGTCATCCGCTTCATAAAAAGCAATTGCTATATTATCAAATTCGGGATTAAGAATATTTTTACGGTGGCTGGCAGAAGCCATCCAGGAATCGACTACGTCTTTGGCAGAATGTTGACCTGATGCGATATTTTCACCTATGTGGCTGAAAATATGAGTCGGATTTTCGCCCTGCCCGTATACAGAGTAACAGCGAGTTCCGTCTGCACGATAGTGTCCCCAGCAGGTGACAATCTCTTTTACTCTCGTTTTTGCTGCAGCGTATGCTGTAGGGTCCCATTTGAGCTTTGCAACGCCATTCTGCACACGGATGTCGTTTATAAGATTGAAAACTTCAATTTCAAAAGCGTTACAGCTACTGGGTGCGGTTGCGGTTATACCCTCTCCAAATCCTGTAGGTAACTGAACAGGTGTATCTGTCTTAGGCTTTTCGGTAGTGGTTGTAGTTGTAGTTTCAGCAGGCTTTGAGCTGCTTAAATAATCGTTATGTACAAAAGAACCGTCGGCAAGCTTACTGTAGCTTGTATCAGTGGTGGCTACTATCTTTACCTTATCACCGTAGTTAAGAAGTGAAACTGTTGCCGCACCGGGCACAGCCTCTTTTCTTGAATAGCAGGAAACTGTAATATACATCTCCTTACTGCACTCGGTTTCAGTCCATAAGGGCTTAGGCACATCGGTAACGGGAAGAGTTGTAGTAGTCGTGGTTGTTGTAGTTCTTGTAGTTGTAGTGGTAGTCTGCTCTGTTGCAGAAGTTGTAGTCTGCTCCGTTGCAGGGGGAGGCGTAGTCTGTTCTTCCGATTGGGATATCGGGGGTGTTTCAGAGCTTTCGGGACTGCTCACCTCTGTTGTACTTGTATCCGTTTTTTCCGGAGTCTTCGAATTATCATCAGGTATTGTCGTGCCTGTGCTCTCGCTTTCTGTTACGGAGCTTGTAGCTTGAGAACTACCATTATCTGTACCAAACCAGGAAAATCTGCTTGAAAGCACGCATAAACCTATAACGGCAACAATACCTAAAATAATAAGAAGAACCTTTAAAACAGGGCTTTTCTTCTTATCTTCCATATATTTATCCTTACTGTAATAAAATGTAAAGCTGTATTCGGCTTATAATTATAGTTATTTTATCATAAATGTGCTCAAATGTCAATATAACTGCTGATTGATGATAAAAATATGTGGAATTTAAACAAATTTTGGCGGATGATTTTTACATTAAGGATAAACAGGAGCACGATAAATTGTTGTTCAAACGCGTGGCGTTTGATCCAAACACCGCCTTTAAATATCATCGTGGTGTGCGAAGGTTTTCGAACAGTGGCATCGCATATTAGGTGTAAGATAAATTGTTGTTTGCGGTGTGCCACCGCGGGCATCTCCTGCCTTTAAAAATCATTGATGATGGCAACGCATTGTGAACGGCAGGAATCATATGTTAAATGAACGATAAATTGTTGTTTATAGGGTTGCCGTAGGCATTGTAGCCCCCAACCCCCTTACCCCCTTCCCCCTTAGGGAATATATTTCGGCAAAAGTATTTGCCGAAATTGTCGCAGTTCTGCGAACTGCTGGGGCTGGGAGCAGTCCGATAGGACTGCGTGACTTTATGAAAATGCAATTTTCGTAAAGTTTAGGCTACCGCCCCTTGTGACCCTTTGGGGCTACGCCCCAAACCTCTTTTATTTCGGCGTTTGAGGGCAATTTACCACCTTATTTTAATTATAATCATTTCCGTAGGGGCGACTGTTTCGTAAGAAACAGTCGCGGTCTTTAGACCAACGACTACTCAGATGCTCGCCGCCGTAGGCGGAATTGGGAGCGGCAGCCGTCCAAGGGACTGTGACGCCCTTTAGGGCAATAAACCACCTTGCATATCAAGGCTTGTGGGTTATTTGAAAAAAATTACAACAACATTGTAACACCGCCGTTCATAATGTTTTGCCAATTGCAATGGCTTGTAAAGGCGGAAATTGGATTGAACGCCACGCGTTCAAACAACAATTTATCACATATTCAATGTGCAACCTCCTGTTGTGCATAAATATCTGACTCCCGTCATTTATAACACATACCGGTTAAAATCTTGCATTTTTTGTTGACAAAATCACCCGTTTACTATATTATTATAGATGTGTTTTAATTACGAAAATCAGGAAAGGCAGTGATACTACATTGGATAAAAAGCTTAAGCTTTACGGTTTTAACAATCTGACTAAAACTCTCAGCTTCAACATTTACGATGTTTGCTATGCAAAAAGTGCGAGAGAGCAGAGAGATTATATAGACTACATAGACGAGCAGTATAATTCTGAGCGACTTACAGGTATACTCTGTGACGTTACAGACATAATCGGTGCTAACGTGCTTAATATATCAAAGCAGGACTATGACCCTCAGGGAGCAAGCGTTACTCTGCTTATCTCCGAAAAGGCAACGGCAGGTACAGAGATAGACCCCAGCTGTAATAAGGGAATGGTAAACGGCGAACCGCTCAATCCCAGAATGCAGAAGAGTGAAACGGTAGTTGCCCATCTTGACAAATCTCACGTTACTGTACATACCTATCCTGAGTACCATCCGAATAACAGTATATCCACTTTCCGTGTTGATATAGACGTTTCCACCTGTGGAGAAATATCACCGCTGAACGCCCTTGATTACCTTATCGGCAGTTTTGATTCTGACATAATCACGATCGACTACAGAGTAAGAGGCTTTACAAGAGATTTAAGCGGACACAAGCTGTATCTTGACCACGATATCACTTCTATTCAGGATTTTATAAACGACTACACTCTCACAAAATACGACGCTACGGATATAAACGTATATCAGGCTAATATTTTCCATACAAGACTTATGATAAGAGAAATGGAACTGAAAAATTACCTTTTCAATTCCGACATCTACGATATTCCACCCAAGGAAAGATTACGTATTACAGAAAGTCTTCGCCGCGAGATGATAGAGATATATTCCGGGATGAATATATATTGAAATTTGCATTGCAAATTTCAAGTGAAGTATCTGCATACGCAGATGTGAAGAAGTGAAGCGTGCCTGTGGCACGTGAAGTCGCTTCGCTTGTAAAGGTATCCGCCATTGGCGGATGAATTTTATATGTTAGGATAAAATATATGGAAAATCAGAACAAAGCCCCTATTTATGAGGCACTAAAAACCTATAAACAAAAAAGAATAGTTCCCTTTGACGTTCCGGGACATAAGATGGGCAGGGGTAACCCTGAACTGACAGAATTTTTAGGCAAAGAATGTATGACGGCAGACGTCAATTCTTCAAAGCCGCTTGATAATCTCTGTCACCCCGTTTCTGTGATAAAGGAAGCGGAAAAAATTGCTGCCGATGCCTTTGGCTGCAAAAACGCTTTCTTTATAGTAAACGGAACTACGGCGGCGGTGCAGGCAATGGTGCTTGCAGTTGCAAAGCGTGGCGAAAAGATCATTATGCCGCGAAACGTACACCGTAGTGCAATTAACGCCCTTATCTTAGGCGGTGCTGTACCCGTTTACGTAAATCCGGGTGTTAATAAGGAGCTTGGCATCCCTCTTGGTATGAGATATGAGGATGTGGAAAAGGCGATAAAGGAAAATCCTGATGCCAAGGCGGTATTTGTGAATAATCCTACCTATTACGGCGTATGCTCGGATATAAAGAGAATTGCCGACCTTGCCCACGAAAACGGAATGTATCTACTTGCAGACGAGGCTCACGGCACACACTTTTATTTTGCCGACGGAATGCCCGTTGCAGGTATGCACGCAGGTGCTGATATGGCGGCTGTAAGTATGCATAAAAGCGGTGGTTCACTTACTCAGAGCAGTTTTCTGTTAACAAGTGATGCTGTGAATGAGGGGCACATAAGACAGATAATAAATCTTATGCAGACCACCAGCGGCAGCTATCTTTTAATGTCCAGCCTTGACATTTCAAGAAGAAATCTTGCTTTAAACGGTAAGGAGATCTTTGAAAAGGTTAAAAGCTATGCGGAATATATGCGTAGCGAGATTAACGAGATAGGCGGCTATTACGCCTTTTCAAAGGAGCTTTGTGATGGCGGAGCGTTTTATGATTTTGACGTGACCAAGCTGTCAATTCATACGAGAGATATCGGACTTGCAGGAATTGAGGTTTACGATATCCTGCGTGACAGCTACGGTATACAGATAGAATTTGGTGACATCGGCAATATTTTAGCCTACGTTTCAATAGGTGACAGAGAGCTTTATCTTGACCGCCTTATAGGTGCTTTAAATGACATCAAGCGTATTTATCAGAAGGATAAAACGGGTATGCTTGACCATGAATATATAAATCCCATTGTAAAGCTGTCACCTCAGGAGGCGTTTTACGGAGATAAGGTTTCCGTACCTATTGAAAAGAGTGCGGGTAAGATAAGCGGAGAATTTGTAATGTGCTATCCGCCAGGTATTCCGATACTTGCTCCGGGTGAGCAGATAACCGAGGAAATTCTCGCATACATAAAATATGCAGGGGAGAAGGGCTGTTTCCTCACAGGTACGGAGGATCTTGAAATTAAGAATATAATGATTCTTGAAAATTAGAAAGGCGAAAAAATGGAATTATGGTTTACCGAAAATCACAGTGACAGCGTAAGATTTTCAATAAGAGTAGATGAACATTTGTACACCACAGAAACAGATTATCAGAGGATAGACGTATTTCAGTCGCTGGAGTTCGGAAAGCTCCTTGCTCTTGACGGCTACGTGATGATAACCGAAAAGGACGAATTTATATATCACGATATGATAGTGCACGTTCCTATGGCGGTAAAGAAAGACGTTAAGAACGTTCTTGTAATAGGTGCAGGCGACGGCGGTACTGTAAGAGAACTTTGCCGTTATAAAAACATTGAACATATTGATTTAGTGGAAATTGATGAAAAGGTAGTAGAGGTGTGTAAAGAATACTTCCCCTCGATGACAGTTTCTATGGATGACCCGCGACTCAGCATCCACTATGCAGACGGACTCCGCTTTGTAAGACGCAAAAAGGAAGAATACGACCTTATCATAGTTGATTCTACTGACCCCTTCGGACCGGGCGAGGGACTTTTTACAAAGGAATTCTACGGCAATTGCTACAATGCCCTTACAGAAAACGGAGTGCTTGTAAATCAGCACGAAAGTCCCTTTTATATAAACGACGCCAAGGCAATGTGTGCGGCACACGAGAGAATAAGCTCGGTATTTCCTTTACACAGGGTGTATCAGGCTCATATCCCTACTTATGCCAGCGGACATTGGCTCTTCGGTTTTGCAAGTAAGGGACTTGATCCGTTAAAGGACCTTGACGAAGAATATTGGAACAGTCTTGGTATCAGGACTAAATATTATAATACAGAGCTTCATAGGGGCTGCTTTGCATTACCTAATTACGTTATAGATATGATAAAAAACGGTATGGATAATTAATATGAGGAGAAGTTATGGCAATTACAAACGAATTTAAAACAGCCTGCCGTAAAGTCGGTCTTGCTCTTGGTGCAGTACTTTTGTGCAGACTTCTGACAGAGGGAATATCTTTTCTTCTTAGCACGCTGTTAAAAGATGCAGATTCCACTTTAAGCTATATTATAATCTGGGCAGTTTCGGTTATAGTGCTTTACGGCGGCGTTATCGTTACGTCTGCCTTTATATTCGGTTATAAATGGGATGACAACAGGATATATTATAAAAAGTGCAAGCGTCTTGGCAAGGCGGTATCCTGGGTATTACCCTCCTATGGTGCAGGACAACTGATAAACATCACAGTCCTTGCGATCTCATTGCTGCTTGCAAATAACAACGGGGCAGTACAGGATACTTACGCTCCGATAACCGGTGGAGAGGCAACCTCCTTTTCTACTGTTATAGTTCTTGTTTTTCAGATGGTGGTGATAGCTCCTATTTTTGAAGAATTCTGGATAAGAGGCATTATTCAGACGGGACTTTCAAAGTACGGACACGGATTTTCTATTATGGTATCAGCACTGATCTTTGGCTTTGCCCATGGTAACGTGCATCAGTTCTGCTTTACCTTTGTAATAGGTATAGTTTTAGGTTACGTAAGATATGCGGCTGACAGCATCATCCCCACAACGATAATACATTTTATTTTGAACTCCATAGCGGCAACCATAATGCTTATCGGTACCAGTGACCCCGTAATATCAGGCATTGTCAAAATGCAGGAGGGTAAAGAACTCAGCACCACTGAAAATACTATGATCACCGTACTTCTCATATTTGTGGTAGTGGTATTTGCCTTTATGATCGCAGGTATGATAAATGCAATAAAAAAGCTTAAAAACAACAGACTTTACCGTCCTCAGAACAATTATCCCGAAATGACCAAAAGTGAAAAAGCGATAGCACTTATAAAAGATCCCGTATTTACGATAAGCACAGTTTTATTTATCGCTTTAATGATAGCCGTTATTTTCATAAGCTGACAGAAGAAAGGTTTTTATGCAGGAAACAAACATAATTGACAAAATCAAAGAACGCTACACCCAGTATAATTTAAGCCGTGTTGAAAGTCTTGATATGCTGAGACCCTCAGATATAAGACGGCTTTGCTTTGACGTGGGAGCGTCACTTTTAATACTTGCTTTTCTTGAAATACTGATAAAGAATGCGGCACTTTATATGCTGTCCTTTATAGTTTATCACGTTTTCTCTGAAATCTCACCGGTTATCGCTACAACGATAAGCCACATTTTTTCAAGCTTTGTATCTTATGCACCGAAGTTGCTGGTGTTCTGGTTCTTATATCGTAAGTACAGAAAATTAAATCACCTTCTACCCACATATAAGAATAATTTTATGTATCCCGTTGTAATGCTTTTTGCAACTTTCTCCTTCGGAATGTGCGGCTCGTATATAACAAAGGTGATAAATTACGCACTACAGATATTATTCGGTGCGGGAGAGATACCAAACGTAATGGAACAGACTGCTCCTCTCGATTCGTCGTCCGGACTTGTGATGCTCATATTCTCAGCTCTTATAGCACCCATCTGTGAAGAGCTTATCTACAGAAAGTTCCTTCTCGGATCATTAAGACCTATGGGCGAAACGCCTGCAATATTGCTTTCATCCCTTATATTCGGTCTTGCTCACGGAAACTTTGATCAGTTCGCATACGCAATGCTGAGCGGTATCGTATTTGCAATACTTGCAGTAAGATACAGGAGCATTATCCCGACGATAGTTCTTCATATACTGAACAATCTTCTTGTAAGCGTCGTGGTGTACAGAGACATTTTACTTACAGGAAATAATGTTATTGACAGTATTATAGATGCCGTTTGCTTTGTCGGAAATTCCGTTACAAATATCGCTTATGTTGCTATGCCCTTTATCGTGCTTACAGTCGCCCTTTGCGGAGTGGCAAAGGTTCAGCCGGTAACGGGAGAAGATAAGAAAGAAAAGTTATGCACGGTATTCTGTCCTATACTTATTTTAGGACTTTTCACAATGCTGATGAAATTTATATAAAAATAAATCCCTTTATCATTACGGATAAAGGGATTTTGTTATTGTTATTATTACGCAGTAACAATGCTGTCAGCCTTGTGTAACTTCAGCTTTTCTACAGCCTGTTCTCTCATCTTGTACTTTAATATCTTGCCCGCCGCATTCATAGGGAAGCCGTCTACAAAGTCAACGTATCTGGGCACCTTGTGCTTTGCCATATGGTCACGTACAAAGGTCTTGATCTCTTCCTCTGTAGCCGTTTCACCTTCCTTAAGTACGATGCAAGCCATGATTTCTTCGCCGTACTGTTCGTCAGGAACACCGATTACCTGAACGTCCTTTACCTTATCGTTTGTGTATAAGAATTCTTCAATCTCCTTAGGATAGATGTTTTCGCCGCCACGGATGATCATATCCTTGATACGACCCGTGATCTTGAAGTAGCCGTCCTTTGTGCGTCTTGCAAGGTCGCCTGAATGTAACCAACCGTCAGAGTCGATTGCTGCCGCAGTAGCCTCGGGCATCTTATAGTAACCCTTCATTATGTTGTAGCCTCTTGCACAGAATTCGCCGTCTGTTTCATCGGGTAATTCTTCGCCTGTTTCGGGGTCAACAATCTTACATTCAACGCCGAAGATAGGACCGCCTACCGTATTTACTCTTGCCTCGATAGTATCGGAGGTCTTGCTCATTGTTGTAGCAGGGCTTGCTTCTGTCTGACCATAGGTGATGCATATTTCAGGCATATGCATCTTTTCGATAACCTCTTCCATTACCTTTATAGGACAGGGAGAGCCTGCCATAATACCTGTTCTCATATGTGAGAAGTCAGTCTTGTCAAAGTCAGGGTGTTCAAGCATTGCAATGAACATCGTAGGTACGCCGTGGAAGGCAGTGATCTTTTCTTCGTTTATGCAGTGCAGACCCTTTCTGGGAGAAAATGCGGTGATAGGGCTCATAGTAACGCCGTGGGTTACAGATGCTGTCATTGCCAGTACCATGCCGAAGCAGTGGAACATAGGAACCTGAATCATCATCTTATCAGCAGTTGAAAGATCCATACAGTCACCGATAGCCTTACCGTTGTTTACTACGTTGTAGTGTGTCAGCATAACGCCCTTGGGGAAGCCTGTAGTGCCTGATGTGTACTGCATATTGCATACATCGTGCTTGTCAATGGCACGACGCATATTTTCAACCTCGCTTAAGGGTACAGTTTCGGATAACGCCATAGCTTCATCCCATGTAAAGCAGCCGGGCTGTTTTGAGTCGGTTGTAACGATGCTCTTAAGTCTGGGGAGCTTTGCACTGCGGAGCTTACCGGGTTCGCAGGTCTTCAGTTCAGGGCACAGCTCGTTCATAATAGCAACGTAGTCGCTATCCTTGTAGCCATCTACCATAACTAAGATATCCGTATCTGACTGACGGAGCAGGTATTCTGCTTCGTGTACCTTGTATGCTGTATTTACAGTAACTAAAACCGCACCGATCTTTGTTGCTGCCCAGAACGTGATATACCATGCAGGAACGTTTGTTGCCCAGATAGCAACGTGGCTGCCCTTCTTTGCACCCATTGCGATTAAGGCACGGGCGAAGGTGTCAACGTCGTTTCTGAATTCGGGATAGGTTCTTGTATAGTCAAGCTCTGTATATCTGAAAGCGTACTGGTCGGGGAATTCTTCGCATACTCTGTCTAAAACGTCAGGGAATGTGTAGTCGATAATTCTTTCCTTGGGCCAGATATACTTACCTGTTCCTCTGTTGTCTGTCTGTAAGGGGTGCTTGTGCTGTTTTTTCTTGTAAGGTGTCATATAGTCCATATACTGAGGGAATACGATACCCGCATCACACAGATTATTGGACCAACGCTTTACCCATTCAAGAGATACGTAGCCCTCATAGCCTGTAGCCCTCAGAGAATCCAGCATATCCTTTAAAGGCATATCGCCTTCACCCATAAGCTTATACTGTAACTCTCCGTCTGTCATTACACTGTCCTTGATGTGGCAGTATCTGATATATGTACCGAGGTTTGCAATAGTATCATTGGCACTTTCTCCGCAGTAGCGGTAGGGGTGATGCATATCCCACAATGCGGCAACCTCGCTTCTGCCTACCTTGTCAAGTAAAGCCTTTAAACGCTTTGTATCCGCATATACGCCGTTTGTTTCTACAAGCAGAGTAACGTCGCACTTTTCCTTTGCAATATCAGCAAGCTTTGTGAGAACGGATGCTACGTAATCATCGTCCACTTCGTCAACGGGCATAGGATCTCTGTCGCCGAGGATACGGATGTATGGAGTGCCTAATTTTGCCGCAAGCTCAATATAGCTTGTGATCTCGCTGATCGTTTCTGCTTCCTTTTCCTTGTACTTTAAAGCACAGCCTGAAGAAAGGCAGGGAATTTCGAGATCAAGGCTCTTAAGCTTGTTTACAGTACCGGGCAGGTGCTTTTCTGTAAAAGGCTTTGCCTTTACAGCAACGATATCCTGACCCAGACCACGGATCTCAATTCCGTCATAGCCTAAGTCCTTTGCCATAGAGTAGATGTCTGTCCATTCAAAATCGGGACAAGCGAGAGTTGAAAAACTGATTTTCATTTTTCTTTTCTTCCTTTCTTTGTCGGGGAGTCAGATATTCCGATATATGAGAAGGGTACTGATGATAAAATAAAAAACCCGTCCCAAAGATAATTCTTTGAGACGGGTGTATAAACGTTACCCGCGGTACCACTCAAATTGCATTCTCATGCCACTCAGACTCCATTAAGTCTTATGCAGTTACGTTGCAGTTACGGAAAACACTACTCGCAAAAACAAGTGTAATAACGTCGTTGATCACATCACTACCGTCGTTTTACCTGCTATCGCCTTTATACTTGCCGCTTTCGCATTTTCAGCTCAGAAGGGAGAGGCTATTCAGCTATAGATGTCGGCTCGCACCATCCGCCGATTCTCTGAGATCCTTTTACTGTTGCCGTCTTCGTCACAGCCATTGAGAGTATCATATCACAAAAATTTTCTGTTGTCAATAATTTTTGTGAAAAAATTTATTTTTTTCTGCGAATTTGTTGAAAACTCCTGAAACCTTTTAAATACTGAACTTTTAAGATTTTGTAATATATGTCATAAGCTTGATTTTTATATAGTCACAAGGTGATTTTTTTTGTAGCTTATCAGCAGGCTTCAGAAGATTATTGTAGAATGCCGGTGCAAACTTATGACAGGATGATAAGCCAAGCTTTTTATTGTACCGCTCGTAGATCTTATAATCCTCTTCTGAGGGACAACTGAAGCCCGAATAAAGGGTGTAATATCTCCAACGTTCATGGAGCAGGCATACAAGAGCTTCAAGCTCCTTCTGATTTTCATCCCTGAAGTAGTAATCGTCATCTGTGGGAGTGAAGGTGAACGAGGGGTCTGCTATGTGACTCAGCATTGCCTTTTTATCAGGATGTGTACAGCCGTTTATCAGGTATCTCAGGCAGATGGCTTCTTCGTTTGTACTGTCTATATCATATTTGCTGGCGTATTTATTTGCAAAGGCATCAAACTTCTTGCTAAGTTCAGCAAAGGACTTTGTAAGGTCATCCTCTCCTGAATTGCAATTTATCGCAAAAAGTTTTTTAGCAATACTGTCAATATCATTTGTGCTGAGCGTCTTGTAGTTATAGACTGTTTCGATACTGCCAAAGGGGATAAGTCTGACATCGTCATTCCCGGAGAATACGAATTCTGATTTCTTGCCGTCGCGGATCTTTACAACAAGGGGTGGGATAAGATCAAATAATTCCTCGTTGCTATCCGGCATTTTGTTTTCGTGTATTATTTTTCTGATGAAATAACGCTTTAAGGATTTTGTAATTCTGATATTTGCTTCGTCGTTATTGGTTGCTACTACGCAGTAATCTATTTTGTCAAGGTTATCAAGCATAGCGATCATTTCCGCATTTTCTGCATTGCAGGAAACTATATCAAGAGAACCCTCGTTCTGCAGAGTCGTAATAAAATCAGGACTTTCCATAAGTGCTCTGTCACGCAATACGTCAGCCTGGATATCAACAGCGGTAATTTTGAGCTTTACGGGGTTGCCGTTCTTATTAAGAAAATGACAGCTTCCGAAAACGTTTCCTATAAACTGATATCCGAATTTACCCATACCGACAACGAGTATGCACATATCTTCTCTTTCCTCGTTTACGTAGTCGTAGAGAGGATAGTTTCTCAGAATGGAATGTACCGAGCTTTTATAGGTGTCGGAAAGAAAGACGTCAATATTAGATTTATCCGATACTCTGTGGATAAGGGATTTGTATCTCTTTTCGGATACTGCGTCTGTATTGAAAATGTTAAGGGTGAGGTGATTAGTGCAATTCTCAGTCAGGTAGTTTTCGGTAAATGCAATAATCTCACTTGTCCTTATAATACCGTCAAAGCAGAAATCCCATATCTGCGTATTTTTAACCTTTAAGGTGTTTATTTTCAGCTCCTGAAGAGTGCTTGATGAAAGAATTGCGGGCAACTGTTTGTTTTTAAGCAATTCCTTGTTACCGCTTAAAAAGATGAACTGGATATCCTTCTTTTCTTTTTTATCATTAAGACCGTCAAATTTGGTCTGAGCTGTTATAAGCGTTTCGGGAGTAAGCTCTGTAAAGATGTAAAGAATTTTTTTCTTGATCGTTTTTTTGTTGAAAAGACTGTTTATTCTGTTAAGTGTTGAAATCAGAACACCGCCGGCAGCTATGGGAGAAATAAACCATATCGCATATAGCCATACGCAGTATATCTGATTGAAAAGATTATCTCCAATCTTAAATTCATCTATAAATGAAGTGTTTGCTTCACCGCCCATCGCCTTTACAGAAGAACCGATAGCCTGTAGTATACTTGACGCGTCAAGTCCGCTTAAACTTGCAAGGCCGATGGTCAGTATAAGCATCTGTGCGAAGCAGGAAATGGCTACTGCAAACACGATAGAGTCAAGATTTTTCTTTCTTTTTACAAAATCAGCTACTGCAATGACAGTAAAAACAAGTGTGACAAGTGATAGTATAAAGCAGATGATCATCTTATTTTCTCCCTTATTTTTCTTATGGAAAAATTATATCATATATTTCGTGTTTTGTCTACAAAAATACCGTACCGATCCTTGAAAATCGGTACGGTGATGATTATTTACTCTTATGCATTGTTCTTGGTTTTTCCAAGTGTTACAAGCACTACACCTGATGCTAAGATAAGTAACAGTAAAAGATTAAGGTTTATAATGTCGTGGTTACCTGTGTCAGGAGAAACCTTGTCATCTTCTTCGGGTTTATCAGTGTCCTCAGGCTTGTCAGTGTCCTCAGGCTTGTCAGTGTCCTCAGGCTTGTCAGTGTCCTCAGGCTTGTCAGTATCCTCGGGCTTGTCAGTATCCTCAGGCTTATCTGTATCTTCGGGCTTATCTGTGCTTTCGGGATCGGCATTTATTGTGACGGGTATTTCGACATATGAATATATCATATTTTCGCCGGCTGTATAAACTGTGCTCCAATTTCTTACATAACTCTGCTTTATAAAAGTAAATACGATAGTATGATCGCCCGGCTCAATGTCTGCTGTATCAATAGCTCCCTGCTCTGTCATTTCGGAGAGTTTTCCACTGATTTCCGTGTCTTTTACTTTCCATGAGACAGGCTTCCATCTTTCTGTGCCGGCAATGGGATTTATTATATCATAGCCTGCACCCTTTACTTCGAATGTTATTTCGTCACCTACAGTGTATTCGCTGTCAACACCTGTTACTTTGCAGTCCTCTTCACTCACATCATAAAAGGTCTCGATCATAGCAGGGATAATGTATTTTTCTTCGCCGTTTTCTTCTGTTTTTATAACTATATTACCATTATGCGGATTATAAAGCTCGTCATACCATTCGCCTGTGTATAATACGTTTCCGTCAAAGTCGGTAATTCTGATCGTTCCGCAAAGAGAGATATCTGCGTATGTTTCACCACTCATAATGCCGTCATTTTCATCAATGATGAAACGGAATGCGGCATTATCGGTAAACGTCACCTTATTGCGGCAAAGCGTGAATCCATAACTGCCTGCACGTATTTCCATAGTACCGCCGCTGATATTTACAGGCATATTTCCTATAATATCAAAACCGGCAAAATCGCAGGAAACAATGAAAGCAGTATCTGTAAAGTTGATAGCGGCAAGCTCTGAGTATATACCTGTGTCATCGGAATATATTGTTATTTTACAGTTCTTGACGGTTATACTGAAATCGCTGGTTGCGTCTTCAGCATAAATATCTTCTTCTGTTGATGCAACGGTTATACCACGATCTTCTGTCTTTATCAGAATTTCAGAATCGTTTATTTCGATATTTCCGTCTGTTGTGCGGATGCCGTCGCTGTCGGTAGTTACCTTGATATTGCACTTGTTTATTGTTATGTTGCCGCCGTCAAGAGCATTGATACCGTCATCACCGCAATAGGCAACTGTAAGTTTCGGCATAGTGCCATCTTCGGCAGGCTCACCGTTTATGGTAAGATCGCCTGTTATTTCTATAGCGTCAGATTCGGTAGAAGAAATGATAAGCTCTGCTCCGGCTGACAGGTTTATTGTAAGTGAGCCTTCATCGTTCAGTATAGCTTCTTCAAATGAGCCTAAAGTTGCCTTGCCAAGAACGTTGATGGTAGAGTCGGCAGGTAGATATATTGCGTGGTTAAGCTGTGTTTGCTGTGTAAATCCATCCATCAGGGTAAGTGTTCTTGTATCTTTGTCCCAGTTCCAGAGTTCATCCTCATCGGGAGTTCTGATATTTTCGGCATTAAATAAAGGAAGTACCTTTAAGCTTTCTTTTTCTATTTTAACGTTACAATCAGAGTTGTACATACCATCGTGGCACATCATACATATAAGATACTTCCTGCTTTCAGGAGCTATGAAGTGAACGCTTGTGCTGTCTTCATCTTCATCTGAAAATCCGGTCAGGAGTTCCACACTGTCGGTCGTTTCGTCATATTCCCAGATTGCTGTAAATATTCCTGAAAAGTCTGTATCGACAAATTTGCCTTCAATATGAATTATATCATTTGCCTTAAGGTCAACTTCATAAATCTTTGCACTGAACGCAAAGGGGGATAAGATGTCTTCCTCTTTAAACTGTACAGTTTCAGCAAAAGGCAGAGGATCGACCTTTGTAACGTCTGAGTTGTAATCAAAGCTTCTGCCCGCTACGAAATAAATCTCAAGGCTTTCGATATTTTCATATTCTGCAGTGTGTACGGTAAGAGTACCTGCAGAAGTATCTATATCGTATGGGATGGTTTCATCTGTATCACCGTATAAAATATATACTTCCTCGTAAATAAGATAATAACCTTCTTTTATAGTGAAGGTGGTGATGTAGTCCTCGCCGATGGTAAGCCTGTCTTCACCTGCGGCATCGTCAGCAAACGTAACATTGTAGCTTGTAATGTTTACATCCGCTTTTGTGTCAGTGCTCTCAGCCGCTGCTGATAACGCAAGTAACGTTATAGTTATTGCCGCTACAAAAAGCACTGAAAAAAATTTCTTTAACATTGCATTACTTCCTTTCGTGAAAGAAATTTAGCATTACGCTAAGAAAATTATATCACATTTTCTTCTGTCCTGCAATAAAATCGAATAAAAATATGGTAAAAAAATAAAGCGAAAAAGCCTTTGCTTTTTCGCTTTATAAACTGTTAAATTACGCCCAGGGGTCAGAAGACTTAGGATCACGGATGCCTACCATCAGGAACTGATCCCATAAGAACCACTTGCCGTCGCCCTTCATTCTGAGAACTATCTCACGTGCGCCGTCAGCACCGCCGCTCTTTATAAAGAGCTTCTTGTAGCCTTCGTTAGCGTCTGAATAGGGGTTTGTCTCAATCGTTATTGTGAAGGGACTGCTTGGTGTGTAGTCGTTGTCGGGTGTTGCACCGGCAAAATATGAAAAAGGGATGTAGAACTTTCCATCACGGAAACGATCGTCAAGGAAAGAGATCTCCTGGTTGCTGAGGGGTCTTGGACCACGCAGCCAGTTGAGCATTTCAATACCTATCTGCTTATCTGCACCATATGCACAAAGAGCACACACAGATAAAGCCGCTGTCTTGAAGGGCGAATCAAGGCTTGCCTCAGGCAATGCCTGAAGCTGGGCAAGGCTTTCAGGTAATGCGGCAAAGGTAAAGGTTTCCTTTGTGTTGCTTGTTGCATTTGATACTGCGTTCACAGCGTCGTTTGCTACGTTCTTCAGTTTGTCGAAAATTCCCATTGTTAATTCTCCTTTTATAAAAAATTTTAATAACCTAAATTATTCCTTTACGTATCTTGTAGCGGCAAAGGTGAGAAGACCATCCTTGTCAATGGCTTTTACCCAAGGGTCAGTTTTTTCTCCGAAGATCTCGCCCTCGATACCGGAATTGAACCACAACTCGCCATCACGAAGCTCGCAGTCCATAGCTTCTGAAACGATAGCACCGTCCATAAGCTTTATATGCCCTGCTGCTACTGCCGCATCCACTTCCTGCTGTGAAACGCCTTCGGGCAGAGCCATCATAAGATACATCTTCATATCATCTGTGATTTTCACAAAAGAGTTTATCATCCTTTTTCTTTCTCTCATTTCGCTTTCAACTTCGTCCTTATCATTTTCATCAATGTAAGGCATGGGAGAATTGAGATACTCTTCTGCATTAAGATAAATGATATTGAAATCATCATCTCTTGCCATCATTGAGTGAAAGACCCATTTTCCTGTGTACTGCATATAGTTCCTCCTTGTGAAGTAAATTATCAAATTACTTCGTTGACTTGATTTGCGTTTTGTGATATAATTATATCATATATAGAATTTTTCGACGTTCCATATATATCAAACATCACATTCACATTTTATCATATTACCACGCTAAATGTCCCCACACTTTACTAAAAAAAAGTGTGGGAAATGGGTAATTTTTAATAAAAATCGGGCGGCAAAATAAAAAGAAAGGGGAAATTATGAATAAAAAATTGTTGTGTATGATTCTCCCTGTATTTTTTATGTTTTCGTTGACAGGTTGTAGTGAGATCGGAAGCAAGGCAGAAAATATATCTGTAATATATGGTGCAACAGCAGTATTTTCATTGTTGCTGTTTATTGCTTACGTAATATTTATAAAGAAAAAAGAAAGATGGCTTTACGTTCTTTTTTCATCTATATTCGTAGTAGAAACAGGATATTTTATTTTATCCGTATCAGGAAATCTTGAAAACGCACTTTTTGCCAACGCTCTGTCTTATCTTGGCTCGGTATTTCTGCCACTGTCAATGCTGATGATAATACTCAGAGTTTGCAAGCTGAGCTACCATAAAGCATTGCCGCTTATTCTTATTTCGGTTGGCGTGCTCGTTTTCCTGCTTGCCGCAAGTCCGGGATTTTGTGATCTTTATTATAAGCAGGTTACAATAGAAGTAGTAAACGGCGTTACAACGCTTAAAAAGGTATATGGTGCACTACATATCGTTTATCTTGTGTATCTGCTTTCTTACTTTATATCAATGACGATCGTGATAATTTACGCATCGGTAAAACGAAAGCTTGCAATCAATAAGCAGGCGGTCGTACTTCTGATGGCGGTATTCGGAAATATACTTGTATGGCTTTTCGAACAGCTTGTTGATATACGTTTTGAGATGTTATCGGTATCCTATATCATAACGGAGCTTTTCCTTATTGCACTGTATCTTATGATACAGGACGAAGAAAAAAGCGAAAGCAGTAACGTTCTCGAAACCGTTCTTTCAGCCCCGCTGAAGACAGAAATCAGGAGTGAAGAAAAGCCTTTCGAAGAGAAACAGAGTGAAGAAGCACTTAAATATTTTACATCAGCAATAAAGACCCTTACTCCTAAGGAAAAGCTTATATATGACGGTTACGTTTCGGGCGTTACCACTAAGGAGCTTATGGCACAGCTTAACATAACCGAAAACACGTTAAAATATCACAATAAGAATATATACGGTAAGCTTGGCGTAAATTCAAGAAAACAGCTTGTTAAATACGCAGAGCTTACACAAAAAACAGAATGAGAAAACGCTGGAATTTATAAAATTCCAGCGTCCAGACTGAAGACAAACTCACGCACCGCAAAAATGCATAATTTTATTCGAATTTTATGAGCAAGTATAAAATTCATGTACAGAAGTTTAGGGGAGCCGTTTTCGGCTCCCCTAAAGCATTTTTGCTTACTTCGTCAACAGCCATCTACCGTACCATTGTACGCCGACGATGGCTATTTCCTCGTCTGCGTGCGTTTTTCACCGTCTGACAGCGTGTAGACAAGACTTTGTCTACACGCTGAACGCTGGAATTTATAAAATTCCAGCGTTATTTTTATTCAATATTATTTTTTATAACGTCGGCGGAGAGGTCAACCGTCATTGCAGGGCGTATTCCGAAGCCCTCAACACCAACGCTGTAGTTTATTATATTATTCTGGGTGTAACTGTTACATACAAGGTATCCCTGATAGCCCGAAGAACCGTCGTTATCTCTCAGCCACCAGTAATGGTCATCTACCCCCACGTCCTTTGAATAGGCTTTGTATGTGCCCGATTTGTCAAGCTCTGCCGCCTTGTCGGTGGGTACTGCGCATATACTTACGTCTGCATTATATAGAAGCTCCAGTTCCTCCTTTGACAGAAGGTATACTTTGTCCTCGGTGGTTACGCTTGTATCTTCAATACCCGTAAGATTTGAAACGGGAACGATAGCTTTCTTTTCTTCATCCGTAAAGTCGTTTAAAAAGCCTGCTTCTTTATCGTAAGCGTTTTTGCCGTCTGCCATAGCCGCACTTATCGGAGGCTGATCGTTATAGGGTACGTTTTCTCTGTCAGAGTTGAGCCAGGTGCGGATGTTCGATAGATGCCACTGATTACTGCCTCTCAGCTTATGCTGATCCATCATAGAAAGCTCACTTATATCCTCGGTCCAGTAGTCCTTATTACCGATGTAGTTATACTTTCCGCTTTCGGCACAGTCGTAGGCTTTTATCGTGAGTATCTCCTGTGCTATTACGACCGCCTTACCGTCCTTTATATCAATAATTCTCCATTTTATCGGCAGATCGTTATAGGTGCCAAAGGTAAGAGTTGCACCAAGCTTTACATTTGAATCTGTCACGTTTTCTGAAGAGCTTTCGGTTTCGGATAAAGTATTGAAGCTTTCTGCTATCGTACTGCTTGTGATACTTTCTTTACTGTTTTCGATGGAAGAAACAGAAGAGGAATTACTGCCGTTGTTACCACCCATAGCAAAAACTATAAGCAGTACGACAAGAGCAATTGCACCGATAAGGATAGCACCGTAGGATATTACTGTAACGGGATTTATTTTCCTGTCCTGATGCTCAGGCTCTGTTTTTACCTGGGTTGTAACGGGTATATCCGTTTTTCTGCCATCAAGCTGATTTAAGGAATCTGTGATACTGTTAAGATCGTCATTTGATGTGCTGTTCAGCCATTGGTGCGACATCAAAAAATATTCCATTGATTTTGTAAGCGTTACGTCCTCGATTTTATATACGATTATCGGCATATTGAGGCTTACAGCTCGTTCGATCTCTCTTAGTACGTGGGGAGATTCGTTTGACTGATTTGAAAGTATCAGCACGAGGACGTCACTGCTGTCAATGCCATTCATAATTTCTTCAGCATAGGGAAAGCCTGTACGGATATCCCTCGGAGCATAAAAACAGCTATGACCGTTTTTCTCTATATGTTGATATATCGCCTCTGCCTTTTCTGCGTTTGCAGAGGAGTGGGAAATAAAAACCTTCATTTTTTACCTTCTGTCTTTATACGTGTCGTTGTCTTGGTATGATAAATTGTTGTTCAAACGCGAGGCGTTCTTATTCTCCGACTTTTCTGAGCATTATATCAGGGTGGCTTGCATATTTCAGAAGATTGTGCTTTGAAATAATACCCTGCTTGTACATATTAAAGAGATATGCGTCCATAGTGATCATACCGCTGTCGCCTGAAGAAGTGATAACCGTATCTATCTGATGAGTTTTTGATTCTCTTATCATATTTCTGATAGCGTTATTGCACTTCATTATTTCAAAGGCAGGACGGAGCAGACCGTCTTCGCAAGGAATAAGCTGCTGAGAAATAATGCAGGATAAAAGCTGGGACAGCTGAATTCTTATCTGCTGCTGCTGACTGGGAGGGAAGATGTCTATAATTCTGTCAACGGTATTTTCTGCACCAAGTGAATGTAAAGTGGAGATTACAAGGTGTCCTGTTTCAGTGGCGGTAAGAGCGGTACTGATAGTTTCATAGTCACGCATCTCACCGAGCAGGATAACGTCAGGTGACTGGCGAAGGCTGGCACGCAGAGCAGTGATATAGTTTTCTGTATCGCTGTTTATTTCTCTTTGGCTGATAAGGGATTTTTTATTCTTGTGCAGATATTCGATAGGGTCTTCGAGAGTGATTATGTGACCGTTGCGATTTTTGTTTATCTCATCAATAATGCAGGCAAGAGTGGTTGACTTACCGCCGCCTGCAGGACCTGTTACGAGTATAAGACCCTTTGTACTGCCTGCACATTCGTTTATGATGTCAGAGGGGATGTTAAGTGTGCTGTAGTCGGGAATATCAAAGGAAACTACTCTTATTACCGCCGCTAAAGTACCACGTTGTTTATATGCGTTTATACGGAAACGGCTCAGTCCCTTTACTGATATTGAAAAGTCGTCATCCCCTGTTTCTAAATAACGTGACATATCTCTGCTGTCAAGGGTGTATATTTCCTTTACAAGAGCCTCTGCGTCCTGAGGCATCAGCTTTTCACTGTCAATGGGGTTTATAACACCGTTTTCCTTGCAGGAAACGGGAATGCCTGATATTATGTAGATATCTGAGGCGTTATTTTTTACTGCAGTTTCTAAAATTTTGATCAGTTCCATATTTATTTTCCTTTCATGACAGGGGAATAGTTTCGCCGTCCCAGATGGGCAACGAATCTTCATTCACATAGCTGTTTTTGTTTATTGTTTCGTAGGAAGTTACGAAGAGCTGTCCGCCCTTAAGTACCACCGTACATAAAATACTGCCGTTTTTGTCGATGCTCTCTGTCAGGGTGAAGATATACTCTCCTCTGCCTGCTGATTTTAAGGTGAAGCCAAGCTCACCTGCATATGCTTCTATATCGGATACAGCGTCATCGTCTGCTGCATTCTCAAGTTGTGATAGCTTTTCTGTAACTCTGACGTCTGCCGCGTAATACGCCTTATGTGCTTCGGCATTTTTTTCTGCACTTGTAAGATCCTGTCTTACCGTAAAGAAGGTGAAAAGTAAAAATACCGTTATTGCGAGTACAACGAAGACGATAAGAAGGGTAGAAGCACCGATACCCGTAAAGCCTCTGCTTTTCTGGTTACTGCCCATTTCCATTCCTCCTTGCACAAGTGATAGAAAGATAGGTCCTGTCTTCGTCTGATATCTTTATATCAAGATAGCTGATACCGTTTTCTCCACTTCTTTCTGTGAGAGAAGCAATCAAGGTGCCGTTTTTAGTCTCTACCGATATCGCTCCGTTTTCGTATACACCTATATCTGTTATATTCTCGGGAGAGCATCCGCTTTTATAGCTTTCTGCTATAAAAGCAGAGATGTGCTTTGCCTCAGTCAGATTTTCGCTGTAATGAAGCTCCTCGCCCGCAACCGATACCACCTTTAACGCAATGGCGGCACAGATGGCGAATATAGCGATAACAACGCTAAGCTCAATAAGAAAAATTCCTGATCTGCTTTTCTGCTTTGATATCATACTACACCGTCCTTTCCGCATTGCTTCTTAAAAAGTAACGCTGACTTGTAGTTTTGCCGCCGCTTGAAAGAGTGAAGCTTACCGTACCGCCTTCGATACTTATATCAAAGCTTTCACAGGGGAGCATGACCTCTCCGTTACCTGAGATAAACGGAAACTCAGTATCGGCAAAAAGCTCACACAGCATTCCGTCTTTATGATATATGTAAGTAACATATTCACTGCCGTCTATCGTTTCATAAAGACACAGAACGCTTTCGCCCTCCATTTCCTTTACGGCAATGGAGTTTTCTTTGTCAAAGGACTGCAGATTTCTTAAAACGAAGGAAACCGCAGTTCCGTTTTCAAACCTGTCATTTATTCTTTCGGAGGAGTTTTTGTACACCTTTGCAAAGGCTAACGTAACAAGCAGTAAGCAACATATAAACAGCATAAAGACCATCATAACAAAAATGGTGTCGAGCTTGCTTTTTTTAGTTTTACGCATACCTGAACCACTGTTCATAAAGCTGCCTCCTATTTTGGTATTACCTTTATCTCAGGCACAATGTTTGACGATACTGCACTGTAGTGTATAATGCAGTGGTCGTTATCGGTGTAAAGATGATAGTTTTCTATCAGATAATCTATCTTATCGGGGAAAAATCCTTCGCTTGCGTAGCATTCCATAGCCGCCCGTCTTACACCGTTTTCAATAATTTCGGCGTTTTCTGCTTTTCTTGTTACCTGCACGGAGTTTATTGCTATTATAGCCACAAGAAAAATTACCGCAAAGATCACGAGTGCCGTAATCAGACTTCTTAGTGCAACAAAGGACTTGTTTTCAGTCTTTAACTTCATTGTCTGCTCCTTAGTTAATAACTGCCATAATGCCAAGTAACGGGAGCATTACTGAAAGCAGGATAAAGCCTACGGTTACTGCCATTATGATTATCATTGTCGGTTCAAAGCGTGAAACTGTGGTTTCAATTACGTTTTCCACCTTAGCTTCAGTTTTTTCTGCAACGCTCTTCATAACCTTGTCAAGAGTACCTGTTGAAAAACCGATGTTTATCATTTTTGCGTAAAGGGGAGGAAACAGCTTTGTCTTGACTATCGCCTCAGAAAAGGGGGTACCCTCAGCCATTTCCTTGCGGCATTTTGCAATACGCTGACGGATGCTCTGATTTTCTATAAACTTTTCGCTCATTTCCATTGCAGAATCTATATCCATACCGCTGGATAAGGTCATAGAAAGTGAGCTTGCAAATCTTGCACAATATAAAGCCTTTGCGATCTTTGTATGTGACACAAAGGAAAGTACAGCTTTCTTTATCGGGGGTACAAGGCTGTAAAGCAGTATGCCTATTATTATCAGTAAAACGACAGTCGCCAGTATGTAGACCGCATAGTTGCTGATCGCTCTGCCTATGTTTATAATAACCGCTGCCGAGTCTGACATTGTAAGTCCCATCTGTGCAAATACCTCCGAGAAGATAGGAAGAACGTAAACCGCCATCAGTATTACGATTGCAAAAACCGTTACAAGCAGTACTGAGGGGTAGATTATTGCACTCTTTATCGATGAGGATATTTCGTCAAGCTGGTTGTAATACTCCGACATAGATTCTAAAACGGTATCTAATTTACCTGTTTTTTCACCCACTGATATCATTTCAAGAAAATATGTAGGAAATGCCTTTGTAGCTTCAAAAGCCGTGTATACCGAGCCGCCGTTTTCGATGTTTTCAAGCATTTCTGTAAGTATTCTTTTCTTAAGTTTATCGGTTTCATCCTCGCAGATGATAAAGATACCGTCGGTAATAGGGATACCTGCTTTTATAATAGCCGCCAGCTCAGAGCAGATAATAGATATACTCTGATTTGATAATTGCTTTTTGCCTTTCATATTTATCTTCCCTTTCGTTAATAGTAATAAACGTCGCGATAATTTGAATTGTTGCTGATATAATTTATAAGCTCACGATAATCTGCTTCATTCTTTGCACTTGCCGCAAAGGTGGGATCCATTCTGTTCCACTTATTTCCGTTAAAGCTGATTATTCCGTCTATCCAGCCACTGCCCTTTACGTATACGCTTATCCAGGCGTGATAGATATCACCTGCATAGCCAACGACCACCTTTGTGGGTAGCCTCTGACTGCGTAGCATTGCAGTCATGAGCGATGCATAGTCAAAACATATTCCGCTTTTGCTTTTCAGCGTTCTGTCAGGGTAGGGCGTGTAGCCGTTAGCAGCGTTTTCTGCTGTGGAAACGTAATCAATATTTTCTGTCACGTATTCGTAAATTGCTTCTATTTTCTGTAGCTCGTTCATTCCTGCCGTAAGTGTTGATGCAAGCTTTATACATTCAGAATTCTTATCGTACATACAGTACTGGGTAGGAGTAAGGAATACAGAAAATTCATCGCTTATATTAACGTAAAATTCTTCTTTAAGCACTGTTGAGCCTTTGTTTGCTGAGGTCTGCTTAAGCACGATGACCTTATAATTTCCGCTGCCCTCTGTAAGTGGAATGACCTCATAGCTTCCGTCATTTGCAAGGGAGAAGGTGTATCTTACCGATATATCAACTGCGTCAACCAGCACCTTGAAGTTGCCGTCCATCGCTTCTTTTAGCTTTACCATTACGTAACCCTCGTGAGCGTTCGAGGCATCTATCAGTGCATAATCATTCTGATATACCGTTTTACCGCTCGCAACAGTCTCTTTTACATAGGGAGGATCGGGATTAGCCGACACAGGCGGAGTAGACTGAGGCTTTTCGGACTCTGTAGTCGTGGTTTCCGGTAAAGAGGTCTCGGTATCGGGTGGCGGAGTGGTTACAGAAGGCGTCGTTTCAGGCGGCGGGGTTTCGGTAACCGACGTATCGGGGGTGCCTACACTTTCCGGTGTACTTGTTTCAGTGCTTCCCGACGTTTCCGATTCACTTACCGGCGGGGGTGTACCCTGCGGCGTTGAGTCTGAGGAAGTGTCGGTAGGCTTAGTTTCAGGCGGTACTGAAGTCAGAGCAGACGATGACGACTGGGTTGACTGCATCATAGAAGAGGTTGGGTCTGTACCGTTACATCCACTCAGTAAAATCGCAATAATAACGGATGTCGCCGTTATAAGCGAAAGTATTCTGTTTTTACTTTTTTTCAATACGGCGACCTCCTTTGCTTAATTTCAGGTATATATATTTAAAGTATACCACATTTTGCTTTCTTTGTCTATATTTTTTGGGTAACCGAAAGGTTACAAAAGGGTTAAAATTTTATTACAAAACGGTTACAATTTGCCTTTTGGTATTGATTTACAGAAAAAACAATGGTATATTATACGTAACAATACTGAAAGATAAGGAGAAAAGCTATGAGCAAGACCTGTCCATCCTGCAACAGAGAAGTTGAAAATGAAATAGTTTTCTGCAATTTCTGTGGTGCCTTTGCAGGTAATGAGCCTGTAAAGGCTGATGATACAAAAGTAGTTACTAAAAAGAATATAATAATTGCCGTGTCGGTACTAATAGTACTTTCAGCTATAATGCTATTTGTATTCGTATTTGATATATTCGGACTTAAAAAAGCAGGTGGGGCAGAGCATATCGGCAAAGGCAGACCGCTTTTTTCAATGGGGCTTACTCCTGTATCTGTACAGGGAAAATGGGGCTACGCCGATAAAGAGGGCAATATGGTAATAGAGCCGTCTTTCGAAAATGCCTTTCCCTTTGCTGATGAGGTAAACGGACTCGCCCTTGTAGCAACTATCCTTAAAGATGATCTCCTCGTACCTGAAGACGGGAGCGACGTAATAAGATACGGTTTTATTGACGAAAAAGGTGAATATAAAATATCACCCTCATTTTTAGATGCCGAATCCTTTTTAAAGTCAGGCTATGCAAAGGTAAGAGGTAACAACTATGTAAATACTTCGGGAAATACCGCCTTTGACAATAAATACACCTTTGTTTCGGATTTCACAGACAGCGGTTATTCCTATGCGGTATTTGATACGAAATCCGACGGCTTTGAAGAGGGAGAAACTATACCTATAAGCACCACAAAGGCATATCACTATCTTAACGAATATTACATAATCGGCAGAGATCTAAAAGAAAAGTTTTCTTTCTCTGATCTTAATAATGAGGGTATAGCTGACGTATACGATGATTATTTCGTATACTTCAGATATAAAGACAACAGTGACGATGAACTTATTTCACCGAGAGAGTTTGCTCTTGCAAGCTATGATGACGGAAAACCTGTCACCGAGTTTTATGACAGGATTTATAAAAGCAATGATTTTTACATCCTCTGCACCTTCGATGAAGAAAGCTGTCTTTATAAAGCGAAGATCTATAATAAAGAGCTGAACAGATTTAACGGCGATTATTACGTTGACAGTAGCTTTAAAGCCTATGACAGCGGCTTTGTGCTTTATAAAAAATCAGGCACGAGATACGTAAAGGTGCTTTTAAATGATAGCTTTAAGGAAGTATGTGAAGAAGATGCTTATACAAGAATAATTTCAGGCTTTGATAAAAGCAGTATTGCCTGCGTTAAGGAAAAGGACGGATATGCAGGCTATAACGCAGAGGGTAAGGTGTTTACCTGTCAGTATCCTTTTGGTAAAATGAACTGCGGGCTTGCTCCCTTTTTAGCCGATGACGGCAGAATAGGATATATAAATATAAACGGCGAAATTGTACTGAGTGCTGAATATATAGCAGTATCAGAATTTTCCGCAGACGGTTATGCAACGGTATTCAAGAATGGCTATTATAAAATTATAGATAACACAGGAAAAGTAATTATAGACGGACTTGACTATCCTATTAACCTCGTTTACGGGAATAACCTTGACCTAAAATGGTACGGAAATAAGAGTTTTGGCGATAATATAAAGCTTATGTTTGACGACGGAGTATTTTCCGTATCTGCTGAGGGTAGTGCCAAAGCTGTCGGAAATGAAAATATATTCGGCTATGAGTATAATCAGCGTCTTTACAGTAAAGAAGGCAAGCCGTTAAGTGATGAAAACGCCCTTATATCCCGCTATGACAGTGAAAAGCTTGGTGGTGCTTTAGTTGCACAGACAGCAGGCGAGGGACAAAATACGTATTATGAGTATAAGCTTGTGGATAAATACGGTTCGATAAGAGTGACTGATCGTTATTATTCTCCTTGTATTCCCGATGAAAACGGAATTATCTGCCTCAAGGAATATACAGATATAAGCGGCAATGCCATAGTTTATTCTTTAGTCAAGAACAAAGGCTATACCCATGCTAATGCTATGTTCTATGCTGAAGCGGATGACGGATATTATCTCAGTATCGGTCTTGGCCACGTAGCTAACGTATACAGCAAGGATATGCGACAGGTTGCGGTATTTCCCTGCAATACAAATGCGGATATCGAAAACGGTACGGTGCTTTTCTATCGTGACGTAAACTACAGCTTTGACTGGATACCCGTTGACGTTATTGCCCCTGCAAGAAGCTATTATATTTACGATTATTACAACGGCAGAAGAGTATTAAGACTTGACGACTCAAAGTCAGGTATGTCCGACCTTACAGTCACTTTTACCGAAAACGGCTTTATATTCTGTGATTACGTTGCCGGTGTAAGTCCGGACAAGGTATTAAGTTCTGATGGCAAGAAGATAGCTGAGGGGTATGACGTGGTAAGCGGCACTTATCCCGACATTCTGCTCCTTAAAAATCAGTTCGATGGAAAATATTATTTTATCGACCGATTTGGGAACATAAGCGAAAAATACGAATTTGCCACCGACTTCAGCTCAGACGGATACGCAACGGTAAAAAAATCAGACGGAAGATATTACTGTATAGACAGCTATTATAATGAGATCTTCAGCTCTGATAATCAGTTTATGGGCTTTAATAACGGGCTTGCCCCCTTCTATGATGAAAAATCAGGCTATATCGGTTATATGGATATAAACGGCAAAACCGCAATAGAGCCGAAATTCCACGCTGTATCTGATTTTTCCTATGACGGCTATGCCGTAGCAAAGGATGACTACGGTGCCGCCTTTATAATTAATAAAAAGGGCGAGACTGTAATCGGTACAGACGGCTTTCAGGGTATAGAATATGCCCGTCACATTAATGATAACGAGCTTAATACGTATTCAAGATACAGCTTCCAAAACGGCTATAAGTATTATCTGTCACTTGACCCTGAAGAGGAAAAGGAAAAGCTCTTCCGCTACGGGCTTGCTCTTATCGGTGGACACGACAGGTATAGCGGAAAAATGTATCTTGCCGATGTATATGGAAATATAGTGTACGGTCCTTTTTATAATATGAGCGGTGTAGAAACACTGCCTGACGGCACACCATTTTTCTATAACGGACAAAGCTATGTAGGCATTGACGGCAAGCCGATAGATTATCTTGTGGGCTACAATTCGGTTTACGTTATTGATGAAAACAGAATTTATGCAAATGGTGACATACTTGACAAAAACGGAAAGCCGATACCCCTTACTGAAGAAGGATACGTTTGTAAGGACGAAGACGTCTACGGATATTTAGAAATGAGCCGACATGGGGATGAAGTAGAGAATTATCGTGTAACTGAGCGTGTTTATCTCGATAAAAATAATGAAGAAATAAGAGAAGAAGGTATAATATCAGGAAATGATCTTGTTGCCTTTTATAGCGACCAAGGCGAATATATGCTTAAAAGTATAAGCAGCGGAGAAATTCTCTTTGGCGGTGACGTTCCTTTCAGAGTCTGCGGCGGAACGATAACAAGCTGTATAATTACCGAAAAAGATGGTATAACCGATATCTACAGCTACAGCAAGGAAAAAGGACTTGTAAAAGTAATAGAGGACGTTTTGTCCCACATAGAGCTTAACGAGGATTATTATTACAGGCTTGATTACGGCAATATGCTGTCGGATGAAAAGACGGTGTATTTTGAACTGACCTTTGATCTTACCGATAAACGACCTGATTATACGAATTATGGTATGCTGGTCTGTGATCTTGAAAAGGGAACAGTAAAGCTTGTAAAGGGATTTCGTCCTATGAATGCAGATGTCATAAACGGAAAGCCTGTATGGACCGGCTCATACTCGGGTGACGATAGCAGTTATTACATTGATCATCAGTTGACAAAGCATAACGATTACCCTTATGCTTCTTTGTATGAGGCAACCGATGGATATATCAACGGCTTTAAAATAAAGTGTGAGGAAAGATCGGATTATCAGAGCTACGTAAGAGAAGATGGAAAAACGGTGGGCTATTTTTCTGATGCTCAGCCCTTCTGCAGCGACGGATACGCTACCGCTTCTCCTATAGATCAGCACAGAGGTTACTCGGTTATCGACAAAAGTTGCAGCATCATTTATTAAAAAAATACGGGCGACTGATGATAGTCGCCCGTATTTCTGCTTTATAACACTTCAAACTTGTATCCCACACCCCAGAGGAATTTTAAACTCCACTTTGACGACAGTCCGTCTATCTTTTCTTTAAGAGAGATCACTGCGTCTTCAATTGCCTTTTCTCCGCTGGGTGCGTCAACGCCTAATACTTCATAAGCAAGCTGACTGCGGCTGAATACACGATTGGGATTTCTTGAAAGGCAGTAAAGTGCATCGTATTCGTTGAGCTGTAAGGGTATTTCTGTACCTTCTGCAATTATCTTCATGCCGCTTTTATCGAATTTTATAAATCCTGTTTTGTTTTCATTATGTTTATCGAATACCGCCGATAATTCCGTCATATCTATAGGATAGGATAAAAGGCTTAGATCATCGGGATTGCTTTTATTTTCTACGATAGAATAAACGTCAGCCATGAGGGTGCTGTGTGTACATTCGTCATCTTCATCGGCGTAAGAACCGCTTAAAAGGATTATATCGGGTTTAAACAGGGTACATTCACGGATTATTCTCTGTTCTTCATCACGGATATCGCAGATGACCTTTACGTTAAAGCCTTCTTTTTCTGCATAGTTAGAGAGAAAATCACAAAGCTCCTCGTTTTCTCCTGCAATGAGTACGTTTTTCGCCATTTTTACATCCCGCCTTTTCTCAGATTATGTCCTTATTATACACCGCAATACGACTTTTTTCAAGGGGATTATTGATTTTCTGACAGAATAATTAAGCCGCTATAAACAAATTATACAAATGCCTATTTTGTTTTATGTGAATATAGCACAAAATTATAGAAAATACTCCTTTACCCCTTGATTTTTACCTCTAAAAATATTACAATAGTGATTAGCGGTTAGCACTCAAAGTGTGAGAGTGCTAATTCTTAAAATCATAAGCCATTTCGGAAGCTGAAATATACATAATCCGAAAAGAACAAAAGGAGGATAAGATAATGACGATCAAGCCATTAGCAGACAGAGTAGTAATCAAGATGCTCGAAGCAGAAGAAACCACAAAGGGTGGTATCATTTTAACAAGTGCCGCACAGGAAAAGCCTCAGGTAGCTGAAGTTGTAGCAGTAGGCCCGGGCAAGACAGTTGACGGTACACTCGTTCCCGTTTCCTTAAAGGTAGGCGACAAGGTACTTATGAGCAAGTACTCAGGCACAGACGTAAAGGTTGATGGTGTAGAATACACTATCCTTCGTGAAGACGACATTTTAGCAGTTGTAGAATAAACGCAGAAAGGACGTAATTTATAATGGCAAAGCAGATTATTTACGGAGAAGAAGCACGTAAGGCATTACAGTCAGGTATTGACCAGCTTGCAGACACAGTAAAGATAACACTCGGCCCTAAGGGCAGAAACGTAGTACTTGACAAGAAGTTCGGTGCTCCACTTATCACAAACGACGGTGTTACTATAGCAAAGGAGATCGAGCTTGACGATCCCTTTGAAAATATGGGCGCTCAGCTTGTAAAGGAAGTTTCCACAAAGACAAACGATGCAGCAGGTGACGGTACAACAACCGCAACACTCTTAGCACAGGCTATCGTCCGCGAGGGTATGAAGAATATCGCCGCAGGTGCTAACCCCATGATCGTTAAGCGTGGTATTGCAAAGGCTGTTGACGTGGCAGTGGCTGAGATCAAAAAGAACTCCAAGGCTATCGAAAACAGTGAAGGTATCGAAAGAGTAGCAACAGTTTCTTCGGGTGATGAAACAGTAGGTAAGCTCATTGCAGAAGCTATGGAAAAGGTTACGACAGACGGTGTAGTAACGCTTGAAGAAGGCAAGACAGCAGAAACCTACAGCGAAGTTGTAGAAGGTATGCAGTTTGACAGAGGCTACATCTCTCCCTACTTTGCAACAGATACAGACAAGATGGTTGCAAATCTTGACGACGCTCTCGTTCTTATCACAGATAAGAAGATCGGTAATATTCAGGACGTTCTCCCCGTACTTGAACAGGTCGTTCAGGCAGGCAAGAAGCTCCTTATCATCGCTGAAGATATCGAAGGCGAAGCTCTCACAACTCTCATCTTAAACAAGCTCCGTGGCACGTTCGTATGCGTAGGCGTTAAGGCACCCGGCTTTGGCGACAGACGTAAGGAAATGCTTCAGGATATCGCTATTCTTACAGGCGGTACGGTAATTACATCAGAACTCGGTTTTGAGCTTAAGGATACGACACTCGATATGCTGGGTCGTGCAAAGAGCATTACAGTTTCTAAGGAAAACACAACTCTTGTAGGCGGTGCAGGTACAACTGACGCTATCCAGGCAAGAATTGCTCAGATAAGAGCCGCTATCGAAACAACAACAAGCGAATTTGACAGAGAAAAGCTTCAGGAAAGACTTGCAAAGCTTGCAGGCGGTGTTGCAGTTATCAAGGTTGGTGCTGCTACAGAAATCGAAATGAAGGAAAAGAAGCTCCGCATCGAAGACGCTTTAGCTGCTGCCAAGGCAGGTGCTGAAGAAGGTATCGTTGCAGGTGGCGGTACAGCCCTCATCAATGCTATGCCCGCAGTAGAAGAGCTTATCACAACTCTTGACGGTGATGAAAAGACAGGTGCTAAGATCGTTCTTCGTGCTCTTGAAGAACCCGTTCGTCAGATCGCACTTAACGCAGGTCTTGAAGGTTCTGTAATCATCGACACTATCCGTCGCGAAGGTAAGATTGGCTTCGGCTTCGACGCATACAAGGAAGAATACGTTGATATGATAACAGCAGGTATCGTTGATCCTGCAAAGGTTACACGTTCTGCACTCCAGAACGCAGCTTCAGTTGCAGCCATGGTTCTCACTACTGAATCTCTCGTTGCTGACAAGAAGGAAGAAAACGCACCCGCTATGCCCGCAGGCGGCATGGGCGGCATGGGCGGAATGTATTAATTCCCGATATAATAAAAATGACTGCCTTGCAGATTTTCTGCAGGGCGGTTTTCTTTTTATGACAAAATGGCAATTTTTAATTTAATCAATTCTTAGCCCTTTTACAATTGACACGAGCCGTAAAATATAGTATAATTTAATAAATATGTGCTTACAATGAAATGTCAGGAAAAATTGACCTTTTAATATAGAAAATTCAGGTAAAAGGAAGGAAAGTTAAAATGATTTTTGCAGATTTATTCTTTCTGTACGTATTTATGGCGGCGTGCTTTATCGCCTATTTTGTCAGTCGCAAAACGGTTTATCGTAACTGGGTGCTTATAGTATTTTCGCTCATATTCTATGCCTGGGGAGAGCCTGTATGGGTGTTCTTACTGCTGGGCAGTGTAGGAATAAACTACGGTGCGGGATTATTGATAGACAAATGGCGAGATACAAAAAAATCTACCATTGCAATGGCATCAGCGGTAATATTTGATATATGCGTACTGCTGTTCTTCAAGTATACGGGCTTCTTTGTGGAAAACTTCAATGCGATAAGCCCCGTTGATCTGCCTGTACCTAACATAGTTATGCCGATAGGTATCAGCTTCTTCACCTTCCAGATACTGTCCTACGTAATCGACTGCTACTGGGGTACTATCAAGGTGCAGAAGAGTTTCCCTAAATTACTTATGTACATCTCGATGTTCCCTCAGCTGGTAGCCGGTCCTATCGTAAGATACAGCGTTATCGAAAAGGAAATTGACGACCGTGTTATTTCAATGTCCGATATCAGCGACGGTATCACAAGGATATGCGTAGGTCTTGCAAAGAAGGTAATTTTAGCAAATAACTTAAGCGTTATAGTTGACGCCTTCTTCAAAAACGGCAATCTTGGCGAATTATCGGTACTTGGCACATGGTATACGGTAATCGTTTATGCTATGCAGGTATACTTTGACTTCTCGGGCTATTCTGATATCGCTATCGGTATCGGCAGAATATTCGGCTTCCACTTTGATGAGAACTTCAATTATCCCTTCATCAGTAAGAATATAACGGAATTCTGGCAGAGATGGCACATCTCCCTCGGTACGTTCTTCCGTGACTACGTGCTTTATCTCCCTATTTTCGGCAAGAGAAGAAAGTATTTAAACCTTTTCTTAGTATGGTTCTGCACAGGCTTCTGGCACGGTGCAAGCTGGAACTATATCATCTGGGGGCTTTACTTCGGCGTGTTCATTCTTATAGAAAGAATGATCGGTGCAAAGCGTCTTAAAAAAATACCTCTTGCAGTAACACACGTCTACAGCAAGCTTGTAATAATCGTAGGCTTCGGTATATTCTACTTTACCGATTTCAGTAAGCTTGGCGTTTTCCTCGGTAACCTTATAGGTCTTAACGGAAACTCGTTTACAGACAAGATATCACTTCAGAGTATGACGGCAAATCTCTGGCTCTTTATTGCCTGCATCATTTTCTGTCTGCCTGTCATACCCTTTATCAAAAAGAAGATGGAAGAGGCAAAGCTGGCTGTGCTTTTCGGTGCAGGTCAGACGGTGTTTAATATAGCGGCATTCCTTATGAGCAGTATACTCCTCGTAAATGCCACCAACAACCCCTTCATCTACTGGCAGTTCTGAAGAAAGGAGAACGTATGGCTGAAAATAATAACAAAAGCAAAGAGCTTGAAGAGATTGAAAAGATCTACAGAGAAAAACAGCAGGCTGCTCTCGCAAATCAGAATGAAAAGACTGAAAAGAAATCAAAGTCTGTAAAGGTGTCGGTAAGCAAGGGCGAAACACCTACAGGTATGAGAGATAAGGATAAGAAAAGCAATAAAAAGGTTAAGCCTTCTGTAAAAAATCCTGCACCCGATAAAAATTCTCCTGAGCAAAAGCTTATTCAGAAAATAAATATCGGCGTATGTGCAAGCGTATTTGCAGTACTTGTGGTATGTCTTCTGGTACTGCCGAGACCCACTATTTCGGAGTCTGAGAAAAGACCTCTCGCAACCTTCCCCGAATTTACCTGGGACAGCTACTGGAGTGGTAAGTACACTGAGGACATCAGCAATTTCTTTAACGACACAGTACCTATGAGAGATGAGCTTAAGCAGTTCGGTGCAAGCTTCCGTTCTCTTTTCGGTTTTTCACTTGACGGCGTTACCTTAAGCGGCGATATAAACAAGGTAGAAAGCAATGCAAGCCAGACAGAGGTTACGACCCAGTCTACAAAGCCGATCATAATCGTAACACCGCCGCCTGCAACTGATGATGAAAGCACACCTGCTCCCGAAAGCACGGATGCTCCTGAAAACAGCAATAGCTCTTCGTCATCAGATGAAACCTCCGCCCCTGCTCCCGAACAAACAAAGCCTATAGGCGGTTATGTAACTCCCACAGACCCTGCGGCTGAGGTGCTTTATCAGAACGGAAATCAGATAGTATATAACAGCCGCGGCACGCTTTACGCAAGCGTTTTATATAACGGAAAAAGAAGCTATGCAGAGGATTATGCGGCGGCACTCAATTCTCTTGCGGCACAGCTCCCTTCTATGAATATCTACAGTATGACCGCTCTTACCCAGAATACCTTCTTCACACCTGTAGAATTCAACACAGGCACTTATACCGAGCAGGCAGATGCTGCTTATCTAAAGACTAAGCTTGACAAGAATATAAAGGTAGTTGATACTCTGAACGTTCTTGCACCTCATGCGGGAGAGGATATATTCTTTTTGCGTGATTGTCACTGGCAGCAACTTGGTGCATATTATGCGGCAGAGGAACTGGCAAGACTTGCCGAAGTTCCCTTTGCTCCTCTTGACAGCTATCGCAAGGGAGAAGAAGATTGCCTTGGTTCTGTGTATACCAATACAAAATACGAGGGACTTATGTACGAGGGTGAGACCTTTACATATTACGTACCTCAGAATGATTTTACGGTAGATTATTATAATTCTGATATGGAATTTCAGTTTGATTATCCTCTTATGCCTGAAAGTGATTACAGATCAGATGCTTTCTACAGCCTTTTTATGGTGGCAGACAGCTACGTAAAGCATATCAAGACTGACGTGGATAATGACAGGGTGCTTGTGGTTATTAAGGACGATTATCCCAGTGCTATGATTCCTTGCCTTACGTCTTCCTTTGAAGAAATTTATGTGGTGGACGTAAGATACTGCAACTTCAATATCGTTAATTTCTGTATAGAAAAGGGTGCAACCGACGTTTTTGTCGGTATGACGACAGAAAGTGCCCTCACTGACGTGGGAACGTACTTACCCTATATTATGAGCTTATAATTTAAAGCACCCGATTTTAAAAATAAGTCGGGTGCTTTGTTGTTTATATCAGCACCGGCTGTAACTGCTTACCATCCAGTGCCATTTCAATAGCGGCAGGAATAAGAGAAAAATCCGCCACCATAGAGGTTGTTTTTTTTACATAATCATCCTGACCAAAAGGCACAAAGTAATAATTCTTATAATTCATAAGTGCCGCTATATTCTTATATGCTCCTGCAAGAGCATCATTGGTGGCAGGAGCTATCACGACGGGTTTTCCTGCTCTTAAGTGGCTTTTTACCGCAAGACAGACGGGAGTGTCTATAATGCTTAATGCAAGCTTTGCCATAGTGTTTCCCGTGCAGGGGGCAACTAAGAGTATATCCGTCATATCCTTCGGACCTATCGGCTCAGCCTCTGCTATAGAAGAGATTATTTTTCTGCTGCATATCTTTTCAATTCTTTCCTTATGCTCCTTTGCCGTGCCGAAGCGTGTATCCGTAACAGCCGCATTATAGGACATCACAGGTATTATGTCACAGCCCTTTTCTTTTAAATATTCCATCATAGAAATAGCCTTACTAAAGGTGCAGAAGGATCCCGTAAGGCAGAATCCCACCCTCAGATCTTTAAAATATTCTTTCATACGCTATTCTCCGTATCCGTCACGGCTTTATGTTTTTTGCCGTGTCTGTCAAGTATCTGCTTTATAGAATCTGCAATTATTTTTCCTGCAGTTTTCGGTGCGGTTTTAGAAGGGAGTCCCCCTCCGTTTACAAAATTTATTCCATATTCTCTGCAAAGCGTAGTATCAATTCCCGGCTTTGATGCAAGCTCAATATAGACTGTCCGGCGATCTATTTTTTCAGCTGTTTTTTTGTCAATTACAAGATCAGGAACGGTATTATATATAAGCGAATATTCTCCGATGACGTTATGAAGATTGCAAAAATCTGTAGCCTTACAACCGTTTATTTCTGCAAGGATTAGTTTTTCTTCCTTTCTTGCGGCTACGGTTACATCCGCTCCCATAGCCACAAGATATTTTGCGAGAATCGACGCTATCCTGCCGTATCCTGTTATAAGTATTTTAGCCTTGAAAATGGTATCTGCCGTCATATTTATTCCGAGAGCCAACGCCCCTTCAGCCGATGGCACGGCGTTTTTCAGCACGACAGCCTCACTTTTATAATAATCCTCACAAGCTATGCCTTTTTCTCTGCATATCTCATACAGTCGGGGCGGTATCATACCGCCTGTTATTACGCCGTTTTTGTCTACTATATCAGGCAGGATATCAAGGGGGATTTTTTCGTCTGATAAAGGTATATTAACGTTTTCTCCGTCTGTACAGCAGGGGATACCTAATACCAGAACGTCGTATTTTCTTTTTTTGTCTGAAAAAAGCCTTTTGTAGTCCCTTAAATATATTTCGGTACTGTATTTTTCGCTCAGGATATCGGCTACATACTGAAGCCTTTTATCTGTGCCTAATATAAGTATTTCTGTCATAGAATTCTCTTCGTGCTCCTTTACCTTTTTACATACTATATGATTTACTTTTCTTTTTTGTGAAGAATAAGAAAAAATTGCCGTAAACTATTGTATTTTCCTTAGAAATATGGTATCATAGAGCATAAGGGATACATTAAATCCCAATATATCTGTACGAAAATACGGCAAATTTTTATAAAAGGTAAGAAAGGATTTTTATATCATGGCTACCAAAAAGACAACAAAAACAGAAACCAAGACTGCTCCCGTAGCAGAAGTAAAGGCAGAACCCGCAAAGAAAGAAACAAAGCCCGCCGCTAAGAAGCCCGCTGCAAAGAAAGCTGAAACGAAGGCAACCGCCAAGAAGACTACAACAAAGAAGACAGCAGCTAAGAAGCCTGTTGCAAAGAAGACTACAAAGAAGGCGGAAAACAATCTCCCTGATATCGTAACTCTTGCTGATATGCTCAGAGCAAAGGTGGAAAAGAAGGACGCTTCCGCTATAAATGAAAAGATTGCTATTCAGATAAAGGTATACGGCGAATACGAAAACTATATGTACATCCTCGTTGATAACGGTGTTGTTACGGTAGAACCCTACGGTTACCTTGACAACGACATTCACATTGATATGCCTATCGAAGACGTTATCAGCGTTATAAACGACAAGTATGATTTCAAGGCTAAGGCTTTATCAGGCGATTTCTACGTATTAGGAAGCCTTACAAAGCTCTTAAAGGTTAAGGAAGCTTTATTTTAATTAAATCAGAGAAAAGGTTATTGTAAAATGGCAAAGGTAACAAAAGCAGTTATTCTTGCGGCAGGTTACGGCACACGCGTTCTTCCCGCAAGTAAGGCAATTCCTAAGGAAATGCTCAACATAGTAGACAAGCCTGCTATTCAGTATAGTGTTGAAGAAGCACTTAAGTCAGGCATTACAGATATACTCATCGTATTATCAAGAGGCAAGCAGGATATCGAAGACCATTTCGACCGCAAGCCCGACCTTGAATTACAGCTTAAGAACAGCGGTAAGGAAGAGGCTTATCAGGTTGTATGCGAAATCGCAGAAATGGGTAAGAGAATAACCTACATCCGTCAGCAGACACAGAACGGTACAGGCGGTGCTGTTATGTATGCAAAGCAGTTTGTAGGTGACGATCCTTTCGTTGTAATGTACGGTGACGACGTTATCATCGGTGAAGATCCCTGTACAGCTCAGTGTTGCCGTGCTTATGAAAAATACGGCAAGGCTGTAGTATGTATGAAGGAAGTACCCTTTGAAATGGTACTGAAGTACTGCACACTTGACGTAAAGCACGCAGAGGGCAACGACTACTATCTCACGAATATGATAGAAAAGCCCAAGCCTGAAGAAGTTATCACTAACTTTGCAATTCTTGGCAGATGCGTACTGCCTGCAAAGATTTTTGATATCCTTGAAACGCTTCCTACAGGTGCAGGCGGAGAATATCAGCTTACAGATGCTATGAAGCAACTCGCAACCACAGAAGGTATGATAGGCGTAGACTTTACAGGCACACGATATGATATGGGTAACAAGCTTGGTATTATGAAGGCTTGTGTAGAAGTTGCGTTAAAGCACCCCGAGATCGGCGAAGGCTTCAGAGAATATTTAAAGACGTTAGAAATATAAACTACAAAAATAAAAGGTAAATCAGGAGGGTTCAGTTAATGGAAGAGATAAAGAAGTCTATGGGCGAGAATATGCCGTGGATCATATTCAATCTTTGCCAGAATAAATTTGCTGTGTGCAGCGATATGGTGTCAGGAATGACCGAGCTGCCCTCCGAGATCGTACCTGTTCCTACCAAAAACAAGGCACTTGTCGGAGTAGGTGTAATAAGAGGTCAGATAGTACCCCTTATTAATCTCAGAGAATTTTTCGGAATGAGATCTCTCGACGATGAATATGAGGAATTCAAAGAAATGCTCGAACAGCGTAAGCAGGAGCATATAAACTGGGCAAGCGAGCTTAAAAGATGTCTTGAAACAGGAGAAAAGTTTACTCTTGCAACCGATCCTCACCAGTGCAAATTCGGTAAATGGATTGATGCTTACAGCAGTAACAGAAACGATTTAAACGCTCACGTTGCACATATTTCAAAGCCTCACAGCAAGCTTCATAAAATAGCAGAGGAAATATTCAGAGACGATATTTCCGATGCGGACAAAGAAGAACTTCTTTACGAAGCAGATATATTCTATCTGCCTAAAATTCTTTCTCTTATTGACGAAGCCAAGGAGCTTTTCAAGAGCAATTTCAGAGGTATCGTTCTTCTTGTTCAGCCCGATGGCAGTGACAAAACGATAGGTCTTATCTGTGATGAAGTTTACTCTGTAGAAGAAGCGGATATCGTATTCCAGGGTAGCGTACTTAGAAGAATATATTCTTCTCCCTATATATGCGGTATAGCTCATACTGAAAGAGTAGAGGGCGAAATCGTAATGTTAGATGCCGCAAAGATGATGAATCTTTATCCTGACATCAAGTTTGAGTTTTCTGAAGAAAAGAAACAGGAAGAGCTTGAAGCGGCAACAGACTCCATTAAGGAAGCTATTGCAGAAGCATTTGCAACAGGTGAAGATTTTGACAATGTTACCACAGAGGTATCTGAAACTGTTACAGAAGATGGCGAAGAGGCTGTAAAGGTTGAAATCACACAGTCTACTACCGAAGCTGTTGCGGACGGTAAGAGCGTTAATCCTTGTGAAATCGTAGCCGATGCAGAAAAGATCGCCGATGAAATAGCTGAAAAATCCGATACTGAAGTAAAAGAAGTCGAAGTTACCGTAGAAATGGCGAAGCCTGATGCAGACTGTGAAGAAGTAAAGACAGAGGTTGCCGAAGCAGTAGCAGAAGTAGCCGAAGAAGCACCTGCTAAGGAAATAAAGGCGGCAGAAAAGCTTAAAGCAACCAGAAATCAGAAGACTTCTAAAAGAGGCAAAAAGAAAAAATAATCCAAACTCAAAGCCCCGATTTTTCGGGGCTTTATTATAAGTTATGAAGGTGTGAATTAAAATGTCCGAAGAAAGATTACCCACAATAGAAGAAGTAAGAGAATTTTTTAAAAATGACCGTTTTGCAACAGAAAACGGTGCAGTAATTGATGAGATAGGCGATAATTATTCTGTATGCTCTATAGAGCTTACTGAAAAACATCTTAATGCGATGAATTCTCTTATGGGTGCAGTACCCTTTACTTTATCCGATTTTGCCTTTGCGGTAGCGGCAAACTGGAAAAAACCCTCTACAGTTTCTATAACCTCAAATATCTCCTTTATGGGTACTCCAAAGGGTAAGAAGATAATCGCAACTGCAAGCTGTGTAAAGGACGGACGCTCCACCTGTACATATCTTGTCACAATAAAGGACGAGCTTGATACGCTTATCACCCAGACCACGATAACAGGATATAAGCTTACTAAATAAATATCAAAAGGAGTGATATTATGAAAATTATAAGATGCAGTGTATCTGCTCTATGCAAGGACTGACAGTTGCATAGAGTATAAGCGTCAGACCTTGCTTATGAAAGAATTTTTTTATTAAAGGAGCAAGGTATATGAAAATTTTAAAAGAACTTAAATCATTTATAATTTTATGGCTTACACAGTCATTTTCAGCACTTGGCAGTGCGATGACCAACTTCGCACTGGTTATATGGCTTTATAACCGCACAGGCTCTGCAACACAGACGGCACTTCTTACCGTCTGCTCATATGCGCCCTATGTAGTTATGAGTATCTTTGCGGGAGCAATAAGCGACAAATGGAATAAGAAGGCCGTTATGCTTACCTGCGACAGTATAGCGGCAATCTGCACTATATCGGTATTTCTGCTTATAAAGACCGATATGCTTGAGATATGGCATTTATATATTCTGAATGCTGTAAACGGGATTATGAATACTGTGCAATCTCCTGCGTCCGATGTTGCTACAACGCTTTTAATACCCAAAAAGCATTATCAGAAGGCAAGCGGAATGAGAAGCTTTTCAAATTCTCTTGTATCAATACTTACCCCTATATTTGCAACAGCTCTTGTTTCTCTTGCAGGAATTGAAACGGTCATCTTTTTTGATCTGCTGACCTTTGCTATAGCCTTTATTATCCTTTTATTCTTTATAAGAGTATCAGAGGTGGAAGGCAAGGAGGACAAAAAAGAGCCGATATGGAAAGCGGCAAAAAGCGGTATTTCATACCTTAAAGGGAACAAAGGAATACTCTGGATGATTCTTTTCCTGTCCGCAATTAATCTTATTTCATCCTTTTATAATGCGGCATTGCCTGCAATGGTGCTTTCAAAAAGTGACGAAACCTCTCTCGGTATGGTTACGGCAACAGTCGGTATAGCTACCCTTGTGGGAAGTGTGATTGCCACTCTCTATCCAAAACCGAAAAGTCGTATAAAGGTGTTTTGTAATTGTCTGTTTATCTCAATGAGCACAGAAAATTTTCTGCTGGCACTTGGCAGCAATACATTTGTATGGTGTCTTGCGGCGGTACTCGGCTGGCTTTTTATACCGCTGATGAGTGCAAATTATGATGTGCTGTTTAAAACAAACGTACCTGTAGAAATGCAGGGACGAGTTTACAGTGTCAGAAACACTCTGCAATTTTTCACAATACCTCTTGGATATTTCTTAGGCGGCTTTCTTGTGGATAACGTTTTCGAGCCTTTTATGGCAGACCTTGATAAAGGTAGTCTGCTTGTTGCAGTATTTGGAGAAGGCAAAGGCTCGGGTGCGGCGTTATTATTTTTTATAATGGGAATTGCAGGCGTTTTAGTTTGTCTTATCTTCCGCAGAATAAAAGCACTATACACATTAGAATGATCATGATATAAAAAGCGACCTATGACGGTTTTTGTCATAGGTCGCTGTGTTTTAATAAAGTTGCTTGTTTTCCATATCTGAATACGTTTTAAAAAGCTTCAGACACTCGCTTCTTTCAAATTCGCTGTAGATAATGCCCATGTCGTCTGAGTGGAGCATTTTGTAGAAAACCTCATCCCGAAAGCCGATGCTTTCAGTATCCTTTGTGTTACATCCATAGTATACAGCTTTTATACCTGCCCAGAGAATTGCACCCATACACATAGGACAAGGCTCTGCGGTGGTATATATGTCACAGCCTGATAAATCGTGAGTCTGAAGTGTTTTACAGGCGTCTGTTATCGCCATTATCTCACCGTGTAGGGTGGGGTTTTTCCCACTTATGACACAGTTGTGACCCTTGCCTACGATCACGCCATTCTTGACAATGACCGCACCAAACGGTCCGCCGTCGCCGCTATTTATACCCTTGTAGGCTTCGTCCAGAGCCACCTTCATAAATTCATTCATTGAATTTCACCTCTGAACCATTTTCTGATCCACGAGCCGCTGGGATTCATATCACTTTCTGTCCAGTTGCCGTTTGCTGAAGCTGACTGCTTGAAGGCAGAAGAGCTTTCGTTCTTGTTTGCCAAATTCCAGTTGCAATAGCTTACACCGAGACTGTCAAGAAGATCAAGCCACTGCTTTGTCTGATTGAAGTCGTTTGCACCGTTGCCTGATGCGTCACAACAACCGAATTCTGAAACGAATACGGGCAGACCGTTGTTTACGCAGTTCTGTACTCTCTGTCTTAACCAGTCGGTATGCGTTGCCGCATAGAAGTGCAGAGCATACATTACGTTATCAAACTTAAGAGGATTTGCCATAGCCTTATCTATATCCTGGCTCCAGGTGGGAGTACCAACGATTACTATAGAATCAGGGTCGTTCTTTCTTATAACGGGGATCACGTCTTCAGCATAGGGCTTGATGTCGTTGTCCCACTGAGAATAGCCGTTAGGTTCATTGCAGATTTCGTAAATGATGTTGGGGTAATCAGCATACTGCTTTGAAATTTCATCAAAGAAACGGATAGCGTCAGCCTTTCTTACGCTGGGTGACTGGTCTGCGAGGATATGCCAGTCAACTATAACGTACATATCAAGCTTAATACAGATGTCGATACCCTTCTTTACGAGAGCCTCGTGAGTTGCCATTGCAGAACCTGTATAACCCTCGCTTGCACCTGTGTACATTGCAAGTCTTACAACGTTTGTGTTCCAGTCGTCACGGAGAGTTTTGAATGCGCTTTCGTTTACAAAGGCAGGGAACCAGCCTATGCCGTGAGTACTCATTCCTTTAAGCTGATATGCGTTGCCGTTTTTATCAACTATCTGTGTGCCCTTTACGGATAACTGGCCGTGTACTGATACAGGTGTTGAACCATCGGGATCGGCAGGGGCAGGGGGCAGCGTTTCTACAGGCTTTGTAGATACAGGCTTGTCATTGTTATTGTTGTCGTTGTTATTATCGTTTGACGGACCGTCAACGCTGGGTGTTGCACTGCCGTTGAATTTTATGTATGAGGGAGTAAATTCCTTGGGTGAGCTGTAGTTAAAGCCAAAGGAGATTTCGCCACCGTTTGCGATAGTACCGTTATAGCTTTCATTTGTAACGGTAAGAGTTGAGCCGTTTACCTTGTACTTTGCATTCCAGCCGGAGATTATCTCAAAGCCGTTAGGAACTGTTACGGTAGCAGTCCAGCTTTCAACCTGCTTACCTGTATTGTTGGTTATTACAACGTCATAACCGCCGCAGTATTTACCGCCGTCCTGCCAGGTACTGCTTAAATTCCACTGAGCAGTATAGTCGCTGTTCTGAGTGGGCTTATCGTCAGGCTTTTCTGTTTCGGGTTTGCTGGTTTCAGGCTTTTCAGATTGCTCAGTTTCGGGCTTTTTTGTTTCTTCTTTACTTTCAGTTGTTTCTGAGCTTTCATCCTTGCTGTCGGTTTCGGGAGAAGAAGAGCTTTCATCCTTGCTTTCTGTTTTATCAGCTTCAGAAGAATTTTCAGAACTTTCCTGATTTTCAGAATTTTCTGAGTTTTCTGTACTGCTTTCTGATGAGCTTATATTACTGCCGGTATCCGGCATACTCACTTCAGGAGCACAGGAGCATCCTGCAAAAAGCATAGAGCAGGCGAGGATGAGTGCAGTTATACGGATTTTTTTCTTCATAGTCTTTCCTTTCCTATGTAAATAAAAGAATTTTCATACATTATATAATATACCCATAAACAGAATTTGTCAAGGAAAATTAAGGTTTTCTATTGCATATCGGGACGAATTAGGCTATAATTAGATAAAGGCTTTACGCCAAAATAATAAAAGGATGGAAAAAGAAAATGACAGAATTCAGATATGACACTCAGCTTTTAATTGAGGGCGAAGGACTTGACGAAGACGAGATCTATGATTATTTCGTAGAGAACTTCAAGGGCGACAGCCTCCTCGCAGTAGGTGATGAAGATCTTATCAAGATCCATTACCACACAAACGAACCCTGGAAGGTGCTTGAATACTGTGCATCTCTTGGCGAGATCTTTGATATCGTTGTTGAAGATATGGACAGACAGTCAAGAGGTCTTAAGGGCTGATAAAAAACAAAGACAAAGCGGAGCTGAAAAGCTCCGCTTAAAATTTTACCCTATAACCTTTTTCGCTATATCCACAGCTTCCTTTGCATCCTTTGCATAGAAATCTGCACCGATCTTTTCCGCATAATCGGGAGTAAGGACTGCACCGCCTACAACTACCTTGCAATCAGGAAGAGCAGCTTTCAGCAGCTTTATAGTTTCTTCCATAGATCTAAGCGTAGTAGTCATAAGTGCACTGAGTCCCACGAGCTTTACCTCGTGCTTTATTGCCGCATCGACTACTGCCTGATATTCTACGTCCTTGCCAAGATCGATTACCGTATATCCGTAATTTTCAAGCAGTACCTTGACTATATTCTTACCGATATCGTGAATATCACCCTTTACGGTAGCAAGAACAATTTTACCCTTGCTTATAGGCGTATCTCCTGATTTTGACAACTTCTCCTTTATGACGTCAAAACAGCCCTGTGCCACTCCCGCTGATAAAATAAGCTGAGGTAGGAATATCTTGCCCTGCTCAAAAAGACTGCCTGTCTTATCAAGGGCAGGGATAAGTCTGCCGTTTATTATATCCATAGGATCGTTTTCGCTTAGTAATTGTTCTGTGATTTTTGCCGCCTCGGCTTTAAGTCCGTTGTCAATGGCGTATTCGAGAGTTACGCTTTCTGCTTTTTGAACGGGCTTTGCCGCCATATCGGAATATGCGGCTATATATTCTGCTGAGTTTACGTCAATGTTATGCAGTAGCTTGAAGGCTCTTACAGTACCTGTCATAGCTTCGATATTAGGATTTATTATCGGAAGGTCAAGTCCGTTTTCAAGGGCAAGGCTTAAAAAGATGTGGTTTAAAAGCTCGCGGTTTGGCAGACCAAAAGAGATGTTAGAAACACCCAGTACGGTCTTTACGCCATACTGTTCCTTTACCATTCTTACTGCCTTTAAAGTCTCTTTTACAGCCTCTTGCTCGGCAGAAGCGGTAAGGGTAAGACAGTCAATGTAAATGTCTTCTCTGTCAATACCGATACTTTCAGCTCTGTCTATTATACGCTTTGCGATCTCTACTCTCTGTTCGGCTTTTTTAGGGATACCGTTATTGTCAAGAGTAAGACCTACGACTGCCGCACCGTATTTTTTTACGATGGGGAGAATTTTCTGCAGACTTTCCTCTTCGCCGTTTACCGAGTTTACTATAGCCTTACCGTTATATATTCTTAAAGCCGCTTCGATAACCTCGGGGTCGGTGGAATCTATCTGTAAAGGCGTATCGGTTACACTCTGTATACTCTTTACTACCTTTATCATCATAGCCTTTTCGTCAATATCGGGAAGTCCCACGTTGACATCAAGTATATCAGCTCCGGCGTTTACCTGCTCTATAGCTTGATTTAAGATGTAATTTATATCGTCGTTTTTAAGAGCCTCTTTAAAAAGCTTTTTACCGGTGGGGTTTATTCTTTCACCGATTATTCTGGGGCAGTCGATATGGCATACCTTTGTGCCACTGCATACAGTACTTTGCTTTTTTGTGTTTCTATCAACACGGTCGATACCTTTAAGCTTTTCGCTGACTGCTTTTATAAATGCAGGAGTCGTACCACAGCAACCACCGAAGATATGCACGCCGTACTGTGCCATTTCAGTTGCATAGTATGCAAATTCTTCTGCTGTGATACTGAATTTTCCCGTTTCGGGGTCAGGCAGGCCTGCGTTGGGCATTACGATAACGGGAAGCGTTGCAAGCTCGCAAAGCTCCTTTACAATGGGCATAAGCTCCTTAGGACCAAGAGAGCAGTTGATACCTACTGCGTCAGCACCGAGAGCTTCGCATAAGATAACCTCTGCTTCAATAGGACATCCTGTAAAGGTACGACGGTTTTCCTCATACGTCATACTGCACACTACGGGGAGAGCGGAGTTTTCCTTTACTGCAAGTAAAGCCGCTTTAAGCTCATAAAGATCCGTCATCGTTTCGATGATAAAAATATCTGTTCCTGCCTTTACACCGGCTGATACCTGCTCTTTAAATATATCGTAGGCGTCTTCAAAGCTGAGCGTGCCTGTAGGCTCTAAAAGCTGACCGATAGGACCGATATCCTGAGCAACGTAAACGTCTGTCTTTCCGCTTTCTTCTATAGCTTTTTTAGCGTTTTTTATGCCGGCGGTGATTACTTCGTCAACAGATTTTCCACAGCCCTCAAGCTTGTAGCGGTTTGCGCCAAAGGTGTTTGCGCTCACTATATCAGAGCCTGCTTTAAGATAATCAAGATGCACAGCCTTTATGATATCGGGAGCGGTAAAGTTAAGAAGTTCAGGTGTTTCACCCGTTTTAAGACCTCTCGCCTGAAGCTCCGTGCCCATACCGCCGTCAAACATCAGGAATTTTTTCTGTTTTATAAGGGATTTTATACTTATTTTATTTTCCACAGTGGTTGTTATCCTTTCTGTATCTGCACGTATCTTTTAAGTTGCAGTTATCACAGCTTTTATACTTTCGTGTTTTTTTATCGGATAATCCGATAATTGCCGTTACTGATTTTCTTGGGGTAAGCAGCATACTGTCAGTGGAGCAAAGTCCGATTTTTTTCTGTGCTGAGAGGAGTGATAAAAACTCCTTCTGAATAGCTATCGGAAGATCGTCATAGCCGGGAGAAAATCTTGTGGTCAGGTGATAATTCTCTGCTGAGCTTCTGATTTCTTTTTCTACGTAGTCACATAACCGTTCTGTAGCAGAGGATGCAAGGGCATCGATAATGACTGCCTTTGCAAGATCGGTTATCTGTAGCTGTCTTATAAGGCGGTCTACACCCTGACCGAGCGTTGCACACATCAGCACCGCACTTTTGCAACCGACAAGATGCTTTTTTATTCCTTCGCCCGACAGAAATAAACTGCCGTTACCTACGTCAACACCATCAGGAACTTCAGCTATTTCGAATTTCCTGAAAAGAAATTTAGGTTCTATGACCTTTAAAAGCTCCTTTTCGCATACGTCGATAAGCTCTGCGGTTTTGCTGTCAGGCTCGCCTTTTATCCCAAGATAGCGTAAAGCCTCTTTTTTATTGATACTTTCTATTATCATAAAAGCTTTCTTATAGCCTCATAAACTCGTTTTGCAACGTAGGGGTTGTTCATCGAATAAAGATGTATACCATCAATGCCGTTTGAAATAAGATCAATTATCTGATCTACTGCATAAGCAATACCTGCGTCTATAAGAGCCTCACGGTTATTTTCATAACGCTGTATCATCTTTACAAATTTTGGTGGAAGACTTGCCCCACACATTGACACCATTCGTTCGATCTGCTTTTTACTTGTGATAGGCATAATACCTGCAGATATCGGAACTTCAATCCCTGCAATACCAGCCTTTTCACGAAAATCATAAAAGGCGTCGTTGTTAAAGAAAAGCTGGGTAACAAGATGAGATACGCCGCTGTCTACCTTTTTCTTTAAATTAAGGATATCTTCCTTCTGATTTTTAGCGTCGATATGTACTTCGGGATAGCAAGCTCCTGCAATATCAAAGTCACCCTTTGATGAAATATAAGCGGCAAGATCGCTTGCGTGAGGAAAGTCGTTTTTCGGCTCTTCGTCAGGTTTTACGTCACCTCTTAAAGCGAGGATGTTTTCAATGCCGTTTGCTTTTAAATCGCTGAGTACAAAGTCAACGTCAGATTTTGTACTGTTTATGCAGGTAAGATGAGCCATAGCTTCAATCCCGCACTTGTTCTTTATATGAGAAGCTATTTCACAAGTAGAACGGTTAGCTGTGTTTCCGCCTGCACCATAGGTAACGCTGAAATAGTCGGGTCTTATTTCTGCAATTTCATTTACTGCATTATATACTGTATCTATCGAGAAGTTTTTATTCGGTGGGAATACTTCTACTGAAAATACCACTCTTTCCTTACCGTAAAGTTCTGCTAATTTCATAATTTTTATTCCTTTCCTGCTATAACGTGGAAGTAAATGGAACTTGGTGTATCAAATTATAGGGCGATTTTGCAACCGCCCATAATTATTTTATTTATCGTATTGCACTACCGTTAGGTGTATCCTTGTCTAAGAACACGACCTGAACCTTATCGCCTGCATCGCAGGCAAGCAGCATACCGTTGCTGTCCTCACCGCAAAGCTTTGCAGGGGAGAGGTTTGCAACGAAAATTACCTTCTTGCCGATAAGCTCTTCGGGAGTGTAGTACTGAGCAATACCGCTTACTATCTGTCTTTCGCCTCTGCCATCGTCAACCTGGAGCTTAAGGAGCTTCTTAGCCTTCTTTATCTTTTCACAGGCTGTTATCTCACCGCTTCTGAGCTTTACCTTTGCAAAGTCCTCGATAGAGATTATACCTGCCTTGTCAAGGTCTTCGTCCTCCTTGTATTGTGTTTTAGGAGTGAGCATTTCGTTAAGAGCGTCGATTTCCTTATCCATATCAATTCTGGGGAAGAGAACGCCACCCTTTGTGACTGTTACTGTCTGAGAAAGTGTACCGAACTTATCTGCTGCATCGTAAGTAACGTCAGCCTCTGTTGCACCGATCTGCTTCCATACCTCAGGCATTGTTGTGGGCATAAAGGGGTAAAGGAGTGTAGAAGTTATACGGATAGATTCCAGCAGGTTGTAAAGTACTGCACAAAGCCTTCCTTTATTGGCTTCATCCTTTGCAAGCACCCAGGGAGCAGTTTCGTCAATGTACTTATTCGCACGGGAAACGACCTTGAATATCTCTTCAAGTGCCTTTGAAAGCTGTGCGTTGTCAACCGCTTCTTCAACCTTTGCTTTAAGAGCCTTTGCCATATCAATAAGCTCACCATCGATCTCATCGCTTACCTTATCACTTATAAGAGTACCGCCGAAGTATTTATCGACCATGGCAACTGTACGGGATACAAGGTTGCCGAAATCGTTGGCAAGGTCGGTGTTTATTCTGCTGATCATTATTTCGTTTGAGAAGTTGCAGTCAGAACCATAGGGCATATCACGGAGTATCTGATAACGTACAGAGTCAACGCCGTAACGCTCTGCAAGTACGAAGGGGTCGATAACGTTACCAAGTGATTTGCTCATCTTCTGACCGTTGAAGTTTATCCAGCCATGACCGTAAAGACGCTTAGGCAGAGGAATATCAAGCATCATAAGTATAATGGGCCATACGATTGAATGGAAACGTACTATCTCCTTTGCAGTCATATGCATATCAGCGGGCCAGTACTTGTCATAATCGTTATACGCACTGTTCTTGTAGCCTAATGCGCTGATATAGTTTGTAAGAGCGTCAACCCATACGTAAACAACGTGTCCTTCGTCAAAGTCAACGGGAACACCCCAGGTGAAGGTAGTACGGGATACGCATAAATCCTCAAGACCTGCGTTGATGAAGTTGTTTACCATTTCGTTTACGCGGGATGCGGGCTGGAGATAATCTGTTTCTGTAAGGAACTTACGGATCTTATCTTCAAAAAGGGACAGCTTTAAGAAGTAAGCTTCTTCGTCAGCCTCAATAACGTCTCTGCCACAGTCAGGACACTTGCCGTCCTTGAGCTGGGATTCTGTCCAGAAGCTTTCGCAGGGTGTGCAGTATTTACCTGTGTACTTACCCTTGTAGATATAGCCTCTGTCATAAAGCTCACGGAACACCTTCTGTACGGTTTCGATATGATAATCGTCCGTTGTTCTGATATATCTGTCATAGCTTATGTTCATTGTTTCCCATAAACGCTTGAAGTTGTCAACGATGGGGTCAACGTATTCCTTGGGGGTAACGCCCTGTTCTTTAGCTTTAAGCTCGATCTTCTGACCGTGTTCGTCTGTACCTGTAAGGAACATTACGTCATAGCCCTGCATTCTCTTGAAGCGGGCAATGGTATCACAGGCTACCGTTGTGTAGCAGTGACCTATGTGAGGATTACCTGAGGGGTAATATATAGGGGTCGTTATATAAAATTTCTTATCCATTGTCTTGTTATTTTCTCCTTGTTGATTTATTTTTGTTTTCATTCGTTTTGTATTATTTTATTTGTATTATTTTATATGTGCCGAGTGCACATTCGCAGACTGATATATCCAGTCTTAAAGCTATAGAATTTTTTCAAAATACATCAGTCCTTTCGTTTTTTATGAAGAATATGCATTTTTTACATTTGCATACCTATTTAGTATACCACTTTCTTCATTTTTTTGCAACATATCAAAAAAAATTTCAGTAAATTTTGCATTTTATCTGAAAAACACTTGATTTTTCCGAATTTTTTTAGTAAAATATATTTGGTGTATTATTTTTGGAGCTTTCACGACAAAATTTCGGTAATTTTGCCTAAAGCGTTAAGACCAAAGACAAAGCAGGGATAAAACCCGACTTTAAAATAACAACAAAGAAATTTCAAAAGGGGTAAAAAAAATGTCTAACAGATTATTTCAGGGCGTAGTTCATCAGATGAGGGATACAATAGGCAGAGTAATCGGTGTAATCGATGAAAACTCAACTATCGTAGCCTGCAGTGAGCTTTCCAGAATAGGAACAAACAGCGACTTTTTTACTATCGAACTCGGTGACTCTCACGATGTATTCATCCGTGACGGCTATACATACAAGCCCTTCGGCGTTCATGTAAAGCCCGATTATGCAGTATTCATCGAAGGCACGGACGACCAGGCTGCAAAATATGCTTCACTTTTAGCTATCTCACTTTCCAGCATCAAGCAGTATTATGATGAAAAGTACGACAGAAACAATTTTGTGAAGAACATTATTCTTGACAACGTACTCCCCGGAGATATCACACTCAAAGCAAGAGAGCTTCACTTCAATGCGGAGATCAGTCGAGTGGTATTCCTTATCAGCATTGTAACGTCAAACGATGTTTCAGCTTACGACGTTATCCAGAATCTGTTCCCTGATAAGAATAAGGACTTTGTATTCAACATTACAGAAACGGAAATAGTTCTTGTAAAGGAAATAAAGTCAAACATCGACAATAAGGATCTTGAAAAGCTTGCGCGCTCTATTTCAGATACACTTTCAGGTGAGTTCTTTACCCGTGTAAACGTAGGTATCGGTACACCCGTAACAGGTATCAAGGATCTTGCACGCTCCTTTAAGGAAGCTCAGATAGCAATCGAAGTTGGTAAGGTGTTCGATACCGACAAGACCATCGTAAGCTATGATAACCTTGGTATCGCAAGACTTATTTACCACCTGCCCACAACACTTTGCGAAACCTTCTTAAAGGAAGTATTCAAGAAGGGCTCTATCGAATCTCTTGACCACGAAACATTATTTACGATCCAGAGATTTTTTGAAAACAACCTCAACGTATCCGAAACATCAAGAAAGCTCTTTGTACACAGAAATACGCTGGTTTACAGACTCGACAAGATAAAGAAGCTGACAGGGCTTGATCTAAGAGAATTCGACCACGCAATTATTTTCAAGATTGCACTTATGGTTAAGAAGTATCTTGCTGCAGATCCTGTAAAATTCTGATTTCGGGAAGGAAATTACAATTTAAAGACTCCGCCATTTATCGTTGTATACGTTTCCTGCCCTATAAAAATTTGACATCCGTTACGACTACACAGCAATTTTAAAAAAGTTGCTGTGTATCTGTCAGTTTAAGGGCAGTAGAAATGATAAGATGACCGATTCGCCATAATCGGACACACACTGTTTTTAACCGATATTTCCGTCATCAGTAAAAAACAGAAACAGAAAGGTAATAGAAATGGTAGAACTTAAAAATGTCAGCGTCCATTATAAAGAGGGCGTTGATGCATTAAACAACGTAAATTTACGCATAGAAGACGGTGAGTTCGTATTTATAGTAGGTGACAGCGGTGCGGGCAAATCCACACTGTTAAAGCTTATTACAAGAGAAGCGGTTCCTACACAGGGCCGTGTATTTGTCAACGGATATAATCTCACAAACATAAAGAAAAAGAAAATACCCTATTTCAGACGCTCTATCGGTATGATCTTTCAGGATTTCAGACTGATACCCGATCTGAACGTTTATGATAACGTAGCCTTTGTAATGCGAGTTACGGGACAGACCAAAAGAGACATAAGACACAGAGTGCCTTACGTACTTAATCTTGTAAAGCTTGCAGACAGAGCAAAAGCGTACCCCGACAAGCTGTCAGGCGGTGAGATGCAGAGAGTTGCTATTGCCCGTGCCTTTGCCAGCGATCCGGGGCTTATAATAGCAGACGAGCCTACTGCAAACATCGACCCTGCTTTATCCTATGACATCGTAAAGCTGCTTAAGGAGATCAATAAATGCGGCACAACGGTCATTATGGTAACTCACGAGCACAGCCTTGTTGAATATTTCGGCGGCAGAATTATCAGCCTCAAATCAGGCGAAGTGGTGTTCGACGATTATGTGGGAGGTGCTGCTGACGATGAATAACTTCTCATATCTTTTAAAGCAGGGACTTTCTTCAGTATGGAAGAACCGTTTTATGTCCTTTGCAAGCTTTTGTATACTTACGGTAAGTCTTCTGCTTGTAGGACTTTCCGCTTTCGTAATGCTTGATTGCGGAATAATCCTTGACAGCGTTTCAGATAAGAACGAGATCAGCGTATATATGGAAGATGACGCAGATTTAGAGCATATAAAGGATGTACTTAAAAGTAATACTCTTGTTACAAACGTAAGATACATCTCTCCCGAAGAAGGTCTTCAGTCCATGAAGGAGCAGTATAAGGATCAGACGGAGCTTTTTGAAAACCTGCCCTATAACCCTGTACCTCCTACGTATATGGTAACGATAAACGATCTTGATAAGATAGATATGGCGGTAAAGCAGTTTGAAGTGATCGGCGGTGTTTATAAGGTAAATGCTCCCCTTGACTTTGCGGGCTTTATCGAGGATATCCGTAACACCTTTACAATTATCGGCATTGCCCTTATAATATCTTTAGGTACTGTCTGCATAATCATTATAGCAAACACAACAAGACTCAGCGTTTTTGCACGTCGCAAGGAAATTGCTATTATGCGTATCGTGGGAGCTACCAACAGCTTTATAAGAACACCCTTCTTTATTGAGGGTATGTTTATCGGTCTTGTATCAGGCCTTATGTCCTTTATACTGACCAAATTCATCTATGAGGGAGTATATACCCTGTTTTCTGAAAAGCTTGGTATGTGGAGTGCACTCGGAATGGACAACATCCTTAAGTTCTCCGACGTTGCACTTATCACCGTGCTTGTTTACTGCCTTGCAGGTGCAACGCTCGGTGCAATAGGTACAGTTTTCAGTACAGGAAAGCATTTAAAGATATAAGCAGCAAAGAATGGAAAGGAAGAAATAATGAAAAAAAGACAATTATTTCGTACAGTGCTTTCTTTCGTCATGGTTCTTGCTATAAATGCCGGTATAATATTATCATACGCACCCGTATCTGCAAGTAACAGAATGACGGAAGAGGAAATAAAAAACGAGATTGATCGTATAGAGCAGGAAAATGCGGACAGAAAAGAAGAAATAGACCGCATTGAAGGCGAAATCGACAAGCAGCAGGAAGAAGCTGATAAGATCGCTCTTATGCTTGGCGAACAGAAAAACGAAGTAGATTACTACAATAACCTTGTTTTTTATAAAAACGAAGATATAGCAGAAAAACAGGCTGAAATTGACAAGCTGACAGCTAACGTTGAAAGACTTGAAGATCAGCTTAAAAAGACCGAGCAGAAGATCAGCGATGCAGAAGCAGAGAACGCTGAAAATCTTGAAAAATTTGCCCAGATAATCCGCACTATGTACACCAGCGGAAACAGCGATATGTTCGGCGTGTTATCAGGTGCTACAGACTTCTATCAGCTTATGGTAAGCTCGGAGATAGTAGGTAACATCACAGAAAAGAACTATGAGTTTATGACTCAGCTTAAGGCTGACATAAAACAGCTTGAAGCGGATAAGAATACCTATGAGACCGATAAAAAGACTCTTGAAGATGAACGCACGGTCCTTGAAGGTGAAAAAAAGGTTCTTGAAGATGAAAAGACAGAGCTTATAGCTCTTCAGGACACCGCACAGTCAAAGGCTGATGAATATCAGACAGACTACAACAAGTATCAGGGTATTTTAAACGAGCTTCAGTATGAGCAGGATAATCTTCAGTATCTTGTAACCGTCGGAGAAGCGGAGATAGAAGCTTTTGAAGAACAGTTAAAGGAGCTTATCATTCAGAATACCCAGCAGGGTACTACTCTTCAGGAGGGTGACTGGATATGGCCTGTTCCCGGATACGGCTACATTTCCTGCTATTTCGGCTGGGACTATGATTTCTGGAGAATGCACAAGGGTATAGATGTCGGCGACTGGGGAATTTGGGGCAGTAACATCTATGCTACGAAGGGCGGTACTGTAATCATCGCTGAGGACTGGTACATACCCGGCTACAGCTACGGTAAATACGTTACCGTTGACCACGGCGGCGGATATACCTCCACCTATGCTCATATGGATACGGTAAACGTATACGTGGGACAGGTAGTGGAAAAGGGTGACGTACTCGGTACAGTAGGCAATACAGGATTTTCTACCGGTCCGCATCTTCACTTCGAGATCCGAATTGACGGTGAACCCGTAGATCCTTTCAACTACGTGGAAATATACAGATAAGACAAATTTAAGGCAGAGGAATTTCAATGAATAAAAAGGTTTCGCTTGGCGTAGCTATAAGCCTTGTGGCAGTTGCCTGTGCAATTACCTTCGTGCTTACAATGACGGTGTCGCTCAATATGTATAACTCAATGGTAACGGGTGTGCAGGAGAGAGAAACCATAAACGCCAAAATCAAGGAGATCGATACCTTCGTCAGAAGCTCATCCATTTATGAGCTTGAGGAAAATGACATTTTAAATGGCATTATGAATGGTTACATCTCAGGACTTGATGACAAATACGCTAAATACTACACGACAAGTGAATATTATAAAAAGCAGCAGATAGAAAGCGGCGAGATCATCGGTGTAGGTATTGAAACCGTGATCGAGGGCGACTATCTGAAGATTACAGAGGTATACGAGGATTCCTCAGCAGAGGTTGCCGAGATCCGTAAGGATTATGTGATCACAAAGGTAAACGGTAAGGATATTCTGGCTATCGGTGCAGAAGAGGCTCAGCGTATGCTTGATGGTGAAGAGGGCACAAAGCTTACCATAACGACAAAGGCTCCTGATGGTACGGAAAATACCGTTACTCTTGTAAGACAGGTAATTGAGCTTCAGTCTGTAAAGGGTGCAATAGTGGATGGCTACGCTTATATAAAGATATCCACCTTCAACGGTCTTACGGATGATCAGTTTACACAGCTTATTGATAAATATGAATCTCAGTCGGTGCTGGGTTATATATTCGACCTCAGAAACGTGTCAGAGGGTGATATCGCACCTCTTCAGAGTATGCTCGGACGAATTATGCCAAAGGCAACGGTAGCAAAAAAAGTCCTTGCTGATGGAAGTGAAGAAGAGATTCTCATGACTGATGGCGTTCAGGAGATAAAAAAGCCTATATCTGTAATAGTAAACACAGGCACAGCCTGTACAGCAGAGCTTTTTGCAGTGGCACTGAGAGATTTTTCAAATGCGGTACTGGTAGGCTCGGTAACTGCTGGCAAGGCAGAGCTGCAGACTACAAAAAGCTTCAAGGATGGCAGTGCGGTGTCAATATCTACAGCAAGAGTATATCCTATGCAGTCAGAAAGCTTTGACGACGCGGGACTGAAACCCGATTATATCATAGATATCACACAGCAGGAGGAAATGGCGATAAAGTTTGCCGATCCTTCAACCGACGTTCAGCTGCAGAAGGCAGTTGAAGCAGTGGCGTCAATCAATTTACAATAAGCCTTTTAAGGCATAATATACCGCACAAGCGGATTTTACGGAGGTAACAGACCAATGGCAACTAAACAGACAGTTTTAACAAAAGAAGGACTTAAGAATTTAGAGAATGAGCTGGAGCATTTAAAATCCGTCACCAGAAAAGAAATCGCTGAAAAGATCAAGGTAGCACTTTCATTCGGTGACCTTTCAGAAAACTCTGAATACGATGAAGCGAAGAACGAACAGGGTATTGTTGAAGCAAGAATTGCTGAAATTGAAGCTACGTTAAAGAACGTAAAGATTCTTGATGCAGATGAGATCTCTACAGAACACATAAGCCTCGGTAACAAGGTAATATTAGAGTCTCTTGATGACGGCAAGGTGCTTAAGATCTCTCTTGTAGGCTCTAAGGAAGTTGATATGAAGAAGATGAAGATCTCTGACGAATCACCCTTAGGTAAGGCTTGCATCGGCAAGAAGCTCGGTGAAGAAATTATCGTAGAAGCTCCCAGCGGAATAAAGAAATACGTTATCAAGGAAATTGATAAGTAATAGATGAAAAGGGAAAGGAAAGACAACGATGGCAAACAATCAGACTGAAGAAATCATACTGACTGAGGAAGAAGCCTTAGCTCAGCTTGACGAACAGCACAGAATAAGAATAGAAAAGCTGAACGAATTAAAGCTCAGCGGTAAGAATCCTTATGAAACAACAAAGTTTGACATTACTCACAAGGCAGAGCAGATAAGAGAAAATTTTGAAGCTCTTGAAAATACAGACGTAACCATCGCCGGCAGAATTACAAGCTGGAGAGATATGGGTAAGGCAAACTTTATCGATATCCGTGACGACAGCGGCAGAATGCAGGTATACGTAAAGATCGACGATATCGGCGAAGACACCTTCAAGGAATTCAAGAAGTGGGATTTAGGTGATATCGTAGGTCTTACAGGCTTTGTATTCAAGACGAGAAGAGGAGAGATCTCCGTACACGCAAAGAGCATCAAGCTCCTTGCAAAATCACTTCTTCCTCTGCCTGAAAAGTGGCACGGCCTCAAGGATAAGGAAGAACGCTACAGAAAGCGTTACCTTGACCTTATCGCAAACCCCGAAGTTAAGGATACCTTTGTAAAGCGTTCAATGATCATCAGAGAGATCAGAAGCTTCCTTGACTCAAAGGGATATATAGAAGTAGATACACCCGTTCTGCACACACTTGAAATCGGTGCGGCGGCTCGTCCCTTCGTTACACACCATAACGCCCTTGATATTGATATGTATCTTCGTATCGAAACAGAGCTTTACTTAAAGCGTCTTATCGTAGGCGGCTTTGACAGAGTATATGAAGTGGGCAGAATCTTCAGAAATGAAGGTATGGATGCAACACATAACCCCGAATTTACATCTATCGAAATGTATCAGGCATACACAGACTACTACGGCATGATGGATCTTATCGAAGAGCTTTACCGTACAGTGGCAATAAAGGTATGCGGTACAGATACAGTTATGTATCAGGGTAAGGAAATTGCTATCGGCAAGCCCTGGGAACGTCTTACGATGATAGATTCCGTAAAGAAGTACGCTGACGCTGATTACAACAGCTGGGCAGATGACGAAGCGGCTCGTGCAGTAGCTAAGGAAAAGAACGTTGAAGTAAGCGCTACAGCTACAAAGGGCGACGTGCTTATCGCATTATTTGAAGAATTTGTAGAGGACAAGCTTGTTCAGCCTACAATCATTTACGATTACCCCGTTGAAAACTCACCTCTTGCAAAGAGAAAGCCCACAGACCCCGCATTTACAGAAAGATTTGAATACTTCATCAACTGCTGTGAATTCGGTAATGCCTTCTCCGAGCTTAACGACCCTATCGACCAGAGAGAGCGTTTTGTAAAGCAGGTTGAGGAAAAGAGAAAGCAGGGTGCTAACGCTGAAATTGATGAAGACTTCATCACAGCTCTTGAATACGGTCTGCCTCCAACAGGCGGTCTTGGTATGGGTCTTGACAGATTCGTAATGCTTCTTACAGACAGTGCTTCGATCCGTGACGTATTATTATTCCCCACGATGAAGCCTGAAGTAACTGCCAAGAAGAACCCCGCTCCCGTAGCAGCACCTGTAGCAACAGCAACCGAAGCAGCTCCCGAAGCTGAAGCGGTACCTGAAGTTATCGACTTCTCAAAGGTTGAAATTGAGCCTTTATTTGAGGACGCAGTAGATTTTGAGACCTTCTCAAAGTCAGATTTCCGTGCAGTAAAGGTTAAGGCTTGCGAAGCAGTAAAGAAGTCAAAGAAGCTTTTACAGTTCACACTTGACGACGGTACAGGCACAGACCGTACGATCTTAAGCGGTATCCACGCTTATTATGAGCCTGAAGAGCTTGTCGGCAAGACTCTTATCGCTATCACAAACCTGCCCCCCAGAGCAATGATGGGTATTGAGTCAAACGGTATGCTCCTCTCCGCTGTTCATAGTGAAGAAGGCGAAGAAAAGCTCCACTTACTTATGGTCGACGACCATATCCCCGCAGGTGCGAAGCTTTATTAATAAAAAGTCAAGGACTACGATTTTGTCGTAGTCCTTTTTGTATATAAAAACAGGTGAGACTTTTTGTGGTTTATTCCGTTTAATAAGTGAAAGGGCAGAGAAACACCTTTCGGAAAGGAGCATATCAATGGACAACGGTGCAAGTAGCTACCGCCGTTTCCTTGATGGTGATGACAAAGGCTTGGCAGAAATCGTAAGGGATTACAGCGACGGCTTAACTCTCTATCTTAACGGTATCGTTAATAATATATCCGTTGCCGAGGAATTGATGGAAGAGACCTTTTTCAAAATCATAACACGAAAACCAAGGTTTAAAGCAAAATATTCTTTTAAAACCTGGCTTTATACCATTGGACGAAACGTGGCTATTGATTATATCAGACATAATTCAAAGCGTTTGAATACACCCTTTGATGATATAGAGAATACCCTTCAGGATGAGTATGACCTTGAAAAGCTCTATATCATTGAAGAACGCAGAATTATTGTACATAGAGCCTTGAAAAAATTAAACGCCGAGTACAGACAAGTATTATGGTTGCTCTATTTTGAAGGATTATCAAATGCCGAAACAGCTATTGTTATGAAAAAGAACGCCCGTCAGATGAAAAACCTTGTTTACCGTGCCAAAAATGCTTTGAAATCAGAACTTAACAAGGAGGGCTTTGTTTATGAAGAATTATGATGAATTAACCGACAATCTGTTGAAACGCAGAGATTGCTACGTTATTGAGCAAAAGAAAAAGAAAAAAACTGCAATTAACGTAACAGCTTCAATGTGCTGTTTGTGCTTCGTTGCATTACTCGGATTTGGTATATGGCATAGCGGAATGCTTGAAGCTACACCGCCTGTTACGTCAGATGATTCCGTTATCACAGATAATACTGACAAAAGCAACGCATCACAGCAGACTATAAATTCTAATGGTGAAACAGTCAGCAATTCAAATAATCTTGAGCAAGCAGATAAAACCACAAATAATAATGAGATACGTGTTTTAGAAATTGAGAAGCTGCCAAGTATCTCTGAAAAAATGTTTATCGCTCTTATGACTGATGATTTTATCCCTATGACTGATGATGAAGTCAATGAGTATTACGGGGTGAACATTTTCCCGACTGTACCGATTGATATTGAAAGCAAGGATAATCAGCGTTTAGGTATTTACAAAAGAAAAACAAGTGGAGAGATATACTTTGATGGCAACAGGCTCCAGTATTCAAATGAGGATTTTTCAAGAGGTGTGGCGGTAAATATTGACAAGAATTGTTTGCCGTTTGATTTTTGCAATTTGTTTGCCAACATGCAGACACGATCCGTTATTAACGATGTTGAAGTAGGAATTGCACAAACTCCAATCGGAGAGATGTATGCTGAATTTATGTATCAAAATGCCGGTTTCCGAATTATTGCCTGCGGATTGACGCAGGATGAATTTGTCGGAGTTATCGCATCAATTATTAAGTAAGTAGAAAAAAGAATAATAATTATCCGCCCACTATCAAAGTGGGCGGACTTTTTATCTTTCCCTGTTGTGCAACTTGTCGTTTCTTATGGCATTTATATTGACTTTTTCGGCACCTTATACCCCGAAAAGTACCACCTATCCTGCATATCGCCCTCTTGTCGGCAAATTGTTGAAATAGTGCTAATTATTGTATAAAATAGTAATTGGAAAAATTTATACAGGAGGCGTTATATATGAGAGCTTTTGATATTAACAATGAGGATTCACTGATCGTAAGGGACAACAAGATAGTTGCAAATGTCGGCGGACAGGAGCTTGTTTTCGATATTGAGGCAGTAAACAAGCTTGTTGTGTACACGACATGCATGGGTCCGCTTCATGACGATATGGGGCTGATAATACATATTAGCGGTGACACTACGATAGAAATTATGTCAGGGCATGAATGCTATGAGAGCTTTCTGTTTGACGGACTTGGCAAAGCATTGCCGATCGACTATAAAAAGATCGTTGAAGCATCAGGCTGTACCAAGTCTAAAATGTTCGTGATATACAAAAAGGACAGTTATGACTTTCCGTTTGCGGATGGTCCTCATGCTGTCTGTATGACTTGCCGCCACGTGCTGGAGGAGCATAATCCCATCAGATTCGTTTTTCACGATAAAGATAGCTGGCAGTTCCATTGCGGAGAAGTCCACGAAACGATAGACGCACGAATGGTTTCACTTGACGAAATTCTGCATATTGATGATAATATGAAATTTTTTGCAAACCTCGAGTGCGGAGATTATGCCGAGATGGACGAGGAAACAGGCGAATGGTTGATTTCACACGACTATTATCCTGAAGACGAGGAATATGACGAAGATGATGAATACGGTGAAGATGACGAATATGATGAAGATGAAGAAGATGATGAGCCTTCATCTGAGAAAGCTCATCGCACCGCATCTTCCTGTGAAAGCAAGCTTGAAATAACCCTTGAAGACGGAGAAATAGTCGTATCGGGTAGCCTTGATCTCGGTTACATCGGCATTTTTGAGGACGAACAGATCGAGCTTGACGATACCCTGGAAGAAATAAGAGAGTGGGACATCGTGACAGAAAACCTTGACGAGGACTGCACAGACGAGGAGATCATCGAATTCTTAAATCAGTATTTCAACAGCTTTGCAGATAGAATTACACAGAATATCGACAATATCAACGGTACATTCCTGCTGTATGTATTTGACGATATGATAAATATGGAAACTGATTTCAGAGAAATTGAAGAGCTGTATATTGAGGAAAAGAACTATTTTGCCAGCGAAATGGATATATCCGAGATATATAAAGTGTCAGGTCAGGCACTTTCTCCTCTTGCAGTTTATTTTGAATCGCCAAACGATGGAAGTGTTCCGAAGGGACATATAGAAACCGTACTCAGAGCATGCTTCCCGATGTTCGATTTGGATTGCTTTATTGAAAATATTGAGCCTGAGTGTATAGGTCTTGGCGATGGCGAGATTTCATTCCAGTGCTCTGACAGCTTTGACGAACTGATCTTGTGCGGCGCTTATGCCGTGATCGATGAGGATCTTAGCTTTTCAGACTGGCATAATTTCTAAATGATTATTAAGGAGGAAAAGAAAATGGGAGAAAATCTTGAAATGAAAAATCTTGAAGCAACAGCCGAACAGGGCGATATGGAGGCACAGTTTAAGCTTGGCAACATGTATTATAATGGCGAAGGAACAGAAGTGAACTACGAAAAGGCATTGTATTGGTGGGAGAAGGCAGCTGAACAGGGCGATGCGGATGCACAGTTTAATCTTGGTGATATGTATTATGAAGGCGAAGGAACAGAAGTGAACTACGAAAAGGCATTGTATTGGTGGGAGAAGGCAGCTGAACAGGGCGATGCGGAGGCACAGTTTAATCTTGGTCGCATGTATTGTCAAGGCGAAGGCACAGAGGTGAATTACGAAAAGGTATTGTATTGGTGGGAGAAGGCAGCCGAACAAGGCTATGCGAAGGCACAGTTCGCAACCGCCGATATGTATTATTGTAGTTATGGCGAAGGCATGTCGTGGGACAAAGAAAAGGCACTGTACTGGTATGAGAAGGCGGCTGAACAGGGTCATATGAAAGCACAGTTTAAAACCGGTTGTATGTATTACAAAGGCGATGGAACGAAAAGAAACAAGGAAAAGGCATTGTATTGGTGGGAGCAGGCAGCTGCACAGGGGCATGAAAGGGCACAGGAATACATAAAAGCTAACAGTAATAACACCCCAAAATCCTCAGTTAAAAATCTTTCAAATACAGTAGAATTAAAAGATTTTTCTGAGAGTGATGATGAGAATGAATATGAAGCCTGCGCAAAGGTATGGGATAGAATTCTATACATATCGGTCACTGCAGATATACTCCCTCTCGAAGATATGCTTCCGATGATAAACGTTATGCTTAAAGGTCTTGATAGCCAGAAAGAAGCTTTCTTCAGCGATTTGATAGATAGCTATCTCCCCCAAGCAGAAGACTGGGTTTTAAATCTCTGTGAGGAGTCTGAGGAGGATAGCACCGATGAAAAGCGTTGTTTCATTACAGATGATTATAATGAGATTTATTTACCTATATCAAAAGAGGATTTCCTCGATTCTCTGAACTTATCAATATATGTAAGCTATGACAAGGATGAGTCAGACATTTTGGTAGAAGGTTATATCAATTGCGAACCTGACTATTTCGCAGGTCACAGTATAGAGTTTATTGTGGACGGTAAGGGCAATTTTGAAATCGAAGGACTTGCTGGGTAAGGATTCATAGAGATTTATTAAGGAGTAAACAAAGATGATAGATGAAATTTTCGGAGAAGCAGATTATAAGTATGGTGACTTGCTAAAGGATGATGAGTGGGTTTAAAAAACATTTTAAGGAGGAATTAAATTATGGAAAGCAAGATTTCAAGGTTGCCAAAGTTTAAGTATCACCCCAATATTTATGATACGGATAAGGTTTTAGATGCGGTTACATTCGGCGAAAATACCTGTCAGTGCTGTGGTAACAAAACCGAGGTTTATGTTACGTCAATGTATTGCAGGGAGAGAATTGAATGTATCTGCATGGAGTGTGTGGCGAGCGGCAAGGCTGCAGAAAAGTTTAACGGTGAATTTGTCCAGGACGCTGAAAAGGCTCTTGATAAGGAGAAGATCGACGAGCTGTTCAGGAGAACTCCCGGATATGTTTCCTGGCAGGGTGAAAACTGGCTTGCCTGCTGTGATGATTACTGCGAATATCTGGGCGACGTAGGCTATGCCGAGCTTGAAGAAATGAATCTAATACATCTGATTGATGAATTCAAAGAAGAAGAGGATGCGGATTTTGATAACGAAGACTTGGAAAAAGGCGGCTCTCCTGCGGGATATCTGTTCAGATGCTTACATTGCGGAAAATACAGATTGAACGTGGATTTTGACTAACGGATATCTTTAAAAGATGCTTTTGTCAGAGATAAAACGGGAAAGGACGGCAATATGAAAATAAAAGATTTAAAAGTCGGATTGAAGCCGTTTTTCGTATTCGTAATTTTATTTGAAGCGGTGTATGTGATAGTAGCTATCCTGCTGGGTTTCCCGATGATGATAATAGCTGATAAGATACGTGCTCATAAACGTATTAAAAATCAAAATAAAACTAATCAAGGAGGAGAAGATTAACAAACCGCTAAACTAAGAAAATGAATACCAAAATTAAGCGTAACGCTTATAATAAAGCAAAAATTATTTCAGGAGGAAGAATAATGACAAGAGAATTTTTAGAAGAAAACTGGGCAGTATCATCCTATGACGAGGACACAATGTGTCAGATTGATTATTACATTGATGAGGATAATTGCGACGTTGGTAGCAAGGCGTATATGTATTCACATCTCGATGAAGAGCTTGTTGAAATGGAAATAGTGCATATCATAGCACTTTCCAATGATTTCGATCTGTACAACGAGCTTCTGGAAGATGACGACGTTCTTGTAAACGGTGAAGAAGAATACGGTGCAGACTGCAGTGCTGAATTTATCACAGATAACGATTCGTATCTTGTATGGTTTAAGAACGTATAACTCAAAACAGGAAAGGAAAAATGTTATGATGACCAATGAAGAACTTGCTGTATTTGAAGAAGAAAATGAATATCCGTTTTATAAGACAGCGTATGTATCATATCCCGAATACACTATGATATATATGCTTAAATCCCCAAAGACCTGTGCTGTTAATGGCATTAAAGATGTAACGAATAAAAATCTGCATCTTGACATACCCGCAAGTGTTGAAATCGAGGGGAATACATACTATGTCAATGAAATATTTGAAGAAGGCTTTTGGGATAATGACTATTTAGAAGCTGTGACCATACCTGATACTGTTACCCGTATAGACAGAGGAGCGTTTCAGGGCTGTCGCTTCTTAAAGAGCGTATACATTCCCGATTCGGTAACCTTTATAGATGAGATCGCATTTGCGTGTTGCGATTCCTTAGAATCCGTCAGCATACCGGGTGGAGACATCGAACTTGGAGACGAATGCTTTGACGAATGTCCATTACTTACCATAACAAAGCGATAATGAAGAAAGGAAAAGTGTTATGATGGATGAATCTAAACAAAGCTTAATAGATAATATCAAATATGAGATTACATCTGAGACAACATGTAAGGTTGTCGGCTATAAAGGTTGGCTTGTCAAAGTGATTATACCTGACGAGGTAACGATCGAAGGAAAACAGTATAGAGTTACTGTAATAGGTAAGGATTCTTTCAGTTGTTCTAATTTAACAAGTATTGAATTACCTTCGGGAATAACCGAGATTGAAGACCAGGCATTTATGGGGTGTACGTATCTGGAGAGTGTCAATCTTCCTGACGGACTTGATGCAATGGGAGATTCTGTTTTTGTTTATTGTAAGTTTATAGAAACGGTTGAAATTCCTGATTCCGTAAAAAAACTTGGCGAGTCTGTTTTTTATGGTTGCGAAAAACTGAAAAAAGTAAAACTGCCAAGCAGTCTTACAACTATTAGCAATACTTTCTTTTATGAGTGTAAGTCATTGGAAAGTATAGAAATTTCCGACGCAGTTAAGACGATCGCTGACTATGCTTTCTATGGATGTGAAAAATTAAGCACAGTAAATTTGCCTTTTGGATTGGAGTCCTTGGGTGAAGGAGCATTTAAGGGATGTTTATCGTTAAAATACATTGAACTTCCGCAAACTCTGACACAAATAGGAGATATGGCGTTTACTGATTGTCCGTTATCAGAAGAAGTTAAATTACCGAATAGTTTTGTATCGGAAGAGATAAACTATGGGTTTAGCGAGGATGTCAGCAAGGTTGTTATTGATGACTCTGATAACAGCACAGAATCGGAATTTCAATACAATTCCGAAGATGAGATGTTTATTAATCCTTTTGAAATCGAAAGCAATATCATAAATATCCTGTCTTACAAAGGCGAACTGGTGAAAATCTTTTCTGACAAGATTGTGATTGGAGAAAAAGTACTTCCTGCTGAAAATGGAAACCGTTATTATTGTGAAAACGACGTGCTTACATATACAGACAGTGAAAATTTTTATGTATATGACGGTGAAAAATTTGTACTGACAGAATGTAAATACAAAAATCACAACGATTATTTTTCACCTGAAATTTACTGCTCTATATTAACTGATACACAAAATTATATTCAGCACATAGCCTTAAACGACCATGGAAAAGAGTATTCATTTGAGTATAAATTCAAGAGTCCGTTTTCTGAATACTACTATTTTGCTAAGTCGGGCGTTTTGTTTTTTATGGAAACATTCATTCCGAAACTTCGTTTCTTCTCAAAAACAGGAGAGGAATTATGGAGTTTAGAGTTAATTAAGGGTGATCGTTTCAAAGAAAGTTTTTTCTATGATATCGACACTGCAAATATTGACTTTGAGAGCGACGGAATTATCATAAAAATCCAAAAAGGAGATAATATTTATACGGTTTGCTTTAACGTACCGAACGGTGAAGTTAACTGGTACCGTAAAGATAACCACCCTTTTCTGTTTACAGGTGCAAAGTGCAACGACGGTCTGATGCGTGGCGTGTTCCATTGCAAAGACAACGGTGAGCTTGTAACAGTAATGTTTGAAATAAATCCGTCAAACGGCAAAGCACATACATATTGTATTTCGGATAACGACAAAGCCAGAAAAATAACAGTATCAGATTTTGACACCGAATTGAAAAGATATAAATATATTTTAGATGGCGAAATCCTATACGCAATTAGTAAAAATGAAATAATAGTAGTTGACATAAACAAAAAAGTGATACTCAGCAGAAAAAAAGCACCTGCCAATGCTGAATATTATCAAAACTCTGCAATTTTAAATGACGGAAAACTGTATGTATGCTTGCAGTATGCTCTTATGGACGCAGCCGATGTAATGAAAAAAATTGCAGAATACAGTCAAAAAGCTATCGCTTCAAACACTGTGGACATGACAATGATGTCTATGCTTATGGATTATTCTTCACATGTAAATGACAAACAAGAAATCTGGAAGTGCTACTATCTGTCCGATACACCGATTGTCGAAGAAAATATTTTTGACGAGCTTTCGGAAATAGAAAAGCTGCAGGTTCTCACCGGATGTGAATGTGAAGATTTCGACGGTTCGGTTGAAAACTATTTCAAGTATCGCGAGATAGGCAAGAAAGAAGGCTTTATTCCCGTTCTCGTTGACACGGACGATATATTCTTTGAACAGCTTGAAGCACTTCTGAAATGCAAGGGGGAAAGCTCTATCTCTAAAATTCAGGAAATCGTAGAGGAATACCACGAAAAGATGTTAGCTGTGCCTGTAGAAGACGGCAAGGCTTATCTTGAAAAGAATCATATTGAAGCCGAATGGGATGAAGCAGAACTGGAAGATGATGAATATGAGGCGGAGGAACACTTTACAAGAGGTGGTTACATTGTGAAAGTTCCCGTTACCGAGCCGTGGCGTATCTGGGCATACCTGCCCTACGGCGGCTGGAATGCTTGTCCTAAGGTTACAGAGCACATGGCGGTATCAAAGTACTGGTATGAGCAGTATGGTGCATATCCTGCCGCACTCTCTTATGACACTATTGATTATGCGGTAGAAAAGCCCGTAGAAGACCTTGAAAAGCTGGCAAATGAAGTGGGTACGTACTGCTTCGATATTGTAGAGCAGGGCTGTGAGACCTACAGTGCTCTTGCACTTGAGCTTCAGAATTCGAGAATATGGAATCTCTGGTGGGATTAAACCGACAAACGAAACATTTACAACAGGAGAAAAAACTATGATGGATTTATATCAGGAAATGTGGACAAGTAAAAAGATAACAGGCGACAATTTCTGTTGTTGCGGCTCGGCGGGAAAGCATTGGCAAAACCATATAATGTTGAATCTTGCTGCGTATCCTTGTACCGCTTGTGGGTGTGCAAATAAAGCGACAGTAGGCGGTCATATCGTGAGCGAAAATTTCCCCGAAGGATATATCGTGCCGCTTTGTGATTCTTGCAACCAATCCGATGAGCTGATTAAGATTAAATATGGTGCCCTTTTTGTTTCTGCTGATCTGAGCATAACATGTCAGAAAGGAGGCAAGTCTAAAGAGAAAACCGAAGACCTGCCCACCGAAAAGACAGATGTTCAGGATAACGAAAAGATAGCTGATCAGGCTGACGTAAATATAGACGATGAGGATAATTTCGACCTGCTTAATGACTATGAGAAGCTGGGTGTTCTCACAGGATGTGAATGCGAGTTTGGCAGTTCGGTTGAAAATTATTTCAAGTATCGTGAGCAGGGCAAGAAAGAAGGCTTTGTTCCCGTTATCGTTGCAACGGACGATATCTTCTTTGAACAGCTTGAAATTCTTTTGAACTGCGAGGGTGAGCGCTCTATATCTAAAATCAAGGAAATCGTAGAGGAATACCACGAAAAGATGTTAGCGATGCCTGTCGAAGACGGCAAGGCTTATCTTGAAAAGAATCATATTGAAGCCGAATGGGACGAAGCAGAACTGGAAGATTATGAATATGAGGCGGAGGAACACTTTACAAGAGGTGGTTACATTGTGAAAGTTCCCGTTACCGAGCCGTGGCGTATCTGGGCATACCTGCCCTACGGCGGCTGGAATGCTTGTCCTAAGGTTACAGAGCACATGGCGGTATCAAAGTACTGGTATGAGCAGTATGGTGCATATCCTGCCGCACTCTCTTATGACACTATTGATTATGCGGTAGAAAAGCCCGTAGAAGACCTTGAAAAGCTGGCAAATGAAGTGGGTACGTACTGCTTCGATATTGTAGAGCAGGGCTGTGAGACCTACAGTGCTCTTGCACTTGAGCTTAAGGATTCAAGGATATGGAATCTCTGGTGGGATTAAACCGACAAATAAAAACATTTTCAACAGGAGGAAAAACTATGATGGATTTATACAAAGAAACGTGGACAAGCAAAAAGGTGACAGGCAAGCGCTTCTGTCAGTGTGGCACACGGGAAGAACATTGGGAAAACTTTATAGGCATGGAGCTTAAAGAGCAGAATTGCTCTGCTAAAGGATGTACAAATAAAGCAACGGTAGGCGGTCATATCGTGAGTGAAAATTATCCCGAAGGGTATATCGTACCGCTTTGCGATTTGTGTAATCAATCTGACGAGCCTTTTGAGGTTAAACCAAATACCGTTTTCGTTTCCGCCGATTTAAGCGTAACCTGCGAAGAGGAATAAGGCGTAGCAGACTTAGTTGCTCAGTCTTTCAAAGACGGGTGTAATTATTAAGCAGAACAAATAAATCAATTTATCTGATACATTGCAAAATAGCATAAACGTTGTCCGCCCACTACCGCAGTGGGCGGACTTGCTTTTTACCCCTTACTATGCTATAATTATTTATAGTTTTATCCTTATAGGAAAAGGTGTAAACTGTTTAAATTCTCTTTATATTAAAAGGGTAAAATAAATATGCCGAAAGGGGTGCTGTAATGTCAGTCGATAACGATAAGAGAGAGCTTTTAAAATTAAAGCAGGGACTCATAGAGGAAAGCGAAGCTATTGATGAGGGCGGCTACGACGTAGCTATGCCTGATACTGCTATGGGTAAATTTAAAAACTGGCTTTGGTATCATAAGCTATGGTTTATAATCGGCTTTATTGTGCTTGCTTTAGGCTTTGTAATCTGGTATTTCTTCTTTGTGTCTGAAAAGCCTGATATCAGGATCTATTCAACCGGCAATTACAGTACGACGTACCGTCAGCTTTTAGAGGAAAACACAGCGGCTTTCTGTCCTGACTTTGACAAGGATGGTAAAGTAAAGGTCAGCATCAATCAGCCCGGCGACGACACAGTAATGGGCTTTACCGATCTTTACGCTGAGATAGAAAACGGCAATTCTTCTCTTTATATCGGCAAAAAGGATAAGCTTGAAGCACTGTATAATGACTTCAAAACTGCAAAGGATAAAGAGATATTTGCAAGCCTTAAGGATATCACAGGTGCAGACGTTTATCTTATTGACGTAACCAAAACCCAGTTCGGAGAAGATAATAAGCTGCTTACCACAGAGCTTTTTATCGCTGTAAAAAATACAGATGACGAAAGCGAGAAACAGGCGATGGAGTTTTTATCAAATCTTTATAATAATAAGAAATTTTTAAGAGATTAACATATTGAAAGGAAAAAAGTTTTTAAATGGCAAGCTACAATGATGAAAAAAGAGAACTGCTAAAAATGAAGCAGGGAATAATAGAAGAAAGCGATATAATAGAAACCGAAGCAGATAAGGTGGTCCTTGAAAAGCCTACAGGAATGGCGGCGGTGGAAAATTTCTTCTATCATAATAAGTGGTTTATTATAGTCGGACTGTTTTTCGGTCTGCTTATAATATTCCTTGTACATCAGACACTTACAAGAGAAAAAGCGGATATGACGGTACTTTTGGTTACGTCTGACTCTTTAAAAGCACCTAACCTTTATCAGAAAGTCAATGATATCGAGCTTGCTTTAGAGAAATACTGTCCCGATTTTGACAAGGACGGAAACGTACACGTTGACGTATTTATGATAGACCTTACAAAGTCCAACCCCGACCCCCAGTACGTAAACTCAAACGCTACAAAATTCTTTGGCGAAATGCAAAGAGGTGTGGCACAGCTTCTTATCTGTGATACCGGTATTTTGGGCGATGACGAGAACGGCAATGAAGTAAGCTTTGACTCAATGTTCAAGGATCTTGGAGAGGTTACAGGTGCTGACAGATATAACGGAAAGACTTCTATCAGCCTTAAGGACACGGTATTTGTAAAGGACGCCAAGTGGGAAAATTCCTGCCCTGACATTTTAGGCTTCAGCATAAGAAATATGACAAGCGATCTGCTGGGTTATAACGAAGATGCGTTGCTCCGTAATGAGCAGGCGGGCGAGGTCCTTAATAACATTCTTAGCGGTAACGTGATAAACGAACCTGCAAAGCAGCAGTAAGGGAGAAATATATGGATTACTTTAAAAAATCAGAAAGACAGTCATTCCCGAAGCTTTTACTGTCAGGCGGATTATATATGCTTTTCGGCAATATTCTATGTGCTATCATGACTTTATCCACAGCCCCCTTTATAGGAAACGACTTTATGAAGATAGTCATATTTGTTTTAGCAATAGCGGTTTTTTATTCGCTGATGTTTACTGTAGCCTATAAAGACGGTACAAGAGAGCAGAGATACGTTACTCTTCATAAATGTGAAGAGCCTGATATGAAAAAGTGGGTAAAGATAGGTACTGCCCTTATGGGAATAATGTTTGTACCATCTCTTATACTTTTATTAGCAAAGGTTATGAACTGGTATTTTGACATTACTCTTATCCACAGAATAATAGATGGTATGATATATCCTTTATCATTAATGCTTGTACCTGGTAGCAGCATTGACAGTATGCAGATATTTGTGCCCTTTATTTATATGCTATGCTACGCTCTTATCCCTGTAGTTACCCATTTAGGTTTCTATTTCGGATATACAGGCAAGTTTGAAAAAGAAAATATAATGTACGAATAAAACGTAACACGAGGGAAATATGAAAGTATATTGTATAAGTGAAGGAGAGCTTCACCTTGTTGAAAACGGTAAAAGTCGTATAGTTACCTGCGACAGAATAAAGAATTACATAGATACCGTTACAAAAATGAAACAGCGTGACGAGTGGAAGACCACCGGCAAGGGTGCAAAATTTATGGGCGTTGAAGCCAAGGAATACGAAACAGGTAACAGAATGCTGTATCTTCGTTCTGTAGGTAAATGTGACGGCAAGCTTATATACAGCACCTTTATTGACGGTATGGGCGGAATGTATTTAAAGGATGCCGATAGCGGTGATGAAACCTATATTTTTGCAAACAAGGAATTTGATATAACTGATGTGTATGCTGATAACGGAAAATGCGTTATCACAGCCGGGCTTGGAAATTATGAAAGACATATAGGCATTGCAAATCTTGATAATGGTGGTGTAAATCAGCTTACAGAAGGATTTACCAGCGAAACTCACCCTTTTATATCAAAAGTTGACAGCAACAAGATATACTATACCGCTATGGGTTATGCAAGGGATAACGTGGGTAACGTAATGGAGAAAAGCCCTTGTTCCATTTGTTGTTATGATGAAAGCACAGGTGAACTGACTGATATAATTTCTGATGACGCATATGATTTCATAAAGCCATCAGACGATAAAGAAGGAAACCTTTATTACATAAAAAGAGAGTATCAGCCCACAAAGAAAAAGAGCAATCTCTTAATGGATATTCTGCTTTTCCCGGTAAGAATAATCAAAGCAATAGGCGGATTTTTAAGCGTATTTTCAATGGCGTTTGGTGGAGAGCCTTTGCGTACAGGCGGAAGCAATCCATCTAAGACTAAAAACCCTGACGAAAGAGAGATCTTTGTCGAGGGCAATATGATAAAGGCACAGAAGATGCTTAGCGATGACAGCGAAGAGGGAATAATCCCTTCAGGCTGGGAGCTTATCAGAAATGAAAACGGCAAAGAAACGGTGCTGAAAAAAGGCGTTATGGATTATAATATCACTGATAATGGCGAGATAGTGTATTCCGACGGCGGCTTTATCCGTATTATCCATAATGACGGCAGTACAGAAAAGCTTTGTAAAATAAAGCTTGCTAATTCTATTACGATTATATAAAGAATTAAATCCGGAGAAAACGATAGGTTTTCTTCGGATTTCGCTTAGATCTGAGCGATAAGTTGTTGTTTGGCGGCGAGCCGCCGCTCCCAATTCCGCCTTTACAAACCATTGCAATTGGCAAAACATTATGAACGGCGGTGTTACAATGTTGTTGTAATTTTTTTCAAATTACCCACAAGCCTTGATATGCAAGGTGGTTTATTGCCCTAAAGGGCGTCGCAGTCCGTTGGACTGCTGGGGCGTAGCCCCAAACAGAGGTCATTGGTCTAAAGACCGCAGCAGTCTTTCAGACTGCTGCAGGGGCGGTAGCCTAAACTTTATGAAAATTGCATTTTCATAAAGTCACGCAGTCCTATCGGACTGCTCCCTTCGGCGGCGGGGCGTCCTACATTAAGGTGATAATTAAAACAGGGTGGTAAATTGCCCGTAAACGCCGATATAAACGGGGATTGGGGCGGTAGCCCCAAGCAGGGCACAGGGGCGGCGAGCCCCCATATATTCCCCCTTCCCCTTGAGGGGAAGGGGGTCAGGGGGTTAGGGTGACGCCACACCATAGCGGAGCGATAACCAACAATTTTTTTTGATAAAACATAAATCCACTTCTGACAAATATCAGAAGTGGATTTTTCGTTCATTATATCTGATTATACGTTAAACAACAATTCTTCATAAGTGGGGAAGGGCCAGTATTTTTCAGCTACCATTGTTTCAAGCTGATCTGCAATAGCACGAAGTGCCTGCATTGTAGCAAATACCTCATCGTGATAGCATCTTGCAGCTTCAAAGATATCTGATATGCCGTGAGCCTTTATGATAACTGCTTCAAGCTCGTAGATCTTGTTGTTGAGATCTTCGGCAAGAACGCTTATACTTGAAGCAAGGTTGCTTTCAACACTATATCCGATACCTGCACTCTTCTTTGCTAAAAGTGTCTCGCAAAGTGCTCTTTCATATTCCATAACGGCAGGAAGAATTTCCTTTGAAGCCATTTCCACAGTTGTAAGAGCCTCGATGTTTATGATCTTGCAGTAGTTTTCAAGCTGGATTTCGGTTCTTGAATTTACTTCAACCTCAGTAAATACCTTGTGCTTTGCAAAGAGCTTTATATTCTTTTCATCACGGAAATGGGGAATAGCGTCAACAGCGGAGTTGTAGCAGGGAAGTCCTCTGATTTCGGTAGCTTCTTTTACCCAGGCGTCGTCGTAGCCGTTTCCGTTGAAGATAACACGCTTGTGCTTCTTTATAGTTCTTACGAGAAGCTCGTGGAGTGCTGTGGTGAAATCCTCTGCACCCTCAAGCTCAGTTGCAAACTCGTCAAGGGCCTCTGCGACGATCGTATTCAGTACAATGTTAGGGTCGGAAATATTGAGAGAAGAACCAACGCTTCTGAATTCGAACTTGTTACCTGTAAAAGCAAAGGGAGAGGTTCTGTTTCTGTCGGTAGTATCCTTGGGGAATTTCGGGAGTGTAGAAATACCGATATCGAACTGAGAACGCTTCGACTCTACGTCCTTATCATCTACGATTGCGTTTATAATTTCTGTAAGCTCGTCGCCAAGGAATATGGAGACGATTGCAGGAGGTGCTTCGTTACCGCCAAGTCTGTGGTCATTGCCTGCGGTAGCGACTGACACACGAAGAAGATCGGCGTGCTCATCTACAGCTTTTATGATAGCTACGAGGAAGGTTAAGAACTGAGCGTTTTCCATAGGTGACTTACCGGGATTTAAAAGGTTGTGACCGTCATCTGTTGTAAGTGACCAGTTATCGTGCTTGCCTGAGCCGTTTACACCCTGGAAAGGCTTTTCGTGAAGCAGGCACACCATACCGTGTTCTAAGGCTACCTTCTTCATAATTTCCATTGTGAGCTGATTGTGGTCAGCGGCAAGGTTTGCAGATTCAAATATAGGTGCACATTCGTGCTGTGCAGGAGCTGCTTCGTTATGTTTTGTCTTGGAGGCAACACCTAAAGCCCACAAATGTCTGTCGAGGTCCTCCATATAATTTCCGACTCTCTGCTTTATAGTACCGAAATAATGGTCCTCAAGCTCCTGACCCTTTACAGGTGCGGCACCGAAAAGCGTTCTGCCTGTGAAGATAAGGTCTTTTCTTTTATCGTAGCTCTTTTTGTCAACAAGGAAGTATTCCTGCTCTGCACCTACCGTTGCAATAGCGGCGTTTACTTCTTCGTTGCCGAAAAGTCGTAAAATTCTTACCGTCTGCTTTGAAACTGCGTCCATAGAGCGAAGCAGAGGTGTTTTCTTATCAAGTGCTTCTCCTGAATATGAGAAGAAAGCTGTGGGTATGTAAAGGGCGTTATCCTTTATAAATGCGTAGGAAGTAGGGTCCCAGGCTGTATAGCCTCTCGCTTCAAAGGTTGCACGGAGTCCGCCTGAGGGAAAGGAGGATGCGTCAGGTTCACCCTTTATAAGCTCCTTACCTGAAAACTCCATAATAGCCGTGCCGTCACCTACAGGTGAAATAAAGCTGTCGTGCTTTTCTGCTGTGATACCGGTCATAGGCTGGAACCAGTGAGCGTAGTGGGTCGCACCCTTTTCTACCGCCCAGTCCTTCATTGCACTGGCTACTACCTCTGCAACGGGGAGCGTCAGCTCTGCATCGCCGTGGATAACCTTCATAAGCTCCTTGAAGGTAGCCTTGGGAAGCTTTGTTTTCATTACCGCTTCGCTGAATACGTCTGAGCCGAAAAGCTCAGGCATCCGGAGTTTGTTTTCTGTCATTTCCTTTTCCTCCCGTGAAAAGAATTTTTGTTCTACAAAAAATAAAGCGTTCTGATGGTATCAAAACGCCGCAAATATATCTATTTATCTGTTTAGTCTGTACCTTAATAATAATACAGTAATACGGCAAAAATGTCAAGTGGGATTTTGCACAAAAGAATATAAACAATGCTCCTTATAATTAGAGTGAAAAACCCCCGATATATAATTATATATCGGGGATAAGTTTTTTAGAATTCGATTTTACCGTAAAGTGTAGCGTTCTTTTCAGCTTCTACAGTTTCCTGAGAATACTGATATGTTGCATTTTCATCAGAAGTACGCTTGTACTCTCTTTCAAAGCTTGTGGAGAAGCCACTGCTCTGCTTATAGGAACGGTTGCCACCGTTGCCGTTTCTTCTCTGACCGCCTCTTCTGTCGTTTTTCTTATTGTCGCTATGTCTTTGTGCAGCGGAGATAACTACCTTTCTGTAAGGCTCTTCTCCGATGGAATTACTGTACACACCTTCGATTTCTGCAACCTTGCTGTGAATGATACGACGCTCATAGGGGTTCATAGGTTCTAAGGTAATTCTTCTGCCCTGACGGAGTACCTTGTTTGCAGTACGTTCAGCAAGAGCACGGAGAGTTTCTTCTCGCTTATCTCTGTAGCCGTTGCAGTCAACTGTAATTCTGCAGTAGGGCTCGTCGTTTCTGTTACTTGCTAATATTGCAAGATACTGGAGAGAATCAAGAGTTTCACCTCTTCTGCCGATCACGATACCGAGCTTTTCGCCAACGATATCTAAAATTGTGATCTCTTCCTTTTCAATTACGTTTACCTTGAAATCTGTAGCACCAAGCTCTGTAAGAACCTTTTCAATATATGCTACTGCAAGTGCGATCTTTTCGCTGTGTTCAGCACTATCTGCTGCAGGTGTTGCAGTTTCTGTAGCTACTGCTTCTGCGGGAGCAGTTTCTGCCTTGGCTTCAACTTCGGGGAATGTTACCTTGATCTTGTAGTCACCCTTCTTGCCGAATAACTTTTTTACCGGTTCTTCAATAACTTCAATAGTAATGTCTGTAGCTTTTACTCCGAGTGCTGTGATTTCTGTGTAAGCAAGAGCCTTAAGCTCCTCTAACACCTTGCCGCTATAAATTTTTTCCATTGTTAAAATCCTTCCGTAGTATGCAGAGAGCGTTATTTGTTACTGCTTTGCTGTCAATCTTCGTCTTCTTCGTTGTACTCTTCGCCGTACTTTTCAGCATCGGCCTTTCTTGCTGCTGCAAGCTTTCTTCTGTTGATTTCCTTCTGGCTTAATGATTCTGTCTTGGTTACTACCTTTTCCTTGCCTGTGTCTGCGTCAGTAACTACCGCTGTAGTTGTAACTTCCTGATGCTTTTTGTGGTTAGCCTTGTACTCTTCTTCTGCCTTTGCTCTGATTTTTGCAGGGTTGTAGAAGATCTGTAAAAGTACCGCCTGAACTGTACCTAAAGCATAGTTTATCGTCCAGTAAAGACCAACACCCGCAGGAACGCTGAATGCGATAAAGAGAGAGAGAAGGGGCATAGCATAGATCATTATCTTCATGCCTGCACCGCCTACGTCTGCGGTCTCAGGGTTGTTAAGTCTGTTGTAGTACTGTGTAAGAAGTGTCTGTGCGATAGAGAAGATAAAGGAAAGAATAGGGATGATAAGCAGAGCGTTGAATTTCCACTCAGGAGTCATACCTAGATCAAGACCAAAGAATATCATATTGTCCTTGAGGTTTGCAATCTGTCCCTTAACCGTATCTGACATCAGAGAGCTTTCTTCAAAGCTCTGGGGGTACTTGTTGTACATCTGAAGGGCCATAAGCTCCTTCTGAAGACTTGCGTATTTTGTCTTTACCATCTTTAATCTTGAGATGGTTTCAGCAGATAATCTTGACTTTTCGCCTGTGATATCTGCAAATTCTTCTTCTGTAAAGTTGCCGTACTTTTCTCTGTCTTCCTTTGTGATGACAGTGGGATCCTTTTCAGAATAGTTGTTCTTGAAGTTTTCGTCTTCCTTGAACTCATGCTCATACTTAGCGAGATTATTAGTCTCTGAAATGAACATCTGTGTTCTTGTGGCAGGATCCTTGTATAATTCTATCAGCTCTTTATCCTTAACGTTATATTCGTTTAAGAAAATGCTGGCGTATTCTGTATCAATTGCGACGGTTACAGTATGGTTTATCTGATCAGATGGAATATGCTCCATATGAGTCATGGGCTTGTAAACTACGTCGATCATACCGAAGAGGATGAGCATTGTAAGCACCAAAGGACCGCAACCGCCTGTGGGGTTGTAACCTTCTGCCTGAAGCTTCTGAAGCTCTTCAGCCTGTTTTTCTCTGTTATCTCTGTATTTTCTCTGAATTTCCTTTACTCTGGGAGCAAATAGCTGTGAGTATGCCATATTCTTCTGCTGTTTTAATGTCAGCGGAAGCGTAGCAAGCTTTAAAATGATTGTGAAAATTAAAATCGCCCAACCGAAGTTCTGTAAAAGCAGATAAATGGGCCACATAATATAGCCTAAGGGCGTACCGATTAATGTGTATAAGAAATCTATGACAAATCACCTTCCGTATAGTCTGCTGCCTAATTGCAGTCATTTTCTCTTGAAAAAATAAAATTCCTGTGGTACATAGTCATAGCCACCCGGCGAAAACGGGTTGCATCTAATAATTCTCCGTATAGTCAAATAACCGCCTTTCACCGCACCAAAACGCATAATAGCCGTCATAGCATATTCCGAGCAGCTTGGTGTAAACCGGCAACAACGCGGTAACCACTTAGATAGTGTAAGTCTGTAAATTTTTACGAAAAATAACAGTACATATTTCATTTTATTTTTAGTCGTTCTTTTTGCCGTATCTTCCCAGTATCTGTTTATTCATAAGGGAGTACAGCTTGTCCGTTTTTAATTCTGTGGTTTTTGCTCTTGCCACAAAAATAAAGTCGTATCTCTTTTTGCTTTGTTCTCTTAAGCGAGGTTCAATAAGGCGGAACGCTTCACGGATAACCCGTCTTGCACGATTGCGTTTAACTGCATTGCCGACCTTTTTTCCTGTCACAATGCCTATGCGGTTTACCCGCCTTTTATTTTCCCTCACATAGCATATGAATGCATAGGTTACAATGGAGTCGCCCTTTTTAAAAAGGAAACGAAATTCCTTGTCCTTCTTTATGCAGACATATTTTTTTCTGAATTCACTCACTACGATATTAGTAGCTTAAGTGCTTTCTGCCCTTTGCACGTCTTCTTGCGAGAACCTTACGACCGTTTCTTGTGGACATTCTTTTTCTGAAGCCGTGTTCTTTCTGTCTCTGCAGCTTCTTGGGCTGGTAAGTTCTTTTCATTGTGTATTCCTCCTGTTATAGTGATTACAGTTAAATGATTAACTGTAAGGCGTCAATTTACGCCTATGCAATTTAATATTATACCTTAAATTGACCGCTATGTCAAGATATAAAGAGAAAAAAGATTGAAAACTTTTTTACGTCATTTATTATTAAAAATACACAATAAAAGGGTGTTCACACTCTGTTGATGACCGCAGTTGCTATGTTAAGATAAAGGGCAAAGCATAGCCACAGAATGTACGGAATGTTAAGATATGCAGATATTCGTCTTATCCTGCCGAAAATATATATCATTATACCTACCAGTACTATCATAAGAGCGATTATGAAAGCACCCGTCCATAGCATCTGAAATCTGAAGAAGACTATACTCCAGGAAAAATTCAGTGCCAACTGAATAAAATATACTGTAAGGGCAGTCCGCTTTATTTTTTTATCATAGTCGGCTGTACAGATAAGATATGCTGATATGCCCATAAGTGCATATAGTATCACCCATGCAACGACAAATACCGGTGCAGGCGGTTGCAAGGGTGGTGCCTTGTAGATTTCAAAAAATTCAGAAAATCCACCCGTGATAAGTGCAGACAATGCTCCGACAAGCTCTGTGCCGATAACAAACAGTAAAAATTTTGCTAAAGAAAACTGTTTCATAAATTCACCTTTAACCGTAGAAAATTTTCTTTCTATTATATATAGTATACGGAAATATTTTATGCTTCATTTTTACAGAATATTCCCTTATTGATTTTACTGCCCTGATATGGTATAATAACCGCAAACGGTTATTATACATTTATTTAAATCGTCCTCGCAGATACGCAAATCTCCTGATTTGCGTATCTGCGTATCGGACGATCGTACTATAACCTTGCGGTTATAGTACAGTAAACAGAGATTAAAAAAAGGAAGAGCGTAATGTTCAGCGGCTTTAATAAAAAGACAACGGAATTTTTAAAGGGTATCCGTGACAATAACAATAAAGAATGGTTTGAAGCGCATAAGCAGGAGTATTTAGAAAACGTCTACCAGCCTTTGTGCGAGCTGGCAAGCTATATGGGAGAGCAGTTTTCTGACATTCCTGACGTAGTGCATAAGGCGTCAAGAATATATCAGGATGCTTCCTTTCCACCTTATCAGCATTATCGTGATACGATGTGGATATATATCCTCCATAATGCGATGATGTGGAATCAGACGCCTATGGTATATCTTGAGCTATCCGCAGACGGTATAGTATGCGGTTTTAAAGTGAGCAAGCCTCAGCCTTACGTGATGGAGAATTTCCGCAAGGAGCTTTTATCCAACAAGGGTTTTTTCATTGATATACTAAACGGACTTAAAGAAAAGTATGATATAAAGATTGCAGGCGAGGAATATAAAAGAAAAAAGCCCTGCAATGATGAAGAGCTTATTGACTTTATGAGCAAGAAAAATCTTTTTATCTATTTTACGATTCCTTGCGGTAAGGAAACGTATTCGGCAAAGCTTGGAGAAACTTTAAAAAATGCGGCGGCAGATTTCTGGGGACTGGTGGAATACTTTATGCCCTTTCTTATAAAGGAGCTTCCTGCCGAGGTAGAAATTCCCGAAAGCGAGGGGCAGAAGCTGAAAACAGACTCATCGCCTATCGCTGATAAGTACGGCGGATTTATGTGGTAAGGAGATATTATGAAAATATATGCCCCTGATTATTATAATGAATTCTCCTGTATCGCTGATAAATGTAAGCATAGCTGTTGTATCGGCTGGGAGATAGATATTGATGATTATACCTTTGGGCTTTATAAAGATATCGGCGGTGAGCTTGGTAAAAAGCTTTCACAGAATATCGTAACTAACGAGGATAACGTCCATAGCTTTAAGCTTTGCGAGGGTGAGCGTTGCCCCTTTCTTAATGAAAAAGGACTGTGCGAGCTGATTTTAGAAAAGGGAGAAGATATCCTATGCGATATATGTAACGATCATCCCCGTTTCAGAAATTTCTACTCAGACAGGACTGAGATGGGTTTAGGTCTTTGCTGTGAGGCGGTGTCAGAGCTTATCTGCGGCAGAGAGAAAAAGACCGTGATAATTTTTCTTACTGACGATGGAATTTCAGAGGATGCTCCCGACGATTACGAAGAATATCTATATGAAACAAAGGAAACTGCTATAGCCATAATGCAGGACAGAAGTATCCCTTACAGTGAAAGAGAAATGAAGCTGTTACCCGATATAAAGTACCACAGCAACAAGGAGATATACGACATTCTTTTTCCGCTGGAAAGATTATCGGCTCAGTGGGATGATATGCTGTCTGCTCTTTTAACGGAAAGTAGAGCAGTTTTATCCGACTATGATACACTAAAGGAACAGTTAGCGGTATATTTTATTTTCCGTCACCTGAATTATAACACCTATGACGTGGAAAAGACCTTGAAATTTGCTCTTTTTTCGGTAAATGCTATAATGACTATAGCAAAATCCCGCTACGGCGAAAGTCCCACGTCTTCTGAAATAGCTGATACAGCAAGAATGTATTCGGCAGAGATAGAATATTCTGATTGTAATATTGACGGAATAATTAACAACTTGTAAAAGCAGACGATCTTTAGTTGAGCAGAGAAATTTTGAACCCCGCCGTTTTGTAAACTGCGGGGTTAGCTGTTTTTTATAAAAGGCGGGAACTGCCAAAGGCGGCTCGCCTTAGCCGAGTAATCATACGGAAGCTTTGAACCCCGCCGTTTTGTAAACTGCAGGGTTAGCTGTTTTTTATAAAAGGCGGGAACTGCCAAAGGCGGCTCGCCTTAGCCGAGTAATCATACGGAAGCTTTGAACCCCGCCGTTTTGTAAACTGCAGGGTTAGCTGTTTTTTATAAAAGGCG
>SVNC01000007.1 GCA_015067025.1 Oscillospiraceae bacterium
TCGGACTGCTCCCAGCCCCAGCAGTTCGCAGAACTGCGACAATTTCGGCAAAATCTTTTTGCCGAAATATATTTCCTCAGGGGAAAGGGGGTCAGGGGGATTGGGGCTACAATAACCCAGCGGAGCGCTAAACAACAATCTATCTCACAATTATCGTGTGAAACCGCCGTTTGCGAGGTTATAACACCCACAATGATGTATAAAGGCGGAACTTGGATTGAACGCCACGCGTTCAAACAACAATTTATCGTGCATTTAACATATGATTCCTGCCGTTCACAAAGCTTTGCTACCATCAATGATTTTTAAAGGCAGGAGATGCCTGCGGGTGCAACCCGCCGTTTATTTTAAAATTTTACTTGAAATTGTCGCCGATTTAATGTATAATTTAAAATGGTATTGTATAATACGATACGTATCGCTTATAATGCGACCTTCCGCATTTACATAGAAAGGAAACTTTATTATGCTTCATATCGGACTTGACGTCGGCTCAACAACCGTAAAGATTGCTGTGCTTGACGAAAACAACAAACCCATTTATAAAAACTATCAAAGACATTACTCTGATATCAAGAAGACGATTGCTGAGGTGCTTGGCGGCTGTCTTGAAACCATTAAGGACGAAAAGGCTACCATAGCCGTTACCGGCTCAGGCGGTATCTCGGTTGCGGGGTGGCTTGACATCCCCTTTGTGCAGGAGGTATCAGCAGGTACGAATGCCATCGAGCAGTTTATCCCCAAGACTGACGTAGCTATCGAGCTTGGCGGTGAGGACGCTAAGATCACATACTTAACAGGTGGTATCGAGCAGAGAATGAACGGTACCTGTGCAGGCGGTACAGGTGCATTCATCGACCAGATGGCGGCACTTTTAAACACCGATATCACAGGTCTTAACGAGCTTGCAAAGGACTATACCACCATCTACCCCATTGCATCCCGTTGCGGCGTTTTTGCAAAGAGCGATATCCAGCCCCTTTTAAACGACGGTGCTAAAAAGAGCGACGTGGCGGCATCAATTTTCCAGTCAGTAGTAAATCAGACTATAAGCGGACTTGCCTGCGGTAAGCCAATACGAGGCTACGTTGCATTCTTAGGCGGTCCTTTACACTACCTTTCTGAGCTTCGTAAGAGATTTATCGAAACCTTAGAGCTTGACGACGAGCATATAGTATTCCCGCCCGACGCAAACCTTTTCGTTGCTATGGGTGCGGCTCTTGCCGATAACAGAGGGGAAATTGACGTAAAGGCTTTAAATGACAGTCTTGCTACCTTATCAACGGTAGAAGTTCATGAAGTAGAAAGACTTGCTCCTTTATTCAAGGACGAGCAGGAAAAGAAAGAATTTGCCGAAAGACATGCAAAGAACGTTATCCCTGAAAAGGATCTTTCAAAGCACGAGGGCAAATGCTACCTCGGCGTAGACGCAGGCTCTACCACCACAAAGGCGGTACTTATCGACGGTGACGGCGAGATTTTATATTCCTATTACGGTAACAATATGGGCGACCCCTTAAAGTCGGTTATCGGAATTTTAAAGGATATCTACAGCAAAATGCCCGAAAAGGCGTATATAGCAAAGGCTACTGCTACAGGCTACGGTGAGCATCTTATCAAGGCGGCACTCGGTGTTGACTTTGGTGAGATCGAAACAATGGCTCATTATAAGGCGGCAGAACGTATCCTACCCGGTGTAGAATTCATTCTCGACATCGGCGGTCAGGATATGAAGTGTATGAGAGTAAAGAACGGCGAAATTGAAAGTATTCTGTTAAATGAAGCCTGCTCTTCAGGTTGCGGCTCCTTTATCCAGAACTTTGCAAACGCTCTCGGTATGGAATCGGCAGAGTTTGCAAAAATCGGTCTTACTGCTGAAAACCCCGTAGACTTAGGCTCTCGTTGTACGGTATTTATGAACAGCCGTGTAAAGCAGGCACAGAAGGAAGGTGCAAGCGTTGCAGATATCTCTGCAGGTCTTTCCTACTCTGTAGTAAAGAACGCTTTATTCAAGGTTATAAAGATACGTGATCCGAAGCAGATGGGCGAAAAGATAATCGTTCAGGGCGGTACCTTCTTAAATGACAGCGTACTGCGTGCTTTTGAGCTTACCTGCGGCAGAGAGGTCATAAGACCTGACAAGGCAGGGCTTATGGGCGCTTACGGCAGCGCTTTGGTTGCTCTTGAAAGAGATGATAACGAAGGCAGTACTATTGCAAAGCTCGAAAAATTAGAGGGCTTTGAAATAAAGAAGACAACTGCCCGTTGCGGTAAATGTTCAAATAACTGTTTACTTACTATCAGCCGTTTCAACGACGGTACAAAGTACATCACAAATAACAGATGTGAAAGAGGTGCAGGACTCGGCACGAAGAAATCCACACTCCCCAACCTCTTTGAGTATAAATATAACAGACTTTTTGATTATGATCCCTTACCCGAAAAGGAAGCACCCAGAGGCGTTGTGGGTATTCCGAGAGTACTCGGTCTATATGAAAACTATCCCTTCTGGTTCACCTTCTTTACAAAGCTTGGCTACAGCGTAAAGCTTTCTCCCAAGTCAAGCCGTGAGATTTACGACAGAGGTATCGAAACAATGCCCTCAGAGTCGGTTTGCTACCCTGCAAAGCTCTCCCACGGACATATTATGAAGCTCCTTGACGATGGCGTAAAGTTTATATTCTATCCCTCGCTCCCTTATGAGATGGATAACGGCGGCGGTGGTGACAACCACTACAACTGCCCCGTAGTTGCTACCTATAGCGAAGTTATCAAGAACTCCGTTCCTGAGCTTCGTGAAGATGGCATCACCTTTATGAATCCCTTCTTACCCATCTATGATGAGGACAGAATGCTTGAAAGACTTATCGAAGAGTTTATGCCTATGGGTATAGGCGGTGCTGAGATAGGTCCTGCATTAAAGGCGGCTTATGCTGAGGACAAGCGTTTTAAGGACGATATAAAGGCAAAGGGCGAAGAGGTATTAAAGCTTCTTAAGGATACAGGCAGTAAGGGTATCGTCCTTGCGGGCAGACCCTACCACGTTGACCCTGAAATAAATCACGGCATCCCCGAAATGATAAACGGCTACGGCTTTGCAGTACTGACTGAGGACAGCATTGCACACCTCGGTAACGTTGTAAGACCTATCCGTGTAGTTGACCAGTGGATGTATCACACAAGACTTTACAGTGCGGCTACCTTAGTCGGACAGACTCCCGAACTTGAACTTGTACAGCTCAACAGCTTCGGCTGTGGTCTTGACGCAGTTACGACCGATGAAGTACAGGAAATTTTACAGGGCTACGGCAGAATGTATACCGTACTTAAAATAGACGAAGTAAATAACCTCGGTGCGGCAAGAATAAGACTGCGTTCACTTATTTCGGTTATGGAAGAGCGTGACAGAAACGGCATAAAGCCTGCAGGAAAATTCAAAGGTTATATTCCTCAGCCTCCTTTTACAAAGGAAATGAGAAAGGAATATACTATCATTGCTCCTCAGATGGCTCCTATGCATTTTGAACTGCTTGAAGCGGCGTTCCATTACTGCGGATATAACCTTGTAGTGCAGAAGAACTACTCCAAGGAAGTGGTAGAAGAGGGTCTTAAGTACGTAAACAATGACGCTTGCTACCCTGCGATAATCACGATAGGACAACTGCTCCACGCAATAAATACAGGCAAGTACGATAAGGATAAATTAGCGGTACTCATCACTCAGACGGGCGGTGCCTGCCGTGCGACAAACTACATCGGTATGCTTAAAAAGGCACTTAAGGATGCGGGACACGACCAAATTCCGCTGATCTCTTTAAACGTAGTCGGTATGGAAAAACAGCCCGGTTTTAAGATCACCGTTCCTCTTGCTATCCGTGCATTTATGAGCCTTATCTACGGCGACGTATTAAGTCGTTGCGTATACAGAGTAAGACCCTATGAGGCTGAAAAGGGTGCAACCAATGCGATGTACGAAAAGTGGAACGAAAAGCTTAAAAAGGATATCAAGAGCCTTTCTCTTGCAAAGTTCAATAAGAACGTAAGAGCGATCGTAAAGGACTTCGACTCCATTCCCTGCCTTGACATAGTAAAGCCGAGAGTAGGTCTTGTAGGTGAAATTCTCGTAAAGTATCATCCTGCGGCAAATAACTTTGCAGTTGATTTAGTTGAAGCTGAGGGTGCAGAAGCGGTAGTACCCGATCTTATGGGCTTTATCTACTATATCTGCGACCACGCAAATTCACGCCACGAATTACTTACTGTATCAAATACGAGATACAAGATAATGAATATGGCAATAGGCTTTATCGAAAAGATGGCAGGTGCTTATAAAAAGGCAATTGAGGGCACAAAGTTCGGCTCATTTATGAAGATCAGCGAAATGAGAAAGCTTGTTGACGGCATTGTTTCCACAGGTAACATTGCAGGTGAAGGCTGGTTCTTATCCGCAGAAATGATAGAGCTTATCCACAGCGGCGTAAACAACATCATCTGTATGCAGCCCTTTGCTTGTCTGCCTAACCACGTTACAGGTAAGGGTATCATAGGCGAGCTTCGTCGCAGAAATCCTCAGTCTAATATCATTGCGGTAGACTACGACCCCGGTGCATCTGAAGTAAACCAGATAAACAGAATAAAGCTTATGCTTTCTCAGGCGTTCAAACAGCTTGAACAGCTCCCCACAGAGGAGGATAAGAAGGGTGTAGAGCTTAACGATAAATATTCGGAAATAGTAAACAATTAAAACAAGATTAATATTAATTTGGTAAATTTATTGTAGGGGAGACCTGCGGTCGCCCGCTATATAAATACCGCCAATGTGTATAAACAGAAAGGACAATAAAAAATGGCAGAAATGAAATTCTCAACACAGAGCAACAGCTCATCTTCATCATCAAACGGCAATATGGATAACAAAAAGGTAGGAACTTTCGTATTTATCGGTGTACTGGTTGTAATCGCACTTATCGTGCTTTTCAACTGCTTCTCTATCGTAAACGAAGGCTTTATCGGTGTTAAGTACACCTTTGGTAAGATTACTCAGGATAACCTCACTCCCGGCCTTAACTTCTGCATTCCCTTTGTAGAAGAAATCAGACAGGTAGATATAAGAGAACAGATCTACGATGTTACAGCGGACGCTTATACCAGCGATACACAGACAGTTCAGGAGCTTAAAATGAAGCTCAACTACCGTTATGACAGCTCAAAGCTCTCTGACCTTATCAGAAACGTCGGCATCGATAACGTAGAAACAAAGCTCCTCGTTCAGAACGTTGCAAAGATCTCAAAGAATGAGATAGGTAAGGTAAAGGCGGAAGAACTGGTACAGTCCCGTGCAGACGTTCAGCAGAAGATTGAAGACAAGCTGAAAGAAATACTTGCCCTTGAAGGTATTATAGTAGAATCCTTTGCTATCGAAAACCTAAGCTTTGACGACGCTTTCGAGGCATCCATTCAGGCTAAGGTTATCGCCGCTCAGGATGCATTAAAGATGGAAAACAAGACAAAGGAAAAGGAAGAAGAAGCAAAGCAGATAGTTATTGCTGCACAGGCACAGGCTGACAGTAAGAAGCTTGAAGCTGACGCCAACGCTTACGCAATCCAGAAGGTTCAGGAACAGCTGGCAAACAGTCCCAACTACATTGATTATCTGAAGATAACAAACTGGAACGGCGAACTTCCTCAGATCATCGGCGATGGCGTAAATCCCTTTGTAAACCTTGATACAAATAAGTCCGAAAACAAGACAAACACAAACACAAACACAAACACAAGCACAAACACAAATACACAGTAAAACGTAGGGGCGACTATCAGTCGCCCGTTTTGTTCCTACAATTGCGTAGGGGCGGCTGTTTCTAAGAAACAGTCGCGGTCTTCAGACCATAAATTGATATTCGCCCGAATGGATAATATCAATATTTTAAATAACATAAGAGGGAAAATATGACCTATAACGAGCTTAAAATAAAGGTTTTAGAAAAATATTTCAGCCGAACGAATCCGATGCAAAGACAGGCTATATTTACAATAAACGGCGCTGTACTTATAATCGCAGGTGCAGGCAGCGGCAAAACTACCGTGCTTTGTAACCGTATTGCAAATATGATTCTTTTCGGCAATGCATATAATAAGAATTCGGTAAGAGAGCTAAGCGATAGCGACAGAGAATTTGCCGAAAGCTATTTAAACGGCGAAATAGAGAATTTTGCAGCGGCAGGCAGACTGTCCGAAATATTCGGAGAGGACACAGTAAAGCCCCGGCGTATACTTGCCGTGACCTTTACCAACAAAGCGGCGGCAGAGCTTAAAGAAAGACTTTCCAATATGGGTGCTGACGTAGAGGGGATCTGGGCGGCTACCTTCCACTCCGCCTGTGTCAAGATACTGAGAAGAGATATCGAAAGTCTTGGACTTGGCTATAAGTCGAATTTTACCATCTATGATATGGATGACGCCTTAAAGGTAATAAAGAATATAATGAAGGATAACAACCTTTCTGAAAAGACCTTTACTCCTAAATCCATACAAGGAATTATTTCAAGAGCAAAGGACAAGCTCATAACTCCTGATAAGTTTTCCGCTATGGGTAAAAACGGCAATGAGGATTTTTTACTTGCTACGGCAAAAACTGTATATAAGGAATATCAGCAGAGGCTTATAAACGCTAACGCCCTTGACTTTGACGATATCATAAACGTAACGGTAAGATTGTTTGCAAACTGTCCCGATGTACTCCACTCCTGGCAGGAACGCTTTAAATATATAATGGTAGACGAGTATCAGGATACAAACGTTGCCCAGTATAAGTTGATTTCTCTCCTTGCAGGAGATAACGGCAATTTATGCGTTGTAGGTGACGAGGACCAGAGTATCTATCGCTTCAGAGGTGCTACTATCGAAAATATCCTCTCCTTTGAGGACGAGTTTGATGCAGAAGTAATAAAGCTTGAGCAGAACTATCGTTCTACTTCCACAATACTTGAAGCGGCAAATGCGGTAATCAGAAACAACACTCAGCACAAGGACAAGAACCTGTGGAGCAATATGGGTGAAGGTGATAAGATAAGACTTGACCGCTTTTCTTCGGAGCAGGAAGAGGGTATGTTCGTTACAGAACGTATCCTTGACGGTATAAAGGCAGGCAAGCAATACAGCGACCATGTGGTGCTCTATCGCAACAACGCCCAGTCGAGAACGGTCGAAACTTCTCTTGCTAAAGCAGGTATCCCCTATAAAATTATAGGTGGCGTCCGCTTCTTCGAGAGAAAGGAGATCAAGGATATCATTGCGTATTTAAGCGTGCTGAATAATAATTTTGACGAGGTGCGTTTCTCTCGTATCATAAACGAGCCTTTAAGAGGTATCGGTGACGCTACTCAGCAGGAAATTATAAACGTAGCCAACGGTATGGGTATGTCCCTTGTGGACGTGCTTATTGAAAGCCCCAACTTCCCCTCTTTATCGAAAAAGGCAAAGACCTTACAGCCTATAGGCGAAATATTTATGGAGCTGTCAAGAGAGGTAGACGACATCTCTGACGGCAGTATAATTGATAAGATACTCGAAATGTTCGGCTATCGTGAAGCGATGGTAAAGCAAGGTATTGAAGGCGAAGTAAGACTTGAAAACATCGCCGAATTAAAATCGAGTATGATGACCTATGCCAAGGAAAACGAGGGAGCAACTTTATCCGACTTCCTTGAAAACGTGGCTCTGGTTTCCGATATGGATAATTTTGAGGCAAGTGAAGATAAGGTCGTACTGATGACGATGCACTCAGCCAAGGGTCTTGAATTTGATACCGTATTTGTTGTGGGTGCAGAGGAAAACATCTTCCCCGGTTACCGTAGCCAGTTCGATCCTATGGAAGTGGAGGAGGAACGTCGTCTTGCCTACGTGGCAATAACAAGAGCAAAGCGTACTCTTTACTTCACCTGTGCAAAACAGCGTATGCTTTACGGACAGACTATGAGAAACAAGGTATCAAGATTCGTTTCCGAGATACCGCCTAAATATATGCAGTACAATGATACTACTGCTTTGACTGCATCGGCAAAATCCCCTGCTCCTGCACCGCAGAAGAGAGAGGGCTATCTTAAGAGCAACGGTTATACAAGACCTTCAGCCTTCTCGGCATCTTCATCCATTGGAGGTGGCAAAACTTCTTCAGGCGGTGCACCGTCAGAAAGCTACAATGCAGGTGACAGAGTAAAGCACAACGTTTTCGGAGAGGGAACAGTTCTTTCTGCAAAGCCTATGGGTGGTGATATGCTTTTAGAGATTGCTTTTGATACTCAGGGTACAAAGAAGTTAGCGGCAAAATTCGCAAAGCTGAAGAAAATATAATGAATTCACCTATAGGGCGTATGCTCTATAGGTGAATTTTATATGCAGCACGATAAATTGTTGTTCAAACGCGTGGCGTTTGATCCAAATTCCGCCTTTAAAAAACATATCAATTAGCAAAGATTTGTGAACGGCGGCATCACACAATCGAGAGCGATAAATTATTGTTTAGCGGGGAGATGTGACGGAATGAATCCCCCTGACGGCTATCGCCGCCATCCCCCTTTAGGCAAGGGGGACTTTGGTTGGTGTAGCATCAAAAAGCCTCCCTTGCCTAAAGGGAGGTGGCAGTCCGTTGGACTGCTGGGGCGGTAGCCCCAAAGGGGTCATTGGTCTAAAGACCGTCGCAGTCTTTCAGACTGCTACAGGGGCGGTAGCCTAAACTTTATGAAAATTGCATTTTCATAAAGTCACGCAGTCCCAGCAGTTCGGAGAACTGCGACAATTTCGGCAAAATCTTTTTGCCGAAATATATTTCCTCGGGGGAAAGGGGGTCGGGTGGGATATTGCCCTAAAGGGCGTCACAGTCCTTTGGATTGCTCGACGCCCCTACATTAAGGCTACAATTAAAAACAAGGTGGTAAATTGTCCACAAACGCCTATATAAAAGGGGTTTGGGGCGGTAGCCCCAAACAAGGTCGCAGGGGCGGTAGCCCCCGTATTTACCCCCTTCCCTAAGGGGGAAGGGGGTAAGGGGGTTGGGGGCTAAAATGCCCACGGCAACCCGCAAATAACAATTTGACACACTTTTTAAACCTATCCATCACAGAGAAATTTTCCCCTATACTATTATAATATATATAAAGAAAATTTCTTCTCCTCATCACCCATATCTTGTGCCGATTTTATCGGCAATTTCTATATATTCCGAGCTTGTACAATATGCACAAAAAATAAACAAAAAATATGTAAAATTTCTACTGCTAAAAATCGGTCAAAAGGCTTGTAATTGGCTTTGTAATGATGTATAATAAATCTTGCTTGCGGTATAGCAAGCACTGCTTAATGATATGCTGAGATGTCTGAGGTTGCGGTTTTACCGGTAATTCAGACGGAGTATGTCCAGAAAATGGGCGAAAGCGGTCAAAGTTTCCACAGCGAGAGAAATTAAGGATTTTTGCTGTCGGGAAGGGTTAGCAATGGTGTTAATACCCCCTAAAGAAAAATCCTGTTTTATATCGGACAGTGAGAAACACCCGGCACAGTGTATTTCATAAATACGCTCCTGACCGTATCCACTGACGTATGACACCATACGACGGTGTTCCCCCGAAAAAAACTAAAGAAAGGGAGATATTAAGATGGCAGTTAAGGAAAAAGTGAGAATCAAGATCAAGGGCTACGAACACGCACTTGTAGACGCTGCAGCAGCAAAGATCGTTGAAACAGCTAAGCGTACAGGCTCAAGAGTTGCAGGACCTATTCCCCTTCCTACAAACAAGGAAGTAATTACGATCCTGAGAGCTGTACACAAGTACAAGGACAGCCGTGAACAGTTCGAGCTCAGAACTCACAAGCGTCTTATCGACGTAATCCGTCCCACCAACAAGACAGTTGAAGCTCTTAAGAGCCTTGAACTTCCCGCAGGTGTGGAAATCTCTATGGAACTTTAATCCATAAGAGCGAAGTTATGTTGGCGTAAAGTCAACCAATAACCGCACGGCACCGGAAAACAAGCAGATATCGGTGTCGGTGGTCATGTCGGGAAACCGACCAATAACCAAAACAGGAGGATTTAAACCATGACTAAAGGTTTAATCGGTAAGAAGATCGGTATGACTCAGATCTTCGACGAAGCAGGAAAAGTAGTTCCTGTAACCGTTATCGAAGCAGGTCCCTGTGTAGTAACACAGCTCAAGACAGCTGAGAACGACGGATATGTAGCAGTACAGCTTGGCTACGGTGATACATCCCCCAAGCATGTAAACAAGCCCATGACAGGTCACTTCAAGAAGAACGACCTCCCCTTCAAGAGAACTCTCAAGGAGTTCAGACTTGATGATATCAGCAACGTAAACGTTGGCGATATCCTTAAGGCAGATGTATTTGCAGTAGGCGACGTTATCGACGTAAGCGGCGTTAGCAAGGGTAAGGGCTTCCAGGGCGCAATCAAGCGTCACAATCAGCACAGACTCAAAGAAACTCACGGCTCAGGTCCTGTAGTTAGACAGGCAGGTTCTATGGGCGCTTGCTCATCCCCTTCAAGAATCTTCAAGGGTAAGGGCATGGCTGGTCACATGGGTGCTGAAAACGTAACAGTTCAGAATCTCGTAATCGTTAAAATCGATGCAGAAAACAATCTTATCGCAATCAAGGGTGCTATTCCCGGTCCTAAGGGCGGAGTAGTTTGCATTACCGATGCGGTTAAGAAAGCGTAAGGAGGAGGATTAATATGGCAAAGATATCAGTTTATGATATGACAGGTGCTGTTGTATCCGACCTTGAGCTTAATGACGGTGTATTCGGAATCGAACCCAATGCAGTTGTTATGCACGCAGCAGTTGTCAACTACCTCGCTAATCAGCGTCAGGGCACACAGTCCACACTTACAAGAACAGAAGTAAGCGGCGGCGGCAGAAAGCCCTGGAGACAGAAGGGTACAGGCCACGCAAGACAGGGTTCTACAAGAGCTCCTCAGTGGACACACGGTGGTATCGCTTTAGGTCCTAAGCCCAGAAGCTACAGATACGCACTCAACAAGAAGGTTAAGAGACTTGCTCTTAAGTCTGCACTTTCTTCTAAGGTACTCGACAATGATATGATCGTTGTAGATTCCATCACAACAGACGAGTTCAAGACAAAGACTATGGTTAACATGTTAAAGGCTCTCGGCGCTGAAAAGGCTCTGATCGTTCTTAACACGGTTGACGAAAAGGTTATCAAGTCCGCGGCTAATATCCCCGGCGTAAAGACAACACAGGTAAACACTCTTAACGTATATGACATCTTAAAGTACAACAAGTTCATCGTTGTTAAGGATGCCGTTGCAACTATCGAGGAGGTGTACGCATAATGGCAAAGCTCGCTTATGACATCATTTTAAAGCCCATTATCACAGAACACAGCATGGAACTTCTGACACAGGGCAAGTACACATTCAAGGTAGCCAAGGATTCCAACAAGATTGAAATCGCTAAGGCTGTAGAAGCTCTCTTCCCCGGCGTAAAGGTTGCTAAGGTAAATACAATCAACTGCCGTGGCGTAATGAAGAGAATGGGCCGTAACGAAGGTTACACAGCTGCTTGGAAGAAAGCAATCGTAACTCTCGCTGAAGGCTCCAAGACTATCGAGTTCTTCGATGGAATGATATAAAGGAGTGATATAAATGGCTATTAAGTTTTATAAACCTGTCACCCCCGGTCGCAGAGGCATGACATGCACCGATTACAGCGTTCTGTCAAAGGTAGAGCCCGAAAGAAGCCTTCTCGAATCATTAAAGAAGCATTCAGGCCGTAACAGCTACGGTAGAATCACTGTAAGACACAAGGGTGGCGCACAGAGAAGAAAATATCGTATTATCGACTTCAAGAGAAACAAGCTCGGTATGGACGCTGAAGTTCTCACACTCGAATACGACCCCAACCGTTCAGCATTTATCGCACTTGTTCAGTACGAGGATGGCGAAAAGAGATACATCATCGCTCCCGACGGACTTAAGGTCGGCGATAAGGTAAGAAGCGGTTCTGACGCAGATATCAAGCCCGGCAACGCACTTGCCCTCATCGATATCCCCGTTGGTACAATCATCCACAACATCGAGCTTTACCCCGGCAAGGGCGGTCAGCTTGTTCGTTCTGCGGGCAACATGGCTCAGCTCATGGCTAAGGAAAATGGCTACGCACTTTTAAGACTCCCCAGCGGCGAGCTCAGAAACGTATCTGACAAGTGCATGGCAACAATCGGTGTTGTATCTAACCTCGACCACGAAAACGTAAACTACGGTAAGGCTGGTCGTATGCGTCACAAGGGCGTTAGACCTACAGTAAGAGGTTCTGTAATGAACCCTAACGATCACCCTCACGGTGGTGGTGAAGGTAAGTCACCTGTTGGTCGTCCCGGCCCTGTAACTCCTTGGGGTAAGCCTGCTCTTGGTTACAAGACAAGAAAACTCAAGAAGAGCTCTAACAAGTTCATTGTTAAGAGAAGAAACAGTAAGTAATTAGATCCAAGTCATTGTTAATAAGTGCGGTGTTTGCCAGAGGCAGTAAAACGCCGCCGCACATTAACTTGCAATTCACTTGAAAGGAATTTATATTAATGAGCAGAAGTATTAAGAAGGGACCTTACGTGCAGGAAGCTCTCATGAAGAGAGTACTCGCTATGAACGAAGCCGGCGAAAAGAAGGTTTTAAAGACCTGGAGCCGTTCCAGCACAATATTCCCTGATTTCGTTGGACACACATTCGCTGTTCACGATGGCAGAAAACACGTTCCCGTATATGTAACCGAAGATATGGTAGGTCACAAGCTGGGCGAATTCGCTCCTACAAGAACCTATAAGGGTCATGCAGGAAGCAAGACATCAAACAAGTAAGGAGGAGTAATCAATGGAGGCAAGAGCAGAACTCAGACAGGTTCGCATTTCACCTCGTAAGGTTGGCATTGTTCTTGATTTAATCAGAAACAAGCCCTGCGACGAAGCAATGGCGATCCTCAAGTATACACCCAAATCAGCGAGCGAGCCTTTACAGAAGCTCCTCAAGTCAGCAATGGCTAACGCAGAAAACAATCACAACATGGACGTTTCCAAGTGCTTTGTTTCTTCCTGCCACGTTGGTGCTGGCGTTACTTTAAAGAGAATCAGACCTAAGGATCACGGAAGAGCACATCGCATTCTCAAGAGAACTTCCAACATCGTTTTGGTTGTAAAAGAAGCAGAATAAGGAGGATAGCAATGGGACAGAAAGTTAATCCGCACGGTCTTAGAGTCGGAGTTATCAAAGATTGGGATTCCCGCTGGTTTGCCGGCAAGGCTACCTTCGGCGATACACTCGTAGAAGACTACAAAATCCGTGAATATATCATGAAAGACAGAATGCTCATCAAGGCTAACGGCGAAAAGTCCGATCAGCAGCTCTCAAGAGCAGCAGGTATCTCTTTAGTTGAGATCGAGCGTGCAAATGACAAGGTTAAGGTTCACATCCACACAGCAAAGCCCGGTATGCTTATCGGTGCTAAGGGTGCTGAAATCGAAAAGCTCCGCAATGAGATCTCCAAGATCGCAGGCGGCAAGGACATCAACTTAAACATCGTAGAGGTTAAGAACCCCGATTTAAATGCTGCTTTAGTTGCTGAAAACATCGCAATGCAGCTCGAACAGCGTGTATCCTTCAGAAGAGCTATGAAGTCCTGCATCGGCAGAACAATGAAGAGCGGCGCTAAGGGTATCAAGACAATGGTAAGCGGCCGTCTCGGCGGTGCTGAAATTGCACGTAGCGAAAGCTACCACGAGGGTACAATTCCCCTGCAGACATTAAGAGCTGATATCGACTACGGTGTAGCAAGAGCTAACACAACATATGGCGTTATCGGTGTTAAGGTATGGATTTACAAGGGCGAAGTTCTTAAGGGTGAGATCCCTGCACAGAAGACAGAAAAGCCCCGCCGCAGAAACAACGACGGCAGAGCTCGTAAGCCCAGAGCAGAGAAAAAAGAGGGAGGTAACGAATAATGCTGCTTCCAAAGAGAGTAAAGTACAGAAGACAACAGCGTGGTCGTCTGACAGGTAAAGCAACACGAGGCAATGTAGTCAGCCACGGCGAATTCGGCCTTCAGGCACTCGAAGCTTCCTGGATCACATCAAACCAGATCGAAGCTGCCCGTATCGCTATGACACGTTATATCAAGCGTGGTGGTCAGGTTTGGATTAAGATATTCCCTGACAAGCCCATCACAGAAAAGCCCGCTGAAACCCGAATGGGTTCAGGTAAGGGTTCACCTGAATACTGGGTAGCAGTAGTTAAGCCCGGCAGAGTAATGTTTGAAATCGCCGGCGTTTCCGAAGAAGTTGCAAGAGAAGCTATGCGTCTCGCTATGCACAAGCTCCCCATCAAGTGCAAGTTCATTACAAAGGAAAATGGAGGTGAGCAGTAATGAAGGTTAAAGAAATCAGAGAGTTAAAGGATATCGAACTCGATAAGAAGCTTGTAGAGCTCAAGCAGGAATTATTCAACCTCCGTTTCCAGCTCGCCGTAAACAAGCTTGACAACCCCACAAGAATTAAGGCGGTTAAGAAAGAGATCGCTATGGTTAAGACAGTTCAGCGTGAACGTGAACTGGATGCTAAGTAATGGAAGAGGAGGACAAAGCTTTGAGTGAAAGAAACTTAAGAAAAACCAGAGTTGGTAAGGTTGTAAGCAACAAGATGGACAAGACCATCGTTGTAGCAATCGAGGACAATGTCCGTCACCCTCTTTATAAGAAGATCATTAAGCGTACAATCAAGTTTAAGGCGCATGACGAAAACAACTCCTGCGGAATCGGCGACAAGGTTGAAATTATGGAAACCAGACCCCTTTCCAAGGATAAGAGATGGCGTTTAGTAAACATCATCGAAAAGGCTAAGTAATTTTTACTTTAAATTTATCGGAAGGAGAATAAATCCATGATTCAAATGCAGTCACGCATGAAGGTTGCGGATAACACAGGCGCTAAAGAACTTATGTGCATCAGAGTACTCGGCGGTACACGCAGAAAGTACGCTAACATAGGCGATATCGTGGTTGCTTCTGTAAAGAAGGCAAGCCCCGGCGGTACTGTTAAGAAGGGCGATGTTGTTAAGGCAGTTATCGTTCGTTCAGCAACCGGCGTTAGAAGAGATGACGGCACATATATCCGTTTCGACGAAAATGCAGCCGTAATCGTTAAAGAAGATAAAAACCCCAGAGGAACCCGTATTTTTGGGCCTGTAGCCAGAGAGCTTCGTGATAAGGACTTCACAAAGATCCTTTCCCTCGCTCCCGAAGTATTATAATCCGGAGGTCGCTAATGAATAATTTACACGTAAAGACTGGCGATAACGTTCAGATCATATCCGGCAAGGACAAAGGCAAGCAGGGTAAGGTTCTGGAAGTATCCATTAAGGAACAGAAGGTTATCGTAGAAGGCAGAAACCTCGCAACAAAGCACGTTAAGCCCAGAAGACAGGGCGAACAGGGCGGTCTCGTAAAGGTAGAAGCACCTATCTATGCATGCAAGGTAATGCCCGTATGCCCCAAGTGTGACAAGCCTACAAGAGTTGGTCACGAAATCAAGGGCGACAAGAAAATCAGAGTTTGCAAGCACTGCGGCGCTGAACTTTAATCAGCAGCCCATATAACTTGGCAGTGGGTCGGATAAAGTAACTTCCGGCTGCTGTCGGTAAGGAGAATTAAGAATATGAACAGAATGAAAGCATATTACAGAGAAACAGTTGCTCCTGCACTCTTCAAGAAGTTCGGTTACAAAAGCGTAATGCAGGTTCCCAAGCTCGACAAGATCATCATCAACGTTGGTTGCGGCGAAGCTAAGGAAAATGCTAAGATCGTAGACGCTATCATGGCTGACTTAATGCTCATCACAGGTCAGAAGCCTGTAGTTTGCCGCGCTAAGAAGTCAGTAGCTAACTTCAAGCTGAGAGAAGGCATGGTTATCGGTGTTAAGGTAACATTAAGAGACGAAGTTATGTACGAATTCCTCGACAGATTCTTCAATGTTGCACTTCCCCGTGTACGTGACTTCAGAGGTATCAACCCCAACTCATTTGACGGCAGAGGTAACTACTCAACAGGTATCAAGGAACAGCTTATATTCCCTGAAATCGAATACGACAAGATCGACAAGGTTCGTGGTATGGACATCAACTTCGTAACCACAGCCAAGACTGATGAAGAAGCAAGAGAGCTGCTCACCCTTATGGGCGCTCCTTTCGCAAAGTAAGAAAGGAAACTAAAGAGATATGGCAAAGAAATCAATGATTGCTAAACAGCAGCGTCCTGCAAAGTTTTCTACACGTTCTTACAACAGATGCAAGATCTGCGGCAGACCTCACTCTTACATGCGTAAGTTTGGTATATGCAGAATTTGCTTTAGAGAGCTTGCTTATAAGGGACAGATTCCCGGCGTAAAGAAATCCAGCTGGTAATAAGCAGAACAAATATTTAGGAGGAAGAAGTAATGCAGATCACCGATACTATCGCAGATATGCTGACCAGAATTCGTAATGCTAACTCTGCTAAGCATCCTACAGTAGACGTTCCCGCTTCTAACATGAAGAAGCAGATCGCTCAGATACTCGTAGATGAAGGTTACATTAAGAATTTCAGAGTGATTGAAGACGACAAACAGGGCGTTATCAGAATCACTTTAAAGTATACTGAGAACAAGTCGCAGGTCATTACAGGTTTACGCCGTGTAAGTAAGCCCGGACTTAGAATTTACTCAAACAGCAAGGATATGCCCAAGGTAATGAAGGGCTTAGGTATTGCTATCGTGTCAACATCCAAGGGTGTTATGACAGACAGAGAAGCTCGTAAGAATAACGTTGGCGGCGAAGTGCTTGCTTTCGTTTGGTAATTAAGGAGGAACAGATATGTCAAGAATTGGTAAGTCACCTATCGCTGTTCCTGCCGGCGTTGATGTTAAGATCGACGGTACCACAGTTACAGTAAAGGGCCCCAAGGGCACACTCACAAAGGAGTTCAAGCCCTCAATGATCATCAAGATGGAAGGCACAGAGATCACTGTTGCTCGTCCTGATGACGCAAAGGAAAACCGTGCTCTCCACGGCCTCACAAGAACACTCATCGCTAACATGATTGAAGGCGTTACAAACGGCTACAAGAAGGAACTCGATGTAAACGGTGTAGGTTTCCGTGTACAGAAGCAGGGTAAGGATCTAATAATGAACCTCGGTTTCTCACACCAGGTTATCATATCCGATACAGAAGATGTAACAATCGAATCACCCGCTCCTAATAAGATTATCGTTTCCGGTATCGACAAGCAGAAGGTTGGTCAGTTTGCAGCTGAAATCAGAAACAAGCGCAGACCTGAACCTTATAAGGGTAAGGGCATCAAGTACGTTGATGAAGTTATCCGTCGTAAGGAAGGTAAAGCAGGTAAGGGTAAGAAATAAACCGCAAGGGGTGAAAGTTAAATGATTAAAGTAATTGATAGCAAGAAAAGCAGAATCAAGCGTCGCAAGCGTATCCGTGCTAAGATAAGCGGAACAGCAGCTTGCCCCAGACTCAGCGTATTCCGTTCTTCAAAGCACATTTATGCACAGCTCATTGACGACGTTGAAGGTAAGACCCTTTGCAGCGCATCAACAATGGAAAAGAGCTTTGAAGGTTTCGGCGGCAACGCAGAGGCAGCAAAGAAGGTTGGTCTTGCACTCGCTGACAAGGCAAAGGCAGCAGGCATCGTTGACGTAGTATTTGACCGTAGCGGTTACGTTTACCACGGCAGAGTTGCAGCACTTGCTGAAGGCGCACGTGAAGGCGGACTTAACTTCTAATCGAGTAAAACCTAAATCATAATAGGAGGACAATATTTTGGCACTTTTAGATGCAAGCAAATACGAGCTTTCCGAAAAGGTAGTTGCCATAAACCGTGTATCCAAGACCGTTAAGGGCGGACGTATCATGAAGTTTTCCGCACTGGTCGTTGTAGGTGACGGTAACGGCGTTGTAGGCTTCGGTACAGGTAAATCAAGCGAAGTTCCCGACGCTATCCGCAAGGGTATTGAAGATGCAAAGAAGAACATTGTAAAGATTTCCTTAAAGGGTAACACAATCCCCCACGAAATCGTTGGTAAGTTCGGCGCAGGCGCAGTTCTTTTAAAGCCCGCTCCCGAAGGTACCGGTGTTATCGCAGGTGGTCCTGTTCGTGCTGTTGTTGAAATGGCAGGTATCAAGAACATCCGTACAAAGTCACTTCGTTCAAACAATCCTTGCAACGTAGTTAGAGCAACAATGGCAGGTCTTACAGCACTCAGAGATGCACAGCAGGTAGCTGAGCTCAGAGGCAAGACCGTAAAAGAAATCTTAGGTTAAGATTTCCCTGACTCATAAGAAAGGACGGAAACCGAAATGGCTTTAAAGATTAAGCTGGTTAAATCACTGGCAGGCCGTAAGGACAGCCACATTGCAACCGCACAGTCTCTTGGTCTTCGTAAGATCGGTGCTGAAACAGTACAGCCCGACAACGCTGCTACAAGAGGCAAGATCAAAGAAATTTATTATTTAGTTGAGGTTACTGAGGAATAATTCCTTACACCTTATAAAACGTTAAAAAAGCACATTAACTAATAGGAGGTGTAACACATGAAGCTACACGAATTATACCCTGCAGCAGGAGCAACAAAGGAAGTTAAGCGTATCGGCCGTGGTCACGGTTCCGGTCACGGTAAGACAGCCGGCAAGGGTCACAAGGGTCAGTGGGCACGTTCAGGCGGCGGTGTAAGACCTGGTTTTGAAGGTGGTCAGACATCCCTTGCAAGACGTATGCCTAAGAGAGGCTTTAACAACATTTTTGCTACTGAATATACAGTAATCAACGTTGCAGATTTAGAAGCACGTTTTGAAAGTGGTGCAGTTATCGACTTAGATGCAATGATCGATGCAGGTCTTGTTACTAAGGTATTAGACGGCGTTAAGGTTCTCGGCAACGGCGAACTTACAAAGAGCTTTACAGTTAAGGCTGCTAAGTTCTCTGAAACAGCTAAGTCTAAGATCGAAGCTGCCGGCGGAAAGGCAGAGGTGCTGTAATGTTACAAGTCTTCAGAAATGCGTGGGCTGATCCCTCGCTTCGCAGAAAGATTTTATTTACATTGCTCATCGTTGTAATTTTCCGTTTTGGTTCATCAATATTCGTTCCCTTCCTGGATCCTGATGCGGTTAAGACCCTCATCGATCCTCAGGGCGGTACGATTCTTAACTATCTTGACTCACTGACAGGTGGTTCACTCAGCAAGGGTACATTACTTGCTATGTCAATTTCACCTTACATCAACGCATCCATCATCGTTCAGCTTTTAGCTGTTGCGATTCCTGCACTCGAAAGATTGCAGAAGGAAGGCGACGTGGGCCGCAAGAAGTTAGATACAATAACAAAATTTGTAGCTTTGGGCATTGCAATATTCCAGGCTGTTGCTTATTATCTTGCTCTTCGTAACGTCGATGCTGTTTTATACACAAAGGGCTTCGAAGGCATTCTCGCAGCAGTAACCATTGTTGCCTGCTTCGTAGCAGGTGCGTCACTTATCATCTGGCTCGGTAATCTTATTACCCAGCATGGTATCGGTAACGGTATCTCAATGATTCTGTACGCAGGTATCATCTCAGGTGTACCCAGCATGATCATGACACTCTTCAAGCAGATCACAGTAAACACTGCTCAGAACTGGGTATTCGTTCCCCTCATCCTCGTTATTTACGTTCTGATGATTGCATTTGTAATCCTCATGACAAACGCAGAGAGAAGAATCCCCGTTCAGTATGCAAAGAGAGTAGTCGGCAGAAAGATGTACGGCGGTCAGTCACAGCATATTCCGATAAAGGTTGCTATGGCAGGCGTTATGCCCATCATCTTCGCTATGACAATTATGACGTTACCTACTTCAATAGGTCTTATGTTCGGCGTAACACCCACTTCAGAAACACCTTTCTGGAGCGGAGTAATGCAGGTGTTCAGTTCTAACCACCCTGTATACGCTATACTTTACTTCTTCTTGATCATTGCATTCAACTACTTCTATATATCTATGCAGTACAACCCTGTACAGATAGCAAATGATCTTAAGAAGAACAACGGTGCTATCCCGGGTTATCGTCCCGGCAAGCCCACATCCGACTTCATCCACAATTCGCTTTCAAAGATAACACTGGTAGGCGCGATCTTCTTAGGTATCATCGCTATATTCCCTATCATCTTCTCCAACCTGACAGGACTTCAGGGTCTGTCACTCGGTGGTACAACGATCCTCATCGTTGTAGGTGTTGCTCTTGAAACAGTTCGTGTTCTTGAAAGCCAGATGATGATGCGTCATCACAAGGGCTTCCTTGAATAATTGACCAGCAGAAAGGAACTAATTATGAATTTAATTTTCTTAGGTGCTCCCGGTGCAGGCAAAGGCACTCAGGCAGAGGTTGTTTGCGATAAGCTCGGCATCCCTGCTATCTCAACAGGTAATATGTTAAGAGAAGCTGTAAAGAACGGCACACCCGCAGGTCTTGCAGCAAAAGAGTGCATGGACAGAGGCGACCTTGTTCCCGATGATGTTGTAATCGGCATCTTAAAGGACAGAATCGCACAGGATGATGCAAAGAACGGCTTTATTCTCGACGGCTTCCCCAGAACAGTAGCTCAGGCAGAAGCACTCGAAGCAATGGGCGTTCAGATCGATAAGGTCGTTGAAATTTCAGTTGCAGATGAAAAGATCATCGCAAGACTTTCCGGCAGACGCGTATGCGAAGGCTGCGGTGCTTCCTACCACGTAGACTTCAAGCCTACAAAGGTAGAAGGTAAGTGCAACCTCTGCGGTGCAAACGTTGTACAGAGAGTTGATGACAAGCCTGAAACTGTTCTTTCAAGACTCGAAACCTACTATGAAAAGACAGCTCCTTTAAAGGATTTCTATCAGGCAAAGGGCAAGCTCGTAACAGTAGAAGGTCAGGAAGAAATTTCTGAAACTTCAAAGCTCACACTGGCAGCAGTTGAAGCGTAATCACTGTTCTTCATAGGAAGGAAATTACTGATGATTCAGGTTAAATCGGCAAAAGAAATCGAAACCATGAAAAAAGCAAGTGAGATAGCCGCTGAAGCACTCATCGTTGCGGGCAATGCAATAAAGCCCGGTATGAGCACCTGGGAGCTGGATAAGATCATTCATGATTTTATCGTTTCAAAGGGAGCAATCCCCTCCTCTCTCGGCTATTGCGGATTTACAGGCAGTGCCTGTATTTCCCTTAACTCCGAGCTTATTCACGGTATCCCCTCAAAAAAGAAGATCATTAAGGATGGAGACATCGTTTCCGTTGATGTGACTGTTGAGTATGACGGCTACAACGGAGACAACGCCTATACCTTTATGGTGGGCGACGTTCCCGAAAGAGCAAAAAAGCTTTTACAGGTAACGAATGAAGCTCTTTACGAGGGTATAAAGATGGCTGTAGCGGGTAACCGCATCGGCGATATTTCAAATGCCGTACAAAATTACTGTGAATCAAGAGGCTACTTTGTAGTCGACAGATTTATCGGTCACGGAATCGGCCGCAATATGCACGAAGCCCCCGATGTTCCTAACGTCGGAAAGGCAGGCAGAGGTCCGAGACTCGTACCCGGTATGACGATCTGCATTGAGCCTATGATAAACGAAACAACGGCTGAGGTTATTATTCTCCCTGACAAATGGACAGTGGTAGAAGCAAATCATAACTACAGCGCTCACTTTGAGCATACTATTGCGATAACGAACGGCGAGCCACTGATTATGACTATGAGCGATATGCATCGCCCTAAGTAACGGAGGACTCTTATGTACCGTGAAGCTATCAGAGTAGGAATGGTTGTTAAAAGTATGGCGGGACACGACAGCGGTCTGCTGCACGTCATCGTCAGAGAAGAAGCAGGGTTTGCGTATATTGCCGACGGCAAGCTACGAAAGCTCGATGCTCCGAAGAAGAAAAATCCGCTGCATCTGGCAAAGACCAATACGGTACTGGATTTAACGGATTTGACTGATAAAAAGCTAAGAACGGTCCTGCGAACAATGAGCGGGACAGACATCGCCGAGGAGAGTGATTAAGCTTGTCTAAAGAAGATGTAATCGAAGTAACCGGCAAGATACTTGAAGCACTGCCGAACGCAACTTTTCAGGTTGAGCTGGAAAATGGCCACAAGATTCTGGCACATGTAAGCGGCAAGCTGCGTATGAATTTCATTCGTATCTTACCCGGTGATAAGGTAACTGTTGAAATGTCACCTTATGATCTTACAAAAGGCAGAATTACATGGAGAGCCAAGTAATTCGAAGTTAAGCGGGAGTAATCCCGGAAGCCTACTATACAGGAAGGATGATATTAAAATGAAAGTTAGACCTTCAGTAAAGCCTATGTGCGATAAGTGCAAGGTAATTAAACGCAAGGGCAAGGTTATGGTAATCTGCCAGGAACCTAAGCACAAGCAGAGACAGGGCTAAGCCCCAATTTTAACAGGAGGAAAAAGATATGGCAAGAATTGCTGGTATCGACCTGCCTAAGGAAAAGCGTATTGAGATCGCTCTCACATACGTTTACGGTATAGGCAGAAAGACCGCTAACGACATTCTGGAAAAGTCCGGTGTAAACCCCGACACCAGAGTTAAGGAACTTACCGATGATGATGAAGCTAAGATCCGTGATGCTATTGAAGAGCTTGGTATCGTATTAGAAGGCGACCTCAGAAGAGAAGTTGCATTAAACATCAAGCGTCTTGTAGAAATCAACTGCTTCAGAGGCACACGTCACCGCAAGGGCTTACCCGTTCGTGGTCAGCGTACAAAGACAAACGCAAGAACAAGAAAAGGTCCCAAGAAGACCATCGCTAATAAGAAGAAGTAATAACTTCAGGAGAAAGGTGGTAAAACAATGGCAAAGGCAACCGCTAACAAAAAGCCTGTTATCCGCAGACGTCGTGAGCGTAAGAACATTGAAAACGGTGCAGCTCACATCCAGTCTACATTTAACAATACAATTGTTACTATTACAGACCTTCAGGGAAATGCTTTATCATGGGCATCAGCAGGCGGACTTGGCTTCAGAGGTTCAAGAAAGTCCACTCCCTTCGCAGCACAGAGTGCAGCAGAAACAGCAGCTAAGGCTGCTATGGAACACGGTCTGAAGACAGTAGAAGTTTTCGTTAAGGGTCCCGGATCCGGACGCGAAGCAGCTATCCGTGCATTACAGGCAGCAGGTCTTGAGGTTAGACTTATCAAGGATGTTACTCCTATTCCTCACAATGGATGCCGTCCTCCCAAGAGAAGACGTGTATAACAGAAAGAACTGAGTGTAGTTTACTCAGAGTCGCGTGAATGTATAAACATTCAAGAAACGATATTTATTTAAAAAACGGAGGTACTGACAAATGGCAGTAGACAGACAGCCGGTCTTAAAGAGATGTAAGGCCTTAGGAATTTCTCCCATGGTACTGGGATACAGCAAGGAAACAAAGCGTCACGCAAACGCAAGCAACAGAAAGAAGACAAGTGAATACGGTCTTCAGTTAAAAGAAAAGCAGAAGCTCAAGTTCATCTACGGTGTTCTTGAAAAGCAGTTCTATCACTACTATGAAATGGCAGTTAAGATGGAAGGCGTTGCCGGCGAAAACTTAATCAAGATCCTTGAATCAAGACTTGACAACGTTGTATTCAGAATGGGTATGGCTATAACAAGACGTGAATCCAGACAGCTTGTTACACATGGTCACTTCACAGTAAACGGCAAGAAGGTAGACGTTCCTTCTTACAGAGTAAAGCCCGGTGACGTTATTGCAGTCAGCGAGACAAGCAAGAAGAGCCCCAAGTTTGCACAGATCGTTGAACAGACAAACGGAAGACTCGTTCCCCTGTGGCTGGACGTAAATAAAGAGGGTATGTCAGCTAAGATCGCAAGAGAATTCCAGCGTGAAGAGCTTGACTTCGAAATTGCAGAACACTTAATCATCGAGTTATATTCAAAATAATAACCGATTTGCTTTGCAAACTCTTTTCATATCCGCGTTTTCGGATATGTTATCAGTTATTTTTAATTTACGATTCCGCAGCGGTTTATACCGCTTCGGAGGGCAAAGCCCGCTAAAGCGTAATTTAAAATTAACTGGGCGGTTTTACGTTATGTAAAATCCTGCCCGGAACGACATCGGAAATTCCCGATATATCAACAAACAAACTTGTGGGAGGGTAAACCAAATGCTTGAAAAATTCGAAAAGCCTGTAATCGAGACCGCTAAGTTAAAACCCGACGGAACCTACGGTATGTTCACGTTAGATCCGCTGGAGGGTGGTTATGGATACACGTTAGGCAACAGCCTTCGTCGTGTACTCCTTTCATCACTTCCTGGTGTTGCCGTTACATCTGTAAAGATCGACGGTATTCTGCATGAATTTTCCACAATTCCCGGCGTTAAGGAGGATGTAACAGAAATCATCCTCAACATCAAGGGTCTGATTGCAAAAATGTATGGCGAATGCCCGAAAACAGTTTATATTGAAGCTGAGGGAGAATGCGAAGTAACTGCAGGCGATATCAAGACTGACAGTGAAATCGAAATTCTCGATCCCGGTATGCATATCGCTACCTTAGGTGCAGGTGCTAAGCTCTATATGGAGATCACACTTGACAGAGGCAGAGGTTACGTATCCGCTGACAAGAACAAGCAGCAGCTTCAGCCGTCAATCGGCGTTATTGCTGTCGACAGCATTTATACACCTGTTTTAAAGGTGAATTATACAGTTGAAAACACCCGTGTGGGACAGAAGATCGACTACGACAAGCTCATTTTAGAGGTTTGGACAGACGGTACTATTTCCGCTAAGGAAGCTGTTTCATACGCAGCCAAGGTTCTCACTGAGCATCTGACATCCTTCGTTGAACTGTCAGATGAAACACTTCAGCCTGATCTTATGGCAGATAAGAACGAGTCCGGCAAGAGCGATATTCTTGCTATGACTATTGATGATCTCGAGCTTTCAGTTCGTTCCTACAACTGTCTGAAGAGAGCTAACATCAACACAGTTGACGATCTTATCAGCAAGTCACAGGGTGAAATGATGAAGGTAAGAAACTTAGGTAAGAAGTCATTTGAGGAAGTAAGAGCAAAGCTTCAGTCATTAGGCTTTGATCTCGCAAGTGACGATGACAACAATTAACAAGTGACTTTCAATTTGTCTGAAAGGAGAAATAAACATGGCAGGTTCAAGAAAACTGGGTAGAACCAGCGATCACAGAAAGGCTATGCTCAGAGGCATGGTAACATTACTGCTTGAAAAGGGCAAGATCATTACAACAGTATCAAGAGCTAAGGAAGTTCGCAGTGCTGCTGAAAAGATGATCACTCTTGGCAAGGTAAACACACTGCACACAAAGCGTCAGGTGTTTGCTTACATCACTAAGGAAGATGTAGCTAAGAAGCTGTTTGATGAAATCGCTCCTAAGTACGCTGATAAGAATGGTGGTTACACACGCATTATCAAGATCGGCCCCAGAAGAGGCGACGCAGCAGAAATGGCTGTTATCGAATTAGTTTAATCGCTGATTTAACTTAAAACATTTAAATCCCTACCGCTTTTGCGGTGGGGATTTTTTACGGTGTGCCACCGCTCCCAATTCCGCCTTTAAATATCATCGAGGTGTACGAAGGTTTGCAAACGGCGGTTTCACGCATTAGGTGTAAGATAGATTATTGTTTGCGGGTGCAACCCTCATTTATCACATTTCCACAACTTCCCATTATTTTTTTGTACACTTTACTACTTGAAATGTTATATCCCGCAAGATATAATAAAAGAAAAAGGAGGTATCCCGAAATGAAAAAAATTATATCATCCTTTATATGCTTTAGCTTAATTTGTTCCGTTCTTTTATGTGGTTGCTCTGATGCCAAGGTGCAATCAACGATAAGCGAAGAAGGTATATCAAAGACAGAAACCGCCTCTGTGGCTGTTTCTGACACCACGTTTGCTGACGAAACAGTCAGCTCCGATACAGAGAGTACAGCCGAAGCTGAAAAGAATAGCGATAAGCAGTCGAGCGGTCGTGAATATCACTTCCTGTCCATATTAAAGGAAGAGGACATAGATTATGTGGGTATCCCCTATAAAGACCTTACTCCCGAACAGGTTATACAGATGTGGGCACAGTGTACGAGAGAACGCAATTGGCAGAAAAGATATGTTATAGAGAAATATCTGTACAGCGATATGCCTGAAGACCTTTATAAGCAGGATATAACCTTTGACAGTCAGGGTCGTTTGAACGGTTGTTATTATGATGTGGAAATATCCGACTGGTATCCTGAGGGCAATGCAGAAAACGCAAAACGATTGTATTTCAGAATAAAATCAAGAATTGTATTTTATGATCATCAGTCAAATAATGAGGATCATATTCAGATGGAGCAATCTGATCTGGCTCAGTGCGTAGAGCTGGAAAAGATAGACGGCTACTGGAGAATTGTCGGTCTGTCTACCAGCGGTCCTGCCGACGTTGACAGAGTGACAGAAACAGTTTGGTAAAATTATTGAAAATCTGATAAACGACAAGCTTAAATATATTTCAATCCCTACCGCTTTTGCGGTGGGGATTTTTTGAACGCGTGGCGTTCACCAATTTCCGCCTTTAAATATCATCGAGGTGTACAAAGGTTTGCAAACGGCGGCTTCACGCATTAGGTGTAAGATAGATTATTGTTTGCAGGTGCAACCCTCATTTATCACATTTCCACAACTTCCCATTATTTTTTTGTACACTTTACTACTTGAAATATTATATCCCGCAAGATATAATAAAAGAAAAAAAGGAGGTATCCCGAAATGAAAAAGCTTTTGACAATCCTACTTTCAGTCTTTGTTCTGCTGACTGCTACCGCCTGCGGAGATAATGTCACATCGGCAACGACCGGCGAAAGCAGTACGATATCTCAGGCTGAGGACTTTTCAAAATATGAGCTTGTAGAAGAAAACGGCTCGCTTACTCTTAATATTACAGAATTTACCGATGATGGTTTTAAAGCCAATAAGAATGGTTCTGATTCTGACGGCACTTACTATACCGTTATCTGTAGTGAAAAGGATAAGGAAAATATCTGTGTAGCTGACCGTGTGGATATATCCTTTGAAAAGCTGTACAAGGCAGATGAAAATAGTTTTGTTGTGATCCCCACAAAGAATGCATTTGTAATATATGAGCCTGTCGATAAACCCGTCATATACCTCTACCCCGAAGAAAAAACGGAGGTGTCTGTTGAGCTTGACTTTAACGGACAGCTTATGGTTACTTACCCTCAGTATAATAACGGATGGCAGGTAACAGCTATGCCTGACGGCACTCTTTACGACAAGGACGGAAATGAATATTCCTACATCTTCTGGGATGGTATCAGCAGTATTGATTACGATTTCAGCAAGGGCTTTTGTGTAAAGGGCGAGGACACCACCGAATTTTTAAGAGAAAGCCTTAAAAGGCTGGGACTTACTCCAAGAGAATATAACGAATTTATTGTATATTGGTTACCCCTTATGCAGAGCAATAAGTATAACGTTATCTCCTTCCAGACGGATAGATACACGGATAATGCCGTTCTGAACGTTACTCCTGCACCTGATACCGTAATCAGGGTATATATGGCATATTACGGCAGTGACGAATATGTGGATATAGCACCACAGGAGTTGTCTGTACCTGACAGACTCGGTTTTACTCTCGTTGAATGGGGAGGAACAGAGGTCAGAAGATAACGTAAGTATTTTAGTAGCAGAAAATTTTTCAGCTCCACAATTTCAAATTGTGGAGCTGATTTTTATATTTCACAAAAATTTAATAAAAAATTAAAAAAATCCGAAAAATTTGCTGATTTGGTCTAAAGTTAAGGCGTTTTCTGCCGATATAATAAATGTAGAAATATACGGGTAAATATGCCCTGAAGGGAGCTGACAGTATGGAAATAAAAAACATCAGCGGTATTCTTAATACCTACAACAAAGTAAAAATGAGCGGCAGTAAGGTGAAAACTGCTCCCACGACAGCAAAAACTGATAAGGTAGAATTCAACTTTGCACGCAGCGTAGAGGCTGCAAAGTCAAATCTTGCGGCACAGATAAGTAGCGATGCAGCAGCAGAGAAGATTAGTTCTCTTTCCGAATCAGTAGAAAACGGAAGCTATCAGGTAGATCCTGAGGCATTGGTTGATGCTATCCTGATGTTCTGAGAGGCGGTGTAAAATGACAGTCCAGACAACTGACAAGATAATCGCTTTTATGGAAAAATATAACGCAACCTACCGTGATATGGTGCTTTATCTTACAGAAAAGATGGCAAAGGTCATGGATGACGACCTTTTGTGGCTTTTAGAGGCGGTAGATGACGAGCAGGCACTGATAATGAAAATTCAGTCCCAGGAGAACACGAGAGTTCAATATTTTTCCGAGCTTGGTATTGACGAGGATATAAAGGCAAAGGAGCTTATTGAAAAAGCTCCTGCTGAGAGAAAAGTAAAGCTGCAGATGATATACGACGATCTGACGGGATATATTGCAAGGATACGCAAGCTGAACGACGAGATCACAGAAACTGTAGAAAAGAAGTTATCGGTTCAGGAAGAGCTGGTACGGGGCGCAGGGATGACTATGGCAGAAACCTATAACGGTTACGGTGCAAAGGTAAAGCGCACAACAGGCACAAAGGGATTTATCGGAAGTGTCTGACTTATAACCGGTGATATCATCGGGAGGAAGGAAAACATAGATGAGAGCATCTTTTTTAGGATTAGAAGTACAAAAGCGTTCTGTGCAGATGGCACAGAAGGGTTTAGATATAACAGGTAACAACCTGTCAAACGCCAACACCGAAGGCTATACAAGACAAAGACTTGACGTTTATGCAGAATATGCAAATATGCGTGGTGCATATCTTACAAAGACCGCAAAGCTTGGCCTTTCAGGACAGGGCGTATTCGCAAGCGGCGTAGGTCAGACGAGAGATGACTACCTCGACAAGCGTTTCAGAGATAACAACTGTTACGTAGCTGAATATGATCAGAAGGCGGCTATAATGGATGAAGTTGAAACAGTATTCACAAACTTCTCCGACACCTTTGACGATATGGGTATGGCGGTACAGTTCGACAACCTCAAATCAGCCCTCAGAAAATATGCTGAGGACGCTCCTGACAGAGAAGAGCTTGCCAGCCTTGTAAGAAACCAGTGCTACAACATTGCAAAGCTGTTCAATCAGCAGCATATGGATCTTGAAGCTCTTGAAGAGCAGACGATATACGATCTTCATTGCACACTCGAAGACGCAAACTCACTCATTCAGGAGATAGTTGAATATAACCGTGAGATAGTTGACGACTATGCAGTACTCGCGGCAGATAACATCTACAACGGTGTATCGGTAACGGGCGGCTATGGACCTAACGAACTGCTTGACGCAAGAAACGTACTCGTTGATAAGTTATCAGAGCTTGGGGATATCCACGTTGAAGATAACTTCGACGGCTCAGTAAAGATCACGATGGGCGGAGTTACGATAGTTGACGGCAAAAAGAGTACGTTATTTGTAACAAACAGCACCTATGAAGAATTCAGAGACAAATTCTACGAAAACAAATGCACGATGCTGAAGTTTACCGACGGCACTATGGCAGAGCTTGGCAGCGGTAGCATAAAGGCATATAACGATATGTTAAACGGTAACGGCCCCTACTCCACAGGCGGCGGACAGAATACCGAATATGGTATAGCTTATTACAAGAGAGCACTTAACGAATTTGCAAACTCCTTTGCAGGACTTATGAACGGACTTAACGGCATAGAGCACGGCGAAGAAAGAGCGATGTTTGCGGCAACAGGCGGCGGAGAGATAGACGCCTCCAACATCCGTATATCAGACGCGTGGCTTAAGGAAGCTACAATGATCGCTAAGATATACAACGAAGAAACAGGCGAATACGACTTCCCTGTAAACCTTGACGGTGACGCAGTAAACCAGCTTTTACTCGGTATGGATGATCCGGTAACGATAGGCGAATCTGACTACTACGGATCAAGCTACGACTTTATTCTGTTCCTTAACAACAGACTGGCACAGAATATTGAATTTACAAACAAACAGTGCGAAATGTATACGGAAACCACCACTTCCCTGCTCAACAGCAGAGATTCGATAATGGGTGTATCTGATACTGAAGAGGGTGTTAATATGCTGAACTACTCAAAGTGGTTCAACGCATCATCAAGAATGCTCACCACTCTTGACGAAGCACTTGATACGATAATCAGCAAAATGGGTCTTGTAGGAAGATAACGGAAAGGAATGATAGATAAATGAGAGTAACCCAGAGCATGACAAACAGAAATTATCTGTCACATCTCAATTCTGCCCTTGAAAGAAAAAACGCTTCTGAGCGTAAGATCAACTCCACAAGAAAATATAACAGAGCAAGTGAAGATCCTATTGCGGCGGCAAAGGCAATGAGAGTAAGAAAGGCTATTGCAAATACGGATCACTATCTTGATAACCTTGATACAGCCGAGCAGATATACTATGCAGCTGACACAGCTATCTTTAATATGGTAGATATCATTGATACTATCGCAGAGAAGGTAACCTACGCTGCAAACGGTACACAGGGTCCCACAGAAGAAGAAATTCTCGCTACAACAATAGAGACATTTGCTGACGAGCTGGTAAGAACTCTTAATATCGACGTTGCCGAAAGACGACTCTTCGGCGGTGTATATAACGGTATGGACGTTTTCAGAATCGAAAAGGGACTTGACGGCAAATCAGTTGTAAAGTATAATGAAGTTGATATAAACTCATTAAATGATTATAACGAGTTCCCTTATTCAGAATCCTCCTTTACAGATATCGGTATCGGTATGATGGTTGATGAGGAAACAGGCAGAATCGATCCCCAATCGGCGCTTCCTGTCACAATGAATGGTGCATGGGTAACAGGCTGTGGTACAGATGAAGACGGCTACCCCAAGAACATTATTCAGCTTACACTTGATGTAGCACAGGTAATAAGAGAGGGCGACAAGATAAAGGCTATGGATTATCTTAACAAAATAAGAGAATCCCAGACCAACGTAAGTATCGCCCACGCAGAAATAGGTAATAAAGAAGAGTATATCGAGTATAACAAGAACAGACTTACCACCAACAAGGAAAACCTTCTTGAACAGCAGAACAATCTTGAAGGTACTGATATGGGTGAAGAGTCCACCAACTGGAAGACTCTTGAAGCGATATATAATATGTCGCTTCAGATGGCAACATCTGTTATCCCGATGACCATATTCGATTTTCTTCAGTAATAACGAAAAATAATATAAGGAGGGGAAAGAAATGAATCCTAATCTGCTTAAAATAACAAGTATCCCGATAAGCATTGAGGTGAACGTAACCAACGGTTCGCTCAAAGCCCCGGAAAACAAAGAGCCTTTAAAGGTAAACATCAGTACCACACCCAGCGGTTTCAGAATGGAAAGCCAGCCCGCACAGATAAAAATAGACTCATATGCAGTCCGTTCAAGTATGGGTTATGGTGAATACAACGCCAGCGACTTCAATCAGAAGGAAGCTGATAAGGGATGGAAGATAGCTTATCAGGGCGTTGCAAAGATCATCGACGAGGGTAACCAGTTAGCACGCGGCGTTTCTCCCTCAGCTATTGCGGCTCAGCAGATGAGAGCAGGAGCGTCAATAGAAACGATAACAGAATTTTTACCCAAGGGTATTCCCGACGTTTCCTTTGATAAGGGCAAGTTAAGTCTTAACTATCAGCCCTCTGACGTAAACATTGACTGGGAAAATCTTATGGCGTCTCCCGTAGAATTCGTACCCGGTAACATTGAATTCATCATCAAGGAAAAAGCAAGAGTAGAAATTGAATACACAGGCGGTCCTATATACGTTCCCGCAAGTGCAGACCCCAACTACGAGCCTAAGTTTGAAGCAAAGGGCTGATAAAATTAAACCTAAAGGAAAGGTAATAAAGACTATGACTGAAATAAATACAAGAGATTTCGGAAAGATTGAAGTAGATGAAAACAATATTTTTACATTTCCTTCAGGTGTTTTCGCTTTTGAAGAGTGCAGACAGTTCGCTCTTATAAGCCCGCTCGGTGACGGGGTTTATCCTATGTGGCTGCAGTGCGTTGAAAGTATAGCACCCTGCTTTATAGTATTTGATCCCCAGCTTATAGATAACACCTATCAGATAACGCTCAACAGCTCTGAAAGAAAGCTGTTAAAGCTTAACGACGACAGCAAGGTGAGATGCTTATCAATAGCGGTAGTTCCTGAAGATTATAAGCAGACGACAGTCAATATGAAGTGCCCTATCGTTATAAACACAGACGAAAGATTAGCGGCTCAGGTCATTTTACCTGAAAAGTATGAAATTCGTCAGCCGATATATCTTGAGGAGGGAAATGAGTAATGTTAGTAGTAACAAGAAAAACTGACGAAAGCCTTACGATTTCCGATAACATCGAGATAACGGTACTGGAAATAACAAAGGACAGAGTTAAAATAGGAATTTCAGCTCCGAAGGATGTAAAGATAATCCGTAACGAGCTTAAGGATGCACAGGATATGAATAAGCAGTCATCAGCGGCATTGCCTAAAGCGGCGATGGAAGCGTTGCTTGGCATGAAGAAATGATCACAGAGAGGACGAAGTACAATGGCAAATAATATTCTCAGAATGAGCGGTATGAATTCAGGCCTTGATACTGAGGCTATCGTTGAGGCGATGACCGCCGCTACAAAGCTTAAAATAACAAAGCAGAACAGAAAGGCTATCACTCTTAAGTGGAAGCAGGAAGCATATCAGGACGTAACTACAAAGCTTACAGACTTCCAGAAGAAGTTTTTTGATATGTTAGACTCCAAGACAAACTTAAAGAGTGCCTCTTCCTTCAATAAATATAAGGCTACCGTTTCTCAGAATGTGAACGGCGTGCTTACAGAGGGCTCTCCTGCAGGTGTTACCGTAAAGTCACAGTCAGGTGCAGTCCCCGGTACGTATAACGTAAAGGTGAACAAGACTGCTACTCAGGCTAAGTACCAGGGTAGTGCTATGGATACAAGTTCACTTGATTTTTCAAATTACTCTGACAGCACACAGACCTATACCTTCAGCTTAAAGGTTGGTGACAAGGCTACGAACGTAAGCTTTACAGGCGGTTCTGCTGACGATATAAAGGCACAGATCAACAGCCAGCTTACTGCAGCCTACGGCGAGTCCAACACAACTGCTACCACAGGCAGGGGTCTTGTATACATAAATGACAGCGGAAAGCTCGTCTCCTCCGACCGCACAAGCATGACTATGAGCGGCGTTATGAGTATGGAAGGCGATATTTCCCTCAATATGAATAACTTAAAGCAGGGTACAAACAAGCTTAACCTTACTATAGGATCAAACAGCTACAGCGTATCCTTCCAGACCTTTGATGCAGAATATTTTGGCAACGAAGATGGTACTTTAGGTGCTATCACAAGAGAGGAATATCAGAATATTCACTTCAATCTTGAAGGTGAAAAAGCGTACAATGCCGCTAAGGAAGCAGGAGAGATCGACTCTGACGCATTAAAGGCAGAGGCTTATGAAAAGGCTAAGAGCGATGCTTATCAGGCTGAGTATGACAAGGAGCTTGTGATCAAGAAGTCTGCTTACGAAGAACAGCTTAAGAAGGATTTTGAAGCCGGCAAGGCTGACGGTTCTATAGCTGATGGTATCGAATTTGAAGACTGGAAGGCAACTCAGCCCGAATACGATGAAGAAGCCTTTAAGGTTGAATTTGACGAAAAGTACAACGAAGATTTTAACGAAGAAGCTTTCAAGGCAGAATTCGATAAGAACTATGACGAGCTTGCGGCATATAAGGAATTAAAGCTTAACAAGGATGATTATGCACTCTCCAATGAAGACCTTGCAACCTGGGCAAACAGACACGAGCTTGAAAAGGCTCTGTCAAGCGTAAAGCTCCCCGGTGACGCTACCTTATCCCTTTCCGATGACGGTACTATCACAGCAAGCGACGGCTCTAAGATCGCAGTTGCGGCTGATCCCTCAAGTGCAAACACCTACGGCGTATCAACAGCAACATCCTCTGCAAGCCAGGTAACAACAGGCACAACCTTAAAGGAACTGGGTATCGAGGGCGACGCTACTATAAAGGTAAACGGCGTAAGCTTCACCTTCTCTTCTGATTACACAATCAAGAAGATGATGAACGAAATCAACGCCAGCAAGGCGGCAGGCGCTACAATGAGCTTCAGTACTCTGACAAACAGCTTCTCAATAAGCTCTTCAAAGTATGGTACAGAAGCAACTCTTGACTTTACTGCGGATGCAGGCAGTGACGGTGACGCATTACTTTCAACTCTCGGCTTAAAGTCGGGCACGTTTACAGCAGGTACAAACCTTGAAATAGAAGTAAACGGCGAGGTTATCGAAACCTCCTCCAACTCTTACACAGCAGACGGCACAACGATGACCTTTACCTCTGCGGCAGCAGGCAGCGAATTTACTTACGAAGTAAAGAAAGACAACAGCGAAGCAATTGATGCCATCAAGGAATTTGTAAAGGACTATAACCAGCTTCTTGAGGACGTATTCAAGTATGTTGATGAAAAGCCCAACTCCGATTACTATGCTCTTACAGATGATGACATCGAAGAAATGGATCTTTCTGAAAAGCAGCAGGAAAAGTGGGAGACCATGGCTAAGAAGGGTCTGCTTTACAATGACTCAGCAGTAAGCTCTGTAATGCAGAAGATGCGTAGCGTGCTTTATTCAACAGTAAAGACCGCTGACGGTCAGAACTTCAGCCTTTTCAGCATGGGTATCACAACCAGCGACGACTGGACAAAGCACGGTCAGTTAGAGCTTGACGAAAAGAAGCTTGAAGAAGCCTTTGAAAATTTCGCTCCTCAGATCGAAGAGCTGTTTACAGGCACAACGATCGACGAAGAAGGCAATACTGTAAAGACAGGCATTATGCACAAGCTTGACGAAGTTCTTACAAGTGCCGTTAAGACAACAGGTGCAAGAAACGAAAAGGGTTCTCTCGTACAGATTGCGGGTATGAAGACGGGTACTGCCGCTACTGACAACTCTATCTTCGACCAGTTAAAGAGCATACAGAACCTCATAGACAGTCTTGAAGAAAGATATGAAAATCAGCAGGACAGATACTGGAAGCAGTTCTCTTCTCTCGAATCAATTATGGGTAACTTAAACAGCCAGACAACCTACATCCAGCAGCTGATGCAGTTCTGATTTTTGATTGAAATTATTAAGATTTACCTGCTCATAGGGCAGGTAAATCGGTTTAAATGGAAGGAATACCGATATGACCAACGCGTTTTCGGCATATAAAAAGCAGTCTATAACCACCCTCACCCCGGGTGAAGTAGTGGTACGACTGTATATGGAGGCAGAACGCCAGCTTAATCGTGCATCCTATTACATCCCTCAGAAGAATTTCGAGGGAGCTAATAAGTCGCTTACAAAGGCTCAGGACGTAATAAATGCACTGCGTTCCTGTCTTGATATGAAAATACCGATTTCAAAGAATCTCGATTCTCTTTACGAATATTTCAACCGTGAGATAGTAGAGGCGAACGTTAAAAAGGATAAGGCAAAGGTTGACGCACTTATCCCTATGATAGCTGAGCTGAGAGAGGCTTTTCAGGAGATAAACTCTATGCCTCGCGAACAGATGGCAGCACAGCAGCAAAATCCTCAGGGTATAACACCGCAGGGATAAACGGGTTATCGGAAAGGAAACACCGCTTATGAAAAAAGCAGACGCAAACACTCTGCTCCAGCTTATGGATAAGCTGACGGAGCTGATGACAGAATACAACAAACGCACTGATAAAATGGTGACCTTTGACCTTGAAATAATTCAGCAGGTTCTGCTTTCCCGTAATGAGATAATGGACAGTATGCGACAGGTGAAGCAATCCATAATGGATGTAGTCAATGCTCAGGTGGCAAACGAAAGAGAGTTGCTCAGAAATATTCTCAACAATAAGCCGGTAGAAGCGGAGCTTTCTTACGAACTGCGACAGCTTCAGGGTAAGATGAGAAGACTGCAGGAGATAAAGCAGGAAATTGACCAGAAGGATAAAAAGGTGACCGCAGTGGTGACTCAGAGTTATGAAGACGTCAAGGCAGAGCTTGAATCTCTTAAGGTAGACAAGAAGAAGATCGATTACTACAGCAGTGTAAAGCTTGGCGGAAAGGGTCGCACCTTCAGTACAAATTCATAAAACGTAAAATGCCGCATCGTTTGATGCGGCATCAGACTGATGACAAACTCACGCACCGCAAAAATGTATAATTTTTTATCGAATTTTATGAGCAAATACAAAATTCAGTACAAAAGTTTAGGGGAGCCGCAAACGGCTCCCCTAAAGCATTTCTATTTGCTTTGTACGACGACTTTTATATAATATGTAAAGTAAACTTTGTTGTATAATAAAAATCGTAAAACAAAATGCACAGAGCCGTTAAATGCCGATAAAACCCCAACGATATGCTGTTGTAATCGTTTAAATTTTTTTCAAAAAAGATGAATATAAGAGTAGACAAAGAGCTATTTATATGTTAAAATAGTCTTAATCTTAGTCGTAAGACGACTTAACACAGAAAGGATATTAATGCTATGAAGAACATACCCGTAGTTAAACTCGGTATTGCGGCAGTAAGCCGTGACTGTTTCCCTATGAGCCTTTCCGCACAGAGATGCGACGCTGTAGTAAAGGCTGCAAAGGACAAGGGACTTGATATTTTCAAATGTCCCACGACTATTGAAAGTGAAACACATATGATGCAGGCTTTAAAGGAGCTTAAGGATGCAGGCTGCAACGCTCTCGTTGTATACCTCGGCAACTTTGGTCCCGAATCTGCTGAAACACTCCTCGCAAAGTACTTTGACGGCCCTGCAATGTTTGTTGCGGCTGCAGAAGAAACAGGCGACAACTTAGTAGGCGGCAGAGGCGACGCATACTGCGGCGTACTCAATGCAAGCTATAACTTAGCACTCCGCAACATAACAGCTTACATTCCCGAATATCCCGTAGGCACAGCTGAAGAAGTTGCTGATATGATCATCGATTTTGTTCCCGTTGCAAGAGCTATCATCGGTCTCAGAAACTTAAAGGTTATCACCTTCGGTCCTCGTCCTCAGGACTTCCTTGCTTGTAACGCTCCTATAAAGCAGCTTTACAACCTCGGTATTGAAATCGAAGAAAACTCTGAGCTTGACCTTTACGCGGCGTTTAACGAACACAAGGACGACCCCAGAATTCCTGAAGTCGTTGCAGATATGGAAAAGGAACTTGCAGGCGGCAATAAAATGCCCGGCATTCTCCCCAGACTTGCACAGCTTGAGATCACACTCCTCGACTGGATGGAAGAACACAAGGGCAGCCGTGAATACGTAGTATTTGCAAACAAGTGCTGGCCTTCATTCCAGACACAGTTCGGCTGTGTTCCCTGCTACGTAAACTCAAGACTTACAGCAAGAGGCATCCCCGTATCCTGCGAGGTTGATATCTACGGTGCGGTAAGCGAATACATAGGCACGTGCATTACAGGCGACGTTGTTACGTTACTTGACATCAACAACTCTGTTCCTGCCGATATGTACAACGAATCCATCAAGGGTAAGTTTGATTACACGTTAAAGGATACGTTTATGGGCTTCCACTGCGGTAACACAGCTTCCTGCAAGCTTACAAGCTCCACAATGAAGTATCAGCTCATCATGCACAGAGGTCTTGAACCCGATAAGGAACCTGATATCACAAGAGGTACACTTGAAGGTGACATCATCCCCGGCGATATCACATTCTTCCGTTTACAGTCTACAGCAGACGCACAGCTTCGTGCATACGTAGCACAGGGTGAGGTTCTCCCCGTTGCAACACGTAGCTTTGGTGGTATCGGTGTATTTGCTATCCCCGAAATGGGCAGATTTTACCGTAACGTTCTTATCAAGAAGAACTATCCTCACCACGGTGCAGTTGCATTCGGTCACTACGGCAAGGCTATCTTCGACGTACTGAAGTATCTTGGTGTAGAAGATGTAGAATTTAACCGTCCCAAGGGTGTTCTTTACGATGGCGAAAACCCCTACGCAAAGTATTGATTGAGATAAGGTAAATATACTATGCCCGGACGTTCTTGCGGATGTTCGGGCATTTTGTGTTAAAATATCCACGCAAATTTCAATTTATTGCTCTATATATGTAATTTTTATTTGTGTGCATTTTTCCAAAAACTGTTGACATAAACAAGCAAATGTGGTAGAATTGACTTAATAAAATGAGTCAGTATCCTTATTTTTAGAAATCATACCCACTGTCTCAACTTCAGGGGAAAGGCTGGTACATATCAATGTGGCTTAACAAAAACAGACGCAAGGGTTTTACGATGGTAGAACTTATCGTGGTACTCGGTATCATAGGCGTTATGACGGCAATAATTCTTCCTATGGTCGTAGGCTCAGGCAAGCCTCAGGCGGCTAATGCAAAGGCAAAGAGCTTTTATTATGCTGCACAGAACGTCTTTATGAATATCAAGACGGATAAACCCGAGCTTGACGTGGAAAAGGATCACGAGAGTTACTTCACTATTAACTGTGCCGGAACGAGCTATGGTTCATACTTTGCAGACGATTACTATTTCGTAGAGGCAGAAGCAAAGGTGAACGAAGGCTTTACAAAGATAACGGTTGCCCTTTTTGAAGACGGCACATCACTTCCTGCCGAAGAACAGTACAAGTGCCTTTCAAAGACTCTCTCGGATAACGCTCCTTCCACATACAGAAGAGAAGAATTTACATCCGGCAGTCTTTTTGACGCCTTCAACGGCTTTACAACGAATGAAGAATACGGTTATTACTATGCTATCGTTGATTACAAGTGCAGAGTAATTGCTACCTACTGGTCAGATGAGCCCCTTTCAGTACTCAGCGATGATACAACAGGCGAATATACAAAGCAGTCTATCCAGTTTATAGATAATAACAAGGTCGATTTTACATACGTCGGAGCTTTCCCTGAAACAAGAGGAGCAGTCGGCGACTATATGTTCAAGGTTTCCTAAAAATATGATTGCAGGATGTTAAACATCCTGCAATTTTTTTGCTTAAAAGCCTTTTCAGGACTTGAAAAACAAAAAGAACTATGCTATAATAGTCATTATGTAGATTTATGCTCTGTAAAAGACATAATCTTGACAGGGAGAGAAGCACCATATAAATAAAGGTGTTTTATAAATACTAACACGTAAGTTGTGTAAGAAAAAGCAAGTAAAATTTTAAGGAGATTTGCAGAATGAGATTATTAAAAAGAATAGCAGCGGCTGTCTGTGCAGTTGCGGTTGCTGTTTCAGTGGCAGGCTGTGCCGACATTACGAAGATGGGTACGGTAGAGGATAAGGAAATAAACGCAGGTGTTTATCTGTGGTTTGTAAATGCGGCAATGGATGACGCTCAGACAGAGGTTGACAATCAGCTTTCTGAAATGGGTACAAGTGCAAGCAATATCGAAAACTTCAGCTACTTTGACTACAACGTTCAGGAAAAGCCCTTCAAACAGTTTGTTGAAGAAAAGACGATCGAGCTTGTAAAACAGCACGTTGCGATCGAAAAGAAGTGTGAAGAGCTTGGTCTTACTCTTACGGCAGAGGAAGAAAGCACGATAAAGGAAAGTGCAAAGACACTCTGGAAGACAGAAATAACATACTACGGCTACTCTACAGGTACTACTTATGGTGAAAACTATGAAAAGGCAGGTATCAGCAGACAGTCCTACACACAGGTACAGATAATAAACTCTCTCAGAAACAAGCTTTTTGATAAGTACTACGAAGAAAACGGTATCACTCCTACAGATCAGAAGGATATTGACGTATACTTTGAAGATAACTACGGCCGTTTCCAGATCATTCAGGTTGCACTTACAGATGGCAATGGCGACAAGATCGAAACAGACCAGGGTAAGGCTGATAAGTTAAAGCAGGCTGAAGGCTACCTCGACAGACTCTTAAAGGGCGAGGATTACGACGTAGTATTCCACGAATACGAAGAATACGTAGCTGAACAGGAAAAGCTTGCCAAGGAAGAAGAGGATAAGAAGAACAACAGCGGTACTTCTTCCTCAACATCTTCAACTACAACAAGCAGTAAGGAAGAAAGCCAGGCTGAGGATACAACAAGCAGCGGTTCTTCAGAGGAAGAAGAGGAGGAACACGATCACGACTTCCTTTTAAACAAGGCTGATACATCCCCCAGCGAAGCGTTCATCAAGTGGGCGTTCGAGCTTAAGGACAACGAAGGTAAGGTATACAAAGATACAAACGTATATTACGTAGTTGTAAGAAAGCCTATGAAGGAACGTGAAGACTGGTACGAACAGTACAGAAGCGACCTTCTCCACGAAATGAAGGATGGCGAGTTCAACGAGATCCTTAACGATTTCGCAAAGGATTATAAGGTAGATTTCTCCGGTGCGGCACTTGATGCATATGCACCTGATAAGATCAAGAGATAAGTAAATCAAAGCGGTCAACGGTTAAAAACGCTGACCGCTTTTTGTGCTGTAAAAACTCACGGAGGTGAGATAATGATAATTTTAAGCGGCAATGATCTGTCGGTAGAATTCGGCGGAGAGGTGCTTTTTTCTGACGTGGATTTCAGGCTCGAAAATGATGGCAGGGTGGGTCTTGTAGGCGTGAACGGTTGCGGCAAGACTACCCTTTTCAGAGTGATAAACGGAGAGTGCGAAGCGTCAGGCGGTAATATTAATAAAGCGGCAGGCGTAAAAATAGGATATATGGAGCAGTACGTCATCCGTGATGAGAGTATGACTCTCTATGACGAGGTGCTGGAGATATTCCGACCCCTTATTGATATGGAGCAGGAGCTTTATGAGATAGGCGTTGCTATAGACGCGGGTGACCATAGCGAAAAGACCCTGCAAAGACAGATGAATTTGAATGAGATATTCCAGCGTGAGGGCGGACTTGTTTACAAGTCTATGACTACCTCTGCCCTTATCGGTCTCGGCTTTGATAAGGAAATGCTTTCCCGACCGGTAAGCGTTCTTTCGGGCGGACAGAAGAGCAAGGCGCAGCTTGCCAAGCTGCTCTTATCCGACAGTAACGTCCTGCTCCTTGACGAGCCTACCAACCACCTTGATATAAAAGCGTGTGAATGGCTGGAAAAATTTCTTTCCGAATATAAGGGTGCGTATATCGTAATATCCCACGACAGATATTTTCTTGACAAGGTGACGAGTATTACTTACGAAATGGAAAACGGTCACCTTACCGAATACAAGGGAAACTATACCCGTTTCCTTTCCCTTAAGGCTGAAGCACAGCTTGCTCAGCAACGCCGGTACGATAAGACTATGAAGGAGATACACCGCATAGAAGGAATCATCGAACAGCAACGAAGCTGGAAGGTGGAGCACAACTATATCACTGCTTTCTCAAAGCAAAAGCAGGTGGACAGATTAAAGGAAACTCTTGATAAGCCCGAGGATTCGCCTGAGGGTATAAAATTCCGTCTTAAATGCAAAGAGGGCGGCGGAAACGATGTGCTGATGGCGGAAAAGCTCTGTAAGGCATTTGACGGAGAAAAGCTCTTTTCGAACGTAGATCTTGACATAAAGAAGAACGAAACTGTATTTATATTAGGCGAAAACGGCAGCGGCAAGACTACCCTTTTTAAAATCCTTACAGGACAGCTCCCTGCTGATTTTGGTAGCTACCGTTACGGCAGCGAGATAGAATGGGGCTACTACGACCAGGCGCAGAGCAATCTTACTGCGACCAAAACGGTGTTGGATGAAGTGTGGGATGACTTCCCACGTATGACTCAGACAGAGGTAAGAACTGCCCTTGGCTCATTTTTATTCCGTGGTGATGACGTGTTTAAGCTGATAGGCAGTCTGAGCGGCGGCGAAAAGGCAAGGGTTTCCCTTTTAAAGCTTATGCTGGGCGGAGGTAATCTTCTGCTCCTTGACGAGCCGACAAACCACCTTGATATACATTCAAGAGAAGCACTTGAAAAGGCGTTATCCGAATACGGCGGAACTCTTGTGATAGTTTCTCACGACCGTTATCTTATAAATAAGCTTGCAACAAGGATAGTGCTTCTGAAGGCTGATGGAGTCACAAAGATTGACGGGAACTACGACACCTACGTAGCTGCTCTTGAGGCGGAGGAAGAAAAGCCCGCAGTAAAGGCGGAAGAAAAGAAGCCCAATGATTATAAGCTTCGCAAGGAGCGTGAAAGTAACTTAAGAAAGCTTAAATCCGCTTTACAGCGTACCGAGAAGGAAATAGAGGAGCTGGAGGAAAAGATAGTTGAAAGCACGGTTCTGCTTTCTTCTCCCGAGTATTCAGCCGATTATGAAAAGGCTATGAAGCTGTCTGTTGAAATTGATGAAATGAAACAGAGGGAAGAAGAGCTGACTGCAAAATGGATGGAAATATCCGAAGAGCTGGAGTCGGCAGAGTAAAATATCAGCTAATTAAGTAAAATTGCAAAAAATTAAGCAATAAAAAATGACGAATTTTTTTGTGCAAATTTAACAAATTTTCAAAAATCCAAAAAAACAGGTAAAAAAAACACGAAAAAATTCATTTCATTTTGGAAATCGTTTACACAGAAAATAGAAGAAATTCAGACAAAAATCGCAAGATATTGTGTTAACTGAATGTGAACTCGTCTTTTTTTACAAAAAAACACATTTCAGTTTGTTCAAAATGCACATAGCTTTTTTGACCCTTGAAACCTCTTATTTATATGGGTTTGCAATGGTGAAAACTACCTTATTTTTCTTGACAGAGAGATGAAAATTTGTTATAATTACTATGTTATAGACTCTTAATGCGTTTTGTGTATTTCATCTAAAAGCAGGGTTGATATGGGCAAATAAATCGGTCGATATTGTACATAATGCTTAAAAAACATAAAACTTCGGAAACGACATCTTCTTTACGGAATGTCACGACAAACAAGAGGAATTTTTACTTATGGAAACGATTTTAAAAGCGGTAAATATCACTCGCAGTTTTAAGATCAATGATAAGACTACCGTCCACGCCTTAAAGGATATCAACATCGAGGTGGAAAAGAATAAGCTTGTGGTACTGAGAGGCCGTTCGGGTTCAGGTAAGACGACGCTTATAAACATCCTTGGTGCACTTGACCGCCCCACTTCGGGAGAGGTGATCTTTGACGGAAACACCATTACAGGTCTTTCCGATACGGGCATGGATAAGCTGAGAAGAAAGGATATGTCCTTTGTTTTCCAGTCGGTTGCACTTATCCCTACGATGACTGCGTTTGAAAATGTTGAGTTTGCCATGCGACTGGTTGGCGCACCCTACTCCGAAAGAGTAAAGCGTGCTAAGGAATGCCTTATCAGAGTCGGACTTGAAAAGAGAATGCACCACAGACCCGGTGAGCTTTCAGGCGGTGAGCAGCAGAGAGTTGCCATTGCGAGAGCCATCTCCAATAAGCCCAAGCTTATCTTTGCGGATGAGCCTACAGCGGCACTGGATACACCGACGGGACTTGCGGTAATGAATCTCTTTAAAGAGCTTGTGCGGACTGACGGACTCACGATAGTAATGACGACACACGATACAGCCATGATGGACCTGTGCGACGTTGTTTATACCCTTGATGACGGTGTGATAACCGACGTTAAGGTGAACGACGAAGAAACCACTACAGAATAAGCTTTGAAACGATTTTCAAAGCACTTTTTCAATTCAGGTAATCGTTATCTTAAACAACGGACACGGTACGGTAAAGGAGGTATCATATGCCACAAAGAGTAATGCTTGCACCACCTGAAAACGTGATGGTGCAATGCGAAAACCTTGTAAAGATCTATAAGACGACAGACGTTGAAGTAATGGCTCTGCAGGGACTTGACCTGACGGTCGAGCGAGGAGAGCTTATGGGTATAGTGGGTGCCAGCGGCAGCGGTAAATCAACACTGCTTAATATGCTGGGTGCACTTGATAAGCCTTCGGCAGGAAGCCTTTACGTAGACGGCAAAGATCTTCTTAAATTTGATGAAGAGGATCTGATAAAGTATAAAAGAGAAACGGTAGGCTTCGTATGGCAGAACAACGCCAGAAACCTTATCCCCTATCTTACGGCCATTCAGAACGTTGAAATGCCCTTGCTTTTATCGGGACATAAAAACCGTCACGAAAGAGCAACGGAGCTTCTTGAAATGGTAGGACTGGGAGCAAGAAAGAATTCCCTTTTGGGACAGCTTTCAGGCGGTGAGCAACAGAGAGTTGCGATCGCCATCGCTCTTTCCAATAATCCAAGCCTCTTGCTTGCGGACGAACCCACCGGTGCGGTGGATACGAAGACTGCGGCAATGGTGCTTGACGTGTTCAGAAATCTGAACAGACAAATGGGCGTTACGATAATCATCGTAACTCACGACACAAATCTTTCAAAGTCCATCGACAGAGTAGTTGCCATCCGCGATGGCAGAACCTCAAGCGAAATGCTGAGAAGACCTGCTTCTAACCTGTCCTTTGATGAACTTCAGAAGATGAGTGAGCAGCAGCGTGCCGAGCACGAAGCACTGCAAAGGGCAAAGAGCGAGCAGGAAGAGCTCGTTGTTATTGACCGTGCAGGCAGACTGCAGATTCCAAAAGAATATCTTGAAGCTCTTGGTATCAAGGGTGGAGACAAGGTGAGGGTAGAACTGGAGGAAGGAAAGATATCTCTTTACAACTCTGATTTCAACCGGCACTGATAAATATCCTTAACAAGTCGAATGTTAAAAATCTTCGATTAAGCATAAAAAGTAAATTTTCAGAAAGGTGGATTTAACTGTGGCAATCAGAACGAGCAGGATGAAAAGAATCATCGCAGGCATACTTTCAGCAACGACTATTATGTCTTCGGTAATAATTTCGATTCCCGCAGCAAGTGCAGAGGAAACACAGTCCAGCACAACAACAGGCTCTTCGAGTACATCAAGCGTAGAAATTACAGGTACCGAAGGCAAGTACAGCAAGTACTACAATGAATATGTGGCTCAGGGCGTAGCAAAGCCCGATAAGGAGATCACTATCTATGCTGCCGACTATACGGGAGGCACGATAGACGGAACGACCTTTACAAAGGGTACATCTGACGTAGCACTTTTAGGTTCTCTTACAGCATCTCTTGAGGATGTGGCAGGAGGCAGCAACGGCTACCAGAATCTCAAGACTTTCCTTGCGGAAAAAACAGATCTTGAGACAAACAGACTTGAAACTATCAAGTGGAGAAACGACAAACTTACGCTTACATATAAGTTTACAGTTCCCGAAACGGGTCTTTACAACTTAGAAGCTATCTACTACCCCATCTCAGGTTCAGAAACTTCTAATACAGTACTTGATATCGGTCTTAAGCTTGACGGCGAATATCCCTTCACAGCGGCAAAGGACCTGACTCTCGACCGTTACTGGAAGGATGAATCCGAAATCAAGCGTGACGGTAAGGACAACGATCTTCGTCCCGGTCAGATCACGTACGACTGCTGGGTAAAATATCCTATCAAGGATAAGGAAGGTCTTTACAACGATCCTTACTTCTTCTATCTTGAAAAGGGCGAACATACTCTTGAGATCGAAGGTATCAGAACCTACGGCGTTTTCCATTCCTTCACCTTCAAGAACTATGATGAGCTTATCAGCTACGAAAGCATCAAGCCCACAGAAGATGAGATCCAGAACACACCCGCTCTTACGTCAAAGAACGAGGAACTCGGTTCAAACACGATCTTCCTTCAGGCAGAAGAACCTCTGTACAAGACAGCATCCACACTTTATGCTACATACGACAGAACAACATATATGACAAATCCCAGCCATCCTACAAAGCAGAGATACAACACAGTAGGTCAGGCAACCTGGAATAAGTCAACACAGGCTATTACATATAGCTTCAAGGTTGAAAACGACGGTTACTACCGTTTCAACTTCAAGGCAAGACAAAATCAGATGAGAGGCTTCTTCTCCAACAGAAGAATCTACATCGACGGTGCAGTTCCCTGCAAGGAGCTTGATGACGTACAGTTCGTATATTCACCCGACTGGCAGTCAGTAACTCCCAAGGATGAGGCAGGAAATGACATTTATATCTACCTCACAGCAGGCGAAGAACACACCATTACAATGGAAGCGATCCCCGGTTCTATCGGTGCGGTTATGCAGAGACTTGACGACCTCATCTTAGAACTTAACCAGTATTACAGACGAATACTCATGATCACAGGTCCTGACCCTGATGAATTCAACGACTACTTCGTAGAAAAGAAGATTCCCGATCTTATCCCCGCATTTGAAAGAATAGTAAAGAGCCTCCGTGAAGAAAAAGAAGGCATCGAAAAGCTCACAAAGAAGGGCTCCGAAGCTGCTGCACTCGAAACAATGGCTATCTATCTTGAAAGATGTATCGAAAAGCAGGAAGATATTCCGATAATGGCTGCAAGCATCAAGGATAGTATCTCATCCGTATCAGCATGGATGCGTGACTATCGTGACCAGCCCTTAGAGCTTGACTACATTGAAATTGCTACCTGCCACGAGAACTTCTCCGGTGCAACAGGCAACTTCTTCAGCGAATTCTTATTCGGTTTCAACTCCTTCATCGGTTCATTCTTTGAAGACTATACAGTTCTTTCCGACTCCAGTGCTACGTCACTTGACGTATGGGTATCCCTCGCACGTGACCAGGCAACAGTTGTTAAGAACCTCGTTGACAACAAGTTCAACTCTAACCCCGCATACAATGGTACACAGGCTTCTATAAACCTCGTTCAGGGTTCTATCCTTGAAGCAACACTCGCAGGTAAGGGTCCTGAGATCGCCCTCTTTATCGGTGGTGACTTCCCCATCCAGCTTGCGGCAAGAGGACTGCTCGTGGATATCACACAGTTTAAGGATTATGAACAGGTAACAAGGCGATTTGCGGATGACGCAATGACACTTTACGAATACAACGACGGTACAAAGACAGGTGTTTACGGTCTTCCCGTATCACAGAACTTCCCGATGCTGTTCTACCGTACCGACGTACTTGAAGAGCTTGGCTTTGAAGGTCCTCCGAAGACATGGGATGAGCTTATTGAAATGCTCCCCACTCTCCAGAGAAAGTACCTCGACGTAGGTCTTATCCTTCCCCAGAACATCTCTTCCAACACCTTTGACTTAGGTAACACCTTCGTATTACTTATGCTTCAGTCAGGTCAGGATCTTTACAACGAAGATCTTTACACAACTGACTACAGCCAGATAAAGACATCTGATATCAAGAATCTGAACCTTACAAACTTTATGACTCAGGATTCTATCAAGGCGTTTACAAAGTGGACAAAGTTCTACACAGTATTCAGCTTTGACCAGACCTTCGACGCATTCTCAAGATTCAGAACGGGCGAAATGCCTCTTGTAATTCAGTCGTACACATTCTACAATCAGTTATCAGTAGCCGCACCCGAAATCAAGGGTCTTTGGGACTTCACGATAGTTCCCGGCACTGTAAGAGAAGATGGTACAATAAGCCACGCTGCAAACTCTGCAGGTGCAGGCGCAATTATCTTCAACAAGGTTTCCAATCAGGCTGCAGCCTGGGATTTCATCAAGTGGTTCACAAGCACAGACGTTCAGATCGACTACGGTAAGCAGATCGAAGCACTTATGGGTCCTATGGGTCGTTTCGATACAGCTAACGTAGAGGCTCTCGAACAGCTCCCCTGGTCAACCGCTGAATATGAAAAGATAAGCGCTCAGCAGAGCGAACTTCGTGAAGTACCGATCATTCCCGCTTCATACGCAGTAACAAGACATGTAAACAACGCATTCAGAATGGTTGTTAACGATGCAGGAAACCCCAGATACACTCTTATGAGCTATAACGATCAGATCAAGTCTGAAATCGTTCGTAAGTATCAGGAGCTTTCCAGCATGAAGTAAAACGCTGATTTTTAAAAGGAGATGAGGAGCTTCTCCTCTTCTCCTATAAATACTGAGGAGGTTATCGGTTTGTTCAACAAGGAAAAATCGCAGTATATTGAAGACAGTAAATTCAGATATACTCTGCGTGAGATGAAGAAGAACAGCAGCGTTTATCTGCTGATGGCTCCTTACTTCATTCTCTTCACAATATTTACAATTATACCGGTTATACTCGCTTTGCCTATGGGCTTTACGAATTTTAACATGGTACAGTTCCCACAGTTTGTAGGACTTAACAACTTCTACGCTCTGATCTTAGAGGACGAAGTATTCTTAACAGCTATCCAGAACACACTGGTATTTGCTATTATCACAGGTCCTTTAAGCTACATACTCTGCTTTATACTCGCATGGCTGATAAACGAAATGCCCAGAGTTTTAAAGACGGTATTCACATTCATCTTCTATGCTCCCACTCTTGCAGGTAACATCTATACTACGTGGCAGCTCATCTTCTCAGGTGACACATACGGTATCGCAAACTCCTACCTGCTCGACTTAGGTATCATCAACAGTGCTCGTCAGTGGCTGACAGACGCTAACTACATCATGGGTGTAGTTATTATAGTACAGCTCTGGATCTCACTGGGTGCCGGCTTCCTTGCTCTTCGTGCAGGTCTTCAGGGTATTCCTAAGGACAGATACGAGGCAGGTGCTATTGAAGGTATCAAGAACCGTACACAGCAGCTCCTGCTGGTTACAGTTCCTGCGATGGGACCTCAGCTTCTGTTCGCAGCGGTTATGCAGATCACAGCTTCCTTTACAGCAGGTGACGTAGGCCGTTTCTTAACTGCTTTCCCAAGTACAGACTATGCTGCACATACAATTATGACTCACGCCTTCGACTACGGCTCAATCCGTTACGAAATGGGTTATTCATCAGCGATATGCTTTGTATTGTTTGCAGTAATGCTCCTTGCCAACTGGGGTATCAAAAAGCTCCTGGGCAAGTATCTTGACTAATCGGAGGACATCGGAATGTATGCTTCTCTAAGAAAGGAAGGTAGTTATGAAAATAGCTAAGAAGGGAAGAAAAAGATACGGCGGCTCTCTCGGCGGCGATATTTTCATCTTCGTGCTGCTGACGTTGCTCGGTCTTTTCATGCTTTTCCCTATATATCTCTCAATTATACAGTCATTAAAGCCGGTTGAAGAATTATTCCTCTTCCCGCCTCGTCTGTATGTATCAAATATCACAGATCAGAACTTCTCAGACCTGCTTGCTACAGCGTCTAACATGTGGGTTCCGTTCTCAAGATACGTATTCAACTCTGTATTTGTATCAGTAGTTGTAACAGTAACTCAGTTGCTCTTTGCGTCCTCTGCGGCTTATGCCTTAGCAAAGGTTAAGTTCCCCGGCGTAAAGGCGATGAACAAGATCATCGAAACAGCTCTGCTGTTCACATCAACAGTAACTTACATCATGCAGTACATGGTAATGGCAACACTCGGTATGATCGATACATATTTCGCTATTATCCTGCCCTTTATCGCAACACCTATGGGACTTTTCCTTATGCGTCAGTTTATGGGACAGATCCCCGACAGTATGATAGAGGCTGCAAAGCTTGATGGTGCAAGTCACATCAGAATCTGCTGGCAGGTCGTAATGCCCAACGTTAAGCCCGCTTGGCTTACACTTCTTATTTTCGCATTCCAGGGTGCATGGCAGATCACTGGTTATTCATTTATCTATAACGAGGCATTAAAACCCATTCCGACCGTTATGCAGCAGATAAGTGCCGCAGGTATCGCCCGTGCGGGTGTTGCCGCAGCCGCAGTAGTAATTACGATGCTGCCTCCTATGATAGTATTCGTATTCTGTCAGAGCAGCGTTATGGAAACAATGGCTCACAGCGGTCTTAAGGATTGATTTACACTTATACTAAACAGAAAGGATGATTTTAGTGCCAAAGATGAAGAAAATTGCTACAGCAGTTGTTTCATTTGTATTGGCGGCTTGCTCACTGTCTACCACAGTTTTCGCAGATCAGCCCTATGAAGGCTATAACTACGACTGGTGGGGCGATCCTGTTCCTTCACAGACAGGCTACGTAGTAGACAGAGTAATCACAGGTCGTGATTTCAAGACAGGTAAACGCTATAATACGGAAGCACAGCTTAAAGAAATAGCTGCAGAGCATAATAAAGTGTACTTTGCGTCACAGCAGGAGATTGATGATTATAATGCAAAGCTTGCTGTTTATCAGGCTTACGAAGATAAGCTGAAGGAATACGAAAAGTACGAAAAGGCTCTTGAAAAGTACAATACATATCTTGAAAAGAAGGCTGCTTACGAGCAGTATGAAAAGGATTTAGCTGATTATGAAGCTAATCCCGACGGCAAGGAAAAGCCCAAGAAGGTTTCAAAGCCCAAGGAGGTTGAAAAGCCTGTTGAGGTAGCAAAGCCTGAGCCTGTAGAAGAGGTAAAGGAATTAAAGCCCGAAGACATTCTTATGACAAACGTTGACCTCGGTGCTTTCTCAGAACCCTCTGACCTTTTCGTTGACAGAGAAACTGAAGATCTATATATAGTAGACAGCGGTAATAACAGAATTCTCGTTACCGATGTAAACTATGAAAAGGAAGTAGTTATCCTCGATTACTTCTACAACCCCAAAACAAAGAAATACGAAACACTCAATAATCCTCACGGTATCTTCGTTCGTCACGTAAAGAACGAAGAAACGGATGAAGATGTAATAATGCTTTACATTGCTGACTTCGACAACAACCGTGTTTTAGGTGTATATTCAGATGGTACGGTGTTCCAGGAATTTACAAAGCCTTCCTCAGAATTCTACGAGGATAAGGTAACCTTCCAGCCCAACAAGGTAGTTGTTGACGTTGCGGGTAACGTTTACGTAAACATCAAGTCCATCACAACCGGTGCGGTTATGTTCGCACCCGACGGTTCCTTCAGCAACTACTTCGGTGCTAACCGTGTTGAACAGACAGCACAGGCTATCGCAAACAAGTTCTGGAAGACCATCTTAGACCGTGAAGCTGCCGCAAACTTCATTCAGGCAGTTCCTATGGAATTCTCCAACTTCGATATTGACGACGAAGGCTTTATCTACACAGTTACAGAAGCAAAATCTGCAACAACAGACGTATTCAAGAAGATGAACCCTGCAGGTGAGAACATCCTCATTAACTTAGGTTTCTCTGATTACATTTACGGCGATATGATCTCTTACTACTGGAAGGGCGTATCCTACGGCTCACAGATCAACGACGTTGATATTGACGAAGACGGAACGATCAGACTTCTTGACTTCGGTAACGGCCGTATCTTCGAGTACACAGACGAATGTGACCTGCTGTTCATTTACGGCGGCAAGGGCGAGCAGAAGGGCTTATTTACATCCGTAAAGGCTATCGAAGCTTACAACAACGTCGTTTACGTTCTTGACTCCCGTAAGGGCTCTATCACAACCTTCAAGCGTACAGAGTTTGGTGATATCGTTCACGAAGCTATGAGCTTATATACAGAAGGTAAGTATGAAGAAGCACGTGAACCCTGGAACGAGGTATTAAGCCGTGACTCCAACTACTGGTTCGCATACATCGGTCTTGGTAACGCTGAGCTTTCTCAGGGTAACTACCAGCAGGCTATGGACTACTTCTACCGCAACAGCCGTCCCGGTTACGACAGAGCGTTCAAGCAGTTCCGTATGCAGTTCATTCGTGATAACTTCAATTTATTTATGATAATCATTGCAGTTGTTATAATACTCGGTATTGTAGTAAGCAAGCTGCTTAAGATGAGAAAAAAGAAAAAAGCGGGAGGTAAATAAATATGAGATTTGATTTAGATATGCCCGCTTGGAAGTGGCCATTCTACGTGGCAAGACACCCCTTTGAGGGCTTTGAAGATCTTCGTTGGAAGAAAGCCTACTCTATGAGAGTATCACTTGTTATCGTACTGTGCTTCTTTATCATCACAGTATGTCAGCAGGTTATGACGGGCTTCTTATTCAACAACAGCTATGTAAAGGTATTTAACATAGTACCTCTTTTAGTGCAGACAATCGTTCTGTTCTTTACATGGGTTATAGGTAACTGGTCGCTTTGTACCTTATTCGACGGCGAAGGTTCAATGAAGAACATCTGCTGTATAAGTGCATATGCCCTTGTTCCCTATCTTATCACTCAGATCGTGGTAATTATCGCAAGTAACGTACTGTTAAGAGGCGAAAGTGCATTCATAATGTTCTTCCAGTATCTCGGACTTGTATGGAGCGTTGTGCTTATGATCTCAGGTATGAAGACTGTTCACCAGTATTCTGTACCCAAGACACTCCTCGCTATGTTCTTTACAGTAGTTGCAATGGTAATCATACTGTTCCTGCTCGTACTTTTAATGAGCCTTTTCCAGCAGGTATACGTATTTGGTTTCTCAATCTATACAGAGCTTATGTATAGATTCAGTATTTAGTCGGAGGTGTGAAAATGTTAAAATTAAAAAAGAAAATTTTAGCTGTTTTACTCACAGCCGCTATGGTACTTTCCATGAGCTCAGTCGTTGCCTGGTCTGATGAATTACCTGCAACGGATGATACAGTTCAGACAGAAACCACAGATGATAATGCAGCAGAAGGCGAAGACGCTGAGGAAGGCGAAGAAGGCGAAGAAGGTTCAGCGCTTCTTACCGATGAACAGGGTCTTGCAAAGATGAAGAAGTATGCTGAAAACAGCAACTACGCTCTTTATCTTAACGAGGATACGACAATATTCGCCGTACAGTCAAAGGCTGACAAGCACGTATGGTGGAGTGCTCCTCTCAATTCAGAAAGCGACCCCAACGCTAAGCCTGCACAGAGAAAAAAGATGCAGTCACCCTTCTATATTGAATTTGGTGACGTTAAAACACATACCGCTCAGAGCCTCAATGCTTATGAAGGTAGTATAAAGGATAAGGACTTTACGATCAGCGAGATCGAAAACGGTGTAAGAATTGACTATTCTATCGCAAAGATAGGTGCTGTAATTCCTATGACTATCGTTCTTGAAGATGATAACGTAAACGTATCTATCTTAAGTGAAGAGATAAAGGAACCGCCTGTTAGCGATACAGAAGGTAACGCTATCCTCACTATCGGACTTATGCAGTTCTTTGGTGCTGCAGGCATTGGCGAAGATGGTTATATGATCGTTCCCGATGGTTCAGGTGCTATAATCAATTACAACAACCAGCGTATTGAAGCCAGAGAATATTCAAATAAGATCTATGGTCTTGATTCATCTGTAACACAGCTCAAGCGTCCCGCAAAGACAGAGCAGGTTTATCTGCCTGTAATGGGTGCTATCACAATGGGCGACAGCACAGATCACGGATTTATGGCAATCTGTGAATCCGGTGAGACCTGTGCAACTGTAAATGCAGCCGTTTCAATACAGAATGCAACCTCATACAACAATTGCTGGTACGAATTCGACGTAAGAACAACAGACACATACTATATGGGTACTCGTCTTCTTACAGTATTTGAAGCAGGCGAAATCAAGCAGCCCACACTTTCAGTAGGCTACTACCTCTTATCAGACAAGGATCTTTCATACGTTGATGTGGCTGAAGACTACAGAAACTACCTTATTGAAGAAAAGGGTCTTCAGGACAATAAGGATAAGATCAAGTCCAGCTACTATCTTAACGTATTCGGCGGCACTGTAAAGGCACAGTCCATTGCAGGCTTCCCCATAAACCTTGAAACATCCGCTACAACCTACGATCAGGCACAGGATATTATGAAGCAGCTCGCAGAACTCGGCGTTGATGACATTACGCTCACTTACTCCGACTTCAACACAGCAGGTATCAAGGGACTTATCAGTGCAGGCGTTGATTATTCCGGCACACTCGGCGGTAAGAACGACTTCAAGGAGCTTCAGTCTTATGTTGAAAGCGTAAACGGACAGATATTCCCCAGCGTAGGCATTACATATATGAAGGACTCCGGCAACGGTTATTCCTATTCACTCAATGCCTGCAAGCAGACAACAAAGGCTTATGCAACAGTAAACAACTGGGATATCGCATTTGGTATTCCTCACCAGGTAAGACTTGTTACAAAGACAACACTTTCACCTTATTACTGGCCTGACCTTTTCAGAAAGCTCAGAGAATCCTTTAATAATGAAGGAATCAAGACTATCAGTCTTGGCAATGCAACAACTCTCCTTTACAGTGACTTCAGCCGTGGCGACTACACAAGATATGACGCTATGACAGAGATCATCGACGGTCTCAAGAAGTTCAAAGAAGCAGGAATTACAGTTTTAGCAGATGGTGCAAACGCTTACGCACTGCCCTATGTTGATTACGTTACAGGCGTTCCGCTGACATCCAGCAACTTTGACCTGTTCGACTATGATATTCCCTTCTATTCACTTGTAATACACGGCCTTGTTCCTTATACAACAACAGCTATCAATGCAAGTGCAAACGCAACGGATACTATCATGTTATCAATAGCTACAGCAACTCCTGTAAACTATGATATGATGTATACAAACCCCAACAAGTTCACAGACAGCGATTACGATTCACTGTTCTATTCAAACTACAAGGGTTGGATCGAACCCTCTGCAAATGCATACAAGCTCTTTAAGGAAAATCTTTCTGATCTTGCAAACAAGAAGATCACAGATTATGAGCGTGTATCCACATACGTTACAAAGACAACCTTTGAAAACGGTGTGACAGTTACTGTAGATACAAAGAATCTCACAGTAGATATTAACGGCAAGGAAGTTGACCTTGTACAGTACGGATTGAAAGGAGAAGATAAATAATGAGTGATTCAAATTTCAATCAGAATGAAGAATTAAACGAAATCAAGGATGAAGCTACTGAAGTAGCAGAAAACGTTGCTGAGGCTACCGAACAGGTAGCTGATGCGGCAGAAGTTGCAGAAGAAACAGTAGAAAACACTGCTGAAGAAGTGGCAGAGGTTGCTGAAGAAGTAGCAGAAGCTGCCGAAGAAGCAGCTGAACCTGCAAAGAAAAAGGCAGTACACATGACAGCTTCCGCTGCATCACTCAACGCTGAAGGCGAAGAGGTAGACATCCGCCGCAGACAACCTAAAAAGGAAGTCAAGATCAAGAAGACCCGTATTTCCTACGAAAGAAAGAAGGGACTTTACGGTTACGGCTTCGTTGCTATCTGGATCGTCGGCGTAATCTATATGTTCATTATTCCTCTTATCCAGTCTGCCTGGTACTCTTTATGTAAGACTGACCTGGTTACAGATATGGCTATGGCTCAGGAATACGGAATGTCCTCCGTTGGTATTTATACAGAGTGGAACAACTTCAATAACTACCACGAAGCATTACTGAGAAACACCAAGTTCCTGCCCGCACTTACCGAATCTCTCGGTAATATGCTGATGCAGGTGCCTATGGTAATGATATTCTCACTGTTTATTGCACTTCTCTTAAACCAGAAGTTCAGGGGCAGAACACTTGCCCGTGCGGTATTCTTCCTGCCCGTACTTGTTGCGACAGGTCCTGTTATCGCAGTTATCCGAGGCGATATTTCGACAAACGGTGTATCCGGTGCTGAACAGTTCAGCTCACTTTTCCAGACCGACCTTGTAGACGAGTTGCTATCGTTCTTAGGTCTGTATAACTTAAGTGAAGAATTGACCACCACCATCGAAACCATTACATCAGATATCTTCAACCTTATCTGGGCGGCAGGTATTCAGATACTGATATTCCTTGCAGCTCTCCAGCAGATTCCTACTTCCGCTAAGGAAGCGGCGTCCATGGAAGGTGCTACAGGTTGGGAATTCTTCTGGAAGATAACCTTCCCGATGATAAGCCCGATGATTTTGGCGAACCTGATCTATACGGTTATTGATACTTTCGTAGACTCAGAAAACCCTGTAATGGAAATCGTTATAACACAGTCACGAGAGCTTAACTACGGTCTGTCAGCGGCTATGGCGTGGATATACTTCGCAATAGTTGCGGTGGCTCTGGGTATTATCGTATTGATCGTATCGAAGTTCGTATTCTATGAAAATGATTAAGGAGGTGTAGTTGTGAGCGAAAAAGATTTAGAATCAATGAATGATGTTTCATTTGACGATTTACTGGTTAATGACGCCGCATCTGCACCTGCAGATGAAGCTTCTGCGGAAGCTGTCGGTGAGGCGATCGCCCAGATCAATGAAGAAGTAACAGAAACTGCTGAAGAAACAGCAGAAACAGCAAAGTCAATCACAACTGTATCTGCTGACGAGCTCCAGTCAGGTGTTACTCCCATTGAACGTAAAATGACACGCAAGGAAAAGAAGTTAGAAAAGAAGCAGGCGAAGGAAGCTAAGAATATCTACCACGTAAGTAACTGGCAGATAATCAAGAACTACCGCACCTACAACAAGCAGGAAAGAGCGCACTACAGATACATCTTCGGCAGAAGAATTGCTGAAAAGGTATGGCCTGTATTCCGTTTCCTGATCCTTTTCGGACTGGGCTTCGTAATTCTTTATCCTCTGCTTTATATGCTTTCCACATCTATAAGACCTCAGATCGAAATGACTGACCCTTCAGTTATGTGGATTCCTAAGAACGTCATCTTCTCAAACTTCGTAGAAGTATGGCAGGCTATCAATTTCCCCGAAGTATTACTGAGAACTATACTCATCAACGTTGTTTGTTCAGTACTCCAGGTTATCACCTGCGGTATCACAGGCTACGGTTTTGCAAGATTTAAGTTCAAGGGTAAGGGACTTATGTTCGGTATCGTTATTTTCCAGATCATCGTTCCCGTACAGGTTGTACTTATCCCTCTGTATATGCAGTTCAGATTCTTTGACGTATTCGGTATCATCAAGCTTATCACAGGTACCCCCCTGAACCTTGTAAGTACTCCTGCTGCTCTTTATCTGCAGGCACTCTTCTGCAACGGTATCAGAGCAGGTGTGTTCATCCTTCTGTTCAGACAGTTCTTCAGAGGACTGCCCAAGGAACTTGAAGACGCTGCATACCTCGATGGTTGCGGTCCTGTAAAGACCTTCGTAAAGGTTATGATACCCAATGCAAAGACATCTTTCTTAACAGTATTTATCTTCTCAATCGTATGGTACTGGAACGACTCCTATGTAACAGGTATGTTCTTCACAGAGCCTTATACGATCGCTATGGAGATCAACAACATCGCTACAAAGATGATGATCTTCTTCACAGGCGAAACAAACGGTATGGCTTCTGACTATCTGGTATGGATCGAAGCAGGCTGTCTGCTCTCCCTCTTACCGATACTCATTATGTACATCTTCTTACAGAAGCAGTTCGTTGAAGGTGTTGAGCGTTCAGGTCTCGTAGGCTGATTGCTTAAAGCAAAACAAAAATTAAGGGAAACCGTAAGGTTTCCCTTTTTGTCTTTATAAAAATGCTAATTTCATAAAGTTTAGTCTCGCCGTATAAAAAGCGAACCTTATAACAGGTTCGCTAATTTTATTTATCCACTTTTGAACGTGACCCCGCCGTTTACCAAAAGATTTCGAGATCCTCGTGTCTGCCGGGCTTGTGACCGCCGCCACCCATACCGCCGCCGAAGCCGAAACCGCTTCCGCCGTAGATGAGGCTGGTCATTTCTATTTCCTGACTCTGTTCACCATACTTTAACGTGTAGGTGTTATTTGCCTGCATACCGGGTGCTGAAATTACTATCACCTGATAATTCTTTTCAGTGGTAAACTCGGCAAGAGTTTTTCCACTGCTATCGGCAATACTTATTACGTCTCCTGCACTGCCGTTTGCATTGCCCATTATAACACCCTGAGTTGAACCGTTGCTGAAGCTCTGAGCCATTCCGTTTGAGCCTGCCGCAATAAAGATACCGCCTGAGATAATTGCCTGTCCACCGTAGTCGAGAGAGCCGTTGCCACCGTTTGTAGGACCGCTGACGTAGGTCTCACCACCTGTTATGGTGACGTTGCCGTTACTGTCTATACCGTCGCCCTCTGCAACAACTGTAAGCTTGCCGCCTGATATAGTGATACCTGCACTACTGTCATTTTCCATCATGCCGCCACCGAAGCCGCCGCCGAACTGATCGGGACGCATACCGCCGCCCATACCTGAGCCGTCGTTACCGCCTGCCGCATTAAGTCCGTCATCGGAGGATACTACCTTTGTTTCACCGCCTGAAATAGTGATAGTCTGACCTTCAATACCCTCATAGCATTTGGGAGCGCTTACTGTACCACCTGAAATATTTACGTTCTGATCGCTGTGAACTGCGTCGTCGCTGGTGGTTATTTCAAAAGTACCTCCGTTTATATTTACGTCCATAGAAGAATGAATAGCGTCATCAAGACAGTCTAAAGTAAACGTGCCATCGCTTACTGTAATAGTACCGTCAGCCTTAAGTCCCTTGTAGGATTCCGTGCTGTTCTGCTTTTTACCGCTGCCGCCGCCGGAAAGAACTTTGACACTTCCGCCCTTTATGTTCATAGTACCGGAGGCATCAATAGCGTCTGTGCCGCTGGTGAGGTTTAAATTACCGCCTGCGATATAAACGTAGCCCTTTGCGGTATCCTCGGTATTTTCGCTGTGGATACTGTCTGTACCGCTGGTGACAGTTATATTGCCGCCTGCAATTCTTACACTGTCCTTACCTGAAAGACCCTGCTTTGCACTGGTTATATTATACGTGCCGTTTGCAATTTTTAAATTATCCTTTGTAACGATGCCGTGAGCAGTTTCGCTGTTTACGTTAAGAGTACCAAAGCCGTTAAGCACGATGTTTGCCTTTGAGAATATCGCACCATCAACGTTGTCGGAGCTTACACCGAAATTGCCTTTAGAGGATAATGTACTTTCGGTGTTTTCCTTAGTGGTGATAAATACCTTATCCGCACTCTTTATCTGGATCGCCGCACCGCCGTTTTTAGTGACGCTTGCGTTATCAAGCACTATCTGTACCTTATCCTTACTGCCTGCTGCTACTATTATCTGACCGTCGGACAGACTGCCTGATATAAGATATGTGCCTTCCTTTGCGATAGTCACGGTATTACCATCAACAACTACACCGCTGGCAGTGGTTTTTATACCGCTGTCAGATAATTCAATATTTAAAGCACCTGAGTACGTGCCCTCCATATCACGGTCGGTAAACATACCCTCTGCCACCACATCAACTGTGGGTGCTACATCCTGAGGAGGTGCTGAGGTTTCGGGACTGCTTTCAGTGACGTTGCTGTTTTCATCCGTTGATGAATTATTTTCCGTCTTAGATTCAGTCTGTGAGTCGGTCTGTGACTGTGTACTGCTTATTGGCAGGCCTACGTCCTCGCCGCTGCAAGCGGTGACAGAGGTCAGCATAAGACCTGCAACGATAGTCGATATCAGAATTTTGCCTTTCATCGTTATCCTCCTTATATCACAGAAGTTCTCTGTTATCAGCGTTCATGGACATAAGATTTATTTCGAGGTTACCGTTACGGCAACGAAGCTCGTCAATAAACGCTTTTTCTTCTCCTGCCTTTTTAAGTGTTACGTTGTATGTAAGACGGTTAAGACTTCCGAGATTTGTAGTCTTTACCTGAGAAAGCTCGTGCTTTGTTGTATACTTTTCAAATAAATCATCGAACATAGAGCCGTATTCCAAGTCCTCGGGTACAGTTATACGCAGTACTCTGCGAAGAGATGCGTTCTTACCCTCGCCAAAGCCGATAGCATTAAGCAATAAGAATGCTCCGCCTGTGACTGCCACGAATAAAAGACCGTATAAGGGATAACCCATACCGCATACAAGACCTACTGCCATTGCAAGAAAGATTATACCTATCTCCTTTGCAGTACCGGGTATACTACGGAAGCGTACAAGAGAGAAAGTACCTGCCGCCGCAACACCTGCACCGAGCGAACCGCTTACCATCATAATAACGATGGCAACTACCGCAGGGAGTATAGCAAGAGTTACCACAAAGCTCTTTGTATAAACCGACTTGAACATATAGATAAGCGCCAACGCTATACCAAGCGCGAGGGCAGAAACTACCCCTATAATGAAGTTTGGTACTGATATTGTACCAAGACCTGTTGTAAATAATGCATTAAATAACTCGTCCATTGCAAAGACCTCTTCTTTCTGCTAAATTATCCTTTAATATTGACGTATAGGCATTGCCGTATTTTGAAAATGATGACCGCCTTACCCCCGTCTTATTTATTATGTCCACAAGCCACAAGGGCATTGCCGTACCCGATTTTATCTCCATAAGGGATTGTCCCTCCTTTAAGATATCCGTGCCGTAGTGGTCGTTTTTTAGATCCAGCTCCTCTGTCCGCCACAGAATATTGCGGTCGAAGGTTATTCTCAGATCTCTGTTGACTGAAGAAAAATACGCCGTTCTGTCATAGCACAGATAAACTCTCGGCTTTAAAGTCTCATAATATTTTATAAAATACTTTATCTCTCTGCCTATCTGGGTATCTTCCTTTAAATCGGTCTTACCCTCCATAAAGTCTATCGCTTCTTTACAGGTAAGGGAGATCCTTCTTTTATACACAACGCCGTCGTATTTCTTTTTAAGCTCTAAATAGACTATTTTGTCATCCGCTGATTTTCCGTAGCTTCTTAGCCTCAGCTTTTCCTTATACATCGGCTTTTCAATGGAACGGCGTATAAGTCTGTAGTTATCGGTATCGTAATATATGTTGCAGATGGTGCTTTCGCCGTGTTCGTCAGGAATCATATATTCACTGAGAGCTTCTTCAATAGTTGCTCTTTGTTCGGCACTGACAAGATATTTCAGCTCGTGCCTTTTAAAGATATTCACTGCATCCCGTTCCTTTCTCTTTATTACCCGTTTATTTTAAATCCGCTACCTTAAAGTAACCTTAATAAACAATGTACGTTTTGTGAAAATTCTTTGATTATTTAAAGCAGTATAATCATAATAATTATACCATTATCTGTTTATGCCGTCAATGATAAAACTGCCTTGTAATCAGAATTTTACGGACATATTTATAACAAAAAAGACGGCTTATGCCGTCCTTTTCGTTTAAGGGGTTATTTTATGAAAAATTTCTTATACGCTTTAGTTTAATTCAAGCTCTGCAAGCTCTACCGTTATTTTCATTTCTCTGTACTTGCCTGTGATACTTTCACGATAGACAGTAAGCTCTACTGTGTCGCCCACGTTGTGCTTTACTATTTCAGTCTGAATAGCATTGATAGTGCCTGTATTGACGCCGTTTACTGCTGTGATCACGTCACCCTCTCTAAGTCCGCTCTTTGCAACGGGCTTATCTTCGGCGATAAAGGTTACGTATACGCCTGCATGAGGGATACCTTCACGTTTTGCATTATATTCGCTTATGTCCTGACCGTTGATACCGAGACCGGGACGGTTTGTAACGTAGCCGTGTACCATAAGGTCGTTTATTACAGGCTTTGCTTCGTCAATGGAAATTGCAAAACCGATATTTTCAACTGATGCTGAGCCGCCTGTGGAAACCATCTTGTAGTCGATGATGCCTATTACGTTGCCATACATATCAAAAAGTCCGCCACCGCTGTTACCTGAGTTTATAGCGGCATCTATCTGAATACTGCTGCAGCCGTAGCCGCTGCCTGAATAGGATGCTCTGCCAAGACCTGAAACGATACCCTTTGTAAGTGTACTTGCAAGGGATTTGGGGTTGCCGAGTACGCATATATCCTGGCCTACTCTCACTGATTCGGAGTTGCCGAGTAAAGCATATTTGAAAGGCTCGTCACGGCTTATCTTTATTACTGCAAGGTCGGTGGCTGTATCGCTGCCGATAATGGTTGCCTCATATTCGTGGGTGATAGTGTCATCCTCATAATCGTAAACAATAGCGGTCATTTTTGTCGCACCTGCTACTACATGTGCATTGGTAACGATGTAACCGTCTGCTGTGAAAACAACACCGCTGGCACTACCTGAAAGCACAGGCTCGTCATAGCCCTGAACATCCTGATAGGAATAAAGCATTACTACCGAATCCTTTACCTTGGCATACAGCTCCTCAGCATTAAGTAATACGCTGTTGTTTTTGTCGTTTATCTTTTCTTCGTCAAGGGGACGTACTGTAGAATTTTTTGAAGTATCTATAGTGGTTTCAGGCTTGGGCATCTCTGCCTTTGATTCGGCATCAGAGCTTTCTGCACCCTTATCTTCGTTCGGAGCTTCACTGCTTGCAAGCTCAGGTAATGCTACTGTACCGATGTTGTTACCGATAACTGAACCTGCAAAACCTGCAACGCCTCCCACTACAAGAGCGGTGACGATGATGCCCGCCACAAAGCCTGCACGGTTTTCTTTTTTGTTGTTTTGGTTACCGTTATTTTCTGTGCCGTAGGGCTGATTGAGGTTCTGATTATCGTAATTATTTAAGTTGTTTTCTGACATAAAAACCATCCTTTCCTGATGTGATTTCCGACTTTATGCTTAAAGTATATCCCCGGTATGTGAAAATATCGTGAAAACAGACAGAAATTAGGAAAATAATTATAAAAAAATAAAAAAAATAAATGTGGACAAAGGGTGAATAGTATGATATACTTTTGTTGTAAAACTGAGAAAAAGGCAAAGGAGATGAATTTATGTTCGGTTTTCTGAAGAAAAATAAAACCCCGTCAGAACCGCCTCTTGCGAAAAAGGCAAAAAATATGCCCTATACAAAAAAGGTGCAGTTTTGTTTTCTTAAGCTATCGGAGCTTACAGAACAGCTGGAGAAGGATATAAACAGCGTGCTTACTCTGACACCCGTAAACTATTATGCAGAAAAGAACCGCTATTATCAGTGTGTTTTTTACCACACTGAAGATTACAGAGAGATACTTATGAATTTTGAGCTTTACGAAAACGATATGAAGAAGTCTTCCACACCTTTTTATAGTATAGATATGGAGCTTTATTCAAAGATACTTTTAAAATTCGGACAAAAGCCGATAAACTACAGATGATAATAAAGGGCGGAGTTTGTCTTCGGTCTGAGGCGGACGTTGTCCGCCTTTTTTAGTTTTAAAATAACTATTGCAAAAGATGCGGATTTCTGTTACAATAGTTAGGTAGCTTGTTATTACATCAGCACACCGCTATGATAAAGCGATAACGGAAAGGAAATATAATGGACGGAGAAAGCATTTTAAAGGTAACGGGGATACTTCTCGAATACCTTATACCAACTCTTAAAATATTCGGCTTTACGCTACTGTTTTCAATACCTCTCGGTATGGTGGTAGCCTGCCTTAAAATGTGTAAGATAAAACCGATATCCTGGCTTACAAACGTATACATACTGATAATGAGAGGCACGCCTCTCATGCTTCAGGTAATCGTTGTATATTACGCTCTTCCCTATATCAGAATGATAGAGGGTCTGCCCGATTTTCTTAAAAATATGCTGTCAGGAATAGACGTTGCATCTGATGACTTTATGTTCGGTGCGGTACTCACAGCCTTTGTACTGAACTATGCCGCATATTTTGCAGAAATATTCAGAGGCGGAATTGAAGCAATGCCCAAAGGACAATATGAAGCGGCGGCGGCACTCGGTATGACAAGGCCCCAGACCTTCTTCAGAATTATTCTGCCTCAGGTTATAAAAAAGATAGTACCCGCGTCATCAAACGAAGTAATAACACTTGTCAAGGATACGTCCCTTGCCAACGTAGTAGCCTATGCTGAAATCACCTTAAAGGCAAAACAACAGATGATGAACTACAGCTCGCTCATACCTTTATTTATTGCAGGCGTATTCTATTTTGCAATGGCAATGATACTTACCTTCCTCTTCTCCTTTATAGAGAAGAAGCTGAACTACTACAGATAAAGGAGGAAAAGAAATGGCTATACTTGAAGTTAAAAATCTCTCCAAAAGCTTTGGCGAGCTTGGAGTATTAAAAGACATCTCCTTTAACGTAGAGCAGGGTGAAGTGGTGTCCATCATCGGCCCTTCCGGAAGCGGCAAATCCACACTATTACGCTGCATCAACCAGTTTGAAAAGGCGGACGACGGCAGAATTTCGATCTGCGGTCTTGATATGCTTGTTGAAGACAAAAACGGCAAAACCGTATACGCACCAAAAAAAGTTTTACAGGAAATAAGACTTAAGATAGGTCTTGTTTTCCAGAACTTTAACCTCTTCCCTCATATGACGGTGTTACAGAATATTATAGAAGCTCCCGTACACGTTTTAAAGCAGAATAAGGCAGAGGCAGAAGAAAACGCTATGAAGCTGCTTTCAAAAATGGGACTTGCCGACAAGGCAAAGGAATATCCCTGCAATCTGTCAGGTGGTCAGCAGCAGAGAGTCTCTATTGCAAGAGCACTTGCCTTAAATCCTGAGGTTCTTTTCTTTGATGAGCCGACCTCTGCTCTTGACCCTGAGCTTACAGGCGAAATATTAAAGGTTATAAAAGAGCTTGCGGCAGAAAAAATGACAATGGTGATAGTTACCCACGAGATGCAATTTGCAAAGGAGATATCCGACAGGGTAATTTTTATGGACGGCGGCTATATCATTGAAAACGGCACGCCCGAAGAGGTGTTTGAAAATTCCGAAAACGAGAGAACAAAGCAGTTCCTCGAAAGATATCATTCATAAAATTAATAATCAGCAAATTTTGAGGTTTCCCTTACAGAAAATGAGGAATTTGCTGATTTTTTATTTACATTTTATCAATTTTATGCTATAATTTTAGTGTAAAATTTTTTTACATAAAAAGGAAAGGATAATGCTTATGAACAATATACTGAAAAGAACGGTTTCATCTGTTCTTGCTTTCACGGTAGCTTTGTCTTCTGTACAGCTTTACGGTACTACAGCACACGCGGCTGTAGCGTCAGGCGTAAAGGGTGACGCAAACGCTGACGGTGTTGTAACTGAGGCAGATCTTGCTATTTATGAAAGCTATTTACTTGGCAATACAGAAATTGCCGACGATATACTTGAGGACATGGATATAGATTATGGCGTTCTTTATTCCTATGTCGATGTAAACGGTAACGACTATGCGGCAGTCAGAAATTATCTTGAGGGCTGTACCCAGACTATTGAGCCGTCAGGACAAAATGATTACAAGAATGACGGCGGAATTCTCTATACTACGTTATATGCCGGCTATTATTCATCGAATGCAGTATTTATTGCTGAAACCGATGACCTTACAAATAGCGTTACAGAGCATGAAATAACAGAAATCATCTGGGGCGGCGGAAAGCCTGACTGGGCAACAGAGGTTGAAAGAGAAGAGGGACTTTATATCGACGGCACTCCTGACGAAACCGACGTAGGTACTTACAATATGCTCATTGTCGGAAAGAGCCTGAGCGGAAAATATCACGCAATAGCCAACTACTTTGATGTATGCTTACCCGATTATAAAGTCACTACAGAGGGTGGTAACGTATCTTATGAGAGTGGTGTCTGCGCTCTGTTTGGACCGGGCACCTATAATATAACAAGCACCACGACAGACGTATCCGATATGATAATGATCGCAGATATCGGTCAGCCCGGAAAGTGCGTTATCAATTTAAACGGTATGAATATAAATTGCGGAACTGCGAATATCCCCGGAGATTTCATTCAGGCTGTGTCTTTTGAATCCGGTATGCCCACTATGGATATTGATATAGTGCTTTCAGGCTCAAACGTTATCAAAAACGCTGATGTCGATTTATATACAGAAGGTCAGGTCGATATTTACGGCGATGAGGACGATATTCTTTCCTTACTTGGTAACTCAAGTATAAGTGCCCGAACAATTAAAGTAAACGGCGGAAAGGTAACCGTAAAAAGCAACTACTATCAGGCGATGGAAACAGAACAGCTTACAATGATGGGCGGAAGCCTTGACTTAAGCTTTTCACCCGTAGAAGGTCAGCAATACGTTACCAGCAATACAACTCTTACCGGTGTGGGACTTATCTGCGATGAAGTAATCATTCGCAGAGGTAATCTTTCACTTAGCGGCAACAATGGTGCTCTTAAGGGTATAAATTCTACTCCGAAGTTTTACGTTTCCCCTCTTTATTGCGATATAGATATAGAAACAAGTGACGATGGTAACACCTATACCGCTATCGAAGGCTCACCCTTCAGCGATCCCGTGAATTCTCCTTCTGCCTATACATATACAGATGCAGTAGAAGCAGGTGCTCCCGATAATTCAATTGATATATTCGATCATATTGCAGATAAAAATTTCGTTGAGATAATACTGGGAGTTACCTACTCATATAAGGTTACTATCAATACGGACGATCACGGCAAAGTAACGTATGAAGATGATACTTCCGACCAGAAAACGCTCTGGGTTTCCGGCGGCGAAAAATTACCTGAGGGTATCACCTTAACCGCTGACGAAGGTTGGGAAATCGACAGCGTAACAGCATCAATAAACGGCGGTTCGGCTGTAAACGTGACAGATATTTCTGACGTTGTTATAGGCGGTGATACGGTTATAAACGTTACTACAAAGGATGTAAAAGCACCGGTTATAAACGGCATTACAGATGGCTCAAATTACTGCGGAACTATAACCTTTACCGTAACGGACGATAGTGACGTAAGCGTTACGATAAATGGAGAAGTTGCCCAGCCTGATGCAAACGGCGTATATACAATTGTAGGCAATACCTCGGCTTACGGAATTAGAGCAACCGACGCCTTCGGCAACGAAACAGAATATACTATAATAGTCTACGAGTCGCATCCTTCGGTATCAAACCATCAGGATAACGCAGACGGCACACATACAGGTGTTTGTGATTATTGCCATGAAGATGTAGTCGAAGAGCATAATTTCAGAGGCTGGGAATCTATCAGCTATACAACACACATAAACATCTGTGATGACTGTGGCTACATAAAAACTGAAAATCACACTATGGGCGACTGGGGATCGAATGACGGAGAAACTCACAGCAGAGTGTGCAGTATCTGTCACTATCTTGAAGAATCAGGCCATAACTTCGGTGAGTGGAGTGATTATTACAATACAGACACGCACGTAAGAGTATGTGAAGACTGTAGATATATAGATGAAGCAGAGCACAATTATCTTGATATGTGGGATTACGAAGATGCCGATATGCACAGTAAAATGTGCGTGATATGCGGAAACAAAATTTATGCCGATCATAGTATGACAGAATGGATTGCAGATGATGGTCTCACACATTCAAGAATCTGTCAGGACCATTGCGGATATCGCGATGTATCGCACCACACCTTCAGCGAATGGACAGAAAACGCTGAAACAGGTAAGCATGAAAGAGAATGTGAAACCTGCGGACATATAGAAGAAGCAGATCACGTTTACGGTGAGTGGGAAGATAACCACGAAACAGGTAAATGTGAAAGAATATGTGAAATCTGCGGTCACATAGATGAAGCAGATCACGCTTTCGGCGAATGGACAGAAAACGCTGAAACAGGCAAACATGAAAGAAAGTGTGAAATCTGCGGGCATACAGAAACCGGCGATCATAACTTCAACGACTGGATTCCGGACCCGCAGACAGATTGCCACAAAAGGGACTGTGATGATTGCGGATTTATCGAAGAAGGCTCTCACTCCTTTGGTGAATGGGGAGAATATGACGAAGCCCAGCATATCAGAAGATGTGAAGATTGTGCTTTTTATTATATAACAAACCACACCTACGGCGAGTGGACAGATAATGCCGAAACGGGTAAGTGCGAAAGAGAATGTACAGCCTGCGGTCATACAGAAGAAGCAGAACACGTTTTCGGTGATTGGACTGATTACGGTACAGAAATATGCGTAAAAGAATGTGAAAACTGCGGTCATACAGAAAAAGCAGAACACGTTTTCAGTGATTGGACTGCTGATGATGGCGGAGAACAACACACAAGAGAGTGTACAGTCTGTGGCAGACAAGAAGCAGAAGATCACATCATGGGTGAGTTCACCGACAACCACGAAACCGGCAAGTGCGAAAGAGAATGTGAAGTATGCGGATATATAGAAGAAGCAGAACACGTTTTCGGTGAATGGACCGACAACCACGAAACCGGCAAGTGTGAAAGAGAATGTGAATTATGCGGACATACAGAAGAAGCAGAACATATTTTCGGTGAATGGGCAGAAATTGACGATGCTTCTCACGAGCAGGAATGCAAAAACTGCGGACATTGTGTTTCAGAAGAGCATAAATATGAAAATGCTGTAAACATTGGTAATGTACAGCACAAGCTCACCTGCTCCGTATGCGGTTCAGAAATGACTGAAGCCTGCCACGGCGTATGGGAAACTGTAAAGGAAGCAACCTGTACCGAAGAAGGTATAGAAGAAATGATTTGCGACGTTTGCGGTGAAAAGCATACAAGAAGTATAGAAATGCTTCCTCATGAATTTGTAAACGGCAGATGTTCATCCTGTTACCTCGTAGATCCTACGATAGGCGACAGCTCAACAAATCCTCCTACGGGTGTTACACTCGGAACAGGACTTGCGGCACTTATCCCTGCATCAGCACTGGTATTCTTTGCAAGACCCAAAACAAAGAAAAAGAGTAAATAAAATTATAGAGAGTCTCTTTAAAGGGAGCCCCTTTGGGCAGTTCCCGCCTTTTATAAGAAATGATTAATCCCGCAGTTGAGAAACGGCGGGATTAAAAACTTCTATATGGCGGACACCCTAAGAGGCTCTCTTTTTTATATTAAAAATTTTTTAAAAAATTTTTCAAAAACCCCTTGACAAAATCGCTTTAAGTGATTATACTGTATATATAACACATAAACAGTTACGAATGACCGTATATACACTATAACGAAAAAGGAGTTTTTAAAATGAAAAAGATAGTACTTATCGTTGCACTTGCCTGGTCGGCAATCAATTTAACGATCGGTCTTATGAACGGAGTCGATTTAAGCACACCTTCTATAGTAATGCCGATATTATTAGCAATAGTTATGGGACTAAAAAAGCTTACAAGAAAAGCAGGATAATACAGTTAAGGAGTAGAGTATGAAGATTTTACAGAATTCGGATATCCCTATCTATAAGCAGATAGCGGTACAGTTCAAGGAGCAGATCATGAACGCTGAAATCAAGGAGGGAGAATATCTCCCCTCGATAAGAGGACTTGCAAAGGATCTTAAAATAAGCGTCATTACTACGATGAAGGCTTATGAGGAGCTTGAAGCCGAAGGCTTAATAAAGGCTGTTCAGGGTAAAGGGTACATTGTAAATCCACAGGATACCGAGATGATAAAGGAACAGCATATGCGACTTTTGGAACAGCATCTGCAGAACGCCATAGACAGTTCAAAATTAGCAGGCGTAACTATGGACGAAGTAATCAGTATGCTTAAAGTACTGTACACGATGGAATAAAAGAAAGGACAACTAAAATGACAAACGTTATAGAAACCAAAGGGCTTACCAAAGAGTATAAAAAAGATTTTAAGTTAGGTGAGCTTGATTTAGGATTTCCCAAGGGCTTTGCTACTGCTCTTATCGGTGCTAACGGTGCAGGTAAGACAACACTTATGGACGTGCTTTGCGGTATCACAGCAAAGACCGATGGCAGTGTAAAATACTTCGGTAAAGCTACTGACGTAGATGATGAAAACGTAAAGGACAGAATAGGATATTGCTCCTCTCAGGGTTTATTCCCTCCCAACTGGTCGGTAAAGGATATAATCTCCTCTATGAGCTGTGCCTTTGATGACTTTGATAAGGACAGATTTATGAAGCTTCTTGAAGAGATGAACGTTGAGCTTGGCAAGAAGAATAAAAAAGCCTTATACAAGTTATCAGACGGTAATAAGATGAGAGTATATTTAGCCTCCGTTTTTGCAAGAAGAACGAATCTGCTTGTACTTGATGAGCCTGGCTCTTCTCTCGATCCCCTGATGCGTGACAGACTCTGCGACCGTTTCCGTGATTATCTTGACGAGGGTGACGGAGAAAACAGCATCATCTTCTCAACTCACAACATTGCCGATATGGAATATGCCGCTGACTACGCTATCTTTATGGATAAGGGACAGGTAATCGAACAGGGCTTTATCGAGCAGTTAAAGGAAAAATATATAATCGTCAGCGCAGATGCTGAGGATAAGGGCAAGATCGCTGGACTTATGCTGACGGTACACAGCTCACGCAGTACCGTAACAGGACTTGCACTTGCAGAAAATCAGAATAAGCTTACCGACGCAGGTGCGATATGCGAAAGTCCCTCACTCCAGCAGTTGAGCGTTGAACTGCTCAAGATGGCAGAAGAATAACGGCAGGTGAAATATATGAAAAGCTTTAAAATATTTTCAGGCAGATACATACTGCGTATGCTGATATTACTGCCTTTAGTATGGTTTTTATGCTATGGTACAGGTTTTGTAATCGGTACTGTGGCAGGCTATATGGAGCCTGATACCGAGTCCTCGGTTACTGAGGAGATTGAAACCGAAGAAGAGGACGAGGGCTTTATAGAAGGCTTTATGAGCAGTGCTTTAGCGATGATGGGCGGAATCACGGTAATCGCTACCACGGGTATTATCGCAAACTATATGTTCAGAACAGACGGCAGTAAGTACGTAAGAACAATAAGAAACAGCCACAAGCACTATACAAAGGCATACGGCATTACCGCAGTCGCTTCGGTATTCAGTGCAGTTATAGGTTGCCTTGCGCTGTGTCTGATCTCAAATATCATGCTGGAGCTTCCCTTATTCACAGAGCAGCTAATAAGCATTGTATTATGCACGGTTATCTCTTCTGCTCTTGCCAATATTATCATTTCCTTTATGTTCTTTGTAAAGAGCAGTACCGTAAGAGGCATCCTTATAGTTGTAACTATGATATCAACGATGATAATAAGCCTTATTATATCGGAAAACGTGGCTCTGAACTTTATTGTAGTAATTGCCGTCGTATCACTGGTGCTTTTTATAGCGGCACTTATTGTCGCAACGAAAAGAATTCAGCGCAGATGGTTATTTGACTAAGGAGGATGTATGACTAAAAAAGAAAGAACAAAAAGGGCAATAAGCTTCTGCCTTAAAAAGACCTTTAAAATATGCCTTGCCTTTTTTCTGTGGGCTGTGATATATCTTTTCTTTGTGCTACTATCAGGTCTTATCCGTGAACCGATAGGACACGAGGATTATTTTCTAAGCTCGGTGTTCACAACAATAGGAACAGGCATCCCGATTGTGGCTGCAAGCCTTATGATGACGGACGTACATATCACAAGATACCTCCGTGTAAGCCCTTGCTACAAGGAGATATACACTATAGGAAAGCCTTTTGCTTTGTCGCTTTCAGGCGTGCTTGCAATGATGGGAGTTGTGATAACAAATATCATCTCCCTTGTAATAGGCAATATAGATATGGCGTCCTTTAACGATATTCTGATATTCGGTGCGATAGGCGTTGCGTTAACACTTATACTTGCAGGTATACATTACAGCGGAGCATATATGCTCTTCTTAGCTTTATCGCTTTCAATGTTCGTAACGTTATTCAACCCTGACTTTTTAAGATACGGCTTCGGATTTGATACGGCAATAAGCTGTCTTATAGCAATAGGTTTACTTGCAGTATCGATCATACTCTGCTTTGTTATGGCGAAGATCTCCTACGGCAGAAGAGATTCAAGGCCTATAAATTCGATGGCAAAGACAATGCAGGTGTATAATACAAGCTGGAGTAGAAGGTAACGTAAGAGACGGACTCTTTCAGAGTCCGTCTCGTTCACCTTTGCAAACATCGATGATATTTAAAGGCGGTAATTATAACAAAGCATCCCCATAAAGCAAATTACATAAGCAAACGTAAAGCCACTTTTGATGCAATTTCAAAAGTGGCTTTGTAATGCTTCTGTATAACTATCTTCAGTAGATCGTGAAGGTTTTATTTTTCCGCCTTGATAACCTCTTTATAAAAATCAACGCATTTGGGCAATGCACCGCTGTAGACGTTTTCGTTAAGTCCGTGGATCGTGCCGTACTGCTGAGGATCTATGTAAAGTGGAGCAAATCTTATACTGTTACGGCTTACTTCGCTATAGAACTTGCAGTCTGTACCGCCGGTCATAACGTAGGGGCTTACAAGCACGTCGGGATAGATATCTGCCGATACTTTTTCAATAAGAGCAAAGGCTGAGGATTTATAATTTACGATAGGACAGGGCTTATCCTGATAGATTATCTCGGTATCTATATCGAATTTCTTTGCCATATCGCTTACTATCTTTATGCTTTCTTCATTAGGCTGATGATGGATAAATCTCATATTACCCGTTACGTATGCTTCCTGAGGAAGAACGTTAAGCCCCTCAGAACCCGATGCCTTTGTAAAAGCAAGAGTAGTCTTTGTCATTGCTCCTGCGGCTGGGCTGATACTTGGTAACAGCTTTGCAAGAAGTGGTTTTGTAATCCAAAGATTAGCAAAAACAAGTCTTAAAGGAAAGCTCATATTCGGGGCAATTCTTTTGAACATTTCGGTAACGGTTGGAGTAAGCTTTGCTTTAAAGGGGTCGTGCTTTTCAGCATAAGCCATAAATTTACCCAGTCTTACAAGAGGTGTGTTTTTCGGAGGTGCACTGGCATGACCGCCCTTACCTCTTGCAATGAATTTTATATCTCCGTAGCCCTTTTCCACAACTCCGACCATAGCATAAATACCCTTTACACCCTTTATAGGCTCTTCAAGTATCATACCGCCTTCGTCAAGGAGAAGTTCAAGCTGAACGTTATTTTCTTTAAGATAGCTTGCTATTGCGGGGCCACCGCCACCACTCCACTCTTCTGTGCAACTGCTGGCGATATAAACGTCGGTTTCGGGAGTATAACCCTCGCTAAGAAGCTCTTCAACTGCCTGGAAAATACAGAAAAGACTGCCCTTGGTATCTACCGTACCTCTACCCCACACTCTGCCGTCTTCATCAATATGACCGCTGAAGGAGGGGTATTTCCAGTCGCCCTTTGCCTGCACCACGTCGTGATGGCTCATAAGCATAATAGGCTTTTTATCGTTTTTGCCTTTCCATTTGAAAAGCAGACTGCCGTCAAAGACGTTTTTAGTAAGGTTTTTATGTACGAGAGGAAATAAATCCTCTAAGGTTTTATGAAATTCATAGAACTTTGTTCTGTCACTATCAAATCTGTCGGATACCGTTTCTTTCTGTATCATCTTTGACAGTCTTTCACCGTAGCTTTTTGCTCTGTCGCTTTTATCGGGAGCAAAGACGGCATCCTTTGATTTGTGAGGCTTTAAGCTGACTGCTCTAATTGCCATTACAGCAAACAGCAGAATAATAACTCCAAATATTACGCCGAGAATTATAAGTGCGATTTCCATATATCCTCCTATTAAAGCTTATCCTTTTTGAATAAGAACCAGCCTATTGCAAGGGCAAGACCGCCGCTGGGGAGTAAAAGCAGACTTGTCTGACTTATCATAGAGGGCACGAATACACAAAGTAATGTAAGTGCAAGCAGAGGTATTGCCGCAATCTTGGGACTTTCAAGGAAGTATTTAAGACCCAATGCACCAAAGAGTGCAGGCACTACGTTATTAAAGGCAGGAGCTAAGAGCTCGCTGTTAAGCACAGGCTGTAACGGTGCTAAAAGTATAACGCCTACTACGATTACAAGAGTTGTGACAATGGCACTTGTGGCAACGCTTATGGTAGAAATGATCTCGTGCTGAGGAGTACCGGGCTGTGTGCCGGCAATATCCTTTGCGTTCATTACGCAGGGTATCTTCATATTGGTTATATTACCCGTTATGAAGGAAAGGTAGCTTCCACCCACACCAAGCATAGGAGCGTATACTAAAAATTCTGCAAGAGCTACGGGATAATAGATGATACCCACTCTGAATAAACCGCTGAAAAATCCGCCCACGTCAGGCATAACTCCGTTTGCCATCCCGTAAACAAAGGGGACTGCTACAAGTACGATTATAGCGGCAATAAGACTTATTCTGCCAACCTTATGAAGTCCGTTATTAAATTCGTTTAAAAACTGCTGTTCAGCAGATATTTCTTCATTCTGTACTGCGATTTCGTTATTCATATTTTTACCCCCTCCTTATATAATAGCGGAAATTCCGACTGCGGCAGCCATTGATATCAGCATACTTGCCGCAAGACTGAAGTTTTCAAGCACCTTGATATTCTTTTTACGGATAAAGAATTCAAATACCGCCATCGCAAGACCTGCGATAACAGCAACGATAAGCGGCATAACGTCAGAACCCTCTCTTGGTATTGCCTTACCGATGTATGAACCGATATACGCGGCACAAAGGCCTATAAACATTGCTGTAGTGGCATAAGCACCAAAGCTCTTTTTACCGCTTTCATTAGCCTTTTTAGGCTTACTGCTGAGCTTTTTCATATATTTTTTAAGGAAGAATATACAGCAGAGCACGCCGCCTAAAATACCTACAGTCATTATAAGAGCAATCGTAGTAAAGGCTGAGGGGTTAAGGTCGGATACGTTAAGGCCCGGCATACCAAGGCTCTGTGCCGACATTTCGGCAACGTTCAGTTCATACTGTAACGCACCGATGACTGATAATCTGAGCCAGGAAAACGGAACTCCCAGCGTACCGCTTAATGCAATAACCCCAAGCAGAATACTGATAGAGGGAAGAAGAGTAAAGGAGGCGCTTGCCATAATGGTCTTTTTAAGTACCTTTTTATCCATGCCTATTTTTATACCCGCCTTATAGCTCTTTACTAAGAATACTATGCAGATAGCTGTAATAAACGCCATTACACCTGCTACGAGCAGATAGAAATATCCCGCGTTTACGCTTTCTAAATATCCGTTCATAAAATTCTCCTTTGATAGATTTTTGAAACTTTATTAAGTAAATTATACCACCGATAAGGAATATTGTCAATTTAAGAAGAAAATAGCCGCACAGATATTATGTACCACAAAGCCGCAAATATGACCAATGCCTCCGAGGATTAACCACGGAGGCATGACAGATAATCTATTCGCAGGAGTTTAACTCAAAATTCTTTCTCTTTTCCAAAAGAGTTGTTGCGTTAGTTTATAGCTTATTCAGCTACGTAAGCGGGGGTCGTTGTAGTGTCAGCACTGCATTCGTAAAGTCTGATCTTGGAAACCTTATAGTCGTGACCCCAGATGATAAGACCGCCCTGTTCTGCCGCCTTGGTTATATCTTCGGCATCGAGAACAACTGTAAAGGTCGTAGCACCTGTGTTTATTGCACATCCGCCATCATCTGTTAAAGAACCGTCACTCTTGATAGCAGGCCAGTTAGCCATATTGATACGGAACATAACAACGTGATATTCTGCTGTACCGCCAACTACATCGAGGTCGATAGCATACTTCTTGGAAGGGTCAAGCTCTGAGACTACTGATGTAGTTAACTTGATAGCTTCATCACCATTCCAGAGTGTGCCGATCTCTATAGGATCGCCTTCGTAAAGGATGCCATCCTCACCGATTTCCGTAATTACTCTGTTATTAGTAGGTGCGGGAGTTACGGGCTTTGAGGGGTTAAGCTCTGCAAGCGTCTCGTTTGCCTTGTCGATTTCTGTCTGAACACCGCCCTTGATGCTTTCCTTGGTCTGTGTCCAGGATACGCCTGCGTTGAAGGATTCCTTCATAGGATTATGTACATAGCCGTAAAGTGCACTTGAAACCGCACCGTAGAAATCAAATACGGGATGTTCGTTTGTCATTTCCTTGACCTTTATGTACATATCCATCATTTCTTCAGTCCACTTGTAATCTTCGTAGAACTGGTTTCTCTGGATCTCAAGTGTCTGAGGATCTGTTGATGCAATTCTTCTGCACTTTAAGAATGCAGCCGCACCTTCGGGGTTCTTACTGCCCTGTACCATTGCCATAGCGTCAACGCCTGCAGGGAGGTAGTATTCGTCAACGTACGTGCATTTAGGCATGGGAACGAACATAATATCTTCCATTTCGCCGAACATTGAAAGATCAGCTTCGTAAAGCTGCCATACACCTACAGGATAGAATAAGGTCTTACCTGCCGCGATGTTGGAGGGAGCGATCTGCCATTCGTGTTCTGCCTTGGGATAAGGGAATTTTTCCTGGTTCATCATCTGCATATATTCTTCTGCGTAATTGATAAGGGGATCGTCAAGGTTGTTTGAAAGCTGGCCGTTTTCATAACCGATAAAGGGTACGCCTGTTGTAAGTACAAACGCCTGCTCAAACCACCAGCCGTCGATAGCGTACTGATTAGCTTCAGGATCGCAGAAGTCAGCCATCATCTTTTTGAATGAATCCCAGTCCCACTTTCCGTCTTCAAGAAGCTCAGCGGGATCGTCAAGGTTGTTGGTCTCGATCGTGTTCTTGTTGTAGATCATAACCGTACCTGCGTCTGCAGACATATTACATACGTAGTGCTTGCCGTTTAACGTATAAACGTCGTTTAAGTGGCTTATATCCTGCCATATATCTTCTGAGAAGTCAATGTAGTCATCCATAGGTGCAAAGAGATTAAGCATTGCACACCTCGGGAACACGTCAAGGTCAGCCGCAGGGAATAAGTCGGGAGAGTCGCCTGAAAGCACCATTGTAGAAAGCTTTTCAAATCTTTCCTCAAAGGTACACTGGATAAAGCTAATTTCACCGCCGTAGTTGTTCTTGAAAAGCTCTAATTCTGCAGGCATTGCCTTACCGTTCTTGGGATTTATATCCCAGGTAGACAGCCATACGACTTTTCCGTTTTCAAGCTTTTCTACGTTTTCGCCTAAATCAATACTTTCGAGAGTGGAGTTGTATTCCTCTTTAAGTGTAGAGGGTGGCAATGTGGTTTCGGGAGTGCTTGAGTTGCCTGAACCTGTATCGGTAGAGTTGCAAGCTGACGTTAAAACGCTTATGGCACAAAGTGCTGATAGGAGCATTGCCGATTTTCTGATATTCATATAATCTTTCCTTTCTGTAAACTGTAAAGCCTGACGCTTTGTTTTCTTACAGTTTCAGTATACTCCATCGAAAAAAGAAGAAATGTCATTTTCTTGTTGTTTTTGTTACACGATTGCACAAAATTGTTTTAATTTATAGATAAAATTAAGATTTATTGCAAAAAATTAACCTCTTCCCGTTTATAAGAAGAGGTTAAAATATAAATTTTACTTTATAAACTTAAAGCTTTCCATACTGAATTTTGTACCCGGCAGGAATACAAAGCTGATATCGTAAAGTCCCTTAAGCTCTTCAATATCAAAGACTACAGCCGTATAATCATCGGCGTGGGGGAATTCTATGAGTCTTGTCACCTGCTTGCCATTCTTGTCGGTAGCTCTTATCTGTACCGAGCAGAAGTCAAGAGGAGTCTTTGCAGTAACTTCTACCTTGCTTGCTCCATCAACGAAGTCCATGTCATCGAATTCGATAACAACGTTATTGCCGATATCATCAATACGTTTTTCGTTTACCGTAAAGTCATCGCCGTATACGTTATCAGTGTCACCTGCGAAGTTCAGCTTATACGCACGCTGATTCTTTGTAAACTCAAATCCGCCGTAAATGCAGTTCCTGTCAATTACAAAGCTGATATCCTGTATACCCTTTATTACTTCGGGAAGGGTAAATTCCTGAGGATGAGCTCTGTCCCAGCCGCCGTTGAAGTCGACTCCGAAGGTACCTACGTATCGACCGCCGTTGTCAGCGTCACCGATATAAAGCTCTACGGGGTACGCTTCACCGCCGCCGCAGTTACCAACACTGATTATTATTTTGTCTGCACCGGTGCCGAAATCCACCGCAGAATAGCCGATGACCGTTCTGCCGTCAAAGCCGCCAAGTGCACCTCTTTCAATTGTGTTAAGAGGCTTATTGCTGAAGTCGGAAAGGCAGGCAGCCGTAAATTTATAAGGATCCTTTGTAGCATCGCCAAGTCCTGTTATGCTGTATTCAAGCTCGGATATAACCTCGGGGAAATCCTTGTCATTCATTGCACAAGCACGCAGTCTGAAATTTCCGTCTCCTTTTGCTGTAACCGTTGCCTTTGTTCCGTTGAAGTCTGTTACCTCAGCAAAATTTATTTCTACTCCGTTGTCACTGCAGCATTTAAATACTATGTCCCTATAAGTTGCGTTTTCAGGAAGTATTTTTACTCCAACCCTGCAGGTCTTTTTTTCTTCGTTCATATGTCTGTCTGAACGGTCTGTAAGCTCTATCTTTCTTACGGGTATTTCAGATCTGCATCTTGGGGATACCACGGGGAAAGTGTTTTCTGTAGCAACGCTTACGCCCTCGGGCATATCACAGGGAGTTGCGTGAAGTACTACAGAGTCAGAATCAAGCCCCTTACTTTCTACAGTAACTGTTACTGCACCGGGGTCAAGAGTCGTCATTATCATAACCGTCAGCTTACCTGAGAACATCCTGCGGTTGTTCGCCTTAAAGCTGTCGTAATCGGTGCTGTTGCCGTTATCTATACCAACAATTCTTGCGGGACCCTTTAACTTTACTTTAACACGGTTATTTGCGTTGGCAACCGGCTGATTTTGTCCGTCTATCGCTGATATCTGCAGAAAGAACATCGACCTGCCGTCAGCCTTTGCTTCATATCTATCGGGCTCGATGCAAAGTGCCACGGCATTATCGTGATGCTTTAATATCTCTTCGCATATCGCCTGCTTATCGCTGACACTTCTGTAACCTCTTATCGTTACTTGCTTATTCTTGCAGTAATTGAGCTTCCAATGTCCGTAAAGCTTATCGGAGTTTTCAAAATCAAGTATCTGCTTTTCATATTTCTTTCCGTCATAGATAAGCTCTAACACGGGAAGATTTGAATATGCAAACACATCTATAAGCTGACCCTCGTTATAATCCCAGTAGGGAAGAATGTGGATAAAGGGCTGAGCCGCTTTGTTCCAAAGGGCTTTATATAGATAGTAGCTGTCTTTGGGTATGCCTGCAGTATCCACTATACCAAAGTAGGAATTTTTCGTGCTGTAGGGAGTAGGCTCGCCGATATAGTCAAAGCCCGTCCATACGAACTGACCCATAGAAAGTTTTGCATCTCTGTCCATTACATAAGAGGTTACCGGAGATGCACCCCAGTTTACAACGCTGTTTAATAGATCGGAGCACTGCAGATCGTCGTGGGTTAAAAGTGCGGTATCCGCAGGGAAATGATAAATACCTCTTGAACGTACTGTTGAGGCAGTTTCACTGCCATATATCACCCAGTCGGGATGAGACTTGTGATGCTCGTTATAGAGTCTTTCGGCGTAATTATAGCCTGCTATTTTAAGATGATCCGCTACCTTCTGGGCATTTTCCCAGGGCATATAGTTAGAACCTATTGTAGCTACCGCATTTTTACTCGGGTCGTGCTTTAACACTTCCTCACTAAGCATCTGTGCTACTTCAAGTCCTCTTTCGCTCTTATGGGTATCGGGTATCTCGTTACCGATACTCCACATAATAACGCTGGGATGGTTTCTGTCACGGCGTATCCACGCCTTTACGTCCGTTTTGTACCACTCGCCGAAATATCTTGCGTAGTCAAATTCGTTCTTCGGGATTTCCCACATATCTAAAAATTCGCTGACAACAAGAAGACCTATTCTGTCACAGATATCCATAAATTCCCTTGAAGGAGGGTTGTGACTCGTGCGTACCGCGTTAACGCCCATTTCCTTTAAAATAAGGAGCTGACGGAGTGTAGCGTCATAATTCACCGCTGAGCCTAATGCACCTAAGTCGTGGTGCAGACATACGCCGTTTAACTTCAGCTTTCTGCAGTTGAGAGAAAAGCCTGTTTCGCTGCTGAATTCCACCACTCTGTAACCGAAGGTGTTCTCCACTTCGTCAAGAAATTCCCCTTCAGCAGAATGTAAAGTGGTAGTGAGCTTATATAAATTAGGCTCATATATATCCCACAGTACCGGTGTATCTGTGTAAAAGGTGGTCTTGTCACCGTCTCCGCATATTCTTCGCTGGGCAGAATATACAGTATTTCCGTCAGGGTCGGTTATGTTGTGAGTGATAGTTCCGTCTATCTCCGTATTGAATTCACTCTCGACACATACACGCCATCTGCCGGGATTTTTTTCGTTAATGTGATAATTGCACTTTGTGGTGATATAAACGCCGTCCTCCACAATATGACGTTTTGAGGTATGACGGAGATAAACGTTTCTGTAGATACCTGCACCGCTGTACCAGCGGGTATTGGGAGATTTATGGTTTACTCTTACAAGTATCTCGTTGTTTCCGCTTTTAAGATAATCGGAAATATCAAAGGAAAAGGAGGTGTATCCGTACTTCCAAACCCCTGCCTCTTTTCCGTTTACATAAAGAGTGGTGTCCATATATACGCCGTCAAAGCACAGTATAAAGCAATCCTGCAGCTCATCCTTTTTCACCTTGAAATTCTTTTTATACCAGCCGCATCCTGATTTATAGAGGTTTGCAGTATCGCCTATCAGCCAGTCGTGAGGTATTTCCACATCGTACCAATGTGCGTCACGTATAGCTGATTTTTTACTGTCAGGGTCTGTCAGAGTGAACTGCCAGTTATCGCTGAATAAAATTCTGCCTTTTCTCATCACATAAATTCCTTTCACAAAAGAAATGTAATCGTTTTAATAAATAAGTGCTTCTGTTTTTTAAATCAATACCGATCTGATTTTCACATTGCGTCAAGGTCCGTAGGCTTTACGGTAATGAATTTTAATTTATTGTTCTTTTCCCCCATGATAAGCTCGACGCCTCTGCCCGAAACTATAGTTTCATTAAGACTCGGCTGAAAGCTCATTGATTTTGTTATCACCTTTATATCATAGTTCAGAAAATCATAATATCTCACTCTGAACATTCTGCCGCCTCTTACACGAAAGGTGTTTTCAACAAAGCCTCTTACTATGTATATACGAGTATAGCTTTTTATTTTAAGTTTATCCCGTACCGTAAGTATAAATATAATCGCCGCGATCACCGTTGCAACAATAAGCATAAACGGGAGCACCTTAGTCGATCCTTTTATTAACGGAATAGCGGTAAAAAGCAGATATACTACCCCTATTATTATAAAGGGATAGGGCTTTATTTTTGCAAGATTTGTTCTCTGACGGGGAGATAATGGTATAGGCGGGATATCCTTCATTGCATAGTCGATGCCCGAATAATCCTTTTTATTATTCAAGAGACTGAACATAATTTCCTCCATAGCAGAATATCCCCTTTTAAAAAAGGGGATATATCAATACTTAAATCAATCGTCGTCTTCAAGTGCCATTCTACGTTCTCTTTCAAGCACCTGAAGATGCATAATGAAACGGGATATCTGTTCTTCCTGTTCCTCTGTCACTCGTTCAAACTGACAGCCATAGCCTACTAAATTGCCTTCAATATCTTTCTGTATTCTTAATACCTTTGTAACTAAATCAAGTCTTCCTTTAAAAAAGCTTGCGTGAAATTTATCTCCCGGATTTAAGTTCAGTTCTTCGCATTTCAGCAGAATTCCGCCAAGGTTGATGTTAAGGACTGTAGCAGGAACGACATCTCCCATCGTCAGTCTTTCAGAATAGATATAGATAGCCTCATTGCAGGGCATTTTAAAATATCTGCGACGTTCTTCAAGCTCCTCTACTTCATCTACTTTAGCGGTGAAATAGGATTTGTCGCAGTCGTCAACGATTACGGGTGTTTTGTATCTGTTCCCGTTGAAATATTCAAACACCAGTATCATAACATCTCCCTTTTTGAGTGCAGGGAGAGAACTGCTCATAACCTTGACGTTTACAGTCCCGGTAGATTTGAACAGTATTTTTACATCAGTAAAGGAAAACGCCTTTGTGGTACCGATATGATGACTCTGAAGGTCATATATCTCAATTTTTACCACATCGTCTTTGCTTATCATTACATTCATACATTAATTTCTTTCCGCTGTTCCCATTACAGCTGTTACATTATCTCAATACAACCTAATTTGACTTAACTGAATGTTTTCCTTCGCTTAGATTTTTTACTTTGTGCCGAAAATTCTGTCGCCGCCGTCACCGATACCGGGTGTGATATAAAGCTCGTCGTTAAGGCCCTTGTCCATAGCACCGCAGTAGATCTCTACGTCAGGATACGCTTCCTGAAGTGCCTTTACACCTTCGGGACAAGCGATTACGCACATAAACTTGATTGTATGTGCACCTGTTTCCTTTATTTTCTTGATAGCGTGGATAGCAGATGCGCCTGTAGCTAACATAAGGTCTGTTACGATAACGTCACGCTCGTTTATATCGAAGGGAAGCTTGCAGTAGTATTCTGCAGCAGAATTTGAATTTGCCTTATCTCTGTATATGCCGATATGACCGATCTTTGCAGCGGGAACAAGTGCCATAGCACCGTCAACCATACCAAGACCTGCTCTTAAGATAGGAACGAAAGCAAGCTTTCTGCCTGAGATAACGCTGGATTCAGCGATAGCAATCGGAGTCTGGATCTGTACCTTCTTTAAAGGCAGATCACGTGTTGCTTCATAGCACATAAGCATAGAAATTTCGCTTACTAATTCTCTGAATTCCTTTGAGCCTGTGTTCTTGTCTCTTAAAAGAGATATCTTGTGCTGTACAAGGGGATGGTCACAGATGTGAAGCTTTTCGTTTGACATAAAGTCCTCTTTTCTCCCTATGGTAGAAATTTATTTTTTGCTGACAGGATTTTCATAGGGAAAAATCCGCAGTGTTTATTTTTAAAGCTGTTAATTTTAACGCTTCATTTTCTTACTTTTCAAGATTCATTATCTTGTCTATTCTTCTCTGGTGTCTGCCGCCTTCAAATTCTGTATTCAAAAACACAGTTACGATCTCTTCCGCCGTACCGGTCCCTATAACTCTGCCACCCATACATAAAACGTTGGCATCATTATGAAGTCTTGTGTACTTTGCGGTATAATAATCCTGACAGAGTGCAGCTCTGATACCCTTTATCTTGTTTGCAGACATTGAAATACCAATGCCTGTACCGCATATAAGAATACCCTTATCGCATTCGCCGCTTGTTATCTTTTCGCAGGTCTTTTCCGCAATATCGGGATAGTCACAGCTTTCGCCGTCACAACCGCAGTCAATAAACTGAATACCGCTTGCTTCGAGAAATTTAATTACCTCGCATTTAAGAGTATATCCGGCGTGGTCGCTTCCTATTGCTATCATTTTACTTTACCTTTCCTTTTATTCCGTCTTTATGCCTTGCTTTGCCATAAGCTCTCTCTGAGCCTGAGGGAGCTTTAAATACATCGGCATAAGTGCTTCAGGCTTTATCTGTTCTTTATCCATTGCCGCAAGACATACGCCTGCACCCGTCTGATATCTTAAGTGTGAGGGGCTGAGCCTTACGTTTTTAAGTCCTGCCTTTTCACATTCAGATAACAGCAACTCTGCACCGTCACCCACAAGAACAATTTCCTTGTCCCCGTAAGCTGAAAGATTTTGTGCAAGCTCATCTGCTTTATGACAGCTTTCGTCTGTAAGTCTTGTGACCTTGCCTTTTTTAATTTCAAAAATTGCGTCAAAGACCTGATTGCATCTTGCGTCAATTGCACTGCACACGATACAGTCAAAGGCTGAAAGATTATACGCCATTGATTCGCTTGACGTTACCTCGGCACAGGGCTTATTATTTGCAAAAGCCATACCCTTTACTGCGGATATGCCTATTCTGAGTCCCGTAAAAGAGCCGGGGCCTGCCGATACTGCAAAAAGATCAATATCAGAAAGCTTAATTTCTGAGTTTTTTATAATATCCTCTACAAGAGGCATAAGCGTTACCGAGTGGGTAAGCTTGTTGTTTATGACAGTCTGGGCAAGCACTATATCCTTGTCGCTGTCATATATCGCCGCACAGCAGGGTGCGGCTGAGGTGTCTATTCCAAGTATCAGCATACGCTTTCCTCCTGCGGAACGTATTTTATAATTCTGCTGTCGTCACCTGTTTTTGTGATCTCCACTATGCAAAAGCGGGGTAAAAAGGTAACGAGCTCAGGGATGTTTTCGCTCCATTCTATCGCCATTATGCCGTTTCGGTCAAGATAATCGAAAAAGCCTATAGCGTAAAGATCGTCCATCGTATCAATTCTGAATAAATCGAAATGGAAAACGGGCACATCTCCCTCGTATTCATTTACAAGGGCAAAGGTAGGGCTTGTTACCACGTCACCGCAGCCGAAATGATCGGCCACTCCCTTTGTAAAGTGGGTCTTGCCTGCTCCCATTTCTCCTCTGTATAATATGCAGTCGCCCGAGGACAGCTTTTCGGCAAGCTTTTTGCCTATTGCTATCGTCTGCTCTGCACTGTCAGATATGAATTTTTCCATCAGAAAAGTCCTGTTATTTCGCCGTTTGCAAGTACGTCAATATTGTTTGCCGCAGGAACCTTAGGAAGTCCGGGCATAGTCATAATATCGCCTGTTAATGCAACTACGAAGCCTGCACCTGCAGAAAGCTTTACGTCACGTACTGTGATTTCAAAGTTTTCAGGTCTGCCAAGCTTTGCAGGATCATCAGATAATGAATACTGAGTCTTTGCAACGCATACGGGTACGTTAGAGAAGCCGATATCTTCAATCTCCTTGATTGCCTTTTCAGCGGCACCTGTAAAGATGACACCGCTTGCACCGTAGATTTCCTTTGCAATGATCTGAAGCTTTTCCTTGATAGGAAGCTCGCTGTCGTAGATAGGAGCAAAATTGCTTTCCTGTTCTTCAATTGTTTCGATAACAGCCTTTGCAAGCTCAATACCGCCCTCGCCGCCGTTTAAGAATACGTCGGAGAAAGCAACCTTTGCACCGTGCTTTTCGCAGTATTCACGAACGATTGCAATTTCTGCATCTGTATCTGTATAGAAATGGTTGATTGCAACAACTACCGGCACACCGTACTTTCTCATATTGTCGATATGTGCACCGAGGTTTACGATACCCTTACTGAGAGCCTCGGTATTTTCTGTTGTAAGGTCAGCCTTTGCAACGCCGCCGTTGTACTTTAATGCACGGATAGTTGCAACAAGAACTGTACAACTGGGCTTAAGACCTGCATAACGGCACTTGATGTCAAAGAACTTTTCAGCACCAAGGTCAGAGCCGAAGCCTGCCTCTGTTACCGCATATTCGCCGAGCTTTAACGCAAGCTTTGTAGCTCTTACACTGTTACAGCCGTGAGCGATGTTTGCGAAAGGACCGCCGTGAATGATAGCGGGTGTATTTTCAAGGGTCTGCACGAGGTTAGGATTTATAGCTTCCTTTAAAAGTGCAGTCATAGAACCTACTGCCGACAGATCCTTTGCGTATACGGGCTTGTTGTCGTAAGTATATGCAACTAAAATTCTGCCGAGGCGAAGCTTTAAATCGTCAAGGTCATCTGCAAGGCAGAGGATAGCCATAATTTCACTGGCTACCGTGATCTGGAAGTGATCTTCTCTCGGTACGCCGTTTACCTTACCGCCAAGACCGATTATTACGTTACGGAGTGCTCTGTCGTTCATATCAAGGCAACGCTTGATCTGAATACGTCTGGGGTCGATACCAATAACGTTACCCTGCTGGATATGGTTATCAATAAGAGCACAAAGCAGGTTGTTTGCCGCTGTTATTGCGTGCATATCACCTGTAAAGTGGAGGTTGATATCCTCCATAGGTACAACCTGAGCATAGCCGCCGCCTGCAGCACCGCCCTTGACGCCGAACACAGGACCTAATGAAGGTTCACGCAGAGCAAGTACAGCCTTTTTGCCAAGCTTGTACATACCCTGAGCAAGACCGACTGAAGTAGTAGTCTTACCTTCGCCTGCGGGAGTGGGGTTGATAGCGGTAACGAGTATCAGCTTTCCATCGGGCTTATCTGCTAATCTGTCGATACATTCCTGAGATATCTTTGCCTTATAGTGACCGTAGGGAACGAGTTCGTCCTCGTTTATGCCAAGGTCAGCGGCGATATCCTTTATTTTAAGCATTTTTGCACTCTGTGCGATTTCAATATCTGTAAGCATTTCTATAACCTGCCTTTACGGAAATTTTCTTTTATCTGTCATACTTTACGGCAGATAAAATTACTTATTTTAAGTATATCACAATACTGTAAAAATTTCAATAAACTTTAGCTAAATTTTATCTGATTTACGTCATTGTCGTAAAAAGCTCCGGCAACAGGTACGTTTTTGGTTCTGTAGGTGTCTGGATTAGGCAGCATTCCTTCGGTATAAAGCTCGGCAGAAACCACCGATACGTTCTTATGCTTTATTACCTGTACACCCTGTGTATCTCTTGCAGATTTGGGCAGCACAAGAACGGTATTGAATATAATCGCCTTACCCACTGCGGATACCACCATAAATTCAGCGTCTTCCTTTATATGATGCATTGATACCAAGGGCGAACCGTCAAAATATGCACCTGACAGTTTTTTGCGGCGTGTCTTTGTTTCAAAAGAGCTCATAGGTATCTTTGCACACTTGCCGTTTTCAAAGAAGATGACCAGCATACCGCTGAAGTCTTCCATAGCAATTACCTTTACTATCTTTTCATCCGCCTCAAGCTCTAACTTTGCAGGGAGATAGTCACCCATCACACTTGCCTTGCTGTCGTCAAAGTCACAAGCTCTTGCTTTATATACCTGATGTTTATCCGTAAATACAAGAAGCTCTGCCTTGTTTGTACCTTCATACGTGTAGGAGATGCAGTCGCCGTCTTTGAGCTTATGTTCACCGCTCATACGCAGTGACTGAGGTGTTATCTTCTTGAAGTAGCCTTCTTCTGTAACGAAGATATTTACAGCATAGTCGGGAATTTCTTCTTCTGCTGCCGCCTCTTCCTGCTCTACGCCATAGATGAACATAGTCTTTCTCGGCTTGCCGTACTTCTTGGCAATTTCAGCAAGCTCGGAGATAATTATTTGCTTTACTCTTCTTTCACTGGAAAGTATCTCTTCCATATCAAGAATTTCAGCCTTTAACTGATCAATTTCCTCAGTACGCTTAATTATATAGCCCTTGTTGATATTTCTGAGCTTTATATCTGCCACGTATTCAGCCTGAACTTCATCAATGCCAAAGCCTATCATAAGGTTTGGTACAACGTCAGCGTCATCCTCGGTTTCACGGATTATCTTTATCGCCTTGTCGATATCAAGCAGTATCTTTTTAAGGCCCTGTAAAAGATGGAGCTTTTCCTTCTTCTTCTTTAGATCAAACTTTGTCTTTCTCTTTACACAGGCAATTCTGAAATCTGTCCATTCGGCAAGAATTTCTCTGACGCCCATGACTTTTGGCATACCGCCTACAAGTATATTGAAGTTGCAGGAGAAGGCTTCCTGTAAAGGAGTCAGCTTGAACAGCTTCTGCATAACTGCTTCGGGGTCGTTGCCACGCTTTAAGTCAATGGCAAGCTTTAAGCCTGATAAGTCGGTCTCGTCTCTTACGTCGGAGATCTCCTTTACCTTGCCCGCTTTTATCATTTCGATTATCTTGTCCATTATCGCTTCTACCGTTGTGGTAGGAGGAATTTCGGTAACCTCTATGCAGTTTTCTGATTTATCGTAGACGTATTTTGCTCTAACCTTTATACTGCCTCTGCCGGTTTCATAGATCTTTCTGGTTTCCGCTTCATCGGCAAGGATAAACGCACCGCCCGGAAAATCAGGACCGGGTAAAGTTGAATATATATCGTGCTCAGGATTTTTCATCAGTGCCGCTGTAGTTTCGCAAAGCTCTGCTAAATTGAAGGAGCAGATGTTACTTGCCATTGATACGGCAATACCGATGTTGTTGTTTACCAGTACAGCAGGAAATTTTGTAGGGAGCAATACAGGCTCAGTAAGAGAGTTGTCGTAGTTAGGTACGAAATCCACCGTATCCTTTTCAATATCGGCAAATATCTCGGCACAGATAGGGTCAAGCTTTGCCTCTGTATAACGGGAAGCGGCAAAGGACATATCTCTTGAATAAGCCTTACCAAAGTTACCCTTACTGTCCACGTAAGGATGGAGCAGGGTCTCGTTACCTCTTGCAAGTCTTACCATTGTTTCATAAATAGCCATATCGCCGTGGGGATTTAGTTTCATAGTCTGACCGACAATGTTTGCAGACTTTGTTCTCGCTCCGTTTAAAAGTCCCATCTTGAACATTGTATAGAGCAGCTTTCTGTGAGAAGGCTTGAAACCGTCTATTTCAGGTAACGCACGGGATACTATAACGCTCATCGCATAGGGCATATAGTTTTTTGTCAACGTATCCGTGATAGACTGATTTTCAACTATACCTGCTCCCTCTATATAAGCCGTGGGCTTTTTACTGTCGGTAGCCTTTTTTTCCTTTTTTTCTTTTTTCATATTCCTTTAACCTTTCAGATAAGACCAAGTTCGTCTTTAAGCTTTGCATAACGCTCTGCATATTTTTCATCTACAGCCTTTGACGCATTGTAAAGAATATGCTGCAGTACGTCGGCATCCTTTAAAAGCTCCTCGTAGGGCGTACCGTCCGTCTTTTCCTTATCGGAGTGACCAAGTATCGCCTTTGAGATATTCGCTACCTCGCAGACTGAGAAAAGTCCCGTCTTTGCAAGTAAGGGCAATACCATATCCGCACCCTTTGAGGCGTGCTTTTCTCTGTCGCCCGTCATATATGCATAGTAGTCGTGCAAAAGACCTGATATCTGTGCAATTTCCGTGCTTAAATTTCTTTTCTTTGCAAGCAGACCTGCCATCTGTGATACCCCGAAAAGGTGAATATAGCCTGCCTGTCTTTCGTAAGGGTTTTCTATGTTTTCCAGCATTTCGCATACCACCTGCGAAATGACTTCAACTCTGTTTACTTCAAATTCCATTTTAACTCCTTAAGATACGTCTATATCGTCCATATAAAGATAGCCGTAATCACGGATGTAATCCTTTCTGCCGTCAAGATTGTTACCAAGCAGAAGATCAAACATTTCGTAGGTTTTTTCAGCGTCTTCGGGGCACACCTTTATAAGTCGTCTTGTTTCGGGGTTCATAGTTGTCAGCGACATCATATCAGGCTCGTTTTCACCAAGACCTTTAGAACGCTGGATAGTATATTTCTTATCCCCGAAGGACTCTAAAATCCTCGTCTTTTCCTGCTCTGTATAAGCAAAGTAGGTTTCGTCCTTACAGTTTATTTCATAAAGGGGAGATTCTGCGATATATACGTATCCCTTTTCAATAACCGTAGGCACAAGGCGGTAAAGCATTGTTAAAATAAGAGTTCTTATCTGATATCCGTCCACGTCGGCATCGGTGCAGATAACGATCTTTTCCCATCTTAGGTTGTTTAAGTCAAAGGTGGAAAGGTCCTTGTTGGACTTTGACTTTACCTCAACGCCGCAGCCTAAGATCTTAAGAAGGTTTGTGATGATCTCGCTCTTGAAGATCTGGTCATAGCTTGCCTTTAAGCAGTTCAGCGTTTTACCTCTTACCGGCATAACTGCCTGATATTCAGAGTCTCTTGCCTGCTTTACGGCACCTAAAGCCGAGTCACCCTCCACTATATAAAGCTCACGCTTTGTAACGTCCTTGCTTCTGCAGTCTACAAATTTAGGGATACGGTTAAGAAGGTCTATCTTCTGAGAAAGAGTCTTCTTCATGTTTTCCCTTGTCTTTGCGGCGTTTTCTCTTGCACGCTTGTTTATAAGAACCTGCTCGCATATTTTTGCCGCTTCGTCGGGATTTTCAAGGAAGTATACTTCCAGCGACTGCTTTAACCAGTCGGTCATAGCCTCCTGAATGAATTTATTTGTGATAGATTTTTTGGTCTGGTTTTCATAGCTTGTCTGAGTGGAGAAGTTTGAAGAAATGAACACAAGGCTGTCTGCCACGTCAACGTATTTTACCTTACCCTCAGTCTTATTATACTTGCTGTTTGCCTTAAGCCAGCCGTCTATCTGATTTACAAAGGCCGCCTGCCAGGCTTTTTCAGGGCTGCCGCCGTGTTCAAGCCAGCTGGAATTGTGATAGTGCTGGATAAGCTGGACTTTATTTGAAAAGGCAAAGGCAACGTGCATCTTTACCTTATACATAGGCTTGTCCTCTCTGTCACGACCCTCTCTCTGAGCTGACCATACCTGAGGGGTTGTAAGAGCGGTATCACGGAGCTGTTCTGTAAGATAGTCGCTGATGCCGTTTTCGTAGCAGTATACGTGCTCTTCAAAACGGGTGTAGCCTGTTTCTTCGTCCATAACTTCATTACGGAGTATAAATTTAAGACCGCCGTTTACTACCGCCTGACGTCTTATAACGTCGTCGAAATATTCAAAGCTTACGTCTATATCCGTGAATACGTTAAGGTCAGGCTTCCATCTGATTTTTGTACCCGTCTTACCGTCAGAATGTCTGCGACGGAAGCCTCTTTCCTCACTCTCCATATTAAAGCCCTTTTCAAAATGGAGGTTATATATCCAGGTGCCGTTATTACTTTCGACGTCCATATATTCACTGGCAAACTGGGTGGAACAAAGACCAAGACCGTTAAGACCCAAAGAAAAGGAATAACTGTCGCCGCTGTTGTTATCGTATTTACCACCTGCATAAAGGGTGCAGAATACCAGCTCCCAGTTATATTTCTGCTCATTCTGGTTAAAGTCAATCGGGATACCTCTGCCGTGGTCCTCTACTTCGATACTTTTATCAAGATATTTCGTTACTGTAATTTCTTTACCAAAACCCTCTCTTGCCTCGTCAATGGAGTTTGAGAGTATCTCAAATACAGCGTGACAGCAACCGTCAAGTCCGTCAGAACCGAATATAACACCCGGGCGGAGTCGTACCTGGTCAGGTCCTTTAAGCTGTTTTATACTGTTGTCATCATAGGTCTTCTTAGCCATCGGTCGTTTCCTTTCGCTACTTTTATGAATAGGGCTGTAAACCCGTAAAATTTTAAAAATACATAAAATATTGTATCATAATTTCAAAAATTTTGCAAGCAGATTTCCCACAATACGCCTGTACTGTAACTGTATTTTTAATTCTTATTGACTAATCTCTCTTTTTAAGGTAAAATAAAGGTGTATGTGTAAAATATATTGTGGCAGATAGTTGTTAATTTGCACAAATTATCAGCTCAGATTTCTACACTGAATTTAGTTTTAATTTTTAAAATCGTGAAACTTTTCGTCAAAATCTGCCTACTACAAAGTAGGTGGCAAAGTGAGGTGAGCCAAAGGGCACTGCATGAGTCACAACAAAGATATAAACAGCTATTTCAACAGCGTGTACGATGATACGATAAAATCGGTGACGCGCTTTATTGTCAGCAAATGCGGTAATTTTGAAGATGCCGAGGATATGGTCCAGAACGTGTATACGAGATTTTTTCAGCGTATATCGCAAAAGGGCTATGAGGATATCGAAAGTCCCGAGGCTTTTCTTATAAACATTGCCAAATTTGAGTGCAAAACGTATTTTTCAGTAAAGAAGAAAAACGAAAAGGTTTCTTCCTTTGCGGATTATTCTGAGGAAGAAATGGTAAATATAGAAGCAGAAATGTCAAAACCACAGAGATCCTTAGAGGATATTATGTGCAACAAACTGCTTGCAAAAAAAATATTTGACGATATTGTAAACACTGATGAAATGACGGGTCAGATATTCTATCTGCATTTTGTCTGTGATATGAAGCTTGAGGACGTGGCTGCTGCCCTTGACGTCAAGCTGTCAACGGTAAAAAACAAGCTCTACCGTACTATTGAACGGCTGAGAAAAAAGTATAAATTCTGATCTTACGAAAGGAGGCTTTTAAATTGAATGAAAAAGATTTTTACAAACAGCTTATGAGCGAATATTCATTCGATCATGACAAAATAAAGAAAGCCGCTATGGGTAAGATCGCCGAGCCTGCTAAGAAAAGATCTCCGATGAAATGGATATCCGTTGCCGGTGCAGCCGCAGCAATAGCTCTTACAATAGGTACTGTAGCGATATTTGCTCCGGGTAATCCCGTAAGCGTTACTCCTGCAAATTCCATAACGGTAGAGGATCGTTTCAAGCTAGCTTTAGAGGCTTACGAAAAGGCTGACTTAAACACCGAGGAAGAATTCCTCTACGTTACCTTTATGAATAAGGAAACTCCTACAGATATGCAGACTATTCTCGCCCGTGCAGACGCTACAGGCGAAATAAAAGTAGTTGAAGTTTATCTCACAGGAAGAGAAGTCGTAAGCGGTAACGCAAACATAAAAGAGCTTTTCAGTCTGGACGAAGAAAATATCGTTGCAGTAAAGATAAGATGCCCCGGTAACTTTATAAAACGCCTTACCGATGATAAAGACGTTTATCTTGTAGAAACCGAAAAGGCTTTTGAAAACGGCGGATTTAGTGCAATAGACACAAACGTAAGCAATCCCACACCGCCCGAAACGAGCGACATCAGCACAGAAACATCAACTCCGAATGAGGAGAGCAGTTCTTCTACAGAGCAGGCTTCACCTCCTCCCGTAATAGGTGATACGACTCCTGTAAAGGAAGAAGAGCAGGCAGAACAGACTGACCAGTCCGAAACTGTCGTTACTCCCCCTGTAGCAGAGGTTCCCGAAACAGAACCGCCTGTAACTGAAGCTCCCGAAACCGAAGCTCCTGTGACCGATGTACAGACAAGTATAACAGAATAACAAAAATCTCCTATGGGTTTTACCATAGGAGATTTTCTTTTTACTGTGCTATTTTTTCGGATATATCCTTTATAAGCTTTGCATCATCTGCATTTACTATCTTATATTCTGTTCTTGAGTAGAAGTGGCTGTTTGTATCCCACAAAACAGGTACAAAGCCCTCGTCAAGAAGTCTTTCAAGTACGATTTTCAGGCAGTCGGTAGAGGACATTTTATTTTTCACGGACGAATCCATATTATTTTTGGGATACATTGATGTGGTTTCTCCCATAAATACGGGGATACCCTTATCCGTAAAGGCTCTTTTCAGCTTGCCGCACTGATCGTCTATGTAGTTAAGCCAGTCCTGTCCGCCTATCTTATTCCACCAGTACATATTGTTATCCACATAATGTACAGATACCATAAGTCTGTCAGCAACCGTATCGGTGGGCATCTCGAATTTACTGTCTGTTGTAAGGTCTATATTCGTCCAGTAGCCTGACACGATAAGAACACGCTGGGCGTTATTTCCGCCGGTTTTTCTTACAGCATCCACAAAGCACTGATTCATTGTGTTGGTCATCTTGTAGCCTTTAGATTTGGACACCTCTACAAGCTCGCCCTTATCATTAAACTGTTTTCCTCCCAAGTATTCATTGTAGCCTTCAAATACAAGAGTAGGTCCGTAATCCTTGAAATATTCTGCAATCTGAGTCCACAGACGTGTGAATATCTTTTCACATTCATCTATGTCATTTCTGCGGATGATAAATTCATCAAAGTGATGGATGTTGATAACTGTGTAAACTCCTGCACTCTGGCAATAATCAACTATTTCCTTTACTCTTGCAATATAGTCGGCGTTGATAGTCCAAGTGCCGTCATTTGCCATCATATTGCCCCAGAAAACGGGAATTCTCACTGTGTTGAAGCCTGCCGCCTTCATGCCGTCAATTACTTCCTGAGTTGTTTCTACACATTCCCAGCAGACTTCATAATCTTTAGGGGTATTGTTTCCCACAACGGGAATCCACTCGAAGGTTATCTTTTCACAATCGGTTGCCTCGTAAGCCTCCATTGTATTGCCAAGGCTTATGCCAAGCCCCATATCCTTTGCCACTTCATTTGCGGTCGGAAATATAATAGGCTCAGGCTCAGGCTTTTGAGTTTCAGGAACTTTTGTAGTTGTAGTGGTTTCAGGCTCTTTTGTGGTGGTTGTAGTTTCAGCTTCTGTCACGGTAGTCTCAGGAGCTTTTGTGGTCGTAGTGGTTTCAGGAGCCTTTGTTGTAGTGGTTTCGGGTGCAGAGGTTTCAGTCATAGAGCTTTCCTCTTCTGAACTTACATTACTTTCATCAGTTACAGACGAAACCGAAGAGCTTACATCCGATGTACTGTCAGAGCTTGTTACAGGTGCAGAACAAGCAGTTAAAAGCATTGACGTACATAAAAGAAGAGAAATAAGTTTCTTTTTCATTTTCTTTTCCTTTCACGTTATAAAAAGTAGGAACAAATTCACTTTTTAATAGTATACCACTCACCAAAAGCAAAGTCAATATCATTATGTGTCGGATATAGTTACAGTAAGTGCTAAAGACACCTTAGGAAGTGGCAGACGGTACTTTGGCAGAAGCTCAGGGCCGCAGGAATTTGAGCCGACACCGGCCATTTTGCTATCAATACATATAACGTTATCTTCACATTCTATAAGCTCAAAATTATGCTTTTTACCTGCCAGTTCTTCTTCTGTATAGCGGGATGCGTTAAAAGAAAAATCATCCCCCTCAAAGCGTATCTTTACCTTATCGCTGTAGACCGTCATATTAGTGCAGCCACAGTGAGAAGAATTTTCCTGAGGTCTTATATAGTCCTCGTGCATATCCTTTATATCTGCGCTGAAATTGCCGATATATGACGCTCTGTGCTTATCTATATAGCTTTCATAAGGACCATAACCAAAATAATCCACCTTACCGAAGCTCTTGGGTATAAAGAGTCTTATACCGAAGCGAGGTAAAAAGGACACCTTGTTGGAGGTTTCTATATCACAGTTTATCAAAAGCTCTCCCTCATCGGTAATTATGTATTCCGTCTTACCTGTAGCAAAGGGCTGATATATACTCCAGCCAAAAGACTGCTTTACTGTAAGCTTTATTACCTTTTCGCACTTTGCAATTTCCGTGCCGTACACCTTTCCTACATAATCATTAAGATGTGCTCTGTACCAGTCCCACTTGCTGTTATCGTTATCGGTAGGAGCACGGAAGAAATTATACTGCATCGGCTTTGATAAGATTTCCGTACCCTTACGCTTTATGGATGTAAACTGTGCCGTTCTCTTGCTGAAGATAAACTCATTATCATTTGCAAAAATCACTATTTCAAGAGGATTTTCCTGATATTCTGCCTTTGTAAGAGCAGGAAATTCATCTGTCCTTGTTTGAACCTTTATAAGTTCACACTGGTCAAAGCAGATCTCAAAACCCTTATTGCACCATAAGGTGTCTTCCTTTGCAGTAAAAATAAAGCGGATATAGGCAGTCTTGTCTGTGATTTCTATCGCTTCGGGAATAGTGATTTCAGTAACGCCAAGAGGAGATACGGAAAAATCAAAGTCACCCTTTTTATAAACACCGCCATCAAAGGTCATTTCATAATGCCCGTCAAGGATATCCCCCGCGTTTACGAAGGCAAGGAGATTTTTTATAACAAAGGTGGTATCATCTTTTCTTGTAACCCTTACAGGGCGGTATACCTGCTTTAATTCGAGAAGTCCCGTGTGGGGAGTTCTGTCGGGATAGCAAAGTCCGTCCATACAGAAGTTTCCGTCGTTATGTCTTTCGCCGAAATCTCCGCCGTATCCGTACTTTATCTTTCCGTCATCGGTTGTTCCTAAAATGCAGGCGTGATCGCACCATTCCCACACAAAGCCGCCGCAGAAACGCTCACTCTTATGGAAGGTTTCGTGATAATCCTCTAAATCTCCCGGTCCGTTGCCCATAGCGTGACAGTATTCACAGAGCATTAAAGGTCTCGTTTCCTTTTCATCGCTGAGATACTTCATCATATCGTCTATGTGGGTGTACATCTGCGATACCACATCGAGTACAGCGTCAGACGTATCGTCTAATTTATGAGTGCTTTCATAATGTACGAGTCTTGTATCATCAACGGATTTTATGTATTCTGCCGCCGCTTTAAGATTTGTGCCGTAGCCACTTTCGTTACCCAGCGACCAGAACATAACTGAGGGGCGGTTTATATCTCTTGACACAAGAAGCTTTGCTCTGTCCACAATGGCGTTTTTAAATCTTTCGTCGCTTGCAAGGAGAGCTATACCGTTATATCCACCCTCCCAGCTCCATTTGAAGTCGTTGTATACTTCAACACAGCCGTGCATTTCGAGGTCTCCCTCGTCGATCACGTATAATCCGTACTTATCGCAAAGCTGATAAAACTGCGGATTATTGGGATAGTGAGAGGTTCTGACGCCGTTTACGTTATGGCGTTTCATTAAAAGGATATCCTTTTCCATCTTTTCTACCGTTGCATAATAACCTGTATCGGGATAGCTGTCGTGACGGTTTACACCGCGGAATTTTATAGCCTTGCCGTTTATCTTTACAACGCCCTTATCAACCTCTATATATCTGAAACCGACCTTTTCTCCTATAACTTCATTTTCTGTTCCGATAACAAGATTATAAAGATAAGGAGTTTCCGCAGACCAGAGAAAAGGCTTTTCTACAAATACAGTCAGAGTCTTGTTCTCTTCCGCTCTGCCTTTATAAATTATGCTTCCTTTATCATCAGACAAAGTTATATCCGCATCGTTCCCCTTTACAGCAAGTAAAAGTTCTGCATTGCCGCTTTCCTTATCTATAACAGTCTTTACAAGGTAATCGGAAATTCTCTTTTCAGGACGGGATAAGATGTACACGTCACGGAAAATTCCTGATAATCTTATCTTATCCTGATCTTCAAGATACGTGCCATCGCACCACTTAAGCACCGCTACTGCAATTTTATTGTTTCCCTCAGTAAGATATGGTGTGATATCAAATTCTGAGGTGTGGTGAGATACCTGACTATAGCCCACAAATCTGTTATTCACATAAAGATAGATACAGCTGTCCACACCCTCAAAGGTGAGTATTTTCGAAAGTCCGTCAGGTGTATAGTTATATTCTCTTTCATATATGCCGACGGGGTTTTCATCAGGCACGTAGGGAGGATCGTAGGTTATCGGATAGCACACGTTTGTATATTGGGGCTTATCATAGCCGTGTAGCTGCCAGTTTGACGGTACGGGTATTGTGTCGTCTGTGCAAAGAGGTAAAAAATCGTCTTCTAAATCTATAACGCTATCATAGTATTTAAACTTCCATTCGCCGTTTAAAAGCTCAAAATAAGAAGAGCTTTCTCTACACTTGAAAGGATCTTCTCCCTTTGCAAAGGGAATAAAATAAGCGTGGTCAGCCTCAGTGTTTATGTGGAGCTGTTCGGGGTCTTCGTGGTATATCATACCGTTTTTTAAACTGCCCTTTTTAGAAATAAGTGATAGATCCATACTATTTTTCCTCCTTGTTGGCTTTAAAAATATGCTGTGAATAATTATTTTCTTAACCTTATTTTATCCCTGCTTGACATTAAAGTCAATAAGCGATATTATTATAATATAACGATTTGAACATTTGTTTAAAAATTTTATTTTGCAAATTACCGCAGATAAATCTGAAACAAGGAGAAATGCCAATGATTTTATACTATGATTTTCCCATTATCCGCTCAGAGGGAGAGTTGCCTTTATATCTTGTAGAAATGGGCGTGAATATAAGAGAAGAGCATTTTGTAAGAAAAGATGGGTATAAGCAACCCCAGATAATATATTGCACTAAGGGCAGCGGTACACTTATCCTTGACGAAAAGACTTATATAATAAAACCCTCTATGGGATTTTTTCTCCCTGCAAATTACCCTCATGAATACTATCCGAATGAAGAGGTGTGGGATACCCACTGGGTGATACCGGGAGGAAGCGGTGCAGAACAGATTATGACCCATTTCGGTTTTTCGAAAGCTCGGGTGTTTGAAATGTCGGAAATAAAGACAATTGAACATATTTTCCGCAAAATGCACGAGGCAATAAGAGATGACAGCATTTTCGGAAATTATCGTGCCGCAGGCTTTCTTTACGATTTTCTTATAGAGCTTTACAGAGTTACATCCACGGCGGCAACGGGCAAAGCCACAAACTCAGCAGTAATACGAGCAGTAGATTATATAAACGCAAATTACACAAATCAGGTCACGATGGAGCGGTTATGTAAGCAGGCGGGTGTATCAGAGCAGCACCTGTGCAGGCTGTTTCGCTCTGCTCTTGGCTCACGCCCAATGGAATACGTGGCAAAACGCAGAATACAGACCGCAAAGGAGTTGCTCACCTCTTCAGATTTTTCTGTTGATGAAATAGCGGAAAAGGTCGGCTTTTGCTCAGGCAGTTATTTTTGCAAGCTGTTTAAAAGATATGAAGGGATGACGCCGACAGAGTTCAGAAGGGGATGATAAAAAGGCAGATGCATTGCATCTGCCTTTTGTTATTGATTTTATCAGCGCGTGTAAAAACCTGCGAAATCAACCTTATCATTATTCTTTTCTCTGTCTGCTTCTATTTCCTTTATCAGTTTTTCCGCCTTTTCGGCGTTTTCTGCTGTGATAAACATTAACACACCGGAGTCATTAAATTCAATCATATAGCTAACATTCTTTTCTTTGTCCGGCTCGTGAACCTCAAAAAGATCGGTAAGTGCTTTCACCTTTTCGTTATCCAGATCTTTATTTCTGATGTGGAAGCGTAAATAACGGAGGTGTTCTTCTTCTCCGATATAACTCATAGCTATGAAAATAGCGTCAGGTCGTTCAGACTCTTCGCGGGTATTGTAAAACTGATTAGCTTGATAGGAGTGATAATTTTCTTTGTTTTTAAGAACAGCGATCATGTTTTCACAGTTTTCTGTAATAGCTATTTCAAACATACCTACACCACCGTCATCGTTGTTCCAGTATGAATTAGCATAGCCTATTGTCTTTCCTGTGGTAAAACTGCCGTTTTCAATGTCCAGCTTTATAGCTTCTGCCAGTTTCTTGACGCCGTTTTCGGAAAGCTCCTTTGTAAGAAATCCCTCTTTTAGCATAAAGGTGCCTGAGAGCTGATCACTGTGTTCATTGAGAAGTATCTGATTTACGGTTGCAGGCAATGACAATAGTACTTTTTTGATTTCTGAGCCTACATTTGTATTAATGTTCGGGTTATAGATGTAGCGCCTTGTTATTTCACTACCGTCCTTCATATTGTAAGTTATCTGGAACCAATATCCTGTTTCCGCCTTATTGTCAACACACATTTTATGAAGCTCTGATATTTTCTTAATATCGTTTTCATCTGTATAAATAAGAGTGTTTATGTCGTTGCGAAAGCCGGTATAGCCTTCACATACCTCTATTGATTCCACTTGCTTTGTGTCAGGAATATATCTCCCATATCCAAAGCCTTCTGATAATCCGATAAGGGTAAAGCCGCCGAAGGCTATAGCCGAGGTCAGTACAAGATGTAAAAGGTGCATTGGTATTTTCTTTATGCTCTTGTAGTGGAAAAGCTGTAAAGCCATATAAACAGCAAAAAGTATAAGGATAGTAACTGCAAGTCCCGACTGGTTTTTTCTGAAGGATACCACCAGCATACCTACAAAGCATACCACAAGAAGAGTCATTATCACCTTGTATATAAATTCTATTGCAAAGGGCTTGCCGGTGTTTTCTGCCTTTCTCTTTTTCGTGCATATATAAGCGGCAAAAAGCAGCAAAAAGCATATTATTATTGCGGAAATAATAACGGTTACGGGGAAAGCGAGAACCTCAGGTACCATTTCAGATGTTACTGTACGTGCCTTTGTGAATCTGCCCATACCTGCTAAAAGCGTGCCGAAAACGGGCATGTGTGCAGGAATATTTTCAAGCTCGGGCCAGCTTGTTATTCCCCGTGTGGTATTTAAAATAAGTGTAACGAGATTATTGATAGTGAGTAAAGCTACAAGGGGAGTAGCTATGGAATAAATGACACTTTCTGCTCTTCTTCCCGTACAGCAGGTGAAGAAAAGGGATGTGAAATATACCGCCGTTACTGTGATTATTCCTGTAGTTGCCGCAAGGAAGAACATATCGTAGGCGTTGCATACACATAAGCGGGTAAGGTCTGTAACGCCCAGAGAATCGAATAATTCGAAATGCTCTGATAATACTCCTGCTGCCTTTTGTATGAATATAAAGCCGCCGAGGAAATTGATTGCAAGCGGCAATACGGCTATAAAAAAGCCTGCAAGAGCATCGGCTAAAAATCTGCCCTTTGTGGATATCGGAAGACTTAAATACATATCCGAATCGGAGCGCTTATTGTTGTAGCTCATCACAAGTGTAGGTGCGGCAATGCTGATGATAGTCAGCACGGCAAATACGAAAATGCAGATTACAAATGCGCTTTCCGCACTACCTGCAAGATTTGCAAGTGCTTCTTTGCTTTCAAAGGAAAGTGGAGCTTCTTCGGTGATATTTGCCAGAATATTATATATTCCCTCTACCGAGGATGACGTAATAATAGCCATCAGAGGCAGAGCCAGTATATTCGCTACAAGAGAAACTATTAAAAGCACCTTATGTTTTAATAGCTTATAAAAGAAATAACGGGAGAAATATGTATCAGTTAATTTCATAGTCGTAGCCTGCTCCTTTCATTTCGTAGATGAATATTTCTTCAAGAGATAAGGGTATAATATCGCAGAAGCGAGCGTTTTTGCTTTCCATCGCTTTTTCGATATCTTCGTTACTGCCCTTTATCACAAGAGCAGAAACGCTTCCGCTTGTTTTTATGGAAAGAATTTCAATATCTTTGCAGTCGGCAAAGTCCTCTATGCCAAGTTCCTTTTCAAATGAAGTCTGCACCTTGTGGATGTTACCCTTTACGCTGTCAAGCTCACGGCTGAAAATTACCTTGCCCTCGTGGATAAGTCCCACAGTATCGCAGAATTCTTCAATTTCTTTTAAATTATGGGAGGAGATTATAACGGTAACGCCTCTGTCGATGATAGCGTCAATAAGCATCTGCTTTACCGCATATCTCATAGCGGGATCCAGTCCGTCAAAGGCTTCGTCAAGGAGCAGATATTCCGTGCAGGCTGAAAGTCCGCAGATAACCACCGCCTGTCTTCTCATACCCTTTGAAAAATCAGACAGTTTTTTATCCATAGGCAGTTTAAGTATTTCCCAGAGAGAATTAAATACCTCTTCGTTATAGGTCTTATAGAAGGTCTTTACAAAATTCTTCATCTGCAAGAGCGTCATACCTGTAAATTGGGCGGTATCGTCGCTTACAAAGAATATCTTTTCTTTAAGCTGTGGATTATCATATATAGGCTGGTCATCAATGGTTATACTGCCGCCTTCCTGAATATATATACCGGATAAAAGTCTTAAAAGAGTGGATTTTCCTGCTCCGTTAGAGCCGAGCAGACCATAGGCACAGCCCTTTTCTATTTCAAGGGTGAGGTCGTCAAGCGCTTTTTGTGTACCGAATTTTTTTGTAACGTTCTGAATCTTTATCATAGTGCAGTTACTCCTTTTCTCCGATTTTTTTAATGATATTTATAAGATCCTCGGTGTTTAGTCCCTTTTTCAGAGCCTTTGTGACTGCCGCTGTAAAGTCCCAAGTGGCGGACTGCCGCAGTTCGTCCTGATAATCGGCTCTGCCCTTTACGTAGCTTCCCTTACCGGGGAGTGAATAGGTAAAGCCCTTCTGTTCTAAAAGCTGGTACACCTTCTGAACGGTGTTGGGGTTTATGGCAAGCTCTTTCGCCACCTCTCTTACCGCAGGGAGCTTTTCGTTTTCCTTTAAAGCTCCGCTTATGATAAGTTCTGATACGTGGGTGAAAAGCTGTTCGGATATCGGCGTACCACCCGATATATGAATTGCAAACATATTCATTTCCTTTCAGATTACAGATTTACTAATGCATTAAACTGTACTATCTGTGTTAGTACAGTTAGGATTATATCATACAGTTTGAGATTTGTCAACTGTTTTGTCAAAAAAATTTTTTCTGCATATACTAAAGAAACCGAAAGGAGTGGTACTATGTGTGGTATAGCAGGTTGGGTAGATTATAATGAACTGATAAATCCCAAAGAGAGAATTATAAAAATGTCAGATACTATGATACCGAGAGGTCCTGACAGCGGTGGTACGTATATTGACGAGGTATGTGCCTTAGGTCACAGAAGGCTTGCCGTTATTGACGTGGCAGGAGGTGTTCAGCCTATGAGGATAGGCGACTACATAATTGTCTACAACGGAGAATTATACAACACCGAGGAGATAAGAAAAGAGCTTAAAGCATTAGGGCACAGCTTCAGGTCAATGTCTGATACCGAGGTCTTGCTCACTGCCTTTATACATTGGGGAGAAGCCTGCCTTGAACGCTTAAACGGCATCTACGCTTTTGCTGTATGGGATAAAAAAGAAAAACAGCTTTTCATTGCCCGTGACAGAATGGGCGTAAAGCCGTTTTTCTATTATGAATATAATGGCGGTATAATTTTCGCCTCTGAAATAAAGGCACTTTTAACCCATCCCAAAATTCCTCATGTAATAGACAGAGACGGAATTGCTCAGATAACGTTACTCGGTCCTGCAAGAAAGGGTGGTAGCGGAGTTATAAAAGGAGTAAAGGAGCTTTTACCGTCAGAGTGCGGATTTTTTAACCGCTACGGACTGAAAAAGCGTACCTACTGGAGTCTTCGTGCCTGTCCTCATACCGAAACGCCTGAAGAAACTGAGGAACACATTGCCTTTCTTATAAAGGACGCTATAAAAAGACAGCTTGTCAGCGACGTACCCTTATGCACCTTTTTATCAGGCGGTCTTGACAGTAGCATTATAAGTGCAATTGCGGCAAAGCAATATAAGGAACAAGGGAAGGTCCTTACCACCTATTCTGTAGATTATGCCGACAACGACAAAAACTTTGTGGCAAGCAATTTTCAGCCTGATATGGATGCCCCCTGGATAAAGGAGATGTCGGAATTTATCGGCTCAGATCACATCAACGTAGAGCTGGATACTCCTGAAATAACAGACGCCCTTTATCCTGCAACGTTAGCAAGAGATCTGCCCGGTATGGCAGACGTGGACAGCTCGCTTTTACTGTTTTGCAGGGAGATAAAAAAGGATTATACCGTAGCACTCAGCGGAGAGTGTGCTGATGAAATTTTCGGGGGCTATCCTTGGTATCACAATGAAAGTATACTTTATCAGACGGGCTTTCCATGGGCAAAAAGCACCGAAGACAGAGCAGGGCTTTTAAGAGAGGACGTTTTAGGCGATATAAAGCCTGCCGATTATCTGGCACAGTGTACTGAAAGTACGCTGAAAAACACCGACTATCTCGATACCGACAGCAAAAAGGACAGACGGATGAGAGAAATGTTTATGCTCAATATCTACTGGTTTATGCAGACCTTACTAGACCGCAAAGACAGAATGAGCATGGCGACGGGGCTTGAAGTAAGAGTGCCCTTCTGCGATCATCGTATTGCAAAATATGCTTATAATATCCCCTGGGAGCTTAAAAGCATCGGAGGTAGGGAAAAGGGACTTATCCGCAGAGCAATGAACGGAGTTTTACCCCACGACGTATTATGGCGAAAAAAATCCCCCTATCCCAAAACTCACAATCCCACCTATCTCAAGGCAGTTATAAGCAGGGTAAGAGAGATACTTGAAGATAAAGACTGCCGTATTACAGAGATATTTGACAGAAAGCGTCTGCTTCAGCTTTGTGACGAACCGACAATTTTTAAAAATAACTGGTACGGTCAGCTGATGACCGCACCTCAGACCTTTGCTTATATCATCCAGACGGAATACTGGCTTAAAAGCTACGATATCAGAGTCGAAAAATAAAAAAAAAGAGGTTGTCTTTCGACAACCTCTCTTATTATTTACATTTTCGCTTTATGAGTTAATTACTTTCTCTTCTTAGAAATAACAACTGCACCGGAAGCGAGAACAGCGATACCAGCTACGAGAGCGATACCTTCAACGCCTGTACCTGCATTGGGCTTGGAAGAATCACCGTTTGTGGGTTCATCTGTAGGCTCATCTGTGGGTTCGTCTGTGGGTTCGTCTGTGGGTTCATCTGTGGGCTCATCAGCGGGAGCTTCAGCAAGACCGGAAATTGTGAATTCGATTTCTACAGAAGATGTAGGATATGCACCTGTGTAGCTTTCGAGTTCTGTGTTCCAGATGTTAGCGAATAAAATACCGAGATATCCGTTCTTAACTTCATCGGGGTCGATTACGGGTTCAGCGTATGTAGCTGTTACTTCGCCGTCAACAATTACCTTAGCATCGGATACTGTGATGCCACAGCCTTCGCTGTAAGGAATATCTGTGCTAACGAAGAGCAGGTTAAAGCCTGTAGCTGCGTCTAATGACCAGTCAAAGTCAGAAATACCAACCTTGTATGTTCCGTCATATTCTACAACTGCATCTGTGATTGTTGCATCAAGAACGTAACCTTCGATATCATAATCGAACTTATCTTCGTACTCAGGGAATGTTTCGGGATCGTTACCGCCCCAAACAATCATGTTGTTGAAATAACCTGAATCCTTACCGTATGTAGCGTCATTCCACTTGTTTCTGAAAGAATAAGCTGCTGTCTGAGCGCCTACATATGCTGTGTAAGTTTCTGCTGCTGCTGCAGCAACCATTGTGCTTGCTACTGCTGTAGCTACGATAGCACCGATGATCTTTTTGATCTGCATTTTAGTTTACCTCCATATAAAAATGTTTGTTTTTTACAAATACAAGTAAAACGATTACAAGTATTTATAGTAAGCACATTATAACAGATTTTCACATAATTTTCAATATGCAATTTCACCAAAACATCACACACGGTTTGGTGAAACTGTATAAACTTAAAGTTATAACTTAAATGCGAAGGATGATTTTATATTCCCTTTCCCTGCCATATATCAAACTGAGCCATATACTTATCTATACCGCCAAGCACCGATATCTTATCCCTGCTCCATAAGGGTGCAACAAGATATCTTCTGTCGCCGTCTCCCGTAAGTCTTTCTATAACTGTGGTCTGCGGTATGTAAAGAAGCTGCTCTGCAACGGTTTTTATATAATCTTCCTTCTCCATAGGAATATACTTTCCGTCAAGGTACATCTTTTCAAGGACTGTATCCTTATTTATATGTAAAAGATGTATCTTTACCCCGTCAGGAGCAAGCCTTCCGACTTCTTTTGCGGTAGCTATCATATCTTTATAGCTTTCACCGGGAAGCCCGTTTATAATATGCAGGCAGGTGCGTATGCCTGCCTTTTTCAGTTTTTCGTAGCCTGCAAGAAACTCGCTGTAGCTATAGCAACGATTAATAAGCTCTGCCGTTTTATCGTGGATAGTCTGAAGTCCTAACTCTACCGTAAGCTCTGTTTTTTTCGCAAGTCTTTCAAGAAGCATGGTAACTTCATCCGAAAGGCAATCCGCTCTTGTACCTATGGATATCCCTGCAACACCAAAGTCAAGCGCCGCATTATACGCCTTTTCAAGTACGGAAACGGGAGCATATGTATTCGTATTTGCCTGAAAGTAGGCTACGATAAGACTGTCAGGGAATTTTTTATATATTCTGTCTCTTTCGCTTTTAAGCTGATTTGTAACGTCCTCATAAATGTTATCTGAATATCTTGCGGTAAAATATCCGCTGCCGCCCCGACAATAAATACATCCGCCGACCCCCTTCGTACCATCGGCGTTAGGGCAGGTAAAGCCTGCGTCTATCACCGCTTTCATTACTCTTTTGCCGAAATGATTTTTATTGTAGAAATTTAAGGTATGATATCTTTTATTGTCGAGCGAAAAAGGAAATTTGTACATTTTATGACCTTCTTTTTTATGCAAGTTTACTTTTTTTATTTTTTCCAAACCGTTGACAACGGTGGCAAAAGATAGTATAATTAAAGTGGTTGTAAAACACCGCAAACATGAAATGATTTACATATCAGGAGGAAATTATTATGCCTTTTTGTCCAAAATGCGGCACAGAATACCAGGACGGAACAAAGTTCTGTGGTAAGTGCGGCGAAAACGTAGATGGCTCAGCCGCTACAGCAATTCCTGCATCAGCTCCCGCAGATGCTGCTACAGCAATTCCTGCAGGCACTCCCGCTGCTGCTCCCGCAAAGCCCGCTAAGCAGGGCCCCGGCTTCTTTGAGAAGCTGTTAAACACAAAGGATTACACAGATGAAATCGGTCTTGATGATATCAAGCAGAACAAGGTAATGGCTATTTTAGCTTTCTGTGCTGTATTCGCTTACATCTTATTCAACTGGACTCCCATTGGTATTCTTGGTATTGTAGCTTTTGCAGCATTACTTATTGCTCCCATTCTCAAGTATAAGAATTCTGCTTACATCCGTTTTGTAATGGCTCAGATCTACGTTGCATTCTTCGGCGTTCTTATCTTCAGCCTTTTCGATGGTGCAATCTCAGGCTTCTTCTATAACCTTATTGCTCCTTCAGCGGAAGAGCTTGCTGCTAACGCACTCTTAGGCGGTTTTGGTATGGCTGATGCCGGTATAGTTATCAGACACGTTATCGCGTCTGTCGTTGCATGGCTTCTTCACATCATCTTTATGGCAGTACCTATCTTTACACTTGTTGTTGGTTTTATCAACGTTATCAAGGAAAAGGCAAAGGATATGCCCTTCATCGGTAAGATCAAGGTTACTTTTGAAAAGTAATTTCTGAAAACTTAAAATTTACCCCACAGGATAAAACCTGTGGGGTTAGTTTTTTATTAGTCCTTCTTGCCGAAAAGACCGCCGATTGCATCGCCGATCTTGTCAACGATGCTGCCTTCGCCTGAAAGCTTCTGCTTTACCGTTTCAACTACGTTGTTGATAACGTCGTCAGGAAGGTCAACGCCGATAACCTTTTCAACAGCACCGATAGGGTTTGACTGAAATTCGTTTGCAAAGTTAGGATCGTCCTTTACCTTTGCTACTACTTCGTCAACTTTAGCCTTGATATCCATTTTTCTGTTCCTCCTAATAAGTATTTGCGGATAATCCGTTATATATATTTTATCATATAATAAAGCTCCTTGTCAAGAAATTACGTACTTAAAACAAGAAATCCGTCTGTTGTTATTTCAGACGGATCTTATTCTTTCCCTGTTTAAAGGGGATATATTCATAGCCGAGGGAATAAATAACTGATTGCATCGAAAAGATTCGAAAGGCAATATGGGAACGAATTACTTACCCCTCTATTATATATAACTAAAAAGCAGTGAGGTTTGTGACAGTTTTTCAAAAAATTTTTTCACTTTGTAGCATTGTATAATAAACAGATGTGTTTTTTGTGTATTATTAACAGTTGTGCAAAGTAGTAAATTTATCTTTTCCTCAGCTGCCAGAACGCTACCGCACTTGCCGCCGCTACGTTAAGCGAATCCACTCCGTGCGACATAGGTATTTTTACCGTATAATCACAAGCGTCTATGGTGCTTTGCCTTAGTCCGTCACCCTCTGTACCGAGGATTATTGCAAGCTTTTCTTCCTTTGCCACGTTCTCGTCATCAATGCTGACAGAATTATCGGTAAGTGCCATTGCGGCGGTTTTAAAGCCGTATTCCTTCAGCACCGATACGTAGTCGTCATTTGTCGGCAGAAAGTTCCAGGGTATCTGAAAGACCGTACCCATACTTACTCTGACAGCCCTTCTGTAAAGAGGGTCGCTACAAGCAGGAGTAAGCAGGACTGCATCAATATCAAGGGCGGCGGCACTGCGGAAGATCGCACCGATATTGGTGGAGTTCATTATATTTTCCATTACCGCAACTCTTTTTGCATCCTTTAGGGTATCGGATAATAAAGGCATCGCAGGGCGTTTCATCGCACATAACGCACCCCTCGCAAGTGAATATCCCGTAAGCTGAGTTAATACCTCAGAGTCAGATGTAAATACGGGTATATCGGGACATCTTGCAATAATACCCTTCATCTGTGTTTCGATATGCTTTCTTTCAAGAAGCAGGGAAATAGGCTCATAGCCCGCATCTAAGGCTCTCGTTATGACCTTAGGGCTTTCCGCTATGAATACACCGCCGTTTGGTTCATATAAGTGCAGAAGCTGTGCTTCTGTAAGCCTTGCGTATATATCAAGCTCTTTTGCATTGAAATCTGTTATTTCGATTATTTGTGACATTTTTTAACCTTTCAGTATTTGTATATATACTCATTGAGGGGTATCGGCTCTTCGTCTTCTTTAAACGGACCGTCCCATACACCCTTATATTCGCCTGCATGCACATAGACACGAGCTTTGTTTATATCCGGGATGATATTTATTTCTACAATAGGAAAGCTATTGGATTTTGACACTCGTTCTGCTGTGTACACAAGGAAATTATTGTTATCGCCAAAGGCAACGCCCACTAATTTATATTCTTCCTCTCCAATTTTCACAATACCTTTTACACGGTTTGCATTGCCGATAAGATTTCTTGTTACTGCACAATCTATGGTAAAGTTAGCTTTTCGTTCATCTTCTGCGGTAAAATCAGTTGCGTTACCAGTCATAACCCCCGACAGTAGAAAATCACCCGATATATCAATCTGTGTTGTAGTTGGCAGGAAAACTATAAGAAATGCCCCAACAAGAGCACCGATAACCGCTACTGTAATTATAATATTTCTGACAATAGGTTTCATATGACCTCCTTGATTTTTCTCATTACTATGCCCTTTGATTATATCAGATTATCCTTTCTGTGTCAATTGACCTAAAAAAGCGAAGTATGCAACAGACGTCTTTTTTCTGCTTTTTAAACGGAAATACAAACTACGACCTTTTTATGCTAAAATTCTTTTTGTGACATTTGACGATAATTGCCTGATATTATGCCGTTTTAAAAAGATTATCGCTGAAATGTAATAAAATTAACCCTTTAAAAAGTAAAAAAAATTCTATTGAAATTTGTGCCGAAAAATGCTATACTTTTGTTAATAGGAAATAGGCGTTTTGTAAAATATTCATAAAACGCCTGTTTTAAAGACAAGATCAGTAAACGATTTCATAACAACAAGGAGGACTTTTTCAATGAAAATGAAAAAGCTGATATCAGCAATTCTTTCTGTAGCTATGCTTTCTTCTCTGCTCCTTACGGGATGTGCAGGCACAGAACAAAGCTCTGCTCAGTCAGACAGCGGTTCATCTGTAACACAGGAAAGCAACACATCCTCTACAGATGACAAATCATCTGCAGACAGCAATACTTCTTCATCAGAAGAAAGCAAGCCTACCACAGACGACTCCGCGTTAAAGGAGCTTACCGCCCTTGAAGTTACAAAGCTTATGGGTAACGGCATAAACCTCGGCAATACTCTCGAGGCATATAATCACAACGCTTATTTAAACGGCGGCGATCCTTCAACCTTTGAAACAGTATGGGGTCAGCCTGTAACCACACAGAAGATGATAGACGATATGAAAGCCTTAGGCTTTGATACTATCCGTATTCCTGTAGCCTGGACAAACGGCATGAATTTTGAATCAGGCGATTACACTATCGACGAACGTCTTATGAAGAGAGTTGAAGAGGTAGTAAACTACGCTCTTAACGCTGATATGTACGTTATCATCAACGACCACTGGGATGGCGGCTGGTGGGGTATGTTCGGCAACTCCGATATGGCTATGCGTGAAAAGGCTATGGAAATGTACAAGTCTATGTGGACACAGATAGGCGAGCATTTCAAAGATTATTCATACAAGCTGATATTCGAATCTGCCAATGAAGAGCTTGGCGACAGACTTAACGACAGCGACATTGCAGGCTCAAAGGGTACGCTCACAGCAACCGAATGCTACGAAAAGGCATACGAAATAAACAGCGAATTCGTTAAGGTCATCCGCGGCCTTGGCGGCAAGAATGAAGACCGTTTCTTACTTATTGCAGGCTACAACACGGATATTCAGAGAACCTGCGACAAGCGTTACAAAATGCCTGAAGATACGGCAAAGAACAAGCTTATCCTTTCCGTTCACTACTATACTCCCTGGGATTACTGCGGTACAGACGCTATCGAACAGTGGGGTTCTGTAGGCGATCTTGATGAAATGAACGGACTTTTAAAATCCCTTACAAAGTTCACAGATGAAGGCTACGGCGTTATCATCGGTGAATATGCGGTTATGAAGTCAAACGGCGGTATCAAGCCTGATACGGATAAGTTCTATACAAACTTCCTTGATAACTGCGACTTATATAATTACGTTCCCGTATTATGGGATTGCAGTAACCTTTACAAGCGTCATCTTGAAACAGTATCCGATGAAAATATTGCAAACATCTTCAGAAACAGAAGTGCCGCAAAGGAAGTCGGCGTTGACTATGAAACAATAAAGGCAAACGCACAGAAGGCGATCGACGAGCTTTACGCAAAGGCTAAGGAAGAAATGATGGACGAAGACTTCATCGAGCCTGCTGATGATAAGGCTGTTGCATGGATCATGTATCAGAGCAGCGACTGGAATATTGCTTACAGCGTAGGCGACACCTACGATCCCACAAATATGTCAACAGGTGTAAAGGCTAAGAATGCTGAAATAACAGGTGCAGGTACTTATACAATTTCTCTTGATCTATCAGGTGCAGGTAAAGCAAAAGGCTTTGCTTTCTCAGCAATCGGTATTTCAAACGGCGAGACCTTATTCCCCGGTTATATTATCACAATTGATGAAATTCTGATAAACGGCGAAAAGTACACTCCCGAGGGTAAGAACTATACTTCCTCCGACAACGGCATATGCACAAGAAGTAACCTTTATAACCAGTGGGTATCAAAGGTTCCTACAGACGGCAGAATTATAGGCGGCGACTTATCCGAAGCTACAGCACAGCTTATAAACGTAGGCAAGCAGGAGATAAAGACTTTAGAGATCACCTTTACATATTCCGCTCCGTAAAAAGCCTGATGGAAGTAATATAAAAATGGAAGTAATATAATAATAACATCCGACCGAAAGGTCGGATGTTATTTTTTATACATACATATCTTTTTCTATTCTGAATTTAAATTCGGAATTACCATCGCTGTCAATATAATATACAGGATGATCTACTATATAACCGCCATTGTCACCATCATACACGATCCCTATAGCGTAATAACCCGAAGGAATGTACGAATCCCATCCATCAGGGACAACAAACTCTCCCTTTTCGTTTATCGAAAATCCACCTATACAATTATAATCATGGAAACTATCCGTATATCCGTCAACGTCAAGTCCGTTCTGATGTAAATATACTTCAAGCTCGTTCAAAAGATAGATACGCACGTCTTTAACAGTTTTATTTTTTTCGAATCCGTCAATTTTCAGTTTTATATCTGTCATTTTAAGGTCATTGCCAACTGACGGTATTACCCCTGAGCCTGCATACACCACGTTGCCCTCAGTCTTAAGCGACTTTTTAATATAAAGTACGGGGATATAGTACTTATTCTGATTTTTGGGTTTCACCTTTCTTATAAGGAAATTATCAAAAACCTCATCCTTTCTGTAAAGGACTCCGTTATAATATATCTCGCTGTATTCGCTGAACAACTGACGTTTTGCTCTGTGTATCTCTTCGTCGTATTTATCTCCGGATATTTTAACAGGCACTGTACCTCCGCCGTTTTTAAGATTATCCCACTTGACGTCAACGGATATCGCACAGTATTTTTCACCCATAAAGCTTATATCCTGCGTACAATATTCGTTCTCTTCTTCTATCCACGGAGAACCTGAATCGGGTGCGTTAGTGCCAACCCTGTCCGAGCCGATATCTGCTTTATTAAGAGTGACATTTATTGTTTTATAGCTGTCCTTATTAGTTACCTCGAATACTGTAAAGCCGTTATCATTTGTCGGCAGGAACATAGGACCTGTGACTATGTAATATCCCACATCGGCTTTATCAATAACTACCTTTCCGTCAGCCGATACCGAATAGCTGGGTACAACGCTTAAATCCTTATCGGTATAGGTGAGCTTGTCGGTGCTGTCAAGAAAAGCCTTGTCGGTTTTTATAAGATAGAGCAGTCCTCTGTTTGTATAGGAGCTGTCACCCGTAAACTGTATAGTAAGATTTTCTGCAACAGCATCGTTATCACCTGGGAGATTAAGCGACCACACGCTTTCAAGATTGCTTTCAAATACTCTGAAAACTACTCCGTGAGGATCAGCAGAAACTATATTGCCCTGCTCGTCAAATATGTTATAGGTAAGACAGGGCAGTTCGTCAAAGTGTGCCTTGCCGTTACTGTCGGTGGTGAAGTGGATGATTTCTTTTTCCTTATCGGTAAGAGTATATTCCTGAAGATAGAAATTTTTGTTGCCGTAGCTTACGTTTCCTTTAAAGGTGATATTTATATTTCTTACCTTTGCGGGAATTACAGAGGCTGTTCTCTTTTCAAAATCAAAGGCTACAGTCCATTCCTTGCCGTCTGTAACGGCGTTGTCCTTTATTATGATATTGTTATCAAGTACAGGGCTGTAAAGGTTGATATCATCATACCCTGTAAACTGATAAGGCATACCGGGTACACCGCTATCGGTTATGGAATAAAAGGCAGGAATAGTATAATCTCTGTCCATAGGATAAAGTTTTGTTATCCTATTGTAATTATCAATCCCATTACCCTTTACCGCAAGTATAACAAGCGGATATTCCTTGCCGTTTTGCGTCATCGTTTTAACGGATAACATATTATCAGTAAATTTCTTTGCATCCTGTACGAGTATCTTAACGCTTCCGTCTTTTGCACCTGTATAAAACTCTCCGAAGTCCTTCATAAGCTCTTTACCCTTATACACGTAAACTCTGGGTCTTGCGGTGTAGTAATCGGTGGTTGTACGGGTAAGCTCGCCTGCTGCAATAAAGCGGTATTCTCCGTAGGTGACTTCTGCAAAGCGTACTCTTTCGCTTACACCTGTATTATATTTATCCTCGCCGAAAAGCTTTGAATCCTCATAAGGCGGGAAGGACAATACGTCTCTGCTTTTATCTTCCTTAGATATACCCTTTACAGTCATCTCAGTTTTGCTGTTATCAAAGGTAATAGTTATACTTTCCGACTTATCGTCAATTATATTTTTACCGTTTTCGTCTGTAATTATATAAGTGTCACAGGGAAGAACATCAAAACGAGCCTTGCCATTACTGTCGGTAGTGAAAGTTGTGGCATTGTCGCCTGATGGGTATTTACCGATTATCAGCTTCTTATTTTTATACTCATCACCCTCTATACTGATACCTACATTAAACGCTTTATTTGCAGTAATGTAGGCGGTCCTGATTTCAGGATTGAAGAATACCTCCCAGCCCTTTTCATCCACCATTACAGTCATTCCGGAATTGTTTTCAGATTCACGGAAGGTTACGTTCTTTGTATAATCGGGATAGAGCATACTGCCGCTGAACAGAATAAGCTGCGGACCTGTTTCAACTAAATTCTGTGAATATCTTACAGAAAAGAAATTTGATACAGTGGTAAAACCGGCAGATGGGAAATCATCCTCTAAAATACTGCTGTGCGGTTTTGCAGTAACCACCGCTAAAGGAAAGGGCGTTCCGAAATACTGAAATTCCTTTACATCAAGTACAGCATCGCCAAAGCTTTCGATATCATCGGCACTTACGGTAAAGTCAAAGCCTCCGTTGGATAAAGCATTCTGCATATCTATCAGCTTGTTGTGTTCATACAGATACATATTAAGGGATACCGTATAATCCCCCTCTTCCGTGCGTTCCATTTTTCCGCCTACAACAAAGTCATATTTATTATAACTCTTTTCGGCAAAGCGGACTATATCAAAGTCGCCCTTCACAGTTTCATAAGGCTCAGTGTAAATGTGAGAATCCGTGTATAACGGACGCTTTTTTATATCTACGTCAGCTTCATTATTTAACTCCGTTACGGTACCCTTTATATTTTCAAAATCAAAGGTTATCTTTTTTCGGTTTACACTATCCTTTAAGGATAAGCCCACCTGCTCTACGTCTGATGGGAGGTTTTTGTAATTTATTACACCGTAAATCGATTCACCTCTGCCATATCTTACTGTATAGAAGGAAGTTATTGAATCTGCGTCAAGGCTTTCCTTGGTTTTTTCGTCCGGAATATTATAGGTTACAGACGCCAAGGGATAATCTATGCCGTTTTGCTTCATCATATAGCATTTCAGCATATCCTTATAATTATAATCCTTAGGTACTGATATTCCGTATTGCTGGCCAAAGTTGACAGGAGCAATAAAAACGCTGTTCAATGCTCTTTTGTTTTTGCTTACAATAATGCCAAAGCCTCCGAAGTAATTATCAACGTTATCAGAACGCTTTACAAATTTTCCTGTCAGAGTAAAGGTATAATCGCCAATGGTTTTTTCATCAACAACAACCTTAGCATACGGGACATTTGAAATATCTCCGAGAAAGCCGTCATAAACGGGGATATTACTGTCTTCAAAGGGAAGAAGATTATCTAAATGCTCCTGCTTTTCATCGTCATAGAATACTGCATCTACGTAGGCAGTTTTATTTTCAAAATCAAACTGAGTTACCCAGCCGTTTTTATCAGTATAAACGTTCTTGCTGAAGCTTTCCATTTCAAAATCGGGATAGCATAAGTTAAAGTTACCGTTCAAGGTAAATCTGAACGCCTGATCATCCTTTACAGAGAAGAATATTGTGCCGTATTCATAATCTTCACTATTAAACAAGTCTGCCAGTACCCGTTTATTTACCTTGTGTGTAAGCATAATAAGCGGATAGATTTTATCGTCCTGCCATACACTATAGACTTTAATCAGTTTGTTCTGGAACTGTTCCATATCCTCTTTCGTTACATCAAATCCAGACTGACCGCCTATATCAAAGCCACCTGGGACGCCTATAAGCTCTTTGCCCTTGTATATATACAGGTTGAACCTCGCTTCATATCTGTCCTCTTCACGACGGATAAAATCGCCTGCTACTATGTAACGATAGTCATTGGCATTTGATATAACCTCAGCAAAGCGGACCTGTTCCATTCCCTCACTGCCGTACTTCTGCGGCTCCATATCCATAACTGCGCTGTCCTTATAAAAGGGCAGACTGAGGGCGTCTATCATTTCAGGCTTTGGATTTTTATTGTTTGTAGAACCGGATTCTGTTTCAGGAATACTTGGAATATTGCTCTCGAACACGTTATTCTGCGGAGTAGAAACGTCGATCTGCTGTCCGGGTGTTGCAAAATGGATAATAAGCATAGTTATACCTGTAAGCAGCACTATGCTTGCCGCGATGGCGGCATATCTCATAAAGCCCGTTTTATTTTCTGCCTTTTCCTCCGCCTGTTCTGTTGCGGTATTTGTAACAGACATATTTATACGGTCAAACAAGGCGTCCTTTTTTTCCTGCGAAAGTGAGTATTTATCAAAAGTCTTTTTAATCATTTTCATTACCCCTTTCTGTATCGTCACCAAGAATGTCACGAAGCATCGCTCTTGCCTTCTGCAGATGATTTCTCACAGCAGAATCACTCTGCTTTAAGATCCCGCCTATCTCTTTACTGTTATAGCCGTGATAATAAAACAGATAAGTGGGTACTTTCAGCTTATCGGGAAGCTTTGATAAAGCGTCCAGCACCTCGCTGTACTCGTCATATACTCCGCTGTCCTTTACTTCTTCAAGATCAGCATTGTAGCGTGTCCAGTGTCTTAACATATTTTTGGATACGTTTACTGCCACCTTTATAAGCCAGTTTTTCTCGTGGAGCTCGTTTTCAAAATTTCTTTCTTTCTCCATCAGCTTTACAAAGGTGTTATGTACAGCGTCTTCGGCATCTGCTTCATTTTTCAGATACATCAGACAGATATGGTAGATAGTATCAACGTTACGCTGATACACTTCTTTTAAATAATCGGTGTGATTTTTAGGTACCATTAAAATCCCTCCCGTTTTTGTCTTTCTATATATATTACAATTGAGCAGGGGTATCTGTCCTGTTTTGGGGTAATAAAACAAAAAAATTCCCCGAAAAACACTTCGGGGAATAAAAAATCAGTCTTTTTTTATAAAATCAGCTTTGGAAAGTCCGCAGACAGGGCATACCCAGTCCTCAGGAATATCTTCAAAAGCTGTGCCGGGGGCAATACCGCTGTCGGGATCGCCTACAGCAGGATCATATACGTATCCACATACACATTCGTACATATTAAGGTCCTCCTTGATACATAGTTAATTTATGCTTTGTCGACAGATTTATACTATCAGTCGATCTCAACCATTACCTTCTGATTGTATCTTACAGCACCTGCACGCATAATTGTGCGGATAGCCTTGGCAATTCTGCCCTGCTTGCCTATTACACGTCCCATATCGTCAGGAGCAACGTGCAGATGATATACAACAGTACCGTCCTCTTTGGGTTCGTCTACTGTTACCTGGATGGCGGACTTGTCATCTACAAGATCTTCCACCATAGTGATAAGCAATTTTTCCATTGTTTTTTCCTTTCAGAAATTAGTTTTCGGAAGCGATCTTGAGGAGCTTCTTAACTGTATCTGTGGGCTGAGCACCGTTAGCGATCCACTTGTTAGCCGCCTGTGTATCAACCTTGATTACAGAGGGTTCCTTTGTGGGATCATAGTAGCCGATTTCTTCGATGAAACGGCCATCTCTGGGATAACGTGAGTCTGCAACTACGATTCTGTAGAAGGGAGCCTTCTTAGCACCCATACGTCTTAATCTGATCTTTACCATGGTTTTGTTTTCCTTTCTCTTTGAGGTTTTACCTCGTTTGTTATGTTAAATAATTTTTTATATCAAAGTGTATTAACACCATGAATTACTGTTTTGCTTACATGGGGAAACCGCCCATACCGTTCATACCGCCCATACCCATAGGGAATTTAGGCATACGCTTTTTCTTACCCTTGCCGCCCATCTGCTTCATCATCTTGGACATCATTTCATACTGCTTTAACAGCTGATTTACGTCCTCGACCTTTGTGCCTGAGCCTGCCGCAATTCTGCGTTTTCTCTTGGCGTCGATTATCGAAGGCTTTTCTCTTTCTTTTTTGGTCATCGAGGAAATGATCGCCTTTGTACGATACATCTTACGCTCGTCTATATCTTCTTCCTTTACCTTGTTACCAACTCCCGGTATCATCTTGATAAGAGAGGAGATACTACCCATTTTTTCAATCTGTTCAAACTGGGCGTAAAGGTCGTTCATATCGAATTTGTTTTCCTGGAGCTTTCTTGCAAGCTTTTCAGTTTCCTTTTCGTCAAAGGTTGCCTTTGCCTTATCAATAAGGGAGAGCACGTCGCCCATACCTAAGATTCGGTCTGCCATTCTGTTGGGGTGGAACTGTTCAAGATCGTCGATCTTTTCGCCCACGCCTGCAAACTTGATAGGCTTGCCTGTAACGTGCAGTACTGATAACGCCGCACCGCCTCTTGTGTCACCGTCAAGCTTTGTAAGGATTACGCCTGTGATCTCAAGAGCTTCATTAAAGGTCTTGGCTACGTTTACCGCGTCCTGACCTGTCATCGAGTCAACTACTAAGAGGATCTCGTTGGGGTTTACCTCAGCCTTGATGTTCTTAAGCTCGTCCATAAGGGTCTCGTCAATATGCAGACGACCTGCGGTATCGAGCAGTACAACGTCATAGCCGTTATCTTTAGCAAACTTTATACCTTCCTTTGCAATGGTAACAGGATTTATCTGTCCCATCTCAAAGACCTTTGCCTCTGCCTTTTCACCGACAACCTTTAACTGATCAATAGCCGCAGGACGATAAACGTCGCAGGCTACTAATAAGGGTCGTCTGTTCTGGCTTCTTAAATATTTTGCAAGCTTTGCCGAATGAGTTGTTTTACCTGCACCCTGAAGACCACACATCATAATGACGCAGGGGGGCTTTGAGGGAAAATCAATTCTTGCAGCACTGTCACCCATAAGAGTGATAAGCTCTTCGTGTACTATATCTATAACCTGCTGTGCAGGGGTAAGGCTGTTCATAACCTCAGCACCGACAGCTCTTTCACTGACCTTGCCCACAAAGGCTTTAACTACAGGAAAGCTTACGTCGGCTTCAAGAAGTGCCATTTTGACTTCTCGCATTGCCTCTTTAACGTCCTTTTCGCTGAGCTTACCGTGGTTTTTCAGCTTGCTGAATACCTTGCCAAGCTTATCGGAAAGTCCTTCGAATGCCATAGGTACGCCTCCTTTATATTATTTCTTCTATCTCGTCTACACAGGATAACAGCTTTTTATTTTCTTCGCTGTTTTTATCCGCTGAGCTTTCAATAATGCTCTTCATCTTTTTTAAAATTTCATTTATCTCGTGGGATTTTGCAGCATATTCGAGCGTATCCTCAAGCTGCATAAGATAATCTTCAGCACTTCTGATACACTTGTGTACGCCCTGACGGGTGATACCTGTGTTTTCGGCAATCTCTGTCAGCGACAGGTCCTCGTCATAATAAAGTGTGAGAGTGTCCTTCTGCTTTTCTGTTAGCATATCGCCATATATATCAAGCAAGAGTGCCATATCTAAATTCTTTGACATAAGCTGCTCCTTATACCCGTAAAACCTTTTAAAATCCGTACTTCAAGTGGTGTAATGTAATTTTGGTTTACACCCACCTATACTATTATACACATTTTTTTATAAATGTCAATAGGTAATTTAAAAATTTGGCGGCGGTGTGCCACCGCGGGCGGTCCTGCTGTCAAACCTCACGAGATGTAGAACAGACCTTTGCAAGAGACCGTGACAGACTGAAGGTGAGATCACGCAAACACCCACCTCTTGACAGGTGGGTGTTTTCATTTACGCCGGATTGCTCATTACAATATTTTTCAGCTTTCGGGTGAGTGTGCCACCCTTGCCTATACCAAGCTGTTGCATTCCAAGGAGGAAGGTTATCCTGCCTTGAGGCTCGTTTGAGAAGAAAGTTCCCATCCAGCCGTCCCAGCCGTATTCTCCCTTATTTGAAAAAACCGAGGTTCTGCTTTCATCCTCGCACACTCTCATAAAATTGCCGTAGGTGTACCCGCCGAGCCAGTCCCAGTCAGCTTTGAGCTGAGCTTTCTGACAGTCGGTAAGACCGCCTTTCGTAAGAAATTTTACAGCCCTTTCCGACAAAATACGCTTGCCGCCGAACTCTCCGCCGTTTATCAGCATAGTGGCGAATTTAGAATAATCGTCAAGAGTCGAGCAAAGGCCTGCTCCGCCGCTTTCAAAGGCAGGAGGGACGTCACGGTAATATCTCAGTCCTAAGTTGTTGGTCTTGTTTTCAAAAAGCTTTCCGTCTTTATCGTAATCATACGCCTTTGTCAGTCTGCTCTGCTTTTCAGCAGGAACGTAAAAGGCGGTGTCGGTCATTCCTAAAGGGGTAAAAAATTCATCCTGCAAAAATTCACTGAAGCGTTTGCCGCTTACCTTTTCGACAAGCGCTCCTGCTATATCCGCCGATGTGCCGTAAAGAAATTTCTCGCCGGGGTGAAAGCAAAGATCTGTCTTTGACATCATTTCGGCAAATTCTAAAGTAGTAACGGGATTGTCAGAAAAAAGTCGCTGATCGATCTGCCGGAATACTGCTCCGCTTTGCTTTCCGCCCTCGTAAAAGTCATTCGGATAAGCAAGTCCTGAAGTCATATTAAGCAGGTCAATGACTGTTATCTGTCTGTTTGCCCTTTCTCTTTTGCCGTTTATATTTACGTACATATCACCGTACTGAGGAAAATAGTCGGACAGCCACGCAGAAAGATCTATCTCTCCCCTTGACGCAAGAAGAACGACCGCCGCTGCTGTTATCGGCTTTGTCTGAGAATAAAGTCGGAAGATAGTATCCCTTGTCATAGGAATTTTATTTTCAAGGTCTTTGTAGCCGCTTTCACAGTAGGCTATTTCCTTGCCCTCTTTCAGCACAAGAAGATTTACTCCGGCAACGTCGCCCTTTGCGACTGCTTTGTCCATGATGTTTTGTAAATTTCCTTTCATTTTCGTATCTACCTTTTATTCTATGACATAATATCCCGCAAAGCAGGGGGGAACGGAAATTTTTCCGTTTTCGGCAGTAACTGTGCCGCCAAAAGAATATATCTTTTCCTTAAGCTTATAATCACAGGGGAAATTAACTTCTCTGTCGGCAGGATTTATAATAACAAGTATCTTCTGCTTTTCGTCGCTTCTCAGATAGCAAAGAGGATATTCGTTCTTTTCAGCGTAGATGAATTCTATTTCACCCTTACTGAGTAATGCTGAGTTTGCCTGACGGATCGAAATCAGCTTTTTCACTTCATTATAAAGAGAATTTTCATCTGCCATTTGCTTACTTGCTATAGGTCTGTCTATGCTGTCGTCCATTTTTATATAAAGCTTTTCTTTGGCAGCTGAGCTGAAGCCGTCGTTTATACCGTCATCCCACTGCATAGGAGAACGTGAACCCGTTCTGCCATAGCCACCTTCTACAGAAACAAGATTTTCCACGTAATTCATACCGATCTCGTCACCGTAATAGATGAAGGGTGCGCCGGGCATTGATAACAGAAAGGCAAAGGCTATTTTTAAGTTATCGCCCTTGATACTACGGGCAAGTCTGTCCATATCGTGATTGCCTGAGGGTATGCAGATAAGCCCTTTACGCTGGGACTTTTCGTAATTTTCTATATATTTCTTTACAAATTCCGATACATCGCCCTTGCCGCGGGAGGAGAAGAAAGGTTCTTCACAGCGGAAAAGGTCGTTATAGTGAGATGGTCCGAAGTGGAGCAGAAAATCCATATGAAAGCCACCCTGTAAGGATTTATCAGGCTCGCCCCATTCAGATACCATAGCGGCAAGAGGGAATTCTTTATCTAAAAACGCTCTTACGTTCTGCCACAGCTTTATCGTACCCTTGCCCTCTTCATCGTGCTTTACAAGAGAACCTGCCATATCCACTCTGAAACCGTCTGCACCCATTTTAAGCCAGAATCTCATAATATTTTTAAGCTCTTCAAGGGTTGCCTTAGGTCCTTCGCTGTCGGTGGACTGCTGCCACTTTTTATCGGGATCGGGCTTATAAAAGCCGTAATTCAATGCGGGCTGATGCGAAAAGAAATTAACTGCACAAGAGCCGTCTCTGTCGGAGATGCCTCTGATACAACCCATGCCCTGAGGCTCTTCCCATATACTGTCCGTCCATACGTAGCGGTCAGAAAATTCATTACGCTCTGCTTTTAAAGATTCCTTGAACCATTTATGCTCTACCGAGGTATGCCCGGGGACAAGGTCTAAAAGCAGATGCATGTCTCTTTTATGGACTTCACTGAATAATCTTTTTATATCTTCGTTTGTGCCGTATCTGGGTGCTACCGTGTAATAGTCGGAAACGTCATAGCCTGCATCACCAAAAGGAGAAGCGAAACAAGGATTCATCCATATGGCATTACATCCGAGGCTCTTTATATAGTCGAGCTTTGAAATAATGCCGTTTATATCACCTATTCCGTCGGCGTTAGTGTCACAGAAGGATTGGGGGTATATCTCGTAGAACACCGCATTGTTAAGCCATTTGGGCTGGTTTATCATACTCATAATTACTTTCCTTTCTCAAAAAAGTTTTTAAAGAAAACCCTTAATGTTATAATACTACAAAACAGTCTATTTTTCAAGGGTTTTGCGGCGAGCCGTTAATCTAAAGATCGTCGCAGTCCTGCGGACTGCTCTCTACGGCGGTTGGTTGTATACGGGCGACTGAGCAGTAGTTGGTTTAAAGACTGCGACAGTCTCGTAAGAATCAGTCGCCCGCAATTCATCGTCTAAATGCAAACCGCCGCAGGCGGAAATGGGAGCGGCGGCTCGCCGCAAACAAAAATTTAGCATCCCTTTTAAGTATACCCGTAGAAATAACAGGCGAACCTATTCTGGTTCGCCTGTTATTTCTGTTCCCGCCTGACATTTATTTACAAATTGTAATTATGCATAAGCGGTCCGCTGCCGTGACCTAAATCAAGTCCTGCCGATAACGCTCCTGAAATATACTGCTTTGCATTTTCCACGGCTGATTTCAGGCTTTCTCCCTTTGCTAAATTCGTTGCTATCGCAGAAGATAAGGTACAGCCTGTGCCGTGGGTGTTTTTATTATCGATCCTTTCACCGATAAACCATTCTTTACCGTCCTTACCATATAGCAGGTCGTTTGCATCATTAAGACTGTGGCCGCCCTTTAAAAGCACCGCACAACTGTACTTCTCTGAGACTGTTTTTGCCGCTTTTTCCATATCCTCTTTGCTTTCTATCTTCATATCCGATAAAATTTCCGCTTCGGGAATATTGGGGGTGATAACCGTTGCCAAAGGCATCAGATATTTAGTCAGCGTAGTTATAGCCTTGTCCTTTATAAGCTTTGCTCCGCTGGTTGCCACCATCACGGGATCAAGAACGATATTGCGAGGCTTATACTTTTGCAGACAGTCTGCTATAACCTTTATAAGCTTTTCATCCGACACCATACCGATCTTTACTGCGTCAGGAAATATGTCTTCAAATACTGCTGTAAGCTGAGCCTCTAAAAATTCTGGAGTTACCTCGTAAATTGCCGATACTCCCGTAGTATTCTGGGCGGTAAGGGCAGTAATAACGCTCATAGCGTAACCGCCGTTCATACAGATCGTCTTTATATCCGCCTGAATACCTGCTCCGCCACTGCAGTCAGAGCCTGCTATTGTAAGTACAGTTTTCATTTTAGTCCTCCTTTAATGATAAAAACGCCTGTTTTAATTCCCTTGCCGCTTTTTCGGGATCATCCGACTTCATCACAGCAGATACCACGCATATTCCGTCTATGCCACTACCTTTCAGCACGCCGATATTATCCTTATTGAGTCCGCCGATGGCGTTTACCTTTATCGGTACTGCCTTTACAATGTCACAAAGAGTATCTACCGACGTAAGTACAGTCTTTACCTTTGTAGTAGTGGGATATATCGCACCTACACCAAGATAATCCGCTCCCTCGTTATAAGCCTTTTTCGCCTGTTCTACAGTTTTTGCGGTAGCACCTACTATCTTGTTTTGCCCAAGAAGCTTTTTTGCCATAAAAACAGGCATATCCGATTGCCCTACGTGTACACCTTCGGCGTCGGTTGCCATTGCAACGTCCACTCTGTCATCAACTATAAGGGGTATGCCGTATTCCTTAGTGATCTCACGTACCTTTAAGGTAAGAGAGATATATTCTCTCGTTGACCTTTCCTTTTCTCTTATCTGTATAAGAGTTACACCACCCTCACAGGCAGATTTTACACGGGAGAGGAATTCTTCCTCGGATAGTCCCGTACTATCGGTGATAAAATATAACGTGCTGTCAAAATTCATAAAGCCACTTCCTCCAGTTTAAGATGTTTTTCTATATCGCTGTCTGTTATTGTCGAGAGATCATCAAAAAGCTCCGCTTCAAAGCTTGCCTGACCCTTTGATGTGCAAAGCTCTGCTGATATCCCAAGCATTGCAAGGGCAGCAACTGCCGCATATACGGAATTTTCCACCGCTAAAAAGCAACCGCAAAGCACACCTGAAATACATCCCGTACCGGTTATTCTGCTCAGCATTGCCGTTCCGTTATTGATACGGAAAAGCTTTTTTCCATCAGTTACGATATCTGTTTTTCCGCTGGCAAGGATTATCGCATTATATCTTTTCGATAACTTCTTAGCCGCTTTTTCAATATCAGTCATATCAAGCCTTTCAGAATCCACCCCGACTGCATTATAATCACTGTCATATAAAGCAAGTATCTCAGAATAATTCCCCTTTATAACGGTAGGCGGGGCTTTTTTTAAAAGCTTTGCCGTATATTTTCTTCTGAGTAAGGAGCAGGCAACTCCTACCGCATCATATACAAAGGGGATATTATTACTGTGGCAGAACACTGCCGTTTTCATTATAGACTTTTTTCTGACATCGGTTATATTTCCGATATTAAGCACCACTGCACCGGCAGTTTTTGCAATTTCGCATACCTCGGTGGGGTGCTCTGCCATCATCGGCTTTGCACCCACCGCTAAAACAGCATTTGCACATTTGTTTATGGAAATGGGGTTTGTTATCGAATGGATAAGAGGTGCTTTTTCTTTAAGTTTTTCTCTCAGCGTATTTATTTTCGCTGTCTGCATTTTTATCTCCTTTCAGTTTTTTAAAAATAAGGTATATCAAACCTGCTATTATAAATCCTCCGAGTAACGAAAAGGATATATAATTCCATATCTCATCCGTCATGCCGAATATACCCGTCAGAGTTTTTATAACAATAAAGCATATTACGCCAAAGCTCATAATGGTAAGAGAATTGCTGATAATACCGCCCTTATCCTTATATACGGGTGAAGCTAAAGTGGACTGAAATCTTATCAGCAGTCCGGAATTGTTCAGCTTTTTCAAAAAGACGAAGGCGATACTGCCGCCTATCAGCGTTCCGCAGATAAAGGAGGGTATGTAAAACAGCCAGCTAAGTCCCTCTTTACCCCATAGAAAAGTCATTACCGGGTAGGATGCTATCGCTCCTATTACGCCTGTTCCTATAATCTCGCCCACTATCGCAAATAAAATCCTGCCCTTTGACAGTCTGTAGAGAAGTCCTGACAGAAACGCTCCGAATATTGCACCTGTAAGAGCAATTGGTGGTATGCCCATAAACATCATACGGATGATACCGATGAGTATGGCACAGATAAGACTTTCCAGCGGTCCTAAAAGTACACTGCATACTATGTTTATAAGGTGTGCCATCGGACACATACCTTCAAAACGGAGCAGCGGAGAGATCACAACTCCCAGTGCTATAAGCACTGACATTACCATAAGTCGTAAAAGCTTGTTTTTGTTTTTCATTTTTTCATTTCCTTCGTTTATTAAAAGTACGAAGTGAAATACACTTCGCTCGGTCGAAGATCAATTTCTTCCTCTCACTCCGAAACACGGATTCCCTCGCTGAATACAGAATATACGGGGCTCGCCGTATATCCGATTACCTCCTTTTCTTAGATTTTGCAAAATAAAAAACGGAAGCTACTGATTGGTAACTTCCGTCTGCGTAAAATAAAAAACGCACCGACTTGCAAGCGTCGATGCTTTACAGTCGTCCCTACGTTGGCATTATCCAAATCAGGTTATCGGTCGAAGGTCATTTCCTTCCTCTCAGCCTGCAACACAAGCTCCCGTCTGTTAAATTGTGTTTATAGTATAACATATTATTTCAAAAAAATCAAGTAAATGTGTACAGTGGACTAAATTTGCAGGTAACACCTGCAAATGTCATTAAATAATTGGCAGGTAAATATGCTTGTCGTTCTTGCTTAAAATATTACTCCCCCGATAAAGCCGAATGACAATATCAGGGGAGTTTTTATTTTAAAAGACGGAGTATAAAAGAGTGATGGTTTTGATATTTATATCAGGAAGCGGCATTGTAAAGCTGTTCAGTGATTTATAAATTTACAGAATGTTGTATGATGTAATTAAAAATCCATAACGAAGAGGTCACCGCAGGATACGTAGAGCTTTCTTGCGTCTTCATCTATATATGCAGTAAAAGCTCCTGCATAAGTGTTTTTGGTTAATAACACTCTACCTGTTTTTGCGTCATACAGCTTTATTTCAGCGTTAAACATTGAATGTTCTGTTGACGTTAAAATAAATTTTCCATTGGGGGATATAAAAGCATTTTCGCTTTCATAACCTTCTTCGCATACAAATCTCGTCATTTGGTTATCTCCGATGCAGAAGTAGGGAAGCTTACCGCCTGAGCGATCACCGATGATTATGAAAGAGTTATCTATATATTCTCCACCATTTAAGATCTGCTGATGTTCTTCCATTTTATGATAGATATTCCATTCGCCTGTTGTTACATTCATACTTGCAAAGTAGCGTTCATGTTCGCCTGTTTCAGAAAAATATCTTACAGCTAAGCCGTAAATGACATCGTCTTCATAATGCATAATATCCAACATAACGTTAAATTCTTCAAAGCCACCGTTAAACTTATCAGCAGGTATTATCACCTTTTCGTTGTCAAGATTTACAGTGTTTGTGCAAAAGCCGTTTACACTCTGATAAACCACGCTTTTTCCGTCTGCTGAAACGCAGATTGAAAAGGGTTCTATATCAGGTTTTACCTTATAGGTAGCATATTGGAGTTCTTCTTCATCGAGGGGTGTTACAGGTATATCAACGTGATTTACAAGATTTCCCCATAAGTCGTATATCTCATAATAACAATTGTCGTAGTCTATGCTTTTTAATACAAAGCCGTTGTCGATTTTCTGATCCAGTATGGCGGAATTATCAAACTGCTTGATGATCTTATCAGTTCTTAAATCATAGAGAAAGATGGAATGATTGGAATTGGCAAGCAACGTATTTTCGTCAAGCTTTGTCATATCGTTTATAGCATAGCCTGCTAATGTTACTATTCTGTCTGTGTCCTTATGGATATTCTGATCTTCTTTTTCAGGGAATGATGCGTCTTCAGGCTTTACGGTAGTTTCTTCTGACGGTAAATCAGAGGTGATCTGACTGCTTTCGGCATTATTGCTTAACGTTCCCTGTACCTGTACCTTATTGCCGTTTATGATAAAGAAACCTGATACAGCGGCAACACATACAAACGCCGCCGCAATTGCTGCGAATTTGGCTATGTGGTTTGATTTTTTTGACTGGATATTTGTTTCAATAAGATTATCTGCATCAACAGAAATATCTCTTGCTGAGCTTTTATCAGTATCAGTAAAACATTTTGCTGTTTCTATAGCATACTTTTCATCGAGGTTATCCATAGCCTGTGCTAAAATATCATTATATTTCATAGTAAATTCCTTTCTCATATGTTATATCCCTTTTCAGAAAGAAAGAGCTTAAGCTCTCCTCTTATTCTGAACAACTTTGTTTTGACTGTCGCTTCTTTCATTTTAAGGGTAAGCGAAATATCACGGATGTTAAAATTGTAGTAATACCGCATAACGAATATTTTACGGTTTGTTTCCTTCTGACCTGATAAAAATTCGTTTATGTACGCTCCGAGCATTTTGCCGTCAAACTGTCCTTCGGTGTCTTCCGAGTCGGAAAATATCTCAGAAAGCTCAGAAAAATTTGTTTGACTGTCATTATACACTTTGTGTTTTTTTCTGATACTGACTGCAACGTTACGCACGATGCCGCAAAGATAAGCTTTAAGACATTCGGGACGTGCAGGTGGTATAGCGTTCCACAACTGGAAAAGCGAGCTATTTATACAGTCACCCACTTCATCATAGTCGCCGATTATGTTATAGGCGACCTTACGGCACAGTGTTCCGTATTTTTCTTCTGCAACGGTGAGTGCTTGCTCATCTCTGTCAAAAAGCATTTCTATAATACGCTCATCACTGACTATCAAAACCCATCACTCCTTTCTGATCGTCTATAAGCTAAGTGTAGATTTCTTTCAAAAAGGTTCCCGTTTTATGATAACTTTTTTTAAAAAATTTTGCAACAGAAATTATTGGAAGAGCAAAAGAAATCCGCCTGTACTCAAAGTACAAACGGGGTTGCGTATTTACTTACAGATCGGAATTAAATTATTTCTCCCTTATCCATCTCCTGTACTGTATCGCACAGTACGGAGATATCCTCACTGTTATGCGAGGCTATAAGGATTGTTTTTCCCTGCTCCTTTAAATCAAGAAGGTACGTCCTCATATCCTTTACGCCGTCCTTGTCAAGTCCGTTGAAGGGTTCGTCGAGAATAAGGATTTCAGGATCTTCCATAATAGCCTGAGCAAGTCCGAGGCGCTGGCGCATACCGAGAGAATATTTGCGGACGTGTCGCTTTAAATCAGGGTCAAGTCCGACCTTTTTCATTGTATCCCTTATTTTGTCTTTATCTGCTTTTTTATTCAAATCCGCAAGTAGCTTTAAATTTTTATATCCGCTGTAATATGGGATAAATCCCGGTGTTTCAATGATTATCCCCATATTCTTAGGAAAATCACAATCCTTGCCGACTATCTCACCATTCACCTTTATTTCACCGCTTGTAGGCTTTACAAAGCCGCAGATGCATTTCATAAGCATTGTCTTACCGCTACCGTTTCTGCCGATAAGACCGTGGATCTTGCCTTTTTCAAAGGTGAGGTTTATGTTTTTCAGTATGTGGGTTTTGGTGAGGGTTAGGTTTAAAGAGGTTATTTCTATTACGTTCATAGCTTTCCTTTCAGGCTGTCACTTCTGATATATTATCATAATTCATTTTCTTTACAGCAATAAAGCTTAAAACTATCAGAAGAATGATAAAGAAACAAAGATACAAAACCGAAAACCACATCGGCATTATGGGTCTCCTGTAATATTCAGTGTAGTGCACCCAAGTAATAGCGTTTGCCGCAGGAAACACCCACATCAATTTACTACTTAAAATACACAGTGCAGAGCCTATTGAAATAATACCTCCGCATATTATAAAGCCTAAAATCTTGCTTTTAAGAAGAGTGAACAGCAGTAATAACAACCCGATTATAAAAAGATACAAAAGAACAAGAAAGAAGCTTTGCATTAAAGCGTCTGTTATTGAAAGCTGATTATAGAGATTTTTGGGAAGTAATTGTGCTCCGAAGTTGCCGTGTAGATCAGGGAATGTTTTTTCAAATTCCGTTACAACTATACTCCACTCAGGTCCTATGTCGCTATGAAGCAAAGCTGAAATACAGGAGCTTATAAAAACAACTACAGAATATGTGATCGCCATTAAAAACAGTAATACAAGCTGTGCGATAAGCCAGTTTATCCGCCCTATTCTGTGTATATACAAAATGGCATTTCCGTCAGTCACCGGAAAATCTGCGATAAGCGACAAGAACACAAGAGGAATAAAAAGTAACGTTATCGGAGAATTTATAATAGCAATAAAAGGCTCAAGCAAATTCAGCTTTTCTTCCATACGTTCTGCATTCTGTAAAAGTGGCTCTACCGCAAAATTATAGATAAATGCCATCAATAACACGAGAAGTATCATCCGTGGATTTGTGATCCATTTTCTGTATTCGGTTTTTGAACAAGAAAGGATTTTATTATAGTTAATATCCTGCATTTTATTCTCCTCTGTCTATTTCGGTCTTCTTCTTTAAAACGTATCCTATAAAGGAAAGAACAAAAAACAGCAATATTACAGACGATGTTGCGATAATAAAATAAAGCTCTTTACTGTAAAGTAGCTGTAATACCGCTGTAGGAGAAAAGGGCGGAATTGCCGATGAAAGTGCATTTATTCCGTTTTCAAAAGCATATAAGGATATTTTAGTTATTGCCATATTCCATACGTAAAAGAGTAAGAAAGGAACACACAGTATAAGATATGCATTACTGCACAAGGCACAAAGAATAAAGGAAGGAGCAGAAGCGAAAGCACCGAAAAGAAATGCCGAAATGAGCTTTTTTATAACGTATATCACTTCTCCGTCAGGAAACAGCCGTGTCATTTCATCAGGCGACAGATTGTATGATGTTATATCAGGAAACAAAAAGCTGACCGATATTCCGAAAAGGAGTGTGCCAAGCATTACACAAATTCCGCCCGTTAAAATTGCACTTATAAATCGGGATAAATAATTTTTTAAATAACCTGTTCTGCTTATCTCAAAGCGTATGAATTTACTTTTTCTGCAGGCACAGAAGAAAACAACAAACGATAAGGGGGCTATAGTCGGAATAAACATAGCGGTATATCCCCCATCTAAAGCAGAGCCGAATACACAGATTGATGAAAATCTGTAGCTTGATTCTATAAGATTTTCGGATTCGGAAAATATTACTTCAAGAACAGAATATGAGCGGTTTATATCATAATCCGTATACGGACAGCAGGTAAAGCAAAGCAGGACGATTGCTGTTACAGAGCCTAAAAAAGCAGGAGTTAAAAAACAAAGTTTTAAATGGTATATTATATTTTTCATGATGCAAAAGCGTATTCCATTTCTGCATAAACCTCTCCTGTCACTGCATTAACGTAAATAGATGTTCTGGTCGTAGTTTTACTATTAACATCCATTTCAAACGCCCAGACAGGAATAAGACGGTCGCTAGCAACTGCATATTTCAATGAGAAACTATCAATTTCAAGCTGATTATACCCGGACATATACTCAGATGCTAATGTAACTGCATGAGAAGGAGATATAATATCATCAATTATTTTTTCTTCATTTTTATTGTCATCAGAATTGAGTGTACTATCATTGTCAGAGGCAGAAGTGCTGCCACTGTCGGAGGCAAGTGCACTGTACGAGCTGGCGGATGCACCGAAGTAAAACACATCTTCCGGCTTTGCCATTTTTATCGTTATATACTGATACCCGAAGACCTTATCGTCATTCTTTGTGAAAAGCTGACCAAGCTCGTCAATCGGCACGCCGTAGAGTTTCATCTCAATAATTATCTCATAGGTAAAGCTGCTTCCGCTTTCGTCAATTTCCTTTGGTGCAGGTCTTACAACAACGGTTTTTGCCGAATATTCATATTCGGGATGATATTTAGACCAGAAATCTCTTGCCCAGTTTTCTGCAAAGGACGCCGCCTCATCTACACCGTAATCTTCTCCTGATAATTTATACTGAGTATCGGTATAGTCTTTACGATCAATATGATACACAGCTTTTACAGGATGATCTATGTTAGTCATCTTCAGTCCAAGACCGCCGTGCTTCGTAATTACAAGGTATCCTGAGCCTGCCCCTGATTTTGAAACAACGGCACGATTATTGTTTTCGGTATTGATATAATCAAGATATTGAGGATTTGTTTGCGAAAAATACTTTTCAGAAACGCTATCCTTTCCGAAATAATCTTCAAGTATATTCTGAAAATCAGCCTGCAGATCATATTTAACAGGAACCTTGCGATAATCTTTAAGTACAATATTATCATCTACAAGTATTTTATCAGGGAGAATTAAATTATCTGTTTTAACTGCCAGAGCTTCAGACATTACCTCGTCAAGCTCTGAAACCCTGATTCTTTCTTTATAATCCTTATCCACTTCAGAAATGGAATTTCCTGCGTTTACGTCAGGAGCATTTTTTTGCGATACAGCAAATGCCACAGCTACAAAAGTTACAATAAACGCCGCCGCTATAGCAATCATCTTCACAATATAATTTGTCTTTTTCGCTTCACTTTTCATCTCAATAAGCTCCTCCTCATTTATAGAATAATGTCTTGAAAAAACATTGCTATCGATTGGCAGAAACTCTGCCGCATCCTCATAATATTTTCTATCAATGTTATCTATAGCCACTGATAAAGCATCATATATTTTCTTCATTTTACTCTCCCTTTCTTAAAGTCTATAGCCCTTGTCTATAAGAAAACTTTTCAGCTCTTCTCTTATCCTGTATAGCTTTGTCCCTACCGTCGAAGCCTTGATTTTAAGTGCTTTGGCAATGGTATGAACAGGTGTGTTGTAGTAATATCTCAAAATAAAAACTCTGCGGTTGATATCACTTAACGAAGACAAAAATTCGTTTATGTATACGCCAAGCATATTGCCATCGATTTGTTCTTCAATCTTTACGCTATCTTTAAACAATTCGGTCAGTTCTGAAAGGCTTGTGTGTGCCTCATTGTAGCCTGCCTGTTCTCTGTAAATTTTTACAGCGATATTTCTTACAATACCGCAAAGATACGCTTTAAGGGATTTAGGGCGTGCAGGCGGAATGGCATTCCATAACTGAAAATATGAATTGTTTACGCAAAATTCCACATCATCCTGATTCCCTATTACATTAAAAGCTATCTTTCTACAAAGCTTTCCATATTTGCTATCGGTATCTGTAAGAGCTTGTTCGTTTCTGTCAAACAGCATCTCTATGATTTGCTCATCACTTGTATGCAAGCTTTATCATCTCCTTAGATTATTTCCCTCTATAATAATAAGTTAAGATTTTTCCATTAAATATTCCCATTTTATAATAACTTTTTTAAATTTTTTTTGCAACAGGTAAGTACTTACAATCGGGCGTGTTGAAAAAATTCCGAATCGTGATATAATATAAACAGAAACGTAATGCTGTTTTTATTCGGAGGTAAACAATGAAATTTATACATTTATCAGATCTTCACATAGGCAAAAGAGTAAACGAATTTTCTATGCTCTTAGATCAGGAATACATACTAAAGCAGATACTTGATATCATAGACGATCGGAAGCCCGACGGCGTGATCATTGCAGGTGATATATACGACAAATCCGTTCCCTCTGCTGAGGCGGTAATTCTTTTTGACGAATTTCTGGTCAAGCTGTCAGAAAGAGAGCTGTACGTCTTTGTCATCAGCGGCAATCACGATTCTCCTGAACGAATCGCCTTTGGCGGCAGACTTATGCAGGCAAGCAGGATATATATGTCCCCCGTCTATGACGGCGGGTTAAAGCCCGTTACCCTTGAAGACGAATACGGCAAAATAAATATATGGATGCTCCCCTTTGTAAAGCCTGCCCACGTCCGCAGATTCAACGAGGATAAGGAGATAGCTTCCTATACCGACGCGATGAAAGTGGTTATCGACAGCCTTGATATAAATGCCGAAGAACGAAATATTATGATAACCCATCAGTTTGTTACAGGTGCTGAGAGATCTGAGTCGGAAGAAATATCCGTTGGCGGAACGGATAACGTGGACGTTTCTGTTTTTGATGCTTTTGACTATACTGCCCTCGGTCATATCCATAGGCCCCAGAACTGCAAAAGCGAAAGAGTAAGATATTCGGGCACGCCCTTAAAATATTCCTTTTCAGAAGCAAAGGATAAAAAGAGCGTTACAGTAGTCGAGCTAAAGGATAAAGGAACGCTTAACGTTACTACAGTTCCTTTGAAACCTCTTCGTAATATGGTGGAGCTAAAGGGTAAGTATGAGGAGCTTATAGCCCGTGATTATTACAAAGGTACAAGCTATCAGGAAGACTACGTACGTATTACTCTTACGGATGAAGAGGATATACCCGACGCAATCGGAAAACTGCGTATAGTGTACAGAAATCTTATGAAGCTTGATTATGACAATCTGCGTACAAGGAATACAAACATAATTGACAAGGCAGAAGACGTCCAAAAGAAATCTCCTTATGAGCATTTTTCTGAATTCTACGAAAAGCAGAACGATCAGCCTATGTCAGATAGTCAGAAAGAAATTATAAAAAATATAGTCAGTGAAATATGGGAGGCAGAAGTATGAGGCCGAATAAGTTAATAATATCCGCTTTTGGTCCTTATGCAGGAAAGGTTACAGTCGAACTTGACAAGCTTGGGAAAAGCGGATTATATCTTATAACAGGTGATACGGGAGCGGGAAAAACCACTATATTTGACGCTATAACCTATGCTCTTTACGGTGAGCCGAGCGGAGCTACGAGAGACGTTTCTATGTTTCGGTCAAAATATGCAGAGCCTGACACTCCCACCGAGGTTGAACTCTATTTCACCTGCAGGGATAAGGATTATTACATAAAGAGAAACCCCGAATATGAACGTCCGAAATCCCGTGGAGAAGGCATGACGACAGAGAAGGCAAACGTTGAACTGCACCTTCCCGACAAAAGAATTTTAACCAAAAGAAATGAAGTCAATAACGAGATAATTGAAATAGTCGGAGTAGACAGAAACCAGTTCAGTCAGATAGCAATGATTGCTCAGGGGGATTTCCTGAAATTGCTGTTAGCGTCTACCGAGGACAGAAAGAAAATATTCCAGAAGATATTTAAAACCCAGCGATACAGCGAACTTCAGGAAAAGCTGAAAGCGGATGCAAACGGACTGAAAAAAGAATACGATGAGATAAAAAACAGTATTGACCAATATATAAACGGTATTGCCTGCGATGAGGACAGTTCCTTTTATCAGGAAGTCTGCAACGCTAAAAAAGGTTTTCTCACTGTCGAAGAAACTATAGATCTTTTAGCAAGACTTATAGCTGAAGATGAAGCAGAAGAAAAAGAGACGGGAAAAAAAGAAGAGGTACTCCAAAAGAAGCTGGACACTGTAAAGAAACGCATAAGTAAAGCCGAGGACGTCGCTAAAGCTAAAGCTGACTCGGAGAAAAACGAAGCTGAAACTGCTGCCGAACTACAAAGAAAAGAGGAACTGAAAGAAAGACTGGAAGCAGAAAAACAAAAGCTCCCTGAGGTTAAAAAGCTGACCGACGAAGCGGCAAAAATAAATTCACTTCTGCCCGATTATGACGAGCTTTCCGATAAGCAGAATAAATTTAACGCAAATGAAATTTCTATAAAAAAAGGCGAAGAAGCCGTTAAAGTATCCGAAAAGAAAATCGAGGAGCTGACAGAACGTAAAACTGCTCTTACAGAGGAAAGCAAAACTCTTGAAAAAGCAGGCGAGGAAAAAATCATTTCAGAAAATGAAAGAAAGGCAGAAAGCGATAAAAAATCAGGATTAGAAAAGCTGAGCAGTGCCATTACCGAAGCGGAAGAATCAAAAGCGGTATTCTTGTCAGCTAACAAGGCTTATACAGAAAAACAGAACACCGCCGATAAGCTTGACGCTGAATACAGAATGAAAAGAAGACTTTATCTTGAAGCACAGGCGGGTATTTTAGCAGAAGAATTACAAGAGGGTATGCCCTGTCCTGTGTGCGGATCTACGTCCCATCCACAGCCTGCAACAAAACCTGTTGACGTACCGACAAAGGAGGAACTTGATACTCTCGAAAATACTCTTAATAAAGCCGGAGAAGCCGCAAACCTTGCGAGAGAAAAAGCGGGCAAACTGAAGGGCATATCCGATGAAAAGGAAAACAGCGTAAAATCAGAAATATCGGTGTTTGAAGATGATATTACCTTTGATAAAGCAAAGGCTCTTATCAAAGAAAAGTTATCCGATACGGCACAAAAGATAAAGGTGCTTGACGGCAAAATAGCCGATGCACAGAAAAAAGTTCTCCGCAAGGAGCAGATATCAAAGCTTTTGGCACAGGTTGAAAAGGATACCGAATCAGAAAATGCAAGACTTCAGGAAATTAAAAGGGACGTTCAGTCAAAGGCTATCGAAAACAAGACGTTGCTTGAAAGACTTGAAGAACTGAAGTCAAGGCTAACATTTAAAACAAAGACTGAAGCTGAACAGAGAATTACCGCTTTAAACAAAGCGGCAGAGGATATTCAGAAATCCTACGATATGGTTTGCGATGCGGTAAATCATAACAAGGAAAGACTTGCATCCTTAAAGTCTGCCAAAGAGGAGATACTTAAGCGTATCGGCGACGGTGCTGATATCAGTCTCGAAAAAGAAAAAGAAAACCAAGCTCTGCTTGAAAATGAAAAAGCAGCACTTGGCGAGATTTCTAAAACGATATACAGTCGGATAGGGGCGAATAAGCAAAGCCACGGCAATATCTCTCAAAGACTTTCTGAAATCAAGGCAGTGGAAGAAAGATATATCTGTATAAAAGCACTTTCCGATACAGCAAACGGAACTATACAGGGCAGAGAAAAGATTGCTCTTGAAACCTATATTCAGATGAACTATTTTGACAGGATAATAAATCGTGCCAACACAAGATTTATGATCATGTCCGACGGGCAGTATGAGCTGAAACGCAGAAAAGGGGCATTCAACAAGCAAAGTCAGAGCGGTCTTGAGCTTGACGTTATCGACCACTACAACGGCACGGAAAGAAGTGTAAAGACTTTATCGGGTGGCGAATCCTTCAAGGCGTCATTGTCACTCGCTTTGGGGCTTTCTGACGAAATCCAGTCCTCCGCAGGCGGAATCAGACTTGATACGATGTTTGTGGATGAAGGCTTCGGCTCACTTGATGATGAATCCTTGTCCCAGGCAATGAAAGCACTTTCCTCTCTTGCTGAAGGTGACAGACTTGTGGGTATAATCTCCCACGTAAATGAGCTTAAAGTAAGAGTGGATAAGCAGATAGTTGTAAAAAAGAGCAAAACAGGCGGAAGTAGTATAAATATAGTTTTGTGATCGTACCGAGTTTTATCGTATACCGTCTATGTGTACCGACGAAGCAAATATCAAAAACTATCGTCATATCGAAGTGAACCCCAAAGTTTAGACAAAATAATTAAATAACATGAAAATGAGTTCGGTACTGCACCGGGCTCATTTTTAGTTTGAAAGAAATCCTTTCGTTGTTGTAATAATAAATATATTCGTTCAGCTCTTCAATGAAAGCGTTAACGCTTTCAAATTTTTCACCGTAGAACATTTCGACTTTAAGTCTGCCAAAAAAGTTTTCCATAACACCATTATCCATACAGTTTCCTTTTCTGAGCATGCTTTGTGAGTGTTGGATATCCGGGATATTTTTCTTTTTTACATTCGTATTTATCCGTATTCTGATGCTTTAGATAATAATAGGATGTATTACGAGCTAATCCCGACAGTGCAGCAGGTCTTTCAATGGATGTTTTCTTTGATTTTGCCCTTTTTTACTCATAAAAATATGCACCTCCAAAAGTGTCTAACTTTTGGGGTGCATATCAGATTGCTATTTTTAAAAATCTTAATAGCTTGGATACCAGACGCCGCTTGAAAGAATATACGATTCAACGTTCTTCTTTTCTTGATCGTTAGAATCCACACAGTCGTAATAAACGATTGTGCCACTGTTTCCAAAGTTATAATCCGAGAATTCAAGACCATTATTTTCGGTTTTTTCTATGTAATCTTCCATGGAACTAACGTCATCGAACTTTGTATAGTTTGCATAAGGATTGTAGAACTTAAAAGTCTGTTCAAAATCGTCGTAATATACAAAGAAGTAGGATGATGTTACATCTGCACTGTCATCTGTCTGCTCACGGACAGTCATACCGATATGATATGTGCCGGGGAGTATAGAGTTGCTGGCTGAATCCTGGAATGCTTCACAATAATCAGCGGCAAAAGAACCTATCTTGTATGCAGTTCCGACAACGGGGATTTTATCAATAACAGCTTCAAGTCCTGCTTTTGTAATGCTTTTAGCTACTTCCTCCGCTATTTTTTCGGGAGATGCGGTTAATCCGGCTTCTTTTACGCCGTCGCCGATTGCTCCCTTTAATTCGTCGATCTGGTCTTCGGTAAGAGGTAAGCTGTCGAGATCTACGCCGTTAAGTTTAAGATTTACATCTACGAAATTTTTAAAGATCTCACCTGTAATTGCATCTGCTACCATACGAGCTGCAGCTTCTGTGCCGAGACTGAGAAGTACATCCATATCGGTTGCTTTATTAATAGATATCTCGACTTCAAAGTCGGAAAGATCATATTCTGTGACATCGACGTCATAGAAATCGGGGGAAACGAAGTTGCCGGAGATATCCTTGAAATCATAGGGCGAGCAACCACAACCTGAGAAATCGCTACTGTGGATAGGGCAGTAATAATAAATATCTCCGCTGTATCCGCTTCTTATACCATCCGCCATTCTTCTGAAGGCGTAAGCTGCATCGTAATCGCCTTTGCTTTCATAGTATTCGATCATCTTGTCAATGGAGTACATAAGGGCAAGATCGTCTTTGCTGAGAATTTCCTCGTCCAGTGTTTTCAGACCTGGAAATTCTGTTTCGCAGCAGCTACAGATATATACGTCTCTATTCTTGTCGTAGCTAAGAATGTGTGAACCAATTTCAGGGTCGCTGATTACTCCGAGACAATTCAGTTCATCGCATTTGGAAGCTTGGACTTCCTTATCTTCAGAAAGAACAAGTGCATCCAGTACATCCTCGTAGCTGTCTTTACAACCGGTATTCTGACAAGCATATCTGATAAAACCGTTCTTTCCATAAGTAGGATTTACTTTGTCGACTTCTTCATAATTATGGCCCGTTGCTGCTACGTTCTTTGTGGACACTACGGCACGGCAACCGGATTTAGTGCATATACCTTCATAGTAACCGGGTGTTGTACAGGTTTCTTTGGTTACGCAGGTATATTGACCGTTGAAGTTGTGAGTGCCGCCTATTGCAGGTAAAGTTTCTGTAACTAAACCGCTCTGGCAAGAAGCACAGTGCCATCTTATATATCCATCGGTTGTACAAGTAGGATCTTTACGAGCAGCTACGTTGGTACTTGCTTTATGACCCTTGGGTGAGAACTGCTGTGTAGTCGTTGCCTCGCAAATGTTACATTTATACGCCTTGTAGCCGCCTTCTGTACAGGTAGCAGTTTTTTCAGAAATGAGTCTGTAATCGTGTTCAGCCTCTATTACAATAGTAGATACTACCTTACTGCACTTTGTGCATTTACCTTCCTTTAAGCCTGTAGCTGTACAGGTTGCATCCTTTACTGTGTTATAGGAGCCGTTAAAGGTATGGCTGCCTCTGGGGGATTCTGTTTCTGTTGTATTTGTGTTGCAAACTGTGCAACGGTAATAGTAAGTATCGCCCTTTTCGCAGTCAAGTGTCTTGCTTATAAGAACGTTTGTATGTTCTTTCTTAGGAATTGTAACAGTGCTTACGACTTTACTGCACTTTGTGCATTTACCTTCCTTTAAGCCTGTAGCTGTACAGGTTGCATCCTTTACTGTGTTATAGGAGCCGTTAAAGGTATGGCTGCCTCTGGGGGATTCTGTTTTTGACGTGTTAGTGCCGCAAACTGAGCAACGGTAATAGTAAGTGTCACCCTTTTCACAGTCAAGTGTCTTGCTTATAAGAACGTTTGTATGTGCTATCTTAGGAATTGTAACGGTGCTTACTACCGCACTACACTTTGTACATTTGCCTACCTTTGTACCTGTTGCAGTACAGGTAGCCGCTTTTGTTGTTGTGTAAGAGCCGTTAAAGGTATGACCGGGAGCGGTAACTGCCGCAGTTTCCATAACTACTGCACAACGTGTACACTTCTTCACCTTTGTGCCGTTTACTGTGCAGGTAGGATCTTTTGTGATCACGTAGCTTGTGCTCTTGTTATGACCTAAAGCGGGTATTGAAACAGTGCTTACTACCGCACTACACTTTGTACATTTGCCTACCTTTGTACCTGCTGTAGTACAGGTAGCCGCCTTTGTTGTTGTGTATGAGCCGTTAAATGTATGGCTGATAACAGGTATTACTGCACTTTCCATAACAACAGAGCATCTTGTACACTTCTTTACCTTTGTACCGGTTGCTGAGCAGGTGGCACTTTTTGTTGTTACGTAGCTTGTGCTCTTGTTATGACCTAAAGCGGGTATTGAAACAGTGCTTACTACCGCACTACATCTTGTACATTTGCCCACCTTTGTGCCTGCTGTAGTACAAGTAGCCGCCTTTGTTGTCGTATAGGAACCGTTAAAGCTGTGACTTGAGCTTTTAGGAATAGTTACAGATGAAAGAGTTGTGCTGCACTTTGTACATTTCATAACCTTTGTACCTGTAGAAGCACAAGTAGCCGCCTTTGTAACTACGTAAGAACCGCTTGATCTGTGTCCTGTGGGGTTTGTTGTAGAAGTAGACTGAGTGCCGCAACGAGTGCATCTTTTAACTGTTCTTCCCGAGCTTGTGCAAGTTGCAGAAGTGGATGAAACTGTTGTCCATGAGTGACCCTTTGCAGGAATTGTAACAGTGCTTATTACTGTACCGCACTTTGTACATCTGCCCACCTTTGTTCCGCTTGAAGTACACGTAGCGCTTCTCGTTGTTGAATATGAGCCGTTAAAGCTGTGTGAACAAGCCGTTGCATATACTATAGCGTCCACATCGGTATCGCTTATGGTATACGTCTTTTCCTTGCTGCCCATGAATTTTTCACGAATAGCCGCCTTTGTCATATCGGGCTCTTCTTCCATATACTGAGCAACGATACCTGCAAAGGCCTGTGCTGCGTAGGAAGTACCGCCCTCGGCATATATATAAGTGTCAGTTGTCTGGCCAAAATTTGAGTAGTTGCTTATATATCCGTCCTCACTAAGTGCACCGACAGATATAACTGAGGGATATATAGCAGGATACACAGCTTTATCAGAAGCGTCGTTACCTGCGGCTGAAATAAGAAGAACGTCGTTTTCTTCTGCATATTCAACTGCGTTTCTGAGTATTGATGATGCTTCGTAACCTACAAAGCTCATAACGATAATGTCAGCACCATTATCGACTGACCATTTTATACCATCACTTACGTCAGAATATGTACCTCTGCCGGTGGAATCCAGAACTTTTACATCTAAGATATCGGCGTCAGGTATATACCGGTACAGAGTTTCTGCCATTTCGTTACCGTGTTTGCCGTAAGCGTCGTCGGAAACGTAGGATACTGACTTGATAGTTTTTATACTTGTGATTCCACTGTCAAGAACGGCAACAGTCACGCCGTTACCTGTGAAGGTTTCTCCGCAGTGGCTGTCTGTGTGGTCGTGTTCGTGGTCGTGTTCGTGGTCGTGTTCTGACTGTAAAGAAGAGGCGTTGTGGGTGTGCTGTTCATCACCTGCGTAGCCGCTGCTTTCAGCAAAAACACTCGTTTGCATTACGCTTAATGACATTGTGGCAGTAAGCGTAATGGCTGTTAATTTTTTGAAAATGTTGTTTCTCATTCATTTTTTCCTTTCATGTTAATTAGTATGTTTTTGTAAAAAAGAAGCAAATTTATTTTATCACATTAGCATATAGAAGTCTTGTTTGTATTTCACTTTATAAAAATTTTTTTCTTTGTTAAATTTTAGTCAGATGTGATAAAAAAGCCGAACAAAAGAATTTAGGTTATAAGGCAATATGGAAAATTTGCAATTTAGCCAATTTTAGGTTATATAAATTGCAAATCACAAAACGTTTTATTAATTTGAGTGCTATATTGTTTTAAAAGTACAAACTTTTTCATTTAAATTGAGCGTTTATAGTTAAAAATCTCCCCTGGTAAAGCTATGAGACTCTGCCAGGGGAGTTAATTTAAAGATGAAATATAACCTAAACGTGAAGAAGTTTTATGATTATTTTAGGGAATAAGTCTGTTTGCAACTTTACGTTTCAGCTAAATTGTATTACAATTTAAGTTTTAGCTTTTAAATGTTCCCATTTTATGATAACTTTTTTAAGTAGTTTTTGCAACAGGGAATGTGTGGGAAAGAAAAAACGGTCAGCCTTAAGGCTGACCGAGGGTATAGGTAAAATGTATATGTAAGGAAGAAATTACGAAACACGCAAAAAAATAAAGCGGATTGCGGTAATTGATACAATTCAGCCCGTTGTGAATCTGCGGATATCACACCACGCACACCACTCCTGCAAGAAGCATGAGTATTGCAGGAACGATATACTTTCTCGGGTGATGCCACAGGTCGCTCTCTGTCTTCCATTCTGTAAGCGGAAATCTCATTTCCATAACGACCGAGCCTGATGCACCGAGCAAAGCAAATGCTACTGCAAGCACAATGTTTCTCAGCTCAAGACCACCTGTCTGCACTCCGAAGCTTGCAAGATAAAATGTATAGGCGATGACATTATTTAACGCTATGAAAGAAAAATAAGGCAGGCAGAGCATCCGTTTTGCAGAGGGGAGAAAATGCACAGCTTCTCTTAAGTGACTGTCTGCGGAAATAAGCACGCACAGCGGAGTGTTTATCGAAAGGATGGCAAAGCCGATAGGCAGGAAGTTGTCTGCTCCGCTTTCTCTCAGCAAAAACGGGAAAACTATTGCTACGACCCACATCGCGGCGGTGTTGATAAGATAGTTCTTACGGGCGGTCATATAGCGGAAAAGATATTTCCATACGTTGTGCTTATGGGAGCTTTTTAGAATAGCTGTTGCCGTAAAGCTGTTGATGAAATCATAAGGGTCTGCGGTCAGAAGTACGAGCATCGCAACGACAAGGTCTGCCGAAAGAAGGATAACAGCGTATTGCGAAAATACAGCCGCAACCGAAACTGCCGCCCATGCTAAGCCGATGATACGGTGCTTTTTCATGACGTATACGCCTGCTGTCACGAAAACACCGCCCAGCATACAGATAAACGAGCCGATGATCTCTGTGATATCAGTTGCGGATACCGCAAACATCACAACCATCAGCAGTGCGGATTTTGAGATGACAGTGTAAAGTCCGTAAGCAGCAATATACGAAAAAGTAAAGTCGTGCTTTCTGAAAGGAAGTGCGGCTATTCCGCTAAGCTCTGCGGAATTGTCAGAGGACAGCGAGTGCCACATGATGCCTGCGGTAAAAGTACCCGACATCAGGTATTTAATAAACGGCGCGATGGTTATTCTGATCTCCGCCATATACAGTCCGAAGAAAACAGCCGTGCAAATAACTATATATTTTAATATCTTTTCAAAGCCGTTGCCGAAAAGATTTCTTCTGAATACGTTAAATAACATTGTCAAGCTTTAAAACCTTTCTTACGCTTTCGGCGGTTATTTCTCCACCTGTAAATATGCGTGATATACTGCCGTTTTCCAGCACCATAACCTTGTCTGACGTGAGCGTGATGCTTTCGAGTATGTGGGACGAAAACAGCAATGTTCCGTACTCCTTGTAGCCTGAAATAAGGCTGTACAGAAATTCTGTGCTCTGAAAATCCAGTCCGTTTACAGGCTCGTCAAGAAACAGAAGCGGTGCTTTCAGTGCAAAGGATGTTATCAGGTTTACCTTACGTCTGTTACCCATCGACAGATCCTTTAAAAGCTTATTTTCGTACTTTTCAAAGTTGAAGCCCTTCACAAGTTCCGAAACGTCGGGGAGCTTTTTCCCGTAAGCCGAGAAAACGTAGGACAGGTATTCTCTGAAGGTGAAATAACCGAAGGAGCTGTCCTCGGAAAAAACCGTGTATCGCATTGTCTTGAACCTGCTGTTGCGGAATGTCACAGGCTTTCCGTCAAAGGATATGCTGTCGGCATTGTAGCTGTCGAGCAGTCCCGAAAGTATCTTTATCAGCGTTGTTTTGCCCGCACCGTTAAGTCCGATAAGACCTACTATCTCGTTTTTTTGAAGCTCAAAGGAAAGCTCCGATAATACATTACTGTCCTTTTTGTACCAGCTGTTAAGCTCATTTATCTGTAAGATGTTCTCACTCATTACTTGCTTTCCTTTTCCTTATTTCTCATATTGTATGCAGAGCTTAAATATACAAGTCCTGCGGCAACGCCTATAACTGTCATCAGGTAGTTTGCGATAAAAAGGCAATATCCTGCAACGATAAGCCAGATGATTCCGATAATTGTTCTTGTAATAATGTGTCTCATAAATTTTTCCTCCGTTTGGGTGTTTCTGTTGTGATTACATAATAACATAAAAATAAGCCGTCTGCGGAAATGTCCGCAAACGGCAGTTTTTTGTCCGTGAATTGTTCAGAATGAAAGAGTAGCAACCGCTGTGAAAACATCATCCTCTGCGGTTGTCGTAATTGTTCCATCGTATTTAGCAGCGGCAGTTCTTGCACTTTCCACGCCCCAACCGTGAAGACCTCCGTCGGTTTTAGTAGTCTTCAGCTTACCGCCCGAAAGATTGATTTCTCCGTTAAAGGAATTCACAACCTTTATAATAAGCATACGGTTTATTCTTCTGATCGTAAGACTTATACGGCGGTTTTTTGTACGATCGTCCTTTCGTACAGCATCAAAGGCGTTATCCAGAAGATTGCCCAGTACCGCACACAGGTCGGCTCTGCCTATATTCGTACCCTTAGGAAATTCAATCTGCGTTTCAAAGCTGAAGCCTTCGTTTTCAGCAGCGGCAATCCTGCTGTTTATAAGATAATCAACAGTCTCATCCCCCGTCCATACAGCGCAAGTCATACCGCTTACCGGCTTTTGCAGCTCATCAAGGTATTCTATAGCCTTGTCATATTTTTTTGCAGTCAGCAGACTACGTACAGCGCCTATATGGTTATGCATATCGTGGAAGGTCTTTGCGTTTTCCGAATATGCTTTGTTCAGAACATTATAATCTCTTTCCAGCAGCTCAGCCTGTTGCTCTTTTAGCTCGGCTAGCTCTTTTTCGGTTTCGTACTGTTTGCTCAGTCTGTGTACCATTATCCCTGCAAGGAGAATTACCGACAGTATAAGATACGTAAAGGTCATATCGTCCGAAGCTGTATTTTCTGAAAACGCCACCACTCCGAACATCCCCAAGACCGCCGCAAGGGAAGCGGCTCGGATAGTAATTTCCCTGCCCTTGTACATCAGCACAGCAGCAATTACAAGCACGGTGTTTACTATCCACAAAGGAAGCTGTCCGCACAATGCAGATCTGTCTATAAAAGCATTCATGTTGAAAATAAGTGCAAGTGCTTTTCCGAAAATAAAACTCCACAGAGATATTCCTATCTGGTACATGATGCAGAAGAACAGAGCGTTTCTTCTGTTCGTACTGCGGTAAAATTCAAGGCACGGAAAGACCGCAACTACCTCGCACAGAGGCACATAAAGAAGTGGCATATCCGTAAAAAGCAGAACAACACACGATGCCGCCGCACCTGCCGCAGATATCAGCAGAGCTTTGATATTCGGCTTTTCTCTTGTGATAAAGAACAGGCACAGAATTATACGGACAAGGGAAGTAAGAAATTCTGAAGCTATCGTCATATCACATTCCCCCAGTAATTATTTATCTGCTCTTTCACCGCCTGAAGATGTGAGCGGCTTATGGGAAGTACGGTGCCGTTTTTCAGCACGGCGGTGCTGTTCTTTATTTGCATGATGTGGATAAGATTTACGATATATCCTCTGTCGATGAATATAAATTCTTCCGAATTAAGCTCGTCACAGACTGCCTGTAAGCTTTTGCGGACTTTTGACAAACCGTTTGCTGTATTGATAGCGGCGTTTTTGCCGTCACGCTCGATATACAGGATATCCCTGAACGGTATTTTTTCAAATCGGCCCTTTGCCTTAATAGTATAGCTTTTATCAGCCTCAAGATTTATAAGCGAAACAGCGTCCTTTATTGCGGTTGGCAGTCTTTTTTCGATATCCGATTTTGGCACATATCTGAAAATAGACAGCTCGAAAGCGTCTATGGCGTATTCAATATGGGAGGTAATGAAAATAATGCGTATATCAGGCAGGAAAGGTTTTATTCTTTCAGCAAGCTCCATGCCCGAAAGCTCAGGCATTTCGATATCAGAAAGCAACAAGTCATAATGAAAACCATCCTCGGTGATATCATAAAGCAGATTGCTGCTGTTAGTGTAGGTCGTTATTTCGCCCGTTATACCAAGCTCTTTGAGCACTGCTTCAAGCGTGGCGGTATTGCTTTGTACCATATTTTTTTCATCATCGCACACAGCGATACGCAGCATAGTATCTCCCCTTTCTGTTGTCATGTACTTTTAAAGTATAGCATTTTACGAGGAGTCAGTCAAGAGCAGTTCAAGATAGTCTGCAAAAACAAAAATACCGTAGCTGATTGTATCAACTACGGTATCAGTATTGGTCTTGGAGTGTATATTGCCGCCTTAACAGGCGGCAATTGACGCAGTTTGCTTTGCAAACTGCTACGGGTATTGTGCACATCATCAACCTGACGGTCGGCAATTGACGCAGTATTATGTTGAGCATAGTCACCCGCCAATAATTCCTCCCGATGAATGGGAGCGAGTGCAGTTGGAGATTGCAAGACGCAGGAATTCCGAGAAACGCACCAACTGTTGCAGTCCTTTTCCTGCAAGCCATGTTTTAATCCAATCAGGAATAGGCGTATTTGAAAATAGTTCTATTGTTGCCCCGTTATCCTTGGCGATTTTTAATTGATGTCCCATTGTTGATCTAAAATTCTCCAACATTTTCTCGTTCTTTTCCATATCAGACCAATAATTCCCCGACTTCGCTTCCCACCATCTATTTCCATTTTTTCCGTCAAATTCTCTTCCTTTTAATTTGAAGCTTCCTTCTCCACCTAAAACATCTACCAAATAGGCCTCAAACTTTTCTCCTATTAACCCTTTAGGAGATTTTGCTCCTGAATTTATCCAACGCTTAACATCTTCGGGTGTATCAAAGATAGATTTAATACTAATAAAAGCCTGTTTCCCACCAACTATTTTAACTGTATTTCTTACAGTTACATACTGCTTTACGGTTTTAATCAAATCAAATGCGGCAAATCCTAAAGATATTACATCGGCAATTAAATAGCCAGTATCTCTTACGAGCCATCCTGCTTCGTCATATCTCTGTTTTGCTTCAACGTATTTTATCCACATCCCATAATATTCTTCTGAATTTTTGGCGATGTTAGGGAATTCGACTAAAAATTTTTCATCTAATGATTTTTTCTGTATTGCAACTAACCTTTTTAAATCACGAAGAGCAATTTTTTGAGCAATTTCGTTATTTTTATCATTCAAATAATCCCAGGGATAGTATATTTCAGGCTCAAAATTTGCGGTCTCATTGTATTCGTTAAGTTGTTTTATTACATCATCGGTAATGTAATATTCTTGCGTTGTATCAGGGTTCGAGTTGTTCCATTGCTGCCATATAAAGTCACCGTTATACAATTTTATTATACATATAGTGCTTTCCTCTGTATCGCTTATAAGCGGTGTAAAGCGGATTTCTTTAACGGATAACGGATTTTCTTTCACCGTAACCTTACACGTTGCTGTAGCATTCGTATTCGCTTTAGACTTAACCGTAATAACAGTCGTACCTGCCGCCTTCGCCGTAACCTTTCCGCTGCTGCTTACCGTAGCAACATTTTTGTTGCTCGAAGTCCATGTAAACTCCTGATTTGTTGCAGTGCTTGGGTAAACTATAGGGTGAAATGTATATGTCTCTTTTTCTT
>SVNC01000008.1 GCA_015067025.1 Oscillospiraceae bacterium
AAGATTTTGCCGAAATTGTCGCAGTTCTGCGAACTGCTGGGGCTGGGAGCAGTCCGATAGGACTGCGTGACTTTATGAAAATGGAAATTTTCATAAAGTTTGGGCTACCGCCCCTGCAGCAGTCCAAGGGACTGCGACGCCCTTTAGGGCAATAAACCATCGTTTATTTCGGCGTTTGAGGGCAATTTACCACCTTTTTTTAATTATAATCATTTCCGTAGGGGCGACTATTAGTCGCCCGTATACAACCAACCGCCGAAGGGAGCAGTCCGTAGGACTGCGGCGGTTTTTTAAAATCTTTGATTTTAAAAACAATGGGAAACTTGGATTGAACGCCACGCGTTCAAACAACAATTTATATTTATAATTTTAAAATAACCCGTGAAGAAAATTCTTCACGGGTTATACCTATTTTTATATAAGTGCAAGTGCCTGTTCAATATCCTTTATGATATCGTCAGCGTCTTCAAGACCGATTGAAAGTCTGATAAGATCAGGTGCTACTCCTGCTTCCTTAAGCTGTTCGTCTGTCATCTGTCTGTGAGTATGGCTTGCGGGGTGTAAAAGACAGGTCTGGCTGTCTGCAACGTGGGTTGCAATTGTGCAGAGCTTTAAGCTGTCCATAAATTTGATAGACTGATCTCTGCCGCCCTTGATACCAAAGCACATTACACCGCAGGAGCCATTCGGCAGATACTTCTTTGCGAGTGCGTTGTAATCGTCGCTCTCTAAATCGGGGTAGTGTACCCAAGCAACCTTTTCGTTGTTCTTAAGATAGGTTGCTACCTTTAATGCAGATTCACAATGTCTCTTCATTCTCAGGTGCAGAGTTTCAAGACCGATATTGATATAGAACGCATTCTGAGGTGACTGTATGCAACCGAAATCTCTCATAAGCTGGGAGGTAGCCTTTGTGATGTATGCCGCCTTGCCGAACTTTGTTGTATAAGTGATGCCGTGGTAGGATTCATCGGGAGTTGTAAGACCGGGGAACTTATCAGCATACTTATCCCAGTCAAAGTTACCGCTGTCAACGATGCAACCGCCTACGCTTATGCCGTGACCGTCGATGTACTTTGTTGTGGAGTGGGTAACGATATCTGCACCCCATTCAAAGGGACGGCAGTTTATAGGTGTTGCAAAGGTGTTGTCGATAATAAGGGGAACACCAACCTTATGAGCAACTCTTGCAAATTTTTCGAAATCAAATACCGTTACTGTGGGGTTTGTGATGGTTTCACCGAAGATAGCCTTTGTGTTGGGGCGAACAAGCTTTAAAAGCTCTTCTTCGGAGATATTCTGATCAACGAAGGTACATTCAATGCCCATTTTCTTCATTGTAACACCGAAAAGGTTATACGTGCCGCCGTAGATTGCGGAGGAGGAAATAAAGTGATCTCCCGCTTCACAGATATTGAAGATTGCAAAGAAGTTAGCCGCCTGACCTGAAGAAGTCAGCATAGCCGCATAACCGCCCTCTAAAGCACAGATTCTTGCAGCCGCACTGTCGTTTGTGGGGTTCTGAAGACGGGTATAGAAATATCCGCTTGCTTCAAGGTCGAAAAGCTTGCCCATAGCGTCGCTTGTATCATACTTGAAGGTCGTACTCTGATAAATAGGGAGCTGTCTTGGTTCGCCCTGCTTAGGTGTCCAGCCTGTATGCAGGCATTTGGTATCAATATGTGTATCCATTTTTAACACTCTCGCTCAATTTGAGCGTCCTTTCTTATTTTTACTGCTGTGCAGTTCCTTTAAACATATAATAACATAACTAAAGTCAGGTGTAAAATATATAAAAATAAAGTTTGATATAGCTTTTAGCTATATCAAACTTTTGAGTATCTCTGTATAGGTTTCGGCATAGATGGATAATCTGACGTTATTTCTTTTTATAATGCCTATCTTTATCTCTTCATCGCTGATAAGCGGTTTTGAAATAATATCCTTACCGTTTAAGTCCTCGTTTATTATACCCGTGCCTACCGTATAGCCGTTAAGACCGATAAGCAGATTTGAAAGCGTTGCTCTGTCGCTTATCTTGATGTTTTTAGGTCTTATATATTCGCTTAAGATCTCCTCTGAATAGTAAAAGGAGTTGTAATCACCCTGTTCAAAGGAGAGGTAAGGGTATTCGGAAAGCTCCTCAAGTGTAAGTGCTTCCTTTTTTGCAAGGGGGTGCATAGAGCTTATAAACACTCTGGGGCTTAAGGTGAAAAGCTCCTCAAAGGACAGGGAATACTGCCTTAAAAGCTTATCAATGATAGCCTCATTTGCCTTTGATTTATAGAGAATACCCACTTCGCTCTTCATACGGCTGACATCGTCAATAATCTCATAGGTCTGAGTTTCTCTCAGCATAAAGTCATATCGTGCAGAGTCAAACTTCTTTATAACTTCAACAAATGCTTTTACCGCAAAGGGATAATGCTGGGTAGATACCGAAAAGTGAGGGCTTGTACCGCTTGATTTCAAAAAGCGTTCTTCCAGCAGTCCGTATTGCTGTAGAACCTGCCTTGCGTAGCCTAAAAATTCGCTACCCTTTGCAGATACTATGACACCTTTGTTGGTACGCTCAAAAATTGCAAAGGAAAGCTCGTTTTCAAGTTCCTTGACAGAGTTTGTAAGACTGGGCTGGGACACAAAAAGCTCCTGAGCCGCTTTACTGATATTGCCTTTTTCTGCTATGGTTACCACGTATTTAAGCTGCTGTAATGTCAAAGGCTCACTTCCTTTCGGTATAGCGTTTAGCTATGGCGTATAATGAGATTTTACCATACTTTAAGGAGAAATGCAAGTGGGGGGATTCGAGTGTGTTTCATTTAATATGCCAATCACTTTATTTTGTTTCGAGTAGAATGGGTATATGATCGGATTTGTTGAGCCACTTTAAATCACGTATAATTTGATATTCCTTGATGTTCTTTTCTGCGGTAAAGCAATGGTCTATATGATATCCTTTGTCGATATGTCGGTATAAATAAAATGTGGGTAGCGTTTCCGTCCCCTGTGCTTCTCCAGTGGTAAGATGATATGCAGAACAAATTCCGATTGCCTCGAGCTGTTGCACAACTGCACTATGTGTACGGGAATTGGATTTTTTATCCCAGATTGCATTGCTGTTAAAGTCACCGATTATTATGGTGCTACTGTTAAAATTAGAAATATTAATGCTTTGGTATATGTAATATTCCTCAATATAAGGCTTACACGCCCATACGGCTACTAAATCGAAGTTGTCATTGATTTTTGCTGATAAGAAATTCCTTAAGCAGAATTTAGACCAATTGTTTTCTGTTAATTTTATTTCTTTTTTTGCGAATATACCAAGACCTTTATTGTTATTTTCGCCAGTCCAGATATAGTTTGTTGCAAATTTCTTATACGTAGTTGATTTTATTTCTTTTGGATTTTCGCATTCCTGAATTATATATATATCTGCATCAAGAGTAAGAATATCTTGAAACTTTTCTCTAAACTTTCCGTTGCAGTTCCAGCTTACGATTTTCATATTATTCCTCCATCAATTTTAACTATACGTCTTCTCCAATCGCCCAAGTGTAAAATATGGCACTTAGTCCTTTTTCGCACGCTTCGTCATAACATTCCAAAGAATCGGGCTTATCGATATATGTGCTTCTTTTTGCTACGGATATTTCTTCAGCATTTACAAATTTCCAGTTCACTTCGTCAACGTAATTTTTAGCTTTCTTTAATGCTTCGTTTTTTGTGGTAGCCTTTACCCAGAGGTTTATAAAAGCACCGCCGAATTCCTTTGATTCAGGGTTATCCTGTTTTGGTACAGCTTCTATCATTAGATAAAATATTGTCATTTTAAATTTTCCTTTGCAGTATTGATAGAGGATATAAGCATTACACGAATGCTTGTACAAGCAGAATCGAGCATTTTGTAGTCTGCTTCAGATAAATAATCTGTTTTAAACAACAGCTCTAACCAATATCCTGTTTCGTTTGCTTCTTTAAGAGCAATTTGTAATTTGGCGATAAAGTCTGCCCTTCCGTGAGCGTATTGAGCTTCACGAATATTTGCTCCGATAGATGTACCGCTTCTTCCAATTTGATTTGAAATTATAGATTCTCGCCCTGCCTTAAGCTGTTTGACAAGATTGATAATAGATACTGCAAAATCCATAGATTGTGTTCTTAATTTACTTTCGGGCATAAAGATTCCTCCAATACAAATATATTATATCATAAACACGATTAATTGGTAATATTTAGTGAAGTTTGGCTTTGCCGAGTGAAGCAGCGACGATGCCGCTGTGAAGTATTGTGCTTTGCACAATGTGAAGTTAAGTGTGCCACTCACGCCCGCAGGCACTTCACAATGCGAAGCATTGCTTCACACACGCAGTGTGCTTCACGTGCCGCAAGGCACACTTAGTTCGAAAAAGGATACATTTGTCTATCTGACAAATGTATCCTTTTCGTGGCGCGCCTAACGGGATTCGAACCCACGGCACACAGCGTCGGAGGCTGTTGCTCTATCCAGCTGAGCTACAGGCGCATATTATCAAAGCGGATAGTTTTTATCACTATCCGCTCAGACTGAAGACAAACTCACGCACCGCAAAAATGCATAATTTTTTCGAATTTTATGAGCAAGTATAAAATTCATGTACAGAAGTTTAGGGGAGTCGTTTTCGGCTCCCCTAAAGCATTTTTGCTTACTTCGTCAACAGCCATCTACCGTACCATTGTACGCCGACGATGGCTATTTCCTCGTCTGCGTGCGTTTTTCACCGTCTGACAGCGTGTAGACAAGACTTTGTCTACACGCTGAGCGGATAGTTTTTATTACTATCCGCTTTTTATTGTAACATATTTTTATCTTTTTATCAAGCTTACTTTAAAAGCACTTCACAAGCTGCTAATTTTACAGCTACACAGAATACTTCCATAGCTGTTGCAAGCTCTTCGATCGTAGGATATGTGGGAGCAATTCTGATATTCTTATCCTCGGGGTCAATTCCGTAAGGATAGGTTGCACCTGCACCTGTAAGCACTACGCCTGCATTCTTGCAAAGCTCTACAGTTCTCTTTGCTGTGCCTGCAAGACCGTTGAAGGAGATGAAGTAACCGCCGTTGGGCTTGTGCCACTGACCAAACTCAATAGGAGCTATCTCCTTGTCAAGAGCATTAAGCACTATATCAAACTTGGGAGCGATTATTTCTCTGTGCTTTACCATATGAGTCTTGATACCATCGAAATTCTTAAAGAATCTTGCATGTCTTAACTGGTTCAGCTTATCAAAACCGATAGTCTGATACGTCATCTGGCTCTTAATAAATTCGATATTTGCCGCACTTGCACCGATTACTGCAAGACCGCCACCCGGGAAGGAGATCTTTGATGTGGATGTGAACATAAACACCATATCTTCCTTGCCTGTCTTTTTAGCTTCTTCTAAAAGATTTAAAAGTGTATCGGGGGTATCTGTAAGGTGATGTACGCAGTAAGCGTTATCCCAGAAAATTCTGAAGTCCTTAGCCTTAGGTGAAAGGTTTGCAAATCTCTTTACAACTTCATCTGAATACGTGATGCCTTCAGGGTTGCTGTACATAGGTACGCACCAGATACCCTTGATAAGTTCATCTTCTGCAACAAGCTTTTCAACTATATCCATATCAGGACCGTCTGCTTTGTAGGGAACTGTGATCATTTCAATACCCATGCTCTGGCAGATTGCAAAGTGTCTGTCATATCCGGGAGCGGGGCAGAGGAATTTAACCTTTTCATTCTTGCTCCAGGGCTTGTCGCCGTGAAGAACACCTAAGAGCATTGCTCTTGCTATTGTATCATACATAAGCTGAAGGCTGGAGTTACCACCGATGATGATTTCATCTTCCTTAACTCCGAGCATAGGCATACAAAGTTCCTTTGCCTCTTTGATACCGTCAAGAATACCGTAGTTACGGCAGTCTGTGCCGTTTTCGGAGATGCATTCACCGTCAAGGCAGTGTGTCAGCATATCAAGTGTTAAATCAAGCTGGCTTGGTGCAGGCTTGCCTCTTGACATATCAAGCTTTAAGCCCTTGGCACACAGCTCTTTGTACTGAGCCTCAGCCTGTTCTTTTATTGCAACGATTTCGTTTCTTTCCATTTTAAAAACCCCGCTTACATAAATTTTTATTTTTCTGATTTTACTCTGTGTACTATTATATTACATATACGCGATTTTTGCAAGTGGTTTTTTCAAATCTTGCAAAATTTATGCAAATTGGGCAGAAACTACCCCGTTTTCCAGTGTAAATATGACATCAACGACCAAAGATTGTTCATTTATTCCCGAAAGGTTTAAAGGCGCACTGTTTTTTACATCGTAAAGCCATTCAAACGTGACAACAGAAGAAGTCTTTCCGTCAAGAAATGCAAGATTTACGTCGAAGGTCGTAGTTTTGTCACATTTAATAGTAGCTGAAAGTGCATCGTCCGCAATAACGGGGAGAGTAACCTTTACTTCTGTAAGCTCTGTGGGCATAATGCTTCGTGCAGATAATATCTGACTGTTACCGTCTGTGTAGATATTAAGAGTGAGGTCGTGACAGAAAAAGCCTACCTGCTTCTGATCGGGGAGCTGTTCGTCGGTAGCCTCACCCATAATTCTGAAATACTCTGTTCCGTTATCCATCATATTTATAAAGAAGGTGGGATTGAATACGGGTGTGCCTTTTGCAAGTATTGCATCATAGGCAGTCTCGGCACCTTCAACACCGTCTTCCATATCCATAAGAGCAGTATCCACTTCCTCTTTTGCAAGTCCTGCATAATACTTATTGCTCATACAGATGGACTGTCCTTCATATATGACCGCTTTTTCACTTCCTGCAAAAACGGGATTTGTTTTTGTAAACTGCATATAGAGTATCAGACCGATACCCAGCGTTACAAGTATGATAAGTAAAATAAGTACAGCCTTTTTCATTTTTTACTTCCTTTCAAGAGGCTTTAAATGCAGTAAAGATTCATATCCCAGGCGGGAATATAGGGGTGCTGCCTTAAGTAGAATTTATAGTCGCTTCTTATCTGCTTTATTTTAAGAGGTAAGCTGAACATATCCTCAGTTCTGTGGTAAAGGGATACGATAAGCTTAGGTCTATGTGCAAGTATAGCCTTTCTTGAGCCGTCAATGGCTTTATCCTCGCTGCCTTCCACATCATATTTTATGAGGGTTACAGGGTCATTTCCCAAAATGCTGTCAAGGCTTCTCATTTCTATATCACGGAGCATTGAGGGATTTATCGGCTTGCCCTTATCGTAGGGAACAAGAGAGGAGTTTCTTCCGCCCTTCTGTACAAACTGCATTACACAGTCCTCGCTCCACGCACCTGCATTGTAGGTGTAGAAATCATAAGGGCTTAATACATAGTGGGTACGCTTCATTTTGGCGTAGTTTCTTGCATCAGGTTCTACCGCATAAATTCTGCCGAATTTATAACCTGTAACGTTTAAAAATTCCGTAACGGTATCGCCTGTATATGCACCAAGATCTGCGTATACTTCATTTTCTGTAAGTTTTAAAAGCTCATAGGCTTCACTTTTGGGAGTCTGATTTTCTAAAAGAAAATCAATCTTTCCTGTAAGTCTGTAATTGAGCCAGCCGAGAAAAACTTCCTTTGATTTATCATCCGCCAGCATTTCATAGACTTCGTTAATTTTTTCTTCGTTTTCGGTAAAATAGTCCTTGTCAAAAAGTCCGCCGCCGATAACGGGAACGTCAGGAGCATAAAGCTCATGCTTTTCGGATATGCCCTTTATACGCTCCATTACTTCAGGGATAGAAGTGCCAAAGCAGACAAGGATGGTAACGTCTCCAAACTGCTTTTCGATATCGGAAAGCTTCTTTACTTCAAATCCTGCAAAGCTATGACCTCTTACAAATTCGTCACTTGCCATAAAGCCTGAGGGCTTTATACCCTTCTGTGCCATAACGTTCAGTATTTTCTGTGCACCGTCACCCATTCCGTAAAGAATGATCGGCTTATTTGAAATTTTGAGTCTGTCCCATAAGGGCAGATAGGGTGCAGGGTTGATCATTTGAAACTTCCTTTCGGGGATTTATTCTACAGTAACTGATTTAGCTAAGTTTCTGGGATGGTCTACGTCGCAGTCCTTGAGTACGGCTGTGTAGTACGCAATAAGCTGAAGCGGAACTACTGCCACAAGAGGCATAAGAAGATCTCTTGCTAAAGGCAGATATACGGGATAATCAACGCCGCAGCCGCTTACGTCCATATCCTCTCTGCAAACGAGAACGACGGTAGCACCACGGGATTTTACTTCCTTCACGTTGCTTAAGGTCTTGTCAAGAAGATCACTCTGTGTTGCAACGGCGATGACAGGCATTCCTTCATCAATAAGAGAGATCGTACCGTGCTTTAATTCGCCTGCCGCATAGCTTTCTGAATGAATGTAGGATATTTCCTTTAACTTAAGGCTACCCTCCATACTAAGCGCATAGTCAAGACCTCTGCCTATATAAAGCAGACTGTCTGCACTGATAAGCTTTGACGCAACTCTCTGATACTGTGCCTGATCGTCAACGCAAAGCTGTACCTTAGAGGGTATCTCCAACATTTCAGTAATAAGCTGTTTGCAGGTTTCTTCATCTATCTTTTCTCTGGCATAAGCTACTCTGAAGGCAAGTAGATACATAAATGCCGCCTGAACCATATACGCCTTTGTGGAGCATACGGAAATTTCAGGACCTGCAAGAGTATACATTACCATTTTTGCTTCTCTTGCAATGGAAGAACCTACTACGTTTACTATAGCTAAAGTATCCGAACCTATTTCATTCGCAAGCTTTAATGCCGCCTTTGTATCGGCAGTTTCACCCGACTGAGAGATAATAACCACTAGATCCTCAGCGGTAAGTAGAGGCTTTCTGTACTTGAATTCTGACGCTATATCAACGATTACGGGAGTGCGTGCAAGAGATTCTATAACGTACTTGCCTACAATACCTGCGTGCATTGCAGAGCCGCAACCTACTATATAGATGTGGTGGTAATTTCTGAGCTTTTCATCTGTAAGTCCGCATTCGGAGAAATCGGGCATACCGTCTTTGATTCTGGGGTGGATGGTGTTTTTAAGTGCTGTGGGCTGTTCGGATATCTCCTTTAACATAAAGTGAGCATAGCCGCCCTTTTCAGCGGCGGAAACGTCCCAGTCCGCTACCTGTATTTCCTTTTCGATAGGGTTTTTATGCACGTCATAGAACTTTACGCCGTTTTTTGTGATGTCGGCAATCTCGCCCTGCTCTAAAAGGTAGTATTCCTTTGTATGTTCGATAATTGCAGTAACGTCGGAGGCGATGAACATTTCACCCTCGCCCTTACCTACGATAAGGGGACTTTCCTTTCTTACTGCATAGATGTGATCCTTGTGTTCTCTGAAGATGATACCTAAGGCATAAGCACCCTCGATATCGGCAATGGTCTTTATAATAGTATCAATGGGGTTACCGCTGTAGTTATAGTCAAGGAGCTTTGCAACGGTTTCTGTATCAGTTTCACTTTCAAAGCCGTAGCCCTTGTCTGTTAAAAATTCCTTTACCTTGCGGTAATTTTCGATAATACCGTTATGAACGATACAAACTCTGCCGTTACCGATAGGGTGGGAGTTTATATCACTGGGTTCACCGTGGGTCGCCCATCTTGTATGACCTATACCTGTTGTGGCACTGTAAGGGCCTTCGCTCTTAAGACGCTCGATAAGACCTTCCTTTATCTTGCCCTTTGCCTTTATAGTTTTAATTCTTTCATTGCTGAAAACAGCGATACCTGCAGAGTCATAACCTCTGTATTCAAGCTTCTGTAAAGCTCCTACAAGAATGTCTGTACACTGATTATCGCCTACGTATCCAACTATTCCGCACATAAATAAAATTTCCTTTCTTGTCATTCAGCCGTTATATCGGCAGTATATTTATTACTATTCAGATTTTTTCTGTTTAATTCAAAATACTTACTGTAATTATATCACATTTTTTGGTTTATAGCAATAGTTACATATAATTTTCTGTTGACACATCCGATTCTTTGTGATAGAATAAAATCAGTTTTCAAAGCCTATATGTATAACAGATGAAAGGATGACTTTTAATGGATATTCAGTTTTTTGAACATTACAGCGAATATATGATTGCTCCCTTTGTGACGGCGATAGTAGGAGCGTCAATGGTTTTATTTGCCGTTATCACGATAATTCTTGCAATATGCCTTTTTAAAAATAAGAACAGAGGACTTTACGCTGTAACAAAGACCTTTTCGATAATCGGACTTGTGGTAAGTATTCTTCTGACACTTACATACGTTGCTATAATCGCTCTTATTGCTTTAAGCACAGAGCTTTTCGGCTACACAGGCGGAGGTGTTATAGGAGGGATCAGAGATCTTACCTGCGGCATTTTCTTAGCACCGACAAAGCTTGGCGTATCTTATGCAAGTTCAACGATAAATACGGCAGTTCCTTTTATATTCTATACAGTAACGGTATTCGCACCTGCGGTACTTGGCTTTATTGCCTTTATAGTTTCCTGCCTTGCTGAGAGAAGCTCAAGAAAGGCAAGGAGAGCGGCATCTAATACGACTCAGAATGTTTCTCCGATCAGTAACTCTGTAAATAGCAATGTTCAGGGTATGACGCAGCCTCAGCCAGTATCTGTACCTGTTCCTGCTCCTGTACCTGTTCCTGCTCCTGTACCCGTTTCTACACCTGCTCCTGTTGCAGAAGACAATACACCCATAGATGAAGCACCTATCAAGAAGCTTGTTCCTGATAGTGCAGAAGAAGCTCCTGCAGAAAAGACAGAAGAAGCTCCTGCAGAAAAGACAGAAGAAGCTCCTGCAGAAAAGACAGAAGAAGCTCCTGCAGAAAAGGCAGAAGAAGCTCCTGCAGAAAAGGCAGAAGAAGCTCCTGCAGAAAAGGCAGAAGAAGCTCCTGCAGAAAAGGCAGAAGAAGCGCCTGCAGAAAAGACAGAAGAAGCACCTGCTGAAAAGACAGAGGAAAAGCCCATAAACGAAGATAAGATCTTAAATCTTATGTCAGCTCCTCCGGCAGAAAACGCTGTTTCTAATGATAAGCCCTTATTCTGTATGAATTGCGGCACAGCCTTAAACGCAGGTGCATTCTGTATAAATTGCGGTACTCCTGCGGTATCAAAGGCGAAGACCTGTAAAAGCTGTAATGCAGAGCTTGCGGATGATGCAAAGTTCTGTATGATATGCGGTGCGAAGGTAGAATAATTAAGACAGAAATGCCTGACCTTATTTAAAGTCGGGCATTATGTTTATTGACGCCGCTGTCAGTGATGTGTATAATATAGCTAATCAAACGGAGGCACGGTATGAAGAAAATCCTGAGCGTATTAATAATATTTGTAATTTTCTGTACTGCTTTTTCTGTTACCGCCTTTGCGGATATGGGACCTAAACCTTCAGTCGTTGTAACCTTTAAAAATCTCGGTAACGAAAGATGCTATGCTACGCTTTTATCAGCGTTCCGCGGGTCGGGTCCATATAATTCGTGGGACAGCGACAAAGAGTATGACGGCGACCCCGAAAGCATTACGAAGGCACTTATAGACTACAAGGATGAAGACGGGTATTATTATCTGTTGCATACCGAAAGCAGAGTTGATGGTTCAAAACGCTTTGTTATGGACTATTACCCACCTGAAAAATTCAAAATACTTCTTTATTATCCTGATTATAATCTGTATCTTGTAAGCGAGCCGTATCAGACTTATGCCTTCAGCAGTTATTACAACGTGGATATGACGGGAATAGACCCCGATAATATTACCAATGAAAAAATAACTCTCAAAGCGACTACAGACTATAATTATATCGGAGAGTTTTTGGGTTTTGCTCTGCGTGTTATAATTACGCTTTTTATAGAATTATACTTTGCAAAAAGATTTATAAATAAAAGAAGATTTTACGTTATCCTGTTCACCAATCTTGTAACTCAGCTGGGACTTAATCTGGTGCTTAATATCGTAATGATAGACGGTAACCCGCTGTTTTATTTCATATATTACATAGGTTTAGAAATTGCTATCGGTATAATAGAAATGATAGTTTACCTGATTGCCTTTAACAGAAAAAACGAGGAAAAGGTAAGTGCATCAGCCATTACGTTATACGCTTTGGCAGCAAATTTTCTTTCATTTACGACAGGAATATTTATAGCTCTTATATACAGACTTATAGTAGGTCTGCTTGGCATAGAGATGATTGCACCTATAATATAAATCAAAACACCACAACCTGAGTTGTGGTGTTTTGATTTATTGATATAATTTTTAGCTCTTTACAACAAAGGTAGCAGCCGCTAAATCGAGCTGACTTAATACAAGCTTTTCCTTATCAGTGCCAACCATTGAAACGGGATAAACTACCGTAAACTGAGTATAAGAGGGAGCACCGGGGAATTTAACGCAGTAAGAAGCGTAGCGTGAATCGCTGTTGCCGTACTTCCAGTACATCTTATAGGAGAACATACCGCTGTTTATTTTAAAAAGCTCGTTGCCGTTTTCAACTTCTCCGTTGTCCTCGTATTTGTCTATTATCTTTTCAATGGGGCGGTCAGCGTCGCCTATGTATATTTTAGGAATGCTGTCATCAATAGTCATATCTGTATCAATGGGCATAAAGGGAGAATAAAGAGCACTGTAGGAAATTTCCATAGCACCTGCATTATATTCCTTAAAGCCGTCTGCAAGAACAAAGGAGCATTTAACGTTGTTGCCCTTTAAATAAAGCTCAAATTCGGTTTCAGTACCGTTTACGTCTGTAGGTCTTACAAGGTCAATTACCTTTATATCCTGCTTTGCGGCTGCTGCTTTAGTAGTTGTTTTCTTGTCCTTATCGTTATCGGATAAGGCTTCCGTAGCTTTTTTAAAGCCTGCATCTACAGCCTTGTTTACGGCTCTTCTTGTGGCGGTTCTTGCCGCTGATTTTAAAAGACTATCAAAAAATCCCATAATAATATTTCCTTTCAGGTCTTAAATGTTTACTGATGTTATAATTATACAATTGTGACAGGGATTTGTCAATCACAAAATGAAAATACAGGGCAAGCTTTCGCTTGCCCTGATCTCGTATTGTTTTGTTATTCTTTTTTGTTTATCTTATTTCATATTTAAGCTTGTTACTGATAGCAAACTGCTCTGCGGCAGAACCCTTTTCACATATTATGAGGGGCAGTTTTTCGGGGAATAATAACGAACCGAATGCGGATTTTTCTATTGTTGTAACACTTGAAGGTACAAAGACAGATTTCAGTGAAACACATTCATCCATCGCCCAGCTTTTTATAGTTGTTACAGTATCGGGGATAATGATTGTTTCAAGACTTTCACAATAGCCGAAAAGATATGATTGTAATGTATCTATACCCTTAGGGAGTGTTATCGTTTTAAGTGAAATACAGTGTGAAAAAGCTTCAGGGCCAAGATTTGTAATACTGTCGGGAAGATTTGTTTCTGTAAGGCTGTCGCAATACCAGAAGGCACTCTTTCCTATCGTTTCAACACCATCAGGCAGTGAGATAGATTTAAGATTTTTACAGGAACTGAAGGCAAATTCAGATATTTCTTTAACACCTTCAGGTATAATTATACTGTTCAAACTGTTACAACTATCGAAAGCCTGCTTACCGATATGTGTCACACTTGTCGGGATATCTATAGTCTTGAGAGAACTACATCCGCTGAAGGCTGAATCACTGATCCGAGTCAGATTGTTATGAAGCGTTACTTCTGCAAGTGATGTACACTCTTTGAAAATTCCTGTTCCAAGCGTTGTTACTTTATCTGGTAAAGTAATGCTTGTAAGGGATGTGCAGTAGCCGAAAGCATCATCGTCTATTCTTTCAACGCTTTTTGGAAGTTCAATAGATTTTAACGCCTTGCAATATGAAAAGGCACCCACACCTATATATGTAACTGTTGATGGTATTTTAATTTTTTCCAAAGAAGAACAGCCATTTAATGAGTGGTCATCAATACAAGTAATTCCTTCAGGCAGATATACATTTTTGAGGGATGCACATTCTGATAATACACACGTAAAAAGTCGTGTGGTATTTTCAGGGAAACTGAAGGATGTAAGAGAGGAGCATCTTGCAAAAGCAAAATCACGGATATCTGTTGTGCTCTCAGGTATAGCAATTTCTTTTAAAGACGTACAGCCGTTAAAGGCGGCAACTCCTATCGTGGTAACGCTTTCAGGCAGTGTGATTTCAGAAAGTGAGGTGCAATCTGAAAAAGCACTATCGGAAATCACTTCCAGCTTGTCAGGTAGCTTTATATTTTTTAACGAACTGCATCCTATAAACATAAGCCTGCCTAAAGTGCTCATGTTATCAGGAAGAACAACCGTTTCAAGAGAGGTACAATACGAAAAGATACTAAAGCCAAGCTTTGTAATATTACTGGGTATCTCAAAGAAAGTAAGACTCTCGCAGCCTGTAAATGCGTAGTCTCCTAAACTTGTTACACTGTCGGGAATTTCAACCCTTGTAAGTGAAGAACAAGCGTTAAACATACGTTCGCTTATTTCTGAAAGTCCATTTGGTAAAGTTACAGATACAAGAGAAGAGGCTTCGGAAAACGCTCCCGTTCCTATTCTTGTCACACTGTCGGGGATGTTGATATTCACAAGGCTACTACACTGTTCAAAGGCGTATTTGCCTATTGATTTTACTTCATCATGGAGTATAACAGTTTCGAGGGAGGTACATTCACTGAATACACCATCGCTAATCTGTAAAACATGATCTGGAATTGTAAAGCTTTTAAGGGATTTGCATCCCCAAAAAGCACTTGCTCCTATATTGTTTATTGAACCTGCAAAATATACGTTTTCAAGATTAGTGCAACCGCGAAATGCATATTGTGGAATTTCGGTTATACAGTCAGGTATTGTAACCGTCTTTACTTCTTCGCAGTGTTCAAATACACCCTGACTGAGCCCGACTACCTTTTTACCGTAAAGCACGTCAGGGACTACCACATCCTCTTCAAATCCTTTATATTGTGTGATAATTATCTCGTCAGGATTATCAATGGTGCTAAAAAAGCTGAAATACGGCGAATCCTGTATATCAAAGCTGTATTCTACCTTACTTGCATCGTTTTTTTGCGAATTATCAGACGCTGTCTGCAATAAATTCCCGTTTGCAACAGCCACTGATACAATTGCCGTAACGCCAACAACCGCTGCAAAAGCCGCGGCAACAGGCAGAAAACGAAATCTCTTTTTCTTGTTTTCTGTTTTTTCGTTGTAGTCCTCTATAACGATAAGCTCATCAGAATCGGTATCTCTTTGGATAGCTTTGTTAAGAGCGTCAAAGGTACTTTCAATGTGCTTATCGTCAATACCATCTGTAATGTTTTTCCATCTGTTATTGTTCATAAAAATTCCTCCTTTCAGATATCAATGCCGTTTTCTTTCAAGTATGTACGAAGAGCCGTCCTTGTTCTTGACAGCTGAGAGCGTACCGCCTGATGCTCCATGCCGAAGTAGTGAGCAATAGACTTTGTGGGCATATTGAAATAATATCTTGCCACAAAAATATCCCTGTTTCGTTTTTTCTGATTATCAAGGAAACTATTCAGCAGTGAAGAAATGTTTCTGTCATCCATAAGGGTTTCAGGGTTTTCTCTGCTGCTTATTACGTCCTCCAGTTCGTCATAGATATAGTCGGTCTTATGTTTGCCAAGCTTAGCTGCAAGTGTAAGGGCGGTATTGCGTACCGTTTTAGAAAGAAAGGCTTTGAAGGAACAAGGTCTTGTCGGTGGAATACTGTTCCATATTTTAAGGTAAGAAGAATTCACGCATTCTTCGCCATCTTCGTCAGAACCGAGTATTTCCGTTGCGATCTTTTTACACAGTCTTCCGTATTTCTGATCTGTAACGGCTATAGCTTCTTCGTTGCGATCAAAATAAAGCTGTATCAGTTTATCGTCCTTCATGCTTTTCCTCCCCCTTTCACCCAATAAGACTAAAGAAAACAGCGTTTTGTTCTGTTTTAAGAATTTTTATTTTTAATTATAGCAAAGAATATGTGATAAGGCAAATTGTTTGGCAGTCGGTGTGACGTTGCCCTAAAGGGCACCGCAGCAGTCTGAAAGACTGCGACCATTTTCCGATTTATCGGAAAATATATGTCCTTGTTGGATTGCTCGCTGACGGTTCCTATATTTTTGAAATCAAAGATTTCAAAAATGGTCGCAGTCCTGCGGACTGCTGCCTTTAAAAATAATAGTGTAATATAAAGGTTTGCAAAACGGCAGGGGTCACACAATGATGAAAGATAAATTGTTGTTTGCGGTGGCACACCGCAACCAACAATTTATCGCTCTATCCTGAATTAACAAAAACTTTTTATTTTGTCCTTTTTATTATTGCTTTTGTAACGCTTATGTGATAGAATGATATTATCAATTTTTAAAATTTTTTCTACTGTTACGGAGGTGTTGTAATGAGCAATAAATTATTTACTCCAAGCAATAAAAATGCACAGCAATGTGTAAAAAACGTACTGAAATATCTGTCCGATATTACCTATAAAAAGGTGATAACAGGTCAGCATACACAGACTATGGCAATGGAAGAATTTCACCATATTGAAGAGGTGACAGGAAAGCAACCTGCATTACTCGGCTTTGAGCTTTTATCCTATTCACCTAATATAAATTATTCCGATACCGATGACGAGTGTATGACAGAGGTAATGGAAAACTACGGTACACTAAAAAGAGCATACGAATGGGCGGATAAAAAGGGACTTATCACTATGACCTGGCACTGGTTCTCTCCGCTTCAGGGTCGTTCAAAAGCCTTTTTTACAAGAAATACGGATTTTGATGCATCAAAGGCGGTAATAGACGGCACAGAGGAAAATAAAGCTCTTATCTCAGATATGGATATGATGGCGGGATTGCTTCGTCCCTTCTGCGATAAACAGATACCTATTTTATGGCGACCCTTTCACGAGGCAGAGGGCGACTGGTTCTGGTGGGGCGTAAAAGGTGCTGAAGTTTACAAAAAGCTTTATAGACTTATGTACCACCGCTTTACCGAAATTCATCATCTTGATAATCTTATATGGGTATGGAATGCTACGACTTCTGAGCTTTATCCGGGAGATGATGTAGTGGATATCATCACAAGAGATATGTATCCGCCTGCAGGTGATCACAGCTCTCAGAGTGAGATGTATAACAATCTTATAAAGGTAACCGATACAAAGAAGATAGTCGCCATAGGCGAAACCGGTACAGCACCCTTTTCGGAAAATATCGTAAAGGAAAAGATAGGCTGGTGCTACTATATGAACTGGTCCAAGGAATTCTGCCTTAATGATGAAAATACCACAAGAGAAGACCTAAAAAAGCTTTACGACAGCGAATATTCAGTAACAAAGGAAAATTTACCTGTCTTATATTAATTTTAACTATGGAAGGAAAGTAATATGAAAACTCTATTCAATGACGGTTGGTTGTTTGCAAAGACTGAAGCCGACCACAGCAAAGAGCATGACTGGAACGGAGAATATGCTCCCGTACAGCTTCCCCACGACTGGCTGATACATAACACCTGTGCTTTATACGAAACAGGCTTTGGCAGATATAAGAAAAAGTATGATTTCGGCAGGGTAGAAGGGAAGAGCTTCCGTCTTTATTTTGAGGGCGTTTATATGAACTGCACAGTTTTTGTAAACGAAAAGCCTGCCTTTGACTGGAAGTACGGATATTCCACCTTTGAAGCAGACATTACCGATCATCTTCATGATGGTGAAAACGAAATTGAAGTCCTCGTCCGCCACGAAGCACCCAATACCCGTTGGTACAGCGGTGCAGGTATATTCCGTGACGTATACCTTATCGAAACTGAAAAAAGCTATCTTGCAACAGACGGAACGTATTTCCATACCGATAAGACGGATAAGGGTTTTGATGTAAGCATATCCGCAGAGGTTGTAAAGCCTGACGGACTTACAGTTTCTTTTATTCTTAAGAGTGAAGATGAAATTCTTCACAGCGAAGAAATTTCTGCTACTGCTTTATCAGAAATAAACTTCTCTCTTTGCGATATACCCGAAAAATATATTTGGGACACAAAGCACCCCAACCTCCTTACTCTTGATATTGCACTTAAGAGAAATGATGAAGTTATAGACTTTGTAACACAGAGGGTAGGTCTTCGTGATTGCCGCTTTGATACTGACACAGGTTTTTATTTGAATGGTAGACATATAAAGCTTAACGGCGTTTGTCTGCATCACGATTTAGGCTGTCTTGGTGCGGCATTCAATAAATCGGCGGCAAAGCGTCAGCTTTTAAAGATGATGGAGATGGGAGTAAATTCTGTCCGTACATCTCACAACCCTCCTGCAAAGGGCTTTATGGAGCTTTGTGACGAGCTTGGTATCTTAGTAGACAGCGAAATGTACGATATGTGGGAACGTCCCAAGACCGAGTTTGATAATGCCCGTTTCTTTATAGACTGGTACAGAAGAGACGTTGCAAGCTGGGTAAGAAGAGACAGAAACCATCCTTCCGTTATTATGTGGAGTGTGGGTAACGAGATATATGATACTCACGTTTCTCCCCGTGGCTGTGAGGTTGCAAAAATGCTTCACGAGGCGGTAAGAGAAAATGATTATAAGAAGAATGCACCCACTACGATAGGCTCTAACTATATGCCCTGGGAGGGTGCACAGAACTGTGCAAAGCAGGTGGATTTAGCAGGCTATAACTATCTTGAAAGATTATATGAAGAGCATCACAAAACTTATCCCGAATGGAAGATCTACGGCAGTGAAACAACGTCGGGTGTAAAAAGCCGTGGTGTATATCACTTCCCTAAGAGTGCGGCTTTCTTAACTCACGATGATTTACAGTGTTCTGCTCTCGGCAACTGCAAGGCAGGAGCTTCTGCAGAAACCGCAGAACACGTTATAGTGATGAATCGAGATATCGACATATGTGCAGGTATGTATATCTGGACAGGTGCAGACTATATCGGCGAGCCTTCTCCTTATTCCACAAAGAATGCGTATTTCGGCAATATTGATACTGCCGGTATCGAAAAGGACAGCTTCTGGCTGTACAAGGCGGCATGGACAGATAAGCCTGTTCTTCACCTTTTCCCTTACTGGGATTTCAATGACGGTCAGCTTATAGACGTGGTAGCTTACACTAACTTAGGCGAAGCAGAGCTTTTTGTAAACGGAAAGTCCTGCGGCAAGAAAACGGCAGAGGAATATACTCTTGACTGGCAGATCCCTTACGAAAAGGGCGAAATCAAAATTGTAGCCCATGATAAGGACGGCAACAAGTATGAATGTGTGAGAAACTCATTCGGTGACAGTAAGAAGATAATTTTAACTCCCTACGCTGATGAAATAAAGGCTGATGGTGAGGATATGGCGTTTATCCTTATTTCAACAGTTGATGAAAAGGGGAATCCCGTTGACAATGCAAGGGACAGAATTCACCTTACAGTAGAGGGTGGCAGACTTGTTGGCTTTGATAATGGTGACAGTACCGACTATGACCAGTATAAGAGCAGTTCAAGAAGGCTATTTTCAGGTAAGGCGGTAGCCTATATTATGGCTGATACAAAGGAAGGCGATATCACAGTTACCGCAAAGGGCGAAGGTCTTGAAGCGGCAACGGTAGTTATAAAAGCTATTAAGAGTGAAGTCAGAAAGGGCATCAGCACCTTTGAAAATATCTGCGATATGGTAGATAATAAAGAAATACCCATAAGAAAGATTGAGCTTACACGCTCTACAGGTGCAGTGCTTACTCCCGATAACAACGAATGTGTAATAACAGCAAAGGTACTGCCTGAAAACGCAAGCTATAAGGATGATATAAAATACAGCGTTGTTACAAACAGCGGTATTGAAACAAACATCGCAGTTATTGAAGAAGTAAGCGGCAAAATGGTGTTAAAGGCACTTGGTGACGGTAGCTTCAGACTGAGAGTCGGCAGTAACAATGGCAGAAATCAGGTTGAGATCTTATCGGAATATGAGTTTACCGCTGAGGGCTTTGGTCAGGCTTCTATGAACCCTTACGAATTTATCCGTTGCTGTCATTATAACGACAGTATCTCCCTTATGGACGAGGTTCGTGACGGCGGTATAAACATAAAGCGTGACAATAATATCATCGGCTTTACAAAGACTGATTTCGGCAAATACGGCACAGACAGCTTCTTTGTAAGAATGATAAACTGGCACAGTGATGAGCCCTTTAATTTCAGAGTATGGCTTGGTTATCCCGAAAGAGAAGGCTCGCAGCTTATCGGAGAATTTACCTATCAGGCAAATTTTGAGTGGCAGACCTATAAAGATAACAGCTACGATCTTCCTTGCCGTATCTGCGGTATGCAGGACCTCTACTTTGAATTTGACAAGAATGATTTCCGCATAGATTTCGGCGGCTTTGAGTTTGCAAAGAACGAAAAGGCATACGAAAGAATAAACGCAGTTGATAACGATCTGCTTCACGGCGATACTTTCGAAATTGTTGGCAATGCGGTTACAGGTATCGGTAACAACGTCTTTATGGACTTTAACGATATGGACTTTACAAAGGGTACTAAAAAGCTCATATTAAAGGGAAGAACAAGACACGACAACGATTCTGTACACGTTCATTTTGCGACAGAAGAGGGAATTGTGGCACAGGAAATTATCGAATTTCCCTATAGCGAAGATTATATTGAGGTAGAGCATACTCTCCCTGATATAAGAGGAAACGCCACTGTAAAATTCATCTTCCTGCCCGGCTGTGATTTTGATTTTGACAGTTTTAAGATTGAGGCAAGAGAGTAAATAATACATAAAAGCCACTTCCGGTTTGGAAGTGGCTTTCGTTTATATTTTACTTCAGATCTCTGCCTTATAAATTACCGCATCTTCAGTAGGTTCGGAATAGTATTTTTTTCTTATTCCTATCGTCTGAAAACCTGATTTTTCATAAAGGCTTCTTGCGGGGGTATTGGAGCTTCTCACTTCTAAGAATATACTTTTTACAGCTTTATTCTTACATTCGTTTATAAAATACTCCATAAGCATATTGGCAAAGCCTTTTTTTCTGTAGGAATCAAGCACGGCTATTCTGTAAAGCTCACATTCGTCTGCTACCGTCTGACCGCAGACGTATCCTGCGATTTCTTCATCTTCATAGATGCAGGCAAAGACCGAGCCTTCGGTGAATATCTGACTTTCTATTGATCTTTCGGACCAGGGAACAGAAAAGCAGGCGTTTTCAATTTTTTTTACTCCGCTTATTATATCGGATTTTTTTATATCGTCTTTTTTAATGAGTATCATACCAGGTCTTACCTATATTGACGTCTACAGTAAGCGGAATTGAGAGCTTTACTGCGTTTTCCATTTCTTCCTTTAACAATGCGGCTACCTTCATAGCATCGCTTTCACGGGCTTCTACAATAAGCTCATCGTGTACCTGTAAAATGAGCTTTGCATCAAGACCGCTTTCTTTGAGTTTTTTATAGACCTTTATCATAGCGATCTTTATGATATCTGCGGCAGTACCCTGAATGGGGGTATTCATTGCAATTCTTTTACCCAGTGCCTGAAGTATCTTGTTGCTTGATTGCAGTTCCTTGATAAATCTTTTCCTGCCGAAGATCGTAGATACGTATCCGCTTTCCTTAGCGTCGTTTACCGTCTTTTCCATAAAGGCGGCAACTCCGCTGTATTTTGAAAGATACGCCTTTATATACGCATCCGCTTCTTTTACGGATACTCCGATATCCTTTGATAAGGAGAAAGCACCGATGCCGTAAACTATACCGAAGTTTACCGCTTTAGCTTTACTACGAAGTTCAGGGGTTACCCACGCTTCAGGCTGATTGAACACCTGTGAAGCGGTAACGGTATGGATATCCACGTCATCCATAAACGCTTTTTTCATTATTTCATCTTCTGAAATATGAGCCAGTACTCTAAGCTCGATCTGAGAATAGTCGGCATCCACAAGGGTATAACCTTCCTTAGCTTTAAAGAATTTTCTCATATTCTTGCCAAGCTCAGTTCTTACGGGAATATTCTGTATATTAGGGTCGGCAGAGGAAATTCTGCCTGTTCTGGTTTCCGTCTGCTTGAAAGTAGAATGAATTCTTCCATCCTCACGTACAACTTTCAAAAGTCCCGTAACGTAGGTGTTAAGGAGCTTTGTAACTGCTCTGTATTCAGAGATAAGCGGAATTATCGGGTGTTTGTCCGAAAGCTCCTCAAGTACGTCCGCATTTGTTGAATAGCCGGTCTTTGTCTTTTTGCCGAAGGGTAATTTCAGCTTTTCAAAAAGAATGTTTCCAAGCTGTTTTGGTGAACCGATATTGAACTTTTCTCCTGCGTAATCATATATCTGATCTTCAATAAGAGTTATTTTTTCTGTCAGCTCTTCACCAAATTTCTTTATACCGTCACAGTCGATTTCCACGCCTTCCTTTTCCATTGCTACAAGCACTTCGGAAAGGGGAATTTCTATATCGGTAAGCACCTTAGTGCCATCAAGTTCGGAAAGCTTTTCGTATAAAGCAATATTAAGAGCCGCAATTGTGATGGATCTCTCCTGCTCGTTACCGCCCATCGGCACGCCGTATTTTATGCACAGTCTGTCAATGCTATAATCGTTTGAGTCGGGGGCAATGAGATATTCGGCAAGGGTTGTATCAAAGGTTACGTTCTCTATTCTTTCTTTATTAAGAGCGGTAAGCGTACCCTTTAAATCATAGAGGTGCTTTGCTTCACTGCTTTTAAGGAAGCTGTCGACCTTATCAGCGTATATTTCTTTTACCTCTCCTGCTTTACCGCAGAAGAGTCTGCCGTTGTCGATAAATACTATATCGCCTGCAGGTATTTCAGCGGTGGGTTTTGCTTTTTCAGCCTTTGCTTCTTTTGAAATTGCGGGTGCTTTTGTGGGGTGAAGACCCAGCTTCTTTATAAGAGAATACATCTCAAGCTCAGATAAAAGCTCTGACAGTTTTTCGCTGTCAACGGGCTTTTCGGTGTAGCTGTCAAGATCTTCATCTATCGGAGCGGTAAGGCATATCTCTGCAAGTTCACGGCTTAAATAACACATATCCTTGCCGTTTATAAGCTTTTCTCTTGCCGCCTTTTTTATCTTGTCAGAGTCGATATTTTCATAAACTCCGTCAACGCTGCCGAAATCTTTGATAAGTGAAAGAGCGGTCTTTTCGCCGATACCCGGAACACCTGGGATATTGTCGCTGGTATCTCCCATAAGAGCCTTTACTTCTATCATCTGCTTCGGGATAACGCCGTATTCTTCCATTATTACTTCGGGAGTATAAAGCACGTCGCCCTTTGTTTTTGCAAGTCTTACAGTTACCTTGTCGTTTACAAGCTGAAAGGAGTCTCTGTCGCCTGTTGATATGAAGCATTCCACGTCGTTTCTTGCACAGATAGCTGATACGGTACCTATGATATCGTCAGCCTCATAACCTTCCTTTTCAAGAATGGTAATGCCCATATACTGAATTATCTTCTTGATATAGGGGAGCTGTGCCGCCAGTTCCTCAGGCATACCCTTGCGGTTTGCCTTATAGCCGTCGTATCTCTTGTGGCGGAAGGTGGGTGCTTTAAGGTCAAATGATACTGCTATCCTGTCAGGGCTTATATCCTTTTTCAGCATAAGCAGGGTGTTTGTAAAACCTGTGAGAGCGTTAGTCGGTACGCCCTGACTGTTGGTCAGCACCCTTATACCGTAAAAGGCTCTGTTTAATATGCTGTTACCGTCGATTATAAGAAATTTCATCGGTGCTTTTCCTTTCGGAGTTTATTTTGCGAATTTTTCCTTTAATTTCTGAAGGAATGTCTTCTTAGGTGCTTTATAAAGCTTGTCGATACCTTCAGCCTCTTTATAAGCACGCTCGTAAAATACCTTGTGTACTTCAAAGGGTTCTTCGTCATTGCTACGCTTTACTTTTCTGTAGATACCATCGCTGTACTGAATTCTCGTCTTTACGTTATCCTTAAACATATCGTCAAAAATTCCTGACACTGTATCGGCAATCTGACTATCCTTTATGGGTACGGCTACCTCTACTCTTCGTTCTGTATTTCTCGTCATAAAGTCGGCAGAGGAAATGAATATTCTTCTGCGTTCTTCCTTGCCAAAGATATAGATACGGCTGTGTTCTAAGAATCTTCCTACTATAGAATGTACGGTTATATTGTCTGTTTTGCCTTCAACACCTGCAATAAGGCAGCAGATGCCTCTTATGAGAAGTTCTATCTTCACACCTCTGCCGCCGGCTTCGATAAGTTTATCTATGATATCCTTATCTGTAAGGGAATTGAGCTTAAGTCCGATATAGCCGTTTTCACCGTAGATTATTTCGTTGTCTATCATCTCAACAACGTGGGATTTAAGGCATTTTGGCGCTACTAAAAGACTGTTGGTGCTTTCTACCGTTGTACCGAGAGATAAGGCGTTGAATACCATACTTGCGTCTGCACCTATGCTTCTGTCGGCGGTCATAAGAGTAAAGTCGGTGTAGAGCTTTGAAGTACGCTCGTTATAGTTACCTGTGCCTATCTGGGTAAAGTATTTGAGACTGTTACCTGTTTTTCTTGTTATAAGCATCAGCTTTGAGTGTACCTTAAGCCCTTCAAGACCATAGATTATCTTGACGCCTGCCTCTTCCATCTTCTTGCTCCAGCCGATGTTGTTTTCTTCGTCAAATCTTGCTCTCAGCTCAACGAGGGCGAGTACCTGCTTGCCGTTTTCTGCGGCTCTTATCAGTGCACTTACTATTTCACTATCCCTTGCCACACGATAAAGAGTTATCTTTATCGAGGTTACGTAGGGGTCGTCAGCCGCCTCGCTCAGCAGTCGCATATAGCCCTTGAACTTATTATAAGGGTAGGACAGCAGAATATCCTTACGGCTTATCTGAGTAAACATTGATTCATAGGGGTTAATTGCAGGGGAAGGCTGGGGTGTCACAGGAGTATAGAAAAGCTCGGAATGCTTTTCTAATTTGTGTTCAAGCTCGGATAAAAAGTCCATATCAAGAGGGCAGCTCTGTCTGAAGGAATACTTTTCGTCAAGCTCTAAATATTTGAGCATTCTGCTTACAAGCTCGTGAGATGCGTCGTAACTGAATTCCGCTCTTACCGGAGTCAGCTTTTTTCTTTTTTTGCAAAGCTCTTCCATCACTGCACGGAAGTCCATATCGTGATCGTAAAGACCTTCGTTAGCGTCTATATCAGCATTTCTTGTTATTCTGAAAACGCATCTGCTTTCCACGTAGTAATTCGGGAATACGTTTTCAATAAAGTAAAGTATCATATCCTCTACCAGCATAAATCTGATCTCTTCGCCTGGGAGGAATAATAATCTCGGAAGGCTCGTGCCGAATTCTGCGGTCACAATGCCAAGCAACTGCTTTTTCTTTACGTCCTCAGATTTTTTACGAAGCAATGCACCTATATACATTACTCTGTTCTTTAAAAAAGGGAAGGGGTGATTTTTATCTATTATGCCCGGGGACAACAGCGGCATTACTTCACGCTCAAAATAAAGCCGCATAAAGAGCTTATCGTCTCCGTGAAGATCGGAGGGTTTAACCCTTTTTGCTACAGATTCAAGATTATTTACGATATCAATAAAGGCATAGTCCTTTACAGATAACAGATGGCCTACCCTGTGGGCAATTTCGCTGAGCTGTTCTTCAGGGGTCATATTGGTTTTGTTTTCCGCTTTGTCAGGCGCTACTAAAGTCTGGTCGTAAAGCGAGCCTACTCTCACCATAAAAAATTCGTCGAGATTACTGCTGAATATAGATACAAAACGCAGTCTTTCAAAGAGAGGAACGTCCTTGTCCTGCGCTTCTTCTAAAACACGCTCGTTAAATTTGAGCCAGGATAACTCTCTGTTGTCATAAACATTATTTTTAATTTCTTCCATATATTTCTTCCTTTCGGTAAATTTCCATAGAAATTTTATGTATTTTCAGTTTTTTAGGCGGTTTTTTTGCTAAAAAAATTTATACATAATTTATTATACTATAAAGTCGTGTGTTTTTTCAAGTACCTTACTGCCTTTTTGGGACTGCGTTCTGCGTTATATTGCACAAAATTTCAGGGGAAATTTTGTTTAATTCGTTTAAATTTCAAAAAGTGTAGAAAAATGATAAAAAAAATGTTAAAATTATAATAGCTGTTTTTGTACCCCAAAAACAGAATAGTAAAACGAAATTCAGAAAACTGAAATTAAACCGAATATAACTGTTCATAAAAGAAAGGAAAATCACACAATGAATCGTATCGTATCCCGTATCGTAGCATCCGTTGCCGCATTTTCAATGGTAATCGGTCTGTCAGGCTGTTACTTTTTCCCTGAGGAAGAAAAGCTGCTTGATCCTCCCGTACTTAAGGTAGAGGACGTTACCTATTCAACCTACAAGGCGGTAAAGAAGACTATCGTCAACAAGGCCGCAACAACAGGCTACTGCGTATCAAAGAATCAGGTCAACTGCAGCTTCAAGGCAGACGGTGCTATAATGACTGTACACGTAAGAGCAGGTGACACCGTAAAGGAAGGCGACCTTTTAGCAGAATACAACACAGGTGATTTAGAGTACACCCTAAGAGAACAGCAGCTTAAGGTTCAGCAGGCTCAGAATACATATAATTCAAACGGCAGTGAAAACAGCCGCTTACAGCTTGAAATTGAAAAGAATACACTTGCAAAGCTTCAAAACGAATACGACAATTCAAAGATATTCGCTCCCTGCGACGGTCTTGTAAGCTTTGCTGACAGATTAGCTCCCGGTGCTAAGGTAAAGGCTTACGCAACTGTAGTTACTATCATTGATCCCGAAGTTATCTACGTAAAGGCTAACGTCAATGATGACAGAAAGTTCAAAAAGGGTCAGGACGTAACTATCACGATAGACGGAGAGGACTTCAGCGGTACCGTGGTAAAGACTCCTATTGAAGCAAAGGAAGAGGGCGACGAGGATACGAGCAGTATTTACGCAGAGTTCAAGGGAACACTTCCCAGCTTTACAAAGGTAGGTACAGTAGCGGATATTACCTACATAAAGGAACAGGCTGAGGACGCTATCGTTATCCCTAAATACCTCGTTAAGACACTTTCCGGTAAGGAATACGTTCAGGTGTTCAAGGATGGTGAGAAGGTAGAAGTATTTATTGAAACAGGTATTACAAATGCAACAGAAGTACAGATCCTTTCGGGACTTGCCGAAGGCGATGAGGTAGTTGTAAAGTAAGAAGATAAGTTACTATTTCGGACGAAAGGATTTGAAAGATGTTTACACTACTCTGGCGTAAAATGCGTAATACCAAATGGATGGTACTGTGTCTGTTCTTAGGCTTCCTTATGGCGGCAGGTATGATGAGTACTATTCCTATATATATGGACGCTTCATTACAGCGTATGCTGGTTAAGGATATGGAACAGTTCCAGCTTGATACGGGTAAATTCCCCGGTCTTTACACGGTATCAAAAACTCTTCAGCTCGGCGTTGATGATGCCACACAGTTAAAGCTTGTAGAAGATATAAAGACAAAGGCTGACAGCAGAGTAAATGCAATAGGTATGTCCACCACAGTCAGCAAGACTACTCTTATGGATAACTGCACCTATATTGCTACCGAAGAAAAGGATGGCAAGGATATAACCTCCCGTGTAAAGCTTATCGGTATGACAGGCTATGAGGAACATATAAAGATAACAAGAGGCGAAATGCCCGCTTCTCCCGTTGTAAACGGTGTTTATCAGGGCGTAGCTTCTGAAGAAGTTCTTCAGACACTCGGTATCAATATCGGTACAAATTATAAGGTAATTTCTCTCGATACTTCCATCGAGCCTTATTACATCTGCATTACAGGTGTTTATGAACAGCTCACTGATAACGACAGCTACTGGGCTGAAACAATGGACAGTTATCTTAATGCGGTATTCTTTGACTACGATACGGTTATAAACGAGCTTATCCCCTCAGGCAGGTTCAATATAACCGAATTATATCAGAGATACGCTCTTGATTATCAGTCACTTGATATGAACAGAATAGGCGACGTTACCGCAACTATAGATTATGATCCTACGTTCTATTCACAAAACGGCTATAGCAACAGTTTTGAAGTTTCTGATATCATACGTCAGTATACAGAAAGAGCTGATAAGCTGACAAGAATTTTATGGATATTACAGATCCCCGCCCTCGTAATGCTGGCATTCTACCTCTTTATGGTATCTCAGCTCAACGTTGACCGCGAAAGAAACGAAATTGCAGTATTCAAGAGCCGTGGTGCAAGTTCAAAGCAGGTCTTCGGACTTTATGCCGCTCAGTCGGGTATACTGGGACTTGTGACACTTATATTTGCTCCCTTCATAGGACTTATACTCTGTCAGTTCCTCGGTGTAAGCAATGGATTCTTAGAATTCGTAAACAGAACAGGTATTGCTGCAAAGATAACCTCTGTAAGTGTTATTTATGCTTTACTCGCGATAGTTGTATTTTTCCTTACAACTATGATACCTATTATTCCTGCATCAAAGCTGACCATAGTACAGTATAAGGCGAGCCGTACAAAGGTAGTAAAGATGTCCCTTTGGGAAAAGCTCTTTGTTGACGTTGTGTTACTTGCAACAGCCTTTGTGTTCTTATATTTCTATTCGCTCAACCTTACAAATACCGTAGCGGATGGTACTTTTGAGGCAACGGGAGAAATAGACCCCTTATTATTCATATTCTCTACCCTTATGATTTTAGGCTTTGGTCTTTTATTCATAAGAGTTTATCCCTATTTATTAAGAATCGTATACTATATCGGCAGACCCTTCTGGTCACCTTCACAGTATATGGCTATTACTACAGTATGCCGCTCTCAGGGCGGTAAGGAACGTTTCCTTATGTTGTTCCTTGTTATTACCTTCTCCTTCGGTATATTCTCTGCAAATACCGCACGAGCAATAAATAATAATATCAGTGACAGAATTTACTACGAAAACGGTGCTGCGGTAACTCTTACAGAGTTCTCTATGACATCCTCCGAAGAGGGCGGTGCCAGCGAATACGTAGAAACAGATTTTTCACGCTACGAAAATCTTGAGGGCGTTGAAATCGCCACTAAGGTGCTTGTAAACGACAAGGTAAAATTAAAGCTTGGTAAGAAAAATCACGACGTTACTTTAATGGCTATCGAGCCTGATAAGTTTGCACAGACGGCATGGTTCAGAAATGACCTGCTTCCCGTTCACTGGTGGAACTACACCAACGCTCTCGTTGAAAACCGTACAGGTGTTATCATTTCAACGGGTCTTGCTGAGGAAGCAGGCGTAAAGCAGGGTGACGTAATTACACTCAAATGGGCAGGCAATGATAACCTTGATACAACGGTCATGGCAATCGTTGATTACTGGCCCGGCCTTAACCCCAACTCCTGCAACTTTGCGGTTATGAACTACGGCTTTGTACGTTCGAGAACAACTCCTGAGCCTTATCAGGTGTGGCTTAAGCTTAAGGACGGTGCTACAAGTGAGGCACTTTACGATAGTATAGAAAAGGCAAGACTCCCCATCGAGCAGGTCAAGGACAGCTCACAGATGCTTATTGCGGAAAAGACCGATCCTTCTCTTCAGGGTATGAACGGTGCTCTTACCTTGGGCTTTGTAATCATTATGCTTATGACTATCATAGGCTTCCTTATCTACTGGATACTGTCGATAAGAAGCAGAACGCTGCAGTTCGGTATTCTTCGTGCGATGGGTGTATCCTTTAAGGAAATTATCGGAATACTTGGATATGAGCAGATACTCGTTTCGGGTGTATCAATAGCTTGCTCCTTTATCATAGGCGGCTTTGTAAGTGATCTGTTCGTACCTTTATTCCAGTATATGTATGCTGTAAACGACCAGATACCGCCCTTCAGAGTAGCGGCAATGCAGGCAGACTACATAAAGATGTATATAATCATCGGACTTATGCTGATAGGCGGCTTTGCAATTCTTGGTGCGCTTATCCGTAAGATCAATATCAACAAGGCATTAAAGCTTGGTGAGGATTGATCCTCACCCGGCTTTGACTGGGTTTTAAAATGGAACTTGCACTTAAAATATTTGATAAGTTAAGATACTTTATAATAGTGCTGGGGGCAGGCTTTCTCGTTACTGCCATGATTACGCAGTACGACTGGGCGTATATGGGAGCAGTGATATGTATCGCTTTATTCATCGCCTGTGACGCAACGGTTATGATAATACAGAGAAAGCTGAATATCCCCGTTAAAAAGCACGAAAATATGTTTAAACTGAAGAAACGGAAATAACCTTATGCAAAAGATAATGGGCTTTATCAGAAAGGCCTGTCAGGAATTTGACCTTATTCAAAGCGGCGACAGAATAGCAGTCGGTGTTTCGGGAGGTAAGGACAGTCTTGCACTTCTTGCAGGGCTTGCGGGTATGCGTCGTTTCGCAGAGTTTTCCTATGAGCTGGTGGCAATCACTCTTGATCCCGGCTTTAACGGTCAGCAAAATGATTATGAAGAGGTAGCAAGGCTTTGTGAAAAGCTGGACGTACCCTTTAAGCTGGTGCATACCAATATAGGCGAAATAGTCTTTGATATAAGAAAAGAGCCTAATCCCTGCTCTCTTTGTGCAAAGCTCAGAAGAGGTGCATTGCACGATGCGGCGATAGAAGCAGGCTGTAACAAAATTGCACTTGGTCATCATAAGGATGACGTGATCGAGACCTTTATAATGAATCTTTTCAAGGAGGGCAGAGTCGGTTGCTTTGCACCGAAGACCTACCTTTCAAGAAAACAGATAACTATGATAAGACCGCTTGTATTTGCTCCTGAATCTCAGATAATTTCAAGCTGTAAAAGAAACGGTCTTGAGGTGGTCAAATCCATATGTCCTGCGGATAAGAACACCACAAGAGAAACTACGAAGCAGTTTTTAAATGATATGGAGAAAAAGGACAGGGGCTTCAAGCTCCGTATATTTACCGCTCTTCGTAAAAGCGGTGTAAACGGTTGGGGATTTAAGGATGACGTTAAATCATCCGATAATGAAGAAATTAACTGATCCGAGGTGATTGTTTTTGGCAAAGCAGAAGCTGAATATTCCGCAGCAGATTGCGGATATGCTGAAAACGATTGAAAGAGAAAAATGTAAGGCGTATATCGTAGGCTCCTGCGTCAGTGAGCTTCTCGCCGGCCGCACGCCGATGGATTATGATATTATCACAAATGCAGGCTTTGAAGAGATGATGTATATCTTCCGTGATATGCGTATCGTGTCACGGGACAGAAAGATGAGCAGTGTGATGGTATCTGTACCGGGTATGGTGGTGCAGGTCTCTTCCTATAAAAAGGAAGTTGTAAACGGCGAAGCGATATATACCGATAATTATCTATTCGACCTTGCAGGCAGGGACTTTTCTGCAAACGCCATTGCGTACCATCCGAGAAAGGGCTTTAAAGATCCCTTTGACGGTATGGAATGTATAGAGGGGGAAACTATAACCTTAAAGGCTATAGGCGAATATCCCATAAAGCTATGGAAAGAGAATGACCTTGACGAAAACGAGCTTACGTTAAAGCTTGAGCCACCGTCAAGTCTTAAAACAAATCCTGAAAATATACTTAACGCACTTATATTCTTAGGAAACGGAAATTATAAAATCGACGAAGTAACGGCAAAAGCTATAAATGAAAATGCACCGCTGCTTCGTAATATAGAAAAGGAAATACTTTTTACAAAGTTTACAAGACTGCTGCTTACAAGAAATATCAGCCTTGTGATGAGACAGTTTCCTAAGGTGTTCTGTGATATATGTCCCGATCTTAAGGCTGCTCACGAGTTTTTACCACGCGAGAATTTCGGCTGTGATCTATGGGAACATATCTGCAGAGCGGTAGAATTTTCTCCGCCGCAAGCGGCATCAAGATATACGGCACTTTTCCATAATGCAGGCAACCCCGATTGCTACAGCGATGACGGAACGGGAACAGAACATTATTACGGGCATCAGGAGCTTGGCAGGATAATCGCATCAAGATTTTTAAACAGCGTGACCTCAGACAGGAAGCTGAAAGACGACGTGGATTTTCTTATAGAATATCACGACGTGGAGATAAAAGAAGACCGTATACATTTAAAACGTCTTATGAATGATATTGAAGCCGAGGAGCTGAAAACCATAATAAAGCTCCGTATTGCAGACGATATGGCAAAGCCGACGGTACATGAAGGCAAGGTAGCTTCATACCGCAGATGTCTGCAGGTACTTGACGATATCGTAAAATCAGGCGAGTGCTGTAAAATGTCACAGCTTGCGATAAAGAAGACCGATCTTTTATCCCGCCACCTTGCGACAAATGAAAAGCAGGCTGCACGCATTATCGAAATGCTTTACGAAGCTGTGCTTGAGCAACCAAGACTAAATCTTGCACCAATACTCATTGATATGGTGAAGAAAACTATAAAAAAGTAATTTTGTCGGCAAAAAAATACAGAATTACGGAAGGAAGATACCCTATGAAAAATTGCTGTCTATGGATAAATGGCAAAAAAGTAAAAGACATAAACGGCATAAAGGAAAATTTTAATATATCAGACGTGCGTGGATATTTCTACGGTGGTAGACTTGCAGACTGGCTTTCGGCTCATGACGCTGAAAAGGAAGCAGAGCTTGTAAGAATGATACCGACAGGTATTAACCCTGACAAGATACTGCAGGAGATATTCTGCGAAAAGAAGAAAGCCGTTCCTGCTGTTATTTATCACAGACAGACGGTAAAGCCTGATTTTATAAAGGGTAGCAGTTCCTTTACTGCGGACAGCTCTTTTAATATAGGTTCTCACAAGGCAGTAGCAGGCTCCTTTGGCTCATACAGTCATCAGTGGGAGTTTGCAATATCCTCCTTCTTGGTTACAAGCTTTAAAATGGGCAGTTTTAGCTATGGCAGTTTTAATCTTTCCAGCTTTAATTTCGGTAGTTTTGCTTTGGGTAGCTTTTCGGTATCGGCACTTTTTAAAAACGGAAGCTTTAACTATGATGATTTTGCAAATGCTCAGAGAATAAGAGATAAGGCGTTACTCAGCTACTTTACCTCTGAACCTCTTAATAAATACGGATACGGAATACACCTGATATGAATGCATTTCACATTTTCTGCTCCTCGCCCTTCTTTGCGAAAAATAAGGGTAAGGAGCTTATTATTGATAAGACAGAAGTATATTGCACCGTTTTATCGGCACTGAGCTGGAGAGAAAAAAACGGCAGTATAGCGATGATTACCGATAAAGAAGGAGAAAATCTCTTTACAAATATCGGTATAACTGATATATGGGACAGCTTTGACAGTTCTCTCAGCTTTGACAGCGAGGAAATTGACCCTATAATGTTCTGGGCTGGCGGAAAGCTCCTTGCTTTACAGAAATTTTCTGCACCTTGCGTTATGATAGATACGGATTTTATAGTGTGGAATAAGCTTACCTTTGATAAAAAGCTTATTGCCGCCCATGAGGAATATCTTAACCCATCGGTTTATCCCGATATAAACACCTTTGATATGGTGGATTATACTTTTCCCGACGGACTGGATTACACTCTACCTGCACTTAATACCGCCTTTTTATATATGCCTGATGAGGATTTCAAGCAGTATTATACCTCGCAGGCTGTAACCTTTATGAAAAAGGCAAAAAGAGGCGGGGATTATCTTACGTATATGGTTTTCGCAGAGCAGAGATTACTACCTATGCTTGCAAAAAAATGCGGTATAGAGTACACTACGCTTCTTGATAAGGATGCTTTATTTTTACCTCAGAACAGCTATACTCATCTCTGGGGGGCAAAACAGGCTATGAGAGATGATAAAACAGAAAGAGAACGCTTTTTGAATAGTTGCAGGGAAAGAATAGTAAGGTCGTATCCTGACTATTCTTATCTTATAGACAGAATTGAAGATTTCTATGGGAATAATTCTGGACGATAAAGGCATTTTTACTATGCAAAACCTATAAATTTGATACAGCAAATCCACTTGGCTGTAGTCATATTTGACAAAAAGGTTACAAAACGGTAACAAAAAGGTTACAAAATGTTGCGAGTTTGTAACTTTTTTGATATAATGAACAAGACGGAAATATTATCACTTTTTCATGGCGGAAAAAGTAGACAGAAAGTAAAGGGTTCATTCTATGGACCCTTTGCTTAAAACTGAAAGAAAACGATATCAATGAAATGTGCGGATATAAATTAAGTACAGCACATGAAAAGGATTTTATATTTTATGAGTGATTCAAAAATAAAATTTTACCAAGAGGACGAGATAGAAGAAATCGTCCTTCCTGATACTGATGCAGAAGAAACTGCAAAAAAACAGGTTATTTCGACATCAACAGCTGACGAAAAAATTGATGAAGAAAATTCTGATGGTGATGAGGTAAAGTCTGAAATAACCGAAAATAAGGAAAAGAACAGCTTCTTGTTCACCCTTATAAGCAATATGGGAGAATTTTTCTGTGGGATAATTCTATCCTGTTTAAAGCTTCCGCTTATGCTGCTTATTACATTTGGAAAGTTCTTATGGGTACATACAAAGGTATTTCGTGATACGATGGTGAGAATAGGCAAGGCAATATTCACAGCCATAACCTCTCCCTTTGTAAAGACGTGGAAAGCACTCCAGAGAACAAGAAGGAAAATAAAGCAGGCGAAGGAAAACGGTGATACAAGAACCGTTATAAAGCTTTATCTGCTTATAGTAAAGGATTCCTTGTTCGGAAAACGCGGCCTTATCGTTACCCTTTTTAACTATGCAGCGCCTATAGTCGCACTTGTTTTCGTTATCAGTGTTGTAGGCTATGCCACAAATACTACATATGCTATAAAGCTTTCTGTAAACGGAAAGTTTGTGGGATATATTGAAAATGAGCAGGTGTTTATTGACGCCGAACAGATAATGCAGAACCGTATCACCTATATGGGTTCGGAAAAGACTATAGTTATGGAGCCTGAATATTCTCTTGAGATGTTAGGCGACCAGGAGTATATCTCCCGTTATCAGCTTGTAAACAAGATGATGGAGATATCCGATCAGGCAATCGAATATGCCTATGGAATGTATATAGGCAATAAATTCTACGGTGCTCTTGTGGATAAGACGCCGGTTGAGAAAAAGACTGAGGAACTGCTTGAAGCATACCGCACAAACTCGTCTCCTGATGAAGAGGTAATGTTTGAAAAAGAAATATCCTATGTTCCCGGACTTTATCTTTCAAACAGTATTGTTTCAACAGATGAAATTATAGAGCTTATAACTTCCAAAAAGGTCGAGGCAGCTTATTATACCGTCGTAGACGGCGACTCACATTATCTTATCTGTGAGAAGCTTGGTATAACAATGGACGAGCTTGAAGCTCTTAACCCGGGTATTATGGATGAGGATTTCGTTTTAAGAGCAGGACAGAAGCTGCTTAAAAATCAGGAAGTGCCTTTCCTTTCAGTTTCTATTTCACGAACAGAAGTATATGACGTAGAAGTTCCTTACGATACCGAATATACCACGGACGACCAGCATTATCAGGGTGTAAATACTACTATGGTAGCGGGCGAGTATGGTATAAATCAGGTAACGGCAAAGGTGTACTACGTAAACGGTGAAGAAACAAAGAGAGATATCATTTCTACCGTCAGAACAAAGGATCCTGTTACAGAGGTTATTTCTCAGGGTACGTTACCGCCTCAGTCTTCTCATTATTCAGATGAAGAGATAAACGCAAACACCAAGTACATCTGGCCTGTTGAAGGCGGCGAGCTTTCGGAATGGGGCTGGTGGGACGGTGGTTATTATGGTCACAGAGGAGTAGATATCGTAGGTTATTACGGTTGTGATATCTATGCAGGCGCAAGCGGCGTCGTATCCTATGCGGGATGGCACAGCGGCGGTTTCGGATATCTTGTTGTTATCGACCATCCTGACGGTTTTCAGACCTGGTATGCACATAACAGTGAGATCTTCGTTTATGAGGGTCAGCAGGTTATTCAGGGACAGTGTATTGCGGCCCTTGGTGCTACAGGTATAGCATATGGTGCTCATTGCCACTTTGAAGTACGCTACGGCGGCGAAAGACTTAACCCCAGATACTATGTAAATGGTCTTCCTGAGCTTTTTGCATGGGGATACTGATAATAGATATTAAGCTCTCACAGCAGTTGTGTTGTGAGAGTTTTCTTTATATTTTACTTGTAATCTGCATCAGGATATGATACAATGAATATGTATATTTGACGTGGAGGAAGTAAAATGGCTGAAGTTTTTATAAGCTATAGCAGTATGGATGAAGATATTGCGAATATGGTCTGCAATGCTCTTGAATCAAATGGAATAAAATGCTGGATAGCCCCCCGTGATATAGCAGGGGGAGCTGATTGGCAACCGAGTATAATTGACGCTATAAGTGAATCGAGGGTTTTTATCGTTATTTATAGCGAAAACTCTTCTAAATCGTCACAGGTGGCAAGAGAGCTTGCACTCGCTGATGAAAAGTCCGATCATCCGAGAACGATAATCCCGTATAGAATAGATAATACAGAGCTTATAGCAGGCTTTAAATATTATCTTACGTCGAGCCATTGGGTAAGTGCTGACAGAAATAATAACGATCTTAAAACAGATATTCTCATTGACTCCGTAAATAAGGCACTGGGTAAGGAAACGACCAATATTACCGTGAACAATGTTACGATAAATGCCGTAATACATAACGATAACAGAACCGTAGAGCCTGAAATAAAGGTCGTGGAGGTAACACCGCCAACAAGGCAGGTAGCACCGGGTCCCATCAAGATTTCGACAAAGCCCACGGTGAATAAGCCTGTTCCTCCTGCACCGACAAACGTAACAGCTGAGAAAAAGCCGTTACCCGTTAAAACTATTGCAATAGCAGGCGGTGTTTTAGTTGCAGTTATACTTCTAATTGTGCTGATAGTATCCCTTGCGGGCAAAGAAAATGGCAGAGTATCAGAAAGCACATCGGCAGGAACAAGCTCATCCGTATCTCAGAACAGCAATGCCTCCGTATCAGAAGGTATAGTGTACTATCCTGATATCAAGCCCTACGAAAACAGCAATGCAAAGGTGCTTGAAAACAGTTACGAAGAATTCTTCACAGTATTAGGCAAGGAATATAATACGGGTATCGTGCTTAACGCTTACGCTGAGTCTTACGTTATATTCAACTGCGATGGATACGATAAAGTCAAGTTTACCGTTGCAAGAGTTGATAACACTGCCAAAGGCGAAAACGTTATCCGTGTCTTTGCAGATGATAAGGAACTGAATGCTGTAAAAACAGATCAGTTCTCTGCACCGCAGACTGTAGAGTATGACGTTTCGGGCAAGAGTCAGCTTCGCATAGCTATTCTTCAGAGCAATGGGGTAAGAGCTGATATTGCAGTAATGGATATCTGCTTTTATAAAGATGGAGAAGTGATAGAAGAAAACAGCAGTCAGGACAGCCAGTCTGCAGATCTTGTAGCAGTTCCTTCCGAAAAGAAGCCTTATGAAAACAATAATGCGGAGATACTTGATAACAGCTATGAAAAGAGCTACTTCGTTCTCGGTAAGGAATACAATACAGGTATAAAGCTGAATGCTTATGCGGCGTCTTACGTTATTTTTGATAACAGCGATGGCTACGAAACTTTTTATCTGACAGCGGCAAAGGTAGATAATACAGACAGAGGCGAAAATTATATCAGGGTTTACGCCGATGATAAGGAGCTTGAGCCGATAAGCTTCGGACAGTTCTCCTCGCCTACTTCTATGCAATATGATATAAAGGGTGCAAAGCAGGTAAGAATAACTGTAGAGCAGAGTAATACTTCCCGTGCGGATATTCTGCTTTATAATATGTATTTTGCAAAAAATAACGCAAAGCCTGAAGTAAAGGTTGAAGATAACAGCAATCTCCCTGACGTTATTGCTGTACCCTCTGAAAAGAAGCCCTATGAAAACTATAAATCAACAACTCTTGTAAATGACTATAACGAAAGCTGCTTTATTCTTGGTAAGGAACATAATACAGGCATAAAGCTAAATGCTTATGCAGCTTCATACGTTATATTTGATAACAACGACGGCTATGAAAAGCTTTATCTGACAGCGGCAAAAGCCGATAATACAGACAAAGGCGATAATTATATCAGAGTGTATGCCGATGGCAAGGAGCTTCAGCCGATAGTTTTAGGCAAGTACTCTTTGCCGCAGAAAGTGGAATATACCGTAAAGGGTGTAAAGCAGATATCAATAGCTGTAGACCAGAACAATGTCTCTCGTGCAGATATTCTTCTTTATGATATGTATTTTACAAAGAATGGCAAAGAGCCTGAAAAAGTAGCAGACAAAACCGAATATGCAGATTTAGCGGTTGTCCCGACAGATTATGAACCCTATGAAAACGTTAAATCAGGTATCTATTCAAAGGATACAAACAATAAGTTTATGGTATGCGGTAAGGAGTATAACACAGGTATAGTACTTAATGCCTATGCCGGTTCTGAGTTTGCGTTATACAATCACGGCAAATATGAAAAGTTGTGTTTTACTATGTCAAAGGTTGATGGAACTGCCGAGGGTGGTAATGAGGTATGCATCATTATTGACGGAGTAGAAGAGTATTATACTCTGTCCTCTGATTCTGAGCCGGAAATGATAACGCTTGACCTTAAGGGTAAAAAACAGGTGATCTTCAAGGTTACTCAGAATAACCAAGTGAGAGCAGATATTCTGCTTTACGATATGTATTTCAGTAAAAACGGTGCAAAGCCTGAAAATACGCAGTAATCGGGAAAATTATAACGCCACAGTCTATTTTTGATTGCGGCGTTATTTTTTTCTTGTAAACTGTAATAAAATGTGGTAAAATATATTTAGTTATTCAAAAAGGAGGGGAAATATGGCGGAGGTTTTTATAAGCCACAGCAGTAAGGATAAAGAAATTGCTGAAATGGTTTGTAACGCTCTTGAAAGTAACGGTATAAAATGCTGGATAGCACCGCGTGATATTATCGGAGGAACGGGTTGGTCGGCGAGTATCACTGATGCTATCAGTGAGTCGAAAGTATTTATAGTAATCTATAGCGAAAACTCGGCTCAGTCGACTCAGGTGGCAAGAGAGCTTTCGTTAGCGGATGATACAAGCAAGCATCAAAGAACTATAATTCCATATAAAATTGATGATACAGAGCTGGTGGCAGATTTTAAATACTATCTTACATCGAGCCATTGGGTGACAGCGGACAGAGATAATAATAATTTAAATACTGAACTGCTCGTTTCAGCGGTAAACAAAGCTCTTGATAACGAGGATGCTAAGGTAGTTATAAATAATGTAACTATAAATAACGGTATGTACACCGAAAAAAATAAAACGGCAGCTGCAAAGAAAAAGTCTTCCTTTGCCAGGTATATTGCTATAGGCGGTGCAGTTTTACTTGCACTTATTATTGCTGTCGTGGTGATAATTGCGGTCGGCAACGGAAATTCTCATAACGGTTCTTTACCCGGTAGCCTGACGTCAGGAAATACTGATACAAGAGAGCCTGTTTTAGAGCTGCCGCGTTATGTTGATGAGTTGTTTTCTCAGACCTGTGAACAGATGTATGGTGGAGATGTTCCTTACTGCGAGACTGCAGAAAAAAGTGGGTATGCGTCCTATACAATGAAAAATGAAGATTTTATTCTGTCCTATGAGCATATCAAGGGATACGGAATAGGAAAGCCCATAGCTCTCTATGCTTCGGTAAATGAGATCTTTCCTGATTATACATATAGTTACGAGTTGCTTAAAAAGCTGATAGCTGAGGATGCGGAAAACTGCTATGCATATAGTTGGAATTATGATGGTGAGCGTTATATGTTAAGATGCGCTTATCCTCTCAATGAGAATTACACTCTGGTCTTTAATGTCTGTGACGAAAAGCATAAGGATGACACATATCAGCTTGACATTATGATAAAACAAAGGGAACAAGAAAACCTGGGAGCATATAAAAAGACTCAGGAATATATCATAAAATCACAAGGTCTTTCTATTCTCTATATATATGATTTACCTGAAAAAAGCGTAAATGGTAATATGATAGTAAATAAAACCAAAGCTTATGGAATTGGTTCAGAGATAAATGGCTGGCAGTATGTATGTTATGAACAAGGTGATGATATGAAGTTCGGCTTTATATCAGCTGATAAACTGACGAAGGAATAAAATAATAAAACATATATTATTTACGAAAGGAAAAAATTATGACAGCATTTACAAAAGCTAATATCCTGCTTCCAAAGCTTACCGAAGCAGAAATGACAAAGTGGGCGGTAGTAGCCTGCGACCAGTATACAAGTGAACCTCAGTACTGGGAAAGGACAGCTCAGATCGCAGGGGACAATGCATCCTGCTTAAAACTTATTCTTCCTGAAGTTTATCTTGAAGAGCCTGATGCAGATGCAAGAATAGAGGCTATCAACAATGAAATGGAAAAGTACCTTAAGGAAGAGCTTTTCAATGAATATAAAGATTGTCTGATACTTACTATAAGAACTCAGGCTGACGGAAAGAAGAGGACAGGACTTGTCGGTGCGATCGACCTTGAAATGTATGATTACAATAAGGGTAGCACGTCACAGGTAAGAGCTACTGAAGCTACGGTAGCATCCCGTATTCCTCCCCGTGTAAAGATACGCCGTGACGCATCTTTAGAGTTGCCTCACATAATGATACTTATTGACGACGTCAAAAAGACCGTTATTGAACCTCTTGAAAATAATACAGCGGCACTTACAAAGCTTTATGATTTTGAGCTTATGCAGGGTGGCGGACATCTTGAAGGTTACCTTGTAGACGGAGAAAATGCAAAGGCAGTTTTTGATGCTCTTGATAAGCTTTCTGACAAGGCAGATTTCAATAACAGATACGGCCTTACAAATGAAGAAGTGCTTTTATACGCTATGGGCGACGGAAACCATTCTCTTGCTACTGCAAAGGCTTGCTATGAAGAAAAGAAGGCGGCTGGCTCGTCTGACGTAGCTCTTGCAAGATACGCACTTGCAGAGGTCGTAAATCTTCACAGCCCCGCTTTAGAATTTGAAGCTATCCACAGAGTTATTACCGACGTTGATACCGATAATCTGATGGCAGAGATGACTGAAGCTTTAGGTCTTGTAAAGGGAACTGACGGTCAGACTTTTACAGTAGTGCTTGATGGTGAAGAAACTGATTACACCATCACAAAGCAGGATGCAAATCTCACTGTAGGCAGTCTGCAGAATTTCCTTGACAAGTATCTTTCTGAAAATAACGGCGTTATTGACTACATTCATGGAGATGACGTTGTAAAGAGTCTTTGTGAAAAAGAAAACAGCATAGGCTTCTTACTCCCTTCAATGACTAAGGATGAACTTTTCCCTACAGTTATAAAGGATGGTGCATTACCCAGAAAGACCTTCTCAATGGGTCACGCACACGATAAGAGGTTCTACTGCGAAGCAAGAAAGATAAGAAAGTAATGTAAATGAGCAAATAAAACCTCCTGTGACTTATGCCACAGGAGGTTTTTATATGTCCGCTATTATTTTGTCGTAGTACCGTTTACGTTCACGTAACCGCCGTATAATGCAGTCTTGCCGACCATATTGTATGTTCTTACTCTGAACTTGTAAGTTGTATCTTTCTTAAGACCTGCCTTGCGGTATGTAACTGTTGTATTAGACGTTATTTTTGCAACTCTTACCCACTTGCCGCCTGAGTACATTTCAACGATGTAACCGTCGGCAGAAGCGTTCTTTGACCAGCCAAGTCTTAATGCTGTAGTAGCCTTGCCTGTGATCTTAAGGTCAGCCACGTTTGAGGGTTTAGTATATGCTGAAAGATTAGTGTAACTGCTGTATAATGCAGTAGAACCACTCATCTTATACGCTTTTACTCTGAATTTGTACTCGGTAGAGGGTGTAAGCCCGGCAATTCTGTACGTGGTTGTTGTATTTCCTGCGATCCTTGCAATTCTTACCCACTTACCACTCTTATACTGTTCTACAATGTAACCATCAGCAGAGATGTTTTTTGTCCAGTTAAGACGAAGGGCGTTGGAAGCTCTGCCACCGAGCTTAAGGCCTGTAACATTTGATGGATTTGTACGAGCTGCTAAGGTACTTGTGTATTTGCTGTAAAGAGCAGTCGTTCCATCCATCTTGTAAGCTTTCATTCTGAACTTATAAGCCGTACCTGCCGCAAGACCTGTTACTCTGTAAGAGTTGGTGGAATTACCTGCAATTCTTGCAATTCGTATCCACTTACCGTCTTTATACATTTCAATAATGTAGCCGTCAGCGGATGCGTTTTTAGTCCAGAATAACTGGAAAGAATTTGATGAGCGACCGATAAGAGAAAAGTTCTTTATTTCTGATGGGATGACTGTATACTGTAGTTCATTGTCGATAGCGTATTTTTCTGCAGCTGATCCTTTGTAGCATTTTATAGTAAAATCTTCAAGCTTGTATATTGCACCTGTTGAAAAGTCCTCTGCATAACCGAATGCTCCCAGTCCGACGTACGTAACGCTTTCGGGAATTGTTACAGTTGTAAGTAAAGGACAATCTATAAATGCAATGTCGTTAATATATTTCAGTTTATTATGGAATGTTACTGATTTAAGTGAAGTACACGAGCCGAAGACTCCATCTTTTATTCCGGTGATATTCTCAGGAATCGTGACGGATGTTAGTTTAGTGCAATGGAAAAATGCATATGAGCCTATTTCGGTGACAGTTTTCGGAATGGTCAGAGTTGCTATATTAGTGTAACCGAAAGCATCATATCCTATTGATTCAAGGTTTTGAGGAAGAACAGCAGTTCTGAGATAAATACAGTAGTAAAATGCACCGTTTCCTATGTGTGTAAGACTGTCAGGGAGGACTACAGTTTTCAGATTTTCACCACACGCAAAGGCTGAGCTATCTATTTTCTTAACCCCGTCAGGCACTATAAATTTTTCTGCCATCTTACCTACAGGATATGCAATCAGAGTGGTCTTGTCCTTGTTGAAAAGAATGCCGTTTACTGAACAGTAATACTCGTTATTTTCATCAACTGTTATTTGGTTAAGAAGTCTGCAACCGTAAAACACGTCACTACCTATTGAAGTGACCGATGCAGAAATGTTTACATTGCTTAAAGATTGGCAATTGAAAAATGCTTGATCTTCAATATCCGTTACGCTGTCAGGAATATTTACACTGTAAAGGTAAGGGCAATATTCAAAAGCAAGAATACCTATTTTTGTACATTTTTTTGGAATTTCAATATCATAAATTGAACAGCCGGAAAAAGCACCCTCAGGTATTTCGGTAATGCTGTCAGGCAAAGTTATATAATTCAGAAAAGGATTGCCATAAAACGCATAGCTTCCTAATTCTGTTACTGTCTGTGGTACTTCATACATATATGTATCGTTTTTGCAAGCGGGATATGCTATGAGCGTTGTTTTATCCTTGCTGAAGAGAATTCCGTCCTCGGAACAGAAATATTTATTATTGCTGTCTACAGTTATGGATCTGAGTTTTTCACATCCAACAAAATTACCATCGCCGAATGATTTCAGACTGGCAGGGATTTTGAACTTTTCAAGCTTGTAACATCCAAAGAAAACTACGTCGTCAATTCTTTCCAAAGTACTGGGGAGATTGATAACTTCAAGATTGGAACAGGTGATAAAAGCACTCTCGCCTATTGATGTGACACCATCAGGAATGGTTACACTTTCAAGAAATTTATTGGCGGCAAACGCAAAGGGTGCTATACTTGTAACCTTTTTGCCGTCTATTTCAGCCGGTGTACGCAGATTTAAAGCACTACCTGAATAAGAAGTGATTTCTACGGTACCGTCACTAAGCACTTCATATTCGTAATCTTTGTATACTTCTGCTCCTGCAGAAATCACACAGAGTATTGCCGTTGTAATAAATACAGCAATTCCGAGTAAAAATTTTTTCATAATGTTACCTCCGATTTTATTTTTATGGTAACATTATACTGCAAAAGATCATTACCGTCAATTTGCAAACTATACAACATTTTATATGTATTTTTGTATATAATTAAAATCAGCCCAACTATTTAATAGTTGGGCTGAACACTCATTATTTACTTTTTCAGATTTTTTATCGCTTCAAAGCTTTCTTCACTTATAACGTGCTCGATACGGCAGGCGTCCTCAGCGGCAGTCTTTTCATCGACGCCGATAGAGATAAGCCAGTCGGTCAGCAGAGTATGTCTTTCAAACATCTTTTCCGCTATTATTCTGCCTTTTTCGGTAAGGGTGATATAACCCTTGTTGTCCATTTCGATATACTGTTCTTCTCTCAGGTTTTTCATAGCAACGCTTATGCTGGGCTTTGAATAATCGAAATAGTTTACTATATCTATAGAACGCACGTTTCCGAGCTTGTTTTTCAGTATGAGTATGCTTTCGAGGTAATCCTCAGCTGATTCTTTTATCTTCATATCATATCAGTCCTTTCGGTTATTTTATTTAAGTATAGCAGAAACTGAAAAAATTTTCAAGTGGCTATCCCTTGCATATTGAATAATTTGCTGTAATATGTTAAAATATGTACAGAAACTGAAAGGAAAAGAAAAGATGAGCAATCTGACTTATGAGTACATAAAAAAAAATAAGGATATACAGACGTATATCGACCACGCCGATGCGGCACTTTACAGTATAGGATATACCGAACATTCCAACGCTCACGTTGAACGCTCAGCGTCGATAGCATATATGGTGCTTAAGGAACTGAATTTTGATGAAAGACAGTGCGAGCTTGCCCGTATAGCCGCATATATGCATGATATCGGCAACGTGGTAAACCGCAACGACCACGCCCATTCGGGAGCACTTATGGCGTTCCGTCTTCTTGATAAGCTTGGTATGCCTGCTGAGGAAATTGCAATTATAATCTCCGCTATAGGTAATCACGACGAAAAAACTGCCGCACCTGTAAATCCCGTAGCGGCGGCAGTGATAATTGCGGATAAATCCGATGTCCGCCGTTCAAGAGTAAGACTTGCCGATACAAGAAGCAAGACTGATATGATAAATATAAACGATATCCACGACAGAGTGAATTATGCTGTGGAAAAATCCGATATTTATTTTTCTGATGACAAAAAGACTCTTATACTTGATCTTGCAATAGATCTTGATATCTGCTCTATTATGGATTATTTCGAGATATTCCTCGGCAGAATGAGTCTTTGCAGAAATTCCGCAAGAACCTTAGGCGTGGATTTCAGCGTTGTTATAAACGGCAGTAAGATATTATAACGATATCTGCCTTAAGCTAAAAAACAGTTGACCCCGCAGTTTAAAAACGGCGGGGTTTAATTTTTCAGAACTTTTTTATAAAAACGACACTTTTTTAAAATTAAATCTATTATATAGGGTGAAAGGGGGAGAAAGTATGCAGGATAAAGAATTAATCGAACTTTATTTTGAGCGTGACGAAAGCGCGATAACCGAAACGGATATAAAATACGGCAGACTCTGCAGAAAGATATCCTTCGGTATCCTACATAATAATGAAGACAGCGAGGAGTGTATGAACTCCTCATACCTTAAGGTGTGGAATGCCATACCACCCAAAAGACCTGATAATCTCTGCGGATATATCTGCAAGATAGTGAAAAATACCGCTCTGGCTATTTATGAAAAAACGATGCGACGTGAAGAAAACGAGATATACACCGAGCTTGACAGTATAATAAATTATAATTCCGACGTGGAAAAGAAACTTGAAAGCAGTATAATATCATCACTTTTAAATCAGTTTCTATTAAAGCAGTCTAAAAAGAACAGGGCTGTGTTTGTGGCAAGGTATTATTATAATCTGCCCTGCAAGGAAATAGCTGAAATAATTGGGGTTACCGAAAATGCAGTAAAGCTAAATCTCGGTCGTACAAGGAAAAAGCTTTCCGATTTTCTTATGAAAAACGGAATAGATATATGAAAGGGGGAATTGATATGAGTAACAAATATTTCTGGAACGATGTAATAAACGGACTTGACGAAAAGCTTACAGATAGAGTGGCGTATGATCTTTTTTCTTATCACAAAAGAAACGATGTGGAAGTAAGCGACTATATAGTCGAGGGAGATGAAGCGACTAAGAAGGGCAGAAAAAACAATAATATTCTTGCTCTTGTTGCCTGCATTGCAGTTATGGTATGTCTTGCGGTGCTGACTGTTGTTATAGTTAAAAACAACATCGCCGTTCAGCCACTTGATAGTGCTGACGAATACTCCTATCTGCTTGAAAATGTCGAATACACCCACTCCACAAAGGTTTACTTTTTGGAAAAAGAACTTGGCAGGGAATTTATCAGCGACCCTGAGATAATAAAGAATAAAATGATTGCGAGCAGTATAAAGACATATCTTTTTGCAGGAAATTTTGATAAAGAATACTATGTGTTCGGAGATATCGAAAAGGCTGACAACCTGAATAAAATCAGATTTGATGATCCCATAGGCGGTAAAACAGGTATGCTTATGGAGGGCTGGGATATAGCCTTTAATCCTGATTTACTGAGCTTTGTAGGCGGAGAAGAAAAAATCAGAGAATTCTGTGATAAAAAATATGAAAAGGGCACTATTAAAGAGAAAATAGAAGAGATAACAGATGTTTTTATAGTATGTATTCCGGAATATGCTCCTCTGATACATTTTAAAGACGGGGATAAGGTAAACTTTATACATCTTGATCAGGATGTTGTATATGGTGATACTACATCCTATGGTATATTCACGCACGAAGAGCTTATAGACCATTACGAGATAAAGGAAAGACCAATCACAATAAACAAAAAAGAGGTTGTCAATGGATGTTTTGTCGGTAATTTGGCAAGAGTATGTGAGGTGAATATAACAAAGCTTTTGGAACATATAGTTGACGATGAATTTATTGTCTGTGAGGGCAGTAAGACCTCTTATTACAGGTGGAATAAGTCAACGGGAGAAAAGGATCTGGCTGCTGTTGTTGACAGCGAGGCACAGACAATTGAAGCATATCCAAGCTACAATACAGATCAAATTATGAGTAGTACACAAGTCTGGAACGAGAACGGATGTGTAAGCACTTTCCGTGACGGCGAACTTTTTATGAATTATAAAGCGACAGATATGTTCCTTTCTATATATTTTATCATGCTTAGCAGCAATGGTGGAACGTATGGATGTATTGATGTGTCTTACGACGAAACGTACAATATTTTTACATCGGATACTGATTATCTTCAACGTAACAGCTTCTATTTTAAGGACATGATAGGACCTTTATACGAGGAAGACGGGAAAGCAAAGCTTCATTTATCTGCGAGATTCCCCTACGCAGATATTTACCATGGCTTGCCCATCGAGTTTGAATTTAGCCTAAAGAGTAATGGCGTTCCCGTACTGATAGATGGCAAGGAAAGATGTCTGTTTACCAGCACTTTAAATAGTAAAGAAGATAGAGTGTTTGAGAGTGATGTTTGGATTGATACAAAAGCTCTTACCTTTAATGAATATGGATATAGTACAGAACTTACAGCATATCTTACATATACCGTTGATGCATCAGAAATAATAGACGGGAAGATTGAAACCCACACGATATCTTATGGGGTAGTTGTGAGAAATAATCCTGATAATCTTACAGAAGAGGAGCTTGCCACAACAAATCCCGTTATAAGCGGATGTAAAAAAATAAGTGATAATGAATGGGCATTTGCAATTGATGTGGGTGTCTTTGCGGATGTAAGTGAGGAAATCAATTTTTATATGGAATTTTCGGATGAAGATGCAACGCCGATAGAGATGACGTTACCTGATATTATTGACGATGGTAAATATCTATGCAGCGTAGGACATACGTTGAAAAAAGAGGATAAAGGTATAATCAATGTTGTCATACGTGATGTTGAAGAAAATTCCACATTGACGCTTGATATAAACGTTAGAAGAGATGGATATGTTCAAACGCACTACAAAGAAAAGTTCCTATTAACCGATTAAGTTTTTTATATTTCTATATAATAAGATTATCCCCACGGCATGCCGTGGGGATTTCATTATGCATTATCAAATACTTTTATAAGCTCCTGCTTACATTGTAAGAATATTTTGCCAAGCTCAGGATCAAAATGTGTTCCTAAATCTTCTTCAATTATAGAAAATGCTTTGTCGAAGCTAAAAGCGTCCTTATAGCATCTTTTGCTTACAAGAGCGTCAAATACGTCAGCTAACGCCATTATTCTCGCTTCTATCGGGATTTCCTTTCCTGCAATACCTGTGGGATAGCCCTTACCGTTCCATTTTTCGTGGTGGTATAAAGCAACGTTTCTTGCAATCTCTACAAATTCATCGTCCTCAACGCCTTTAAGGATAGAGGTTACTATCTTTTCTCCCTCAGTGGTGTGGCGTTTCATTTCCGCATATTCTTCGTCGGTAAATTTACCGGGCTTTCTCAGCACCCTGTCATCTATTGCAATCTTGCCCAGATCGTGCATAGGTGCGGCTTTTTCCACCTGCCTTAAGAACTTTTCACTGAGCCCTAAATCAATACCGTAAGAGCAGAGCTTTTCTGCAAATACCCTTACAACGGCACTGGTACGCTTTATGTGACCGCCTGTGTTATTGTCACGGCTTTCCACCATATCCGCCATGCCGAGTACCATCATATCCTTGATATGAAGAATATCGGCTGTCTTTGCTTCAACCTCTTTTTCAAGCTGTGCATTGTAGTTTTCGATACTGTTATAATATTTCTGTTCAAGAGTTCTGTCGGTAAATTCAATTACGTAACCTGCGTGCTTTTTTCCGTGCTGGATAGGTCTTACGTTTATCTCGAAGTATTTATCATTGACGTTTATTATTTTTGAAGTACCGTTTTCCCATTCTCTTCCGAGGAAGAACTGCACTACCTCGCAGTAAAGAGCACTTTCACTTACAGGAACAGATCTGTCTACTACCCAATTTTCAACTTCAGGAAAAGTTTCCGCAATGTAATTATTAAAGCTTATGAATTTATTCTTTTTATCAAAAACTATGTAGCCGAATTCTCCTCTGTTTTCAACAAAGCTTACTATATTTGAGGTCATATCGTACACGTTGATGCGATCGAAGAAATTTATGATAAACACCATTACTACAAGATAACCCACTGACATAAGCGTGATGTTAAGGTCAATTATCTGCTCAATAATGTAAGCTGAAATTATGGTAAAGCCGGTAGCACCTGTGCCTATTACGGTTTTTATAGAAATACGGTTTCTGTGTATTATTCCTCTTACCACGAATATGATAAGGAAAACACCATACAGACCCATCATTATAGGATAGAGAATGTGAAGCGGTCCGTATACTTTTTCAAGATAACTGTAGCCGTTATCAATTACAAGGTGTACCTCCTTGTAATAAATATCGCTGTAGCCTACTGTCATTACAAGTAAAAGAATGATAGTGGAATAAGCTGTCATAATTACAGTAGCTATTTTCGGGAATTTCATATTGCAGACCTTGAACAGCACGATTGAAAGAAGTAGCGGAGCATAGCATCCGCCTACATACAGGAAAAGATTTGCCCATATTGCCGTTTCAAGATTTTGCGAAGTGGAAAGCATAAAGCGTCCAAGACAGTTTACCACTATCGAAAGACCTAGCAAAAAGAACAATGTATCCAGCTTTTTATATTTGGTAAGTATTATACCTATCATTAAAAGCGACAGGATAAACGTCAGCATATCCATAATTGTTATTGCCATTAAAATCACCCCATTATCTCTATTGTAGCATAAATGTGGCAAAAATACAACAAAAATCAAACGCGTGGCGTTTGATCCAATTACCGCCTTTTTAATCGTTGGATTTATACATAGATATCAAAACGGCGGTATCACACAGTGGATATATATCTAATTATTGTTCTAATGCGTGGCGTTTGATCCAATTACCGCCTTTTTAATCGTTGGATTTATACATAGATATCAAAACGGCGGTATCACACAGTGGATATATATCTAATTATTGTTCTAATGCGTGGCGTTTGATCCAATTACCGCCTTTTTAATCGTTGGATTTATACGTAGATATCAAAACGGCGGTATCACACAGTGGATACGCATCTAATTATTGTTCTAACGCGTGGTGTTTGATCCAATTACCGCCTTTTTAATCGTTGGATTTATACGTAGATATCAAAACGGCGGTATCACACAGTGGATATATATCTAATTATTGTTCTAACGCGTGGCGTTTGAGCCAAGTTTCCTATTGTTTTAAAATCAAAGATTTCAAAAATTGCCGCAGTTCTGCGAACCGCTTCCTTCAGCGGCGGGGCGTTTGGGAGTCATTGGTCTTTAGATCATTGGCTCGCCGTCAAACAAATTTCGTCCTTTTATTGCATTGAAAAACATATGTATTTATAGTATAATCCTTTGTGTAAGCGTCTCAGAAAGGAGGATAGTATGCAGGAAAAAGATACGAATAAACTCGGGCAACAGCCTGAAGATGATAATATTTCGGTAGATAATAATGGTTCAGGCAATATTTTTACCCTGATTCTTTGCATCGTAATTATGGCACTTATTGTGCTTATTGCTATTATTACAATCCCGTCAGATAAGGACGGGGAAAACAGTCTGTCTCAAAGTACTGACGATACTACCTCTTTTATTGAAGAAGTGGAATACACCCACTCTATGAAGGTGTACTTTTTTTCTGAAGAGCTTGGTAAGGAGTTTATTGCAAGCCCTGATATATTAAATAACAAGATGGTCGCTAAAATGGTTGAGACTTATCTCTTTGCAGGAAATTTTGATAAAGAATATTATGTATTCGGCGATATAAAGCAACAGGAAAACCTGAAAAGGATATATTTTGATGATCCCGTTGGCGGCAAGATAGGACTTATGAAAGACGGCTGGAACGTTACCTTTAACTATAAACTATTAAAATTTCTGTGTGATGGGATAACGCTCAGGGAATATCTTGACGATAGCTACCAAAATGACAAGACAGAAAAGATAGAAGAAACGGCCGATATGTTTATTGTCTGTGTTCCAGGTTATCCCGCATTTGTTCATTTTAAGAATAAAGAACAGGTGTATTATATGACCTTAGAATATAATGGATATATATCTTCAAAGGATTATAAGGTCTTTAAAAGGGACGAGTTTCTTGATACCTTTGATACTCAGAATGTGGATGTAGTAATAAATGGACGGGATGGAAATATCGTAAATAATATAGCAACAGTCAATAAGTCCGGTGGATATGAAATAGATATTGTGGCACTTCTTGATATCATTTTTGATGATGAGCATATATATCACAATGTGGGTAAGACTTCTCTTTTTGTAACCGATAAGAAGACAGGTGAAAAGCATCTGTATGCTTTTATAAATACTCAGCGCCTTTTCTTTAACGTAAAGCCGCATTATACTGATAAAGGACTGCCCGCAGAAAACTGGAAGCCCGAAAATGAAAATGCATATTACGACTTCAGGCAAGGAACGCTTTATCTTAACGAATTTGCCGCCAAAGAATTCCTTTCGCTTTTCGGTATAAGCATGGATATAGGTGATACGATAAACATTACTTATGACGAACAGAGTAACTGCTTTACTTCTTATAAATAAAATGACCTTTGGTAAAAACCAAAGGTCATTTTTATTATGAGCTTACTTAATTATTTAAAGTAATCAACGCCGCCCTTGAATAAGAGCTGTTCTTTGTTGCCGTCAACGTTTACGCAGGTATCTGTGCTGATACGTTCTGTGTGACCCATCTTACCGAGCACACGACCGTCGGGAGAGATGATACCTTCGATAGCACACATAGAGCTGTTGGGGTTGTAACGAAGATCCATTGTAGGATTGCCGTTAAGATCAACGTACTGAGTAGCTACCTGACCGTTTGCGATAAGGTCGTTTATAACCTCTTCGCTTGCGACAAATCTACCTTCGCCGTGGGAGATAGGAATGTTGTGAACGTCGCCTACCTTGCAGTGCATAAGCCAGGGTGACTTATTTGTGCAGATCTTTGTCAGAGCGAGCTGTGACTGGTGACGACCGATCGTGTTGTACGTCAGTGTAGGAGATTCGCTTGTCAGAGGAACGATCTTTCCAAATGGTACAAGACCGAGCTTGATAAGTGCCTGGAAGCCGTTACAGATACCGATCATAAGACCGTCTCTTGTATACAGCATTTCTTCAACCTCTTCCTTGATCTTAGGATTGCGGAAGAATGCATTGATGAACTTTGCAGAACCCTCGGGCTCGTCACCGCCTGAGAAACCACCGGGAACGGCGATCATCTGGCTTTCCTTTATACGTGCAACGAACTCGTTTACGCTGTCTTCCATGTTCTGAGCTGTAAGGTTTCTGATAACGAATATTTCAGCCTCGCCGCCGTAACGGTTGAATGCAGCCGCCATATCGTATTCGCAGTTTGTGCCGGGGAATACGGGGATAAGAACTCTGGGCTTTGCAATACCTCTTGCAGGCTTGTTTACGAGCAGGTCACAACCCTTATCGTAAGCCGCAGACTTGGGAGCGGGCGTTTCAGGAAGTGAATTCTTGAAGATAGGCTCTAATACTGCGTCGTACTTCTTTTCGTATTCAGCGATATCAATAACAACGTTACCACAAGTGATCTTGTATTCGTCAGTTGTTTCACCGATAAGCTTTGCACCTTCGATCTCAGCATTTGCTTCAATGATGAATGCACCGTAGCAGAGGTCGAATAATTCGCTGTCTGTAAGGTTACTAAGCTTTGCACCGATTCTGTTACCGAGTGACATTTTGAAGATACCTTCGGCAACACCGCCGCCTGCAAGTGACCATACGGATAATGCCTTGCCTTCAGCGATGGCCTTTTCAACTATGCCGAATACCTTCTTTACACTGTCGAACTTAGGCATCTGGTTTTCGTCGTATTCGGGAGCAATATAGTAGATACTGCTGAAAGGAAGTTTGAATTCAGCAGAAATGATCTTGTCGGACTTTGCTGTAGAAACTGCAAAGGAAACGAGAGTAGGAGGTACGTCTATATCTTCGAACGTACCGGACATAGAGTCCTTACCGCCGATAGAGCCGCAGGAGAGAGCAAGCTGAGCCTTGTATGCACCAAGTAATGCCGCAAAAGGCTTGCCCCATCTTTCTGCCTTGCCCTGTGTACGCTCAAAATATTCCTGGAAGGTGAGCCAGCACTTATCACTGCTACCGCCTGCCGCTACTACTTTAGCAATACTTTCTACAACTGCAAGAGCTGAAGAGTGGTAGGGGGACTGCTTACTTACAAAGGGATTGAAGCCCCATGCCATGATAGAAGCTGTCTTTGTATTACCACCGAGTACGGGGATCTTAGCCGCCATAGCCTGAACGGGAGTCTGCTGAGTCTTACCTGAGTAGGGAAGAAGAACTGTACCTGCACCGATCGTGGAGTCAAAACGCTGTACAAGGCCTCTCTGTGAGCAGATGTTGAGGTCAGTTACAAGCTTTTCCCAATCCTCTGCTGTGTTCTTTCTGCCGGTAGAGTAGGATACGGTAGGATTACCTACGTATATATCTGTGTGCTTTTCTGCACCGTTTGAGTTTAAGAATTCTCTTGCGATATTGCAGATAGTTTTGCCGTTCCAGTTCATCTTAAGTCTGGGTTCAGCAGTAACTACCGCGACGGGAGTAGCTTCAAGGTTTTCCTTGCTTGCAAGAGCAATGAACTTTTCAACGTCGTTCTTGTCAACAACTACTGCCATTCTTTCCTGAGATTCGGAAATAGCAAGCTCTGTACCATCAAGACCGTCATACTTCTTAGGAACTGCATTGAGGTCGATTTCAAGACCGTCAGCAAGCTCACCGATAGCAACGGATACACCGCCTGCACCGAAGTCGTTACAACGCTTGATAAGCTGAGTAGCGTTCTTATCTCTGAATAATCTCTGGAGCTTTCTTTCTTCGGGAGCATTACCCTTCTGAACTTCTGCACCACAGCTTTCGAGAGATTCGACACTATGTGACTTTGAAGAACCTGTAGCACCACCGCAACCGTCACGACCTGTTCTGCCGCCGAGCAGAATGATTACATCGCCGGGAGCAGGACGTTCACGCTTTACGTTTTCAGCAGGAGCAGCGCCGATAACTGCACCGATCTCCATACGCTTAGCCATATAGCCCTTGTCGTAGATTTCAGCAACGTGACCTGTAGCAAGACCGATCTGGTTACCGTAGGAAGAATAACCTGCAGCTGCAGTCGTTGTAATCTTTCTGGGTGGTAACTTACCTTCGATTGTTTCATTTACAGGCAGCAGGGGATCGGAAGCACCTGTTACACGCATAGCCTGATATACGTAAGAACGGCCTGAAAGGGGATCGCGGATAGCACCACCGAGGCAGGTAGCCGCACCGCCGAAAGGCTCGATTTCTGTAGGATGGTTATGGGTCTCGTTCTTGAACATGAGAAGCCACTGCTCGTCTTTGCCGTCAACGTCAACCGTGATCTTTACAGAACAAGCGTTGATCTCTTCGCTTTCGTCAAGGTCAGGGAGCAGGTTGTCAGCCTTAAGCTTTCTTACTGCCGCTGTAGCAATGTCCATAAGGCAGATGGGTTTTGCACCTCTGCCAAGCTCTTCCTTGTGGAGCTTGTATTCCTTATACGTATCCGCAATATAGGGAGCGTCGATAACTGCATTGTCTATAATAGTACCGAATGTGGTGTGACGGCAGTGGTCAGACCAGTAGGTATCAAGCATACGGATTTCTGTAAGAGTAGGATCTCTCTGTTCCGTGATGAAGTAATCCTGGCAGCACTTGATATCGCCGCTATCCATAGCAAGACCGTACTTCTTGATAAATTCGTCAAGCTGAGCCTGATCGTACTTTATAAAACCGTCAAGTGTAGGAACTTCACTTGGAATATCGTACTTTACTTCGAGAGTTTCATACTGCTCAAAGCCGCATTCTCTTGCTTCTACCGCATTTATAAGGAAGTGCTTTATCTTAGCAAAATCCTCATCTGTGATCTTACCCTTTAAAATGTAGATCTTTGCATATTTTACCGTAGGACGGTCGCCCTGGCAGAGCATCTGGATGCACTGTGCGGCAGAGTCTGCTCTCTGGTCAAACTGACCGGGTAAGAATTCTGTTGCGAACATTCTTTCGTCCTCGCCGATTTCAGGGAGAGAGTAATAAACGTCGTCAACAGGAGGCTCTGAAAATACTGTAGGAGTTGCCTTTTCAAAGTTTTCCTTTGTGATACCTTCAGCATCGTAGCGGTTTACGATACGAACGTCTACAATACCCTTTATCTGAAGGGCGGTCTGAAGGTCGGAAAGAACTGCCTTGCCATCAACGGCAAACTGCGGTTTCTTTTCCACATAAATGCGATAAACTGACATAACTTTTTACCTTTCTTTTTATGTGAGATATTTAATAGACTGTCATTGAGGCTTGTCCTTTAAAAAGCAGAACATAACCACATTACATTATACAATATTCTTAAAAGAATTACAAGACTTTTTGCACTTCACCGACGCAAAATTCGTTTTTTTGTGCAGATGTCACTTTTATTGTTAAAATATCGTGCTTTTTTGCGTCACAATTATAAATTCTGACGGGAACGTATTCGGGAGTGAGCCCATTTGCGTAACTCTCGCTTTCCCTTTTCTGTATAAGTACCTGCTTTATTTTGCCGACTGTTTTTTTAAAATACTCGGTTTTCATCCTTACCGCAAGCTCTGACATTTTTTTATATCGTACAGCGGCAACGTCAGGAGAAACGAAATCCGTTCTTTCTGCCGCCTCAGTTCCGCTTCTTACAGAGTAGGTGAAAACGTGCATAGCGGCAAAGCCGACCTTTTCGCAAAAGGCAAGGGATTTTTCAAATTCTTCATCGGTCTCGCCTGCAAAGCCTACCATAATATCTGTTGTTACAGAGCAACCGGGGAAGTATCTGCGAAGATTTTCTACTATTTTATAGTACTCGTCGGGAGTGTAATGACGGTTCATTCTTTTTAAGGTAGCCTCGCATCCGCTTTGTAGTGCAAGATGAAAATGCGGGCACAGCTTAGGTTCATTACTAAGCCTTATAACATCCTCTTCAGTTATAAGCTCAGGCTCTAAAGACGAAAGTCTTACTCTTTCGACACCTTCAACACTGCATATAGCGTGAACGGCGTCAGCAAGTCTCAGTCCGATATCTGAGCCGTAAAGGGAAAGGTTTATACCAACTGCCACCATCTCTTTATGACCGCATTTTACCTGAAACTCAGTTTCCTTTATAATATCTTCTATCGACCTTGAACGCACCTTTCCTCTCGCATAAGGGATTATGCAGTATGCACAATATCTGTCACAGCCATCCTCTATTTTAATAAAGGCTCTTGTCTTGCCCATATCGGATAAGGGCATATCGTTGAAGCAAAGACGGTCAGTAAGCTCTGACACGTCTGATAATACATCTTTTTGTGAGCTTTGCACATAATTATATATGATATCAGGAAGCTTGTCCTTATCCTCTGTGCCTGTTATGATGTCTGCACCTGATTTTTCCGCCTCACTTTTAAAGGCTTGCGGAAAGCATCCACAAAGGGCAATTATACAATCGGGATTACCGTTTTTAAGCTTTCTTATAAGCTGACACGCCTTCTTATCACTCTGCTCTGTGACTGAGCAGGAGTTTATGATGACAATATCCGCTTTTCTGATATCTTCAGCCTTTGTAAAGCCTTTTTTTTTCATACCCTCGGATATTACCGCACTCTCATATTGATTGACCTTGCAGCCGAAGGTCTGTATAGCATATTCCATAAAATTCTCTCTCTGATTTTGTTTAGTTTCACCAAAAGAAATTGGTCTTTAACACAATTATACTTTAAAATTACGAAATTTGCAAGTAAATTAAAAAAATGAAAAAAAGCCCTTGACTTTACTTAAAAATGTTGATATTATTAGCTTACAGAAGGAGATACGCAGAACTTCTTCTATAAAATATATATAGAAAAACAGAACGAAAGATAAGAAAACAGTTAGACGGAAGAAAAGGAGAGATGCAAGATGACACAGATGAAAATAAGACTCGCGGCGATCAATGATGTAAAGGAATTTGTAGACATTGCAGGACGTTACAGCTTTGATATCGACATCACGGTAGGCAAGTACGTTGTAGACGCTAAGTCGATCATGGGACTTTTCAGCCTTGACTTATCCAAGGAACTTACAGTGAATGCTCATACAGATGACGCAAAGGATCTTGCAGAGAAGATTGAAAAGTTTATCGTAAAATAAACAGAAAAAGAAAAGACGTTAGAACAAAAGAAAGAACAGTAACGGAAAAGAAATTAAAAAAGGTATGCACGTCTGCGGTGCTATCCTACAGATTTTAAGGTAAGAAAGGAAACAACTATTATGAAAACAGCAAACATCAGAATCAATACAATCAACGACGTAAAGGATTTTGTAACGATCGTAACAAAGTGCAACTATGATGTAGATATCGTAAGCGGCAGATATGCAATTGACGCAAAGTCTATCATGGGTATCTTCAGCCTTGATCTTTCCAAGACACTTGAACTGAGAGTTCACTCTGACGACTGCGACGAGCTTATGGCAGAGCTTGAAAAGTACATCGAAAAGTAAAATTTGCTATTCCCAATTCCCAAAAATGCAGATATAAAAAGAAAATCTCCCAAGGATATTCCTCGGGAGATTTTTGATTACGTAATTCAGCAACCTCTTTGATTGAAGTCAGCACAGATAAGGTTCATTGCCCTGAACATTTTATGAAGATAAACGAAAGGTCCTATAATGATCAATGAGCAAAGAACCTCCCATAGCCAGAAATCACCTGCATTAAAGGAGTAGTTTATACCGCGTCTTATAAGCTCGCTGCCTATACGATTTGATACCCTGTGATACCACACGATAACTCCGATACCAAGCGTAAGCCAGGAGAAGATAAAAGCGAGAAGAATGAAGTGCATCGTCTTTTTGCCGTCGTATTTTGAGGCAATAAAATTAATATCATCTGAAATATTGCACATTGCCACAAGTCCGTATATGCCGAAGGTAAGTACGGAAAGGACTATAAATTTAACCATACCTCTGTTTGTTTTCATTATAGGTGCTGTGCGGTATTGCATAGGCTGATCGTTGTAGCCGTTCGGAGTCGGCATGTCGTTTGAGTTTACAAAATTATTCATACGTTTACTCCATACTTAAATATTAAGACAAAAACTGCCTATAATTATTTTAGCATAAATGAAAATATATTTCAATGACTTTACTGCAAAGTGAAAAGAAATTTTAAAAAAAGTGACTTAAATATGTTAAAAACCCACAAAAAATACTTGACTAATAACTGAGATTATGATAAAATCTCTGTGTAGATTTTTGTCATTGTGAAGTGAATTAAAATCCATATGACAACAATGACTGCTTAAAAAACGAAAGGAAATTTTTAAAATGTTCAAGACTTTTGAAGAAGCAAAAAAATTCTGTACAGAAAAAGGGGTAAAAATGATCGACTTCAAGATGGTTGATATCGATGGCCGCTGGCGTCATATTGCTATCCCTGAAAGCCGTTTCGTTCCCGATATTATGGAGTCAGGTATCGGATTTGACGGTTCTAACTACGGCTTTGCGGCAGTAGAAAAGAGCGATATGATTTTTATTCCCGACCTTTCAAGTGCGGCTCTTGACCCCTTTGCAGAGGTTACGACCCTTTCTATGATCGGTGACGTTTACGTTATCGCAAGTCCAAACTTCCGTTTCAATCAGGACCCCAGAAACGTCTCCAAGCACGCTGTTGAATATTTAAAATCAACAGGTATTGCAGATGAAATGATCATCGGTCCTGAATTTGAATTCCATCTTTTTGACAACGTTTCCTACAGCGTAAAGCCTGAGGATATGTCCTTCAGCGTAGATACAAGACAGGCAAGCTGGAACTCAGCTTATACAGACTCTAACAACAAGGGTTATATCACACCCGGTCACAGAGGATATCACGCAGATCTTCCCAACGATATTACCTACGATTTAAGAAGCCGTATCTGCCTTATGCTTGAAGAAAGAGATATCAAGGTTAAATATCATCACCACGAAGTAGGCGGTTCAGGTCAGGTTGAAATCGAAGTAGAACTTGGCGAGCTTACAAAGATGGCTGATAATACAATGACTATAAAGTATATGGTTAAGAACGCTGCATTACAGGACGGCAGAACAGCAACCTTTATGCCAAAGCCCATCTACAGCGAAGCAGGTAACGGTATGCACGTTCATATGCTTTTATTCAAGGATGGCAAGCCTGTATTCTACGATCCTAACGGCTACAGCGAATTATCCGAAACAGCTCTTTACTTTATCGGCGGTCTGTTAAAGCACGCTCGTTCACTCTGCGGTTTTACAAATCCCTCTACAAACTCCTATAAGAGACTTGTACCCGGCTTTGAAGCACCCGTTACCATCGGTTACGCTACGTCAAACAGAAGTGCGGTCATCCGTATTCCTGCATATGCAAAGGCTCCCGACAAGCGTCGTTTCGAGCTTCGTAGCCCTGACGCTACCTGCAATCCCTACTATGCTTATGCGGCTATCCTTATGGCAGGTATTGACGGCGTAAAGAACAAGATCGATCCCTCAAAGTGCGGCTGGGGTCCCTTCGACTTCAACCTTTACACACTTTCTGACGAAGAAAAGGCAAAGATTCAGTCACTTCCCAGAACCTTAGAAGAAGCTCTTGACGCTCTTGAAGCAGACCACGATTATCTTACAGAAGGCGGAGTATTCCCTGAAAGACTTATCGAGATCTGGCTCAAGAAAAAGCGTGCAGAAGCGGCGGCTATCAGCAAAATTCCTCATCCCGCTGAATTTGCAAATTACTATGACCTTTAATTCTGTAAAATAGAATAAAAAATGAAGGCAGATAACGGTTTTGTTATCTGCCTTTCAGCGTGTAGACAAAGTTTTGTCTACACGCTGTCAGACGATGAAAAACGCACGCAGACGAGGAACCTGACGCCGTCGGCGTACGATGGTACGGTAGGCGTCAGGTGACAAAGTAAGCAAAAATGCTTTAGGGAAGCCGTTTTCGGCTTTCCTAAACTTTTGTATCAACGTTTTTATATGCTTGCAAGATAAACGCAAAATTTTACGCATTTTTGCGGTGCGTGAGTTTGTCTTCAGTCTGAAAGGCAGATAACGGTTTTGTTATCTGCCTTTTGCTATACCGTAGACTTGTAAAAAATAATAGTAAACTTAACACCTTTATCTGTGTTTTCTGCTCTTATGATACCATCGTGCTCATTTACTATTTGCTTTGATAGGGCAAGCCCTATGCCGTAGCCCTGATGATTTACGTTGTCGGTTTTATAATATCTTTCAAAAATATGAGGGAAATCCTTTTTCGATATTCTGTTACCGCCGCCCTCTACGGTTATCGTCACCGCAAGAGCGTTTTCTTCTGAGCTTATCACTATTTTACTGTCGCTGTTGCTGTGTTCTATACAGTTTTTGATTATATTCTGCAACGCCTCATTGCACCATCTGAAATCTGCAACAAGCTTTTCATTGCCTGCAACTGTCACAAGCTCTGTTTCTTTAAGCTCTGCCATAATGAGAAGCGGTTCTGTGGCACTTTTTATAAGTTCAACACACGCAAATTCCTTTTTCTCCATTGTTATAGCCTTTGCTTCGAAGGAGGATAGCTTTAAAAGCGTGTCAATAAGCCATTCTGTTTTTAAAATAAGCATTGAAAGATCTCTTACGTATTTTTTTCTGTCGCTGTCAGAAAGCTCCTTTGTTCTCAGCATAGTCAGTATTATAGACATAGAGGTGAGCGGAGTCTTTAACTGATGTGATATATCTGCAAGACTGTCCTTTAAAATTATCTTATCATTTTTAAGTTTATTGTTCTGCTCTCTTATCTTTGTAGTCATCTTGCCGATTTCGGTTTTTAAGATGCTGATATCTCCCTCTTCATAGCTGTCAAAGGATATACTGTCATCGCCGCTTAAGATCTTATCTATATCATCACAGAGCAAGCTCAGCTTATTACATCTTGCTTTAGCCGCAATAATCCCTGCTATAATGATAAGAAGTGATGAAACAGCGACAATAATACAGGCAGTTGGATTAATAAAAATGCAGATAACACAGGCTATAACAGAAATTAATATCTGTGCCGCAAGCTGAAAGCAAAGCTCCTTATTCCTGAGCATTTTATTCATCTCCCATTCTGTAGCCGAGTCCACGGACGGTTACTATTATTTTCGGGTCTTTAGGGTCATCGCCTATCTTTTCTCTTACTCTTTTTATATAAACGGTGAGAGTGTTGTCGGTGATGAATTCTCCTCCTGTGGTCCATAATTCATCTATAAGCTGCTCTCTTGAAAAAAGCCTGCCCTTGTTAGAAATAAATATAAGCAGCAGTCTGTATTCAAGCGCTGATAGAAAAAGCTCCTCATTGCCCTTTGTTACACTGCCCTTTACAATATCCACCTTTATATCACCGTGGCAAAGCTCGTGAGTTTTGCCGCTATGCCTTTTAGTTACGGTTTTTATTCTTGCTACTAATTCACGGGGAGAAAAGGGCTTTTTGATATAATCATCCGCACCAAGCTCCAGTCCTGCGATAACGCTTGCTTCATCACCTGAGGCGGTGAGAAATATTATCGGCACGTCTGATTTTTCCCTGACCTTTGAGCAGACCGAAAAGCCGTTTCCGTCAGGAAGAGATATATCCAGCAGGATACAGTCAGGATCACAGCCTGATATAAGCTTTAATCCTTCTGTCTGCCCCTTTGCTCCGAATACGGTATAGCCCTCGGTCCTTAAATAGTCTGAAAGGCTGTCAAGGATATTTATATCGTCTTCTATTATAACTATTCTTTTCACAAAATCACCACCCGTTTCTATATTAAATATAGCACATTGAAATTCTGCGGTCAAGAAAATTTGCCTTTGTGACTAAAGAGTCACCGAAAAGTCATTGAAATGAAATAAAAATGTGTTACAATATAATCAGAAAAAGAAAGGGGTACTTGTTATGGAAATCCTTAAAATTGAAAATCTCACAAAAATATACGGTAGCGGAGAAAATGCCGTTACTGCAATTGACAACGTATCATTTTCCGTTGATAAGGGACAGATGGTGGCGGTGATAGGTCCCAGTGGTTCGGGAAAATCTACACTGCTCCACGCTATCGGTGGAGTGGAAAAGCCTACTTCAGGCAGTATACTTGTAAGCGGAGAAGACGTGTATAAGAAGAACGATAAAAATCTTGCGGTATTCCGTCGCCGTCAGGTAGGGCTTATATATCAGTTTTATAATCTTATCCCCGTTCTTACGGCTAAGGAGAATATCACTTTACCCGTCAGTATGGATGGCAGAAAGTCTGACGAAAAGAGACTTACCGAGCTTGCCGCTCTTACAGGAATTGAAGACAAACTGAACTGTCTTCCTTCTCAGCTTTCGGGCGGCCAGCAGCAGAGAGTTTCCGTATGCCGTGCACTTTATTCATCTCCTACGCTTCTGCTTGCCGATGAGCCAACGGGAAATCTTGACTCAAAGAACAGCAGAGAGATAGTTGCTTTACTTTGCAAAATGAATAAGGAATTAAAGCAGACGACTATTCTTATTACCCACGATGAGGATATTGCTCTGCAATGCGACAGGATAATTGCCTTAGAGGATGGCAGGATAGTTCGTGACGAGGTGATAAGATGAGCTTTGCATCAAAAATGGCACTGAGATACATAAAGGCACAGAAAAAGCACAGTGTTTTTATAACCCTTAGTATAGTGTCGGCGCTTACCTTTGTGACGGTTATCTTTACGCTTTTCTCATCCTTTTATTCTTCAATGCTCAGTGCTGTAAAAAGTCAGAATCCCTGGCATATGTCAATTTACGATATAACACAGGAGGAAGCTGAAAAGGTAGCATCAGGTGATATGATAAGCGAGTATGAGTATTTTCCGGGTATGAATGACGAATACAAGGGAACGCTTGAAGTTCGTTTTTCTTCTGACGTATACGATCCTGAAACCTATATAAGAGAGCGTCTGAAAGAGCACTGTGACGACAGACATTTTGATGTGGGAATAAACGACGATCTGCTGAACTATGAGCTTATCGGCATACACGCAAAGGCAACGCTGGTGAAAATAATAGCAATTGTTTACGTCTTTGTTCTGTTTATCATTTTCTGTGCAAGATTTGTAATTGATACCGCCTTTGAGATATCTTCAAAGGAAAGAGAGGTGCAGTTCGGAATATTAGCTTCTCTCGGTGCGTCAAAAAAGCAGATAACACGAATACTTATCTGGCAGGGTACTTTTCTCTCTGTTATAGGTATACCCTTAGGACTGCTGCTCGGTATCGGTGCGGGTTATCTTATATATTCCCTTACAGCATCAGCAGGAATAATTCAGATACTTACAGGAGCAGAAAAGGGAGTCGAGGTATTCTCTGCATCGCCTTTATTTATAGTAATTGCCGCAGTAACGGGCTTTGTATGGGTGTTACTTTCTGCTTACGGAACGGGTAAAAGATTTTCAAAAAGATCCCCTATCCAGTCAATTAAGCAAAGCGGAAAAAAGATCTTTAAGGTGAAAAAGTCTCTTTTCTTCGGTAAAATATTCGGCTTTTCGGGAGATCTTGCGTCAAAAAATATCCGCAGAGAAAAAAAGAGTTTTGCGGTAACTGCTCTTGCACTTTCTATCTCCTTTACCGTAGTATCGTTGTTCGGAAGTCATATTGAAAGCTATAGCAGACGTCTGGAGCTTATGAAGCAGGAGCTGATGTTATCTCAGAATATTTCGGATGACTATTCGGTTATGGGTTACTCAGTATCCGACGAAGGTAGATTTAAAAATATTGATATCAAAGAAGGCTACCGTCAAATCGAAAATTGTACCGATGACGTTTATGTAACCGCCGTGCAGACTTGCTACAGTTATTTCGGTAAGAATGAATATCTGCTGAGGTCTGAACTGCCTCTTGATGAAGATTTTCGCCTCAGTGTAGCAGGTCGGGATATAATATTCAGTTTTGTCTTTATCAACAAACTGTATTATGATGAGATATTTGCCGCATCATCGGGTGTTGATTATGATACTCTTGTAAAGGAAAAGGGCTTTATCGTATGTGAGACGGAGCATGCCATAAACGGCTTTGAGGGTGTACCCCTGAAAATAGGCGATGACAGCGTTGTTATTGATATTGAAGCTTATGAGAATAAAGTTTTTGAAAACGCTGAGGTGAATTTTCTCGGTTCGGCAGAAAGTGTCCGTGGTTTCGCAACAAACGAGGTATACGTAACTCTTATCGGTGCTGAAGATTATTTTTACGAGCTTAACGGCGGTAGTGTTATCAGCTGTGATTCTTATGGTGGCGGTGCTACATATATGATGGGACTTCCGAGGAATGACGGAAGAACGCTTGAACAGATGGACAGTGAGATAAAATTGAGAAATGACGAACACAGCGAAATTTATATGAGAATAATGCATAATAATATAAACAGCATAATACAAAACGAAAAGGAATATGCGTCACTGCTTGTACTTGTTATTTCCGTTATGGTGTTGGTTTCTCTGATAGCGGTAATAAATCAGGTCAATATAATTTCAACGGGAGTTATAAATCGTCGAAGAGAATTAGCGTCACTTCGTGCTCTTGGCATGACTAAGGGTCAGCTTTTTAAAATGCTCACGCTTGAAAGCACAGGCTATGTGGCTGTAGCAACGCTGGTATCCGCTATAATATCCTCTGTGATAATTTTAATCTCTAATATCTCCATGGACAAGTTTTATCCTTACACGGTACCGATGTCTTTTGCTTTTTCTGTATCAGCTACGCTTATATGTGCTGTCATCGGTTTTGTAATAGGAATTGTGACTATAAGTATATGTACGTCGGATTTCAGTAAAAATTCCATAGCAGAGGAAATGAAAACCGTAGAATAAAGGACTTTCCGCTTTTTTCTCGGTATATGATAACACGCTGAAGAATAAAGGAGTGGTGTTATGATATACGTAATGAGCGACCTGCACGGAGAATATGAAAAGTATATTAAAATGCTGGAGCTGATAGAGTTTTCGGACCAGGACGAGCTTTTTGTTCTCGGTGACACGGTCGATAGGGGAGAGAGACCTATTGATATCCTGCTTGATATGATGGAAAGACCCAACGTTTATCATCTTATGGGAAATCACGATTTGTTGGCTCTTGATATCCTTAAGGTTCTGGCAACGGATATCAGTGATGATAATTTAAACGTTCTTGATGAAAATCTTCTGGAAGAAATAAGCGAATGGATGCAGGAGGGCGGAGAGACTACCTTAAAGCAGTTTGCATTGCTTTCCAAAACGCAAAGGGCAGACGTTGTTGATTTTATGTCGGATTTCTCTTTGTTTGAAGCTATTGACGTAGAGAATAAGACGTATATCCTCGTCCACGCAGGGCTTGGGAATTTCGCAAAGGATAAAAAGCTCAGTGAATATACACCCGACGAGCTTCTTTTCTGCCGAAGCAGACTTGATATGGAATATTATGATGACAAAAGCATATATATTGTTTCAGGACACACCCATACAATTGTTTTAGCGGGAACAAGCAAAATAGTGACCATAGGCAACAACATCAAAATTGATTGCGGCGCGGCTTTTGGCGGCAGACTCGGATGTCTTTGTCTTGACACTATGGAAGAATTTTATATCTGAAATTTTTCATAAATATTCAAAAGCTATTGACAAATACTGTAGATTGGTGTAGAATAATGGAGAAATATATTTTTGGAGGTTTGCTATTATGCAGAATATGCCTAACAACACAGCACCCGCTAACAACGGCGGCTACTATGTAGATCTCGTTAAGCTGGTTATTTTATGTATCGTAACTTGCGGTATCTACGAATTTTACTGGATCTATAAGGTAACAGAATTTACAAACCAGGATGGCGCTGAATATCGTAATCCTACAAATAAGCTTCTTTTATGCTTATTCGTACCTTTCTACTTCCTTTACTGGATCTATGTAACATGCAAGAAGATCGAAACAATCTCTGCACAGAGAGGCGTTCCCGCGAACGATGTTACAGTTCTCGCACTTGTATTCTATTTTGTATTCTCACCTGTTACAGTTGTTGTAATGCAGAATTCAATCAACAAGCTCAGCCAGTAATTTAAAATCTACATAAAGATCGTCGGAGTGAAAGCTCCGACGATTTTTTTGTAAAATTTTTTAAATTCCACTTGTGTTATCAAATTAAATATGGTATGATATACATAGCAATATTAAGAAAGGGAGGTGCTTATGAAGAATATTGCTTTATTCGTAGGCTTTCTCGATAACGAGTTTTCAATGGACGTTATGGAGGGGGCACGAATTGCCGCTAAGGAACTTGGTGTAAATCTTTTTATCATTCCTGTAAGGCTTCTTATAGAGAATTATTCTGAGGCAGAACTTAACGTATACACATACCAGTATAATACGATGTTTTCCTATGTCGAGAAGGGGAATTTTGACGGTGTTATCGTGGAGACAGGGGTCGTTTGCAATGGTATGAGCGATGAAGACGTAAAGGAGCTTTTCGATTCCTTTGGTGTTCCTACAGTAAGTATTGCCCGTAAGATAGAAGGATATCCAAATATCCGTTTCAATTGTAACGGTCTTCGTGAAGAAATAGAACATCTTATCCATCATCACGGCTGTAAAAGGATAGGCTTTATAGGCGGACCCAAAAATAATGGAGAAGCTATAGAGAGAATTGAGCTTTACAAGCGTACGCTTTTAGATAATGGTATAGAATTTGATAAAAAGCTTTGCGGTATGGGCAATTTCTCCGAATTCTGCGAAGACGAGGTAATAAGAGTAGTAGAGCAGAATGAAGGAAATATAGATGCATTATGCTTTGCCAATGACAGAATGGTCATCGGCGGCTACTGGGCACTTCAGAAGCTTAATCTTGTACCCGGTAAGGATATAATGATAACCGGTTTTGACGATGCTCCTTCTGCCAGTGCAATGAATCCCCCTCTTACGACCGTACATTCAAATATACCTATGCTTGGAAGAAATGCGGTAAAGCAGTGCGTTGCACTGATAGACGGCAGGGCAAGTAACGATATATTCATAGATACGTCTACAGTTATCCGCAGCTCCTGCGGTTGTCCGTCAAGAGCAAAGATAATCAGCGACAAGATATCTCAGGTAGGTGCACTTGAACAAATTACGGCTGAGGCACTTTGCAGTGATATACGCTCTTTCTTATTTGAAACGCTTAACCTTAACGATACGTTAAAAATAAGGATAAATGAAGTCGTTGACTCTTTTTACGGCCTTCTGACCGATATATCCACTCCCCATTTTGACAGCAAGGCTTACATAAACGAAATTTATGGTGCGTTATCCAAAATCGATTTTGAGACTGTTTCTTATGGTGAGCTGTCTTTTGCACTCACTCTTGTCAGAAAAAAGGCTTGTGCTATTGCTTATGATAAACAACAGGCAGACGATTTCTTCTATGATCTGCTTGACGTTATTTCTGACGGAGAATTTAACCGTGTGTATGACCTTAAGCAGAACTATCGAGATATGTCGCAGATCACAAGTGCTATAGTTTATGACGTTCTCGCTAATATAAACAATGAAGCGGCAAGCTATCAGTTTATCATAACCAACGTAAGAAGACATAATACTGACAGCAGTTTTCTTTTCATTCACGATCTGCCCGTTGTATGTCAGAATATAAGAAAGTGGAAAAGACCGAGAAAGGAAAGACTCGTTTGCTATCAGGATGGAGATAAGGACGTTATTCCTACTCACGAAATGCAGGAATACGATTCTGCAAACCTGTTCCGTTGCCCGTTACTGACGGAAGAGCCTCACGTGTTCGTAGCAAATCCGTTGTTTTATAATGAAGAGCATTATGGTATTCTTTTTGTTGAAAAGGAACAGTTTGATCACGCCTATTTTGAATGGGTAGTATTCAAGCAGATATGTTATGCTCTTAAAATGAAACATCTTATGGAAGAGCAGATGTCTATCCACGCTCAGCTTTCAAAGAATATGGAGCTTATCGAATCCTACAATGCAATGCTTGAGAAAAAGAGCGTAAGCGACGAGCTTACGGGAATATACAACCGCAGAGGCTTTATCGAAAGAGTGACAGAACAGCTTAATGATCCTGCAAATCTTGGTAAGAGAGCAGTGATCGTTTATGCGGATATGAATTATCTGAAGCTTGTAAACGACCGCTTTGGTCACGATGAGGGCGACTTTGCGATAAGGGGAGTAGCAAGCATACTTAAAAGCTGCTTCAGATCCAGCGACGTGGTTGCACGTTTCGGTGGCGATGAGTTTGCTGCCTTCGGCTTTATAAGAGGAAAGAACTTTGAAAATATTCTTCGCTCACGTATGAAAGAGTCAACCGATGAATTCAACGATACAAGCGGAAAGCCCTATCTTGTAACTGCAAGTATGGGTGTATACGAGTTTGTTTGCGATGAATGTACAAATCTTACTGAATGTATGAATAAGGCTGACTCCGAACTTTATGAGGATAAAAAGAATAAACCCAAAACGATAATGAAATAATAAATTAAACAGGACGAACAGCTTTTTGCAGTTCGTCCTGTTTTTTATATGAAGGGTGTGAGGATTACGCTGCTTTAGTGAAAATTATTTTGTCAATGTTGAATCCGCCTGTAGAAGTACCTATGCCAAGGTTATATTCCGTCCCTTTCACTTCTATTTCAGCAGTTACTGTCTGCCAGTTCTGCCAGCCACCTGTTGCAGGAATATTAACATCCGCAAACTTTATATTACCGCTGTCAGCCTCAAGAGAGAGCATACCACCCCTTTCAGAAGCTACTGTAAACTGTACCTTGTACTTACCCTTATCAGGGAAGCTTACGTTATAGCTCATCCAGTCACCCGCATCTATATATCCTACGTTCTTTCCGCCGTTAACGCAGTTTTCTGTTTCAATGCCACTCATATAAGCATAATTTTCAGCTTCTAAGGTAAAGCTGATTTTTTTGTTATCTGAGATATCAGTATCATCCTTGTCAGTTTCGTTGTTCTGAGTCATAGGGATGAATGTAAATTTATCAATGTTAAAGCCACCTGTAGAAGTACCTATACCAAGATTGTATTCCTTTTCTTTCACTTCTATTTCAGCAGTTACTGTCTGCCAGTTCTGCCAGCCACCTGTTGCAGGAATATTAACATCCGCAAACTTTATATTACCGCTGTCAGCCTCAAGAGAGATCATACCACCCCTTTCGGAAGCTACTGCAAACTGTACCTTGTACTTACCATTATCAGGGAAGCTTACGTTATAGCTCATCCAGTCACCCGCATCTATATATCCTACGTTCTTTCCGCCGTTAACGCAGTTTTCTGTTTCGATACCGCTCATGTAATCATAATCTTCAGCTTCAACTGTAAATGCACCCTTATCCTGTGAAGGAAGTGTAATGGGTTCGTCCTCGTCGGGAGGAAGCTCTTCATTGTCAGAGCTTTCGGTATAGGTTATTTCAAGCTTATCAATATTAAAGCCACCCTTTGCTATTGCAAGACCGAGTGAGTATTCGCCGGCTTCAAGCTTTATTTCCGTCTCAACCGTCTGCCAATTCTGCCAGCCGCCTGTCGCAGGGATATCAATTGTTGAAAGAACGTTCTTACCTTCATTTGTTTCGATTGAAAGTCTGCCGCCGTTTTCACCTGCAATATATGCCTTTACCTTGTAAGAGCCTGACTTTTCTGCCATTATATTATAGCTTAACCAGTCGCCGTCATCGGTATAGCCAATATTTTTACCGCCTGCTGTACAGCTTTCTGTTTCAATTCCGCTCATATATGCATAGTCTTCAGCTTCAATTACACCGGGGAGGGTTATGGTTATATCCTTGCCCGGATTTACTTCAGTATCAGGAGCAGATCCACCACCGGATACTGAGCCTTTTCTCCACTCAGCGTATTCGGCACTGCCGTTTAAAATGCTCTTTAAGTATTTGCCTGCTTCTCTCAGTGAGCCGTCGTTATAGAAGATGCTGGAAGTTTCATCCTTGCTGTTTATTGCCCAGTTGCACCAGGAAAGCTGCTTTTCATTCATCCAGTTAAGCCATTCTTCGGTTGAGCCATAGTTTATACCACCGTTACCGTCCGCATTTACACTGCCCCATTCACTTACGAAAAGTGACATATTGCGGCTTAAAGCATAGTTTGCCTTGTCTCTTAAATACTGGAAGTGTGAGCCTGCATAAAAATGGAGTACGTACGCTAAGTTGCTGTCTGATATCGGGTTATCTGCGGCAGCGTCAACGTCCTGACTCCAGGTGGGAGTGCCGACGATAATAAGGTTGTCTGAATACTGTCTGATGCAGGGAATTACCTGTTCTGCGTACCATTTTACCGTTGACCAGGAAACTGTTGTAGGTTCGTTGAATACTTCGAAAATTACGTTGTCATAGGAGCCGTAGTCCTTTGCCATTCTTGTGAAAAAGTCTTTTGCGGCACCGGGATTTAAATGTGCACCATGAGAATGCCAGTCGATGATTACGTATATATCCTCATCAATGGCAGCCTCTACCACCTGACGAAGTCTTGCTTCATCGGAATAATCATAGGGAGAACCCCCATCATTTACGCCATAGGCACAACGGACGATCTCACATTTGAATTCGTCTGTCATACGCTCTACAGTCTGTCTGTTCCAGAACTGAGAAGACCAGTTGCTCCAGAAAAAGCTCATGCCTTTTACCTGCATAGGTCTGTTTGTCTTTGAGCCGTTTATCTTTCCGGCACTTGCCTGCATCTGACCGTAATAGCTTACAGGGCCGCCCTTGTCGTTGCCTGCCGCAAAGACTGCCGCTGTCTGTGCCATAACCGTAACCGCCATTGCCGTAGCACATACGGCACTTATAATCTTTTTAAAGATAGTCATATTACCCTCCTTTTAAGGTGTCGGTTTTTGTACCGTCTGCTCTGAAAGTAGTGAAGTAAGATGTGAGACTGCGGTACTCAGTAGCTTTTGTAACATAAACAAATTTTTTACGGCTGCATGCTTGCCTTGATTTTATTTTAGCCTGACAGGATTTGAAATTATATAAAATTTATTACCTAAATATCAAATTTGTGTTGCAAGCGAAATCAAAATCAGGTATAATGGAAAAAAGACGGACTTTTTTTTGAAAAGGTCTTTACAAAAATAAGAGGTGATAATTTGTTATGAATGAATCAGAAAAACAGATAACCGCACGACTGTTTCAGCAAAGAGAACAGGGAAGCTCACACTCTCCCTACGAAAGTGAATTTGACTATTACGAGCAGGTAAGAGAGGGTAATATAAAGCGTCTTTCCGAGATGATAACCGACCTTGGCGGAGAAGGTGCAGGAAAATTATCTCAGGACCCTGTGCGTAATATAAGATATCATTTTGTAATATCGGTAGCACTTATAACAAGATACTGCGTTGAAGGTGGACTGGAGATGGAAACTGCCTACACAATGAGTGACTATTACATAAATAAAGGGGATACCTGTACGTCTATAAGCGAGATAAACGCCCTTAACAGAGAAATGGTAATGGACTTTGCTACAAAGATGAAGGCGAACAGAACAAAGACCGTCTATTCAAAACACGCCGTTATGTGTATGGATTACATTATGAACAACCTTCACTCAAGACTTACAGTCGAGGATATAGCACAGAATATAGGGATATCCGCAGGCTATCTTTCCCGTATGTTTCATAAAGAGGTGGGGGTGACAGTAAGCGGTTTTGTTATTTCAAAAAGAATAGAAGCGGCAGAAAATCTGCTGAAATATTCCGATTATCAGTCGGTGGATATTGCAAATTATCTTTGTTTTGGTTCTCACAGTCATTTTATAAGTGTGTTCAAAAAATATACGGGACTTACTCCAAAGCAGTACAGAAATAAATATTATCGCAGCGATTGGACGATATCAGAACACAAATCGGTAAAATAATGGCAAAAAAGTAAGTATCGGATTTGATATCAAGGTCATAAAAATGATATAAATTTAATTTAAGCTGTGATAAAATCTATGGCAAGGAGAGACGACGTAGCCTGAAAAGGTAATATAATCGTTGTCATTATATGTTATATGGAAAACAATAAATCGAAAAAGGCGGTAATAATATCAATAATTGCCGCTATAGTAGTAATAGTTGTTGTCGCATTACTCTTTCTCATTAAACCATCAGACAACACCCCCGCAGATTCGTCAGAAAACGCATCGTCAGAAACGTCATCTGTGGTAACGGACGATTCTTCAAATGAAGAAGAAAAAGATACAACCACTCCCGTAGACTTTTATGGAGAGATGCTTGTAAAGGACGGCATCATAACCGGTTCAAAGACCGAAGAAAAAATGCGTGTTACAGGTATGAGCTTTTTCTGGAGCAACTGGTCACAGAAATACTACACAAAGGATTACGTAGATCTTATGGTAGATGACTTCAATTGTGAAATCGTAAGATGCTCTTACGGTATACAGGATAACGGCGTACCCTATGATGATACCTGCGTACCTCTTATTGAAGACGTTGTAAAGCAGGCGGTCGAAAGAGGCGTATACGTTATTCTTGACTGGCATTCTCACGGGGCACACAAGAACCCTGACGAAGCTATAGCTTTCTTTACCGATATGGCACAGAAATACGGTCAGTACGACAACGTTATTTTCGAGATCTTCAACGAGCCTATGAATACGAGCTGGAGAGACGTAAAGGTCTACGCCGAGCTTGTTATCCCCGAAATCAGAAAGTACTCCGACAATCTTATTCTTGTCGGTACGCCCAATTGGAGCCAGGACGTTTTATCAGCGGCAAAGCTTCCCGTTGAAGGAGATAATATAGCTTATACGCTCCATTTCTATGCAGGCACACATAAGCAGTGGCTTAGAGATAATGCCGATAAGGCTATGAAGCTTGGTATCCCTCTCTTCGTTTCCGAATGGGGTAGTGTAAATGCTGACGGTAACGGCGGTATAAACAAGGCTTCTACGGAAGAATGGATGCAGTGGATAGATGAAAATCAGCTTTCAAGCTGTAACTGGGCTATAAACGATAAGGATGAAGGCTCGAGCATATTCGTATCAGATAGCAATTTAAGCGAAACGGGTAACTATATAAAGGATCTTATTCAGGCAAGAACGCTTGTTGCACCTTGGAGAGAAGCAAAATCAGAATAACATGAGGAAAGTATAATGGCATTTGATAAAAACTTTATATGGGGTGCGGCTACCGCCTCCTATCAGATAGAAGGGGCTGCAAACGAGGACGGAAAGAGTCTTAATATCTGGGATACCTTCTGTGAAATTCCCGGCAAGGTATACAACGGACACAGCGGTGCGGTAGGTTGTGATCATTACCACAGAGTTGATGAAGACGTGGCACTTATGAAGGAGATAGGTATAAAGGCGTATCGCTTTTCGCTCAGCTGGAGCAGAATAATTCCCGATGGAATCGGAGAAGTAAATGCGGCCGGTGTAGCTTTTTATAATCATCTCATAAATAAGCTTCTTGAAAACGGTATCACTCCATATATCACTCTCTATCACTGGGATCTGCCTTATTGCTTGTATCTTCGCGGCGGTTGGATGAATCCTGAGATCAGCGACCGGTACGCAAATTATGCAAAGGTAGTCATAGAGGCGTTTTCAGACAGAGTTAAGAGTTTTATTACCTTTAACGAGCCTGAGGTATTCGTTGATTGCGGATATCGTCAGGGCTTCCACGCGCCCGGCTATAAGCTTGGCAAGCGTGATATGATGGTTATCTGTCATAACGTTCTTACAGCTCACGGTAAAGCGGTAGCAAATATGAGAAAGTACGCAAAGCAGCCTTTAGAAATAGGCTTTGTATCTGCAACAATGCCCCCTATCCCCGTAAATAAGACCGAAAAGGAAATAGAAGCGGCAAGAAACAGCTATTTTGTAAATGACGAATATGCGTTCCCTGTACAGAATGGTATCTGGGAGGATACGATATGCTTTGGTAAATACCCCGATGATATAGATACCTCTCTGCTCCCCGAAGGGTATGAAAAGGATCTTCCGATAATCAGTACGCCTATCGACTTTATCGGACTCAACATTTATCGCGGACAGAATATCACGGCAGATGAAAATGGCAACAGAGTAAATAAAGAGCCTGCTCTCAATCAGCCTACGACCGCAATGGACTGGGAAATAACACCCGAAGCACTTTACTGGGGGCCGAAATTTTTCCACGAAAGATACGGGTTGCCGATATATATCACAGAAAACGGTATATCCGTCCGCTGTGAGCCTTCTCCCGATGGAAAAGTATATGATATCCCACGCATTGATTATATGAGAGATTATATCGGATGTCTTAAAAAAGCGTCAGAGGATGGTGTAGAAGTGAAGGGCTACTTCGCCTGGTCATTGCTTGATAATTTTGAATGGGCTTGCGGATATAAAGAACGCTTCGGACTTATTCACGTAAATTACGCAACGGGCGAGCGTACTCTTAAGGAATCTGCAAAGTGGTATTCAGAGCTTATAAAGAAGAACGGAAATTGAAAAACTTATCTAAATTTAATTTACAGATAAAAACCTCCAAATAAATAAAGCTCACGGTTTTCACCGTGAGCTTTATTTCAGACTGAAGACAAACTCACGCACCGCAAAAATGCGTAAAGTTTTGTGTTTATCTTGAGAGTATATAAAAATATTGATACGGAAGTTTGGGAGAGCCGTAAAAGGCTCTCCCAAAGCATTTTTGCTTACTTCGTCAAAACCCCCTCAACATATTTATATATGCCTGTCGGGGCTTTTTCCTTGTCTGCGTGCGTTTTTCATCGTCTGACAGTGTGTAGACAAAGCAATTTGTCTACACACTAAAATAAAACTCACGGTTTTCACCGTGAGTTTTATTTTACGTTATTTTAACTTATTTCTTTGCCGCTTCTTTTTTGGCTTTTCGTTCAGCCTTAGCTCGTTCTCTGAATTCTGCCGTTGCACAGAAGATTACGTCGCCTGAGGAGTTTATTGCTGTTTCAAGAGAGTCCTGAACTACTGCAATGATAAAGCCAACGCCTACGACCTGCATTGCCACATCTCCGCCTACGCCGAGTAATGAGCAAGCCATAGGGATAAGCAGAAGTGATCCGCCTGCAACGCCTGATGCTCCGCAAGCACCGAGAGTAGCAAGGAAACTGAGCAGTATTGCAATAATAAAGTTTACTTCAATTCCCTGAGAGAAAGCGGCTGAAAGTGACATAACCGTAATTGTGATAGCTGCACCGTCCATATTGATCGTAGCACCTAAGGGGATAGCTACCGAGTAGTACTCTTTATCAAGACCTAACTTTTCGCAAAGTCCCATATTGATGGGAATATTTGCGGCTGAGCTTCTTGTAAAGAAGGCAGTAACACCTGATTCTTTAAAGCACTTGAAAACAAGGGGATAAGGATTTTTGCGAAGGGCAATTGCAACGATAAGCGGATCTATTACAAGTGCAACGGTCAGCATACAGCCTACAAGTACAAGCAAGAGCTTTCCGTAATCGGTAAAGATGTTGAGTCCGTATTCCTTAACGGAACCGTACACAAGACCCATAATACCAAAGGGAGCAAGCTGGATTATCCAGGATACAGCCTTTGAAACTGCGGTTGAAAAGTCGTTCAGCATTTCCTTGGTTCTGTCGTTTGCCACCATACGAAGAGCAAGACCGATGATAACGGACCACGTCAGTATACCTACGTAGTTGCCCTGGATGATGGCGCTTACGGGGTTCATTACCATGTTGTTTAAAAGTCCCTTAAACACTTCGCCAAGGTCGGTGGGAGCAGAGCCTGTTGCCGCATCGGCAAGGGGAATGGTCACTTTGAACGCATAGCTGAATATTACTGCCGCTACAGCCGCTAAAAGGGTACTGAGCAGGTAAAAGATAATTATTGTCCTGAAGCGACTACCGATTCCCTTTCCTGCACTTGCAAGGGATGCGATTACAAGTACTAATACGAGAATAGGCGCTATAGCCTTTAAAAGACCTACGAATATATCGCCAAGTATCGTTATAAAGGATGCTGCGGGCACCCACAGTCCGAGGCATATACCTATTACAAGACCGATGGCAATTCTTAAAATAAGGGGTGTTTTGGTGTAAAACTGTAAAATGTTTTTCATAAATCCTCCTGTGGCTTTTAAGCCGACTTAATACATATTTAAAGTATACTATACATCTTGGAAAAAAGCAAATGGTTTTTTAAAAAACGTTGCTTTATCGGTTTAAAAATAAATATTTTTATGTTATTATGAAATTCGGGAACTTTTTTGAAATTTAAGCAGTCTTATATTATGAAAAGAAAATTTTCTTTAAAAACACGGGGTGGTGATAAAGCTGAAAATGGAAGATGATGCAATAATTGAAAAGCTGTTTTGCCGTGATGAAGAAGCTCTGACTGAAACGGAAGACAAGTATGGACCTATGTGCAGAAAAATAGCCTACAGTATACTGGTCGATTATGAGGATGCAAACGAGTGCGTGAATACGGCTTTTTATAAGCTGTGGAATGCCGTACCGCCTGCAAGACCTCTTTCTCTTAAAGCGTATCTTTGCAAAGTAGTCCGTAGCGTCGCTTTTTCAATGAGGAAGAAAAACAGCTCAGCGGAGGTCTATCTCACAGAGCTTTCAGACTTTATCCCTGATGATAACGGCGATGCACAAAAAATTATTGACAGTGCAATGCTGACAGTATATTTAAACGAGTTTCTGAAAAGTCAGAAGGATGTAAACCGCAGAGTGTTTATACTACGCTATTACTATAACCTTTCGATCGATGAAATATCGGCATCGCTCAGGGTAAAGAGTGCTACCGTTAAGACAAAGCTTTTCAGAATGAGAGAAGAACTGAAAAAGCTTCTCGAAAGTAACGATTATAAAATTTAGAAAGGACAGGCTATTATGGATAATGAAAAAATCAAGACCGCAGTGGACGGTATAGATGAAAAATATCTGCTTGATGCGGCAGAGTATATTTCTGAAACAGGTATAAGCAATAAGAGTATTATCAACGCTGACGAACTTGTTGTTTTGAAAACACAGGACAAAAAGTCAATGAGCAAAATAACGAAGTGGTTTTCTGCTGCTGCGGTATTTGCGCTTGTTGTAGCGATAGTGGCAGTTGTCGCTGTGATCAGTGGTAATCAGATAAAGACTGATGATAATGAAGCACAAAGACCTAACATTGACGATATTATAACTGATTTTGATGAGTACAGGGTAAATGAGTGGGAAAAGGCACGAACTGAAACTGATGCACTGCATACTACCAATTATAAAGGTAGCTACGAAGTAAATGGAGAATATCAGAAAAATAATATTACTCATATTGATTACAGCGGTGGAGAAATTACAATAGATATAGATGTTACCACGATACTTTCAACCGTTGAGCTTGAAAGAGGCTCTGTAGGATTTTACGTAGCTATAAACGGTGTAGTACAGGAGCTTACTCTTGATGGAGAAAACATAGGACAGACAGTATTACGTTATTATAGCAATGCGGATAAGAAATATAAATATATACAGGATAGCTTCAGCATCAGCTTTACACCTACAATATCAGAAGCGGATAAGGATAAAGAGGATATCAGAATTAACCTTGTGCTGATAAGAAATCCTCATTTAAGAGTATCTCCCTTTTACGTAACTTGTGCGTCAAGCCATGCTAATTCTACAGTAAAGGAATGGAAACTGCATTCTGATAAGCCTATCGAAAATCAGATAAAGGAATCTGAAGGAAGATTCGTAAATTACGAAAAGGTTCAGAAAGATGTTCACACAGCCGGTGGAGTCAGCTTTACAGGAGCTGATAAAGCCAGCTATATAAAGTTAACTGATGGAGGAGTAAATATATATCCAAGTCTTTCCACGTATAATAATGCCGGTAACGCCACTTATCGTATCGTTTTCTTTGTAAACGGTATACCGACTGTATTATCAGACGGAAGTCGTTATATAGAGGTAGCCACAGAAGAAGGATGTACCTATAATTTCGATATGGTGAGAATAAACGGTGTAAAGGATTATGACACAATAGATGCGATCGCATTTTTATGTGACGGAAGTGGGTCAGATTGTGTTTCCGCTCACTCATACTTTGCTGATACCATTTTCCCGTCCGATTACGTTCCTAAAATGCCATAAAAATTTTTTAAATTTCCTGTGACGTTTTACCTTCCTCAATTGTATTATATATGAGGAGATAAATAAAGCAAAACTATAGAATAAGAGATAACAGGATAACTCTCCTTAAAAGCGGTGACGGAAACAGCTTTATATCAACGTATAAATTAAATGAAGGACAAAAATGCATGATATGATCCGTCGTTGCTTAACCCCCTTATGCTGTAAAGTGTAAGGGGGTTAGTTCTTTTAATTTTGTAATACGTTTTTATCTGCAATAAATCTTTATGGCGTCACACATAAACTGTGCCGTGCCGCTACCGTGTTTATCGATATTTGCTTTAAAGCGTTCATCGGCTATATACATCTCGCCAAGTCCTGAGAGAATTTCCTTCGTGCATTTGTAGTGGTTTTCTGTGATAAAATCCTGCCACTTCTTAACAAGCGTTTGTGCCTCTTTGCTATCGGGAGTAAATCCGTCGTTCCTGCACTTTGCAAACTCTGCTATAATATCGTTCATAGCGGAATTTACATCACTCCATTTTTGCACATCATAACTCTTGGTTTTTTCTTCACTTTCCTTGTAGGCATTTGTATTGCCCCATTTTTCCTTTGCTTCTTTTGCGTATTCATTACGCTTTGCTAAAAATTCGCTGTTGTCAAACACGTTCATAGTAATTTTTTCTCCTTTCATTGCACTATCAAGAGCGGTGATAAGTCTTTCAAGACGCTTCTTTTTAAGCGTCAGCAGGTTTTTCTGTTCTTTAAGTGCTGTTTTCTTATCATGATCGGGAGAGGATAAAATAAGCCTTATTTCCTTTAAGGGAAAATCAAGCTCACGATAAAATAAAATCTCCTGCATTTTTATAATAGAATCGTCATTATAATAACGGTAACCATTCTGCTTATCAACAAAGGACGGCTTTAGTAGTCCTACCTCATCGTAATAGTGGAGTGTACGTACGCTGACTCCTGTAAGCTCTGCAAATTCTTTTATATGCATATTCATTTTATCGCCTCCCGTGTTTTCAGTATACACTATGACGTAACGTTAAGGTCAATAGGTTTTTGAAAAATTATATCATATTTTTTAAAACCTTTCAAGATACCTGTTATATTGCTTTTGATGTGCTTTTGTGATAAAATAAATCTTATGAGAACTAATGTCAGAGGTGGAATTATGATTAAAGCAGATATCGAAAACTACAGCGACTTTATAGATTTTGCAAGAAACTGCAACTGTGGAAACGTCTATCCGTTATCAATCGCTCTCAATAATCAGAGTGGTGATATTTATGCTCTATCAAAGGAATACAAAACAGTATTATTTTGGCACTGCTGCGGATTTGCTCATATATCAGGTGAATATAACGAAGATTTTTTAGCGTTAGTCTATGATATGATTATAGATAAAGATAGAAAAAACGACAGGCGTTTTATTTTGTTTTCCGATAATGAACAGATAAAGAAATTTTTAGCTTATAAAGATAATATAGAAATAGAAAAGCGTTACTTTTATGAGTATAAAGAGTGTGATGAAGCGGATATTCTTCCGCAAGGATGCGAATTAAAGGTGATTGACAGTAAGCTTCTTTCAGAAATAAAGGGAAGAATTACTCCTTATTTCTCCTGGGAAAATGGAGAAGAATTTTTGCAAAAAGGCAAAGGCTACTGTATGGTAACCGACGGTGAGGTTTCCGCCTGGGCGTTTTCATCCGCTGTAAGTGATGAAGAAATAGATATCGGTGTGGAAACAGCCGAAAAATACCAGCACAGAGGTTATGCAAGGATAGTTTCAAGGGCTATGGTAAAGTATATTTTATCGCAGAATAAAACTCCTGTCTGGGCGTGCCACTATAAAAATACGATATCTGCAAAATTAGCTGAAAAAATCGGCTTTTACAAAGTAGCCGAGTGCTACGTTATAAAGAGAAAAGAAAACTAAAAAGAAAAGCGGTGATAAAATGTCAAAGAAAATCCGTACTTGCGAGCTTAAAACTCCCTTTGAGAAAAGTGATACAGGGTGGGATGAATATCCCCGTCCGCAGATGAAAAGAAACTCCTACCTTTCCCTTTGCGGTCAGTGGGAATTATCAGTAATAAAAAATGACAAAGAAGCCCTCTTAGGTGAGATAACCGTACCATATCCTCCCGAATCGAGAATTTCAGGAATACAAAGACCTCTTGAAAAGGGCGAACAGTATATTTATCGTAAAAATTTTACACTGCCCGAAGACTTTAACAAAGGTAACGTTATTCTCAATTTCGGTGCGGTGGATCAGTTCTGCGAAGTGAGGATAAACGAAATTCCCGTAGGTGGGCATAACGGCGGATATCTGCCCTTTTACTTTGATATTACATCTGTTTTAAAAACAGGCGGAAACTGTATTGAAGTAAAAGTAACAGATACTCTAAATACCGATTACCCTTATGGCAAACAGCGATTTAAGCGTGGCGGTATGTGGTATACTCCAATAAGCGGAATATGGCAGGCAGTATGGCTTGAAAGTATGGCGGATAACTATTTTACCACTCTTAAGCTTACCTCCACTCTTGATAGCATTACTATTGAAACGTCAGGCGGTAAAGAAGAAAAAGCTGTAATTATTCATACTGAAGGGGAAGATATCATCCATAACTGGAAAGGGAATATTACCACGATAAAAATTCCTTCGCCAAGGTTGTGGAGTCCTGCTGATCCTTATTTATATACTTTTACTCTTACTGATGGCACAGACAAAATAGAATCTTATTTTGCTTTAAGAACAATAGATATAAGGAAAGTAAACGGAAAAAGCTATATCTGTCTTAACGAAAAGCCTTATTTTTTTCACGGGCTTTTGGATCAGGGTTATTTCAGTGATGGAATATACACACCCTCATCTCCCGAAGGGTATAAATATGATATTCTTACTATGAAAAAGCTTGGTTTCAATATGCTCAGAAAACATATAAAGACAGAGCCGGATTTATTTTACTATTATTGTGACAAATACGGAATGATAGTCTTTCAGGATATGGTAAACAGTGGGAAATATAATTTTCTTATAGATACCGCTTTACCTACCGTGGGACTTCGCAAGGGCATAAAGCATCACGCATTAAAGCGTCGCAGACGCCTTTTTGAACAGTCTGCAAAGGAAACGGTAAATCTGCTTTATAATCACCCCTCGGTCTGCTATTATACCATTTTTAACGAAGGCTGGGGACAGTACGATGCGGACCGCATTTTTACTGAAATGAAAAAGCTCGACTCTACAAGAATATGGGACGCTACATCAGGCTGGTTTAAAGAACGTTTAAGCGACGTAGACAGCGAGCATATATATTTCAAGAAAATAAAACTGAAAGCATTGGAGGACAGACCCCTTGTGTTATCGGAATTCGGCGGTTATTCCTGCAAGATAGATGGGCATAGCTTTAACCTTGACAATAATTATGGTTATAAGCTTTTCGACTCAAAAGAAAAACTAACAGAGGGTATAAAAAAGCTCTATATGGAAGAAATACTCCCTGCAATAAAGGATGGGCTTTGTGCCACAGTACTTACTCAGGTAAGCGACGTGGAGGATGAAACTAACGGACTTGTGACCTATGACAGGCAAGTCATCAAGGTTGATAAAGATGTGATGACTGAGATATCCCAGAAGTTGAATGAGACTTTTGATGAAACGGTTTTGTAAACAGATATGAAAATGTCACCCTGATGTAATCAAATCGGGGTGATATTTTGGTTTTTAAAAAAATTCTTTTTATTTATAAGATTGCATTTTTAAAATGTTTTAAAAAGCAACTGCCGTAAGAACTCTCGCTCAACATCATAAAATGTGATGGTAGCCTTGCATAAGAAACTATAACCTGACCATACCCAAAGCTGATAAGAGGAGAGAAAACTGACAAGGTTTGATTTTCTTTGAATTTTTTTGTCAATAATCCTTAATTTTTAAAGAATTGTGTCGATATAAATTAATATAGGGGTGTGTATCTTTCAGCCTGTTCAGATATACTGTAATATTAACGCCTGCAGATATATTCTGAACTGTATAAAAGACAGCGGAAGACCGAAAACATAGTAACTCAGCACCCTGTCACTCAGGTGATTTTTCAGAACAGGTTGTCGGAATACAGCGATAGCCTGTTTTGTGGTGTTATATATATACCACTGCATTAAGAATATTTCTGTATAGGTATACAATAAAACTTCAACAGGCTATGAAAATCCTGCAGTAGATTGTCAAAGTTTACATATGCACTTGACAACTGCACCGATTTTTTATATAATATAAACAAATAGGGTTTGCAACGGTAGCTTATGACAAGCCGGGGGTTCATTCGAACGAAAGTATATTTAAAGGATGACCTGAAAAATACCGGTACACAAACTGAAGATAGTGTAAACCGACGCTTTACTTTGTGTGTCAGGTGCAGTCATCATTCCTTGGTGATATGCTTTCCGAAGACATAAGCAAAACCCCTGTAAAAACCGGATGAGAGGTATGTAATATGAAAAAGAAAAGCTTTGATGGAATCGTAAAATTTGTGACTCCATGCTTTAAGACGATAGGTAGCGGCTTTAAAAAGCTCAGCGGTCTGTCAGGAAGAGCGATAGTAGCGTCACTTACTGTAATGCTGCTTGTATCGGTTATGTCCGTAATAGCTTTAGCGGCACCTGTTACCAATAACATTCATTGGTCGGTTGTACGTTCAGGCGGAGACGTAATTTTATATCTTGGTAATATTGAACACACAGTACAGACAGGTGAAGCTATGTATCCCGACGGAAATCAGTCTTCATCAAACAAAGGCTCAGACGGTCTTAACTATTCGAGCGTTTCTGATGCTCCTTACTTTGCACATAAGGAATACATCACAAAGGTGGTTATCGAATCCGAGATATCTCCCGCCAACTGCTTCGGCTGGTTTAACGGTTTCAGCTCATGTGTAAGCGTTGAAGGATTAGGCTACCTTGATACAACCAACGTTACAAATATGTCAGGTATGTTCAGCGGTTGTTCATCCTTAGAATCTATTGATCTATCAAGCTTTGTTACAACCAACGTTACAACTATGGCTGATATGTTCCTTGGTTGCTCATCCTTAGAATCAGTTACCTTTGGTGCAGGCTTTACTACGAATAACGTTATTTATATGGGCAATATGTTCAATGGTTGCTCAAAATTATCTGCTCTTGATCTTTCAGGCTTCAACACAGCAAACGTTACAGATATGGCAGGTATGTTCAACAAGTGCTTAAATCTGTCATCCCTTACGTTCGGTGCAGATTTTGATACTGCAAAGGTTCAGTATATGAAGAATATGTTCAAGAACTGTTCTTCTCTTGCTTCTGTTGATCTTTCAGGCTTTGATACAGCAAACGTTACTGATATGTCAAGTATGTTTGAAGGTTGCAAATCTCTCAGCTCCCTTGATATTTCAGGCTTTGACACAGGCAAGGTTACGTATATGCCCAATATGTTCAACGGTTGTATATCTCTGACTTCGCTTGATTTCTCAAGCTTTAATACAGCGAACGTTACAGATATGAAGTATATGTTCAATAATTGTTCAGCTCTTACATCGCTTGATCTTTCAAACTTTTCAACAGGTAAAGTTACGGATATGCAGAATATGTTCAACGGTTGTTCTGCTCTGACATCCCTTAACGTTTCCGGCTTTGATACAGCAAAGGTTCAGGATATGTCAGCTATGTTCAAGGACTGTGCTAAGCTTACTTCTCTTGATCTTTCAAGCTTTAACACAAATATTGCAAGATACGTTGAAGATATGTTCACCTCTTGCAATAAGATCAAATTAATCAAATCACCTGCTACAAACAACAAAACAACGATCGTTTTACCTGATTTTGCTACATATTATGATAATAACGGAACTTCTTATACAAATCTTCCTGTAACAACAGGAACAAGCATTGACCTTATCGCAAAGCATAACGTTACTATCAACTACAGCGGTATCTTCAGCAATGACTCACAGCAGATTGCAGACGGCGAAAAGGTTCAGCTTAAAGACCCTGTTGCAGATGGCTACATCTTTATGGGCTGGTTCTTGGATTCGTCTTTTGAAAACGAATTTGACGTCGAAGCAGCTATCTTAAAGGATACGGTAATCTACGCAAAGTTTGTTAATTACACAAGTGATATGAAGGAAGTCGCTGATGCTATCGGCGATCTCGAATCAGCAATTGACGACGTTAACGAAGCACTCGACACCAAGGCAGACGAAACAGAGCTTGCTGCGGTAATCACAGATCTTGAAAATGCAAAGAATAACATCCAGTCTCTGCTTAGTCAGATCGATGATTATGAAAATGCAGATGCGGGTCTTGAAAATAGACTTGAATCAAAGATCGACTCAGCGAACGATCTCATTAATAAGGCTGTCAAGGAACTTGCAGACAGAGTAGCCTACCTTGAATCAGAAATCAATATTGCTAAGACAAATATCTCTACAAACGTAGGTAATATCGCAACACTTACAACAAACCTTGTAGCTCTTAACTCAGCACTCACCGATCTTAACGATAAGGTAATAGATGATTACGCTACAAAGAAGGAACTGTCAGATGCGATAAAGTCTGCAACAGACACTATCAATAAAACTATCGAAACACTTGCAGGCAGAGTAACAACTCTTGAAAAGGAAATTGCTTCTGCCAAGACAGATATCAAGTCAAATGCGGACAAGATTGCAAAGCTTACAACTGATCTTGCAACTACGAACAAGACGCTTACAGCTCTCAGCGACAAGATAACAAGCGATTACGCTACAAAGAAAGAGCTTACAGAAGCAATCAAATCAGCAACAGACACTATCAATGAAACGATCGATGCTCTCGTAGCAAGAATTGAAACACTTAAGGCAGGCCTTGCTGATGCAAACGGAAACATAAGCACCAACAGAGATGATATTGACACTCTTAAGGCTGACGTTGAAGCAGTCAAGACCTGGAAGGATGAGGCTCAGACCATAATCACAGCTCTTCAGGAGCTTACTGCAATACAGGGAACAGATATCGCAGATCTCAAGTCAGCAGTAAAGACGCTTCAGGAAGAAATTACAGCTGCAAATATAAATATAAGTGCAGTTGAACTGAAGATCGCCGCATTAGAGGGCAAAGTAGACGTTCTTGAACTTGCACAGCAGAATTTAGAGGCAGCTATTGACGCTCTTGAAAAGGCTAAGGCTGATAAGACGGATATCGCAACACTCAATGACAAGATTGCAGAGCTTAATGCCGCAATTGCAGCCGCAGAAGCTATTGCGAAGACTTATACAGATGAAAAGGCGGCTGAGCTTACAGGTGCTATCGCAACAGCGAAAAACCAGGCGATCAACGCGGCTGAAACCTTAGTAAACAAGGCACAGGCAGAGCTTCAGTCTGCAATTGATAAGAAGGCAGATATCACAACCCTTAATGAAAAGGTAAATACACTTAACGATGCTATTGCAACTGCGGAAGCAACTGCAAAGGCGTATACAGATCAGAAGGTAACAAACCTTACTTCAGCTATTGCAACCGCAAAGAAGGATGCAGTCAATGCGGCAAAGGATCTTGTAAACAATGCAAAGACAGAGCTTAAGCAGGCCATTGATAAGAAGGCTGATACCACAAAGGTAAACAGCTCTATTGCTAATCTGCAGAATGCAGTAACAGCACTTCAGAAGGCGAGCGATGATTATATTGACGCCGACGCTCAGCTTAAGGCAGAGCTTGAAGCTGCTATTGCACAGGCAAAGCAGGAGGCTCTAGACGCTGCAAAGGGATATGCTCCATACATCGGTATGAATGGCAACTGGTGGGTTGGCGACAGCGATACAGGTGTAAATGCCAGCGGTATAAAGGGCGATACAGGTAACGGAATTGAAAGCGTTACTACTACAAAGGAAAACGGTATAACAACAGTAACCATTACATTCACAGATACCACAAAGGATCCCGTAGTTTTCACTATCGCAGATGGTGAAAAGGGTGAAAAGGGTGATCAGGGTGTAGGTATTGCAAAAATCGAAAAGACCTCAAGCGAAGGCAATATTGACACGTACACTATCCTCTTTACAAATGATAAGACCTTTACTTTTACCGTAACCAACGGTAAGGATGGTAAGGATGGTCTTACACCTTATATCGGTGATAACGGCAACTGGTGGATCGGCGATAATGATACAGGTGCAAAGGCGGCTGCAGGCGGTATCTTCGGTTCAGCAGGAATGGATATATTTGTAATTATTGCAATAGTAATTGCTGCACTCGCACTTATCGGAAATATCGTACTTGTTATCTGGCAGCTTAAAAAGAAAAAGCCGGCTACTGTAGTAAATACTACTACTGAAGAATAATACAGACGGGAGAGCTGCTATAGCTCTCCCTTTTTGTTATACAGAGTCTCTTGTTCTTTACTTTCGTGATTTAATGTAATTTGTACTTTGGATAAAGGGGAAAGCAAATGCAACTAAATATAAAAAACGGATTTTCAATAACTCAGGACGGATACATTAAATGTAAGTCATCTCGTTATACTTGCTACACAACTATAAATAATGAAGAATTTCATTTTTCGCCGGGACTTAATATTCTGAAGGGCGATATAGATGAAAGCTGGGGAATAAGTTATCTTTTATCCATGTACAGCGAAAGACCAAAGGATTTCACGCTGGATTTCCCACCGGAAATTGTGGTAGAAGATAATAGGATTCCCTTAGGAGATATTTCCGAGTCTGTATGCTATGTTGATGGATGCTGTTACAGCCTGTTTAAAAGCAAAAAAACTGTGTTAAAGCTTATAAAAAAGGGTATAGCTTCAAGCAACAATAAAATGACTGCAGATGAAATTGTACAAACTTTTTCACTGGAACGGCTTGACAGACGGATACAATATTGCGGCAATGAAAAATGGCGTTCTATGTGTGCAGTAGGCTGTGCGTATGGGAAGGATATATTCTGCTTTCCATGGATAAGCAAGAAAATGGGAAAGTACTATCAGGGACACTTAAAGAAAGTGATAAGCGAGCTTTGTAAATTGGGAAAAATAATAATATTACCCACAAATTGCGATGAATCAGATTTTTTGTAAACTATATTAAGAAATTTTATTGCAACATTTTGATATACAAGTCACAAAGAATTACAAAAGGAGAACTATATATGGACTTTAGATTTTTGATATTTCTTGTTGTCCCGGCAGGTCTGATAGCTTATATGTATCTTGAAACAAAGGGAGGCAAAGTTATCCCTAAACGAAATAAGACGATATATATAGCGATAGCTGTTATCGTACCTATAGTTGTTGCGTGGTTAGTACTGCAGGAAACGGTTATAAATAATGTGATGTACGGCTTTAAAACTGAAGTTCTCGACGAGGTTTCCACTGTCGACTGGAGCAATGCCGAGCAACTTAAAAACTGGGGCTTTAACGACGGTGACGGGGATGGCAGTTATACCATTATAGAAAAAAGCGGAAATAATTACGGATCGCATACTTATTTATACATTAAGGTATCAAAGGATGAAAATACAGCAGATTTAGAAAGCAAATATAAGGATATTCAGTACACCTCAAAGGGATATGCAACGTATGCAATAATGCCTGTAGAGGTGAGTCGGTTATATTTTATCAGTATAGACGGAATGCTTATTGAAGCACACGAAAAATACAGTGTAGGTGTCGTTGATGGACCTTTTGAGAATTTCGTAAAAAAGCTGAAATACAAAAAATAAAGAGAATTTACAGAGGTGATAATTTATGCCGACTTTTGTTATCTATATTATAATCATCCTTTTTATAATTGGTATGGTAATAGCTATTGTTAAAAACAATAAAAAGGCTGTTTTCGGTGTGGCTATGGCGTTTTGTGTTGCTAATTTAGTATTCACTCCTATCTGGAAGTTTACGTCTCCTGATTCGCTTTACACCAAAGCACGATTTGACGAAGAGCTTATTCCCTGCGTTAAAGCGATTGACTGGAATGATGGCGAAATGCTAAGGTCAAATAACTTTATTTGTGCTGAAAATACTGATACGTATACGTATTATTCGGATATGGAATATAGCTTTGTAAGAGACGCCAATTTATCTATAGACGTGTACCCTGATAAAGGCGAACAGAAATTTATTTTTTCCAAGGATGACGTTTACTATGTGCATTATTATCAGGTTTCGGAAGAAAGCGGTCAGAAACGCATAAGATCCGACTATGTTTTTAAGGTGGAGGATACTATCATAGAGGTCAGCGAATCCTATGATATCAGAATGGAAACAGACGTCTTAAAGAATTTCCTGAAGAATATGAAAGGTACAGAGATCGGAGAAAACAGTTGATACAGGCAAAACGGCGATCGTGTCAGAATACAGACCGCATAAACTAAATAACGTAGGTGCTTGAATTTTAACTGTTATGTCGGTAATTAGTCCGGTTCTTTTTGGATATTTGTTGCACGATTTTAATATCGCAGATGTTTTGTTGCTGATTGTTGCGGTGATCTGCAATGTTTTGCGATAATATGATCATACTGCCCGAAAAATTTACCGATAAGGAGAATGTCGTAAAAGCACAGATCGTAAATCACATACCAAATGCGATAGATAAGTATATGTGATTTTTGTTTTACAGCACAATAGAATTTTATTGAACTACCGAAAGGACAAAGAATGAAAAAATCAAGGATAGCCGCTGTATTGATGGCGGTGATAACAGGTGTAACTATGACTAATACAGCCTATGCTGAAACACAAGCAGTAGATATTACAGTCTCTCCGTCACAGGAGCATAAGTCGATATCTCCCTATATTTACGGGGTGAATACAGGCGTTGATCTGAATAAGGTTTCTGCAGAGTCAATACGTCTTGGCGGCAACAGACTTTCTGCGTACAACTGGGAAAATAACGTTTCAAATGCAGGTTCTGACTGGCATCATAATTCTGATATGTATCTTGTAAACGACGTGGACGAGGATATAAAGAATTTGCCCGGTTCTCCTGCATTGCAGTTATCCCGTGATGCGGATGATCACGATATCCCGTATACCTTGCTCACGTTACAGATGCTTGGCTATACCTCTTCAGATAAAAAGGGAACTGTAAAGGAAGATAAAGCAGCTCCCTCTGAATTCTGGGATAAGGTAGTAAACCGCAAGGGCAGTGAATTTACTTTGACACCCGATACAAAAGACGGATACGTTTATATGGATGAATACATAAATTACCTTATAAACACTCTTGGTGATTCCTCAAGCGAAACGGGTATAAAAGCCTATGCTCTTGATAACGAGCCTGCTTTATGGCATCATACCCATAGCCGTGTTCAGAGTCAGCAGTTGACCTGTGCCGAACTTATAGAGAAATCCGTCGACCTTGCAAAAACGATAAAGGAAATGGATAGCGGTGCAGAGGTGTTCGGTCCATCACTTTTCGGATATTCTGCGTTCGATAATTTTGCAGGAGCATCTGACTGGATGGAGCTTCGAAGACAAAATCTCTACCGTAGCTTCATGGATTATTATCTTGATGAGATGAGTAAGGCGGAAAAGGAATGCGGAACTCGTCTGCTTGACGTGTTTGATATCCATTTTTATACTGAACAGAAGGGTGCTTGCGGTGAGCGTTCCTGCAACCACTATGATAATGACGAATGCATTCAGGCAAGACTTGACAGCGTGCGTTCCCTTTACGAAAAGGGATATCGGGAAAATAGCTGGATAGCCGATATGGGGGCAAGATTATTCCCACTTCTGCCGACCATTGAAAAGTCGATAAATACCTATTATCCGGGCACAAAGCTTGCTTTTTCAGAATATAACTTCGGTGGTGGCGACCACATTTCAGGAGCGGTTGTACAGGCGGATATGCTGGGTGTATTTGCTGAATACGGAGTTTATTTTGCAAGTATATGGTCCTTTGATAAAAACGAATATCAGCTTTCAGCCATCAATATGTTCACAAATTACGATGGTGCAGGAAACGGCTTTGGAGATACACTTGTAAAGAGTGAATACGAAAGCGAGAATATTTCAGTATATTCCTCAATTGATAAAGATGACGAAAACAAGGTAAAGGTGATGGTGATAAATCGCTCAATTCACGATGAAACACCCGTCAACATTACCCTTTCCTCTGATAAGAAATATATTGGTGCAGATGTTTATTCTCTGTATGGCGATAGTCCCGAAATAAAGCAGCTACAGAAGGTCGATGCGATTACAGACAATGCCTTTGCCTATACACTTCCTGCACTTTCGGTAACGGAATTTATCATAAATACCGCAGAAGCTACCAATGTGACCGTGCAGGAAAGTAATACAGACCTACAAAGCGGCAACGTGAATATTCCTCTTATAGCAGGAATAGGAGCAGGAGCTTTAGCTCTTATCGGAGGAGCTGTTGCATTACTTTGCTATTTAAGAAAAAGAAAAAATACAAAATAAGCAAATTTGATTATGCAAATAAAATAAGCCGTACGTGTCAGGTACGGCTTTTATTCTGTTCAATTCAGATATACTTTTTGAAAAATTCACATTCTTCATCATTGCAGATCTTCGCTTCTTCAAGCTTACAATCCACGTGGAAAACGTGTCCGATCTCAGGACGGTTCTTGTCACCGTAAATCTTTATTTCTGACGGAACTCCCAGCTTTGTCAGATACTTATGCATAGGTTCTGCACAGTCGTGCAGAAAATCACATTCGGTAGTCATAATAAACGCAGGAGGGAACTTGCCGTTCATATACTTGATGGTATCTATTCTTTCGAGAAGCTCCTCATCTGGCGTCTTATCGGTACAGTCTATATATTCGAGGAATACTTCGTCCTCTCTTTTAAGTGCCATCGCACGTCCGTCGTAAGTGCCGCAGTTAAGTCCTACAGCTTTAACTTTAACTTTTGCAACTTCAAAATCAAAAAGCTTCGCGAAATCAGGATTTGTGAGAATGGTTGCAAAATGGCTTACAAGCTGACCGCCTGCGGAGTCTCCCACAAGGATAAGTCTGTTCTTGTCGGCGAAGTATTCTTCTCCGTGATCTTCTATAAACTTAAGAGCGTTATTGATATCGTAAACAGCACCGGGAAAACGTGTTTCAGGTGCAAGGCGATAGTTGATATTTACTACGGTAAAGCCTCTCTCAGCAAGTCGCATACAGTAGAACTGATACACTTCTTTGTTGCCGTAAACCCAGCCGCCGCCGTGAATATTCACAATGGTCGGTCTTATGCCTTTTGTGTTCTTTAAAACGTATATATCGAGCAGGTTATCCTTCCCGTAAGACCCGTAGGAAATATCGTCAAACCGCATGATATCGTCGGGCGTAGTAAGACCTGCGTCACGTTTTGCGTCACCGATAGCCCAGTTTGTTCGTAAGTCTTGTACAAGCTTGCTGATTTTCATATTATTACCTCCGTATTGGTGAAAAAACGGGGACGAGTGATAGTTCAGCCCGAATAAGTATCTGATGACCAGGAATACCAATTGTCACAGAATGGATTCTTTTGCTTTTTGTCGATGTGAAGTTCTGAGCTTACGCTATAGCTTTCATCAATATACACAAGATAATAGCATCTTATATCAGGACTGTCAATGCCGTCTTTCTTTTTAAGCTTTTCCTTCTTCGCCTGAAGATATAGTAAAACGTTGCCGTTTTCATCATAGTCTGCATTAACAGAGGTAAACACCGGATAATCGCTGTCCTTCTGATATTGCTTCTGCAGACTTTCGAGAATAGCTTTTGCTTCCTTTTGCAAGGCTTCGGGCAAATCATTTTCATCAGCTTTTTCTGATACGATTCCATCGCCCTGAAGCTCCTTGAAATAACCCACTAACATCTCAAAGTCTTCCTTATTTGAATAAAAACAATTTTCAACGTATCTGTACGGAGCATAATAATATGCTGTTAAAAATAAGGCTGATGATATAATGATAAGTAACGGCACTATAATTATGATGGCGATTGTGATTCTTTTTTGTTTTATACTCATTTATTAATTCATCCCTCACTATCTATCAGTACAGCCCTGCAGGGCGAACCATCCGAGCTTGATAAATTAAGCGGTGCGGCATTTAAAAAGTAAACGCCTTCGGATACTTTTGATAAACGAATTCCTTCCAGTAAGACAACGTCGGCACCTAAAAGTATAAGATGTACTTCCATCGGTGCGTTTTGCGGTCCGACTGTCTGAGGCTCATTTCCTATCAGCAGAATATCACAAGCCGCAAATACCCTTGCCGCCTCTGCCGATACCTCTATATCGCCCTTTATCAGAATTCTCCTTGCAGCTTCAGAATTCTGTGCTTTGGCTTTTCTGATTATTTCTTCGGCATCGCTTGATGTGACAACACCGTTATGCTCCGCCACGTAAGCCATTCCTACAAACGCCTCTAAAGATATCTTATCCACGGTTTTTCCGTCTTTTATAAAATGAAAGGGAGCGTCTATATGGGTGCCGTTATGCGCACACATACTGAAGGTTGTCAGGTTATATAATGCACCTTCTTCTATTGAGCTGACCAGCTTTTTTTCAGGGACAGGATCTCCCGAAAACACCTGACAACTGAAAACTTCCTGGGAAATATCGTATATTTTCATAGCCTGATTCTCCGTTCCGGAATTTTATTAAGCTTATCATATCATAAAATCATACGTATTTCAAGTATAAATCCAATTTGAAGAATTGAAATTTGTTATATAAGACACCAAATGAACAATGGTATGTAGCAACTTAATAAAACAAGTCTTTGCCAAAGCCCACCATATCTCAAAACACTATTTGCGAACTTTTCTTTCTCCCCCATAATGAAAAAGCAGAAGAATACAAAGGCAAATACGAAGAAGACAATCGATACTGTTCCTAAAAGCATTTGTGAGCTTTGATATTGGTGTATTGCCATAAGCAACGGTACTACGAGCAATGTTATAAATCCAATTGCCGATGTACTACCATGGATTTTGGTCAATACATCTTCATCATACCTGTTCTCATTCAACGGACATAGCCCCGATATGATTTCACAGCCGATGCCGTATATTGCAAGCAATACCCACGTTGCTATCATCAAGCCATTGCTATTTTCCTTATATATCTCAAAGGGTGCGATGCAAAAAACAATTCCGGATATGATACACCACACATTATATATCCATTTTACAGGACTTTGCCTTGATCCAAGTACCGAAAGTGCCATTTCTTTATGCTTATAGTTTGGATAAAAACGTGCAAGTATCAATGGCAGCAGATGATCTGCCACCAAAATAATGATCCATAATTTCATGTATTTCACCTCGTCAAATTCTTACTTCCCGTTACGATTACAATCATTCCTCTTGCTCTGCCGCACGCTTCCAGTAGTCAGATATCATTTTAATTATGCTTAAAGCCTGCTCCTTGTAATTATCGCCTATCGGCTCGAAATCTGAAAAGGTGTGACCTGTTTCATTATCCGAAATCATATCCTTGTTATATCCGCCTGCAACACCTATCATAAACCCACGATCCTGAAGCTTTGGGGCTGTGGAGGTGTACTTGAATATGTAATACAGATACTCATTGTGAATAAGCGTATCTACAAATTCTAATTTGTCTAAAGTATCTCCGCATTCGCTCGGATGAGAAAGCCAGTTTCTCATTTCCGAATAAGCAATTTTTTCCTGCGTAATGCCGCTTCCGTTTAATAAATCCATTCTGCCGATAGAAGAAAGAATTCTTAAAAGTCTGCTTGCGTCAAAATCTACTAATCTGTTTACAGCTTCTGCCGATACGGGCATATTATTAAGAGCCATAGCTTTAACAAGGAATAATTCGCTTTCCGCATCTAACTGAAGCTGGGATATTTTTCTTAAAATTTCTAAAATTTCATCGTTATTAAGACGTGCCGCCATATCCAATGTAATTGAAAGAGCAGATATTACTTCATCGTTATCGCAACCGTTTCCTGAAACGTAGTTATGTAAAAGCTCCAGTCGTTTCTGTACACCACTGATAATTCGCTGTTTTTCTTCAGGTCGTGCAAGAGTCAGCTCAGGATCGTGATTAAGAATAATAAGAGCCACACAGTCGCCTATACCGTTATAGCATGAGGAGAAGACCTCCGCTAAAGTATGATATATGTATTCAAGCTTTGCCTTGAATAACGGCAGGCTTTCAAGACCTGTCACGTAAGGAATATCCATACAGGTGAATTCAAAAAGCATACAAAAGATCATAGTTTTGATTTTCTGTTCGCTCTTGTATAAGCTTTCGATAGCAAGCGGTACGTTATCCATACAAAGTTCACTATAGCCTTCTGAAAGCTCATCTATAAAGCTGTCAATTTTATCAGTATCGACCTGCCAGTTTTTTATAGCCTCATCCATAGCCGACTGATTGTCATTGCTAAGGATAATATCCTTTAACGTCTGAAAATCGGATTTTTGTGTCTGCTTCCCATTCTTTTTGTTGAATAACATAGTATATCATCCTCCTTAAGTACTATTTCTGAAAATTGAAATTTTTCCGATAATTCATAACAATATTTTACACCTTTTCTATTGTATCGTCAACAGATTTCGATTAATTTGTAATCTGCACTTATATGATAAAAGCAGGGCTAACCAACGGTCAGCCCTGTGTTTCAGTTATTGATTTTGTTTAGTGAACCTGAATTGCCACTTTGTATCATTTATCCAAAGTTTTAAATAAGAACTTTTTCTTTTTTACAAGGTTTAGTCCAAGTAAGAATACGATAATGCAAACGCCTGCACCGGTGAGTGCGTTCATTATAAGGATGCCATCTTGAGTCATTCCCTCGAATGAAACAAGCATAGAACGCTGTAGTGAGAAGATTGAAACAAAGGCGTCCGCAAAAGATATATTCCGCAGAGTTACTGTTTTTGGTGACTTGCTATGTCTTGATTTTATCAGCTTGATAGTTGCCAGTGTGATTTTTGTAAAGGCGTAGGTTGCAATCGCTATCATTACAATCATATGGAACTTCTGCCCTCTGTCACGAACAAGCGACAGAATTACTGTTCCGACAAGAGGCAATGACAATGCTATCAGCATCCATCCTGTGATTCGGGTGAGAATATGTTCTCTCTTCTTAACACATATAACCACAAAGCGTACAGTACCTAAAATGAAGTAATATATCCCCAGAGTAAACAGCCACCACGAAAATGTTATCACGCCCATAACTATGTGATATGCACTGAATATGAGGTTGAATGCCAAACTAGCGAAAGCTATTTTAGGTATTTTGTTCATTGACACTTTTTTCACCTATCACACAATCCATGATGATTTTAATAATCTCATTTATATCGTCTCTACAATCTTTTTTAAGCCACTCCATTACTATTGCGAAGATGCCTGAAAGATAGAATTTTATAATATAGGCACGTTTCTTTTCGATAACGTTAAAGCGAGCAAGTATTGGATCGAAGATATGAGTAAACATTTTTTCATACACTTCGTTAAAGTTCATTAAATCAAACCACTTTACCGCAATCTTGAAAATTCTATGATTTTCTTTAACAAATGTGAGATAGGGAGTGAGATATTCGGTCGTTACGAATATAAGCTCTTTTTTATCACAGGTTTCATAGCGAAGAGAAATACTTGCAGTTTCGGCAGAATAATAAGCCTGGTGCTTATCAATAATGTATCGTGTGGTTTCCTTTAATAAATCCGAGATGTTTTCGTAGTGCAGATAAAAGGTTGAACGGTTTACTCCAGCCTTCTCGCAAATCTCTTTAATTGTGATATACTCAAAATCCTTCTTTTCAAGTAATGCAAGGAGTGCCTCATCCATTCTGATTGCCGTGTTGAAATATTTGCTTTCGTTCTTATTCATAAAACGTCACCTTTTGAAAGATTACTGTTCTTCGCTGATCTCTTTTGCCAATTCCACAATCTCAAAGGCGTATTTTTTCTTGCCGTTTTCAAGTATTTTCTTGTATATGGGATAGTTTACGCCGCAACCTATCATGCCGATAATACCGATGATGATACCAAGCACGATACCGCCGCTGATCTGCTCCATTGCCATACACATTCCTGTGCCGAACACAAGGGTGGCTATGATGCCCCACGTATAAGTGAAGATAGTCGCAGGACGTTTTGCCTTTGCATCAAGCTTTTTGAGGGCAACGATTTTTGAGCTTTTTTTGGGTGCATAATCCTTTGCAATTGCTTCCGCTAAAATTTTGTCTGTGTTCATTTTTAAAATCTCCTTTTTGGTTTATTGTGTCTTTAATTATACCAACCTTATGAGATTATCTGAACAACATGTTTTATAAAAAATGTTGTTTTAAAACAGCAAATTTATTTTTTAGCTGATTATACCACAAAAAATAAAAAACCACAATACATACGAATAAAAAAGCAGGGCTGCCCAAGGCGAGCCGCCTTGGGCAGTTCCTGCCTTTTGAAATATTCTGCTTTATCGGAACAGGAAAAACGGCAGGGATATACAATACTGCTGTACCGCACCCGTACTAAAGGGAGCCCCTTTGGGCAGTTCCCGCCTTTTATAAGAAATGATTAATCCCGCAGTTGAGAAACGGCGGGATTAAAAACTTCTATATGGCGGACACCCTAATGTACGTCCTGTTTATGCACTTAATTGTATATAGATACACAGTGATTTTGCACAAATTGCGTTTTTAAATTTGTCTATATATACAAAAAACCAAAAAAGAACAAAAAATCAAAAAATACTTGTCACAAAACAGGGATAGAAAATGTTATTATATATAGAGGGGTAAATAGCACTTTTCCGAATTTTAAGCAGTTCAAAAATCGTGGGAAAGAAAAAAGCACTCCCTAATTAAGAGCAGGAAGGAAATTGTTATGAAAAAGCTTGCAAAAAAAATTATCAGCGTTTTTCTTGCGGCGTCGATTGCATTGCAGATAGCTGTGTCTGCTTATGCTGAAGCTGGTGTTGATCTTTCCGATGTGTTTTCTTCTGATAGCGATTTGCTGCCACCCGAAGAATATAGCGAAGAAGAATACACCGAAGAGCCAAAGGTGCTTATCGGCGAACTTACGGACAAGCGTACAGAAACCACAAAGCACTTTCTGTACAGTAATGGGACTATAGAAGTTGCACAATATGGCGTAGCTGTGCATTATCTTGATGAAAACGGCGAATGGCAGGATATAGACAATAGTCTTATTTCAGAAGCCGCAACCGATGATGAAGACGATTTTGCAGGCTACGTAAACAAGGAAAATAACGTAAAGATCAAATTTTCTAACGGGAATTCGTCGGGTAAGTTTTTTAAATACGAAAAAGATGGATGTAAACTGACCTGGGGACTTAATAAGGCTGATCTGAACGGAAAGTTCAGTATTGCTCCTAAGGTGCTTTCTGATACTGAAAATGAATATGCACTCCATAACGTTAAATCTTCCGTAAAATACAGCTCCGTTATGGAAAACGTAGATATTTCCTATGAGATTAGCGGTAGTGATATAAAGGAAAATATCATAGTAAACGACAAGCTGTCATCTTACAACTTTACTTTTGATATAAAGGCAAAAAAGCTCGACCTTGAACTGGGCGAGGATGGAAGTATTTCTATTACAAAAGAGGACGGCACACCCTTTGCATATATTCCCGCTCCTTTTATGTACGACAGTAATAATGAATACAGCTCTGACGTCAGCTTTTCGCTTGAAGAATATAAGAATGACAGATATTATCTGACAGTGACCGCAAGCGAAGAATGGATGAATGAAGAGGGCAGAGAATTTCCCGTAGTTATCGACCCTGCGATAGTGCAGAGCGGTTCAGACGTTTCAGGTTCTTTTATCTCCTCTGCATTTCCGAATGCAAATTACAGCACGTGGGATAATCTTCTTGTCGGTAATCACGAGTCATCCGGGAATACAAGAGCATATATTAAGCTTACACTCCCTGAGCTTGAAAAAAGCGACGTAGTAGTAGACGCTCAGTTCAGCATTTATCAGGGCTCTTCCGTGCCGACTTCTTTCACGGCAGGAAAAATGTACGTTTACAGGATAAATGAAGACTGGGATCCTGCTACTTTAACCTGGAATAACAGACCTGCGTTTCAGATTACCATTTCCGATTATACCGAATTTAATGCTACAGCAGAAAGAAAAGAAGTAAATATAACCGGAATGGTACGAGAGTGGTATAGCGGTGTACCTAACTACGGCTTAGTTCTGAAGGCTGATAATGAAGACGGCAGTCTTGGCTCAGTCTCCTTTGCAAAGTCGGTTTCCTCAAGCTATGATTCAACTATGCTCCCCTATCTTATGGTCTCCTACAGAAGCAATAAGGGACTTGAAGGCTACTGGGGATATCACGCGGTGGGTGCAAGTGCGGCAGGTACGGCGTATATAAACGATTTTTCGGGCAATCTGGTATTTACAAATACTATAGTTGCCGACAGCGGAAACCGTATGCCCTTATCTATGGGACTTGTATACGACGGATTTAGGGCGAAGGAACAGTTCCGCCCTGCTACAAGCTCTTCAAATACAAAATTCAGCAGTATGAATTTCGGTCTTGGCTGGAAGCTCAGCTTAGAAGAATGTATACTGCCTGTAACAGATGCGAATATGATCTCCACTTACAAGTATATGTATGTGGATTCTGACGGAACGGAACACTATTTCTACCAGTCTACAGCAGATGACGGCAGTACGGTATATCTTGACGAGGACGGACTTTCGCTTACTCTCACCGTTTTATCAGGCGGTGGTTATAAGCTTACTGATAAGGACGATAATTATAAGCAATTCAATTCCTCAGGACTTCTTACTGTTATATCAGATGCTAACGGCAATAAAAACACTCTTACGTACACAAACGGCCGTATAACCTCTGTAACTGACGGAGCAGGCAGGGCGACCACTCTTGCCTATAGCGATTCGGGTTATCTGACAAGCGTAACTAACACTGCGGGAAAAACTACTACCTTTACGTATAGTTCAGGCTATCTTACAAAGGTCACTTATCCCGACAGCACCTATGCTTCTTATGCATACGATACCGCTAACAGCGGTGTAATGCTAAGCACTCATTCAAGTGAGGACGCATATAAGCTCTATTTTACATATTCCTCATTAAATAATATCAATCGAGTTACAGCTTATGAAGAGAAGGTACAGACAGGCTCTGCCTACGTTGCAGGGCAGTCAGCAAAAATAGAATACGGCGGAAGTGACCTTTACACAGTCTACACCTTTATGGGCGGCGATAATACTATAGATACTGATGACGATATCAGAACTGTTTATATTTTTGACGATCTTGGCAGAACTGTGTCCTCTTACTCCACCGATAAGAATGGAAAAACCATTCACGGTGCAGGAGCAAACACCTATGAGAGTGCAGAGAAAAGCGGCAAGACAAATAAGATATCCACTCAGTCTGTTATCGGCGGTGTAAACCCTAACCTTCTTACAGGGCATCAATGCGAGAGTGCGACAGGCTGGACGTCGGCGTACGTTGGCACAAACAATTCGTCTTTAACAAGGACGGTCGACAGCACGACGAAATATCTTGGTGCAGGCTCTATAAAGCTTTTATCTAATTCTAAGATATCAGGTTCTCTCGCAGGCTATAAGCAGACGGTAACTCTTGAAGCTGATACAAAGTATTATTTAAGTGGATACATTCTTACAGAAAACATTTCAGGTACGGGTGCTTGTCTTGCGGTATCAAACCCGGGAACGACCGCCGTTGCCTTTACCTCTGAATATGTAAACGGCACGACGGATAAAGCTATCAATGACGGCTGGCAGAGAGTAAGCTTCTCCTTTACGTCAGCCACAGCAGGAACGTATACTATCTATTTCGGCCTTGAAAATTGTACGGGTACGGCATATTTTGACTGCCTACAGCTTGAAAAGAGCGAATATCTCAGCAACGCAAACTTGCTTGAAAATGCCAAAATGGAAAGTACGTCAAAATGGTCTGCCACAAACGGCTACAGCGTAGCTACAGGTCTTGACGGAAACGGACTTGCACTGACAGGTAATCCCAGCGGAAACCGTGCTATTTATCAGGATGTATATCTCTATACCCCTGCAAATACTACCTATGTGCTTTCAGGTTGGGTTAAGGCAAGCTCTGTAGATATAAGGGAAAGCCGTAAATTAAGGCTCAGAGCAAAGATATATTATACCGATAACACTACTGAGACCCACTTTGCAAGCTTCCTCAGCAGTACGGATGAGTGGCAGTTTGCAAGCGTAAATATCGTCCCTAAAAAGACTTTAGACGTTAAGGCGATAAGAGTATGCTGCGACTATGACTATAACTGCAATACAGCCATATTCGACAACCTCTCTCTTATCAAGGATACCGTAAAAAGCTATACCTATGACGATGACGGAAACACAGTATCTGCTGTAGATAATGCACAGGATAAATTTACCTTTGAGTATCAGGATAACGACCTCGTAAAGCAGAATAACCCCACAGGCTATAGCTATAACTATACCTATGACAGTAAGCATAATCTGCTGACAGCAAAGAGCGAGAATGACGTAACGTACACCTTTACTTATGATGCTTACGGCAATCCGCTGACTATGAAGCAGGCAAATTCTGCAGGTGATCTGTATATCAACAGCTCTGCGACGTATACCACAAACGGCAATTATCTTGCTACTCTTACAGACGCAAGAGGCTATACTTCAAATTATACCTACAACGCCAATTCAGGTCTTTTAACAAAATTTACTGACGCACTTGACAACAGCACGATTTATGCATATAATTTAAATAATAATAGAATTACATCGGTAGCCTATGACGCAAATAAAAACGGTGTAGGTGACGGTACTGAGTCGATAGTAAATTACGCTTATTCAAAGGGCAGACTCAGCACGATAACCCATAACGGCTTTAATTACGGCTTTACCTATGATAATTTCGGTAATATGGTAACCACCACCGTTGGCGGCAATGCCCTTGTAACTAACACCTACGGCAGTAATAACGGTATGCTTACAAAATCTGCCTACGGCAACGGCTACAATCTGCTGTATACCTACGATAAATTCAACCGTGTGATAGCCGAAAAGCAGGGCAGTAATGCATTAAACCGTTTCTACTACGATAACAACGGCAACCTTGCCACTGTTACTGATGGTGAAAACGGCATAGAATACAACTACGAATATGACTTTATCGGCAGACTTGTCCGTAGCTTTGCAACTAAAAACTCCGCAGATTATCTGACATCGCAGATAACTTATGATGAGTTTAATCGTATTTCTGCACAGAATTATATTCTTGCAAATGGTACAAACCATAATTATAAGTACGAATACAGCGAAAAAGACAACCTTATAGAAACTGTAACTCTGCCCTACAGCAGAGGTATAATCTATAACTATGACAGCCTGAACCGCCCGACCACAAAGACTATTGCAGGCGGTACGGCAGGTATTTCTGAAAGCTATACATATTTTGAAGACACAGACACAAATGCAACCTCGTCGCTGGTATCAAGGATAACCTACAACAATGGGAAATATCTGCAATATACCTATAATGAAGTAAATAATATAACCGCTGTTTTGGACACCAACGGCGGGAAGCGTACCGGTTACAGCTATGACGGATTAGGTCAGCTTATAAGGGAAGACAACCCTTATACAAGCAAAACTTACGTTTACGCTTACGACAAGGGCGGAAATATAACTTCCGTTAAAACTTACGCTTATACAACTTCCTCTACCTTAGGTACACCTACAAGTACAATAACTTACACCTACGGCGACAGTGCTTGGAAGGATAAGCTGACAAGCTATAACGGCACGGCTATAACCTATGATAGCATAGGCAATCCTTTAAGCTATCGCAATGGCACGCTTGCCTGGACCGGTCGTCAGCTTAAATCTCACACAAGTACAAACGGTACAACGACAATATACACCTACAACTCTGATGGCGTTCGTATCGGTAAAAAGAGTGTATATCAGGGTAATACGTCTGAGACCTCTTACGTTGTATCGGGTACTACAATACTGAGTGAAACAAAAGGCTCAACAACAAATTACTATATTTACGATGAAAAGGGTTTACCTATCGGCTTAGTATATAACGGTACTACTTATACATATCGCAAGAATATTCAGGGTGATATCATTGCTATCCTTGATAGCACAGGTGCTGAGGTTGTTACTTATACCTACAATGCGTGGGGTGCGGTAGAAGATATAAGTGGTTCGCTTGAAACAACGTTAGGTGTTAAAAACCCATTCAGATACCGTGGATATTATTACGATACCGAGACGGGATATTACTACTTAAACAGCAGATACTATGACCCTATTACGGGTAGGTTTTTGAATGAGGACGGCTTTGTATCCACAGGTCAGGGCTTGCTTGGCTACAATATGTTTGCGTATTGTGGAAATAATCCTGTTATGCGTGTTGATCCGAATGGTGATATCTTTTTTCTTGCTCTAATTTACGCTGGACTCACCTCGGGTGGTATTTTTGGAGCAGGTGCAACTTCTGTAATATCAGCCAGTGGACCTGAAACAGAATATGCTGATCCTATTACAAGAGCCTTTATAACAGTAAAATCAGGATCATCTGTAAATGAAACAATAGCAAGTGTAGGCGATTCAAGTAAACCAATTTCTGTATATGCAGAGGGAAGAGTAGATTCCCCATTAGAGTCGTCTGCAGGGTTAAAATTTAATTTGTTTGGATGTTCGCTTAATATAAGTTTAGGCTTAGGACGAACAGGTGTAGGTTTGACGGTGCCAAACGGAGAACAAACACAAACACATTTTATAGGTGCTGACCTTGCGGAATTAAAGTTGGGTTATGAAGTTTCGGTAACTAAACCGATTGATTCTAATAAAATTAACGTAGAAAAATTAGATTTTACGAGCGTGGGAATCACTGGAAGAAGCATAGCCGCTCTTATAATGGCGTATTATACAGGAACATCGGGTCCGTTTTTACAACCGATACCAATGAGGTGATTGACAATGTTATTTATGCTTACCAGATATATAATTTCAGCTGTAATTTTTGTACCGCTGATAATCATTTTAAATAAAAAGAAAATTCTGAAAAAGAAATACGCTGCACCGATAATTATAGTTGCGTTTCTTCTGTTCAGTTCAGCCATATCGTCATTTCCTGTGGAAAATGCGTTTTTGCGTTTTGATACGCCTGAACAGGCTTTTTACTACGTTGAAACGGGTAAATATGATTACGTTGTAGAAGGCGAAAATTCATCTATGGTGGTGTATAAGAAGGACAGCAATACGTATTCGCAGATTTTTCTTTTAAAGGATGAAAAAGGATATATGCTAAATTCGTTTTACGGATATGCCCTCATCGATAGAATTTTTGATGGAAACCATGCACTGGATATTTTCAAGGTAAAAAACACAGACGATTATTATATAACAGGTGTTTTGGTTTCTGATGCTAGCAACATAGAACTTAAAAGCGATACGAGAGATGTTGTGTGCAACGTTTTTTATAAAGAAAATAGCGTAATTTTTTATGCTTATGTAAAAGAGTATGCAGATGATATTTATCTGGTTTGTGACGGAGAAAAGGTAGAGCTTCAAAATTAAAAAGATTCCAATGAACTAAACTTATTCTAAAAAGAGAAGGATTGCAAAACAAATCCAACACACAAACCACGAAAAGAGATATCTTATGAAAAAACTAATAGAGAAATTCATAAGCCTATTCCTTGCGTTGTCCTTTGCGTTTCAGCTTGCTGTTACGGGCTATGCTGAAATGCAGAGCGGCACCACCCTTGTAACCAACACCTACGGCAGTAATAACGGTATGCTTACAAAATCTGCCTACGGTAATGGCTATAATGTGCTGTATACTTACGATAAATTCAACCGTGTGATTGCCGAAAAGCAGGGCAGTAATGCGTTAAACCGTTTCTACTACGATAACAACGGCAACCTTGCCACTGTTACTGACGGTGAAAACGGCATAGAATACAACTACGAATATGACTTTATCGGTAGACTTGTCCGTAGCTTTGCAACTAAAAACTCCGCAGATTATCTGACATCGCAGATAACTTATGATGAGTTTAATCGTATTTCTGCACAGAATTATATTCTTGCAAATGGTACAAACCATAATTATAAGTACGAATACAGCGAAAAAGACAACCTTATAAAAACAGTAACTCTGCCCTACAGCAGAGGTATAATCTATAACTATGACAGCCTGAACCGCCCGACCACAAAGACTATTGCAGGCGGTACGGCAGGTATTTCTGAAAGCTATACATATCTTTCAGCAGGCACAAATAAAACTACCCAGCTGATATCAACGATAACCTACAACAATGGAAAATATCTGCAATATACCTATAATGAAGTAAATAATATAACCGCTGTTTTGGACACCAACGGCGGAAAGCGTACCGGTTACAGCTATGACGGATTAGGTCAGCTTATAAGAGAAGACAACCCTTATACAAGTAAGACTTACGTTTACGCCTACGACAAGGGCGGAAATATAACTTCCGTTAAAACTTACGCTTATACAACAGGTACACTCGGCACAGCTACAAGTACAATAACTTACACCTACGGCGACAGTGCTTGGAAGGATAAGCTGACAAGCTATAACGGTACGGCTATAACCTACGACAGCATAGGCAATCCGCTTTCTTATCGTAACGGCACACTTGCTTGGACCGGTCGTCAGCTTAAATCTCACACAAGCACAAGTGGTACAACAACGATATATACCTATAATTCCGATGGCGTTCGTATAGGTAAAAAGAGCGTATATCAGGGTAATACTTCTGATACTTCTTACGTTGTATCGGGTACTACAATACTGAGTGAAACTAAAGGCTCAACAACAAACTACTATATCTATGACGAAAAGGGTTTACCTATAGGCATAGTTTACAACGGTACAACTTATACATATCGCAAGAATATTCAGGGCGATATCATTGCTATCCTTGATAGCACAGGTGCAGAGGTTGTTACTTACACCTACAATGCGTGGGGCGTTGCCACGGTTGGCGGCACTATGGCATCAACTCTTGGTGCTAAAAATCCCTTTAGGTATAGAGGTTACTATTACGATACTGAGACGGGATATTACTACTTAAACAGCAGATACTATGACCCGACTACGGGTAGGTTTTTGAATGCGGACGGCTATGTATCCACAGGTCAGGGCGTACTTAGCTGTAATATGTTTGTATATTGCGGTAATAATCCGGTTAATAGGGTTGATAGGAATGGTGAATTTTTCAGTTTTATTGAAAATCTTATCAATAACATTGGCAATTCAATTCAGTCAATGTTTGGTGTATATGCAGGATGCGGCGGAGCAGCTATAGCAGATGGACCGTTGCCATTTGGTGATATAGCCGCTGGTATAGTTGCTGTAGGCACTACAATTTTTGCTGTTGGAGTTGGTGTATATAATACAGTCACCTACTCTGACAGTATTCCACAGGATGATGTAGATGAGAAGGTTAAGGATAAATATCGTCCACCAAAATTACCAACAACGATATATAGATATAATGGAGGGACACCAGATAATCTAACACCAAGCCAGCGGGATGTCGATTTTTACCCAAAGACAGGAAAAGGTTTATCTTTTTCACTAATTCCAAAACCAGGTTGTGTAGAAACAACAATAGAGGAAGTAAATGCAACAGGTGTTCTGTATGCTAAACCAGACGGTGGTAATCATGTTAGCGTATTCCCTGTTGGTGCTACATTAAAACAATGGCATGATGCTGGTTCATCTTCTGTTTGGACTCAATCTCTGATGTCAGTTGTGAGAGTGTGGGGTGGATAATATGAGTTTTGATTCGTGTATTAGTGATATATATTTGATGTTAGATTTTAGAAATTCGTACTCTACACGGATAGCTGGTATTGAAATGGCAAAGAAGGTAACGGATTTGTCTTTGCTAATTATGCCGCCTGCCAGCCCATCTGTGTGGGAAGAGTGTGCGAAAATATTATCTTCTAAAACAGATGAGACGTTATGTTTATATTTGCCTAAATTGTTAGAATGGTTACAGGATATAGATTGGCCAGGTGCTTTTGATATATATAACAGGCTAATGAAATTTAGTGGCGAGTATTTCGATACTGTTTTGGATAATGTGATGAAAAAATCACAATTTTTAAAAGATGATATGTGGACGGAGATATTGTGTAAACTAAAATCTGATAGGAGTAGTGGTACAAATTCCTTTCTACTATAGATGATAATTCCCATTAAGCTATCGCAATGGTACACTTGCTTGGACCGGTCGTCAGCTTAAATCTCACACAAGCACGTCAGGTACAACGACCATATACACCTATAATTCTGATGGCGTTCGTATAGGCAAAAAGAGTGTATATCAGGGTAATACTTCTGAGACCTCTTACGTTGTATCGGGTACTACAATACTGAGTGAAACAAAAGGCTCAACAACAAATTACTATATTTACGATGAAAAGGGCTTACCCATTGGCATAGTTTATAACGGTACGACTTATACATATCGTAAAAACTTACAGGGTGATATCATTGCTATCCTTAACAGTGCAGGTACTGAGGTTGTAACATATACGTACAATGCGTGGGGTGTTGCCACAGTCGGCGGCACTATGGCTTCAACTCTTGGTACTAAAAACCCCTTTAGGTATAGAGGTTACTATTACGATACTGAGACGGGATATTATTACCTTAATTCAAGATACTATGACCCTGTTACGGGTAGGTTTTTGAATGCGGACGGCTATGTATCCACAGGTCAGGGCTTGCTTGGCTACAATATGTTTGCATATTGCGGAAATAATCCTGTTAATAGGGTTGATAGGAATGGTGAATTTTTCAGTTTTATTGAAAATCTTATCAATAACATTGGCAATTCAATTCAGTCAATGTTTGGTGTATATGCAGGATGCGGCGGAGCAGCTATAGCAGATGGACCGTTGCCATTTGGTGATATAGCCGCTGGTATAGTTGCTGTAGGCACTACAATTTTTGCTGTTGGAGTTGGTGTATATAATACAGTCACCTACTCTGACAGTATTCCACAGGATGATGTAGATGAGAAGGTTAAGGATAAATATCGTCCACCAAAATTACCAACAACGATATATAGATATAATGGAGGGACACCAGATAATCTAACACCAAGCCAGCGGGATGTCGATTTTTACCCAAAGACAGGAAAAGGTTTATCTTTTTCACTAATTCCAAAACCAGGTTGTGTAGAAACAACAATAGAGGAAGTAAATGAATTAGGTGGGGCTACGCTATCACAATATTGGAAATCGCCATTGCCGCAAGGAGCATACAATTCATATTGGGATTTAATTCCATTGTTCTTTAAGTAAGGGGGAGATAATATGAAAAAGATTATAATGTTGTTTCCCGCACTGTGTGTTACACTAATGCTTTTATGTTGTGGTTGTGGATTGCTTGGTGAGCAAAAATTTAAATGCAATGTGGACGAGGTAAAATCAATTCAGATTGTTACTTTGGATGAATATATCAAGGATGAATATAGATACGATTATACAGTTCTTGCTGAGGTTACAGATCACATCCGTTTTGCTAATCGTCTTATGGCGATTGAAACCTCTGTTAATTGGGGAGAACCTAATGTACTCGCAACAGGATATACCGTAATCAAAATTGAATATTTAAATGGGGATTATGATATGATTTACTATGATGCACAGTCAAAAAAAAGAGGAGAAAAAAAGAATGCAGGATTTTTAGTTTTTGACAGAAAACAGTTCAATGATCTGATTTCCGAATATGTAACGGAAGAGCAATAACATACGACAGTATAGGCAATCCGCTTTCTTACCGCAATGGCACGCTTGCTTGGACCGGCAGACAGTTAAAGAGCCATACGAGTACAAGCGGTACAACGACCATATACACCTACAATTCCGATGGTGTTCGTATAGGCAAAAAGAGCGTATATCAGGGTAATACGTCTGAGACCTCTTACGTTGTATCGGGTACTACAATACTGAGCGAAACAAAAGGCTCAACAACAAATTACTATATTTACGATGAAAAGGGTTTACCTATCGGCTTAGTATATAACGGTACTACTTATACATATCGCAAGAATATTCAAGGCGATATAATCGCAAAGAAATGGCTGATTGATTTTTACGAAGGGTACGGAGTTGGTATCATAAAAAAATCGGATATGCGTATAATGCTGATGAAAAATTTCTTCGAGCGAAATAACTAAAATATTAAAAAGGTTGCACATAAAATGTATGTGCAACCTTTTTTCGTTTATCGGATATTGTTTTGTATTTACTTATTCGTAGCATGATCTCAACAAGATATAAAGCATAAAAGGAGTGCCTGTAATATTTCCTGAATCCCCCTTTGTTACGTATTTCGAAGCAGAGGGGAATTTTTATATTCCAATGAAAATTTGACATAGATTTTACAAAACTCCTCTTTCTGACTTTACATAAGAGCTGTATAATTCAGATGTAAACAAAAAACACAAACAAATTTACATCTGAAAGGACTTGTAATTATGAAAAAGATTATCAGTATTTTAACAGCGGCATTTATTATGTGCGGCACATTCGCAGGCTGTTCCTCTGAAAAGGAAGCAGTAGCAACAGACGGCTCAACTTCAATGGAAAAGGTTATCGGTGTTTTAGGTGAAACCTTTGAAAATGACACGGGAATTACAGTTACCTATAACCCCACGGGTTCAGGCTCAGGTATCAAGGCGGTAGCCGCAGGAACCTGCGATATCGGACTTTCAAGCCGTGACCTCAAGGACGAGGAAAAGGCACAGGGACTCACCGCAACAGTTCTCGCTTATGACGGAATTGCAATCATCGTAAACCCCGAAAACCCCGTTTCTGACCTTGACGTTGAAACTATCGCTAAAATCTATACAGGCGAAATCACAAACTGGAGTGAGATCGGCGGCAATGACGGTGAGATCGTACTTATCGGACGTGAAGCAGGAAGCGGTACCCGTGACGGTTTTGAGTCCATCACAGGCACAGAAGACAACTGCAAGTACCGTCAGGAGCTTACCTCCACAGGCGACGTTATCACAACCGTTGCAGGCAACCCTGCCGCTATCGGTTATGCATCAGTAGCATCTGTAAAGGACAGCGTAAAAATGGTTACAGTGGGCGGCGTTGCTCCTACAGAAGAAACAATCAAGAATGGCAGTTACGTAGTTCAGCGTCCCTTCGTTCTTGTAACAAAGACTGATATAGAGCTTTCAGCAAGTGCACAGAAATTCTTCGATTACATCACCTCCCCTAATGCAAGAGAAGCAATTTCCTCCGCAGGTGTGGTAGCGGCAAATTAAGAAGCGTGCCGCTTCGGGCATTTCCGCCGCAGGATAAACAAGCGATATTTACAGCTTGTGTCGTGCGGCGGTTTGCAAGCTTATAAATTGGTTTCAAAAACGGAGCAAACTTATGAAGAAAAACAAAACGATAGAAAGAGCCATCCACGGCGTATTTCTGATACTCGGACTGCTGACAGTCGGCTGTGTATTGCTTATCACGATATATCTCGTAATTTCGGGCATACCTGCAATAGCGGAGATAGGACTTTTCGACTTCCTTTTCGGTACAGAGTGGGCGTCAACTGCCGCTGAGCCAAGCTACGGAATACTCCCCTTTATCTTAACAAGCGTTTACGGAACGGCAGGAGCAATTCTTATCGGCGTTCCGATAGGATTTTTTGCGGCGGTGTATCTGTCGAAGATGGCAAACCAAAAGGTAAAAGCCTTTATGGAGGGAGCAGTCAGCCTGCTTGCAGGAATTCCGTCTGTTGTGTACGGTCTTGTAGGTATGCTGGTGCTTGTACCTGCTGTGCGTGAAATATTTGATATTCCCGATGGAGCAAGTTTATTTTCAGCGATAATCGTTCTTGCGATTATGATACTTCCTTCCATTATAAAAGTGTCGATGACCGCCCTTGAAGCTGTTCCAAAGGAATATGAGGACGCATCACTTGCCCTCGGCGCAACTCCTGTCGAAACATATTTCAGAGTTTCCGCACCTGCGGCAAAAAGCGGTATTGCGGCGGCTGTCGTACTCGGTGTAGGACGTGCGATAGGCGAGGCTATGGCGGTTATGATGGTATCTGGAAATGTGCCGAATATGCCGTCGCTTTTCCAGAGTGTGCGCTTCCTCACAACTGCTGTTGCGAGCGAGATGTCCTATTCCAGCGGACTTCAGCAGCAGGCGTTATTCTCAATAGCACTTGTGCTGTTCCTCTTTATAATGCTTATAAATGCAACGCTTAACTTTTTCTTGAAGAAGGAGAAAGACTGATGCTTAACAAAAAAAGAAAAGCCTATACGATTGCTATGAAGACCGCTATGTATATTTCCACGGGACTTACTGCGGCACTTGTCATATTTCTTGTGGCATACGTTTTTGTGAAGGGAATTCCCCATATTTCCTGGGAGCTTTTGTCCACAAAACCAAGCTACATAAGTGGAAGAATAGGAATCCTCCCCGACATTCTGAACACTCTCTATATCGTCCTTGCAACACTTATCTTCGTTATCCCTCTTGGTGTAGGTGCGGCTATCTATCTTACTGAATATGCAAAAAACAAGAAGCTTGTGGGAATCATCGAATATGCGGCGGAAACGCTTTCGGGTATTCCGTCTATCATTTACGGACTTGTGGGAATGCTGTTCTTCTGTCAGTTTTTAGGCTTCAAGACCTCGCTTTTAGCAGGCTCTTTGACCCTCGTAATCATGAATCTGCCAACCGTAATGCGCACAACTCAGGAGAGCCTTAAAACAGTACCCCAAAGCTACCGTGACGGTGCCTTCGGACTTGGTGCAGGAAAATGGAGAGTAATAAGAACTGTGGTACTCCCCGGCTGTGTTGACGGGGTTATCACAGGCTGTATTCTGTCCATAGGACGAATTTTAGGCGAGTCTGCGGCACTGCTTTTTACGGCAGGCTTTGCCCACGCTCTGAACGGAATTTTTGAGGGACTTACTTCCCCCGGTGCTTCTCTTACCGTTGCACTTTATGTCTACGCAAAGGAGCAGGGCGAATTCGGAGTTGCCTTTGCGATAGCGGCAATACTTATGATATTAACGCTACTGATAAACTTTTCTGCAACCCTTGTCAGCAGATATTTTGCAAAAAAGCGTGAGCTTTAACCGAAAGGAATGATACAATGAGCGATATAATGACAGCGAAAGACCTTAATCTATGGTATGACCAGACGCAGGCACTAAAAAACGTGAACATTACGATACCCGAAAAAAGCATAACCGCATTTATCGGTCCGTCGGGTTGCGGAAAGTCAACTTTTCTGAAAACCCTAAACCGTATGAATGACCTTATCCCCTCAGTTAAAATAACGGGTGAGGTGTGCTACAACGGACAGAATATCTATGATAGCAGCGTTGACGTAAACGAGCTTCGCCGTGAGATAGGAATGGTATTCCAGAAGCCTAATCCCTTCCCTATGAGTATTTACGACAACATTGCCTACGGACCTCGTACCCACGGCATAAAATCAAAGGTAAAGCTTGATGAGATCGTAGAGCAGTCCCTCAGAGATGCGGCAATATGGGACGAGGTAAAGGATAGACTGAAGAAAAACGCCCTCGGAATGTCGGGCGGTCAGCAACAGAGATTATGTATAGCAAGGGCGCTTGCGGTAAAGCCGAAAATTCTCCTTATGGACGAGCCGACATCTGCCCTTGATCCTATCTCAACATCGAGAATTGAAGAACTTGCAATTGAGCTTAAAAAGAGTTATACTATTGTCATAGTGACTCACAATATGCAGCAGGCAGTCCGAATTTCCGACAATACGGCATTCTTTCTACTGGGTGAGCTTATCGAATACGGCGAAACAGAAAAGCTGTTTTCACAGCCCGTCGATAAGCGTACAGAAGACTATATTACAGGAAGGTTTGGATAATGAGAAGCAGATTTGATGAGCAGTTAAATATACTTAACACAGAAATGATAGAAATGGGCGCACTCTGTGAGGAGGCTATCGCCCTTGCTTCAAAAGCGCTTACTACGGGAGACGTTTCCCTTGCCGAAAACGTTTCGGCAATTTCATCGGACATCGACCACAAGGAGCGTGACATCGAAGCACGTTGTATGAAATTACTTTTACAGCAACAGCCTGTTGCAAGAGATTTAAGACAGATCTCCGCCGCTCTTAAAATGATAACCGATATGGAGCGTATCGGTGACCAAGCAGAAGATATTGCAGAGATAATCACCTATCTTGAGGGCAGAACAGCCGAGGAAACGGTGCATATCCGTGATATGGCGGCTGAAACTATCTTGATGGTGACAGACAGCGTTGACGCCTACGTAAAAAAAGATACCGAGCTTGCAAAAGCAGTTATTGTCCACGATGATAAGGTTGACGAGTATTTCGACAGAATAAAGGGCAGTCTTATAAAGATGATTTCGGAAAATCCCGAAAACGGCGAATATGCTCTTGACCTTTTGATGATAGCAAAGTATTTTGAGCGTATCGGCGACCACGCAACGAATATTGCCGAGTGGGTGATATTCTCAGTAACAGGCGAACACAAAAACTCATAACAGGCGAGCCGCCTGTGGCAATTCCGCCGCACCAAACTGAGCAATATTCAGACCTTGATTTGTGCGGCGGTACAAAACTCTTACAGATTTTCTCAAAGGGGTTGATTTATATGATATGGTGCGTTGAAGACGATGCAAGTATCCGTGATATAGAGGTTTATGCCCTGCAGTCAACGGGGTTTGAAGCGAAAGGCTTTGAGGACGGGGACAGCTTTTTGTCTGCACTGAAAAATGAGCTCCCCAACCTTGTAATTCTTGATGTAATGCTCCCCGGTACAGATGGTATCGAGGTGCTTAAAATTCTCAAAAGCACGGCAGAATATGTGGATATTCCCGTTATTATGGCAACTGCAAAGGGTGCGGAATTTGATAAGGTGCAGGGACTTGATCTGGGTGCCGACGATTATCTTGTAAAGCCTTTCGGAATGATGGAAATGATTTCAAGAGTAAAGGCGGTAATGCGCCGATGCACACCTAAAACGGTAAACCGCATTTTACAATCAGGCGGACTTTCCGTTAATCTTGATGAACGTACCGTGACGATAAATGGCGAGAAGATTTCTCTTACATACAAGGAATTTGAACTACTCTCGCTTTTTATGAAAAACGTGGGGCGTGTCTTTTCAAGGGATACTCTCTATAACGAGATATGGGGAGAGGACTATATCGGCGAAACAAGAACAGTTGATATGCACATAAGAACGCTTCGTCAGAAGCTTCTTCAGTACGGCGAAATGATTGAAACTGTACGCCACGTGGGTTACAAGTTCGGAGGCACCTATGACAAGTAAGATATTTCGTTCTATTTTCGCCACCTCTCTTATTGTGCTTCTGGCAACTCTTGCGATAATAACAACGTTTCTGTACAGTTACTTCACAAATATTCAGATAGATCAGCTTAAAGACGAGCTTTCCATTGCTTCTGTGGGTACGGAAAAATCGGGTAAGGAATATCTTGAAGGACTGAGATCCGATAACTTCCGACTCACCTGGGTAGCAAATGACGGAACGGTGCTTTTCGATTCGCAGGCTGACAAAGCGACAATGGACAATCACCTTGACCGTGAGGAAATAAAAGAAGCCTTTGAAACAGGAAAAGGCAGTAGCTCACGCCGTTCCGCAACGCTTACAGAAAAAACGCTTTATGAAGCGGTGCTTCTTTCTGATGGAACGGTGCTTCGTATTTCGGTAAACCGTGCAAGCGGATTTGTACTGCTTTTGGGAATGGCGTATCCCGTCGTTATCGTGATCATAATCGCAGTTGTTGTTTCGGCTGTGCTTGCACATAAGATGTCAAAAAGGATAATCGAACCGCTGAATAAGCTTGACCTTGATAATCCTACCGAGAATGACGCTTATGAGGAGATCGCTCCGTTACTTAGCCGTATTCATAAGCAGAATATGAAGATCGAGCGTAAGGCGGCAGAGCTTAACCGCAGAAAAGAGGAGTTTGAGCTTATTACAAAGAATATGCGTGAGGGACTTATTCTGCTTGACAAAAACAGAAGCATTCTCACCATAAATTCGGCGGCAATGACAATTTTCGGTACAGATGAAAATTGTGTTGGCAATGAATTTCTGACGATAAACCGCAGACACGAAATAACCTCTGCAATCGAAAAGGCTCTTACAGACGGACACGCTGAAATCCGTGCAAGTCTTAACGAAAAGGAATATCAGTTTGACATAAGCCGTATTGAAACTAACGGAGAAACAGTCGGTGCGGTAATCCTTGCATTTGATATAACAGAGCAGGCTGACGCTGAAAGACTGCGCAGAGAGTTCACGGCGAACGTTTCTCACGAGCTTAAAACTCCGCTTCAGACTATTACAGGCAGTGCGGAGCTTATAGAAAACGGCCTTGTAAAGCAAGAGGATATGCCACGCTTTGTAGGTCATATCAGAGAGGAAGCAACACGCCTTGTAATGCTTGTTGAAGATATTATCAGACTCTCACAGCTTGATGAACAGACGGAGCTTCCGAAAGAAACTGTTTCACTTTACGACATTGCAAACGAAGCCTGCAAAGTTCTTTCTGACAGCGCAGATAAAAAGGGTATTACGCTTTCAGTATCAGGCGACGGCGGAAGTGTCTGCGGCGTAAAGCATCTGCTTTTCGAGGTCATCTACAATCTTTGCGATAATAGTATCAAATATACTCCCGACGGCGGCAAGGTCAAGGTCGATATTTCAGAAACGGGAAAAGAGGTAACACTCACAGTTTCCGATAACGGAATAGGCATCGCTCCCGAACACCTGCCGAGAATTTTTGAACGCTTTTACCGTGTGGATAAGAGCCATTCAAAGAAGTCAGGTGCAGACACGACGTCTGCTCGGTTGCACCAAAAGGGCGGCACGGACGCCGTCCGACACAGCGCAACCGGTGGAACAGGTCTCGGGCTTTCTATCGTTAAACACTCTGTTCAGTACCACGGCGGAAAGATTTCAATTCAGAGCGAGGAGAATAAGGGGACTGTCATTACGGTGGTATTGCCGAAAAAATGAATAACAAAAGCAGCAAGGGATTTTGATATGTACCCCAAAGTTTAGACAGAATTATTAAATAATATGAAAATGAGTTCGGTATTGCACCGGGCTCATTTTTAGTCTAGAAGAAATTCTTTCGTTATCAGTCAATCATCCCAATATTTGCGGATTGTTTCATTGTATCCTAATTTGTGTTCTCGCATATCCATTATAACAGATATTTTAAATTCTAGCGAGTAGCTTTTGTTTTTTCTTCCTGTTTTGCCCATAAAAATATGCGCCTCCAAAAGTGTCTAACTTTTGGGGTGCATATCATTTTCCTTGCTGATTTTTCTCTTCTGTAAATGACGTTTCTTCGTGAAATACAGTAACTTTGTAATGGTAGGTTTGCGTAACTGTATGCTATTTGTAGACCTTCTTGTTATTATCAACTCTTCTTAATCCGTCTGTACTCCAGTATGTTTCATATCCTCTACGTCTGCACTCTTCACGATGTGCCTGGTTTTCAATTTCTTCTTTGATTAAGGGTATTCCGATAAATAAAATGAATAAAATGATAAACATAATTTTTAACTTCCTTTCCTTTCGTTTGATTTAATTATACTACGGTATGTGTCCAATAAAAAGGACTGAGCGATTTTTGTAACACTCTGCCTTTGAAAAGGTAATGTAAACTTAAAATAGCAACCTCTTTTTGTTTGAATTAAATAAAAGTGTAGATTTGTTAAAATCCTGATGAGATCAATAAAAGCATTATCAGGCACAACAACGCTTTAATTTTGTGTTGCATAATCAACAAAAACTGATTGCGAAATTTGTCGAAAAGAGAGAATTTTCGGAAATTAACAAATTTCGGCTAACAAAAGTGGTCGTTTTTGTAATGTATTTATAGCATACTATACTGAACAAACAACAATAAATAAACTGCTCTTTATTCCTCTTTGCTTATTATAACCACCCTCACCTCAACTCCCATCTTCCTGCAATTATCAATCACAAACTTTGTTCCTCTGGATTTTCCGTCCCAGAATGCAAGCACAAGATCGGCGTTTTCGATGATGGTTATGTTTCTCTTTAACGGAGCTCCTCTACCGTATTTTTCGTACTCGGGCAGGAACTCCGTTAATTCTATTCCGTGTGCTATCGCATACTCTCTTGCACAGGTGTCAACGCCTTTTGCTCCTCCGGAAATAATTACGGTAGTGTTTTCAGGGAGATGATCTCCGATATTGGATATGCTGATACCTCGTGAACCTATTACTGCAACTTTCATTTTTAACCTCACTATAAACATAATTTAAACACAAAATGCGTTTATATTGCAATTATAACATAAAATGATGCTAAAATAAAGCCATAATAGACGTACAAAGGAGCGTTTTTATGGCTATAAAAAGTTTATCTATAAGAATTGATGAAGAAATGCTGGATAAACTGCATTATGTTGCAGATTACGAAGCCCGTTCAGCAAACGGTCAGATACTTGTGCTTATCCGTGAGTGCATAGAGCAGTTCGAAGAAAAGCACGGCAAGATAGAACTTGGTGGTTCTTCTGATAAAAAGTAATGAAAAAATTAACATATTCCTATGCAAATCACCCCATTCCGAAAGGAGTGGGGTGATTTGTTGCACTATATAGAAATATGAATTCTAAGATTATGAAAATAGAAATTAACAATTTACCAGAACTTAAATCTACTTGCTTGTTCTCTTTTTTCGATACTCCGATGGCGAAACACCTATATGTTTGTGAAATAGCCTGCTGAAATAAAGGGCGTTGTCGTATCCTACCGCTTCGGCTATTTCGGAAATGTTATATTCGGTTGTTTCAAGCAGGCTTTGTGCATTGGCCATTCGCAGTGAAAGAATATATTGCATAGGTGTAACTTTCAGGATTTGTTTAAAACTTCGTATAAACCAACAGGTGCTCATGTGTCGTGATTCTGCATATTCGTCAATGTTAAGAGGTTTGTTGTAATTTTCGTTAAAATAGTGAGTAGCGCGTTCGATTTCATTTTGGATATCGCTTCCGGCTCTCCGACCTTCCTTAATATGTCGATTTATCATAATAAAAATATGACGAAGCATAATGGAGATCAGTTCTTCATAGTTTGGTCTGCATAGTTGCAGTTCTTGGATTATTTGTCTGTATAGCCATGCATAATCAGGTGAATTGCCTGTATAGAATACGTTTTCGTTATTTGGCATCTCGTAGTTGTCAAGAATTCCTTCTACCATTCTACCGGTGAAATGAACCCAGTAAACTTCTGTTTTATCAGGCGCATAGTAATAATACATTTGGACTTCATCGGGACGGTATAAAATCATATTGCCTTCTGTTATGATTCGTTCTTTTCCGTCAAATAAAAAATGTCCTTTACCTTTGGCTATATATAAAAGTTGATAGTCCTTTCTCCCTTTTGGTCGTTCCGTAGTAACGACCGGTCTGCTGTGAACTCGATAGTACCCGCAGCTTGTAACAACAAGTGATTTTGTATTATCTACCATGTCTGACAGTGAATTGTGTAAATATGCAACATTTGTAAACATGTGAATATCTCCTTTGATAAGTTGTCTTTATTTTAATTATAGCCTATCTTACATCGGAAATCAAGTAAATTGTATCATTTTGTGCATATTTTGTACTATTGTGTTTATAGTTTGATGACAAATGGTGTGTTACAATTTAATCAAGAAATAAAGGTACCTTTAATTGAAATCGGCATTTGCCCGTTTTGCAGATGCTATTTTGACGCAAAACTCGAGACTTGTGTCAATGCCCATAAACAATAAGTTATTTCATTTAAAGGAGAATTACAATGACTGAAAGAAAATATCTTAAATGGTATAACAAGGTCGGATACGGATCGGGCGATGTAGCCGGAAATGTGGTTTACGCCTTCCTCTCAACCTTCGTAATGATCTATCTTACCGATACGGCAGGACTGAATGCAGGAATAGTCGGAACACTTATGATGGTATCAAAGATTTTTGACGGATTTACAGATATCATATTCGGCTCCCTTATTGATAAGACAAAATCAAAACTCGGTAAAGCTCGACCCTGGATGCTTTATCCTTACATAGGTTGCAGTCTTATGTTGATTGCAATATTTGCCGTTCCGTTAGAATGGGGAGATGTAGCAAAATATGCATATTTCTTTATTGCATACACTTTACTTAACGGTGTATTTTTTACAGCAAACAATATTGCGTATTCCGCTCTTACAGCACTCATTACCAGAAATGGTAATGAAAGAGTGCAGATGGGTTCAATTCGATTTATCTTCGCTTTTGGAACAAGTTTACTTATCCAGTCGATAACAGTGAAGGCTGTTGAGTGGTGCGGCGGCGGAGCTGAAGGCTGGAAAGCTGTTGCAATAATCTACGCTATTATAGGTCTCATCGTAAATACAATCTCTGTATTCTCTGTAAAGGAACTGCCTGAAAAAGAACTTAAAAAAGAAAATCCCGCAGATGAAGAAGCGGCAAAGTTTTCAAGTGATGCTTATCCCGATTTTGAGCTTGCAGACAAGGAAAACCGCGTTAAAGACGAAAGTAAGAAATATTCGCTTATTGATTCTGCAAAAATTCTTGTTTCCAATAAATACTACATTCTGATATGCGGTATCTACATTCTTACCCAGCTTTTCTCTTCAACACTCAGTATGGGAATCTACTATATGACCTACATCCTCGGTGATGCGGATTTGCTTGGTACGTTCTCTCTTGCAATCAACATACCGATGATCTGTGGTCTGCTGATAACTCCCTTCCTCGTAAAGAAATGCAAGGGAATGTACAAACTGAATCTGTCAGGCTATCTCATCTCCACTATTGCGAGAACATTGGTAATGGTGGGAGGATATATTCAGAATGTACCGATGATGCTGATATTCACAGGCGTTGCGGCAATAGCAATGAGTCCTATGCAGGGTGATCTTAACGCACTTATCGCCGCTTGCTCCGATTACACCTACCGTACTACAGGCAAGCGAATTGACGGAACGATGTATTCCTGCTCTTCACTTGGTGTAAAAATCGGCGGCGGCATCGGAACAGCACTGACAGGATGGCTCCTTGCGGCAGGTGGATATGTGGCAAATGCCGCAGTTCAGCCTGAATCCTGCATTAATATGTTACACTTTATGTATCTTTGGTTACCAATGATATTAAATCTCCTAATCACGATTCTGCTTTCACGCCTTACAGTTGAAAAGGCAAACGAAGATTGGGATAAAACTCACAGCAATTAAGGAGGACATCTTATGATACCTACACTTGAATGGCTCGCAAACCCTGAAATTTTTGAAGTAAACAGAGAACGGGCACACTCCGACCATGCATATTACACAAAGGAAGGCGACCTCCGTCAGAGTTTGAACGGCACTTGGAAGTTCAGTTATTGTGAACATCCTGATAACAGACCTGTTGGTTTCTATAATACTGATTTTGATGTAACAGATTTTGACGAAATCAAGGTTCCCGGACATATTCAGTTACAGGGATACGATAAACCACAATATGTAAACACACAGTATCCCTGGGAAGGACACGAACAGCTTGTTCCGCCTCAGATTCCTCAGAAACGCAATCCGGTGGGAAGCTATGTAAGATTCTTTAATGTTGATGAGGCACTGCTTGGCAAGGAGACCTACATCAGTTTTCAGGGCGTGGAAACTGCATTCTATGTGTGGCTTAATGGTGAGTTTGTAGGTTATTCAGAGGACAGCTTTACTCCTTCTGAATTCAATATTACACCCTATCTGAAAGAAAAGAACAACAAGCTTGCTGTTGAAGTTTACCGTTACAGCACAGCAAGTTGGCTTGAAGATCAGGACTTCTGGAGATTTTCAGGTATTTTCCGCGATGTATATCTATACGCTGTTCCCGAAATTCACGTTCGTGATATGAAGGTTATTGCTGATTACGATTATAAAAACGGAAACGGAATTTTTGGAGCAGAGCTTGATATCACAAGTAATGACGAATATCTTGTGAAACTTGTTCTTACCGATGAAAACGGAAGCAAAGTCTTTGAGAGCGATACTGCTGATGTTACGGTTTCTATACCCAATATTCAGCCCTGGAGCGCAGAACAACCACATCTTTACACATTAACTGCTGAAATCATCTCCGACGGCGAGGTTGTTGAAACAGCTGAAACAAAGGTAGGCTTCCGCACCTTTGAACTGAAAAACGGCATTATGTGCCTTAACGGAAAACGTATCATCTTCAAGGGTATCAACCGTCACGAATGGAATGCTAAAGGCGGCAGAGTTGTTAGCAAAGAGGATATGCTCTGGGATATCTGCTTTATGAAGCAAAATAACATTAATGCAGTACGCACTTGCCATTATCCTAATAACTCTCTTTGGTATAAGCTCTGTGATGAATATGGCATTTATCTTATCGACGAAACAAATCTTGAATCTCACGGCACGTGGCAGAAGATGGGTGCTTGTGAGCCGTCTATAAATATTCCTGCTTCACTTCCTGAATGGAAGGAAGCCTGCCTTGATAGAGCAATATCAATGTATGAACGTGACAAGAATCACGCAAGCGTGCTGATATGGAGTTGCGGAAATGAAAGCTACTGTGGTGACGATATTGCGGCGATGGCTGAATATTTCCATAAGGTCGACAGTACAAGACTTGTCCACTACGAAGGCGTCGTATGGAACAGAAAATATGACTATATCACCGATATGGAAAGCAGAATGTATGCAAGGCCCTGTGAGGTTGAAGAATACCTCAAGCAGAACACAGGCAAACCCTACATCAGCTGTGAATATATGCACGCTATGGGTAACTCTCTCGGTGGAATGAAGCTTTACACCGCTCTTGAAGATAAGTACGAAGCATATCAGGGCGGCTTTATCTGGGACTACATCGACCAGTCACTTTACAAGGACGGAGTGCTTGTTTACGGCGGCGATTTTGACGACAGAGCAAGCGACTACGGCTTCTGCACAAACGGTATTGTTTATGCTGACCGAACATATTCTCCCAAGGTTTGTGAAGCAAAACAGCTTTACTCCAACATCAGAATGAGCATTGAAAACGGCGTGCTTACAATAGAAAACAGAAATCTTTTTGTTGGTACAGAGGGATATATTTTTAAGGTCACACTTGAAAAAGAGGGCGAAATTCTTGCGGCAGAGGAACACCGTCTGAACATTTCAGCAGGGGAAAAAGACAGCGTGAAAATCGGTCTTGAAATTCCCGAAAATGGCGGCGAGTATGTTCTTACAGCTTCCACAGTTCTTGCAGAAGATACAATCTGGGCAGAAAAAGGTCACGAGATTTCCTTTGTACAGGAGGTTGTTAAAACTCCCGAAGTTGAAACTGAAAAAATTACTGCAAAGGCTGAAATTGTGTATGGTGACTTCTGTATAGGCGTACACGGAGAAAACTTCTCAATGCAGTTTGATAAGCGTGAAGGTGGCGTAAGCTCGTTGGTTTACAATGGAGTTGAGTATGTCACAAGAGCACCTAAAATCAGCTTTTTCAGAGCACACACCGACAACGACACAGGTGCAGGTTATCCTTACGAGAACGCACAGTGGCAGATTGCAGGAAGATGTGCAAAGCTTATGGGATATGACACAAAAGAACACGCTGACAGCCTTGAAATAACATTCACTTTCCTTGTACCCACAGTTCCAACCTTTGAATACAAGGTTACATACACCGCTTACTTTGACGGCAGACTTGGTGTAAAGGCTGAATATCCCGGAGTTAAGGGACTTGCAGATATTCCCGTATTTGCAATGGACTTCAAAATGAAAAAGCAGTACGATAAGTTTACATTCTATGGAATGGGACCTGATGAGAATTACATCGACCGCAATAACGGTGTAAGACTTGGTGTGTATACATCAACCGTACAGGACAATTTCACAAAATATCTTAACCCGCAGGAATGCGGCAACAGAACGGGTGTAAGATACGTTAGTGTATACGATGAAAATGGCACAGGACTTAACTTCACAGCAATAGAAAATCCCTTTGAAATGAGCGTCCTTCCGTACAACGCTTACGAGCTTGATAACGCAATGCATCGTGAAGAATTACCCGAAGTAACTTACACTTGGGTAAGAATTGCCGCAAAGCAGATGGGTGTTGGCGGTGACGACAGCTGGGGAGCACCCGTACATCAGGAGTTTAAAATATCCGCCGAAGAGGCAATGACACTTGAATTTACAATCAACTCTCTTTAATTCTGAAAGGAGCAAATATTATGAACATTCGTGAAGCATTACAGGGTATCGAAAACAATGAATTTTTAACTGCATTCCAAAAAATATACGGCACAGACGAAACCGAATTAAACCGTCAGAAGCAGCGTTATACTGATGCGGTAAACAACTTTGCAGAGCAGTATCCCGACAGAGAAGAAATCCGTTTCTTCTCTGCTCCCGGAAGAACGGAAATAGGTGGTAACCACACAGACCATCAGAATGGCTGTGTAATTGCGGCGGCAGTAAACCTTGATATTATCGCTGTTGCTTCTTTCCATCAGGATGGTATAATTCGTATCAAATCGGAGGGTTACGAATCTTTTGAGGTTGAACTCAGCAATGTATCAGCACAATCGGGTGAATCAGGAACGGCAGCTATCGTTTGTGGAATCGCCGCAAAATTTATGGATATGGGTACTAAAATCGGAGGATTTGATCTTTATTGTACATCGGATGTACTCAGCGGAAGCGGAATTTCTTCCTCTGCTGCTTTTGAAACGCTCATAGGAACGATTATTGACTCTTACTATAATGATAACAAGGTTGGTGCGGTTGAAATTGCAAAAATCGGACAGTATGCCGAGAATGTATATTTCGGCAAGAACAGCGGTCTTATGGATCAGATGGTGTCCTCTGTGGGTGGTCTGGTGTTCATTGACTTCTATGACACCGAAAAGCCCGAAATTGATAGCTTTAGTTTTGATTTTGAGAAATACGGTTACTGCTTATGTATAACAGATACAAAGAGCAGTCACGCAGACCTTACCGATGACTATGTCGCCATCAGAAGTGAAATGGAAAAGGTGGCAGCACATTTTGGTAAGCCACACCTGAGATTTGTAAGCGAAGTTGCATTTTATGACGCTATTCCGAAGCTTCGTGAAACATGTTCAGACAGAGCGATAATACGTGCGGCACATTTCTTTGAGGAAAATACCCGTGCAAAATCTGAAGCACAGGCTCTTAAAGAAGGCAATGTAGAACGTTTCCTCGAGCTTGTGAGAAAATCAGGTCATTCTTCAGCAACACTTCTTCAGAATCAGTTTTCGTGTTCTGACCCCGAAAATCAGGCAATCACCCTTGCAATTATGATAAGTAGAAAGTTCCTCGGCGACAGAGGTGCGGTAAGAGTACATGGCGGCGGTTTTGCAGGCACTATTCAGGCTTTTGTACCTGTTAATCTTGCAGATGAGTACATAGCTGAAATGAATAAATTGTTTGGTGAAAATTCCTGTAAGAAGCTTCGTATCCGTTCTGTAGGCGGTATTGAAATTACAAAGGAGTGATTTTATGAAGATTCTGGTGCTTGGCGGTGCGGGTTATATCGGCTCACATACCGCACTTGAGCTTGTAAGGGCGGGCAAAGATGTTGTGATTGCAGATAACCTTGTTACAGGATATCGCAAAGCAATCCCCGAAGGTGCAAAATTCTATGAGGGAGATCTTCGCGATTTTGATTTTCTTGATAACCTTTTACAGCGGGAAAAGATTGATGCTGTAATTCACTTTGCAGCATACTCTCTTGTTGGTGAAAGCGTCACAAATCCTCTCAAATATTACGACAATAACCTTTATGGTACTAAGGTGTTGCTTGAAGCGATGGTGAAGAATAACGTAGATAAAATAGTCTTTTCATCAACAGCTGCAACATACGGAGAGCCTGAAAACATTCCTATCCTTGAAAGTGACCGTGCCTGTCCTACAAATCCCTACGGTGAAACAAAGCTTGCTATGGAGAAGATGTTCAAGTGGACTGCTAAGGCTCACAATATGAGATACGTTTCACTCCGTTATTTTAATGCCTGCGGTGCTGACGAAAGCGGTACAATCGGAGAGGCTCACAATCCTGAAAGCCATCTTATTCCTCTGATTTTACAAGTTCCGAACGGGAAAAGAGAAACGATCTCTATTTACGGAACGGATTACGGCACTCCCGATGGAACCTGCATTCGTGACTATATCCACGTTACCGATCTTGCTCAGGCTCATATTCTTGCAGTAAAGTACTTGACGAATGGCGGCAAGAGTGATATATTTAATCTTGGAAATGGTATAGGTTATTCGGTTCGTGAGGTAATCGAAACAGCAAGAAAGGTTACAGGGCATCCTATTCCTGTGACAGAAACTCCACGACGTGCAGGAGATACTGCAAGATTGGTTGCGTCAAGCGAAAAAGCGAAGACAATCCTCGGCTGGAATCCTGTTCACAACAGCCTTGAAGAAATAATAGCAAGTGCGTGGAAATGGCATAAAAACCATCCCGATGGATATAACGAAAAGTAAGAGGTAATAGTATGATTTGCAATGCCGTACAGAAGCTTATTGACTATGCAGTAAAAAAGGAACTTATTACAAACGACGATATTTACGTTGTGCGTAATCAGCTTATGGAAGCGTTAAAGCTTACCGAATGGAAGGAAACAATATCGGAATATTCCGATGAAACTATTGATGAAATTCTTGCTCCGATAGTAAACTATGCCTGCGAAAACGGAATCATAGGCGACACAGCAAATTCCCGTGACCTTTTTGACACAAAACTTATGGGAATTCTGACTCCTATGCCTAGAGAAGTTTTTGCTGAGTTCAGTAAGTGCTATGCATTAAATCCCAGAGAAGCGACAGATTGGTATTTTGATTTCAGTAAAAAGCTGAATTATGTTCGTGCAGGAAGAATAGCAAAGGATTTAAAATGGACATATGACTGTGAGTACGGTACGCTTGATATTACTATAAACTGCTCAAAGCCTGAAAAGGATCCTCGTGATATTGCTGCGGCAAAAACACAGAAAGCAATGTCTTATCCCAAGTGTCAGCTTTGTCCTGAAAATGCAGGCTTTGCAGGACACTTGGCACATCCCGCAAGACAGAATCTTCGTCCTGTTCCTTTAACTGCGAACAATGAAAAATGGCAGTTGCAGTATTCGCCCTATGGTTACTACAACGAACATTGCATAGTGTTCAACGAGAAACACATTCCTATGAAAATAGATGATGCGGTGTTTGATAAGCTTTTTGATATCGTGGACTATCTGCCTCATTATTTTGTAGGGTCGAATGCAGACCTGCCGATAGTCGGCGGATCTATTTTAAGTCACGAACATTTTCAGGGCGGCAATTACACCTTTGCAATGGCGAAAGCTCCTATTGAAACCGAGTTTGAAATAAAGGCTTACCCGGATGTGAAAGCAGGGATTGTAAAATGGCCGATGTCGGTTATCCGTGTTGCATCGGAGAACAGAAATCAGCTGTCCAAATGCTGTGCTGATATACTTAAAAAGTGGAGAGGGTACTCTGATGAAAGCGTGTTTATTTTCGCCGAAACAAATGGAGAGCCACACAACACAATTACTCCTATTGCAAGAAAAAACGGCAATGTTTACGAATGTGACCTCGTACTCAGAAATAACATCACAACAGAAAAAAGACCTCTTGGTGTATATCACCCGAATCCGTCACTTCATCATATCAAGAAAGAAAATATCGGTCTGATTGAGGTTATGGGACTTGCGGTACTTCCTGCAAGACTCGCAAAGGAAATAGCAATGCTGGAGACAGCTATGCTTAATAAGGAAAACCTTTATGCATACCCCGAGCTTGCACACCACGCTGAATGGGCAGGAGATATTCTGAAGCGTTATCCCGATTTTAATAAGGATAACGCAAGAACGATTCTTGAACAAGAAATAGGAAAGGTGTTCCTTGAAGTACTTAACGATGCAGGTGTGTTCAAGAGAAACGATGAAGGCAACAAGGCGTTTATGAGATTTGCGGTAGCTATATAAATTGACAGGCACATGGTTGGTTCCGTGTGCCTGTTTGCTGTTATGCGGTTTATCCGAAATAGCCTTTTAAAAAGTTATTTAACAACAAAAAATATTCGTTTCACAACACCGCCCTTAATTTCTCCCTTTTACACACGATTAAATAGATAGGTGATTTTTTATGAAATTTGCAATATGCAAAAAAACATAAAGCTGATTATAGGCGAATCTAATTTAAAAATGCGAGATATTGCAACAATTATTTATTGTGAAAAATAGACGATGTTAAAAAAGTAATCCCCCAAGCACATTAATGGTCGTACTTTTTTCGACGTTCTTCCTGCTTGAAGAAGAGACAGGCTTCCTTTTGATGTCACGACTGATTGTTAATGTGGAATGTTATACTATAAGTAGAGTCGACATATCTATAAATATCTTTCTTTGGGTATCTATATCCCTCATCTGTATTTCCTCGTTTCATTTTTTTAAAACCGACTTTTATCCGTTAAATTTATAACATTTGTTATTTGATTTATGTAGGTTAGCTTCAATTCTTTTTTTCTCAAGCTCCTTGATTTTTTGAATAAAGTCTGCTTCAGGAAGGTTTCGTTCTACTAACGTATTTATCTCAATCAACAGATTTTTTTGAGCCGATGATATCCGCCGCTTTCAGGACTGTATCTTTTGTATATTTCCGCATCATCATAATAATAACTGTTTTGTAATAAAGTCTTGATTTCTCTTTGTTTGTATCCATTCTTAGCCACCTCCGTATTTAGTCTGTATTATAATTATAACGTGCTATTTGTCCGATAAAAAGGACTGGGTGCTGGCACGCCATCTACAAACGCCCGGAACCCGCCGTAAACTGTGCCTGCAAAAAGGGAAAAGTCTCCCCACAAGAGAGTTTTTGTAAACAACACGGCGGTTGTAAGATGAATCAGGATATGCTATACTGTAATCATAAACAAGGCCGTGTTTATCATTTTGAAATAGTGAGGTTAAGGATATGGAGAATATCGGACAGAGAATAAAGAAACTTCGTAAAAAGAGCGATATCACACAGGAGAGATTGGCGGATTATCTCGGTGTGACCGATAAGGCAGTGTCAAAGTGGGAATGCGGACTTACAATGCCCGACCTGTCGCTGATCGTTCCGCTGGCAAGAATTTTACACGTATCTACTGACGAATTGCTCAGCGGCAAGCCTGAGGAGGTTGATGAACGCCGTGTTGAATTCAACAGATGCTGCGACAATTGGCTTCAGTACGATCAGGAGGAAAATTATAAAACGGCACTGCGAGCAACAAGTGAATTCCCGAGAGATTACAAATATCTTACGTGGCTTGCTCAAGCGGAAATGAGTATGGCTTATCACCCGGTCTATAAGGAAGAGCCGTCTTCGGAATATTCCGTAGAGATGATGGAACGTGCCATAGAGCATAACGATATTGTGATTGAAGAATGCGGCGATTCTGATATACGTGAGAGAGCAATCTGGAATGCGATGATATGCTGTAAAAATATGAATCGGTATGATGAGGCGTTAAAATATGCAAGGATGTTTCCTGACTGCGAGCCTATCACCCGAAGCAGAGCAATGGAGATGTGCTTGCAGGGAGAGGACTTGGCAGAGCACAGGAAAAAAGAAGCTTACCGTAAGTTGCGTAGCTTTTGTGAATGCTTATCAAGAATCTATTGGTTTGCAACAGGAAAAGAACCGCAAGCATCAGCCGCACTTGACGAAACAGAGGCGGTGCTTAAAGCGGTGATCCCTGACGGAAATTATCTTGGGTTCCATAAAGACCTGTGTCAGGTGTATCAGACCCGTGCCGCTTTTGAGGTTGCCGAGGGCAATTATGATAAGGCGATGGAATACCTGCATATTATGATGGAACACGCTGAGAAGGTACCGTATGAAAAGCAGAGCTATACCTGTGGCGTGCTCGAAGGTCTGACTATAGATTTTTCTGAAGACCGTATGCTGTTATACGTCATTAACGGTGTGGATGACGTTAACAAATCGGTTGCCGACCAGCTCAGAAACAGAATAAAGACAATCAATGTCTTCGCTCCTCTTTGGGATAGAGAGGATTTTAAATCGCTGTTACAGTAATAAAAAAGGAATCGTATAAAAGCTTGTGCGGTTCCTTTTTTGGTGCTATAGTATACGGGAAAATCATAGAGTGGTACAAGGATTAAAATACAAACCTTTCGAAACAGTGCATATTGTTTTTCTTCTGCATCCGTGATATAATTAAATATAAACCAAAGCAGGATAGGGAGGTTATGTCAATGGATATTCTATATAAAAACGATGACTTTGTATTTTCGTACCGTGTAGGCGGGATACTTATCCGAGAAGGAAAGATTCTTCTGCAAAAGCCTGTGAATGACGATTATGCCATCATCGGTGGACACGTTTCTTCTATGGAAACGTCAAAGGAAACGCTTATCCGTGAGTTTAAGGAAGAAATTCACGCTGATATATCCGTTGATAACCTTATGGCGATAGGTGAAATCTTCTTTCCCTGGGGAGATAAGCCTTGCCATCAGATATGTCTGTACTATAAGATCCATCTTGAAAATGAGAATTCTATTCCGCTTACAGGCTCATTTTGGGGATATGATGATTTTGATAATAAAAGAATTGATCTGGAGTTTTGCTGGGTGCCGCTAAAGGAGCTCGAAAAAGGTTTAAAGGTGTACCCGCTGGAGCTTATTCCGTATATCCTTCAGCCAAAGGAAGAAGCTGTACACTTTATCAGCCGTCAAATATAAGATAAAACGGAGAAGGTTTATGAAAATATATATCTGTGATGATGAACCGAAAATACTTTCGGACATTTCATCAAAAGTAAAAGATACACTTTCGGGAGTTGATATTTCAGAGTTTACAAGCGGGAAATCACTTCTTGAAGCAATAGCTGAAAGTAGTTGCGACATACTGCTGCTTGACATTGATATGCCTGAAATCAGCGGACTTGATATTGCTAAAGAGCTTGCGATGATGACGGAAAAACCTCTTCTTGTCTTTGTTACAAGTCACGATGAGCTCGTTTACGACAGCTTTAAATTTCATCCCTTCGGCTTTGTACGTAAAAGCTATCTTGATAAGGAGCTGCCCTGCATACTCACTGACTGTGTCAGAGAGCTTGAAAGCCGTGAAAAACACTTCTGCTTTCATACTGCCAACGCTGATGTTAAATTACAGCTTGACGAGATACTGTATTTTGAATCGGATGGAAACTATCTGAAGCTGTTTACGGAAAGCACGGAATATCGTTATCGTGACACGCTTTCAGCTGTGGAGAACGCTTTGTCGGACGGCGGATTCGTTCGTATACATAAAGGCTTTCTTGTAAATCAGACAGCGGTAAAAATACTGCATTCCGATGAAACGGAGCTTACAAACGGTGTAAGACTCCCTGTTGGCAGAAGCTATGCGGAAAACGCTAAAAAACAGCTTATGAGGTATATGCTGAAATGAGAAAATACAAAGAATTAGAACAGGATTTTGCGGCTCTCTCTGAAAAATACAGCCGCCTTTTAAGTGAAAAATCGGAGCTTGAATATGAGCTTGAAGAGCTTAAATCAGCGGCTGAGAGCATAAGAAAGCAGGATGATGAGATTCGCACGCTTCACGAAAACGTCAGACGAATAAAGCATGATATGAAAAATCATCTTATGGTGATAGCGTCTTATCTTAACGGAAGCGATTACGATAATGCAAAGGCGTATACGTCACAAATTTTAGACAAGCTGAATGCCGCACACAGTTATATCGAAACGGGAAATTCCCTCCTCAATCATATACTTAACGAAAAGCTGAATAAGGCTCGTGAAAACGGCGTTTCTGTAAAGGCAGAAATTGAAAATCTGTCCTTTGGCAAAATGGAAAGCCTTGATTTTTCTGCACTTCTTTCAAATCTTCTGGACAACGCCATAGAAGCAGAGCCGACTGAAATATCAGTTGTTATCTCAAGGCGTAGAGGTTACGAAACGATACTTGTGAAAAATACTGTAAAGATTTCTGTCCTCTCTGAAAATCCCGATTTGAAAACAACTAAATTCGATGGTGCAAGTCACGGTATGGGTATTCCCCAGATTAAAGCAATAACCGAAAAATACGGCGGTATGTGTGACTTTTACGAGGAAAACGGATATTTCTGTGCTTGTGCCTTTATTCCGACGTAAAACACGTTTCAGGTGTTGTTTGTCACCTGATTAGAGCTGTTTATCCCAATCCCTTGCAATATCAGTTTGCAAGGGATATACTTTTATTGTGGTGATTATATGATTAATTTTGAGAACGTAAGTAAATATGGTCTTTGTGATATTTCGTTACATATTCCAAAGGGAGAAATAGTCGGGCTTATAGGTAAAAGCGGTGCAGGTAAAACTACAATGATAAAGCTTGCCTGCGGTCTGCTGAAGCCTGATAGCGGAAGGGTATATACCGGCGACAAAAATCCCGTTGCAAACCGAAAACGATATTGCACAGCTGTCAGCACCTTTATTGTCAGCAAGCCGTTATTAAGCCGTGATGATACAGTCATTCAAGGCTTTCAGCTGATACGCAGTATGTATGGGATTTCTGAAGCAGATTTTGAAAATCGGTATGCAGAGTTATCCGAAAGGCTTGATTTTAAGAAGTACGAGCATCAGCCTGTGAAAAATCTTTCTCTCGGACAGCGTATGCGTGCAGAGCTTGGTGCGGCACTCATATACGAGCCTGAACTTCTGCTTCTTGACGAGCCGAATGTCGGCCTTGATGAAAACGGAAAGGCGGCATTATATGAGTTGCTTACAGAACGTTGTAAATCGGGTATGTCGGTGCTTATGACATCTCACGATATGGCTGGCGTAGCGAAAATATGCGGAAGGATTGCTCTGCTTGATAACGGCAGACTGATTTTTTACGGCAGTCAGGACAACCTTCGCAGTCGATACGCTCCCATTGATGTTATGACGCTGAAATACAGCGGTAATATTCCTGATTTTGAGGATCTTCCGCTGAAAAATTACTGCGTTGACGGTAACAGAATCACATTATCATATAACTCAAACCACATCACCTCGGCAGAAATTTTAAAGCTGATATTAGGGCAGACTACCGTGTCTGAGGTCAGCATAAGAAAGCCAGATTTAGAGAGTATAATTTCACAGATTAAAAGTGAGGGATAGTATGAGCTTCATTGAAGTAAGAGGGGTCAGTAAGACCTTTAAAATCAACAAGCGTCGCAGTGGTGTTCTCGGAATGTTTGCAAATCTTTTCGTGCCGAAATACGAAAAGAAGGAAGCGGTAAAAAGTATAAGCTTTGATATTGAACAAGGAGAAATGGTTGGCTTTATCGGACCTAACGGTGCAGGAAAATCAACTACGATAAAAATGCTTTCAGGTATTCTTCATCCCGACAGCGGAAGTATAAATGTCGGCGGCTACGTACCGTATAAGCAACGTAAAAATTACGTGGGCAGAATAGGTGTTGTGTTCGGACAGAAATCACAGCTTCAATGGGATTTACCTGTTATTGATAGCTTTGAACTGCTTAAAGCAATATACAGCGTGCCTGATGATGTATATAAGAAAAATATAAGTCGATTTACCGAAATGCTTGATATGGGAGGATTTATAAATCAGCCTGTCCGTCAGCTTTCTTTGGGACAAAGAATGAGAGCTGATATTGTTGCGGCACTTATCCATTCTCCCGAAATAGTTTTCTTTGACGAGCCTACGATCGGCGTTGACGTTGTGGGAAAGGAGACTATCCGTGCCTTTATCCGCGAACTTAATCAGCAGGATAACGTAACTATGATCTTCACGACCCACGATATGCAGGATATAGAAAAGACCTGCAACCGCCTTATAATTATTGATGAGGGCGCAAAGATATATGATGGCTCTCTGGGCGGCATACGTGAGCAGTACGGTACTACCCGTCAGCTTGATGTTGAATTTGCTGGAAAGGAAAATGTTGCCGACATTGAAAACGTAGAGATAGTTGATCTTGAGCATAACAAAAAGAGGTTCATCTTTGAAAATCACAGCGTACATATCAATGAGCTTATGAACCATCTTCTGAGCAATTACAATGTGCGTGATATAAATATTTCCGAGCCGGAAATTGAAAGCATTATCCGTAAGATCTATAATCGTGAGGTGGCAGAGATATGAGATTAGCACCTTACTTTGCCTACGCTAAAAAGTGCTTTTTAGGAAGAAGTGCATATCGCTTTGATCACCTTATGGGTATACTTTCAACCTGTATGCAGTTTTTTATATTCTATGAAATTTACGTTGCACTTTACGGAAATAATTCTGAAATTGACGGTATAACAATGTCGATGGTAACAACTAATTTCGTGCTGTCGATGGGGCTTGGTGCAGTATTCAGTCCTGATGACTATTTTCTTCCGAACAAGATATGGGATGGCAGTATTGCAACGGAATTTCTTCGTCCCATAAGCTTTAAAGGGAGAATGATAGCTGAAAATTTAGGCAATGCACTTTTCAGTCTTGTGTTTCACTTTGTTCCTGTGCTTGTTATTGCACTTCTTACAGTCGGCTTTAACGCCCCTGCAAGTCCCGTGATGTTTTTGCTGTTTATTTTAAGTGCGATTTTAGGCTTTGGTGTTCTGTGGTCGATCAGCTTTGCTGTGCAGATGACATCCTTCTGGCTTGTGAATATATGGAGCCTTATAACCATAAAGAACGTGTTCGTAAACGTGCTTTCAGGTTCAATGATACCGCTATGGTTTATGCCAAAGTGGATGTCAGGAGTTATGAGCTTTACGCCCTTCTCTTCAATATATTTTACTCCCGTGCAGATATACCTCGGTCAGCTGTCCTTCAGTGAAATTGCACTTAAATGTGCAGTTCAGCTTGTGTGGATAATAATTATTTATTTTATCGGTAATATCCTGTGGAAAAAAGGACAGCAAAAGTTAGTGGTGCAGGGAGGTTGATAAAATGAGAAATGTTATTCACCTGATTGGTATGTACACGAAAACTACGGCAAAATCCTGGTTTCAGTATCGTGTTGACGCTGTGCTGAAATCCTTAGCCGTATTTCTCCGTGAGGCAACGGGAATCATTGTAATATGGTTTACGTTGCTTAAATTCGATAGCCTCAACGGTTGGGATATTTACGAAATGCTTTTTCTGTTCAGCCTTCTGTTTCTGACTTATGGAATTATGATTATATTCTTTACCGGTCTGCGTGATTTTGGCAGTACAGTCCGAAGCGGCAATTTTGACAGATTTATTCTCCGTCCGAGAGGTCTTCTGTTTCAGATAATATTTGTAAACTCTGACTGGTTTGCGGCTCTCGGTCACGGCGGTTTAGGTATAACTCTCTTTATACTGTCAGCGGGGCAGGTGGGTATTCAGTGGAATGCCGCCAATATAATATATTATATTTTTACCGTTGCAGGCGGCGTATTGATTCAGGGTGCGGTATTCCTTGTCCTTGCCGCACTGAATATTCATCTGCTCTCAACCAACAGCTTAAAGAATCTCGTTTACTGGAATGCACGTAAATTTGCGGGCTACCCCATAAGTATTTTTCATAAGGCTATTCAGATATTTATGATTTACATAATGCCCTTTGCATTCGTAAACTATTTTCCGGCACAGTTCCTTTTAAGAAAGGATGATATGTCGGCATACCCTGAAATATTTATGTACCTCACGCCGATAATCGGCGTAGTGATGTATATGCTTGCATATCTGTTCTGGAGATTCAGCATCAGATTTTATAAAAGCTCAGGAAACTAAAAAAAGAAAACAAATTGACGACAGGGAAGGCGTTAAGCGTGACAAAGGAATAAAAAAGATGAGGGCTGACCAACGGTCAGCCCTTGCTGCTTTTTGTTTGAGAAATCTGAATTATTGCTTATTCTCTTTTTTAAGAATATATACACCATAAATTGCAAGTGAAACGTAAGACACAAGTGAGGTTATCAATGCTATTATCGGGTATTGGGTGCTTGTTGAAAAACAAAACGGAATACCGCATAGATCAATGATTAAATGTAATATAATCGGAACCCACAGATTTTTACTCGTGACGTAAACCGCACCGAAGTAAACACCGAGAGCGGCTGCCCAGATAGTTTTTGCAATTATAACTACAAGAGGCTGTCCTAATGCACCAAATATATGTCCTAATCCGAACAATGTAGAGGCAATCAGGATTGCATATAGCGTTGCGTTTTTTCTCTTTCCAAACCATTTTTCGATAATGTTTTGTAATAATCCTCTTAAATACAACTCTTCCATAATGCCTACACCAATGTAATACACGACACCTTCAATAATCACTCTCCATACAGTAGGTGTATTGTCAAATGGTGTTAATCCGATGCAGAAAGCTATCGCTACCAGAATTGTTGCTATTACCGCGGGTAAACCAAATTTTCTTAAACCTGATATTATGCCTTTGAACTGTAACCCGAAATTCCAATCCTTGATAAAGAACTTTTTGCATAACCAGCAAATTGCAAAAGCAAACAGGAAATTCAGCATTAAAGCAAAATATACATGATTAATATCAGCAATTTTTATATCACAAAATAATGCAGCAGGTAAAGCGGTCATCTCCATAAATGTCATTACGAGAGTTAATATAACTACTACTACATTTTCTTTTTTATTTTGCATTATTTAACCTCCGGATTCATGACTCTTAAACCGATTATATCACAAAAAATAAAAACCGAAATCCTTAAGATAAGACAAAAGAGAAGAGCTGACAATGAGGTCGGCCCTTGCTGCATTTCGCTTTACAAATCAGGTTTTGCAGGGATTATTCCTTGCTCCTTGCTTCACGTTTCTTCCTTCGTTGCTCACGGTTATCCTTTTCGGACTCGATCAATTCAACCGCCGTATCAGTTAGCTCGTCAGACCAGACCGTTTCGCTTTTTACAACGTCCGCCCAGGGACAAAGCTTTTCATAATCATCATCAAAAACAATGGTATACGGCGGTCCGCAACGGTCGTTGACCGACATATACATACGTCTGCCTTCGTGCATAATACTACTTGCATCGCTTTCAGTCATTTTCTTGTCGAGTCTATCAAACATTTCTTTTGTTATCTCAAAGAGATAATATTCCTGTATTCCGCCGTGTTCACCGAAATATCGTCCGTTGTTACTGTCGAAGCAAGCCTTCCAACAAAAACCCTTTTTAAAAATCATAGTGTTATCCTCCGTATAATTAACCTGCAAATGAGCAGACAGTATGAAAGCTCGTATCACTTTTCTACATACAATCAAGAAACAGGTTGAGTAGTGATTTCTGTTTTACGTTGATTATACCATAAAATTACAGTATACGCAATATGTCAGGATAAAAAGTCAGGGATGACAGTAAGGTCAGCCCTGTGTTTTGTGGTTGGTTATGCTTGCGTAAATTGGAGTTTGTTATTCAAGATGCAACGTGTAGTACGATGCTTCGAACATTTCACTCCCGTCATATCTTGAATATTGTCCGTATTTGTCAAATTGAAAGCCACATTTTGTTATAACGTTCCCCGATGCCTTGTTTGCATTTGCGTGACGTGCGAAAAAATCATGAGCACTTAGAATCTGATAAGCCCATTGAATCATTGCTTTAGCAGCCTCGGTTGCATATCCCTTGCCCCAAAACTTTCTGTTCAAGTTATAACCCAATTCATATGCTTTATATTCCGTCCTGTATGTTATAGAACCTGAACCTATTACTTTTCCTGTATCTTTTAAGGAAAAAGCAAATTCGTTTTTATCACCTAAAGTGCTTATCCATTCTTCTGTCTGATGAACATTTTTGTGTAAAGGGTATGGCATATATCTATTCACAATAGGGTCACCAGTCCATTCAAATACATCTTTTGCATCATTTATAGTTAATGGTTTTAGTATCATTCTCTTTGTTTCAATTATCTTCACTGTCATTACCTCGCCAAATTCTTGATTACCAAACTGATTATACCACAAAAAATAAAAAACCGCAATCCTTTCAGGTTGCAATCCGTTGGCGTGGAAAAGAAAACTCGGTATTCAAAAAAGCAAGTGCTATGGTGATAGGGGAGGCGTTAAGTGTGACAAAGGAAAAAAAGATGAGGGCTGACCGTAAGGTCAGCCCTTGTACTATCCGATATATAGGAATTCGCTTATTTATGTCCACAACGACGTTATAAACATTGGCGAAGCATCTTTGCTTTTTTCAAAGCCACACGCTTCGTAAAAATGCAATTCATCATTATAAGCAACAACTACAATGCGCATATATTCCTTATATTTCTCTTTTACCATATTTACAAGAGTTCTTCCAATTGTTTTACCATGATATTCAGGATCGACAAGAAGATAATGAACGTAGGCATTCATTATTCCATCATCCATAATACATACCATTCCGACAAGCTTATTCCCATCCCAGGCAGAATAAACTGTATTAAAATTCTTCATTGCAACAACAAGCTTATCCGGAAAATGTCCCGATGACCATTCAACAGATAAAAACAATCTTTCTAATTCTTCTTGCTCAAAATTATGTATGTCTTTATATTCGATGCCCATATTTTACCTCACTTAATTCTTGATTCTTAAACTGATTATATCACAAAAAATATAAAACCGCAATGACTAAGATAAGTTAAAAGAGAAGAGCTGACCGTTGGTCGGCCCTGTGTTTTGTGGTTGGTTATGCTTGCGTAAATTGGAGTTTGTTATTCAAGATGCAGTGATATGGTTACCATTTTCTCCTTAAAGTCCACTTGAAATCAAAAACTCCTGTACTTACCCCCAATGCGATAATACAATGCTTACCCGAAAATACTTTAGCAAAGCCGTAAAACGAAAACCACCGACAAAAGAAAAGAGCTGAAAATCTGTGATTTTCAGCTCTTATTAACAGAGAAGATAAAATACAAACCCGTTTAAACCTCTCCGCTGTCTTACATCTTGTGAATAGCCAATAATAACAACCTTACGCTTTCACATTCAGCTTTCTGCGATGGTAGATGCTTTTGCCGATTTTTTCGATTGTGCTCGTCATTTCATTAACCGCTGTATCGGATATCTCGCCATCGTGAGATTCCTTTTTGTCGGGCATTTCTATTACAATATCGGTAGTTCCTTCAGTAGTTCCCTCGGTAGTTTTCTCGGTTGTTTCTTCGGAGTTTTCTGTGTTGTTAATGTCGGTTGAAATATCCTTTGCAACCTCTTCCACCTTTTCTTTGCCGTGTTCTTCGGCTTTTTTCAGCTCATTTCTTTGTTGCTCTGTTTCGGGTAATTTTTCGTATTCGGTCGTTTCAGCGAATTTTTCAAAAATCTTCGCCATACGTTTTGTTTTGCCTGTAATACGGCACGCCAGAGCATATTTTACGCTTTTGGGAATAATGGGATCGTTAACGATACTTCTGAATTTGGAAAGCTCGCCGTTTATTTTATTTGAATGAAGTTTTTTCGCTTCTTCCTTGGTTTTGCAGTTTTGTAGCTTCTTTTCGTAACTCTTTTCTTCTGCTCTGTCAGATATGTAATCCCGATAAGCCTGTGGATCTTTCATTTTCAGCTTTTTGAGCTCTTCATCTGAAAGCTCTTCGCCATTTAATATTTTATAGTGTATCTTGGAGTATTCTGAATTTTCACGTTCCTGCTTCAATTGCTCATTAAAGCGATGTATAGTGAGTTCATCCTCTGTCATATTCTCTTTGTCTTTTGAAGTCACATCGCCGCTTTTTTTCTTGGCTTCCCATTTGCCGGCTAATTTAAGCTGATTTAGTGTATTGTTTATTGTGCCAAATAACATAATACATCACCTCATATATTATATCGGCGGATTTAATAATAAATTAAATGCACGTTTCCTTACATAACCTGAAAATCTATAATTCCCGTTCCTTCGCAAAAGCAAAGGAGCGTTTTTTCATTTTTATAAAAATACCTATGGACTTACACCCAAAAGTGTGATAATATATAGTTGCCTGAAAATGCTTTAGGGAGCCGTTTTCGGCTTCCCTAAACTTTTGTATCAACGTTTTTATATGCTTGCATGATAAGTACAAAATTTTACGCATTTTTGCGGTGCGTGAGTTTGTCTTCAGTCTGAGAGCTGATCGTTGGTCAGCCCTTGTTACGTTTTTTTGTTCGAGCAATTAACGTTTGTGTGTTAGTTTTAAAGATAATTTACAGCCAAGATTACGATGCTCGTGATGATCATAACAATGCCGACCACACGGTTTAAAGTTTTTGCGTTAGACTTGTTGGCAATTTTTGATGCAATTCTTGCCCAAAGTAGCGTGAACACAACGCAAAGCACAAGGCAGAGAATATCGGGAACTCCCCCGATCATAAAATGACTGATACCGCCTGTAAGAGCCGTAAACGCCATAATAAACACGCTTGTGCCAACTGCTAAATGCATGGGATAACCGAGGAAGGTAGTCAGAACAAGAAGCAACATCATTCCGCCGCCCGCACCTGCAAAACCGCAGATAAATCCAACGAATATGCCGCCGATAATTGCTTTGATCAGTTTGCTTTTTGGAGAAACAGCTTCGAGTTGTTCCCTCGTTTTGTTGACCGGTTTTAAAAGAAAGCGTAATCCGATAATGATCAGTGCTATCTGCATCGTACCGCTCATGGTTTGCTCGGGTAGGAAGCTTGCCACAAAGCTGCCGATCATCGTTACGATAAGCACGCTGATCAATAAAGGCAAGCTGTTTTTGACATCTAAGTTGCCGCTTTTTTTATAGGTATATGCACTGACCAGGCTTGCTAAAACGTCGCTGATAAGTCCGATTCCGACCGCGTCATAGGCAGGGACGCCCAAAAAGGTGATTAGCATAGGACCTATAACCGCAGCGGCACTCATGCCTGCAAATCCCGTACCAATACCTGCACCTGCACCTGCGATAAAGCATACAAGTATTTTGATTAAAATATCTACCATAGTGAATCCTCAATAAACTCTGTTTTGATCGAAATATAAAAAAATCAGAGACCGCAATTTGTGAGAACTGCGGTCTGCTTGGCGGAGACGGCGAGATTCGAACTCGCGTGCGGTTGCCCGCAAACTGATTTCGAGTCAGCCCCGTTATGACCACTTCGATACGTCTCCATCTATGTTAAACCCCGTTTTGGAGTATAACGACTATTCAATTTTTCATCGAACGGGGCGCCCCGTTATGTCCTGTTGCGGTGCCCGAAATTTTTCGCTCGCTGTTCGCTTCGCAAAATTTCGACCGCTGCCACTCCTTTTTGCTCCCTTCATCCGCCACCGGCGGCGGTCGCA
>SVNC01000018.1:0-27014 GCA_015067025.1 Oscillospiraceae bacterium
AAGAGATAACATTTCGGCTACGAACCGATTTGTTATCTCTTTCTGTCGTTATAAGGGTTTGGGCTTAGCCCATATTTGCGTTTGACTAGTCAAATGCGATGCTTGCACTTTGCTCAAAGCATAAATTATCCGCTACGAACATCACCCATTGCTATCAGGGGATTTTTTCTCATAAAAACAGATACTGCCCTCACCTCCGCCAGGCAAGGACAATATCCGCATGCAATAAAACTCGATCAATGAGGCGTACGCAAAAGTAAATTAGTTGGCAACAATGTTTACAAGCTTGCCGGGAACTACAATCTCCTTACGGATCGTCTTTCCTTCAAGAGCCTGAGCCATTGCTTCCTTTGCGAGCTTTAACAGCTCGTCCTTGTCAGCATTTGCAGGAACGTTGATTCTTGCTTTGATCTTTCCGCAAAGCTGAACTACAATTTCCACAGTTGCATCCACACAGAGTGCTTCATCATAACTGCACCACCGGGATTCGTTTAAGATACCGAAACCGAGAGAGTTATACATCTCTTCTGTGATATGAGGAGCAAAGGGATTAAGTATAGTAAGAAACGCCTTCATTTCAGCCTTGTTTATTCTGCCGAGTGAAGTAATTTCATTGATAAGCGCCATCATAGCAGCGATAGCTGTATTGAACTTCATCTGTTCAATATCTTCGCTGACCTTCTTTATAGTCTTGTGCATAGCTGTCTGAAGTTCTGCGGAAAATTCATCGCCATCCACAAGTATATTCTGTAATGCCCATACTCTGTCAAGGAATCTCTTACAACCCTTCATACTGCTTTCGTTCCAAGGAGCAGCCTGCTCATAGTCGCCCATAAACAGAACGTATACTCTCAGTACGTCTGCACCGTAAAGATCAACTATATCGTTAGGGTCTACTACGTTACCTCTTGACTTACTCATCTTTTCGCCGTCAGGACCTAAGATAAGACCCTGAGCTGTACGCTTAGCGTAAGGTTCACTTGTATTTACAACTCCTAAGTCGTAAAGGAACTTATGCCAGAAGCGTGAGTAGATCATATGTCTTGTAACGTGTTCCATACCGCCGTTATACCAGTCAACGGGCATCCAGTATTCGAGAGCTTCCTTTGAAGCAAAGGCTTCGCTGTTGTTGGGGTCGCAATAACGGAGGAAGTACCAGCTTGAACCTGCCCACTGAGGCATTGTATCGGTTTCACGCTTTGCATCCTTGCCGCACTTGGGACACTTGCAGTTTACATAGGACTCGATCTTTGCAAGAGGGCTTTCGCCATCCTGACCGGGCTGGAAATTGTCAACGGGAGGAAGTCTTAAGGGAAGTTCCTCATAAGGAACTGCAACCATACCACAATCGGGACAATGAACGATAGGAATAGGCTCGCCCCAGTATCTCTGGCGGTTGAATGCCCAGTCCTTCATCTTGTACTGCACACCCTTTTCGCCGACACCCATATCAGCTAAAACTGTCAGTACTTTTTCAATAGCGTCCTTCTTGTTCGTAATGCCGTTAAGAACGTCGGAGTTTACCATTTCGCCGTCGCCTGTGTAGGCTTCCTTAGAAATATCTCCGCCCTTGATAACTTCGATTATATCAATGCCGAACTTCTTTGCAAAGTCATAGTCACGGGTGTCGTGAGCAGGAACCGCCATGATCGCACCAGTGCCGTAGCCCATCATTACATAATCGGAAATATAAACGGGTATTTCCTTCTTTGTAAGAGGATTGATAGCTGTAAGACCGTCAATTTTTACACCTGTCTTGTCCTTTACAAGCTGAGTTCTTTCAAATTCGCTCTTTTTGCTGCATTCTGTCTTATATGCGTCAAGAGCGTCTATATTTGCAATTTTATCTCTGTACTTTTCGATTATGGGATGCTCGGGAGCAATTACCATAAAGGTCACACCGTAAAGAGTATCAGGTCTTGTGGTGTAGATACGGAGCTTTTCATCAAATTCCTTAAGTGCAAAGTTTACGAAAGCACCTGTTGACTTGCCTATCCAGTTCTCCTGCTGGAGCTTTACGTTGGGCAGATAGTCAACAGTTTCAAGACCCTGAAGAAGCTTATCGGCATATTCGGTAATACGTAAGTACCATACTTCTTTAGTCTTCTGTACTATCTCGCTGTGACAGATGTCGCACTTGCCACCCTGGGAGTCTTCGTTTGAAAGTACTACCTTACAGCTGGGGCAGTAGTTTACGAGCGTTGTATCTCTGAAAGCCAGTCCATTTTCGAACATCTTTAAGAATATCCACTGTGTCCACTTGTAGTATTCTTCTTCGGTTGTGTCAATTACTCTTGACCAGTCAAAAGAGAAGCCTACACGCTTAAGCTGATTTGTAAACTTTACTATATTATTATCTGTTACCTGTCTGGGGTGAACGCCTGTCTTGATTGCAGTGTTTTCTGTGGGCAGACCGTAAGCGTCAAAGCCTATAGGGAATAATACGTTGTATCCCTGAAGTCTTCTCTTGCGGCTTACGACCTCAAGACCTGAATAAGCCTTGATGTGACCTACGTGCATACCTGCACCTGAAGGATAGGGGAATTCTACTAAAGCGTAGAACTTTTCCTTATCGCTGCCATTCTTTGCTTCAAAGGTCTTATTATCGTCCCAGTATTTCTGCCATTTCTGTTCAATGGCGGCAAAATCGTATTTTTTCTCTTCCATTTTCTGTTTCCTTTCAAAGCGTCCCACTATTCGACGCATCTCGAATTCACTTTTCATATTATAATACATAAAAATGGCATTGTCAATAGAAATAATCAGAAAATAAATTGTCTTTAGCCTTTGCAGTCACATTCTGTCGCACTTTGTCGAATGTGAAGAATAGGGTATACGAAATTTGCCCTTTATATAACAGTATAGTTAAATTAAGACTAAATCATTAATAATATTAACTGTGAATTTATGGTAGCTTTTATTTAAAAAGTAACGTCTCCTTATTTCGTCATAAGCGAAAAAGGCTTATGTAAAGGTTTTCAAGGACATTTGCTTCTGCATAAGCCACTATAAAAGAAGCAATAAAATAGGTATAATTGTACAAAATTACGAAATTTAATTAAAGCAACGTTTTATCCTTGTTTTATTGCAGTTAAAATGATACAATATATAGTAGAAATTATCCCGAATCATTAAACGTCATAACACAAGGAGAAGTAAAAATGAAGTTCAACATCGCAGTAGCACAGTCAGGCGGACCTACCGCCGCAATCAACGCATCGCTTTGCGGCGTTTTTGCAGGAGCACAGGATTTTGATTGTATCGACAGAGTTTACGGTTCTATCAATGGTATTGAGGGTATCATAAACAACAATCTTATAAATTTAAAGCAGGTTATAACTACCGAGCACGATAAAGATCTGCTTATGAAGACTCCTTCTACCGTTCTCGGCTCATGCCGCTATAAGTTAGCGGACGCAGACAACAACGAGATGGATTATATTAAAATAGTAGACACTCTCCGCAAGAACAATATAAGAGCTTTTTTCTATATCGGCGGTAACGATTCAATGGACACCGTTATGAAATTAGACGACTATTTTAAAAAGCACGACGTTGATATCAAGGTAGTAGGCGTACCCAAGACTATAGATAACGATCTGCCTGAAACAGACCATACACCCGGCTTTGGCTCTGCGGCAAAATACGTCGCAACTTCGCTTCAGGAGATCATCCGAGACAGCCGTGTATACTCTATTCCTTCCGTTACCATAGTAGAAATAATGGGCAGAGATGCAGGTTGGCTTACAGCATCCTCCTGCGTACTGCGTGCCAACGGCGAACCCGCTCCTCATATGATATATCTGCCTGAAAGAGAATTTTCTATAGAAAAATTCCTTGACGATATCCGTCTTGCTCAGCAAAAATATAAGGCAGTAGTCGTGGCGGTATCAGAGGGCATCGACTGCTCAGGCGGCAAAACGGGTGTCGTAGACGCTTTTGGTCATTCATACCTTTCAGGAATAGGCAAGTATCTCGAAAACATCACAAGAGAAAGAATAGGCTGTAAAGTGCGTTCTATAGAGCTTAACGTAATGCAAAGATGCGGCTCACACATCGCCTCCCTCACCGACCTTGAAGAAGCTGAAAGAATTGGTGCAGAGGCTGTAAAATCCGCTATAGAATACGGTCTTTCAGGTGTTATGATGACCTTTAAGCGTATCAGCAATAACCCCTACAGAGTTGATATCGTTCCCTGCGACGTAAGAGAATGTGCAAACAAGGCGAAGTACTTCCCTAAGGAATGGATAAACGACGAAGGAAACAACGTAACAATTGACGCTCTTAACTATTTCCTTCCTTTAATAAAGGGTGAGCCCGTTATAGAATTTAAGAACGGCATCCCTGTTCATTTCAGACTTAATCAATAAACAGAAAAATAGTAAAATTCGGCACAAAATACGGAATTTTACTATTTTTACTTAATTTAAGCAAGAAACTAACGCAAATTTAACATCATTGCACAAAAAGGTAAAAATTATTTTATCTATTTTGTACATTGACATTAAGGGTTGCAAATGGTAAAATAGTTTTACAATGCTACATATAGGTTGTAGTATTAAAAAATACTTTATAAAGTTTTTTTACAAGGAGGACTTAACAATGAAGTTAAGAAGATTAATTGCTGGCGTAGCAGCTTCTGCAGTAGCAGCAAGCGCACTCGCAGTATCAGCAAGCGCAGTTCTCGTTGTTCCTGAAGGCACAGATGCTGGTTGTATCCCCGGTTCCGGTATGTGGCTCGTTCAGGTTTACAATGCAGGTAACGCAGAAGAAGGCAAGCCCGCTACAGATTACAACATCGACCTCAGCGCAATCGATGGTATCAAGTTCACAGTAGAAGTTGATAAGGACGACGAAATGCTCGGCGATATGTGGTTAGAATTCTTTGAAGGCGGCATCGGTGGTGGTATCGTAATGTCCGTAAACGGCGGCGATATCTATCCTTACGAAGCTGATCCTACAAAGCCCATGGAATCCGGTGACGCAGCAGCTCCTGCTGACTCAGAAATCTGGAACACTTATAACTGGGCAACACAGGCTTGGTGGGGCTGCTCATACGTAAACGCAGCAGGCGAAACAGTTTCTACAAACCCCAACGATGACGAAGATGATACAAACGACAACCCTGTATCAGCTAAGGATCTTGGCGATTACAAGTACGAGCTCACAGCTACAGGCTTTGACAACCCCTTCAACAGCACAACATACGAAGTAAACGAAGTTGGTTGCTTCCAGGTTGCTCTTCAGGAATGGGGTTCTGACTTAGTTCCCCTCAACGTTTTAGGTTGTGAACTTCTCGATGCTAACGGCGAAGTTATCATGGAATTCGACGCTCTTGGTAACCCTACAGTTTACAAGACAGCCGGCACAACAGATGAACCCGCAGATGAGCCTACAGACGAACCCACAGATGAGCCTACAGACGAACCTACAGACGAACCCACAGACGAACCCACAGATGCACCTACAACAGGTGATTCTTCCAAGCCCAACGCCGGCACAGGCGTTGAAGGTATCGCTCTCGTAGCTGGTATCGCTGTTCTCGCAACAGGCGCTATCGTAGTTGCTAAGAAGAGAAGCTAATTTAAACTGATAGTTTAATTAGGATATCTTAAAACAAATTTGTCCCCCTCGGTTTTCCGAGGGGGATTTTTTACGTATTTACACATTATAAAGAAGAATGCCCCCGAAGATTTAGCGTGTCCGCCATATAGACGTTTTTAACCCCGCCGTTTTTCAACTGCGGGGTTAGCTGTTTCTTATAAAAGGTGAGAATTGCCATAGGCGGCTCGCCTTAGTGTGTGTGCGATAAAGCAGTACGGTGTACCCCTGCCGTTTTTCTTATTCTGATAAAGCAGTACATTTTAAAAGGCAGGAATTGCCATAGGCGGCTCGCCTTAGTGTGTGTGCGATAAAGCAGTACGGTGTACCCCTGCCGTTTTTCTTGTTCTGATAAAGCAGTACATTTTAAAAGGCAGGAATTGCCATAGGCGGCTCGCCTTAGTGTGTGCGATAAAGCAGTACCGTGTACCCCTGCCGTTTTTCTTGTTCTGATAAAGTAGTACATTTTAAAAGGCAGGAATTGCCATAGGCGGCTCGCCTTAGTGTGTGTGCGATAAAGCAGTACGGTGTACCCCTGCCGTTTTTCTTGTTCTGATAAAGCAGTACATCTTAAAAGGCAGGAATTGCCATAGGCGGCTCGCCTATTTAGTTATTGGATGAGCATACAAGACCTCTGTCTGCTTCAATGGTAATGGTAACACCACTCTTTAAAATGCTTGCGGCATTTTCTGCACCATAGATAACGGGAATATCAAGGGAAAGACCTACGACCGCCGCATGGCAATCGGGGTTCGGATCTTCTACAATGATACCTGCCGCACTCTTCAGTACAGACATTATCTTGTTTGAAGTCTTGGGGATAACAAGGATATCACCGCTGCGGAAACGCTTTATAGCCTCGTCCTCTTCCTTGCATACGCAAACGGGAGCAGTGGCAGTTTTGCTCGTCACACCCTTACCCTTTACAAGTACGTCGCCTACGATATGAACCTTCATCATATTTGTAGTACCTGAAATTCCGAGGGGAAGTCCTGCCGTGATTACGATAAGATCACCGCCGTTCAGCAGTCCCTCGTCCATAGAACGCTGTACAGCATGGTTGAATAAGGAGTCGCTATCAGACATCTCTTCAGCCTTTATCGGAATAACGCCCCAGGAGAGATTAAGCTGTCTTTGAGCCACTTCACTGGTGGTCGCCGCAATTATAGGACAAGTGGGACGATACTTCGAAAGAGTCTTTGCTGTGCCGCCACCCTTTGTAACTGTCAGAATAGCCGTAGCACCCAGGTCAATTGCGGTAGTTACCGTAGCGTGAGCAATGGCGTTGGTCACGTTGGGTATCTTGTCTGCATCTCTTGCGTAAAATCTCTTGCGGTAGTCGATATCCTTTTCAGTAGTTTCGGCAATAGCCTTCATCGTTCTTACCGCTTCGACAGGATATGCACCTGCGGCTGTTTCGCCCGAAAGCATAATAGCACTTGTGCCGTCATAGATAGCGTTTGCAACGTCGGTAGTTTCCGCTCTTGTAGGGCGAGGATTCTTTATCATAGAATCTAACATCTGTGTAGCGGTAATAACCTGCTTACCTGCATTGTAGCCCTTGTGGATGAGTTCTTTCTGAATACGGGGGATTTCCTCAAAGGGAATTTCTACACCCATATCGCCTCTTGCCACCATGATACCGTCGGCAACTCTTAAAATATCCTCGATATTGTTTACGCCGTCCTGATTTTCGATCTTAGCGATTATCTTTATATGCTTGCCACCGTTTTCATCGAGGAATTTTCTTATCTGTATGATATCATCATCGCTGGTTACAAAGCTTGCAGCAACAATATCAAAACCTGTTTTTATACCAAATAAAAGATCGTTCTTATCTTTTTCGCTGAGATAGGGCATTGAGAAATGAATTCCGGGGAAATTACAGCTCTTGTTAGGTTTTAACGTTCCGCCGTGAATTACCTTACAACGAATATCGTCATAATCTTCCTTGCGGTCAATTTCTGTTACCTTAAGCTCCAAAAGTCCGTCATCAATGAGTATCTTTGCACCTGTCTGAATATCATCAGCGAGATTTTTATATGTGATAGAAACTACTGTATCATCGCCCTCTGTCTCTCTTGTGGTGAGCGTGAATTCGTTACCCTTTTTAAGCTCGGCGTTCTTACCGTCCTTAAAGCTCTTTACTCTTACTTCAGGTCCTTTTGTATCAAGTATAATAGGAATAGGCACACCTAATTCCTCTCTTATTCTCTTTACCTGCTCATAGCGTGCCTTGTGGCTTTCGTAATCTCCGTGGGAGAAGTTGAAACGGGCACAGTCCATACCGTTTTTGATAAGCTCTCTTAACACCTCATCATTATCGGTAGCAGGACCTAACGTACATACGATCTTTGTTTTCTTCATAATTAATCACCTTTCATATATGGGGATTTATCCTTTTGAATTATACCATTTTACGATTATTATGTCAATAAAAAGCAAAATTAAAACGGATAAGAGAGGGTAAAAAAGATAGCAGCAAACTATCAGAAATGATAATATTAATAAAATCTTAATAACTTTTTTGCCTACCGATATTGACACAGAAATATAAGCTATTATATAATTTAATCATAGGAAAACCACTCTTAAAAAGGAAAGCGAGGTCTTGTTATGAAATCAAAAGCCGGGCTTGTCATTTTTCTTGCTGTTCCTCTTATAGCAGGCATCGTGCTTGCCACAGTGCAGGATATAAGACTGCTAAGTCCTGAATTCTGGCTGCTTGCTGTCCTATCCTCATTTATGATAACATTAAGCCTTGCAGGGATATTATTTATATTCAGAAAACACAGTTTTAAAACCTTTTTGTTTGTAACACTATCTTCAAACACTGTTATATGCGTATTCCATTCCTTCAAGCAAGCTCCTGACACCTGGAGCGAAAACACCTTTTTAGCGGTAATGGAAAGATTTTTCTATCAACTACCCTATAACCTTATTATTGCCGTTGGTGTATCGGCAATATGTATAATCGGCTATAAACTGATAACCGGTTTAAAAAAACAGCAAATATAACGTGATAAATTTTTCGCGTGGTATTTCGACAAAATCATTTCACGTAAGAAAACCCCTTGCTTTTAAGCAAGGGGTTTTGATATTGTTATTCAATTATTCTGACTTAGCGCCTCTGTTTTCCTTAAGGATAACGTCGTGTGAGCCACCTTCTACAATACTTGTAGCAGATACTAAAGTGAGCTTTGCGTTCTTCTGAAAATCAGGGATGTTGAGGCAACCGCAGTTACACATTGTAGAACGAACCTTTGCAAGAGATCTTGTTACGTTGTCCTTGAGGCTACCTGCGTAAGGAACGTAGCTGTCAACGCCTTCTTCAAAAGAGAGCTTCTTGTCGCCACCCATATCGTATCTCTGCCAGTTTCTTGCACGGTTAGAACCTTCGCCCCAGTATTCCTTAACGTAGCTGCCGTTTACGAAAAGCTTGTTTGTGGGAGATTCATCAAAACGGGAGAAGTATCTGCCGAGCATGATGAAGTCTGCACCCATAGCAAGAGCGAGAGTCATATGATAGTCGTGAACGATACCACCGTCTGAGCATACAGGAATGTAGATACCCGTTTCTTCAAAATACTTGTCACGTTCCTTGCAAACTTCGATAAGTGCTGTTGCCTGACCTCTGCCGATACCCTTCTGTTCACGTGTGATACAGATAGAGCCGCCGCCGATACCAACCTTGATAAAGTCAGCACCACAATCAGCGAGGAAGCGGAAGCCTTCGCCATCTACTACGTTACCTGCACCAACCTTAACGCTGTCGCCGTAACGCTCTCTGATCCAGTCGATTGTGAGCTTCTGCCATTCGGAGTAACCCTCTGAGCTGTCGATACAAAGAACGTCAGCACCGGCTTCAACTAAAGCAGGAACACGTTCTGCATAGTCTCTTGTGTTGATACCAGCACCTACTATGTAACGCTTTTCGCTGTCTAAAATTTCATTTACGTTTTCCTTATGCTGTTCGTAGTCCTTTCTGAATACGAAGTACATAAGCACACCGTTATCATCAACGATGGGGAGGGAATTTAACTTGTGTTCCCAGATAATATCGTTAGCTTCCTTAAGTGTTGTGCTTGCAGGAGCTGTAATAAGCTTTTCAGCGGGAGTCATAAAGGTAGAAACCTTTGTAGCCTTGTCCATTCTTGATACTCTGTAATCTCTGCCTGTAACGATACCAACAAGCTTGCCCTGTGCTGTTCCGTCTTCAGTAACGGGCATTGTGGAGTGACCTGTCTTTTCCTTAAGTGCAAGAACGTCTGCTAAAGTCATATCAGGAGAGAGATTTGAATCACTCTTTACATAACCTGCCTTGTAGCTTTTTACTCTTGCAACCATTGCAGCTTCGTCCTCTACAGACTGTGAACCGTAGATGAATGAGATACCGCCCTCTTTTGCAAGCGCTACTGCCATCTTATCATCTGATACAGACTGCATGATAGCTGATACAAGAGGAATGTTCATGTAGATTGAGCTTTCTTCGCCCTTCTTGAACTTTACAACGGGTGTTCTCAGCGATACGTTTGCAGGGATGCACTGTGCGGAAGAATATCCGGGCACTAAAAGGTATTCGCCGAAGGTGTGTGAAGGTTCAGAATAAATAAATGCCATAACAATTTTTTCCTTTCCTTTAAGGTCTTTGTCCGTTTATGAAGAATAACCTTGAGGCAAATATACAGAAAAATTTTATGCTATATACTTGCCTCAGAGTATTCTTGCATAACGGGGTAAGAGCCTTTTATTTTCTTGTTTTTATCTGCTTAAAACAGATTGGTATTGTTTATAATTATACTCCGTGTAATGCGAAATGTCAAGGTTTTTAAGACTTTAAAAAACAGAAAATTTTTTCCTTTATACCGCCATATTTTAGGCATTTTGTCAAAAGCAGAAAATGGTATTTGGGATATCAAAAATAAAAAGGGAAACTCCGTAGAGTTTCCCTTGAATTTAGACTTTGATTAAAGTTCGATAACGATGTCGTTTTCAGCCTTTAAGATAGAGTCGAGGATAAGCTTGCCTTCGATCTTTTCGCCGTTTACTGTTACAGACTTAACGCCGTGCTGGTTGCCATCGGGGTTATTTACTGTAACGTGGAGCTTCTTGCCACGGAAGGTCTTATCCATTGTGTACTGCTTCCACTCGGAAGGAATAGAAGGATCGATAACGATACCCTTTGTTTCAGGGTTAAGACCGAGGATACCTTCTGTTGTACCTACCATAACTGTAGAAGCTGTACCTGTCAGCCAGTGTACGTGTGCACGACCTGCGAAGGGACTGTCCTTACCTTCAACGAACTGACCGTAAACGTAGGGTTCAAGAACTCTGTGTTCAGCGTTGTCGTTGTAAGTTGCGGGAGCTGCTTCCTTCCAGTACTTGTATGCACGATTACCGTGACCAAGCTTACTTTCTGCAAGGATGAGCCAACCCTGAGGCTGTGAGAAGATACCTGCGTTTTCCTTTGTGCACTTGTTGAAGCACTGCATAAGAGCACCGGGGAAGCCGTGGTTTACGTAGGGAGGATACATAACCATTGCACCGTAAGGTGTGTTAAGTTCTCTTTCTACGCTGTCCATAGCCTTTTCAGCCTGTTCCTTGCTTGCAAAGCCGGAGATAACTGACCAGGACTGGGGATTGAGCCACATAGAAGCTTCGGGATCTGTTCTCTGACCGATAACAGTACCATCTTCCTTATAACCTCTGATCCATCTGTCTTCGTTCCAGCAAGCTGAAAGGATTTCGTCAAGCTTAGCCATTTCAGCATCGAGGTACTTGATGTATTCTGTATCGTTCTTTTCTTCTGCGTATGTCTTTAAGATCTTAAGAGCATATACAAGCTGGAATGCAACGAAAGTAGATTCACCCTTCTTGCCGAGTCTTAAGCAGTCGTTCCAGTCAGCGTGAAGACCTGCAGGCATACCGTGTGTGCCGAGGTTATTCATAGAGAAGCTGATAGCTCTCTTTAAGTGGTCGTATACCGTACCCTTTTCGCCGTCGTTAGCGTAAAGAATTTCTTCATCGAGGAACGCACTGTCGCCGCTTTCGCTGATGTACTTATAGATTGTGGGGAACAGCCATAAAGCGTCGTCTGCACGATAGCTGGGGTGACCTGTTTCCTTAGCGTATGCTGTGTTTTCATCGTTTTCATCGGGGTGGTTTTCTTCGCCTGCCTTGTGTGTGTACTTAACAAGGGGAAGACCTGCACCGTTTGTAACCTGAGCGGAAAGCATAAAGATGATCTGCTTCTTAGCCATTTCAGGAGCGAGGTGGATAATACCCTGGATATCCTGTACAGTATCACGGTAACCAAAACCGTTTCTGAGACCGCAATACTGGAAGGATGCTGCTCTTGACCAGATAAATGTGATAAAGCAGTTGTATGCATTCCATACGTTTACCATATTGTTGAAATCTGCATCGGGTGTGTTTACCTGGAGATTGTCAAGCTTTTCGTGCCAGTAGTTCTTAAGCTCTTCAACTTCCTTTTCAACAACGCCTGCTGCTTCGTACTTTGTAAGAAGCTCTGTAATTTCAGCGTCTGTCTTTGTGCCACCGAGAACGTAGGTAAGTTCCTTAGTTTCGCCGGGCTGTAATACGATGTCGCTCTGGAGTGCACCGCAGGAGTTTGTGTTGTAGTTTAAGTCGCCCTTTAAGCCCTGCTCGATACCCTTGGGGTTAGCATAGCTTCTGTATGAGCCAACGAAAGAATCACGATCGCCGCAGAATGCGTCAACCTTAGCTCTTGCAAGACCGAGGAAACGGCCTGAAGTAGGGTTGTATACTTCGTTCTGCATCTGGTGGATGTAGTTATTCTTGAAGTATGTACGTGTGATGAATAACGTGTACTGAAGGTTTACCTGGTCCTGTTCATAGTTAGGATCGTTTACAAATTCACAGTAACCTGTTACACTTAACTTTCTGGGCTTGTCGCTTGTGTTTGTAACCTTTGCTGCCCATACTTCGTAGATAGCATCCTTGGGAACGTAATACGTTACCTCTGACTTGATGCCCTTGTATTCAGAAGTGATAACTGTGTATGCTGTACCGTGACGGCATTCGCTCTTGAATTCGTCAAGAGACTTGCATACAGGAGACCAGGAAGCAGACCAGTATTCGTTTGTGTCGTTATCCTTTAAGTAGATGTAACGGCCGGGCTGGTCATTTGCAACGGAGTTGAAGCGGTAACGGATAACACGTCCGTTTGCACCTGACTTTACAAAGCTGTATCCGCCTGCGTTGTTAGAGATGATTGCACCGTATTCGGGTGAGCCTAAGTAGTTCGCCCATGCTGAAGGGGTATCGGGTCTTGTGATGACATATTCCTTATTCGCAAGGTCAAAATGTCCGTAGTTCATTGGAATTTCCTCCTTATTTTTAAAGCCCTCCTGAAGATATTGAAAACGTCTTTTACAAAGGGCATTTTGTGACTTATAACTGTCTTATTTTATTATATCAATAAATCGTTTACAATTCAAGGGCGGTATTTTAAACAAATTTTAATCAACCAATTTGTACATAGTGTATAAAATAGTAAAAAGCTATTCATATATAGAAAATCCCGAAAGAAAAAACTGAATATTTACAGCCCTTATACACTTAATCTAAACAGTTTTAAGTAATTAGGCAAAGTTGTAAAAACATTTTACATCCAGCCGCAGTCGTCATAATCCTTCCACTTGTTTTCGTATTCCTGCTGCTCAGCTATTTTCATAATAATATAAGTAGCAAGACCTATTATTCCGAGCAATGCACCGATTATCGGAAAAGTGAAATTAACCTTCTTTTCTTCACTCGTCATTTTGTTTTTCATAAGTCCTCCTTTTTAGCCTTCAAGAAGCTCTTTATAAATTTCTGATTTTGAAAAAGGTGTCTGTGCCGCTATTTTCTTGCAGGCTTCACTTTGCTTTTCTCCCGCTTCGATAAGTTTTCGTGCCATTTCAGCGGCTTCGCTTAAAGTAAGCTCTGCATTTTCTTCCTCTTTTTTCTTTCCCTCAAGAACGATAACGTATTCGCCCTTGGGTGATTTCTCCTTATAATATTCGATAAGCTCTGATAATTTACCCTTTATTACCTCTTCATGTATTTTGGTAAGTTCCCTGCATAAAGCCACCTCTCTGTCTCCTAAGCTATCGTGAAGATCCTGAAGAGTGTTCTTAAGCTTATGGGGTGCTTCATAGAAAATAAGTGTACGGGTAAAATCCTTTATTTCTGCCAAATGCTCTTCCCTTTGTTTTTTTGTAACGCTTAAAAAGCCCTCAAAGGAAAAGCGTGAGGTATCAAGTCCGCTGAGACAAAGGGCGGTAATTGCCGCACTGGGTCCGGGCACGCTTTCAAGCTCTATGCCATAGGTGTGACAATCTCTCACAAGCTCTTCACCCGGGTCTGATATGCAGGGCATACCTGCATCGGTGATTATCGCACAGGTCTCACCCTGTCGAAGCCTTTCGGCAATATCCTCACCACGCTTGTTGCCGCTGAATTTATGATAGCTCACCATCGGCTTATGTATGCCGAAATGCTGAAGCATTTTCCCACTTACTCTCGTATCCTCTGCCGCAATAAAATCCACCTTGCTGAGCGTTTCTAACGCTCTTGGTGAAATATCCGACAGATTACCGATGGGAGTCCCCACCACGTAAAGCTTTCCTGCCATTTTAATCTCCGTTTTCTTTAGCTTATATCATATATTTTCTGCATACGCTCTGTGTATTTTCCATCTTCTCCGTATACTGCAAATTCAGGAGTTATCTCCATACCCGATCTGCCGCCCTTTTTGCCGCTTATAAGAAAAAGCCAGGGCTTTTCTCCTATGCGGTTTACTACGGGAGTAAGGGATTTAGGTTCTATTCCGTTTGCTCGCATACTACATATAACGTCCGCAAGTCTTAAAGGTATCTGACACAATTTAAGAGTGCCTCCGTATTTAAGCAGTCTTGCCGAGGTCTTTACCACGTCGTTTATGTCACAGAGTATTTCGTGTCTTGCCGCCGCCTGAGTTTCTGAAAGCCGCTCTTCTCCTGAGCCTTTTTTCCAGTAAGGCGGATTTACCGTTACTATATCAAAGTACTCCTTTGGTACGTTTACGGGATCTTTGAGATCACAGCAAACGGGCCTTACCCTGTCCGAAAGTCCGTTTTCCCTAACGCTCTTATTAAAAAGCTCTACTGCATCCTCCATTATTTCAATGCCGTAAATTTCCTTGGGAGGATCTTTTCTGCACATTATAAGGGGTATTATACCGCAACCTGTACACAGATCGCAGACCTTGTGAGAGGAGTACACCCCTGCGTAGTCGGCAAGCAGAAAGGCATCCGTGCCAAATCTGTGATCATCAGATACGTATATTTTAATTCCGTTTAAATCAAAGCTTTCCTGCATATCAACCTATCAATATATCCTCCTCGGGAAGAATTTTGTTTTTACTGCGTTTTTTGTTTCTTACAACAAGCGACATCATAAGAGTTATAGGTCCTACCCTGCCTGTCAGCATCGTGAGTATCATTACTATCTTTCCTGTATAATCAAGCTTTGCGGCAACGCCGAAGGAGCTTCCGCAGGTAGAAAATGCGGAGGTGACCTCAAACAGCACGTCCTCCATCGGAATGTAGGGTACACATCTATGGACTGCCAGAAAAGAGATCAGAACGATAACTATTGACAGTACCATCACGGTCATAGTTTTAAGTATTGCATCCTTTTTGAGCTTATGTCCGAGAAGATGTATTTCGTCATCTCCCTTCAGCACCGATATCATAGTCGCGATCACTACCGCAACCGTGGTGACCTTTATACCGCCGCCTGTAGATGCAGGTGCCGCTCCGATAAACATTAAAAGCGTTATTATTATTTTGGTAACAGAATTAAGTCCGTGAGGATCAAAAAAGTTTATTCCTGCGGTTCTGAGGCTCACACTGAGAAACGAGCCTGTCATCATTTTTTCAGACAGAGGCATATTCCCGAGCGTAGCGGGATTGTTATATTCAGCGGCAAACAGTGCTATAAACGCCACCGCCGATAGTATCGCCGTCATAAGCAGCACTATTTTAGTATGGAGAGTGAGATGCCTTATCTTTCTATAGTGAATGATATTTTGCCATACAAGAAAGCCGATACCGCCAAGCAGTATCATAGCAAGCATCGTAAATACTACTATGGGATTTGCACCATAACAGCCGACTCCGCTTGACACACCCGTAACGCTCATAACGTCAAAGCCTGCATTGCAGAAGGAGGATACCGCCATAAATATCGACATAAATACACCGTAAACGCCAAAATCAGGGACGAATACCGTCATCAGCAGTATTGCTCCTGCAAGCTCTATAACAAGAGAATATATTATAATTTCCGAAAAGAGCTTGCGTGGGGTAAGCAGAGTGTTGGAGGTAAAATCTGCCGCAGCCGTTTTTACCGACGACCAACCCATCTTCTTTCCGATAAGAAAGTTGAAGAAGGTTACAAAGGCAAGAAATCCAAGTCCACCGATCTGGAAAAGCATAAGAATAACGCCCTGTCCGAACAGAGAAAACTGTGTGTAGGTATCAAATACGGTTATACCCGTTACACAGGTGGCACTGGTAGCTGTAAAAAGACAGTCTATAAAATCAGTAAACTGTCCGTCCTTTGATGATACAGGCAAAAACAAAAGCAACGTACCAAGCAGGATTATTACAGCAAAGCCCAGTATCAGAAATCTGGCGGATTGCATTTGTTTCGGTTTTTTCTTAAGTACAGGCATAAATTATCCTTTTCAGCTTTGTTGTTCTTTTTCTGCAGTACCCTCGTGATAAAGCACGGTCTGCTCGCCGTAGGCGTAAACGCTTATATCAGCGACTCTACCGATAAGTACGGCGTATCCCTTCGGCTTTACGTCTGAATCTGTAATAAGATAGCAGCTTTCGGGTATAGATGAGATATTATTCACGTGTACTACTTCATTGCTCTGGTTGAAGTACTGCATATTCATAGCAAGATATTTTTCTTCTCCGTATACGGCAATAACGGGCATTTCTCCGTCGTTTGTATGCTTTATAAACTCCCCTATAGCAGCAGTCGACAGAATATTTTCATCAGCTTTTCTGCTATAGACAAGAGAAGTATCCACACAGGTAAACACCGCACTGTAAAGTATAAGTCCCGCAGTCACAAAGGTAGTTATCCTGTGGGCGTATTCCTTAGCACAGCAGACAATCGGCACAAGTGCCGCAAAGGCGGTGAATATGAACAAAACGGGATATATCATTGTATCGCCGTTTATGGCGGCAGTAGTATCAAATCCGGGATTTAGCGGTATTATACCCTGGCTCTGAGCTGTAGTAAAGCTTTTCAGGCTCTCGGTCATATCCTTGCAGATAAGCATCGAAGAAAAGGAGCTTATGCCGATAAGACTTATCATAGCCATCAATCTGACGTAGGTCACGCCGTATCTCATAACATAGATAAAAAACAGAAAGACGAGTCCCGTTATCACAGGATACACGGGCACTGCCGAAAACAGCTCCTCCTGAGCTGTTATTTCCGTACTCATTGAAAGAAAGCTGTCAAAAAGCACGGGAATAATCACCGTTACGAAAAGAAGTATACCGAACAGGAATATGTTTTCACTATAGAACTGGTCGGTTCTTCTTTTCTTCTTTCTGATATAGCTTACCGTAACTATAAAAACTATTGCAAGAGCGGCAACGGCAAGTCCGAAGGAGGCTACCGTAAGGTAGTAGACCCTGCCGCCAAGTAAGGCGAAAAAGTCTTCGGGTACAGAACACAGCTTATGAAAAGCCATAACCGTTTTATCTATTATATTCGTACCGCTCAGCATATGAGATCCCTTTGCAAAAAACATAGTAAAGAGATAATCAATAACTGTAATACCAAGAAAACTGCCTGAAAAAGCAAAGATGCTTATCGGCTTTGCCTTTCCCGAAAAATGCAGATAGATAACGTATATAAGGAGAGCCACAAAAAGCGAGATATAGGTGGAATTTATAAAATACGCAAGAGCACACAGACTACCTGCACTCACCGAAGAAAGCAGTATCTTTTTCTTTTTCTCCTTGCCGCCGTCTATGAGAATAGTAAACAACGTCCATCCGATAACCGCAGTAAAGGGTTCGGTCACAAGAAATCTTGAGCCTCCGAGAATTGCAGGAAACAATCCGCAGACTGACGCCGCAACCACCCTGTGCCAGGTCTTATTCACCCCGAAGCGTAAGGTCAGATTGAACGCCATAAGAGGAATAAGAGAATAGATAGCCGCACTTATTATCATATACGAACCGTACTGAGCTATGGGGTCGGAGAAGATAAGCATTGAGGGCAGATAAAATATTCCCTGTAAAAGCTGTCCTATGCTGTCAAGAGACGGCATTACCGCAAACCAGTCTTTACCGAGAAGTGCCGCCGCAGATGCCGCAGGAGCAAACTCTTCACTTATTGTGACAGTCCTTGTAAAAAGTCCCATCACCGAATAGATAAGGAAAAAGGAGAGCCAGATAATCAGGGCTATGCTTTTTTTGCTCGTAGGCTGCTGTGCAAAGTCTTCGTCTTTCACGGTAGCGGTGATGTAATTGCTCATATAAAAAGCTTTAGGCTTGCCCATACCTTTTTCTCCTTTCTTTGTTTAAGTTGATTTGAGATCCTCAGATCGCTACTCCGATGTAATTATTAAGGATCTGAAATGCCAGTGACAGTACAAGCTCTGCACATATACCGAAAGCAAGACCGCTGAAAATACTGGGTCTGCCTGCTTCTGCAATACGACGCAGAATTTCCTGTCTGCTTAGCGACGCATATTCACTCTTTATGTTTTTTATCTTCTTTATTGCAAATCTGAAATAAAAATAGTTGAAAAACATCAGCACGAAAACAAGTGCCGCAAGTATCACCGACATTACAAGTACGGTGCAGATACTTGCCATTTCAGGCGTGAGACCTAAAATATCGTTGCTGTCAGCAAGAAGTATTCTCGCCTCCATCATTGACATTATGACAAAAAGAGTTATTGCCCCGAACAGGTTCATTCTTCTGAAAAAACAGTGGAGCGGGAAAAATACAAATGCCGCAAAATTAAGCTTTAATATCTTTCCGTATTTTGCTATATCCCTGAATACGGGCAGATAGTATGCTGCATTTTTTCCGCAGAACTTGATAAGCTCTTCAGCAGTTACCTCCTCTACTTCAGGGAAATCCTTCTGCTGTTTTAAAAGCCTTTTATCCATCGCCTCTCTGAATTCTTCAAGAGAGGTCACACGGTATACGTCTATTTCTTCGTCATCGGATTCGCTTATTGCTTTCATTCTCGCACTGTGGAGATTTTCACAGCGTTCTTTAAGTATCTGCTTGTCGCCCTTCCATTCGTATTCTCCGTGCTTTTCCGTATGGATACAACTACCCTGTTCTTTATAACAATCACGGTGATAGGGTGCTCCGCATTCGGGGCAGATAACTATATCGTCCTGTTCTCTGAAAGGCTCAGAGCATATGGGACATTTTTCATCCACGTAAAACTCCTTCATTTTTACCCCTTCTTTTTTTCTTTCGTTCTATTAAGACTATATTTAATATATTGTATCACATAGTGCCGTAAAATTCAAGTATTAATGTTACTGCACGGTTTCATCTGCTATCGGGGCGGTCTGTCCTGCCCTTTTTATCGTTCTGAATTTTTTTGGCGTGATACCCTTATGCTTTTTAAAGCTCTTTATCATATGGCTGCAATCGGAAAAACCTGTTTCGTTACTGATATAGGTAAGGTCAAAATCGGTAAACAGCAGAAGCTCTTCGACCTTATACAGCCGCATTTCTTCCACGTATTCCTTACAGGTCTTACCGTATACCTGCACGAATTTTTTAGCAAAGTATGAATAGCTCATACGACATTCCTTAGCTATTTCTTCGACTGTAACGCCCTCGCTTATATGACTGTCTATGTATTCGGTGATGTTATTTATATCAAGCAGACTGTCATCGGCAAAGGCTTCGCTGTCAACGATAAAGCCGTTGTTCTGCCATATACGCAGCAGTTTTATAAGAAGCTCGTATATACGGGATTTTATTACGATGTCGTGGCCGTAATTTCTGCCGTTCATTTCTGAAATGCACTGGGCGAATATCCCGCCTGCATCTATCTCACCGCAGACAGAGGCAGGAAACATTATATCCATACCGCGTTTTTTTGCGCTGTGAAATATACTACGTAGCTTCGGAGCATAGTCGGAGGTCATATTCAGTCTGTTTATGTCAAATTTTATAACCGCATAAAATAGTTTTTTACCGCTTGTGCTATAGATGGAATGTACAGTCCTTGGATGGAAAAATATCATTTCTCCCTCACTTACTATATATCTGTCCTCACCGCAGTGCATATCGGCACAGCCCTCGATGATGTATATCATCTCCGCAAAGTAATGCCAATGGGGTTTTACGGGAAAATTCTCACAGGCAGCGTCAAAATAAAAACATTCTACGGGTGTTCTTAAAACGTCGGATTCTTCAAATAAATAGTGCATATTAAAACTCCTTGGATAGATTTTTACAATTTATTCGTAATTTTATTATAGCACAAGTATGAGAGAAATGATATACTTTTCTTGAAAAATAAACAGCATTTTTCTGACTTTTTAAAAATCAGAACGAGAGGAAACGGAAAATGGAATTTATAAAGGGCATTACCTTCGCCCCCTTTGCACCAAAAGGCACGTTTGAAAAAGCCGAGGCATATCAAAGCCTTGACAATCTTGTAAATCTTACAAATGCAGATTTTATAATACTTGTACCGAATGGTCTTCAGGACACTCCTCAGTCGGAGGAGATAGAATTTTGCTCCTGTGCAACGTTATCCGATGAGGAGCTTGTAAAGATGATACGCTACGCTAAGGAAAAGCATAATCTCAGGGTAGCGTTAAAGCCTACTGCAAACTGCAGAAACGGCACCTGGAGAGCGCATATAAACTTCTTTGACGAGGACGTTGTATGCGAGCCTAAATGGTGCAACTGGTTCAGGTCATATACTAAGTTTCAGTGCCACTATGCAAGGATAGCCGAAGAAGAAAAATGCGATATGTTTATCGCAGGCTGTGAAATGGTACAGTCGGAAAGAAGAGAAGCGGAGTGGCGTCAGCTTATAGCTGATATCCGTAAAGAATACAGCGGACCCGTTTCTTACAACACAGACAAATATCAGGAGCATAACGTAAAATGGTGGGATGCGGTGGACGTAATATCTTCCAGCGGATATTATCCTATCAACGACTGGGAAAATCAGCTTGACAGAATAGAAAAGGTAGTAAAAAAATTCAATAAGCCCTTCTTCTTTGCCGAATGCGGTTGTATGTCGGTAAAGGATGCAAATTTAGTCCCTAACGATTGGTCAGTAAGAGGAGATATAGACCTTCAGGGTCAGGCGGACTGGTACAGGACAATGTTTGAGACCGGCAGCAAAAGAGACTGGGTAAAGGGCTTTTGTATATGGGACTGGGCATGGCGTCAGTATCCCATTGAAAAGGCGGCATCCAACGGCGGTTATGATATTTACGGCAAGACCGCCCAGCAGGTAGTAAAAGAATTTTACGGCAGTAAATAACAATAAATCAGCTCTCATTTCAGAAAGGAAAAATCATTATGGAAAATTTCAGCTTCTATAGTCCAACAGAATTCGTATTTGGTAAGGACACAGAAAACGACTGTGGCAGATACGTAAAGAAATTCGGCGGTACAAGAGTACTGCTCCACTACGGCGGAGGTTCTGCAGTAAGATCTGGTCTTCTTGACAGAGTAAAAAAATCCCTTGACGGTTGTGGAATATTCTACATCGAGCTTGGCGGAGTAAAGCCCAATCCCCGTGACAGCAAAGTATATGAAGGTATCGAAATATGTAAAAAAGAAAACCTTGACTTTATTCTTTCTGTAGGCGGCGGCTCTGTAATCGACAGTGCAAAGGCTATTGCGGCAGGCGTTTGCTACGAGGGTGATTTCTGGGATTTCTACTGCGGTAAAGCGGTTATCGAAAAGGCAATGCCCGTAGGTACAGTGCTTACGATCGCGGCGGCAGGCAGTGAAGGCTCAGGCGACTCAGTCATTACAAAGGAAGACGGAATGGAAAAGAGAGGAGCAGGCTCAAATCTTTTAAGACCGAGATTTTCTATTTTAAATCCTGCACTTACCTGCACACTTCCTGCTTATCAGACAGCCTGCGGTGCAACTGATATTATGGCACACGTTTTTGAAAGATATTTTACCAACACGAAGGAAGTTGAAATAACCGACAGACTCTGCGAAGCGGTACTTATAACAATGGTAAAGGAAACTCCGAGAGTTATCGCAGATCCCGATAACTACGAAGCAAGAGCAAATATTATGTGGGCAGGTACTGTAGCTCACACAAATATCGTTGGCGTCGGCAGAAGTCAGGACTGGAACAGCCACGGCATTGAGCATGAATTGTCAGGTATGTACGACGTGGCACACGGTGCAGGTCTTGCAGTTATTATGCCCTCCTGGATGGAATACGTATATAAACACGATATTATGAGATTTGCTCAGATGGCAGTAAGAGTATTTGGTTGTCAGATGAATTTTGAAAACCCCGAGGCTACAGCTCTTGAAGGTATCAAGCGTTTCCGCAGCTTCTTACACGATATCGGTATGCCGATAAACTTTAAAGAGCTTGGTGCTAAGGAAGAGGACATCCCCACACTTGCAAAGAATATGGGCATCAAGGATAAGACCTGGGGCTTTGTAAGACTTTCAGAAGAGGACGTAAGAAACATCTACACAATCGCGGCACACGCTGAGATCTGAGGAGGACTTTAAATATGAAAAAAGCATTATTTATAGGTGGTACAGGTACTATCAGCATGGCTATCACAAGACAGCTTGCAGAAGATTCTGACTGGGAGCTTTATCTTATCAACAGAGGAACAAGAACAGCAGAGCTTCCTTCTAACGTAAAGGTTATAAACGCAGATATCAATAACGAAGCTGAGGCCGCACAGAAGCTTGCAGGACTTGAATTTGATACGGTATGTGATTTTATCGGCTTTGTACCCTCTCAGCTTGAAAGAGATTACCGACTCTTTAACGGCAAAACGAAGCAGTTTATGTATATAAGCTCCGCATCTGCTTATCAGAAGCCTTTATCCGACTATCGTATAAACGAGGGTACACCTCTTGCAAATCCCTACTGGGAATATTCAAGAAACAAGATAGCCTGTGAAGAATTTTTAATGAAGATGTACCGCGACAACGGTTTTCCTATAACGATTATCCGTCCCAGCCACACTTATGATGAAAGAAGTATCCCTTTAGGCGTTCACGGCGACAAGGGCAGCTGGCAGGTAGTAAAGAGAATGATGGAAGGTAAGCCCGTTATCATTCACGGCGACGGTACGTCACTCTGGACTATGACTTTCAACACCGATTTTGCAAAGGGCTTTATCGGTCTTATGGGAAATATCCACGCTATAGGCGAAAGCTTCCAGATAACAACAGACGAAACACTTACCTGGAATCAGATATATTCATCTATCGCAAACGTTCTCGGTGTAAAGCTGAATGCATACTACGTTCCTTCGGATTTTCTGCATAAGGTAAGCAATTACGACTTCAACGGCTCTCTTATCGGCGATAAGGCGAATTCTGTAGTATTTGATAATTCAAAGCTTAGAAAGGCAGTCCCCACCTTTAACCCTGAAGTGAGATTTGATGAAGGCGTAAGACGTGTAATCGAACACGTTTTAGCTCATAAGGAATTACAGGTAGAGGACGAAGAGTTCGACAAGTGGTGCGATAAGGTAATTGCGGCACTTGAAAAAGCAAAAGCAGAAATTTTAGCATAATCTTAATATTTGTTTCAGAAAGGAAAGTAATACAATGGTAAACGTAAAAAACAGATGGGCATTTATAACAGGTGCCGCAAGAGGTATCGGCAGACTTACAGCATTATTTATGGCAGGGCAGGGTTGTAATCTTATTCTCCACAGCAGAGATAAGAGCCACACAGAAAAGCTTTTAGAGGAAGTAAAAGCACTCGGTGTAGAAGCATATGCTGTAGCCGCAGAATTATCCGACCTTGACAGCGTTGCCGCAATGCTTAAGGAAATTGACAGCTTCAACGTAGACGTAGACATCGTACTTAATAATGCAGGTATGCAGATTGCGTACAGAACAGAGTATTTCAACACTCCCGTTTCCGACTATACAGAAAGCTTTAAGATCAATACGATCGCTCCCGCTATGATATGCTATCACTTTATGCCTAAGATGATAGCAAAGGGCTTTGGCAGAATTTTAAATACCACAAGCGGTATCGCTTTAGAGCCTCAGCAGGCAGGTTATTCTGCAAGTAAGGCGGCTCTTGATAAGATAACGATAGATTTAGGCTCTACGGTAAACGGCACAGACGTAATGATAAACCTTACCGATCCCGGCTGGTGCAGAACAGACCTTGGCGGACAGCACGCTCCCAACGCTCCTGAAAGTGCGATACCCGGTATCGTTGTAGGTGCTTTTGTCGACGATAAGAAATCAGGCAGATTTTTAGGTGCTCAGAACTTCACAGGTATGACCTTAGAAGAAGCTGTAGCAAAGGCAGAAGCTGAATTTGACGCACCCTACGGAAAATAAAAACGAACCATACAGAAAGGACTTTACAGTATGGAAAGAATGCTGCTCAGTTTTTTTACCGATGATACCGAATTCCCCTTTCACATAGGATATGGCTATCACGAAAACGATGATATGTTCATGCATATACACGAGGATTTTTCCGAGCTTGTGATAGTTCTGCAGGGTAAAGCCGTACATAAAGTTGAGGATGAAAAATTTGATATCGGCAAGGGTGACGTATTTGTTGTCGGCAGTGAAGTAGCCCACGGATATGACGATGCAGAAAATTTTAAAATCTGTAATATTATGTTTGATCCCAAAATGCTCACCGCCTACGATATAAAGAAATATCCGGGCTTTCATTCGCTTTTTGTAATTGAGCCGCATTTTATAAAAACACAAGGATATCAGAACAAGCTGAAATTAGGTATCAAGGAATTTTCAGCCCTTGAAAAGCTTATTGACACAGCAATAAAAGAATATGAAACGGAGGAACCGGGAAAGAAGACACTCGTCCTTTCCTACTTTTTACAGATGGTAGTAGAATTATCAAGACAATACACTAAAACAGAAACACATCTCAGCAATGATAAAATAGACGGCATCGCCTACGCCGCCGCTCATATGGAAGGACACTACACCGAAGACGTAAGTATGGATGATCTTCTGTCCTTATCCCATTATTCACAGCGTCACTTTATAAGACTCTTTTCCGAAGCCTACGGAGTGACACCCCACAGATATCTGTTACAGTTAAGAATAAAGCACGCTTGTGCGTTGCTGACAGAAACCTCTCTTTCTATGGCAGAGATCTCCGCCCGTTGCGGATTTAACGACCCCAACTATTTCGCGAGAATATTCAAAAAATACATTTCTGTTTCTCCTAACAGTTATCGTAATAACAAGCTGAAGGCTTGCTGAGAAGAAGCTCCACGATAAAACGTGGACAGCAATAAAGAAGTATAACCCGTGAAGAATTCTTCACGGGTTATTTTTAAACCTTGCAGGTAAACCTGTTACTGTTTGTCAAGAACTTCTTGAAATAATTTTATGTAATAAAAAATGGCATAACAACAAAGCCCGAGATTTCTCTCAGGCTTTTACTTGTTTTATTTTTTATTAGCGATATCGGCTAAAATATCATCAATATCATAACCCTTGTCGTGGTCATCTGCAAAGACCTGAGATATATCAGGCTCGCCTTCCTTTGAAACCGTAATTACAGGTGCAGGCCTGGGTGCAGCTTCTTTTCCGACTTCGGGTTTTGGCTTTCCCTCTGTGGCGATTTTTATTTCAGGAACAGGAGCTTTCTTTAGCTCCGCTTTTCTGATGTCTTCTTCCATACGCTGTCTTGCGGCAGCGGAAAAATCAGGTCTGTCACGGACTTCTGCAGGATTTTGCGGTGTGGGAGTTCTTACGGCAGCAGGCTGAGGCTTACTTTGTGCGGCACTTTTCTGTCTTAATCTTTCTGTAAATTCATCGCTCTTTGAGGAAGACACCGTACTGCTTGTAGAAAGTATCCTCTTTTCCTTTGCAAGTTCTTTCTTTTCGTTTTTTTCCTGCTCTCTTTTATTAAATAACACTTCTCTTTCTTTGTTCGGGATGAAAGTAGGAGTTTCTTCCTGAATTTTTACCGTTTCAACTTCAGGGGATGGTAATTTGCCTATTATAAATCTCACAAGCTCAAAAACAATAAGAGCAAGACAAGGGAGAAGTGCTATCGTCATAACACCAAAGGGCGAAGTTGCAAAGCGTATGAATCCCCCGAAAAAGTCGCTGCAATGAGTCACCTTTGCCACAAGCTGACCCTGGGATATAATAATGTTATCGCCAAGCTCGGTTTCAATATCGTAGCTCATTACTGCTTCTTTTAAAGTGGCAGAATTTACCTTGCCGAGCTTAACAGCATTTCCCTCGCCAAAACGGTACAGAATTATTTCACCGCTGTATACCTCGTCAGGCCATACACTCTTAGCAATGGCGGCAGTACCCTCTTTAAGCTGGTAGAAGTCACTACCCTTTACTATATATACGTTATATCCAAATACATTTGGTGCACTCTGATTTTCTCCGCCGAAAAAGGTCATAGAGGTAATTCCCAAAAATACCGCCAAAACGAATAATAAAACGCAAAGTGCGATTCCGACAATATTTATAACAAGTTTTTTATTCAAAAAATCCACCTCACTGCAACTATTGACTTTTTGCATCAATTAAGCTATAATATTAGTGTTACCTTTTTATTGTATCACAGACTTTACGATATTTCAAGTGACGAGCAAAATAAAGTTTTATAGATCAGTAATACAATTATATTTCTGACCGTATATGAGCAGGTCGCCGACCTGCGTGCGTAAAGTTTATACATATAATTAAATATGCCCCAGTAGCACAGATGGTAGTGCAGCTCATTTGCTGAGAGACCGACCGCCGCCAGTGGCGGATAAAGGGAGGGCTCGAAGGGAAGAAATAAGAAGTAGTGCGACAGCGACAGCGGAGCAATACGACTATATTTCTGACCGTATATGAGCAGGTCGCCGACCTGCGTGCGTAAAGTTTATACATATAATTAAATATGCTTGTGTAGCACAGATGGTAGTGCAGCTCATTTGCTGAGAGACCGACCGCCGCCAGTGGCGGATAAAGGGAGGGCTCGAAGGGAAGAAATAAGAAGTAGTGCGACAGCGACAGCGGAGCAATACGACTATATTTCTGACCGTATATGAGCAGGTCGCCGACCTGCGTGCGTAAAGTTTATACATATAATTAAATATGCTTGTGTAGCACAGATGGTAGTGCAGCTCATT
>SVNC01000018.1:27024-34318 GCA_015067025.1 Oscillospiraceae bacterium
GACAGCGACAGCGGAGCAATACGACTATATTTCTGACCGTATATGAGCAGGTCGCCGACCTGCGTGCGTAAAGTTTATACATATAATTAAATATGCTTGTGTAGCACAGATGGTAGTGCAGCTCATTCGTAATGAGCAGGTCGCAGGTTCGAGCCCTGTCACAAGCACCAAAAAATTGCTCCGCCGAACTCGTTATTGAGGCGGGGCAAAATTTTTTAAAATAATTTTCAAAAACCTATTGACAAATCACTTTTTAGGGTGTATAATATTATCTGTTATCTGGGTGTGGCGCAGATTGGTAGCGCGCTACCTTGGGGTGGTAGAGGTCGCAGGTTCAAATCCTGTCACTCAGACCAGTGTTTTCCGCTCAACCATTAGGGTTGAGCGGTTTTTCTTTTTTTCCCTAAAAAACGGTGTGTTAATTTTTGTGTCATTCATACCACTTTTTCATCGCTGAACCAGAATCTTGGTTTGTTAAATTCACTTTTCTTTGTTTCCGGTTCTTTCTGTGTATCCTCACCAGGTGTAGGATCGGGATCGGAGCCAGGATTCAAGTCGGTCGGTTCTTTTGTGTCCAGAAATCTGTCAAGGAGCAGGGTCGCCTCTAAACTTTTGGTTTTAATAAACATTTAAATATCGTTGTTATTATCGTGAGAACCGTAAAAAATACTCGAATTTAACAGACTTAAATATACAGTTGTTTTCATCACCGATACATAACGAATACAACTTTTATTTCAGCTTGATTTTTTGTCTTCAAGTGATATTTGACCTTTCCTCCCAAGTCTGTTCCTATCCGACCATATAAGAGCCAATGCACCTAAAATTATAAACAGCACCGCAAATATAATTAGTGCCGTCAGCACCCAAACGGGAACTGCGTGGAAATAAACCACGGGATCGCCTACAGAAAACACATCCGCCACATCACCAAAGAAATATCCATAGCCTTTGAGCAGCCCTGTAGGGAGAAAATACCCCTGACTGTCACGCTCTGCCAGATAGTCAACAACGATTGGAAAAGCGATGAACGGGAATACCGATGCCACGTAGTTTTTCGTAAGTCTTGCTGTTATCATAGCCAGTATGCCGAAGAAAAGAAATCCAAGCAGCTTTAAAAGCTGAACAGTTACAAACATCATACCAATACTTATCTCAACGTGAGAATTATTATACTGCTCTACCGAGCGTATGCCGTAGCCCCAGTATTGTGGGGCAAGCTGAGCCGAAAGGCTTACAAGGTCGATAAGCGATAAAGCAACTGACGTAATGGCGATGAGCGAAAGGAGTATAGTTATCTTTACCGCCATAGTTTTACTCTGACCCTTTGGTGTGGTCTTAAGAATAATATTTGTCTTGCTTGTGTACTCATTCATTACCGCAAAGGCGCAACAGAACACAACGCAAAGAAGAAAGAGAAAATCTACAGAAGAGCTTTCAATAATAGGCACATTGCTGACAGGTAAAATCGCACGGTTTTCCCTGTCTGTCACCACATAGTTGTATTGCTCGAAAATTCTGTCGATGATATTTTCATTGTCGAGAATTTCGTTGTATGGCTCTAACTGCTCTAAAAATTCTTCAAAGGTTATCTTTTTGGAGTCATATTCTGAACGGAGTCTTTTTTCTTCTGCCTGAGCCGCCAGTAAATCTTCCTTATAGCCGATTATTATAGCTTCATTCTCTTCTGTAAGCTTGCCTGATACAGCCTCTATCATCTCTAAATATCTGTCCTTTTCAAGATCGGAATAAAAGCCGTAGTCCTGCTTTAAGGTATCGGGCAGGGAAAAGAGCCTTACCAGAATTACAAGTAAAAATATGAATAAAGCATATTGTTTTATAGTTATCTTTTTAAGCTCGTAAAGGAATATTTTCATACCGCTTTTACCTCCTTTGCTTTTCTTTTTGCAGGAGAGGTGCGGATATAACATACTGCAGCTAAAATTAATGTAAGCAGTAGTGCTATTATAGGTGCCGCAATATAAAGGGGGACGGGATTTCCGAGAACGTTCACAAACTCAAAATCCGAGATAAGCTTTTTTGTGCTGATAAGTGTAAAAGGATTTAAATGCTCAGGGATATATGGACTTGCAAATATCATAGCACCGATAACGCCAAAACAAAGAACGATAGCCGCACCGGTGTTCTTTGTAAGGGTGGAAATAAGAATTATCACTTCACCGATAAAGGCGAGTGCAAATATTTTAAACAGGCAGGAGAGAATTACAGCCATACCTATAGAGATATTAAGTGGAGTAAACTGATAGTCCTGTATTGCATAAAGGGGCTGTTCTATAAATTCAAGACCATAGTAAAAACCAAGACCGATAAGGTCAATTATTGCAAACAAAATCACTGTAGCAACAACAAAGCAAAGCATTGTCAGTTGTTTTGCAATAAAGGTACTGCCTGCTCTACCGCAGGATTTTATAATTCTGTCTGTGCCTGTAGCTTTCTCGTTTGAATAGGTTGAAGAAAATACAAATATAAGTAAAATAACAATGATAAAAGCAGAAAATTCATAATCAAGGAATAGGGAAAAAGCATCGTATCTGCCGTAAACGGGGATAGACCTGTTATAGCTTGCGTTCTTGATAAGCTCGCCCTTTTTCGCTTCAATGGCTTTATACAGAAGTTCGGGAGTTATTTTTTTACCACCGGCAAGTATATATTTGCCACGATTTTCATTGCTCATCTGCATCTGAATGGTATGTAATTGGTTTAGTTCCTTGAATGTCAGATCGGAAAAACATACATAGTGCTTTCTGTAGCGTTTCGCATCTCTGTGTGCATTAATTGCCTCACGCTTCAGAACCTTTTTGCAAAAACCGTTAAAAGCACATTGAATCTGAAGTGGAGTCCTTGTAGAATCGCTCAAGATAATCACCTCCTTTCGCAACCGCGAAAGCGGGGTTTTTTCCCTTCCACTACCTACAACACCAAGTTTTAAAACTGCCAAAGAAAATCGGCTAATTTCACAGTAATTTCATATACTTTTCAGATAGCTTTCACATAAAAGCGGCTTTTTGGGGGAATTGGCAAGAAAAAAAGCTCCTTCGCAAAAGCGAAGGAGCGGGGTATGAGTTTTTTAAAAATACAGAATTGTTTTAATACAATAACGAAGATTGCTACACGAAGTGCATCAAGGTATATTCTCAGTGCATTATAGATACAAATACGCAATAAAATAGCCTTTTTCTGTAGTTTTTGAACATAGAATAAGAGTTTTTTATTTTAATGTTATTTGTTGCTATTGCCATATAACAACTATTCAACATTCTGCTTTTGTCTTTTGTATACCCAATTTGCAGAAATTATCGATGCGACGAGTGTTATCGCCATAATTACCGCTATTATGATAATGGGATAGAGCAAGACGTTTATGATGGAAACATAAGATATCGTATTATATTTATTAGTGCTAAGGAAAATCACCGCATAAAACATAAAATAAAGCACCAGTGCAAAAGGTATAGCAGGAAAGATTTTTTTTATAGCGGAATGTGAAATTATCTTTACAATATGGGTTCTCTCAGCACCTATGGATTTAAGTATAAGAAATTCTCTTTCTCTACTTCTTACCTCGCAGTTTATACAGATATATGCAAATAAGGCGACTACAATCAAATACACACCGCTCATTGCAACATACGGGATTTTCTGCTTCATTGCTTCTTTTTTCATAAGCATGGGGTAAATATAATGGTTATAAAGATGTAAGCGGTTTTTATCTGAAATCGACGCTATATATTCGTCGGTGGTAAATGCTTCATAATCGCTCAGTTCGTATGCGTTATCCAAAAGCAGATAATCATACTTAAAATCACCTGAAAGCGAAAGCAGATAATTATCTGACAGAATAATGCAAGTTTTATGCTCGTTCAGAATGTCTGTCATTTCGCGTGATTTACCTGTATCGTTTACTGTGCCTGTATGAGTAATGCTGACATCTACAGTTTTAATATCAGGTGTAAGCTCATCCAAATTTATATCGTAATATTCGTTAATCTGCTCAGGAAACGTCACAAAGGAAAGCTTAAAGGCGTCACCTTTTATAAATTTCCCGTTCATGGATATTGCGATTTTTCCGCTATCATAATCCTCTTTTGAAAAGCCGATATAGCCTATAAATTCATTTAGATATTCGTAAGGAACTCCCTTGACACTGTATTTGTACAATATAGCAGGCTCTTCCATCCCAGATTTTGCAAATTCTTCTCTTAGATGTTTCGGAACCATTACCTGCCTTTGTTTAAGGTCGTATTTTTCTCCGTCAGCGTCTATATATGAATGAATGTTACGATGTATCACCTTCAGCTTTTCCTTTACAGGATAATTCTCGTACAATGCTTCCAGCTCTTTTTTGCTTACTCCACAGCCTGAAGGAAGATCATAATACATTAACTCAGGTACATTTGTCCCTCCGGGTACTCTTACAAGATAATCGTTAGAATACTGCTTCGAGATTTCTATTTCGGAACCGTAATGTGCTGCTAAAAAATCAGCCCAAAGACAGCCTGCGGAAAAAACAATCACCGATGCAGCAACAACAATTCTGAAAGAAATATTTGAAGAACCTGAGTTTGTGTCTACTGTTTTATTCCATAGCTTGCTTATTTTCTTTACGTTATGTCTGTATGCTTTTATCGTTGTCTTTTTACTGCGTACCGATGAAGCAAAATACACGAGATAGAAAATGATAAGCAGAAGGAATGACACCAGCGATATAACAACGACAATATCGTATGGTATTATGTAACCTAAACCAAGCGTGCTGATAAACTGCGAATATGCATAACATATAGCAAGTCCTGCCATGAAACTTATCAGTGATGCTGAAAAAGAAATAAAAAACGCTTCATAAAAATATATGAGAAATGCCTGCTTATTTGTACCGCCTACTGTTTTTATAAGCTGTATATTCTCCTTTTGTCCGCGGATAAGTATTTTGACCGCCGTATACACTCCTGCTATCGTCGCAAAAACAATAAGAATAGGCACTACATATTCTACTGCAATATTCAAATATAGATCCATCGAGGAGTTTTGATAATAATACTCCTTACTTTTTGCACTGTAATTGTCATTGTTTATTATCGTAACCTTCTGATCCATACTAAACGGATGTGACTCAGGGTAATAGAAGCTGTCAATGATGTTTTGAACCATATTGACAGACAGAAAATCGTCCGATTTACCCGAAATAATGGATGGTATGGTTATAAGATTTGTGTCAAAGTTCTCTTGTGAACTCATTTGCGGAATAAAAACTTCAGTCTCGGTATATTCGGCAAAATAATCAGAAGTCATACCGCTTACAAGGAACTCCCTTTCGTACGTTCCCGACTTATCGGTTATGGTAATCGTCAACTTATCTCCAACACTGACTCCGTAAGAAAGTAGCATTGTATCGCTCATTGCAAGCTCGTTCTCATTTTCAGGTAAACGACCTCTGAGTATTTTGACATTCAGCGAAGCGAGAGCCACATCGTCAAGATATCCTATGTACTGTCTTACGCCACTTTTTTCGGTATACCCGTTTACATATTGTCTGCCTGCCGAGTATTCTTCTAAAACCTCGTCGGTCAGCCGTTCGTTATTTACATCGCAAAAAATTGTTGCAAAAGGTACTATACCCTGTCTTGCTGAATAAAACCTTCTGTAATCCTCCGAATAGGAGAAAATCTGTGTGAAAACCACCGATGATATCATAAGTGCAAGAGCAAGCGTAATAAGCAGAAATTTTACTATGTGACGGCGAATGTAAATCAAAGCAATAAATAAAGCATTCATTGTTTTACCTCTCCATCGTATATTTCAATCACTCTATCAAGCTTTGATGCAAGATCTTTGTCGTGGGTAACTACTATAAGAGTTTTTTTATCAGTATCGCAGACACCTTTCAGTAGCTTTAAAACCTCATTCCCCGATTTTGAATCAAGGTTGCCCGTAGGCTCATCACACAGTATAAGAGAGGGATTTGTGATTAACGCCCTTGCGATAGCCACTCTCTGCTTCTGGCCACCTGAAAGCTGAGACGGCAGATGGTGCAATCTATCAGATATTGCAAGTCTTTTGCAAAGCTCATCAAAATATATCCTGTCAGCTTTTTTATTATCCAGCATAAGAGGTAATAGAATATTCTGCTTAGCGGTCATCTCAGGTATCAATCTAAAGTCCTGAAAAACAAAGCCTATATTTTGTCTTCGAAATTTGGCGAGCTTATTTTCATCAAACTGTGCTATATTTATATCGCCGAAAAAGATATCTCCTTCCGTAGGGTTTATAACGCCGCCGATAAGAGATAGGAGGGTGCTTTTTCCTGAGCCTGACGGTCCCATTACCGCTACCTGTTCACCCTTTTCCACAGAGATACTGCAATTTTTAAGGGCATATACATTTTCATCACCTACCTCGTATACTTTGGTGAGGTCTTTTATTTCAAAAGAATTTTCTTTCATTTTTAATTCATCAGGTCCTTATCATAAAAATTTTCAAATCTTACATTAATGCAGGTTATTGGCTGTGGCACTTTATTGTCATCAAAATTGTTGAAAGGGTCAATATAAAAATGATATGTACAATTTACGTCTGCAAACCACCAAGCAAAATTACTGCCGAGACCGTTAGCCGGAACCGACTCGGTTTGTGTATCAGGCATAAGTGTATCTATTATTCCGCCTTCCTTCCACAAAGAAACTTGATACTTTGCTCCAGATATTGAGCAGTTAGGATTTATAGCAATATATTGTATGCTTGACCCTTCAAGCCCATTAAAATAGAAATTACTCGAATTACAGCCTGTGCTTGTAGAAAAACCTGTTACATGCTTACTTGCATACGCAGTGCCAATAATAACTGACGATAAAGCTGTAGCACTGATTATTCCCGTTATAATTTTTTTAAATAATTTGTTCATAATGAAATTCCTTTCTTGCTTATTTTAAGCAACTATTTTTTTATCGTTCTAATTTGAATGAATTGGGATTGCTGAAAAATTATGATCAACCTTATCGCCTCCCTGTTTTAATAAAATGTCATAAGTAGCACTTCCACCTCCTATGCATTAAATTTTTCGTTATCACAAAGTAAAGGAGGAATATGTATCCTTTAGCCTTGATTGAGCATTGTTAATAAATATAACTATCCCTTTATGTTTGAGTGTATTGCCGTAATAGAATAAAAAATAACCGCTTTTTCTGAATGTTATAAAAGATTTTTCATCTTCTATACTATATATTCAAAAAAAGCGGTAAAAAGTTAGCTCAAATTTTCAATTTGCTGAATTTTCATA
>SVNC01000019.1 GCA_015067025.1 Oscillospiraceae bacterium
GTTTTAATAGTAATGCGGTCGCCAAACCTTTTCTATTATACCATTGGGAGGTTGTTTATTTCAATCGCTTGCTAAAGCTTTTTTTCCCCCGGTAGAACCGGGGGTTGTTTCGTGCTAAAGCGTCCAAAACGAAGCCCTTGAAATTACTTTTCAAGGGCTGTTATTATATTTACTGTAAATATCACGGCTTACCACAATGCCGTTTTTAAGGGTATATTCCTTTTGCAGATAGTCGTAATATGCGCCGGGGCTAATAATTCCTGCGGTGTTTATTATATCTGTTCCTGCCTTTGATAAAATATAGTCTGTCAGCAGTACGCAGTTGGTGCTCATAACGCAGTAGGTCTTCCATTTACCGCTACGGAATTTATAAAACCTTGCCTTAGTGCCATCCCATAACCTGCTGCAATAATCCTGATAATCAGAAAGCTTTGTGTTTTTTCCCTCGTAGACATCCTTTTCAAAAGGGCAACGCCAGCGATAAGTGCTCTTCTTTATCCTTGCCATTTCTTTTCGTACTCTTCTTATCTGCTTATCGGTAAGAAGCAGTCCGAAATCTATTATCATCTGCTTATCGCCCTTGATGCTGTAATCTATATAGCTGTTCAGATCGGAAATAAACATTACCCCGTCTCCGATAGCACCAAAAAGTCTTTCTGAAGACGCATCGTAATTTCCGTAGGACATAACCTTGTTTTTATATGCAATGTCGCAATGTCCTACCATACCCACTCCGTCAAGGGACACGTGTATCAGTACGTGAATATTTGCGTGCTTGTTATCATCAAAGGCGTTTTCCTCTTCTAAAAGAGACTTTATATCAATTTCTCTCGAATCGAGTCGGTGGCTGTATTCCCTTAAAACCTTAAGAGGTGCAAAGGTAGATATCGCAAGGGGAATGGAAAAGCGTAATCTTCTCCTTAAAATATTCTTTGCTTTGCGTGGGAGGACTTCTCTTGCAAAATCCTTAAGCTCAGTCACGCCGTACAGAATACAGTATACTCCTGCAACCGCGGTCAGCCAGTCGGTAGTCTGAAAAGCACCGACAAACATAAGCACTGCAAAGACTACAAAGAACAGAAATGCGGTAAAATCCGCAGGAAAATCACCGGTTCCGTTTCTGACTGAATATATAAAATCAATAAGCTTTACAGCACCGTTTAAAAGCAGATAAAGAGCAAAAGTAAAAGTCAGCAGAGCGAGGCTTATAAAGGGAGCAAAGAAAACAAACGCACCTATAAAGGTATTGCCGATGCAGTTTAATAGCTTTATTCTGCTTTTTTGCATCAGACCCTTTATCAGTCGGTGCAGACCGTTAAAAAATATAAATATACCGCCTGCTTTTGCTAAAGGTACGATAAGCACGTCACCCTTGATAAGCAGGAATATACCTGTCGTTATCATAGCACAGCCGTATATAAAAAGCCATATTGCATTAATTCGTTCTTTTTTCATAAATTACCTGCCATAAATTACAGACTTGACAAATTTATAAAATATGTTAAAATTATAAAGCAACTTTATTGTGCGGTCGCGGGGGTTTTTACCCGTGAGGAAAGTCCGAGCATCACAGAGCAGGATAGCTGTTAACGGCAGCCGAAGGCGACTTCAGGGCAAGTGCAACAGAAATATACCGCACTGTTTTTCAGTGTAAGGGTGGAAAGGCGAGGTAAGAGCTCACCGTAGAGCGGGAGACCGTTTCTATCTGTAAACCCTATCCGGTGCAACACCGATTGGTTCCGTGGTAAAACCGTCTGCTCGGCGGTCACGGATTAAGGTGGCTTGATTTTTTCGGCGACGAAAAAAGTAGATAGATGATCGCACACGACAGAACTCGGCTTATAGATAAAGTTGCTTTTCTGATTATAAGAACCACACGCCGTTCCCGAAATCGTAGATTTCGACGGCTGAGTGAACCTTGAAATATATATTCGATGCTTCGCATCTGCAACCTGACGGTTGCTTTATGGGAACAAGTTCCCGTAATATATATTATAAGAACCACACGCCGTTCCCGAAATCGTAGATTTCGACGGCTGAGTGAACCTTGAAATATATATTCGATGCTTCGCATCTGCAACCTGACGGTTGCTTTATGGGAACAAGTTCCCGTAATATATATTACAATGCACCACAATCTTAAATTACGATTGTGGTGCTGTTTTTATTCTTTTATTAATTTTCTTGCAACAGACGCAAGATATAAAGAGCCTGTTACCATAACGTAACCGCTCTTCCCTGCTTTGAACTGTGCCTTGTCTAAAGCTACTGAAAGCTCACTTTCATAGCTTGCACGACAGCCGTTTGCTATGGCAAATTCCATAAGCGCATTTCCCGGTACTGAACCATCGGCAAAATTATCCACAAAGGCGATCTCTTCAAGATAGGGCAGTATCTCTTTGAGTGCATTCTGCCAGTCCTTTGATTTAAGCATACCTATAACCGCATAAACGGGGCGTTTATCAAGGGATAAAAGCTCTCCTGCCGCTTTCATTGCGGAAGGATTATGCGAACCGTCAACGATATAGTGCACGTCGTCCTTTCTTATCATCTCCATTCTTGCAGGGAGAGATGATCTTTCAAGACCTGTAAAAATGTGACTGTATTCAAGTCCCAATTTCTTGCAGGCTTCGATAGCACACATAGCGTTCATTATCTGATGCTTACCTGACATTATAAGATGATAGTTCATACCCTTATAGGAGAAGAATACGTCTCCTGCGTCGATGTGAAGTATCTGCATACGGCTTACGTCAGGGATTATATGCTCGCTGTTAAATTCCTTGCATTTAGCGTCCACGACATCTCCCGCACTATCCTGCATTACTGCAGATACGCAGGGTACGGAGGGTTTTATTATTCCCGCCTTGTGGGATGCGATCTCAGGTAACGTATTTCCGAGAAGGGCGGTGTGGTCGTAATCTACGGATGTTATAACGCTTACAAGAGGAGTTATAACGTTGGTACAGTCAAGAGTACCACCGATGCCTGTTTCGATAACCGCATAGTCCACCTGCTCCTTGCTGAAATAAAGAAAACCGATGGCGGTCAGTATCTCAAACTGAGAATAACCCGTTATACCGCTTTCTTCTACTGCATTCTTTACCTGTTCGCAAAGAATGGCAAAGGCAGGCTTTGAAATATGCTTATTATTTACCTGAATACGTTCTTCAATACACGTTATATAGGGGGAAGTGAATTTTCCCACAGTTTTACCCGACGACATCAGCGAATTGCAGATATATTCGCAGGTGCTTCCTTTACCGTTGGTGCCTGCAATATGCACCGATTTAAAGGAGGTATGCGGATTATCCAGCAAACGCATAAGTATGACGAAACGGACAAGGTCCTTCATCGGTTCTCCCGATTTTGTATATCCGTTTACATACCCGAGTGCCTGCTCGTAGGTCATCATATGTTATTATATTCCTTTCTCCAAAGGGTTACTCCAAAAGGGACTAAGCCCCGACACAATTATTTCATAAGTGCGATAAAGCTTTTAGCCTTGTTTACTATCAGCTTATCATTATCATAGGCAAGCAGATTGTGTGCCTGACCTATTTCTACCCAGCGGATGTCCGCTATTTCCTCTACCTGAGGGATATAATCAAAATTTCTTGCTCTCGCCACAAAATAGACAACCTCTTTTCTGGCGTCCTTTCGGGGTGAATAAGTTACAGTTTCTCTGAAGCCTGCGTCAATGTAAACGTCAATGTTGGTCTCTTCCATTATCTCTCTTTTAGCGGTCTCTTCTTCTGTTTCGTTTCCTTCAACGTGACCCTTGGGGAATGACCAGTAGCCTGACTTCAGATGCTTTATAAGCAGTATCTCTGTGTTGCCGTGAAATTTCCTGTAAACAATTCCACCACAGGATTTTTCATAAGTCATACTGTGAATGACTCTCCTTTCTGTTCCGCCGATATACCGCGGATAAATCATAATCATCTAACATTATATCACAAATTTAAGATTTTGTCTATAAAAATTTGCCAATTCTTATTTTACATAAACAATGACCCCTCCCGAATTATCGGGAGGGGAGTAAATGATGCTGTTTTTTCATTTTGAAACTCCTATTTAACGTTGCAAAATATCAGTCTTTTGTATCATCCGGCAGATATTTCTCGTAATCACAATCTTCAACGACTTTGTGTGTTGATGTGATTTTCTTCGTTTCAGGATCATAAACATAAGCATATTCTATTATTGGTTCAGGTTCTTTATTTGAAATACATACGTGTGCTAATTTTCCGTCACTCAGTTTATATACGAGCTTTGTTATATCTCCTTCGTCTATTTCTTCGTCATATTCACCGATATAGTCATTCAGATAATCCTTTAACGAGACGTCTTTTTTTGGGGATACGCTTATTGTCGGGAAGCTAACTTTTTGGTCGTAAGCAAGCTGCTCAATTTCCTTTGTAGGCTTTTTTTCGTTTACTTCGCCTATTTTATATTCCTCTGGCAAAATGGCGACAGCCGCCCCGTGTATAATGGTATCCCATGTATATACTGACTCTACCCGAAACGAGTTTGTTCCCTCTTCTTTACTGTTTCCGTTACAGTATGTAATTACGCAAACTTCATGATATTTATCAGGAAAATATCGTATAGTTCCAGTAAGACTTCCCGAGTATATACTATATGGCTCACCAAGTATTTCTTTAACTTCGTCCCCGTTCATTTCATACTCTATTTTTTTACATTTATCGAAAAAATCACACACGGCATCGGAATAATAAATATCATGAGAGCAATAATCGTTTTCGTGGTCGCATATTCGTCTATGGAGAATTATCTCCTCTTCTTCAAATTTTGAATCGGTTATGTAGGTGTAATCTATACGGGGATTATCGCCGTGTAAAAACTGAACTATGGCTGATTTGCCGTCATCCTGTTTATACGAAAGATATTTAACGCTTACTCCGCCCTTTTCGTCAGGCTCGCCCAGTAATTCTATCACCTCGTCATAGCGAAGGTCTATATCAAGCCCTCTGAATTTTTCGTCAAAGGTAAGCTCTGCTTCAGATTCTGAGGATGATACAGAAGAAATATTATTGTCCGTTGTACTGCTGTTTCCGTTATCCGAACAAGCGGAAAGAGTAAGTACCATCGAGAGGGTTAAAATAAGTATGGTTATTTTTTTCATAATAGTGCCTCCTATGTATTAGATACATCACTACAACTTGTATCCTCGAAAACCATCTCGTAGCATTCGTTATAGTATTCATCATCACCATCACCGTAATAGTAGGTTATTGTAAACCCGTATGCTCCGTATATTTTTCCGTTAAACGACTCAAATGATGCGTACTTTTTATCTTCTATTTCATACTCGTAGCGTTTGGCTGATGAATTTTTTGTTTTTCTTTCAACACATTGCTTTATAAGTTCATCTACATTCTCATCAAATTTATCGGGAGAATAGCTTGGATGAATATCACAGTAGCCTGCATACAAGTGATTAATCTCTCCGTTCGGCAAAAGCTTGACGTAATATGTTCTCTTGACTCTATCGTTGGCTGTATGATTCGAATAATACAAATCTATACCATTTTCACTATAATCTCTTACCTTCTTTTTATAATCTTCAAAATTTGTTTTACCATTTTTACATAGTACTTTTACAATTTCATCCGCCCTTTTATTAAGTTCATCTTCAGTAAGTGTTTTTTCATCGGGTATATTCTCTATATACTCTTCACTTACAGACGAAAAATATTCACACAACCTTCCGAATTCGTCTATATAAATACTTTCGTTCCAGATTCTTTCACTATTTTCTTTTCTGTTAGAATAACAATAAAGCTTATTGGATGGTTTCTCTGTTCCTGAATCTTCCCAATCATTTGTTCTAATAAAGTCATCTAATACAGATTCCTTGTATTCAAAAAGTTCATAGTTAATTCCGAAATCAGAAAAATCGGGAATAGTGCCATCTTTAAAAAGATCATTGAGTGAATCGCCTTCGTTTACAGTTTTTTCGTGAATAATAGCATAACCTTCTTCATTGTAATCGTTTGATGTTTCGGATGAGCCATCGTATGTAATGTTGTTGCAAGCACATAAGGTTAGGGTTAATGATAAAAATAAAGCTACATATTTAATATGTAATTTCATATTTTGCCTCCCTTCGTCATCTTGTTAAATTGAGATCTATTGATTGATCGCCTCTTATATACAGGTTTGAAGGATTCGCCGGATTATTAGTGGGAAGCAGAGAACACAAATTCACACCTTCTTTAAGAAGCATTCTATCTTTAGCAGCTTTTATCGCCTTTTCGATTGTTGTACAATTTTCGTCTGTTAAAGAAAGACCGCCGGTGCTTACTTCAAAATTAAAGGAGCTTACACCGTTGTATTTTTCAAGAATGATATCTTCTTTTATGCCACTGTATGTAAAGGTGTATTTTACATCTGTAAATTCGTCAAATACGTTTTCGTAAAGTACGCTTTTTTCATCCTTTATCTGTCCTACGGAATTAAGTCTTGCTGTACCAATCACCGATACGGGTCGCATAGTGATGTCAAGACTGTCATCCTTTAGGGAGATACCGCTCATTATTGAAACAGGCAGAACTGCTTCAATATCGTTGCTTTCACTTACAAAGGTATTGTTCTTTCTTACAACCTTATTTGATTTATCCTTTATATCGCCGTTTTCGTCGTAAAACTTTACGTTTTCATCGAAAATATAGAGCGATCTTATACCCTCGGCATTTTCAAATACAACTTCACCAAGGGACTGCTCGTCACTTTTTATTCTTGTTGTGAAGCCGTCGGCTATAAGACTTTTAACGTCAAGATACTCAGGGATGCTATCCTTGCTTACAGGGATTCTTTCAACTTTTTCAGTAGTTGTAAGTGCGTCCGCTTCAGATAGCTCTTCAGCATCTGCCTTGTGTGCGTAGGAAAATGTTACGGAAGAAAACGCCGTACATAATGCCAGCACAAATGACGTCGTAAATCTGATTGCTTTTTTCATACCTATTTTCCTTTCATTACATTTAGCATCGGCAGAATATATCCTGCATTTTAAAGGACTTTATTCCTTATAAATATTATATTACTTAAAGTACTAACAATCAATAGATTTTTCTGATTTTTATATAATCTGCACAAAATTATAATTGTGATTTGTATATATTTTAAAAGGCTCAAAGAAAAAAACAGCGTACTATTTCTATAGCACGCTGTTTCCAAGTTTTTTATTGTTTACCTTTAACCTTACCTGCAATATATCCGCTTACTTCATCCGCACTGATACCAAGCGAATAACTAAACTCGTCGTTTATCATTCTTTCAAGCTCCTGCAGTATTCTTTCATCGGTGGAGGGCAGGGATTTATTGCTGTTCATAAGCTCCTGCTTTTTAAGATAGATACAGCGGATAACTCTTAATATCTGCTTCTTGTCACCGCTTTGCATTACCGCCTTGAAAAACGCAGGTCTTTCCTTTTTATCATCTATCCATTCTGTACTATCGCTATCTACGTCAGTAAGAAGTCTGTCTATCTCGTCACTGCTTATAGGATAACGCATATTTGAAACGAGCTTTTCGTTGTCGCAGGGAACAAAGACTGTAGCATTGCTATGGGCTATAGGACGTAACAGATAATAATTCTGTTTTTTGCCATCAAACTCTCTTGTAACAATTTCGTCAATCCTGCATACACCTGAGTGTCCGTATACAACGCATTCTCCGATATTGTAGCCCATGATACTTACCTTAAAGTCCTTTTCTGAAATTTTGGAGATATACCCCCATCATGATAATTATATCATTTTGAGATTTTTATTTCAAAGGACTTTTTACACAAATCTTTTGTCTTAAGGTTTATGCAAAGTGCTTAATAAGATCTTTTTTCTAAAATAAAATCCGCCTCTCTTAATGAGAGACGGACTGTTTTTATTAAAGTGTGAATTTACCGCCGTGGTTAGCCTTACGCCATTCAACGTACTCTTCATAAGTACCCTGTCTGTCATAGCAACCCTTGTCGGAGATTTCGATAATTCTGTTTGCAACTGTCTGTACTATTTCGTGGTCGTGGGATGCGAAAAGAATATTGCCCTTGAAATCGGAAAGACCGTTATTTACCGCTGTGATACTTTCAAGGTCTAAGTGGTTTGTAGGTCTGTCAAGAATAAGTACGTTTGACTGGAAAAGCATCATTCTTGAGAACATACAACGTACCTTTTCACCACCGGATAGTACGTCGACCGACTTGAAGATATCATCGCCTGAGAATAACATTCTGCCAAGGAAGCCTCTTAAATAGGTTTCTGTTTCGTCCTTTGAGTACTGTCTTATCCAGTCTAAAATAGACATCTTGCAGCCGTTGAAGAATTCGCTGTTATCCTGAGGGAAATAGCTTACGCTTGCAGTACTGCCCCACTTGAAGAAGCCTGCATCGGGCTGTTCTTCTTCCATAAGTATCTTAAAGAGTGTGGTAACTGCAATTTCGTTGTCGCCAACGAAAGCAATCTTATCGTTCTTACCTACCGTAAAGCTTACGTTATCAAGAACCTTTACACCGTCAACCGTCTTTGTAAGACCTTCAACCTGTAAAATATCCTTACCTATCTCTCTTTCCATATCAAAGCCGATAAAGGGATAACGTCTGCTTGATGCAGGAAGCTCTTCTACTGTAAGCTTATCAATAAGCTTCTTTCTTGAAGTAGCCTGCTTTGATTTTGACTTGTTGGCAGAGAAACGTTGGATAAAGTTCTGTAATTCCTTTATCTTTTCTTCGGCCTTCTTGTTCTGCTGCTTTATCATCTTCTGGATGAGCTGTGAGGATTCATACCAGAATTCATAGTTACCGACGTACATCTTTATCTTTGTATAGTCGATATCTACCGTGTGTGTACATACGTTATTAAGGAAGTGACGGTCGTGGGATACTACGATAACCGTACCGAAGTATTCGGCGAGGAATTCTTCAAGCCATGCCACAGCGTCAATATCAAGGTGGTTTGTAGGCTCGTCCATGAGGATAATATCAGGGTTGCCGAAAAGTGCCTGTGCCAAAAGCACCTTGACTTTTTCGTTACCTGCAAGACTGCTCATCTCACTGTATAAGATGCTTTCGTCAAGACCGAGACCCTGAACAAGCTTTGATGCGTCGCTTTCAGCTTCCCAGCCGCCAAGCTCTGCAAATTCACCTTCAAGCTCACTTGCAAGTACGCCGTCTTCTTCTGTAAAGTCTTCTTTTGCGTAAAGCTCGTCCTTCTGCTTCATAACTTCATATAAACGGGGGTTACCCATTATAACCGTTTCCTGAACAGTGTAGTTGTCATAAGCATAGTGATCCTGCTTTAATACTGACATACGAAGACCTTCCTGAATGGAAACGCTACCTGTAGAAGGCTCTAAGTCGCCGCATAATATCTTTAAAAAGGTTGATTTACCTGCACCGTTTGCACCGATAACGCCGTAGCAGTTACCTGCTGTGAATAATAAATTTACATCCTTGAACAGCGTCTGTCCGCCGAAGGAAAGACTTACGTCTGAAACTGTAATCATCTGTTGTCGTCCTTTCTATACTGTCTTTTAACCATACAAATGACAGTATAACATAATTTAAATAAAAAAGCAATTTAAAAAGCACACAAATTTAATATGTAAAGGGAGGGCTTTTATATGCACCATTTCCCCTGATTTTCATAAAATAGAGTGTAAAGCCGAAAATTTACCGAAAGGAGCTATTTTATGAAAGATGAATGTTCAATGCCTGTTCCCCACATAAAGCACAGAGTGGGATATGCCCACGTACCTTTTCAGAAGTTAGGCAAGCTTTATTCTCCTGAAAAGGCGGTTATGGCAGGCACTATTTTTCCTGAGCTTGACTTAAAGATCGACGAATACGAGAGGGGGCTTTATAATGGCGTATAATATGACTCCCCGCTGTGCATCTCTTTTAAAGAGCCTTGCGGCTGCAGATTTCTATGCTCTTGACTTAAAGCTTTACCTCGATACCCATCCCGATGACTGTGAGGCATTAAAAATCTTCCGTGAAGCTGTAAAGCAGGCGGACGCCTGCCGCCACGCTTTTGAAGCAGAATGTTATCCTCTTCGTGCAAGCAGTGCAGGAAAAGACGGCGAATGGGACTGGCTGTGCGGTCAGTGGATACTGTAAGGGGGTAAAGATATGTTTATATTTGAAAAAAGAACTCAGATTCCCGTAGTGATAAAAAACCGCAACCCTAAGCTTGCAAGCTATATTTTATCCCAGTACGGCGGTCCTGACGGTGAGCTTGGAGCGTCCCTGCGCTACTTATCCCAGAGATTTGCCCAGAAGGATAAAAGAGCGATCGCACTTTTAACCGACGTTGGTACAGAAGAACTCGGACATTTAGAGATGATCGGTTCTATCGTATCCCAGCTTACGACGGGTGAAGGAGCAAGAAGCTTTGACCGCTACGGCGTAGGCGATTATTACATCGACCACGCAAACGCAGTATATCCTGCAAGTGCGGCAGGCGTACCCTTTACTGCGGCTTATATCCAGAGCAAGGCTGACCCTATCGCAGACCTTATGGAAGACCTGGCTGCTGAGCAGAAAGCAAGGGCAACCTACGACAACATTTTAAGAATGTGTGATGATCCTGACGTTGCGAACGTTATCAAATTCCTTCGTGAAAGAGAAGTCGTTCACTTCCAGCGTTTTGGTGAGATACTTGATATCTTACAGGATAAGATCTGCTGATATAAGGCACGATGAATTTTTGTCAGAAGGCGGGAGTTTTCTCCCGCCTTTTTAAATCAAAAAACTAAAAAACAATAATTCGTCATATAGTGCCTTGACAAATTTTTAAAAAGTGCTATAATAATTTTAGCACTCTTTTGCTTAGAGTGCTAAAAGGCTAAAAAAATAAAAATTCAGATATAAAGAAAGGAAGACAAAAATGGCAAAAAAAGCATTCAAGGCAGAATCCAAAAGACTGCTTGATATGATGATAAACTCCATCTACACCCATAAAGAGATATTTCTCCGTGAGCTTATCAGTAACGCAAGCGATGCTATGGACAAGCTGTATTTCAAATCAATGACCGAAAATATCGGTATCACAAGAACAGATTTTGCGATTGATCTTTCTCTTGATAAGGAGAACAGAATTTTAACGATCACAGATAACGGTATCGGTATGACGAAGGACGAGCTGGAAAATAACTTAGGCGTTATCGCTCAGAGCGGCTCTTTCAAATTCAAGAACGAAAATGCTGATAAGGAAAATGAGGATATCAGCGTTATCGGTCAATTTGGTGTAGGCTTCTATTCCGCATTTATGGTAGCGTCAGCTGTAACTGTTGAAACCAAGGCGTATGGCAGTGAGCAGGCTTACAAGTGGTATTCAGAGGGTGTTGACGGTTATACGATAACCGAAACGGAAAAAGAAAGCTACGGCACAAAGATCACACTTAAGATAAAGGATTCTACCGACGAAGAGGATTACGAGGATTTTGTAACGGAATATAAGATAAGAGGTATCGTAAAGAAGTATTCCGATTATATCCGCTACCCTATCAAAATGTTAGTAGGTCACAGCCATCTTAAAGAGGGTACTGAGGACGAATACGAAACTCACTATCAGATAGAGACATTAAACAGTATGATCCCTATCTGGAACAAGAGCAAGTCCGAGCTTACCGATGAAGATTACAACCTTTTCTATAAGGAAAAGTTCTTTGATTATGAAGACCCTATTGCCCACATTCATACACAGGCAGAGGGTACGGCTACCTATAAGGCTCTGCTTTATATTCCTGCAAAAGTTCCCTTTGATTTTTACTCAAAGGATTACGAAAAGGGACTTCAGCTTTACTCAAACGGCGTGCTTATTATGGACAAGTGTGCTGATCTACTCCCCGACTGTTTCAGCTTTGTAAGAGGTCTTGTAGATTCTGCCGATTTATCCCTTAACATTTCAAGAGAGCTTTTACAGCACGACAGACAGCTTAAAATAATCGCAAAGAGAATTGAAAAGTCTATAAAGAACGAGCTTTCAAAGATGCTGAAAAACGACAGAGAAAGATACGAAAAGTTCTGGAAGGCTTTCGGACTTCAGCTTAAATTCGGTGTATATAACGGCTTCGGTGCAGGCAAGGAATTACTTCAGGATCTGCTTATGTTCTACTCTTCGGCAGATAAGAAGTTAGTTACCCTTGAAGAATATACCCTTCGTATGAAGGAAGAACAGAAGTACATCTTCTTTGCCAGCGGTGACGACGTTGATAAGATTGATAAACTCCCCCAGACAGAGCTTATCAAGGATAAGGGCTACGAGATACTTTACCTTACAGACAGCATTGACGAATTTGTAATGCAGATGATGGTGGATTATAACGATAAGCAGTTCAAATCCGTATCGGCAGGCGACCTTGATCTTGAAACTCCCGAAGAAAAGGAAGAGATGAAGGCAAAGAAGGAAGAAAGCAAGGGAGCTTTGGAATATATCAAGGAGTCTCTCGGCGGAAAGGTTAAGGACGTAAGACTTTCAAGCATTTTAAAATCCCACGCCGTATGCCTTACTTCCGACGGCATCCTATCAGTTGAAATGGAAAAGGTACTGGCTCATATGCCCGGTGAAACTAACGCCAAGGCTGAAAAGGTACTTGAGATAAACGCATCTCACCCCATTTACGAAAAGCTTAAAACTCTTTACGAAACAGATAAGGAAAAGCTTGCGTTATACGGTGATATTCTTTATAATCAGGCACTTTTAGTAGAGGGCCTTGCAATTGAAGACCCTGTAGATTTCACAAATAAGATATGTTCACTTATGTAATAATAACCCCCACGAAATTTCGTGGGGGTTAAATTATATCAGAAAAATACTCCTGTAACAAATATCTCTATACCGATTAAAATAAGAATGATACCGCCTGCAATTTCAGCCTTGTCTGCAAATTTTGTGCCGAATTTCTTACCTATAATAACACCTGCAAGGCAGATGATAAAAGTTACCGCCATAATAAGACAGACTGCAATAAGCGCTGTCAGAAAGCCGTATTCCGCTATTGTAAAACCAACTGATAAGGCGTCTATAGAAGTGGCAAGTGCCTGAACCAGTAAAAGCACAAAGGTAAGCCTTTGCTTTTCATCATCGCCGTTTTTATGTCTTATAGCGTCTATCAGCATTTTACCGCCGATAAAGCAAAGCAGAACAAGTGCAATGTAGGGAATAACCTTTTCAAAGCTTTTGAAATACCGGAGTATGCTATGTACGCATACCCAGCCTATCATCGGCATCAACCCCTGAAAGAATGCGAACATACCTGCAATACCGAGCATTTTCGGTTTCTTCATATCCGCTTCGTTCAGCCCATTGGCAAGAGATACCGAAAAGGCATCCATAGCAAGTCCTGCACCGAGCAGTATATTGGTCACAAAAAACATAAATGTAAGCTCCATAGCCTTTACCTTCCTTTTTACCGGATACATAATTTATATTAGCTTTGTCCGAATAAAATAACCCGATTACTGCACTTAAGCTATAATCGGGTGAACTTCATATTAAAGGACACATGTATAGCCTTACAGTTATACATGAGTCTCGCAATTTAAAACAAGCCAGGCTATAAGCCAGTATGTTGACTTGCTACGTATATCCCTACGATATACGCTTGCTACTCCCTCACGGGTTAGGTATATAATAGCACAATAAAATGAGTTTGTCAAGTGATATTAAAGCATATGCAGTTTTTTTGTTGCATAAGCGTTAAGGGACATATCCGCAACGTTTCCTGCCTGATATTCGTAGTATGCCTGACAGCCTATCATTGCCGCATTGTCACCGCAAAGAGATAATTCAGGAACGTAAAAATCCATTCCGTTTTCCTTTGCCTTGTCCGCTATCTTTGTTCTGAGAGCCGAGTTTGCCGCTACACCGCCTGCAAGGGCGATTTTTTTATAGCCAAGAGCATTTGCAGCGGCTATGAATTTATCTGACAGAATATCGGTAATAGTCTCCTGAAAGCAGGCGGCTACGCTGTTCATATCTACCTCTTCACCCTTTTGACGGGAATTGTTGATAAGGTTCATAACAGCGGTCTTAAGTCCCGAAAAGCTGAAATCGAATTCGTTCTTTGTGGCGGGTTTGGGCAGTTTGTATTTTGTGCTGTCGCCAAGCTTTGCCGCTTTATCTATATGCACACCGCCGGGATAGGGGAAACCCATAGCTCTTGCCGCTTTGTCAAAGGCTTCACCTGCGGCGTCATCCGTGGTTTTACCTACAGTTTCAAGCTCTGTATAGCTATTCACCTTTACTATGTGACTGTGTCCGCCTGAGGCTACAAGGCAAAGATAGGGAGGATATAACTCCTTATGAGTTATATAGTTTGCCGCTATATGCCCCTTTATGTGATGCACTGCTATAAGCGGCTTTCCAAGAGATAAAGCAAGGCCCTTTGCATAGTTTACGCCCACCAGTAAAGCACCGATAAGACCCGGTGCGTTTGTTACTGCTACGGCGTCTATATCAGAAAGTGATATTCCTGCTTTTTCTATAGCCTCTGCCACAACTCCCGTGATATTTTCGCAGTGGCGGCGTGACGCTATTTCAGGAACAACTCCGCCGTAAAGCTTATGCTCGTCTATCTGTGTTGCTATTACGGAGGAAAGAACGGTTTTACCATCCTCTACGACCGCTGCGGCAGTCTCGTCGCAGGAGCTTTCTATTGCTAATATCTTCATTTTTCTTTATTCTTCCTCTTCCGATTCTTCGGGGACGTAATAATAGTCATAGTCCGAATCGTATATATCAAAGCCTAAATCAAAAAGCTTCTTTGTGTCTGCATATCTGTTTGGAACGTAGTTGTCAAAGGTGAGGGTAAGTATCTTTGTACCGCCCATCTCGGCAAGACCTATAAAGCAAAAGCCTGCTTCGTCGGTAAAGCCTGTTTTGAGTCCGTAGACGTTATAGGGGATCGTATCATCTTCCAGCAGCTTGTTGCCGTTTGTCCAGCTGAGCCAGTTTCCGTGTTCATCATAGACAAGAGGCTCAGGCTCTTTTGTGATATTGCATATCGTTTCACTGCCTGCTGAGGCTATAGCAATCTTCAGCATATCTCTTGCCGTGGTATAATGGTTATCGTCGTGATAACCGTCGGGCACTACAAAGTTCGAATTCTCCGCACCGATATATTTTGCATAATCGGTCATAAGCAGTCCGAAATACTCTGCCGCCTCCGTATCGGAAAGATGGTCGCCATATACCTTTCTTGCCACGTTTACGGCAATTACGTAAGCGGCGTCGTTGCCTGAGGGGGCAAGCATTGCCGTTAAAATTCCTTCTCTGTCGATATATGTACCCTCGTAAAGCCACGCCATGCTCGAATCCGGTTCTACAAGCTCTATTTCACTACCCACGTAGTAGATATAATCAGCGGACGTATAGTTTATAGCTGTGAGAGCCGTCAGTAGCTTTGTAAGACTCGCAGGGTATACTTTATCATCTGCGTTTTTTTCATAAACGATCTTTTCATTTGTAACGTCATAGCATATTGCCGCTTTGCATTTTACAAAATTATCATCAATAGCCGGTTCTTTTACCGACGGTGCTGTAGTTGTCGGCGGAGTGGTGGTAACGGGAGCGGTAGTAACAGGAACACTGCTTTCCGCTTCACTCATTGTAAGGTCCACTTTACCGCAAGCGGATAATAACATCACTGATGACAATGCAAATGCTGATATTCTGAATATAGCAGAGGTTTTTCTCATTATTCCTCCGATGACTGGGGCTTTTCTTCTATCTTGACCTTTGTTTCAGCCTTTACCTTTCTGGGCAGAGCCTGAAGAATAAGACCTATCATACGCTCGTTAGGGGTAAAAAGTACCATCGTCATACCGTGTGTCTTGTGCTTTGCAATAATATAGTAGATGCCTGTGCCTGTGTTGTCGGTTGCAACAACGGTAGCATTTACGTTTGCACCCTGTGAACCATCATAAACACCGAACTCTTCTACTGTATTGAATTTAATTGTGATAAGACGGTTTCTTTTTCTCTTGCCTGTAATTTTATCAAAGTCAAAATCGTCGTTTGTCAGTATGTATTCATATTCGTAATTCATACCCGTTAAGATCCATACAAGACCGAAAAGTATACCTACCGCTAAAAACAGAAGTATTGAAAGTCCTGTTGCAAGAGCGAAATACATTGATACGGAGGATAATGCAAGTCCTCCCACGGTAAGCGCTATTCTCTTTGCCCAGTCTGCACCTGAAACCTCTCTTCTTATAAGCTGTTCACCAAAAATATCCACGATAAAAAATTCCTTTCTTTTGTCTTTAAAAATATATAATTTATTGTACCACATTTTACGGCTGATTTCAAGCGGAAATATTTATATAAGGCTTTTTTCAGCTTTCTTTCACATAAATTAATACTGCGTTTACAAAACTCACTTTCTGTGATAAAATAATTGTAGTAAATGGAAATTTTTTTAATTTATACGTGTCATATGACGTTGCCCGATTGTATTATATATGAAAGACGTAAAAAGGAGGATGGTAATTATGAGCTCTAACTTACCTTCCGACAGCTTCAAGGCTCTGTATGAGCGTCATTTCGATATGGTGTATAAGATCTGCTTTATGTATCTCAAAAATAAAGCGGATACCGAGGACGCAGTACATAACACCTTTTTAAAGCTGCTTGAAACCGAAAAAACCTTTCAGAATGCCGAGCACGAAAAGGCATGGCTTATCCGTGTCAGCTCAAACGTCTGTAAGAATATGATAAGCCACTGGAGCAGAAAAGCTTCTCTCATTGAAGAAAACGAGAATATTTCTGTCAGCGACTATCACGATGAAACGCTGATGGCGGTATGCTCTCTTCCCGATAATCTTAAAACGGTGGTATATCTTTATTATTACGAAGGCTATGACAGTATACAGATAGGAAAAATGCTGCATATCACAAGCTCAGCAGTAAGAAACAGATTAAAAAGAGCTAAAGAAATGCTTAAAAGTATCCTTACAGATAAGGAGGATAACAAATGATAAAAAAAAGTATTGATAAGATAACGGCAACGGAAAAGCAGAAAAAAGACATATACGAGCGTATCTGTGCCGATTATGAAAAAAGTGAAAAGACAGAAAAGAAAACAAAAAACAATTTTTTAAAGTATGGTGCTATGGCGGCGGCAACGGTTCTCGCTCTCGGTGCGGTGGCTGCGGTGGTATCTATTATTATCAATATGCAGGGTGTTCCTGTAACACATCCGGAAAGTATTTCAGGTACAGCCAGCAGCCACATTCATAGTGAAGATAAACCCTGCGATTGCATCCCGTCAGATATCCCTCCCCATAACAAATATGCCGATATAGAGGTTGACACCAAGCCTATACTTGTGACATGGTTTGATATTGACGAAAACACACCGCAGATGGAACTCTTTAAAAACCTTTACGGTATACCGGAAAATAAGCCTGCAGGATATGAAGATACCCCTGATGATAACGTTTTTGCGATAATGAAGGTAAATTATTCCGACAGATATTACGAACTTACAAAGCTTGTATCCTCAGGTAAGTCGCCTGATATAATGCCCTTTGAATTGAGCATGTATCCTTACACTATAATAAACGAGCATTTTGAAAGCATAGACGAACTTTTCGATTTCAGCTACGAAGAATGGGAGCTTCATAACGAGCTTTCCGACCAGCTTATGTGGAAAGGTAAAACCTACGTTCCGGTTATATCGGTTAATCCTTATCAGGTGCTATGGTACAGAAAATCAGTTGTAGAGGATTATGGGCTTGCTGATCCTTTTACATTATACAGGGAAGGTAAATGGGATTGGACTGCTTTCTTTGATATGTCAGAACAGTTTGTAAAAAACGGTGAGAATGTATATGCTATTGATGGATACGGAACATATATCGGCGACGCCTTTGCGTTATCCACGGGTAAAAGCTTTTTCAGTCTGAATAACGGGGTGTATACAAGCAATCTTTATGATGCGGATTTAGAAAATGCAATGGATATACTGATGAAAAAGCTTAATAATAAGGAAAATCAGCTCAGATACCCTTCGGATATCGTAAGCAACTACAATCCCAACAGAAGATCGTGGACAAACGGAAATACACTTTTCTTTGCTGATGGTTACTACAGATATGAAGAAGACTGGCAGAAGTATATGGATATGTTCGACTGGGATGAAGATGAAATACAGTTTGTACCTTTTCCTAAAGCTGACGGAAAAGAAACCTACTATCAGCAGATTGATATAAATTCTTATATGTTATGCAAGGGCTCTTCTAATCAGAATGCATATAAGGCGTGGATATGTGCTAATCTGTTGGTTGAAAATGATATAGACGCACGTTACTATATAGATAATAAAAAAATAGCCGAATACAAATGGACGTGGGAACTGCTTGACAGAGTAAGGGAAGTAAACGATACTGATAATATAAAACCTGTAATCAGTGTTAAAGGCACTATACAAAAAGCTACCTCGCCCGATGTCGGATTCTACGATCCGGTTATTGAAAATCTTACAAAAAAGCCGTTTTTCGGCACAAGCAGTTTTACTGCAGTAAGAGATGAAAATTCTGATTTTATTAAGCTGTGGGTGGATAAAATAAACGAATAAAAATATGTTTATGCCTGTGAAAGGTGGTTCAACTTTCACAGGCATTTATTTTTGTATAAAACAAAATTTCATAGCAATAATAAAAGATATAAAAGGAAATTTTAATTCTACACTTTTCCAAAGCTCTTTACAAAATAACCGATTTGTGATAAAATAGAATTACTGACATATACCACTTTCATCAGTAACAAAGAGCCTATGCTCAAAAATATAAATTCACCGAAAGGAAGAAATCATTATGAACAAATATGCAGGTACACAGACCGAAAAGAACCTTTTAGCTGCTTTTGCAGGCGAATCTCAGGCAAGAAACAAGTACACCTACTTTGCATCAAAGGCAAAGAAGGAAGGTTTTGAGCAGATCGCAGCACTCTTTTTAAAGACAGCTGAAAACGAAAAGGAACACGCTAAGCTCTGGTTCAAGGAGCTTGAAGGTATCGGCTCTACAGCTGAAAATTTAGCAGCAGCAGCTGACGGTGAAAACTACGAATGGACAGATATGTACGAAGAATTTGCAAAGACAGCTGAAGCAGAAGGCTTTAAGGCTCTGGCAGTAAAGTTCCGTCTCGTAGCGGCAATCGAAAAGCGCCACGAAGAACGCTATCGTGCATTATTAAAGAACGTAGAAACAGCTCAGGTATTTGAAAAGAGCGAAGTAAAGGTATGGGAATGCAGAAACTGCGGTCACATCGTAGTTGGCACAAAGGCTCCCGAAGTATGTCCCACTTGTGCACACCCCAAGAGCTATTTCGAAATAAGCGAAGAAAACTATTAATATGTGCCGTCTTTGTCGGCTTCTGTCTTTTAAAGTTTTGCTATATAAAACGTATAGTAAAATGACAGGAGGTAAAATGGCATAATATTAAATGAAACTAATCCCGCTGTCTTTTGACAGCGGGATTTAACTTTTATTTAATTTCTGTACCGGGGAAATAGTGATAAAGTATCCGGTCATATTTCCAGCCCATATCCTGTGCCGCAATATGTGCGCCGAACTGGGAGAAACCTACTCCGTGACCGCTACCGTAGATATAGAAAATAAGCTCATCTGAACTTTCATCATAGCCCACGGTAAAAGCAGGAGATACTATCGCAAAGTCAAGCACCTGTTCTCTTATAACTCTGCCCGTTATCTTTTTACCATTACCGTAGGTGGTCTTTCCGCCTACTGCAACAGAAGTTACCCAGCCGTATTCCGTACTTTCAAGGGTGTCCTTTATAGAGAACCAATTGGCAGGAGAACCTTTAAGTTCTATACCAAGAACGTCCTTTACTCTCTGCTTTATGTAAGAGCTGTCAAATCTTGCACCCACCTTTTTAAAGGTGTCGTAATTCATTTCCCAGGAGCTGTCCACGCTTACAAGATAAGGGTAATGTACTCCCCATACGTCGTAGGACGAATTGGTATATCCCGGCGTTGCCGCTGTAAAGGTGGACTGTATCATTTCGCCGTTATAATATACTGCCAGTCCTAAAACTGCATCGACGCACTTTTCCACTCTTGATCTGTTATAATTGTAGGAAACAAGATGGATAGGCGGTATCGTGCCGTAGATATTCTTCTTTCTGAGGTAGGTATAATCACATATTGCCTGAGCTTTTATTGCCTCCTCTGCATACCAGTCAGAGATCTCGGCAACTACCGCTTCAATAATGATTTCTCTTGCAGAGCCAACTACGTAAAGATAGGTATAATCGGGGTTATTGAAATCCCAGGTGTGAGTAACGACAAATTTTCCGTTTTCCACAGTTACCTGCTGATACTGGTCATAACCTATAAGCGTGTCATCATCAGCCATCGCCATAAGCTCACTCATAGTGCAGGCAAAGTATTCTTCCGTATCCGCATTGAATACGTAAACCTGATCGCTACCTGCATCTACGCCGCCGTTGTTGTCATCGGATGGCGGAGGAGTAGTTTCAGGAGGTGTTGTGGTTGTCACGATCTCACTTTCAGATAAATAATCCTCATGGATAAAGCTACCGTCAGAGAGCTTATAATAGCCGGTATCAGTCTTTGCTACAACGGTCACCTTATCATTTACGCTGTATGCCTTTACCGTTTCAGCACCAAGGAGTGCTTTTTTTCTGCTATAGCAGTTTTCATTTACGTATCTCACGCCATTTACAGGAGTTTCGTTCCATTCGGGAGCGGGAGTAACTTCCGTTTCAGGCGGAGGGGTTGTGGTGGTAGTTGTCGTAACAGTTTCGGGAGGTGGCGTTGTTATAACAGGATCAGTCTGACTTTCAGGCGGTCTTATTACGTTGTCCTCTGTCGTTGTCTCGGGAGGTGTCGTTATCTCTACCGTGGTTTCGGGTATATAATCTTCAAAACTCGGCTTATAGACGTTCTGTAGTTTTATCGTAGAGGAGGAGGGTGTTTCTACCGTTACAGGCGTTGTAACTGTCGGTATATCAACAGATACGGAAAATTCGTTATTCGCTTCTACAGTTACAGTCTGCACTATACCAAAAAGGAAAATATATACACAGCCTATAAACAGAGCCAGTGCTATTTTCCATACTGACGCCTTTCGCATAATTTCCCCTCCTTTCATTTTTTCTCTTTATTCATTACTCGGGCCAGTCGAGAAAGGTCTCATCCTTCTCATAGCCTTCGATCCACGCAGGATCCCAGTATCTGCCTTCCCACTTTGCACCATAGAACCAGTTGTCACGATATACCTCGCAGTATTTCGGATCGGGATTGCGTACAAATTTACTAAGCTCTTCTTCTGTAAAGACAGAGCTTTCGCCGTCTCTTACCTTTCTTGCAACTACTACGATTCTCATATCGTAAAGCATACTTTCAAATTCGCAGGTGGATAAAGTCAGGAATTCGTCACCGTACTTTATATCAACACCTGTAAAGAAATCACTTCTGTCAAGGCATTCTGCCGCAAATTCATTAAACTGTGCCTTGCTCTTAAAGTTTATCATTGAAGGATAATTGAACACGTCACCGTAATTATCGGTCGTGTTTAATATCATCACGGAGAATATCTTGTACTTTGCCTTTTCAAAAAGGGTGTTGAACTCGATAACGGGATGTCCCTTTAAAAATTCAAGGCTCTTGTCAAGGTCTATTCTTCTGTATTCCGTAACGTCGGTAAAATAGTTTTCTGTACGGAGATTGTGTCCGTAAAGGATCGTATTTGCAGACATATTTTCCGTTGCACTGAAAACATTCTCGTGGTCTGCAAAGATAGTGCCGTTCTTGTTGTAATTGCCCTTGAAGTCAGCGTAAAGATATTCATCGTTATCCCTACCCTGAACTACGGGATAATTTATATTGGTGTCCTTTATTGTGATCCAGCCCACAAAGTCAGGGTTTTCACCATAGAAGGTAGCATACTCAACGTTTATCGCCTTTTCGGGAAGAGCTTCAATTTCTTCCTTGGTGGGTTCTTTATTGTAAAGCTCTAAGATGTTGTTATTGTATTCCTGTCTGTCACGCTGAGGCTTGAAGATATAGGTATCGGCAATTATAACTACAGCCACGCATAAAGCGATAATAGACACGATAAAAACTATCTTTCTTATAATCTCGCCTACACTGTCACCTTTCCAGGGTATAAGTCCCTGAGCTATAGCTAGAAAAGGGTTCTGCTTTTTCTTCTTTTTCTTCTTTGTAGATACCATCACAGACTTATAATCGGGCATTTTTATGTACCATCCTTTATATCATATTACTTAATACTCAAATTCTACTCAGCTCTTTTTGGGTTTATAACCCTGAAGTAAAGCGGGATCCCATTTTCTTCCGCCCCATTTGCCGCCCATTACACTGTAGTAATAGTCATAGAAGAGCGGGTCTTCATTTATTACCGTCTTGCTTACATCTACCGTCGGGTCTTCACCGTCTCTTACCCTTCTCGCATAAACAACGAGTCTGAGATTTATTGACTTACCGAAGGGGAAGGTGCAGGTTGACAGTACGATTACTTCATCGCCGTATTTTAAATCAACCTCGGGATTATAGATAAAGCTTCTGTCGAGCACCTTTGCGTAATAATCGTTAAACTCCTTCTGATTGCCGAACTTGTAGACTATATCGTAATAGAAGACTTCGCCCTCGGTCTTTTTTGTATTCTGCTCCATTATGGCAAATATCTTATATGTACCCTTTTCGTAAATGGTGTCAAACTGGATAGTCGGATGTTCGTCATAGAACTCTCTGCCGTATTCAAAAACGTCATAATATCTTACATCGTGGAAATAAGTGCCGTTAAGCAGATTGTGTCCGTAGATAAGAGCATTGGCAGGGCGTTTGTTTTTGGTGAACACTGCTCTGTAGTCGGCGGTTATACAGCCTGCAAAGCTGTAGTTTCCGTAAAAGTCCTGCTCTAAATACACCATATTCTGTTTATAGATATGGTTGTAATCTATAGTGCCGTCAAAGCCCTTTACCTGCATTACGGGATAATCCACCGCTGTGCCGTCTATCTTTATCCAGCCTACCATATCATTATTCTGATCGTACCATTCCTTATACTCGGGAAGTATGGTCGGTTTTTTAGTGGTTTTGAGCGGTATCGTTACCGCCTCATCAACGGTAAAAGGGTCTACAAGGGATGCATTCTTTATAAGCACGGGGTCGGGCTTTGGCTTGTTGTTTTCTTCGTTTATCATAAAGAGAACGACTGATAGCCATATTATAACTAACGGCAGACATATCTTCTGCACTACGCATAAAACACTGTCATTTCTGACAGGGATAAAGTATGCCCAAAGGGGCTTTTTCGCCTTATTTTTTTCAGCCATCGGGATTTGACTCCTTGTTATTTATTCTTCCGTTATCGTGCAGGGAAGGTATATCCGTCTTTCTTTGCGTCTTCTTCTGTATAGCTTAGTAATTTTCTTCTGTCCCAACCTGAATAGAACCAGTCGTAGCTTTCTGTTCCCATCTGTTTTGCGAGGTAATCATATACCCACTTCCAGCGTTTTACGTTAGCGTTGACCTTTGCAACCTCTACGTTTACTTCTTCGCTTTCGCCCTCTCTTATCTTGCGGGCGAATACGCCGAGTCTTATATATTCGTTATCGGGATAAGGCCATACGCAAGTAGATAAGGTCAGAATATCGTCACCGTACTGTAGATCGACGTCGGTGAAAATATCGCTTCTGTCCATTATCTCAATAATATAATCGTTGAAATCCTCACGGTTTTTAAAGTCGTGCTTATCAATGTAATTGAAAACCTCGCCGTGATTGTAGTTTGTATTATAAAGACCTATCGCAAATATCTTCCATTTGGACTGATCGTAAAGTGTGTTGAAGGTAATGACAGGATGCTCCTTATACATCGACATAGACGCCTTATCGTATGAATCGTAAAGAGTACGCCAGTATTCGTTAAGTCCTGCAAAGAACGTACCTATTGCCATATTATGTCCGTACAGCACGAGATTATCTGAAGTCTTGTCACTGCTTACCACATTTCTGTAATCCATCATTATAGTACCGCTCTTGTTTACGTTGCCGTAAATATCGTGGGTCAGATAAAAATCGTTGTCCGCACTCTTTACAACGGGATAGCTGATATTCGTTCCGTCTATCTGTATAAAGCCCACCACATCCTTATTTATTGCAAGTAGTGACTCAAAGGATGGTAAAGGCACTCCCTCTTCCTCCGCTTTTTCGATAACGATAGGGTCAACGTCAGGGATATATATCTGTGCTATCTCCTGAGATACCTTTTCATCGTGATGCATTTCTGCAACGTCGGTAACTAAAGGAACAAGAGTGATTATAAATACGGTAAGTGACGCTATAAAGATAAATTTTCTTATAACGTCGCCTACACCGTCACCCTTCCAGGGGATAAAGAATTTTAAAAATCTTATAAAAAGGCAAGGCTTTTTCTTCTTTTCAGGAGTCTTTGTATCTTCAGCAGCCTTTGTTTCTTCAATAACGTCTTCAGCTTCGCCGATATTCTTTTCTGTATCGCTCATCGCCCGTCTCCTTTCGTCAGTCCGCGGCAGGCTCGTCACTTATAAAGGTGTAGCCGTCTTTTTGGGCGTCTTCTTCGGTGTAACTTAAAAGATATCTTCTGTCCCAGTTACTCTGGAACCAGTCATATCCGCCACCGATATTATCATACACCCATTTCCAACGTTTTACATAGGTGTTTACCTGTGCTTTGCTTACGTCCACCTTACTGCTTTCTCCCGGTCTTACCTTTCTTGCTGAAATTGCAAGACGTACGTTTTCCATATCCTCTCTGAAGGGCCAGTAGCAAGTGGATAAAGTGAGTATCTGGTCACCATACGTTATATCAACGTCTGTAAAGATGTCACTTCTGTCCATTATATTTATGATATAGTCGTTGAAATCCTCGCGGGAGGAAAAATCGTGCTTGTTGTTGTAGTCAAAGACCTCACCGTACTGCTCATCGACGTTATAAAGACCTATTGCAAATATCTTCCACTCTGCCTGCTCGTAAAGAGTATCAAAAATTATAGTCGGATGCTCCTTATAGTGTGCAATTGACGCTCCGTCATAGGAATCGTAGAGTGTTCTCCAATATTCGCTGAGGCTTGAAAAGAAGGTTCCTATTGCCATATTGTGACCGTAAAGCACGAGGTTTGCAGAGGTCTTGTCCGCTGTAACCTTGTTTTTATAGTCCATCATTATAGTACCGCTTTTATTTTCATTACCGTAAAAATCACGGAACAAATAATAATCGTTATCCTTCGACTTAACTACGGGATAGTCTATCATAGTACCCGGGATCTTTATATATCCTACGGTATCCTTATTTATATCCAGCAGTTTTTCAAAGGAGGGTAATATGCCTGCCTCTGTTCTTATATCGTCATCATCTGTGCCGGGGATATAGATATTCTGTATCTGCTGATTTACCCATTCGTCACGATACATTGTATAGACGTCGGTAAGCAGAGGCACTGCGGTAATAATAAACGCAATAAGAGCGATTATAAATATCAGTTTTCTTATCACGTCACCTATGCTGTCGCCCTTCCAGGGGATAAAAAACATAGCGATTCTTTTTAACACACCTGGTTTTTTCACAGCTTCGCCGTTTTTTCTCGGTGCTTTTACAAGATAGCTTGCCGCCATACCTTTCCCCTTTCTTTATATCTTTACATTCTGAATAATTCTTGTTCTACCCATTCCAGTGCCGATAAAACGGTACTGAGTCTTATATATTCTCTTGGCTTTTCGTCACTTTCGAGAGGGTCGGTAAAGACAAGTCTTGCTTCGGTTTTCCCTTTTACAAAAAGCCCTACGTATACCGTGCCTACAGGCTTTTCAAGAGTACCGCCCGTTGGTCCTGCAATACCCGTTACAGATATTGCGATATCACTGCCTGATTGCTTTGCCATACCTTCTGCCATTGCAAGTGCCGTTTCCTCTGATACTGCACCGTACTTTTCAAGCGTTTCAAAGGGCACGTTCAGATGCTTCATCTTAGCTTCGTTTGCGTAGGTACATATACCCTCGTCAAATATCTCCGATGAGCCTGAAACTGCGGTTATAGCCGCAGAAATAAGTCCACCCGTACAGCTTTCGGCAGTTGATATTTTTAAACGCTTCTTAACTAATAATTGTACTACATTATACGCCGTTTTGTCAATAGAAGAGCGTAGTGAGAAGATTTTTCCATCCATCATTTTCCGCCATCCTTCAGGAATTTTCTACTGTTTCGGTAGTCCCTTCTACTCTGAACATCTTTATTTCGATGTCCTTTATCGCTTTTTCGATAAGAGGCTCAAAATCGTAACTCTGCTCTGCCTTTATAATTTCTTCAAGAACAGGCTTTGTCTTAGGGTGCTTAGGAGTAAATACGGTACAGCAATCCTCATAGGGAAGAGTTGATGTTTCAAAGGTGTCTATCTTTCTTGAAATTTCGATAATTTCCTTTTTATCCATACCGATAACGGGACGGAATACGGGATATTCTGCCGCCGCATCTGTACACTGGATCGCCTTTAAGGTCTGGCTTGCGACCTGACCTACGCTTTCACCGGTAACAAGTGCACCATATTCATAGCTGTCTGCAATTTTATTTGCGATCTTCACCATAAGTCTTCTCATAATTATAGTGAAAAATTCTTCGGGACAGTTATCTCTTAAAGCCTCCTGAATTTCTGTAAAGGGTACGCAGAAAAATCTGATATCTCCACAGTAGGGAGTCAGCTTTTCGCAGAGTGTTTCAACCTTCATAAGAGCTCTTTCAGAGGTATATGGAGGGCTTACAAAGTGAATACCGTCCACGATAAGTCCACGCTTCGCCATCATATAGCCTGCAACGGGGCTGTCAATACCGCCTGATAAAAGGAGCAGACATTTTCCTGAGCTGCCAACAGGCATACCGCCTGCACCGATAATTCTTTCAGCACTTAAATATGCACCCTTATCTCTTATTTCACAGGTAACTGTAACTTCAGGATTATGAACGTCTACCTTTAAATGAGGATAAGCTTCAAGGATTGCACCGCCAAGCTCCATCTGTATATCGGGAGTTTTCATAGGGAATGCTTTATCAGAACGCTTTGCCTCAACCTTAAAGGTGTTTGCAAACTGTAAAGCCTCTTCAAGATAAGGTACACCCTGTGCCTTTATCTGTTCAAAGTCCTTTTCGAACACCGCACATCTCTGTAATGCACCGATACCGAAAATAACCTTAAGCTTTGCCATCACTTCATCTAAGTCCGCTTCGCCTACAGGCTCAATGTAGATAGTAGACTGCTTTCTCATATACTGGAATTTACCGCAGTGACGAAGTCTGCGTTTTATATTCTTTACGAGTATATCTTCAAAAGTGCCCTTGTTAAGGCCCTTTAAGGCTATCTCGCCGTATTTTGCCATTATAAGTTCTTTCATATTTCCTTCTCCTTTTATCTGCGAAATCTTTTTATTCCTGATTTTATTTCATCTGCAAGCACGTTTATATCATCAAGCGTATTCGACATTGAAAAGCTGACTCTTATAGTGCTGTCGGCTCTTTTTCCATCAATTCCGAAGGAATCGGGGACTGAGCTTATCTTGCCCTTTGAGCAGGCTGAACCTGAACTTACGTATATCTGTTTTTCTTCAAGGTAGTGGAGCATTATCTCACTTCTGACCCCGAGTACAGAAAAGCTGAGGATGTTAGGCACGCCGTAGCTTAAGTCGGGACTGTTTATGTAAACGTCATCCATTTCAGCAAGTCTGCTACGAAGTAGCTTATTCAGTTCTACATAATGAGTAAGATCTGTGGGATAAGCCTTTACCGCCGCCTCAAAAGCCGCTATTGCTTCAATAGGCTCTGTGCCTGAGCGAAGATTCTTTTGCTGACCTCCGCCAAGGAGTTGAGGAGTAAACCTGCAACCCTTTGCCACATATAAAGCACCTACACCCTTAAGTCCATGCACCTTATGAGCAGACAAGCTGATGTAATCGCCATATAAGGCGGTCTTGCAAAAGCCCTGAACTCCGTCCACGTGGAGCATACAGTTTTTGTTCTTACGCTTGACTAAAGCATAAAGCTTTTTTGTATCTACCTTATAACCGGTTTCGTTATTCACTGCCATACAGGAGACTAAAATAGTATCAGGTGTTATATGCTCAGCAATATATTCTTCAAAATTATAAAATGCGTCCTTTGGCGACAATCTTATCACGTTAAATCCATTATTTTCGAGGTAGTCACATACTCTTGCCACGGACGGATGCTCCATTGCCGTGGTGACTATTGTTTTTCCGCTTCTTTTATAAGCATCACAAACGCCTTTTAAAACCGTGTTGTTGCTTTCTGTTGCTCCCGAGGTGAAATAAAGCTCACCCTGGAGTCCTAATTTTTTTAATATCGTATTTTTTGCACCGTTAAGGAGCTTTTCCGCCTCAATACCCATTTTGTGAAGAGATGAAACGTTTCCGAAGCATTCTCTTGCGGTATTTACAGCGGCGTTTACCGCTTCGTCACAAGGACGGGTGGTAGCGGCATTATCAAGGTATATCATTTTTTCTCTCCCTTTTTTAATTATACACTTTTTAATTATACACCTTTTTGTCACAAAAATATAGTGTATAATCTGAAAATTTTATGAAAAAATAGTCATAAAATTAAATTTTTCTGTTTTTGACAAAAGTTATAGCAAAATCGTTCTTTATTTTGCTAAGTAGAAAGGAATTTTACTATGAATATTTCAAAAAGATGCTTTGTCAGGATAGTGAGCTTTCTTGTGGCGGCTATCACCGTTGTGGGAATCATCGCTGTGCAGGGGCATAATTCTACCATTACTCTTAAAAGACAGCTACAGTACGATATGGCAAGAAGTGTGGAAAATCTGTCGGAAAGTCTTGATAATATCAGCAATACGCTGAGCAAGGGCATATACGCAGGCTCTCCCGAAATGATGAGTGTTTTATCTGCAAAGCTATGGAGCGACGCGGCAAGTGCAAAGGCGGAGCTTTCCACCCTGCCTGTATCCTCCCTGCACCTTGAAAACACCTATAAGTTCTTATCTCAGGTGGGAAATTATTCAAAAAGTCTGTCCCAGCGTTACAGTGAGGGCGAAAACATCTCTGCTGAAGACAGGCAGAACCTGCTCGCTTTATCGGAATATGCTGAAAGGCTCTGCAACAATATGTGGCTGGTGCAACAAAAGATAAACGAGGGCAGACTGAGTTACGAAGAAACAGACAAGGATATAGAAAATGCCGAAAATGACGAAGAGCCTTTATATATCACCGAGGGCTTTACCGATTTTGAAGAGGGCTATGACAATTACCCCACGCTGATTTACGACGGACCCTTTTCTGATAACATCATGGAAAAAGAGCCTGAGATGCTGAAAAATACAGTTTATATCTCAGCCGAAGACGCTTTGAAAAAGGCTCAGCGTGTAAGCGGAGAAAACGAGCTTTTCCGCAGCGACGAAACAGACGAACAGGGTAAGATGCCTTGCTATGTCTTCAGTAAGGGAGATCTGACTGTCGCTGTCACAAAGCAGGCAGGATTGCTTTGCTATATGACCAATTACCGTGAAGTTAAAAGCCGCAGTATTACAGCAAACGAAGCCGTAGAAAAGGCTAAGGAATATCTTTCCTATCTTGGAATAAACAATATGTCCTACACATATTATGAAATAAACAGAAACGTCTGTACGATAAATTTTGCTTCTGTGCAGGAAAATATTCTGATGTACACCGATCTTATAAAGGTCAGCGTTGCACTTGATAACGGCGGTATCACAGGCTTTGACGGCAGAGGTTATATCACGAACCACAAGCACAGAGAGATCGTTACCCCGAAATTATCAACCTCAGAAGCAGCGTCAAAAGTATCTCCCTACCTGCTTATCGAAAGCAAAAGACTGTGCGTCATCCCTTCTGAAGGCACAAGCGAGCGTTATTGCTATGAATTCAAATGCCGCAGTAAAGAGGAGAATGGAGGCAGACCCGTTCTTGTCTATATAAACGCATATACAGGCAAAGAAGAACAGATACTTCTCCTTGAAATAAGCGAAAACGGAACGCTTACTGTTTAAGTTTCACTTAAATTTCATAAACTTTTCAGTAGCAGGTCACCCCAAAAGGCTTTATTTTACAAAAACTGGGATTTTAAAACTTGACATTTTTGTGCTTTTAAAGTATACTATACTTGTAGAAAAACAAAAAGGTCAGGTGATGACAATGAAGAAAGGCTTTACGCTTTTTATTGCGGCTGCACTTCTTGCTTTGAGCATCGGCGGCTGTAATGGTGGTAACAAAACATCATCAATAGAGAGTAACACAAATGAAAACGGTTCTTCTGTAACAGAAAACAGCAAGAACGAAAGCGAACCAAACAACAAGGATGAAAGCAACACATCCTCTGATATACCTGATATAAGCACTCCTGATGAGTCGGAAACAAACAGCGACACAGAGGAAAGTAAGCCGGGTATAATTATAGGCAGCAGTACGGAAATTCCTGAAGTATCCATGCTCAGAGAACAGATCGCAACCACTGCCAAGTCGCTTATAGGTATAGATTACACCTTCAGCGAGGCATCTCCCGAAAAAGGCTTTGACAACTCAGGTCTTATCTACTACGTGCTTCGTGAAAACGGATATATAAACTGCCCGAGAGGTACGGAAGATCAGCTCAGCATGGGTACAAAAATAGGTTATGACGAGGTATTGCCGGGTGACGTGGTCTTTTTCTCTGACAAGGACGAAGAAACAGGCGAGGAAAACTATTTCGGCGGTATCTACGTTGGCGACGGAATGCTTGTCTACAGTCCCTACCCAGGCGAAAAGGTAAAGTATGGAGATTTTACAAATTCCTACTGGAAGAGCAAGTTCAGTTTTGGAATAAAAATAGCATAAAAAATAAGTTGTCCTTCATATAAAAAACTTAATATCAGAAAAACCGTATGCATTGCAGACGGTTTTTTTGATGTACTCTGTGGCGGATGGTGCCCATGGTGGCTTTCAATTTGACATACATTAATTGACAATATCGCATTTATATGATAAAATAAAAATGCTTACTTTAGCACGATAAAACTAAAAATTCAGAAAGGAAATAAATATGACTTCGTTAGTTGATTATAAGTGTCCATGTTGCGGCGCTCCCGTTCAGTTTGACTCATTGTCACAGAAAATGAAGTGTCAATATTGCGATAATTCATTTGATACAGAAACGCTGAAAAGCTTTGATGAGGTTCTGAAGCAGGAAGTGCCCGATAAAATGGACTGGGCATCACAGCCCGGTAACGAATGGATGAAGGAAGAGCTTGACGGCAAGAACGTTTACTTATGTAACTCCTGCGGCGGTCAGATCATTTGTGATGAAAGCACAGGTGCTACCCATTGTCCTTACTGCGGCAGTCCCGTTGTTATTATGGGTCAGTTCTCAGGAGACGTTAAACCTGATATAGTCATCCCCTTCAAGCTTGATAAAGATGCGGCAAAGGCGGCTCTCAAAAAGCATCTTGAAGGAAAGAAGTTGCTCCCTGCTTCCTTTAAAACTGATAGCTATATAGACAGCATCCAGGGCGTTTACGTTCCGTTCTGGTTGTTTGATACAGATGCCGATGCAAAAATCAGATACAAGGCTACAAGAGTAAGAAGCTGGAGAAGCGGCGACTACAGATGCACCGAAACAAGCTATTATTCAGTATTCAGAGCAGGTACATTAGGCTTTGAAGCCGTTCCCGTTGATGGCTCTACAAGAATGGCTGACGATCTTATGGAATCCATTGAGCCTTACGATATGAGTCAGGCAGTGGATTTTCAGACAGCCTATTTATCAGGTTATCTTGCAGATAAATATGACGTAACCTCCGAACAGAGTATAGAAAGAGCAAATCAGCGTATCAAGAAAAGTACCGAGCAGGTTATTGCAAACACCGTTCAAGGATACGCCACCATTATTCCTGAAAGCACAGGCGTGCAGTTCAATAACGGTAAGATAAGATATGCCCTTCTTCCCGTATGGATGCTCAGCACCAAGTGGAACGACCAGGTATACACCTTTGCTATGAACGGTCAGACAGGAAAATTTGTCGGCGATCTGCCTATAGATAAGGGTGCTTATCGTAAATGGTTTGCTATCTTAGCAGCAATCGGCGGCGTGGCAGGCTTTGCACTCAGCTTTATATTAAAGCTGTTCTTGAATTAAGGAGGGGAAACGATGAAAAAGACAATTTCTCTTATTATTGCAGTTACGCTTTCTGCTATCTGTTCTGTAACCGCCTTTGCGGACACCTTTCAGCCGGTAGAACGCACACTCCCTCTTGTTGTAGATAACGCTGACCTTATGTCAGACAGTGAAGAAGCAGAGCTTATAGAAAAGCTTGAAAGTGTCGGCAATGCTCACAGATGTGAGGTAGCAGTTGTAACAGTAACCTCTACAGAGGGTAAATCACATATGGCGTATGCCGATGATTTCTATGACTATAACGGATACGGCTACGGCAGTAACGATGACGGTCTTTTGTTCCTGCTCGATATGGGTGCAAGAGAAATGTATATCACGACCCACGGCACAGGCATAAGAGCTGTAACCGACTACGGCAGAGAAAGACTGTTTGATAAGGTTCAGGATGATATCAAAAGCGGAGATTATTACGACGCTTTTATCAGATATGCAGAAATAGTTGACGACTATTATACACGGTATGAAAACGGCACTCCCTATGATATAAACTCCGATAAAGAGTCTCCCTTTGCAATAAACATTTCAAACTTCGTTATCGCAATCATCGGTGCACTTTTAGTCGCCTTTATCGGCACAGGCAATATGAAGGGCAAACTTAAGAGCGTCCGCAGCAAGCCTGCGGCGTCAGATTACGTAAAGGCGGGCAGTCTTAATATAAATCAGTCAAACGATATCTTCCTTTACCGCCATGTAAGCAGAGTTCGTATACAATCCAGCAGTAGCAGCAGTAGCGGCGGTTCAAGAACCCATCGCAGTTCTTCCGGCAGAAGTCACGGTGGCGGCGGCAGAAGCTTCTGATACACCACTTGAAAGGATAATATTTTATGAGAATAGGACACGGATATGACGTTCACCGCTTTGCAAAGGACAGAAAGCTGATACTGTGCGGAGTGGAAATAAAGACCGACGAAAACATAGGACTCCTCGGTCACTCTGACGCAGACGTAGCGGTACACGCTCTTATGGACGCTATGCTTGGTGCTATGGCATTACCCGATATCGGCAGACTCTTCCCTGATAACAAGGAAGAATTCAAGGGTATATCAAGTCTTGTTCTTTTAAAAAGAGTAAACGAGCTTATAAAGGAAAAGGGTGCGAGCTTATCCAATGCGGATATAACCATCATTGCAGAAAAACCCAAGCTTAAAAACTACATAGAGCAAATGAGAGAATGTATTGCTGATACCCTTTGCGTTGCACCCTCCGATATCGGATTAAAGGCAACCACAGAAGAAGGCCTTGGCATTGCAGGAAACGGCATTGCCGCTCATGCAGTTGTACTTATGAAAACAGAATAAAAAATCCCCTGATATTAGCGTGTTATCCTTAACGGAGAACACGCAGTCAAATCCGTCTTCGACGGGTGAAATCCACCTCTGGTGGATGAAATCGCGTTTGCGATGAAATCCTGCTTCGCAGGGTTGTATTTAGACGGATTT
>SVNC01000020.1 GCA_015067025.1 Oscillospiraceae bacterium
TATGAAAATTCAGCAAATTGAAAATTTGAGCTAACTTTTTACCGCTTTTTTTGAATATATAGTATAGAAGATGAAAAATCTTTTATAACATTCAGAAAAAGCGGTTATTTTTTATTCTATTACGGCACTATACTCAAACATAAAGGTACGGTTATATTTCTAACACTGCTCAATCAAAGCTAAAGGATACATATTCCTCCTTTACTTTGTGATAACGAAAAATTTAATGCATAGGAGGTGGAAGTGCTACTTATGACATTTTATTAAAACAGGGAGGTGGCAAGGTCAATCATTATTTTTTAGCAATTCCAATTCATTCAAATTAGAACGATAAAAAAATAGTTGCTTAAAATAAGCAAGAAAGGAATTTTATTATGGCAAAACTTGCAAAAAGACTTACAGCAGCATTAACAACTGTAGCTGTTTTAGCAGCAAGCTTAGTAACCACAGCGTCAGCGTTTACAGCATCAGATGGTTCATTTGAAGGTAAAACTCATAAAGAAACATATACCCGAACGGTATACCCAATAACTTACACCGGAAAATTTGAGTCAGGTGCGTTTTATAACAATTACACAAAATATGTGGATGGGTATACACACATAGAAAGGTATCTGCCGCCTGGAGCTGCCACAACAATAAAAACATTAAAGACTCATGGTATTTTACGTACGAAAGGTACTGTAGAACCAGAAACAGGATATACATCTTTTCCTCTCACTGATGTTGCATCAGCTCTTACCTTCGAAAGCAACTCCACTTATAGGGTGGGTGTAGCTGCTAACGATACAGATTACGGAAGCTTAGTTATTGAAGAAGTATCAGCTACAGCAAGTTCTCCTAACAAATATGTTGAAAAGACAGTCACTAAGCAGACAAATACTCCTTTAACAGCTTATGGAAATGTCAGATATCAGAAGGGAAATTCTGTTATAGCTGGTTACTATGAGGCTGCTAATATTTAAAAACTAATGTGAGATGTTGTCGCAGTTGCGCTGCGACAACATCATTAATATAAAGCTATATAAAGGTAAGATATGAAAACGTTCAAAAAAATTACAAATATAATTTTGACTTTAGGCATTTTGCTTTTAAACGGATGCAGCAATCAGGTAACCAATAAGGAAAATTTAGAAAGCGTTCTGCAGAGTAACCAAAACACCTCTGATACATCCTCCGGAGAACTTTTTGAAAAGCCCGGCCATTATGGTTATGGCATAAACTCTGATAAATGTGACGTCGAGTACAATGGCGAGGAAATCACTGCTACGTACACCATAACCAACAGCGGTGATGAAGCTATCTACGGTGTCACTCTTTACGTAAATGGTGTACAAACTGAATTTAAGTTAAATGAAAGCACAGAAATAAAAACAAACCATATTTTTAATTTTGAATTGGGCGAAGTAAAAGAGCTTAATTTTAAATTCACTCCCTACAACTGCAAAGTGGGAGAGACAGCAAGAATAGACATGATTTTAATGGTAAGACCTGATTATACTCTCCCGGATGCTACATATTTTGGTTTTGGCAATAATCATAGTATATGCTCAGCTGTGCCTTTTGAAGTCAAAATAAACAAAGACGCACCTGAAAAGGACTTGGGTGGTGTTTATGAAAACGTAACGGTAACAGATATAACAAAGGAAATTGAGGAAGAATATTCCGAAAAGGATTATCTATCCGGAGAGATAAAAGAATGTCATCTTGATACAATGACAAAATACGAGCTATATGAAAAGGATAAATCAGAGTTTTTTATGTCCTGCGATGATTATATAGATCTCACTGTCCGTTCGCTTGGTTTACCCAGTGAGTTTTATGCAGCGGTATATATCGACCATAAGATAATGCCTGCCTTTGACGGAAAATGCTATGCATATTTTAACATTGACAGACAGCATGTAAGCACCGCAAAGGTGAAAATTGATACTTCTGAGCTTACAGACGGCATTCATCACATATACATGCAGATAATACCTGTGGGAGAAAGCTCCACAGTACTTAATGACTGCAGAAAAACAACCTCTAAACTTTTAGCCAAAGGTGAAAAATATATTAGTGAGGCACAGGATACCTACGATAAATTTATTGAAGAGGAAAATGCCAACAATAATCAGCAGACAGAAAGTAAGGATGAAAACACGTCTACTGATGCTGACAAGAACGATTTCTCTGCATTAAACAAAGCTGTTATACAGGATATGACCAAAATTGACGAAAACACGTTGCTTGCAATCGGTCAGGATAATCTTGTGCTTGCAGACACAAACACCTATAAAATTATTAAAGAAATTCCACGAACCACATATATGCAGATTCAGAAAATTGACAATGGTTTTGTAACCATTGACGGAAGATATGAAAGCTGTTCTTACGACATATATGATATTAAAGGCAATGTTACAAAGCATGTAGACATTCCTACGAGACCATTACAGGGCGAAGAGCTTGAGCAGGGATATTCATTTACAGAAATGCCTATTATAGAAATCTCTACTCTTCGCGTCTCATCGGATGGCAAATGCGTGGTTTATTTTAGCGACAACGGTTATTGTGTGAATTCTATAGACCTTGATAATGAAACTATTATACAACCTATAGAAGATTTTAATGGTGGATTTGAAGAATTCTATCACATGTCAGGCACTATTCTTTATAAGGACGATATAATTTATGGTACTGCAGGAAAATTCAATTCCGAAAAAGAAAGGAATGAACATTTCTTTGCAAATATGAACTTAAAAACAAAGGAATGGACGGCTTACTGCCAGCTAAACAAAGGTCAACAGATTTTTACTCATCCTTTAGGTTTTGCAGAAAATTCTTTTCTTATTGTTGACATAGGTGAAAATCCAAAATTAGCTGAAGGAAAGCTATCCTATTTAACACTTGGCGATACTAATGTAAAAGAATTTATTTGCGAAGAAGGTTACGAAAGTGTAATGGCATATATTTCAGGTAATGCCAAATACATTTTAACAACCCATGAGTATTCAATAAACAATGCAGGAATAAAACTGTATGATGTAAAAACAGGTGACGTATTACTAAACCAAAAGACTGCCTATTTTGCACAGACAGCATACATAGACGAGGATGCAAGAAAGCTCTATGTTGTATGTGGAACGGAATTCTCGGTTTTCGATTTCTGATTTTTATTCATTTGAAAGGAATTAGCTATGAAAAATAAACAAGAAATTGTTGCAAACATCATAAATAAAACAAACGAGGAATATGTTGTTGATGCGGCTGAAATCATCCCTGTTCCCATAAACCTGACAAGAAATGATTCGGTAAGTGTAAATTTCCTTACAAAAAAATCGAAAAGAAATAAACTTGTCGCTAATTAAAGTGTCTATACCATAACTTCCTAAAAAGTGCAACATTGTATTCTGATAATACTTGTTGCACTTGATTTTAATATCTACATTTATACAGATAATCTGTAACATAACCACAGGCTGAATAAGAAGGGACAGAATCTTATGTCACAATTAAGAATTGAAAACGTAACAAAATTTTACGGCAAGCATAAGGCGTTGGACAGCTTTACCGCTACCTTTGAAAACGGCATCCACGGTATATTAGGTCCGAACGGTGCGGGTAAAACCACCCTTATAAACGTTATCACAAAGTTGCTTGGAGCAAGCGACGGGCAGGTTTATTTCGATGATGAAAACATTCTCTCAATGGGCAGAAAGTATCTTTCTAAAATCGGATATATGCCCCAGTACCCCCAGTTTTATCCCAACTTTACGGCTTATCAGATGATGAAATATATGGCGGCACTGAAAAATATCAAGGATGATAACAGAATAAAAGAACTGCTCAGCTTTGTAAATCTGTCAAATGACGCTGATAAAAAGGTCGGTGCATATTCGGGTGGTATGAGACAGCGGCTTGCGGTAGCCTGTGCTATGATAAACGATCCCGCTTTACTTATCTTTGATGAGCCGACTGCAGGTCTTGATCCGAAGGAGCGAATGAGATTCCGCAGTACCGTTTCAGAAATTGCAGAAAACCGCATCGTACTTATTTCAACACACATCATTTCAGATATAGAATATATGGCTGATGACGTTGTGTTACTCGGCGACGGCAGACTTATGGAAAGAGGCACACCCACAGAGCTTTGCGAAAAGCTTAAAGGTAAGGTATATAACGTTTCGGCAAAGACCGAAAAAGAGGTGGATGAAGCTTCAAAGTTAGGTGTTATCAGCAGTATCTCCCACGAAAACGAATATAACATAAGACTTATCTCCGATAATAAAATGCCGGAAAATGCAGTTCCTACTTCTCCTATGCTTGACGACGTATTTCTTTATTACTTCGCCGACAGAAAGGAGTAAGAAATGACTGTTTTAAAGCTTACACGATATGAGCTTAAAAAGCTGTTTGTCAAAAAGAGCTTTCTGCTTATAATAGCTTTTATGATACTACTTGCCTTCGGAGCATATTTAAGACCATATCTTACAAACTACAAATACAACTTCAGCGGAATTGAAGGCCCCAGCGATTTATATTATGTTTACGGCGGCGAGCTGACAGAGGAAAAGCTGAATACTCTTAACTCCCTTTATAATTACGCAAGTGAGATCAAAGCAAGCGGAGTTTATGACCCTACGTATAATCCCGATAAATATTTCGGTGGCTATCAGGCTATCGAAGTCTATGCTATTTTGCAGATGTGCGAAAATGCAGAGCGTGTAATGGCGTATGAGGATTATATCAAGTCGGTAAAAGAGCAGACGAATGAGTTTATAGCTGAAAATCCGAACCTTGACGAATATATGAAAAAGTATAATCAGATGATTGCCGATACCTTTGGCGACAGAAAGCTGAATTCTATTTCATATTACGATGGTTTTCTCGGTTATGACGGATTTTTTGAGTACAAATTTTCCAATATTCTTATTCTGCTTATAGTGGTTGTCGGTGTAATGACTATATTTACAACCGATACCGCCTGCGGCTGCAAGGATTATCTTGCTACCGCCCTGCACGGCAGTAAAATTACCGTTACCTCAAAGCTCATTGCCTGTGCGGTATTTATGCTTATCACTATGACAGTATTCTTTTCGGCAGACTTTATATATTTTATGACCTTTGAAAGACTTGACGGATTTTATCAGCCTTTATATTATCTGCCAGATTTCAAGGATACGGCAATAAATATCACTATATGGCAGTATCTTATACTTACCTTTGCAATAAGATTTATGGGCTTTATGACTATAGCTCTTATCACAGCACTTGTATCACATATCACCCAGAAGCCTGTAACCTCCTTCTTTATAACCTTCCTGTCATTCTTCGGCTTTATGTTTGCAAGATATCTTATCGTAGCAGAGCATTTAAGCATTTTCAACTGCTTCAATCCCGTAAGCCTGCTTATGTGCCACGATATGTTCAGGAGTTTTAACGTTACAAACGTTTTTGGCACACCATTACACACCTATATAGTAACGCTTGTCGGTGTGGGAATTATAAACCTTATTCTCCTTGTGCTTCTCTTTATCAGCGAGGGCGTCATCGCAAAGAAAGGAAGGGTGAAAAATGCTTAAACAAGAACTGTATAAAACTTTTATAAAAAATAAAATGCTCTTGTTATCGGGTATTTATCTTGTACTTTATACTGCCTTCTGGATTATCGAAACGGGCGTTAAAAATCACGGCTGGAGCGGTGAGACCTATTACTATTACAATACGTATATAAACTGGTTTTTGGTTTTCGTAATACTTGTTTTAGTAAAACAGCTTTATATAACCGACTATGAAAAACGAACCGAAGCATATATTTTAACCGCTGAAAACGGCAGATTAAGGCTGAATATAATAAAGATACTTATAATCTTTTTCACTACATTATTTTTGGCGGCAATGTCCCAGGTCATAATGATAACCGTAATAGGCTCGTCAATTGGCTTTAGCGGTGCTGATATTCAGCAGGTGGAATTTTTATTTGCACTTTCCACAAGAAAAGCCACCGGTATCGAAGCTATGATAACCGGTGCTGTATTAAACTCCTTCGGCTACGTGATAGTAGCGTTAAGATTTATTTTCCTTGCGGTGCTGATAAAGAATTCCACAGGATTTCTTGCCTCCTGCATAGCACTTATCATATCTCCCACCTTCGTTATAAACGACTACAACATAATGCTCCGTGTGCCCTTAGGTTCATCCTATTTTTATGGAATGGCTTATTACTGGGGCGACCTTATCAGCGAAAACCGTGATGGTCCTGAAGTTACATTCAGAGAGATAACAGACAGCGAATTTATTACAGTGCTTATTTTACAGATAGTAGTTACTATTATTCTGCTTACACTTGCTATGATGATAGTAAACAGAAAATTCTCCTTTATAAAGCTTAAAAAGAATATCAGAAAAGCAGGGGCGGTAGTCGTATCTGCATTTATGATATTTACCCTTGCAGGCTGTTCAGACGGTGGTGTTCCCGAAAGCGAATGCAACAGATATCTTTATATTGAAGGTGATTTGTTCTATGACGTAGAAGCAAATAAAAAGCTATCGGTAAATAACAGCTTCTATTCAAATAAAGACATCATTGCAATAGACGGCAAGTACGCTATTGTAAAGGAAATGATAGAAAACAGCGACGCTTCCTATACTGTAAAAAAAGTAGACCTTGAAACCTATGCCGAAACACCTATGATAACCCTCGGCACACAAAGTGACCGCAACGCACTTTTAGGTCTTGAAAAGCTGATAGTAGTACCGAATTTTATAGGCAACAGCGGCTATAACTTTCTTATGACAACTCCTGTGTACTATGAAAATAAGCTTTATTTCGGCGGTAAGGACGAAATTATAGTGATAGATTTAACAGATAACACGGTGGAAAAATTAGATTATAAAGGTGATATTCATAACGTACTTGTCACAAAGCTCGGAATCTTCTATAACGATTACGAAACCCATGAGACCTTTCTTAACGGCGAAACCTTCCTGCCTGAACTTGCATTTGAAATTATTCCTACGGATGAAAAGGTGTATTATTACACCGACTCCGAAGAAGGAAAGAAAATAAAGGTATGGAACAGCAAGGACAAATCCATAGAAACCTTAGTCGAAGGCGGAGATATATCTCTCAGGTACGCCGATGACGAAAAGGTAGTGTATCATTTGTGGAATGAAGAAACAGGTCAGATAAGTACCGTAATACTAAAGGACGGCAAAAGTGAAACATATCCCTGCTTCACAATTGCCGCAAATGAAAGTAAGGTGGTTATGAATAATCAGGAGACTGATGAGTATATAACAAAAGATATATAATTTTTATTTCAAATTGAGCTCCTTCGCTTTTGCGAAGGAGCTTTTTTCTCACCAATTTCCCAAAAAAACGCCTCTTTGTGAAATCTATCTGAAATATATATGAAATTACCGTGAAATACCCCAATTTTTTTGGCATTTTTAAAATTTTGGTGTTGTAGGTAGTGAAAGGGAAAACCACCCGCTTTCGCGGTTGCGAAAGGAGGTGATTATCTTGAACGATTCTACAAGGACTCCATTTCAGATACAATGTGCCTTTAACAGCTTTTGCAAAAAAGTTTTAAAGCGAGAGGCAAACAATGCGTATAGAGATGAAAAAAAGTACAGAATACGATATGTCAGCTTTTCTGATTTAACTCCTGGCGAAATAACAGAACTGCATTATACAGGAATGCAATCGCAGTGCAAAAATAAGGCGTTGTCTATCTATGTAAACGGCAAGCGAATTACTTCCAGACTTCTGTCTGAAGCACTTTTGGCATTACCAAAAAAGAAGCGTAGTATCATCATTTTGTACTATTATCTCAATATGAATGATGCAAATATCGCAAGACAATGCAACATACCAAGAAGTACGGCACAGTATAGTCGAAAATGTATATTGAAAATTCTGCGACAATATTTGGAGGAGCATGCGGATGAAGGATCAGAATGACATCAAACACAATCGGGATGATAAGGTTTTATTACCGCTTCCGATTATCCTTTCAGCCAACGCCGGTGAACCTGAAGCTATGAATATAGTACTCAGCCACTATGAAAAGTACATCACCTACTTATCCGTGAGACGATTTCGTAAAAGAGATGGATACACATACTATGGCGTTGATGAGGATGTAAGAATCAGGCTTCAGTCAAGGCTTATTGAGGCAGTTCTTAAATTTAAGATTTAGCAGATATATGCACCTGCGATAGTCCCTTTCTCCAGGTGTAATATATTTTGACAAAGAAAGCGTTGTAAGATAACGACACGCAGTATAGGGCAAATCGGATACATTCTTTTTTTCTTTGAGCCGTGCGAACGGTCGCCATGACTTTGCATCAGAGCAAACGAGCGAGCAAACCGTATCGTGGAATAAATTTAGCAGTTTATGGGCGAAGATGAGATAAAAAGTACAATGATACTCCCTTATAGCCACAGTTCGAGCGTTAAAAGCGTCACAAGCAATGGGTAAGGTTGCCGAGAGAGCAAGGGTGAAACTCCCGTGGAGCTATGCTGATAGCCGTCCGAAGAGCCGTTTATCTACAATAAGAATAACTACAGAGTTGTTCTTATTCAAGAAATATACCATTTTTCCACTGTATCGGAGGTGACAATATGGAAGTGGAACTTTATACGATTAAACAAGCAGCAACTCTTATCAACGGGCTTTCCGAGCATGCAATCCGCAGAATGATAAAAGAAGGTGCTCTTCGCACAATAAAAGTTGGAAATCGACAGCTTGTTCTGAAGGGAGACTTGTATGAACTGGTAATGGGAAAGGATAAATACAAATCCCGCTGATTACAACGCTTTTCGACTTGACTTAAGAGGGTTAAAATAGTATTATTGAGTTGTCAAATGCGTTGCTGTATTGGTGGAGAAAAGGAGGTAACTTAAATAGCAATGCAGAAAAGACAAAGCAATCTTTCAGCTTACCGCATACAGCTTTATTTCAAAGACGATTTCGGAAGGCAAAAAAGGAAAACCAAACAAATATATCTCCCTTCCAACTTATCACCCAAAAAGAGAAATGAAGAGATAGGGCGAATTAAAGCAGAATTTCAAGCACAGGTATTAACCGAAAACGATCACCAGACTATGACCTTTGAACAGCTGATGAAAGAATGGCTTGAAAATGAAGGTCACCACCGAAAGAAAACAACAATTGACGGCTATATCACATCGTACAAAAGAATAAAAGAATATATGGGGAAAATACCTGTGAATACCGTAACCACAGCAACGATTAATAAATTAATTGTTGAGCTTGGAAAAATAAAAGCCGGCGGCAGGATGATAACCGAAAAAAATCGGGAAAAACGAAAGCCCTTAAGTCCAAAGACGATAAAAAATACAATTTCGTTTATATCGGCGGTATTTCACTATGGAAAGAAGCTGGGCTACATTGACAGAAACCCATGTGACGGTGCGGAGCTTCCGAGAATTCAAAAAACAGAGAAAAACATATATAAGCCGATTGAGCTTGCTATGTTTATGTCAGAGCTTGAAAATCCACAGAACGAAGTACCGCTCAGGTATGAAGTGATTGTAAAAATGGCCTTATTTGGTGGAATGCGTCTGGGTGAGATAATGGGACTTGAATGGAAGCATATTGAATTTGATGGGGACGAATACACAGACAAACCTGTGATACATATTCGTCAAAGCAAATCCTATATCAAGGCGACAAACTGTGATATGGTCTCCACGCCAAAGACCGAATCATCTAAAAGAGATCTGTATCTCGATGAATCTATTTTCTCTCTTCTGAAAAAATTAAAATCCCACTATTCCGAACAAAGTGAGCTTCTCGGAAATATGTGGGATGGTAACAGCGATTTTGTATTCCTCACCGATGAAGGAAAGCCACTGGCAAGCACATCTGTCGGCAAATGGTTAAAAAGGTTCTGCGAGCGGACATCATTAAGATTCGTTTCTATGCATGGCTTCAGACATATGTATGCAACCCTGCTTAACAGTAGCGGTGTAGATATGAATACCATTTCTAAGAATCTGGGACACTCAGACCCGTCGATAACTGCCAATATTTATACTCACACCTTCAGCGAATCAAAAATATTTGCAAACAGAATCATTGTGGATTCTGTGAACAACATTTGCTCAAAATACCAAACAAAATCTGATTCAGATACAGAAAATGAGAACAAGCCTGAAAAGATTGCTGAAACAAAATCAATTAATCACGAGCAGGAAATAATAAAAATCTTCTTTGATAGTGCTACTGACAAGGTTGGAAAGGTCATTAAAATCCTTCATCTTGATTTTCTGGATGATGAAACAAAGCAAGAAATAATAAACATCATGGCATTCAAAAACCTGTCTGAAACTGAGCAGATTATCGCTGTATCCTCTCTTATCAAGTCGGACACCGTGTTCAGCTAAACAAATTTCTGAAAATAGAGGTAGAAGAATATTAACTTCATCACTGTGTAAATTTAAAAATTCCGTAAAATCAAATTACGGAAAACCCCGCTGTAATCAGGAATTTTAAAGGCAGTAACACACAAAATAACACATAAAAGCCGATTTCAGGACTTCCGTAAAATAAAAGAACCTGCAAACCCGCTTGAAAAGCGAATTTACAGGTTATCATGTTTGGCACGCCAAGAGGGATTCGAACCCCCGACCCTCTGGTTCGTAGCCAGATACTCTATCCAGCTGAGCTATTGGCGCACATCTCAACACCAATATATTTTATCACATCGGGCTTGAATTGTCAAGCGTTTTTTTCGATTTTTGAATTTTTGTAGCTTTTATATAAAAAGGGATATCATCATCGTCTTTTTATCAGAAATAACACCTCAAAAACACTACCTATGACACAACAAATTAAATCCCGCAACAAACTGCGGGATTTCAGCATGTAGACAAAGTCTTGTCTACACGCTGTCAGACGATGAAAAACGCACGCAGACGAGGAAATAGCCATCGTCGGCGTACGAACGGCAAGGATGCCGTAAAGTGAACACACAAAGTGCGTCAGGACGACGCACAGCAAAGTGTTCACATAAGGTACGGTAAGCGTCAGTTGACGAAGTAAGCAAAAATGCTTTAGGGGAGCCGAAAACGGCTCCCCTAAACTTCTGTACATGAATTTTATACTTGCTCATAAAATTCGAAAAAAATTATGCATTTTTGCGGTGCGTGAGTTTGTCTTCAGTCTGAAATCCCGCAACAAACTGCGGGATTTTTTTACGGATATAAAGATCATACTTTTAAAAGAAACTTGTCTGCTCATATTTTTCGGGAAACTCCCTGAGATAAGAAAAGCACTCGTTAATATCGCTCATAATGCCGTGCTTTTCGCATTCAGCTTTAAATATCTTGTTAAGCTTTGCCTGATTGTCACTGAGTAGCTCGTAAGCATTACCGTACTTCTTCTGATACTTCGCTTTAACTCCGGGGAAATGCTTGTCGAGGGCGTTGTAGAAGTATTCTCTGTCGCCATCCCTTAAAGTAACGCCCATGCCAAAGCAGATAATACCCTTTACTTCAGCTTTTATGCAGTAATCTAAAATACCACGCAGATTTTCTTCGGTATCGTTTATAAAGGGGAGTATGGGACTCAGCCATACAACCGTAGGTATACCGTTTTCCTTTAAGGTCATAAGAGCGTCAAAACGCTCCTTCGTTGTGCTAACGTTCGGTTCGAGTATCTTACAAAGCTCCTCGTCAAAGGTTGTGAGCGTCATCTGTACAACGCATTTTGACTGGCAGTTTATGCTTTTAAATAAATCGATATCTCTAAGTACGTTTGCGGATTTCGTCTGTATCGCAAGTCCGAAGCCGTACTTGTCGATTATTTCGTTGCATTTACGGGTTAGCCTTAACTGATTTTCACAATGCATATAGGGGTCGCACATGGCACCTGTGCCTATCATACATCTTAAACGTTTGCTCCTGAGAGCTTTTTCGAGCAGTTCGGGAGCGTTCTGCTTTACCTCAATATCCTCAAAACTATGGGTAAAGCCGTAGCAGTCGCTTCTTGCGTCACAGTATATACAGCCATGGGTACACCCTCTATAGATATTCATACCGTTGCCGGCGGACAAAATTCCCTTAGCGTTTACAAAATGCACAGGCTCACCTCTTTTCTTGTTTTAGTCTAACATATATTTACAATTAAAGCAAGGGTAATTTCTTCACATTTTCTTGACAGCAGGGACAAAATATGACATAATTATATATAAAATAAATCAGGAGGCAGAAAAATGCTTAAAAATAAGGTTGCAATAATCACAGGTGGTACAAGAGGTATCGGATACGCCGTTGCTGAGCTTTTCTTGGAGAACAATGCAAAGGTGGCAGTTTTAGGCTCAAGAGAGGAAACCGTAAATAAGGCTCTGTCAAGTCTTTCGGAAAAATACGATGCAGAAAATGTAGTAGGATATTATCCTGACCTTACAGATTATAATGCCGTAGAAGCAGTTGTAAAAGCTGTAAAGGACAAGTTCGGCAGAATTGATATCCTTATAAATAATGCGGGTATCAGTGCAAGAGAGCCTATCGAGGCTTACGATCCCGAAGCTTTCAAGAAGATTATGGATCTTAACGTGACCGCAGTATTCAACGGCTGTAAGGCGGTCGTTCCCTTTATGAAGGAAATAGGCGGCGGCAGTATTATAAATACAAGCTCCATGGTATCGAAGAACGGTCAGATGAGCGGTGCAGGCTATCCTGCATCAAAGTTTGCGGTAAACGGACTTACGGTTTCACTTGCAAGAGAACTTGGTAAGTACAATATCCGTGTAAATGCGGTAGCTCCCGGTGTAACAAGAACCGATATGGTTGCAGCACTCCCCGAAGAGATGGTAGCACGCGTAGCGGCAAACATCCCTATGGGAAGAGTAGGTGAGCCTTCTGAGGTGGCTAACTGCTTCTTATTCCTTGCCAGCGATATGGCAAGCTACGTTTCAGGCACGATACTGAATGTTGACGGAGCAACGATCAACTAGGTGAATATCAAGAACCATCCCTTTCGGGATGGTTCTTCTGTTTATCTTAGCCCTTTCATAAATCCATCAAGCCTTGTACTGCTGATATCACCGCCAATGAGCTTTCCCTCGTAAAGAATAAGATTTATTCTGACATCCTGCTCAATTTCCCCCTTGTCGTTTTTATAATTTGTAACTATATAAGTGTATTGCACAGCAAACTCGCCTCTGTAATCCCACAGATCAAATCCTGATTGCTTTTGTAGCTCGTTATACTTCTTATATACAGCAGAAAACTCGGTGGGGATTACGATATTACGTATCACAGGCGGTTCTTCACTTACCGTTATACCAAGTGTGCTGATATAGCTCCTGCGTTCCTTTTCGCTTTCGAGTTTCAACGACTTACTGCCTCCCGTTACAGCCATAAGTATTGTAACAAGCACTGTGGCAACAGCAATAACAGTCAGCAGAATTCTTTTCTTATTTAACCTTTTCACCTGTAAAAAGTCCTTTCTATCCGTATATGGCGGATTTTACTTGATTTTTACCAATTTATATGCTAAAATATAGGTCAAGATGACGAAATTTCATAATCGTCAGCCGGTGCAAAGTGCCGAAATGTAAAAAATTTCACAAAATATCCTGTTATTTATTTAGCAAATGTACCAAAATTTCAAAATTCGAGACTTTAAAAACCGCATTTTAATGCAGAATTTTGTATATTTTGTACACAAAACCCGCAAAAATCCAAAAGCTTTTTTATGTGTTGGTAATTTTGTATAATGCGGGGCTTAAATCTTTGGGTAATTAGGCACTACCATTTTTGCTTTTTATTTGTTAAAATAGTAAGCGTAAAGTTTTATTCTGAAACTATAAACAGGAGGTCACTATAAATGGCAAGTTTATCATTAAGAGGTATCTATAAACGTTACCCCGGCGGCGTTGTAGCCGTATCAGACTTTACTATGAACATCAAGGACAAGGAATTCATCATTCTCGTAGGTCCTTCAGGTTGTGGTAAGTCAACAACATTAAGAATGATTGCAGGTCTCGAGGAAATCTCCGAAGGCGAACTCTTCATCGGCGACAGACTTGTAAACGACGTAGCTCCTAAGGATCGTGATATCGCGATGGTATTCCAGAACTACGCTCTTTATCCTCACATGACAGTATTTGAAAACATGGCATTCGGCTTAAAGCTCAGAAAGGTTCCCAAGGATGAGATCAAGAAGCTCGTTGAAGAAGCTGCTAAGATCCTCGACATTGCACACCTTCTTGACAGAAAGCCCAAGGCTTTATCAGGTGGTCAGAGACAGCGTGTAGCTTTAGGTAGAGCTATCGTACGTGATCCTCAGGTATTCTTACTTGACGAGCCTCTGTCAAACCTCGACGCTAAGCTCCGTGCACAGATGAGAACAGAGCTTTCCAAGCTTCACAAGAAACTCGGTACTACATTCATTTACGTAACTCACGACCAGATCGAAGCTATGACAATGGGTGACAGAATCGTAGTTATGAAGGATGGTTACATCCAGCAGATCGACTCTCCTATCAACCTGTACGAAAACCCCGTAAACAAGTTCGTAGCAGGCTTCATGGGTTCACCTCAGATGAACTTCATCGATGCTAAGCTCATTATGTTAAACGGCAAGTACACAGTTGAGTTCGGTTCTGAAGATACAAAGACATCAAGAGGCAGAAAGTTCTACGTTGAACTTCCCAGCTCAAAGACAGATGTAGAAGCACTTAAGTACTACGTTGACAAGGAAGTTATTCTTGGTATCCGTCCTGAAAACATTCACGATGAAGAAATGTTCCTTTCCAACGCTAAGACAGGTATCATCGAAGCTACAGTAGACGTAACAGAAATGATGGGTGCTGAATCCTACCTCTACCTCACATGCGAAGGTATTCCTCTGACAGCAAGAGTATCTCCCAGATGTGCAGCTCGTCCTCAGGATGTTATCAAGCTTGCTCTTGATCCTAACAAGATTCACCTCTTCGATCCTAACGACGAACACTCAATCTTACTCTAATTTAAGATCAACTTACCCCCTGACGAAAGTCAGGGGGGTATTTTATATCTGCTTACACCGTACACAGAAAACCCTGAGAAAAATTTTCTCAGGGTTCTTTTGTTACTTATTTTCTTTCCTGACCGAATAAGGGGTTTGCATTAAGAATTTCGTTCTTTATATCAGGATTTATTTCCTTAACAGGCTGGGGGGCAGGTCTGCCGGTGTAATAGCCCTGGATATAGTCGACGCCAAGATCTATTACCGTACTCATTTCGTTGTAGGTTTCTACGCCCTCAGCAAGTACCTTTATACCGTTAGCCTTTGCAAAATCTATCGTACTGCGTACAAACATCTGCTTGTTCTGATCCTTATGGATATCGGTTATAAGGAATCGGTCGATCTTTATGATCTGAGGGGTATATCGCATTAGGTTTACGATATTTGAATGTCCTGCACCAAAGTCGTCAATGGCAATCTGACCGCTGCCTGTAAATTCTTTTATTGTGTTAAGATCTTCATCAGATACAGAATTGCTTTCTGTCAGCTCAAAGAAATATCTTCCCATCTGATTGCCGTATCTGTTCTGAATTTCTACTCTGTCGTTTTCTCTTAAGAAATTTCCGGGTATGGTATTGATAAACACCTTGCAATCGCCAAAGCTTTCCTGATCGTTTGCAACTCTTTCCATGACGTTGAATACAGTTGCCTTTTCAATTTCATAAAGCTTTCGGTAGCTTTTTGCTGTTTCAAGCACTTCAAGCGGGTTCATACCGATGCTTGCATCTGTTCTCATAAGTGCTTCGTAAGCGTAAATTTCGCCCGTCTTTGCACTGACGATAGGCTGGAAATGATAACTGAACAGATTTTTCTCTATAAGTAGCTCAAAGGCCTTATAGTTTTCTGTTTCTATCCTCTTCTCTTTGACCGCCGCACCTAAACCATATTTCAGACGATTCATATACATTTCGTTATTTGCCGCCTTGAGATAGTTTTCAAAGGTGCTGTCCCAACCTGTATCAATAACGGTACATCCTGCACTTACTTCAACGTAGTATTCTTTACCACAGCTGCTGTTGTAGCTTTCTATTGTCTGGTAGAATATACCTGTAGCACTGTTTATGGTATCACCTACAAGGGAGTAATCGTCATAATAATTAAGTACCATAAATTCGTCGTCAGCAATGTGTGCTATAAAGGATTTTGAAGGATTTGCAAGCTTTAACGCTTCTGCTACAAAACGAAGAGCAGCTTCGATATCGTCTACGCCGTAATTTTCGTAAATATACGTGTATTTAGGAAGATTGTAAACTGAAATGGAGAAGGGCTTCTTGTGATTTTCAGGGTTTTCTGCAAAGGTATTGAACCATTTTGTTGCCCCCTTAAGATTAGGAAGACCTGTAGTAGGATTTTTTAAGGAAACCTGCTCCATCTTGTTTATCATATTAAGCTGTTTAAAGTAGTTTGTTGAAATATTGAATGCGATATTTACCGCTTTGAATACTCTCTTTGCTTTTCGGATGTATCTCATTGAATTCCCTGGATGCACCTTTACCGCAAAGTATCCGCAGGCGTTTTCGTCAACAAAGATGGTATTTAGCACGTACATTGAGCTGTCTTTGATCCACTTATGAAGCTCAGGTACCATTTCGCTTATTGAGAATGTCAGCGATGACGAAACTTCGCCTGTAAGAGACGATGGTATAACAGCCATTGTTTCACCCTCGTGGAAGCTTGACGTTTCCTTGCTGCCCATTGCCATTGCAAGAAAATCAGGAGCTACACAGACGTAAGTGCTTTTATCAAGGGCAGTTGATACTGTTTCGTAAAGCGAATTCATATCATGTGCCTCAAGAGCTCTGTCTGTCTTTGTATGCATAAGGTCATCAAGAGTTTCCATATCCTCTAAGGTACGGAAAAGCTCTATAGCTTCTTCTCTTGAGTTTTCGGCATTTACAGTTTCACATCCGCAGGATTCTGAGATACGTGCTTCAAACACGTCGGCCTTTTTTGAAAAAGGTGCCTTACCGTTTAAAGCCTCGTTTATAGTATCAAATATGCTTTCAGCAAGCTTAATATTGCTTATATAACAGGTTGAAAGTCTGGGTCTGTAAAAATCTGCCGCAGGAATGCCGTCAAAACCTGTTACGATGGTATCTGAGGGTACGGATAATCCGTGTTTTTTCAGTCTGTCGCAGGCGGCTAACGCCATAGAGTCGTTAGCACAGAAGAAAGCATCGGGTAGTTTTTTGCCGTTTTCCACAATATCGTCTATAATATCGTATACAGGATCCTGCCAGTATCCACCGTATGCTATGTTATCATCGGTTATCGTAATATTATTTTCAGACATTACCTGTTTGTAGCACTCGACTCTTTCATCGGACACTTTATCGTTTTCAGCGTGACCGCCGATAAAAAGAGTGTCCTTTACATTATGAGCTTTTATAACGTGGTTGATAAGCTCTTTGTATGCGTTGCGGTGGTCGGCTATTATTGAATAACAACCCTCCTGCTCTTCGTCAATAAGAATAACAGGCACAGAATGCGCCTTAGCCTTGTCTATGATCTCCTGCACTATTTCCTTTTTACAAAAGCACATAGGGTAGATAACGATAGCGTCCATAACGTCGTAATTTATAACGTCATAGATCGCCTTTGCACCATCATCATATTTTCTGCCGGTGTAGAAGTCGGAATAGCTATTGAATATGATAAGCTTTGAGTTGTTTTTTTCTGCACAGTCGTGCAGATTGTCAATAAGATTTATATTGCGTACTTCCTGAATCTTTGTAATGCATACGCCGATAATCTTTTTTCCGTCTATCATATTCTCACCGCCTTTTCTTTTTTCTGGGTAGAAAATAAATTTCTTATTATCTAATAATACCACATTTTAACGGATTAGTCAAGAAAAAATGCTTTGCAAAAGGAAAAACCGTCATATTGCACATAATATGTGGAAACAGACGGTAATATCATACTGGTTTTACGCTGATATTATCCTGTTTTGCGAGAATAAAACGAAACATCTTTTTTATTTGTCATAGATATTTCCTTCAATCTACACTTGATTGTATTTTACTTTTGATGTATAATTATATAGTAAAGTAATTTTTAAAATAAGCAGTAAAATTTGAATTTTTGGATACTGTTTAAGGAGCATCAATATGGAGCTGCAAAAAAAGATATTAGAAGAGCTTAACAATAACAAAACAGATAAAAACGCCACATATACCAAAAAAGTGGTCGGCAATACAAAAAACGACATTATCGGCGTTCCTATGGCGGTATTACAGAAAATGTCGGATAAATACAAGAATAACTGTGAACAGATACTCGATCTGCCCTACAGCACCTATGAGGAGCTTATGTTAAAAGGTCTTGTTGTAGCTAAAGCCGAGGGGACTATAAAAGAAAAGAAACCCCTGATATTTAAATTTCTTGACCTTGTAGATAACTGGGCGATAGTAGACAGCTTTTGCTCTGCATTCGTATATAAGGAAAGTCAAAGAAGCTACTTTATTGCACTTTGCAAGGAGCTTGCCTTCAGCGATAAGGAATTTGTCAGCCGTGCAGGCATCGTATTGTTATTTATGAAGCTACATGACAGCGTTGCAATCAATATGGCGTTCAAGCTGTATGACAGGCTGACCTATGGACAATATTATAAGGATATGGCTTTGGCGTGGGGTATGGCTACATACAGTCTGTATGATGAAAGCAGATCTCTTGAATATTTTATAAATTCGGACATCCCTATAGGTATAAAGCTTAAAGCGGCACAGAAGGTAAGAGATAGCAAAAAGCTGTCTGATGATTACAAGGCAAAGATCACCTACGTAGTAAATCACGAAAAAGTGTGGAGAGCAAAAAGAGCAATGGAACAGGAAGAAACTACCGAATAAAAATGCATAAGAGAAAAGCGTAGGAAATCCCCGAAGTAAACGTCTATAATTTTATATCGTAAAATAAAAACCAGCCTGAAAATTACCGGGCTGGTTTTGTTGTTATGCTCTGTCTTTGATAATTTCCGCCATTTCGCCTACGTTCTTCATAGATGAGACCTCACCCATTCTGAAGCGTACACCGAATTCATCCTCAACTGCGGCAATGAGATTGATGTGTGCAAGGCTGTCCCAGTCCTCGATATCATCTGCCGTTGTTTCAGCAAAGACCTCGATTTCGTCATCATCGAACACATCTCTGAATACTTCGTTAAGTCTTTCGTAAATTTCCTGCTCAGTCATTTTCCTTATTCCTTTCGACCTTTATATAATTATTCTTTTTATTATAACCCTCAGTTTTAAGAGACCATACTGTGTTGCCTTCTTCATCTTCGCTTATTTTATCAAATCCGAAATCAGCATACAGTTCCTTTACCATCTTGTTTTTAGCAGTAGGATAGTAATAGCCTTTTATTTCTTTTATGCCCTTTTCCTGTGCTCTTTCCACAAGGTTATCAAGCATTGCATATTCCATATCACGTTTTAATACTCTACAGCTCATAAGCCAGAGAATGACATCAAGGGTATCTCCGTTTATCTTGCCGATTACTACAGAAACGATACCGTTATCGCCGAATTTATCTGTCAGTTTACCGTAAAGTCTTATATAGCTGTCATCAGCAAAAACCTCTTCCATTTCAGAGGTGGTAAAGCGTCTTGTGGTGAGATTGAACTGGTTGCTCTTATTTGTAAGCTGTGTAATTCTCGGCAGATAGATGGGCAGAAAATCATCAATTACGCCTACCATATCAAGGCTTGTAAGATATTCGCCGTAATCTGCAAACTGAGACTGTAAAGCGGCACGCTCGGCGTTCTTCTTATACATTTCATTTCTCTTAAGGTCATCGCCTGAGAATGAGGTTATTTCAAAGAAGTGAGAACGGTCAACAGTCTTTATATATTCCTCGGGTGCAGTCATTTCAGGTACTGCCACCATAGGTAGCTGAGAAGAAACTATAGCACGCTCAGCAGGGTTGTCATCAAGGAATACGAGTGCATCAAGTCCTATATTAAGCTCGTTCGCAATAGCAACGATGTTTCTGTCCTTGTTTTCCCAGTTAGCCTTTATTACAATGAAATCCTCAGGCTTTAAGCTACCCTCAGGGTGCTTAAGACCTGCAATGGCGTTTTCTTCATCGTTCTTACTGCATACAGTCAACATTACACCTGTATTCTTGACAAGGGCAAGATACTTCTGAAACTCGCTGTACACCTGTCCCATATGTGTTTCCTGACCGATTTCGATACCATCAACACCGTCATCGCCAACAACGCCGCCCCAAAGGGTATTGTCAAGGTCGAGTACAAGAGATTTTCTGTTTTTGCCGAAAATCGACTTTATAATTCCTGCAAGATTAAAAGCAAAATCCGGAATAGCAGGGATACACATAGCGTACTTGTACATATGCCATGCGGCAGGATCGCTCCAGTTGTCGATACCATAGCAGGCGCTGAGATAATTTATATCGTTTATATAAAATCCCTCGTGGCTTTCTGCGTAATCAGCAAACGCCATATTGAGTCTGTTTATATAATTTACTCTGCCCCTATAGTCAAAGCAGTCGCGGTTGCCCATCAATCTGAAATAGGGCTGTTCAAAGTTATTCTGAATAATAGGACAGTGATATTTATCCGCTATAGCCTTCCACATAGTTTCAAAATGTGCAAGCTGTTCGGAAAAGAGCTTGTCCACTTCTTCCTTTGTGCTGTTGATATCGGGATAAGCTAAGATATTCTTGTTTGTGGTGTGGATAAATACGATATCGGGAGCAAACTCCTGAAGCTCCGGATTATCGAACACTGCATCCTGCCAGTAACGATTGTATTCTGACAGATAAAACTGTGGTTTTATGCCATAATCGAGAAGGAAAAGCTCTGTGATATCAACGATATCATTGGCAGTAGAACCACCTAAAACAGCGATCTTCTTTTCTACTCTCGGCATATCATCAGCTAAAAGCTGTTTTTTTATTGATCTTTTCTTTTTCAGCAGATATCCGCTGTCAAATGGGTACTGAAGTTCTTTCATTACATTCCCTTTACTATATATTTCTTATGTAAGAGAAGTATTCGCAGTTTCCGCCTGCAACCGTATAAGCACAATTTGCAAAAAGCAGGTCGGTAGCGTCTACGTCCTTACAGAATTTTATCGCATTGACGTTACAGTAGCGAAGGTCAATAACGTAGATATTTTCAAAAGCCTCTGTCAGGAAAGGAATAAGGGCGTTGCCGTAACTTTCCTTTATAACGACAAGGTTTCTACCGTTTTTGACGTTTGTCTTCACGTGAGCGATAAGGTCGTCACTGCCAAGGAAGGATAGATAATAATAGCTGGCGTCATTGCACATAAAGAGGTTACCTTCATATGCACCGCTATAGTATCTGTTGTAATAGGTGGTGGTGAGCTTATCTTCGTTTGGTGAATAGTATACGTCATAATCCTCAGGGTCATTGTACAAATTGTAATCCTGAGAATAATAATACATCGAGCCTACGTAACCGCCATAGGTTGCCTTACGGTACTTTGACAAAGGAGAGATCGTAAGCTTCTGACTGTCGCAAAACTGCTTTGCCGCATAATATGCACCCAGGGGCATCCAGTGGTGGTCTGTACGGGAATATATCTGCTCATCCTTGTGGCTTTCCAGTACGTCGTAAACGCTGATATTGGTGATGCCCGCCTTTGAAAGCTCAGCTTCGATATATTTTATCTTATCCTCCTGTACCGCCGTATAGCCTGCATATTCAGGCGGATTGTAGAAATCAACGGATGTGGGGATCACCATCGAATAAACGCTTACCTGAGGTAACGCCGCCTGAAATTCCTTTACGTCATAAACGTACTGGTCGCAGTAGCCGTAAGTACCGCCATAGAACATAATTCCCCAGTAGTGATCGTTTATGCCTGCTACAAGAATACCATTCTGCCCTATCTGACGATAGCTGTTGATATCATATTCTACAGGGGGAGGCGTTTCCTCCGTACTTTCGGGCGTACTTTCAGTTGTAGTTTCTGTAGTGGTTTCTGTTGCGGTTTCAGTGGTACTTTCAGTAGTAGCTTCAGTCGTGGTGGTTTCGGGGGCGGAGGTTTCTTCCTCACTGCTCTCCTCTTCTCTGCTTTCATCCTCTGAGCTCTCATCTTCAGATATTTCGTCAGAGCTTTCGGGAGCGTCTGAGAACACATCATCAAGGTTGATAGAAGGCATAGTGGCAATGCCGCCGTCACCATCCGTACCCTGACAGCCTGTACCGACTGAGCTTATAATCATTGCTAACGCAAGGCATAAAGCCATAGCTGTTCTTTTTTTCATAAGAATTTCCTTTCGGGATAAAAGGCGTTACTGTGTCAGAAGGTTGTTCTTTATACCTTCGGCGTTTTCGCCTACTGCAGAGAAGGTGCACATTGTAAAGAGTACGTCCGTAATACCGTTTTCCTTTACAAAGTCGGGAGCGTACACGTCAAAGTATCTTACGTCACAAACGTAGATTTCCTGGAATGAGTCTACAAAGAAGGGAATTTCAGCATTGCCGTAGCTGTCCTTGAATACGCAGAGCTTTCTTCCGTTCTTGTTTTCTGTTTCGATCTTTACTATCTTCCGGTCGCCGCCCATAAAGGTTGAGTATGCACCGCTGGCGGGCTGTTCAACAAATATGCTGGTGTAGAATTTTACGTCTTCGTCAATTGTGAAGTCCGTCTTATAGTAGGTTGCGGTATATTCTGTAGAAGGAATATAATACGTGAAGGTTTCGGGGTCGTTCTTTATCTGTTCATCGTACTCAGTAAAGGCGTACATTGTACCTACGAAGCCCTCAACACTTTCGGGAGTGTAGGTGGATAATTCCTTTACAGGTACCATAGCCACATCACAGAAAGCCTTAGCCGCATAGTACGCACCGAGGGGCATCCAGTGGTGGTCTGTTCTCGTGTAGATATATTCGTCTGTTTTTGCTTCAAGAGCGGCATAGCCGTCTATATTGATCACGTTTACAAGATTATTTGCGATGTTGTTTATTGTATCTCTGTGGCTTGCATTGTATTCTTCATAGCCTGCGGGCAGATAGAATGCTGATGCGGTAGGAACTACCATATTGAACACGTTTACGTTTGAGCCTACCTTTTCCTTGAATTCGTTAAGGTACTTTGCGTAGTTTTCACCGGTGCCGCCACCATAGAGAGAAATACCCCATCTGTGACCGTCGATGGTAACTGCAACCTGACCGTTGGTTACAACACCGTCGACGCCTACAGGCTTGTCGTTTCCGCCCTTGTTTTCTGTGGTTGTTTCGGGTGCAGAGCTTGACTCGGCATCACTGGTTTCTGTATTGCTCTGATCCTTGCTTTCTGTACTTTCTGTATTGCTTGTGTTACTTTCAACTATAGCGGATGAATTATCCTTTGATGTGTCAGGTGTGCTTGCAGTTGTTTCCTGACAGCCGGCTAAAGTAAATACTACAGCCATTGCCATAACGGCAGATAAAATCTTGTTTTTTCTCATTTATATTATCACCTTTCTGTTGACTTCTCCTTTTTTTAGAGAATATAAATACTCATATTATAAGAACCACACGCCGTTCCCGAAATCATAGATTTCGACGGCTGAGTGAACCTTGTTATATATGTTTGTGCTTCGCACTCGCAACCTGTCGGTTGCTTTATGGGAACAAGTTCCCATAACATATATTATAGTATATCACAATAGCACAGAATTTTCAACATTTTTATGTGACAGAAAGATAAAAATTGGTGGCGGGGTTACATGACAAATGAATAATAAATTGTTGTTTATCGGAAAATGGTAAAAAAAATCCCCCACGAAATCCGTGGGGGACAGGTTTCAGAATATCTTACTTGATAACTCTTACTGCGATTACGTTTTCAACAGCCTTGATAGCGTCAACAACCTTGTCAGCGTCACCGATAACGTCGAGAACTGTGTAAGCGTAGTCCTTTCTGGACTTGCTTTCCATATTTTCGATATTGATACCGCCGTCAGCAGCACAAGCTGTAACCTTTGTAAGAAGACCTTCAACATTTCTGTGGATAACGCAGATCTTAGCGTCGCCTGTCTTAGCCATAGAAAGGTTGGGGAGGTTTACAGAGTTTACGATGTTGCCGTTTTCGATGTATTCCATAAGCTCGTCAGCTGCCATAACTGCACAGTTGTCTTCACTTTCTTCAGAAGATGCACCGAGGTGAGGAATTGCAACGATATTGTCAACGCCGAGAACTTCATCACCGGGGAAGTCAACAACGTATCTTGCTACCTTACCGCTGTTTACAGCTTCAACGATGTCAGCAGCGTTTACGAGTTCGCCTCTTGCGAAGTTTAAGAGTCTTACTCCATCCTTGCACAGTGCAAGAGTATCCTTGTTGATTGTATCCTTTGTATCCTTGTTGTAAGGAAGGTGCAAGGAGATGTAATCAGATACTGCATAGATATCGCTTATATTGTTTGTAACCTTTACCTGAGGCTTTAAGTTAAGAGCTGCAGTAACGGATAAGAAGGGGTCGTAACCGATAACGTTCATACCGAGGGAGATTGCAATGTTTGCAAGCTTACCGCCGATAGCACCAAGACCGATAAGACCGAGTGTCTTGCCCATGATTTCGCAACCTGCGAAATTGCTCTTGCCCTTTTCAACCATCTTGCCAACTTCTTCGCCGTTGCCCTTTAAGGTCTGAGCCCAGTTGATAGCTTCGGGAATCTTTCTTGATGCAAGAAGAAGACCACAGATAGCAAGCTCCTTAACCGCGTTAGCGTTAGCACCGGGAGTGTTGAATACAACGATACCCTTTTCTGTGCAATCGTCAACGGGAATGTTGTTTACGCCTGCGCCTGCTCTTGCGATAGCAAGAAGGTTGGGAGCGAACTCCATATCGTGCATTTTTGCACTTCTTACCATGATAGCGTCAGGTGTAGCGCAGTCATCTGTGATATTGTACTTTGCTGTATCAAATCTGCTTGTACCGATAGCAGCAATCTTATTGAGTGTTAAAATATTGTACATTGGATTTATCCTCCTGATTATCTAAGAATAAATTATGCGTTTTCAGCTTCGAACTTCTTCATGAATTCAACAAGCTTTTCAACGCCTTCGATAGGCATAGCATTGTAGATAGAAGCTCTCATACCGCCAACAGATCTGTGGCCCTTGAGGTTTTCAAAGCCGGCAGCCTTAGCTTCCTTAACGAACTTAGCGTCGAGTTCTTCGTTACCTGTTACAAAGGGAACGTTCATTAAGGATCTGTCCTTCTTTTCAACTGTGCCCTTGAAGAGCTTGGACTCGTCGAGGAAGTCGTAAAGGATCTTAGCCTTCTTTTCGTTGTGAGCCTTCATAGCCTCAAGACCGCCCATCTTCTTGAGCCATTTGAATACCTTACCACAGATATAGATACCGTAGCAGGGAGGTGTGTTGTAGAGGGAGTCGTTGTCAGCCTGTGTCTTCCACTTTAACATTGTGGGAGTGCCGGGGAGAACGTCATCTGTGATGAGGTCTTCACGAACGATAGCGATAACAACGCCTGCAGGGCCTACGTTCTTCTGAACACCGCCGTAGATAACTGCGTACTTGGATACGTCTACGGGTTCAGATAAGAAGCAGGAAGAAACGTCAGCTACTAAGTCCTTGCCCTTTGTGTTGGGGAGCTCCCAGAACTTTGTGCCGTAAATTGTATTGTTTTCGCAGATGTAAACATAGTCTGCATCTTCGGGAATGTCAAGATCTGAACAATCAGGGATATAAGAGAAGGTTGTGTCTGCAGAAGAAGCAACTGCAACAGCTTCGCCGTACATCTTAGCTTCCTGATAAGCCTTCTTTGCCCACTGACCTGTGATTATGTAAGCAGCCTTCTTATTCTTCATAAGGTTCATAGGAACTGCTGCGAACTGCTGAGAAGCACCACCCTGAAGGAAAAGTACCTTGTAGTTGTCGGGGATGTTCATAAGATCACGAAGATCCTTTTCAGCGTCCTTGATGATTTCGTCGTATGCCTTTGAACGGTGTGACATTTCCATTACGGACATGCCTGTGCCCTTATAATCGAGCATTTCGTCTGCGGCCTCTTTAAGTACCTCTTCAGGAAGTACAGCAGGGCCTGCACTAAAGTTGTAAACTCTCATTGCTTAAAGCCTCCATTTTTTATTGACGGTTTCCCGTTTATTTCCGATTTTCCCAATCGGTGATTTACTTTCATACCGCAATCAGCTAAAGCATAATTGCGTACTTATTTTATTATACTCCTATTTTGTTTTATTGTCAATTATTTTTATAAGGTTTTTGGGCATTTTCTGATATAATTTTAACAGACTTTGCGCAGAATTGGAAAAATCCGTAAAAGCTGTGTTTCTTTTACGGATTTGATATTACGTTTTATCTTTGAACCACGCTATAGTGAATACTGTAGGTGAATTCCAGTAGATAGTAACCTCATTCAAAGAATAGCAACCCATATCGTCGACAAAGCTCTTCATCGGTTTTGTGCCGGGAGCTATCAGCACCTTTGCGTCAGGGTCACCGGGAAAACGGTTAGGACCTCCGCTTACAAAGCCGGGCATACATTTATCTATTCCGTCGGCAAAAGCAGGTCTTAGATGCAGTTCGTTTACCGAAAATTCTCCGCTTCCCGAAACGTAGCTATAGCCTAAAGCGTTCAGACCGAAAAGATAATGGAGTTGTCTTGCCGCATAAGCTTTATACTCGTCAGTGCCGTTAAAAACGTCTGCAATTATATAAACCATAGCGTTTTTCATAACGTTCATATTGCTGCCCCAGCAATACTGACCTTCATACATCGAAACGCCGTAACCGCAGGAGTCGGAAAGCTCTTTTAACAGCTTCGCCTTCATAGAAAAGGAGTTCTTTATTATCTCTTTAAGCTCCTTGTTCTTTTCCTTGTCGCAAAGCATATATGCAAGAGAGCCGAGTCCGCCCACACTACCGTATCCAAGCTCGCATAAGGGAGAGCCTTCGGACAATCTCAGCAGCATATCGTGGTATTTCTTTTCTCCTGTAAGGGCGTAAAGCTCACAGTTTGCCCAGAAACGATTGTCGGTATCTCCCCCTTCACCGTATGAGCCGGTATTACATCCTTCGGGATTTTTAAATCCGATAAACCAAGGGTTCTTTATAAGCCAGTCATAGCTTTTAAGTGATGCCTCGTACAGAGTATCGGCAAAATCTTTGTCGTAGGGTCTGTACACCCTTGACGCTAAAGCACATATCGCTACAAAATCCGCAACCGCCATTGAAGAAACGTCGAAAAGGAATAACTCGGATCTATCGTCCTCGGGCATTATAAAAGGTGCGTGGAGTCTTGTGGTACATTTATGCCATACACCGCCATCCTCCCTCTGCATTTTAAGTAGCCATAAAAGCTCGTATTTGCACTCGCTGAGAACGTCAGGCATACCGCTTCCGCTTTCCGGAATATTGAGATCCTGTCCTTCATAGGACTTCGGAAACATAATAAAGGAATAAAGAAGATGTGCAACCGCTACGGCACCTGCTGTAACGTATCTGCCGTAATCTCCTGCATCGTGCCAGCCGCCGCTGACGTCCTTCTTGTATTTGTTATCCGACCAGGCTGTAGCGATAGAGGTATGGCAGTGAGGATGGGTATATTCTCCTGCGTGTTCCTTTTTTAGCTCACATCCGCAGCGAAGGTAATAAAACGCCTTAATCGTATCGTCAAAGGCTTTATCATAAATATTATCACCGATTGTAAAGCTGAGGGACTTTTTGTCACCGCATCTGATCACGTATTCGCCCTTGCAGCAAAAATCAGAAAAATCTGCAATATAGGTGTCGTCGTCTGAGTGCTCGTCATAGCCAAAACGCTTTACTTCACCCTTATAAACTTCCTTCCCGTTTTTGTCGCAGACTGAAAAGCTGTCACAAGGAAAAGGCATAACCGCTCTTTTTTCTTCATTTGCTTTATATCCCAGCTGATTTACAAAAATATCGGCAGGGTAGGTTTTAATTTCAGGTCTTGCTCTGTCGAAATATGTATTATCCATTTTTTATTGTACCTTTCGTATATTAATGGAAAATGTGCTTAGCTTATTATCGCACATTATTATAACAAAATCAAGGTATAAAGCTATTTTTAAATTTCAAAAAATAGTAAAAATATATTTTGACAAAAAGTGTGACGGTAAATCTGCGGTAAATTTATACTTAATACAAGCCTTCTCACTTGACCTTGCCTTTGTTCTGTGGTATTATATATAGTAGCCTTTTGGCGTGAATAACAATCAGAACAAAAAGACAAAGAGGTAACTTTAATATGGGAATTGAAATAATGGCAATAATTATCGTTATACTTATCGCCTGTTCAGCATTTTTCTCTGCCAGCGAAACAGCACTTACAAGCGCAAACAGAATAAGACTCAAAAGCAAGGCAGAAAACGGTTCAAAGGGTGCTAAAATGGCACTTAAACTGCTTGACAAGTACGATAAGGTAATAACCACCATCCTTATCGGTAATAATATAGTAAATATCGCAGCGTCATCTCTTGCTACCGTGTTTTTTACAACTCTTGCAGGAGCGGACAACGGTCCTTTACTCGCAACCGTAGTACTTACTGTTGTTGTACTTATTTTTGGTGAGGTTATGCCGAAAAGTATTGCAAAAGATCATTCCGAAGGTCTTACGATAGGCACAAGCGGAATAATTACCTTTCTGACCTTTATTTTTACACCTCTGTCACTCCTGTTTACAGGACTAAAAAAATTAGTTTCTCATATATTCGGTAAGGGCGGTAAAGAGGTTACCGTCACAGAACAGGAACTACTTGCTATCATTGATGAGATCGAGGACGAGGGCGTACTTGAAGAGCAGGAGCGTGACCTTGTAAAGAGTGCACTCGTGTTTGACGAAACAATGGTAGACGAAATTATAACTCATCGTGTAGATATCACAGCAGTAGATATAAACGAGGATTACGAAACGGTAAAGAATCTTTTCATCAGCGAGGAATATTCTCGCCTGCCCGTTTACGAAGGCTCTGTTGACAAGATCGTCGGTTTTATCAGTCAGAAGGATTTCTTCAAGCGTTATCTTACCCGTAAGGACGGAGAAAATATCATACTTCGAGATATAGTTCAGGACATTCTCTTTGTACCTCATCTTATGAAAATATCCGATATTATGAAGCAGATGCAGAAGGATAAGATACACATGGCAGTTGTACTTGACCAGTACGGCGGCACACTCGGTATCGTTACCTTAGAGGATATACTTGAACAGCTTGTAGGCGATATCTGGGACGAAAATGACGAGATAGTTTCTCCCGTTACCTTTATTTCCGATACCGTATTCCATGTAAACGGCGACGTTTCCTTAAATGATTTCCGTCGTTACTGGCATAACAGAACAGGCTCCAATCCCTCTATCGACAGCAATGCAAAGACCGTAGGCGGCTGGATACTTGAACTCTTCGGCAAAATTCCCGAAACAGAGGAATCTGTAAAGACAAAGGATTTTGATATAACGGTGCTTAAGGTAAGCGACCGCAGAATTGTAAAAATAAGCTTTCAGGTTATAGAAAAAGACGAAGAATAAATGAAGGTATTTTTTATCGTATGTGCCGTACTCGGCACGATCGGTATCATAGGACTTCTTGTGATGCTGACCTGTTTTCGTGTAAGAGTCAATTTAGGCTTTACGCTACCAAAGGGTAAGACTATCCCCTTTGAAAAATTCATACCTCAGTCCATATACGGCTTTATGGTATTTATGGCAATTGTGGGTTACGTGGGGTTACTGTTACTTCCGCTGGATCTGCCCTGGTTTTTCCTTGTGCCTATATTGCTTATGAGCGGTATGATAGTAAACTTTATCGGCTCTTATCTGTTTTTACCTGCCTTTAAGGATTTCTGGGGCGGTAAAAGACCGACTCCCGATCTACTGGAAGGTACAGACGCTGTGGCAATGGAAAACATCAGCGGAGAGGGCTACGGCAGAGTAAGGGTAAGATATCTTGAAAGAGCCTACACCTTTGACTGCATATCCGTATACCATACAGATATAATGAAGGGCGAAACAGTCACGATAGTAACAGGAGAGGGCGAGCTTTTATTCGTGCAGAAACAAAGTGAAATATATGAAATATTAAAGGAAGAGAACGTCTGATATGTTTAAAAAGGAAGTTATCACTACCGCAGATGACTATCGTGAGATAGTCCGTTTTACAAATTTCAAGCGAAAAAAAGCAACTGTACCGATAATGATAGCAGCCTCTGTGCTTGCGACTGTTGCTCTTATTCTTGGAATAATCGGAGTAATACCGATAATCATTGGCATCATAGCGGCAGTGACTTTTGCAGGGGTGGCACTTTATTTTCCCTTAAGTACGGCAGTTACTGTTAAAAACGGTATAAAAAACGGCAAGGTTTCTATAAATGCAAAGCGTACCTTTGAGTATGACACTGCCAATTTAAAAATATACGGCGGCAGGACTGAAACGGATATAAACGCCTTATGGCACACCATCTTTGCCATATACGAGACCGAACGCAGTTTTCTTATATACATAACCTTTGAAAAGGCGTTCTGCCTTTGCAAGGACCAGCTTAACGGAAATGAGGTATATAAGCTCCGCAACTATTTTATGAAAAAGCTGGAAGAACGATATTACATTATGTTTAAACGATGAAAGGGAATTTTACTATGCTAAAAAAACTCAAAAAACAGGTATTTGAGGCAAATCTGCTTTTACCGAAATATAACCTCATCACATTTACCTGGGGGAACGTTTCGGGTATAGACAGAGAAAGAGGACTTGTAGTAATCAAGCCCTCAGGAGTAGAATACGATACTATGACTGCCGATGATATGGTAGTTGTCACCCTTGACGGCAAGCAGGTAGAGGGAGATTTAAAACCCTCCTCCGATACACCTACTCACCTTGAATTATATAAGGCGTTTAAAAATATCGGTGGTATCGTGCACACCCATTCCACCTGGAGCACAGCCTTTGCCCAGAGCGGCAGAGATATCCCTGCTTTAGGTACGACCCACGGGGATTATTTCTATGGTGCTATTCCTTGTACTGCACCTATGACTAAAGAAGCGATAAACGGCGAATACGAAAAGGAAACAGGCACTATCATAATAGACACCTTCAACAGCCGAAATATCGACCCTGACAGCGTGCCTGCGGTAAACGTAATGAGCCACGGACCTTTCACCTGGGGAAAAGATCCCTTTGAGGCGGTACACAATGCGGTGGTACTGGAGAACGTTGCAAAAATGGCAATGCTTGATTTATTGCTTAATAAGGATCAGCCCTCAATGCAGCAGGAGCTTCTTGATAAGCATTATTTAAGAAAGCACGGCAAAAACGCCTATTACGGACAGAACTGAATAATCAAAACCACCACTGAAGTGGTGGTTTGCACTTGCCCTAGAAGGGCATATTACAGGCTCAACCCCTAAAGGGGCATTGAAGGCTTGACAACGCATTACTATCACAGGCAGCCGCTAAAAGCGGC
>SVNC01000021.1 GCA_015067025.1 Oscillospiraceae bacterium
TCGGACTGCTCCCAGCCCCAGCAGTTCGCAGAACTGCGACAATTTCGGCAAAATCTTTTTGCCGAAATATATTTCCTCAGGGGAAAGGGGGTCAGGGGGATTGGGGCTACAATAACCCAGCGGAGCGATAAACAACAATTTTCTATCTGTATTTTCTACAAAATACGAGCCGTTTTTTTGGTTATTCTATACCCTCTAAATACCTCTTGTTTCCTTGACACAAAGCATAAAATATGGTATTATAATCTTAATTATTCTTTATTAAAATCCGCAGATTTTTGTCGTTTTTTATCACAAAAATCTTATTCTTATTTTAGTAATTACGACAACAAAATTGCGTTTTTTACAGAAATCGGGGTGTATTATGAATTCTTACAATTCTTTTAGTGATATTTTTGAAGAAATGAAAAAAAGGCTTACTCTTTCTTCAACAGCCATGAAATTATGGATAGAGCCTTTAAGACCTATAAAGCTCAACAATAATATTGTTCAGCTTTATGTGGAAAATGATTTTGCGAGAGAAATGGCATATACAAATTTCAAAACAAAGATGGAGGAGGCATTTGCCGACCTGCTTGGTTTTGAGGTAGAGGTGCAGATATTCAGCGAAAAGAATCTTTCACCTGAACAGCTTGCACGCTACGGGCTTGATTCAAGCACAAAGGAAGAGCTTACAAAGGAGCTTGAGGATGACGACGTTGTAAAAAACCGTCTTACAAAGAGCGAAATGCAAAGTAACTATCAGCATACCTTTGATACCTTTATCGTAGGTGATACAAACAAGCTTGCATATTCTGCCTGCAAATCAATAGTGCAGGAGCCCAGCACTATGTATAACCCCTTATACATATACAGTGAGCCGGGACTTGGTAAAACTCACCTTTTATCAGCAGTAAAGGCAGAGATGGAAAAGAAAAATCCTGATATGCATATTATCTACACAACTGCCGATACCTTTACTGATGACTTTGTAAATTCTATCCGCAACAATAACACTGAATCCTTCAAGAAAAAATATCACGACTGTGATATGCTTTTAATAGACGATATCCAGTTTATTGCAAATAAGGTAGAGACTCAGCAGGAATTATTCCATACCTTCAACTATTTAAGAGATCACGGAAAGCAGATCATCTTCACATCAGACCGTCCGCCAAAGGATCTTAACGGTGTAGAAGAAAGACTGATAAGCCGTTTTGAATGGGGTCTGCTTGCTGATATAGCTCCGCCTGAATATGAAACGAGAGTAGCTATCATAAAGCGTAAGGCAGAGCTTTACAATATGAATCTTGCAGATAACATTATACAGTTCTTAGCGGACAAGCTTAAGACAAATATAAGACTTTTAGAAGGTGCTATCACAAAAATTAACGCTCTTACGGTAGTAACAGGTGTAACACCTACACTAAACATTGCACAGAACGTTGTAAAGGACATCCAGTCAAATCACGAGCCTATTCCCGTTACGGTAGAAAAGATAATAAACGAAGTAGCTAAAGTATACAGCGTATCTCCCGAGGATATCGGAAGTGAAAAGCGTTCTTCACAGATATCAACCGCAAGACAGGTTGCTGTATATCTTGTATCAAAGATAACCGGTCTTTCCTATTCACTTATAGGCAGAGAATTCGGTAACAGAGATCATTCAACTATCGTTTATTCCATAAACAAGGTTAAATCCGTAATAAAGAAGGATCCCTCCTTTAAGGGAATGATAGATGATATGATAAAAAACTTAAGCAATAACGTATAAAAACTTTTAACTGAGTTTTAGTTATCAACTGTTGAAAGCAGTTTAAAAATGTTAAATGTTTAAAGATGTTAAAAGTGTTAATAACCTTTCAACTTTTTTCATCTTTCTTTAATCAGACTTTAAACATTCTTAAAACTTGATTTTTTCACATCAATAAAGCATCGGCGGAGTTTTCCACAGTTTAAACCGCCCCCACCATCAATACCAAAAAATAATAATATTATATTATTTTATTTGCTTCGCAAATTTTATTCTGATAAAGATCAGATGTTAAAAACTGTGCCAGAAAAAAATAAAAAGGACGGTATTAAAAATGCTTAAATTTTCAGTACAGAAAAACGATATATCCGAAATTATAGCAACTACTGCAAAAGCAGCTGCAACAAAGTCAGTTATTAATTCTCTTGAAGGCGTTTATTTCAGCTTAAGAGGTAACTATCTTACAATAACAGGCTACGATCTTGAAATCGGTATCAAGTCTGTAATAGAGGTAAAGGGAGAAAGCGACGGAGAATTTGTTTTAAATTCAAGACTTATATGCGATATTATAAGAAAAATGCCTAACGGCGAAATCACCTTTACAGAAAATGAAAATTTAAAAATAGATCTTACGTCAGGTGACGTTCAGTATTCAATTATGGGTATCAGCAGCGAGGAATATCCTCTTATCCCTGAATTATCCCGTGGCGACAGCTTTGAAATTGCTGAGCCTCTTTTAAAGAGTATGATAGGTCAGACTCTCTATGCAGTTGCTGTTATTGATACAAAGCCTGTTTTAATGGGTAGTAAGTTTGAAATAAAGGATAATATGTTAAGCGTTGCATCCGTTGACGGTATCAGAATTGCTGTAAGAACGGAAAGTCTTTTACACGAAGAATTTGATTTTGTAGTACCTGCAAAGACACTTTCAGAAATTTTAAGACTTTTATCTGATGATGAAAAGAAGATAGCTACAATTTCAGTAGACAGAAACCAGTGCATTTTCAGCATTGATAAGTATACTATCTTCTCCCGTCTTTTAGAGGGTGAATTCTTCGACTACTCAAAGATAATCAGCACAAAGCACGATATTGAAGCTATCATAAACGTAAGAGAACTTACAGAATGTGTAGACAGAACACTTTTACTTATTAGTGATAAGTTCCGTTCTCCTGTAGATCTTACCTTTACAGAAAACAATTTAAGAGTATTCTGTGAAACAGCTATAGGTAAGGTAGATCAGCAGATAAAGGTAGATTTTACCGGAAGAGAATTCGGCGTATCCTTTAACAGTAAGTATCTTATTGACGCTCTTCGTAATACAGAATGTGACAAGGTTAAATTCTGCTTTGTTACAAACGGTATGCCTTCACTTAAAATTCTTCCGATGGAAGGTGAAAGCTTCGTATTTATCGTAAGTCCTGTCCGTCGTCGCTGATGAAGATATTTAAGAAAAAAAGATTATTTATCTATATTGCTTTTATCGTTTTTACCGTTATAGTATTGGGCTTTGTCATTTTTTCAAAGCTTGGTAAAAATATTCTTATAGGTAAGTGGGAAAGTGAGGATAAATCAAGAATTTATCAGTTTGATGAAAATACCCTCACTCTTACCTTTGCCGATAGCATGGAAAGTAAGCTTTATGGATATATCTTAAAGGATAATAATAAACTTATATTACAAATAGGCGAAAATAAGACAGTCTATGATATTGTTATACACGGTGAAAAGATAGGTATATATTCGGAAAATTCCGATAGTCCGGAGATCTTACAGAGAGTTTATGAGTGATAATGAAAAAATTTCAGCAGGTATGTCTGAAGAGCAGTTAAAGGCTTTTAATAAAATTACTGCTGCTGAAAAAAATCAGACAGATAAAGATGATCCTGCAAATGAAGAATTTGATATTGCTGATTTTATTGTAAAGCACAGTACAAATTACAGTGTCAAGAAAAGCAAAGCACCAAGAATAATTGCAATAGTAGCAGTTGCAGTTATGATAATAGGGCTTTGCGTTGTTATCGCTATAACAAGTGCAAATGCAAATAAAAATCCCATTTTCGGAAAATGGGTCTCCTCTGATGGAGTTGAGATGGAAATAATTGATGACTATATCACAATTGATGGGGCAAGCAGAAAATATATTTTCCCCGAGGGTGAAGAAAACGTTATTGCTATTTCCATAAAGGATGAATATTTTAAAATTCTCTATAAGCTGGAAAACGGAAAATTATATATTATAATTCCTTCAGCTGAGGGAGAAAGCGAAACTATAGAGTACGTGAGAAAGAGGGAGTAGATATGATAGAAGTTAAGGTTGCACCTCCTTTTATAAAGTTAGAGCAGTTTTTAAAATTCTCAGGAGCTTGTGAAACAGGCGGAGAAGCAAAGCTTGCAATACAGAACGGATACGTTCTTGTAAATAACGAAATATGCACGATGAGAGGAAAAAAGATCGTCGAGGGCGATATAATAGAGCTTGATGACGAGCTTTATAAATGCGTATTTTAAAAGATTATGAAAATAAAAAAATTATATGTAAGAAATTTCAGGAATATCAGGGAACAGGAATTTTTGTTTCACGAAAATTTGAATATACTTTGCGGTAATAACGCCCAGGGTAAGACAAATTTATGTGAGGCTATTTCACTTTGTATGGGTCCTTCCTTTAAAGGAAGCCGTCAAAGCTCTTATATTCCTTTTTCTTTGGATCAGACGAAGGAAAAGACTGTTATTAAAATATGGTTTAATACAAACCTTACCGATAAGGAAAATATTATCGAATTTTCTATTACAAATGGTAAAAAGGAGATTTTATATAACGGTATCCCGATAAAAAGTGCGATGGAATTATACGGAGTGTTAAAATACGTCGTATTTATACCTGAACACCTTAATTTGATAAAGGGAAATCCAGAGCTGAGAAGAGATTATCTTGACAGCGTGGCAATGATGCAGACTCCTGTACATTTAAAAAAGCTGTCACGATATAACAAAGCGTTAAAAAATAAAAATAATATACTTGCAGGAATATATAATGACAATGATTTAAGCTATATTATTCCTCAGATAGAGAGCTGGAATGAAATTTTAGGTGCTGAGGGACTTAACGTGACCTACGGCAGACTTAAATATTTTGCTACTTTAAAGGAAATTGCAAATAAGCTATATAGCGAGATATCCGGTGGAGAAGAGCTGACGCTCAAATATTATTCCAGCATATTTGAAAGAGAAGATATGACGCCTGAAGAGATAGGAGGATTATTAAACCTCTATCTTAAAAAACTGTCGGAGGATTTTACAAAGGAAGTAAAGTTAAAGCATACCGTATCGGGAGTTCACAGAGATGATATGAATTTCTTTATAAACGGCTTTGATGCTAAAGAATTCGGCAGTCAGGGTCAGCAGAGAAGTATTGCTCTTGTATTAAAGCTTGCAGAAGCTGAAATAATAAGACAAAGAGATGAAACTCCCATCATGATATTAGATGACGTTTTAAGTGAGCTTGACAGTACAAGACAGCAATTTGTACTTAACAATATTGTAAATTCTCAGGTATTTATTACTTGCTGTAATATTGATGAAGTGAAAAATATGGAGCAGGGAAAGATCTGGAGAGTTGAAAAAGGTAATTTTACACTTACGTAAAGGGTGATAAAATGTATATTCATATAGGTGGAGATATTTCTTTACCTGCAGATAAGATAATAGGAATATTTGATATAGAAAAGACCTCCGTTAATAAGGAGGTCAATCTGTATTTAAAGAATCTTCAAAGACAGGGAAAAATATACTACGTGTCTTACGATATGCCGAAAAGCTTTGTGGTAACGGAAAAGTACGTATATATTACCAACGTCAGCGTGTTCACTTTAAAGAAAAGGATGAACAGTAGTAGGGTGATATAAATTGATGGGAGTAAGAGATAAAATTCTAAAAAATGCTGTATAATATGTAACTGTATTGACAAAAATAAAAATATGTAGTATAATGTACTACAGAGAGGAGTTGATATTATGGCATTTTCAATCAGACTGACTGAACAGGAAAAAAAACTTGCTGACAGCTATGCCCGTTTGCATTCAATGTCAATCGGTGAGGCGTTTAAAAAGGCATTATTTGAAAAAATCGAAGAAGAATATGATATTTCAGTTTATGAAGAGGCATATAATGAATATCTGACTTCAGGTAAAGAGAGAAGAGCTATTGAAGAATTATGGCAGGAGCTTGATATATGAAATATAAGGTTATGACCACTGCCAGATTTGACAAGGAATTTAAAAAGCTTGACAAATATACTATGAAAATGATAAAGGCGTGGATAAATAAAAATCTTGTAGATTGTGAAGATCCTCGTGTACATGGTAAAGCTCTCACTGCTAATCGCAGCGGTCAATGGAGATATAGAATAGGTGATTACAGACTTATTTGCAGAATAGAGGATAATGAGCTTATTATTCTTGCGTTATCAGTAGGTCATAGAAAAGAAGTATATGAAAAATAAAGGGCGTCATCTGACGCCCGTTTTCTTTTACGAATTTGATGAAATTTAATTAAAAAACATTATGTGACCCCTGCCGTTCACCTTGTTCCGCTCTCCACAAAATAGTAAAAGGCAGGAATATGGATCATACGCCACGCGTTTGTGCAGCCAATCTTGCAGTCGAAAAAGCAATCTGTAAATTATAGCCGCCGGTGTATGCGGCACAGTCTATAATTTCTCCTGCAAAATATAAACCGTCAACTAATTTTGACTGCATGGTTTTCGGATCAATTTCTTTTACGGAAATTCCGCCGTCGGTGATAATTGCCTCTTCAATCGGCCGAAGTGATCTTACTGTAAGAGTAAAGGCTTTGAGATTTTCTATAAGCTTTTTTCTTTGCTCTTTGGTAATTACGTTTACCTTTGTTTCAGGTGTAATTCCGCTACGTAAAAGAATTTCTGAAATCAGCTTTTCAGGTAATAATTTTCTTATTACGTTTGAAATCTGTTTGTTTTTAGCTTCTTCAAAATCTCTTAAAATTCGAGCGTCAAGCTTCTTTTCATCAAGGGCAGGCTTTAAGTCGATATATAATTTATAGCTTTCATTTTTGATAAAGGACGATGCGGATAAAACTAAAGGTCCGCTGACACCGAAATGAGTAAAAAGCATTTCTCCAAGTTCATGGTAAAGAGTTTTATTTTTTTCATTCTTTAACGTAAGAGTAACGTTTTTTAAAGAAAGTCCCATCATAGGTTTTGTGTCCTCTTCGGTATTTATTGGTACTAAAGAGGGCTTTAAATCTGTTATAGTATGATCGAGTTCTTTTACCATTTTATAGCCGTCACCTGTTGAGCCTGTACCGGGATAGCTTTTACCGCCGGTGCAGAGAATTATTTTTTCTGCTTTATAAATATTCTTACCGCATTTTACGCCTGTAACAAATGGCTTATCATCAGCTTTTTCGGTAAGGATCTTTTCAGCTCTTTCGTTTATTACTGTGACACTTAGTTCTTTAAGTCTGTTTTTTAAAGCGTTTACAATATCAGAGGCTTTATCTGATACAGGGAAAACTCTGTTACCTCTTTCTGTTTTTAAGGGAACGCCTAAAGATTCAAAAAAATCCATAACGTCATATGCTGAAAACCCCGCTAATGCACTGTAAAGAAATCTGCTGTTAGTGGGGATATTTTTCATTATATTGTCATTGTCGCTGTTATTGGTGACGTTACATCTGCCTTTACCTGTAATAAGCAGCTTTTTGCCGAGTATGTCGTTTCGCTCTAAGATAAGGGTCTTAAGTCCTTGTTCGGCAGAGGTTATTGCGGCAACCATACCTGCCGCACCGCCGCCTATGATTATTACGTCATAATTCATTTCAGACATCCTTTTTATATACGTCATGCTCTTCCCAAAGGGACTCAAGCATAAGGAAGTTCTTTTCAATCTTTTCTTTATTCTTAGCACCGAGGGCAACTATTATTGCGTTTATAAGACTTAAAGGAGCAACAAGAGAATCGGCAAAGGAAGCCATATCACTTCTTGCTATTAAAAGCTCATCGGCGTATTCAGCTAAGGGAGAAGTTACGCTATCTGTTAAGGCAACGATATTTGCACCTCTGCTTTTAGCATAGGCGGTAGCCTTTGCAGTACTCTGAGAATAGCGGGGGAATGAGATTGAAATAAACACGTCATTATCTGATATTTTGAATATCTGCTGATAAATACCGCTTGTACCGACTGCCTGTACAAAGTGTACGTTATCAAACATAAGTTGAAAGTTGTAGTCTAAAAATCTTGCAAGAATACTACTGCTCATTGAACCTAAAATATAGATATTTTTTGCGTTACTTATCTTTTCAATAGCAGTATCAAACATATCCTTGTCGATTTCTTCAAGAGTATGACGAATTCTGTCCATATCCTGACTGAGTATATTTTTAAGCACTCCGTCTTCGCCGATACGGTCGTTTGTGATGTTTATTCTCTGTACTGCAGTAAGGCGGTTTTTCATAAGGGACTGTAAAGCCTTCTGAAGCTCAGGATAGCCCTCAAAGCCCATTTCAATCGCAAATCTTACAACTGTGGATTCGCTGACGCCTACTGCATTGCCAAGCTTTAAGGCGGTCATAAACGCCGCTTTTTCGTAGCTTTCTATAATAAATGAACCTATCAGCTTCTGACTTTTTGAAAAGCTCTGCATTTTATTTTCTATTTCAATCAAAAGATCCTGCTGCATATTTTTATATTTCCTTTACTTTAAAAATTACAAGAAAATCTACTTGATTTTATTTTACTACATAACAGGAAATTTTGCAAGAGATTTTGAAAATCTTTCAAACGCGTGGCGTTTGATCCAAGTTTCTGCCTTTTACAATTTTTGTGGGAAAGCAAAACAATATGAACGGCAGGGATTACACAACTTCCGCCTTCGGCGGCGGGTCGTCCGGGAGTTTTAAAGATGAATTGCGGGCGACTAATAGTCGCCCCTACAAATTTCGTTATTAGGAAATTTTTTTTATATATTGATTATATAGGTGTTTGTGGGCAATTTACCACCTTATTTTAATTATAATCATTTCCGTAGGGGCGTCTGTTTCGCAAGAAACAGACGAGGTCTTTAGACCAACGGCTACTCAGACGCCCTTTAGGGCAATAAACCACCTTGCATATCAGGGCTTGTGGGTTATTTGAAAAAATAACAACAACATTGTAACACCGCCGTTCGTAATGTTTTGCTAATCGCTATGTTTTTTAAAGGCGGAATTTGAATTGAACGCCACGCGTTCAAATTTCAATTTATCTATCTGTTTTTTTACAAAATTTTCCCGAGAAATATGTCCCCTCAAAATACCTCTGAAATGCTGATAAAATAAGCAATTTCGGGGTGTTTTTCGTTGACTTTTTATTTCATTTGTGCTATAATTATATATAGTATTGTGGAAAAAGTTTCTTTTCTCCGCAAAAGGAGATTTTATTTTAGTAATATTTTTACCCGATAAGGAAAGGACATATAAAAAATGGCTGAAATTTTAGAAAACGGACAGGAAGTTATAGTAAAAGAAGAGCCTGTAATTGACGGTGAAATTAAAGATATTGATAACAACACCCATGTAGATACAGAATACGGAGCAGATGACATACAAATTCTTGAGGGTCTTGAAGCGGTAAGAAAAAGACCGGGTATGTATATCGGTTCTACAGGTGAAAGCGGTCTGCATCACCTCGTATATGAAATTGTTGATAACTCTATTGACGAAGCGCTTGCAGGACATTGTACAGAGATAAACGTAAGCATTCTGCCCGATAACGTTATTGAGGTAAAGGATAACGGACGTGGTATACCTACGGGTATTCATCCTACAGAAAAGATATCTGCGGCAACGGTAGTATATACAATACTCCATGCAGGCGGTAAGTTTGGCGGCGGCGGATATAAAGTATCAGGCGGTCTGCACGGTGTTGGTGCGTCGGTAGTAAACGCACTTTCAGAGTGGCTTGAGCTTACGGTACACGATGGTGAGAATATCCACTTCCAGCGTTTCCATAACGGCGGTCATTATGACGAGCAGATGAAGATCATCGGTAAGACTGATAAGACGGGTACACAGGTACGCTTCAGACCTGACCCTGCTATTTTCCGTGTTATTGATTATAAATACGATATCTTACTTGACAGACTGCGTGAGCAGGCATTCTTAAACGGCGGTCTTAAGATAACGCTTACAGATCTTCGTGATGAGAATGATATAAAGCACAAGGATATGTGCTATGAGGGCGGTATAGTAAGCTACGTTGAATGGTTGCAGAAAAAGAGAGGGGCAGAAGCCCTTCACCCTGACGTAGTATATATCGAGGGTATGCTTGAAGAGGTTTCAGTAGAAATTGCTTTCCAGTTCAATACAGACTTCAATAGTGAGACCTTCAGATCCTTTGCAAATAATATCCACACCATTGACGGTGGTACTCACGAGGTTTCCTTTAAAAAGGCACTTAACAAGGTAATAAATGACTTTGTAAAGAGTTATAAGGAACAGCAGGCGGCTCTTAATAAAAAGTCAAAGAAGAAGAATGATGAAGCTAAGGAATTTACTCCTTTAAGCGGTGAAGCTATAAGAGAAGCTATCAATGCGGTAATTTCCGTTAAAGTTCCTGAATGTGAATTTGAGGGACAGACAAAGGGCAAGCTTGGTAATCCTGAGGTTGGTCCTGTTGTATACAAGGTTACTACGGAAAAGCTTACCTATTATTTTGAAGAGCATCCCGAAACAATTGAAATAATCGCTAAGAAATGTATCAACGCTCAGGCGGCAAGAGATGCGGCTAAAAAAGCTATGGAAGCCAAGAGAAAGTCAGTTTCCGACGGTGCGGGACTTCCCGGTAAGCTTGCAGACTGTTCGGATACAGACCCCACGAAGACTGAGATATACATCGTCGAGGGTGACTCTGCGGGCGGTAGTGCAAAGCAGGGACGTGACAGACGTTTCCAGGCTATTCTTCCTCTTTGGGGTAAGATGCTCAACGTAGAAAAGGCAAGAGCAGATAAGGTCTATAACAATGACAAGCTGTCACCTGTAGTAAAGGCTCTTGGTACAGGTATAGGTGAAGATTTTGATATTACAAAACTCCGTTACAGCAGAGTCGTAATTATGGCCGATGCCGACGTTGACGGCTCACATATCAGAACACTTCTTTTAACCTTCTTCTTCCGCTTTATGAAGCCTCTTATTGAGCAAGGTCACGTGTACATTGCACAGCCCCCGCTGTTTAAGGTTTCAAGAGGTAAAAAGGTAAGATATGCTTTCAGTGATGAAGAAAGAGACGCATATATTTCAGAGCTTGCAGGAGAAACTAATGCCAAGGTTGACGTACAGCGATATAAAGGTCTTGGTGAAATGGACCCCGAACAGCTCTGGGAAACTACAATGGACCCTGAGGTAAGAACAATGATAAGAGTTGATATGGAGGACGCTGCAAGGGCAGACGAGGTATTCTCTATCCTTATGGGTGACAAGGTAGAACCGAGAAGAGAATTTATTGAACAGAATGCAAGATACGTAAAGGATCTTGATATTTAAAGGAATTTTATTATGGATAATGAAATTTTAAAAGAAAAAGAAGAAGTAATTGATGAAAAGGAGCTCTTACGCCGCCGCAAGGAAGAACAGGTGGAAAGAGTAAAAAGGCAGTACGAAACTGACGCTAAGGAAAAGGAAGAAGCTCTTATCCGTATGAAAGAAGAGGAGGAGCTTGAAAATTCCTTAAAGGGACTGTATTCAGTCAGAAAATTCTGTATCGGTATCTGCATCTTTATGTGGATATTTGCGGCGTTCAGCATGCTGACAGGTACAATGGAAATGAAGATTTTCCTGCCTATGTGCCTTTATGCCTTATGTGCTTTGGCGGCAGTCAATTCTCCCATCTTTTTCAGAAAGAAAAAAGTGTTTGACGGAATAATTGCTCTTGTCTGTGCATTTATATGCTTTGGTGCAGGCTCGCTTATTCTGTTTATGGCATAATGAGGAAAACAAAATGAACGAGAGATTATTAAAAGTAAGCTATGATATGGAGCTTTCTGAAATTGGTGAGGGTTTCAAGCTGTTCCAGAAAAAATATCAGCTTAAAAGAACTATCATCTTTACTATAGTTTACGCTATTGCGGCGGTACTTGGTATTGATATGATAATAAGAAATCCACAGAATTTTTATGGCTATCTGCTTATAGGTCTTGGTATAGGTCTTATCTTTATGCAGTGGTACAGACCCGTAATGATAAGAAAAAAGCTGCTCAATACTTTAAGCTCAATGACTCAGGAAACCTATGAAACAGAGATATTTTCTGACAGAATTCAGATAACCACAAGAGTTTTAGCTAAAGAAAATAAAGAAGCTGAAACCGAAAGTGCAGAAGAAAATACTGAGAAAGAAATTTCTACAGAAGAAAGTACAGAAGCCGAAGAAACAGAAGTGCAGGAAGAAGCTGTTGTATCGACCTTCTTTTTTGGTTCGGATCTTCTTGACGCTATGGAAAATGAAAAAATGTTCTTACTGTTTGTAAACAGAAGTTTAATCTACATCTATCCTAAAAGATGTCTTACAGATGAAGAACAGGATACAATGAGAGAAATATTTACAGATAAAGCTATACTCTGATAAAATAAACCGAAAGGGAAAAGTAATGGATAACAAAGACGTTAAAGAATTCAGTACCACAAATGAAAAGCTGATACAGGTCGACATTGAAAAGGAAATGAAGGAAAGCTTCATGCAGTATTCAATGGCGGTTATCGTATCCCGTGCGTTACCTGACGTAAGGGACGGTTTAAAGCCTGTACACAGAAGAATAATTTATACCATGAACGAGTCAAATAATACCTATCAGAATCCCTACCGTAAGTGTGCCTACACTGTTGGTGAGGTTTTAGGTAAGTATCACCCTCACGGTGACGCATCGGTATATGACGCACTTGTAAGACTTGCCCAGGATTTCTCCTTAAGATATCCTCTTATTGACGGCCACGGAAACTTCGGTTCTGTAGACGGTGACCCACCGGCTGCATACCGTTATACAGAAGCAAGAATGGCAAAGATTGCAGGCGAGCTTTTAGGCGATATCAATAAGGACACAATAGACTGGGGTACAAACTACGACGATAAGTTAAAGGAACCTACAGTTTTACCTGTAAAGATTCCGAATTTACTTGTAAATGGTGCTACCGGTATTGCGGTAGGTATGGCAACGAACATTCCTCCTCACAATATGAGAGAGGTCTGCGACGCTATAACTGCAAGACTTAACAATCCCGATTGCGGTATTGATGAATTACTTAACATAATAAAGGGTCCTGACTTCCCCACAGGTGGTATAATTATGGGCTACAGCGGTATCCGCAGTGCGTATTATACGGGTAGAGGCAAGATCACTCTGCGTAGCCGTGCGGAAATTGTAGAAGAGGGTAACCACACAAAAATTATCGTTACAGAAATTCCTTACATGGTAAACAAGTCACGTCTTCTTGAAAGCATAGGTCAGCTTATGCGTGACAAGAGAATAGAGGGTATCTCTACACTCCGTGATGAAAGTGACAAGGACGGTATGAGAATCGTCTTTGAATTAAAGAGAGACGTAAATGCACAGGTCGTACTGAATAAGCTTTACAGCTTCTCTCAGCTGCAGGATACTGTCGGTGTAATTATGCTTGCTCTTGTAAACGGCGAGCCTAAGATCCTGACACTTCCTCAGATTCTTGATAATTACATTTCTTTCCAGAAAGAAATAGTAACAAGAAGAACACGTTTTGAACTTAACAAGGCAAGAAACAGAGCACACATCTTACAGGGCTTTTTACTTGCTATTGACAATATTGACGAGGTTATCTCAATACTCCGTTCAAGTAAATCTGTTCAGGAAGGTAAGGAGCGTTTAATGGAACGCTTCAAGGAGGATGATCTGTCAAAGCTTTTACTGCGTGCGATGGGCGAGCAGTATAAGGACGTAAAGTTCGAGCATGAAATAGGTCTTTCAGAGGAGCAGGCTGAAGCTATCGTTCAGATGCGTCTTGGACAGCTTACCGGTCTTGAAAGAGACAAGGTAATCTCTGAGCTTGCTGAAATTATGAATAAGATAAACGATATGCTTGAAATTCTCAGCAGTGAAGAAAGAGTAAAGCAGATAATTGCTGAAGAAGTTGAAACAGTAAAGAACAAGTACGGTGATGAGAGAAGGACCTCCATTGAACCTGTAAGCGGTGAAGTGGATATTGAGGATCTTATCCCTGAAGAAGAAAGCGTTATCACTTATACACATATGGGATATATCAAACGTCAGCCTGTAGACGTATATAATCTGCAGAAGCGTGGCGGTAAGGGTGTATCGGGTATGAAGCAGAGAGATGAGGACTTTGTACAGAACGTCTTTATCAGCTCAACCCACGATAACATTTTATTTATTACAAATTATGGAAATATGTACAAGTTGAAGTGCTTTGAAATTCCCGAGGGATCAAAGCAGAGCAGAGGTACGAATATAGTAAATCTCTTACAGCTTTCTGAGGGTGAAAGAATTGCGGCAATGATGAAGACTTCTGACTTTGCTGAAAATAAATTCTTTATCTGTGTTACAAAGCACGGCAAGATTAAGAGAACACCTCTTTATGATTTCAGAAACGTAAGAAAGAATGGACTTCGTGCAATTACACTTGCTGAGGATGATGAAATTGCAGCGGCACATCTGACAGAGGGTGACAGCTCAGTTATCGTTGCTACAAGAAATGGTATGGCTATCCACTTTGCAGAAGAAAAGATCAGAAGCATGGGCAGACTTGCTCAGGGTGTAAGAGCTATAAGACTGAAGGACGACGACTACGTAGTTGGTGTGGCTAAGGTGTACGGCGAAGGTATGACTATCCTTACTGTTACAGATAAGGGTCTTGGCAGAAGAGCAGGGGTAGAGCAGTATCGTATGCAGAACCGTGGCGGTAACGGTCTTAAGAACTACAAGGTAAGTGATGAAAAGGGATACGTATGCGGTATTCGTTCATTACAGCAGGATGACGACGTAATTCTTATCAGTACTGACGGTGTAATTATCAGAATCAGAGCAAATGACCTCAGAGTTATGAATAGATATGCTATGGGTGTTCGTGTAATGAGACTTACTGACGATAACAGAGTAGTAACCTTTACAAGAACAGAGCATGATGAATCTGAAGAGATCACAGAAGTAGAGCAGGCAAGTGAAGAGGATATTGCAGCATCTGAAGCAGAAGCACAGAATGAGGTAATTGTTGACGAGCCTGAGACTGAGGATGAAGAATAAAATTCAATAATTTTTACCCCACTGTATGACGGTGGGGTGAAAGTTTGTATTATTCAAATGTTCCACGTGGAACGGGGCGTTGCGCCCCGGCAATCTCTCGCCTTTTTATATCTTGGTTTTATATATAGAAAGTGAAACGGCGAGGAAAAACAGAATGAAATAGAAATTTGCAATTCCGATGAAATCAAAGTCACTGGCTTTGATGAAATCATACCTGCGGTATGGTTGTGGTATCACATTATTTTCAAAATCAGAGATTTTAAAAAAGTGTGATGGATTTTGAATATTAGGAGTTATTGCCTATGTATAATCTTGAAAATTATGACGTTATAGTAGTCGGTGCAGGTCATGCAGGTTGTGAGGCGGCATTGGCATCGGCACGACTTGGCTGTAAGACTGCGGTATTCACTTTAAGTCTTGACGCTATTGCAAATATGCCCTGTAACCCTTGTATAGGCGGTTCAGCAAAGGGACAGCTTGTAAGAGAAATCGACTCTCTCGGCGGTGAGATGGGCAGGGCGGCAGACGCTACCTTTATCCAGTCACGTATGCTGAATAAGGGAAAGGGTCCTGCAGTACACAGTCTGAGAGTTCAGAGCGACAGAGTAAAGTATCATACCTATATGAAAAAAGCTCTTGAAAATACCGAAAATCTTGATATCAAGCAGGCGGAGGTTACTGAGGTCTGCGTTGAAGAGGGAAAGATAACGGGTATTATTACAAGGCTTGGTGCTTTCTATGGTGCAAAGTGCGTTATCATTACTACCGGTACTTATCTTGGCGGTAAGATCCATATAGGTGAGCTTAACTATCAGAGCGGCCCTGACAACGTATGCGCGGCTTTACAGCTTACTGATTGTCTTAAAAAGCTTGGTCTTAATATAAGACGCTTCAAGACAGGTACGCCTGCCCGCGTTCACAGACGTTCTATTGACTTTTCAGTTATGGAAGAGCAGTGCGGTGATGAGTTTATCACTCCTTTCTGCTTTGATAATACCTTTGTACTTGAAAATAAAGTAAAATGCTACGTATCCTATACAAATGAAGAGACCCACAAGATTATTTTATCAAACCTTGACCGTTCTCCTTTATATGCAGGAAGAATTGAGGGTGTTGGTCCTCGTTACTGTCCGAGTATTGAGGATAAGATAGTGCGATTTTCGGACAAGCCCCGTCATCAGCTTTTCGTTGAGCCGATGGGACTGGATACGGACGAATATTATATTCAGGGTATGTCAAGCTCACTGCCTGAGGACGTACAGCTTAAATTTATGAGAACCATAAAGGGTCTTGAAAACGTGGAGATCATGCGTCCCGCGTACGCTATAGAGTATGACTGTTGTGACCCGTTAGAGCTTTATCCGACACTTGAATTCAAGAAGATATCAGGCTTATTCGGTGCAGGGCAGTTCAACTGTACCAGCGGATATGAAGAGGCAGCGGCACAGGGACTTATTGCAGGTCTTAATGCAGCAATGAAAATTCAGGACAAGGAGCAGTATATCCCCGACAGACAGACGTCTTATATCGGTACTCTTATAGATGACCTTGTAACAAAAGGCTGTGTAGAGCCTTATCGTATGATGACCAGCCGCAGCGAATACAGACTGGTGCTCCGTCAGGATAATGCGAATGAAAGACTGCTCCCGATAGGTCATAAATACGGACTTGTAAGTGATGAAAGATATGAGAAATTCTTAAAGCTGAAAGAAACTCTTGACGCAGAAACTGAGAGAATAAAAAAAGCGACGGTTCACCCTTCTGATGAGCTTAACAAAATGCTTACTGAAAAGGGAACGTCTCCTATAAATCAAGGTGTGAAATTTATCGAATTGCTTAAAAGACCGCAGATAACTTATCGTGATCTTATGCCCTATGACAGCGGCTGTCCCGATTTATCCCACGAAATTATTGATAAGCTGGAAATCAATATCAAGTACGAGGGATATATAAAGACTCAGACTGAAAAGATTGCCCAGATGAAGAAGCTTGAAAATAAAAAGCTTCCCTCAGACGTGGACTATAAGACGGTATCCGGTCTGAGACTTGAAGCCCAGGAAAAGCTCAATAAGCATAAGCCTCTTAATATAGGTCAGGCAGGCAGAATATCAGGAGTAAACCCTGCGGATATATCTGTGCTTCTAATCTGGCTTGCAGGAAAGCAGGGAGAATAAATGGACAAGATAAAATTTATTATAGACAACTTTAAGGCGTCGGGAATAGAAATAACTGATGAACAAGCGAATAAATATTACAAGCTATACGAATTTTTAGTAGAGTATAATCAGAACGTTAATCTGACTGCTATCACAGAATTTTCCGACGTTATAGTAAAGCATTTTGTGGATAGTGTGTTGCCCTTTACTATGATTGATGCAAAGGATGGTGCATCCTTTATTGATGTGGGTACGGGTGCAGGCTTTCCCTCAATTCCTCTTATGATATACAGAAATGATCTAAAGGGTACTCTTTTAGAGGCTCTTAATAAGCGCTGTGTGTTTTTAGAAAAGGCCTGTGAAATAGTGGGAGTAAAGGCTACTATAGTTCACGGCAGGGCAGAGGACTATGCAAAGGAAAAGAGAGGTCAATTTGATATAGCAACTGCAAGGGCGGTGGCGGCTATGCCTGTACTTTCCGAATACTGTATGCCTTACGTAAAAAAGGGAGGTATGTTTGTGGCACTTAAATCTGTGAATGAAGAAATTACAGATTCTGAAAATGCAATTAAGGTGCTTGGCGGCAAACTTACAAAGCAGACTGATTACAGTATTGCAAACGGCGACAACAGACGACTTTTTGTGATAGAAAAAATATCCGATACTCCGACAAAATATCCTCGCAATCCTTCAATGATAAAGAAAAAACCTCTGTAAAAAAATCAGATAATGACGAATTTCCCTGTTATGCGGTGCATAATGGGGATTTTTTTTTATTGAAGTGAGGAATAGTCTGTGGTAATATAGTGTTGAAAGGAAGTGCTAATATGACTATATTCAAAGCAAAGGAAAAACCACAGGTTATAGTACAGAGGATAAATCTTAAGGACATATACCCGAACCCCAATCAGCCAAGAAGGAACTTTGACGAATTTGAACTGATAGGGTTATCTCAGAGCATAAAAGAAAACGGCGTACTTCAGCCGATAACGGTAAGGCAGATAATGACCGGAAAGTATGAGCTTATTGCAGGGGAGAGGAGAGTGAGGGCGTCGAAGCTTGCAGGGCTTACAGATATACCGGCAATAGTTACAGAGCATACGGGAGAAGAATCGGCTGTACTTGCAGTAATTGAAAATATACAAAGATGTGATCTGAGCTTTTTTGAAGAAGCGGAGGCAATGAGAAAATTACTTTTACATAAAGGCATTACGCAGGAAGAGCTTGCATCGAGGCTCGGAAAAAGTCAGAGCACGGTAGCGAATAAGCTAAGACTACTTAAGCTACCGCAGAATATAAGAGATCTTATTGCAGGCTATGGTTTAAACGAGCGTCAGGCAAGAGCAATACTGAGACTGCCTGAAGAGAAGATAGAAAGTGCTGTGGAGGAGATCCATAGATTAGGTCTTAACGTTAATCAGACGGATAAATATATAGAAAGTCTTTTGCATCCTGTTGAAAAAAGGAAGAAGATCAGATGGACCTTTAAGGAAAAGCTGCTTTATATAAATAGTATAAATAAGACCCTTGACACGATGAAAAGATCAGGCGTACCCTTTGAATCTGAAAAGACGGTGGAGGACGGATATCTTAAATACATAATCAGGATTCCGCAAGATACACCGTAGGGGGCGACTTGTTTTGATTACCACTTTTTAAAAATGCGATTAACAAATTGTTTGCAAACGGTGGTGTGCAAAACACAACTTATAATTGTTCTACGTGGAACGTTTGTGTGTACATTCATAAAATTGTTCTACGTGGAACATTAAAAAATGCGTCTAAAGTTATGAATTTAATATAATTTTAATTCAGCAGATACAATATGTTGTGATTATTTATATGATTTTTACAACTTGTTGCATTTCTGCTGATTTTTTTATTTATTTCACTGTTTTTTTCAAAAACACTTTATTTTTTATCGTTAATGTGATATAATTATATCTGTACTTTATGAAATTCAGAAAATTGAGAGAAAATGAGAAAGGTCAGGTCATATTTATGGGCGTAATTGTTGCTGTAGTAAATCAGAAGGGCGGAGTAGGCAAGACCACAACCGCTGTAAATATCTGTGCCGCACTCGGTGCAAAGGGCAAAAAAGTCCTTCTTGTCGACCTTGACCCTCAGGGTAATGCAACCTCAGGCTATGGCATTGCAAAGAAAAGCCTTGAAATTACCACTTATGACGTGGTTATGGCTAACGTAAGACCCCATGAAGCAATTATCAAAACTGATTATAAAAATGTAAGCATCATGCCCTCAACTGCAGAGCTTGCTGAAGCAGAAATGCATCTGCTCCAGGTTGAACAGAGAAATCATCAGCTTAAAAAGGCTCTCCTTCAGGTAAAGGACGATTACGACGTTATTATAATTGACTGTCTGCCTTCTTTAGGTGTGCTTGCAGTAAATGCTCTTGTGGCGGCTGATAAATTCATCGTGCCTATGCAGTGCGAACACTACAGCCTTGAAGGTCTGGCACAGCTTTTATCCACAGTTAAAAAGGTTAAAAAGGCGGCTAACAAGTCACTTACTCTTATGGGTATAGCCTTTACTATGATGGACAGACGTCTTATCCAGTCCAATGAAATTATGCTTGATATCAAGAGGAATTTTCCTCCCTCTTCTATTTTCAATACTATTATTCCAAGAAACGTCCGCATTTCCGAAGCTCCCAGCCACGGTATGCCTATTATGTACTATGATAAGAATTCCAAGGGTGCTGACGCTTATAACAGACTTGCGGCAGAAATTATAAAAAAGCTTTAATTTACATAGAAAGGTAGGAACGGTATGGCAAAAAAAGTTCTCGGTAAGGGATTTAACAGCATCTTCGACGATAACAGCTTTGATGATGATGAAAATATCTCTACCCTTAAAATCACAGAGATCGAGCCTAATAAGGATCAGCCAAGAAAAAGCTTTGATATTGAATCACTTAAAACTCTTGCGGATTCTATAAGACAAAACGGTATCATCCAGCCTTTACTTGTTCGTTCAATGAATGACGGAAGCTATCAGATAGTAGCAGGTGAAAGACGCTGGAGAGCTGCTAAAATGGCAGGACTTACAGAGGTTCCCGTTTTCGTTAAGGAGCTTACAGATAAACAGACCCAGCAGATAGCACTTATTGAAAATCTGCAGAGAGAAAATTTAAATCCTATTGAAGAAGCCTTAGGCTATAAAGAGCTTATCGAAAAATACGATATGACTCATGAAGACGTAGCTAAGGTAGTAGGCAAGGCAAGAGCATCTATCAGTAACGCTTTAAGACTTTTAGAGCTGCCCGAAGCTATTAAGGACTTAGTCGAAAATAAGGATCTTTCAGCGGGTCACGCAAAGGTACTGCTCAGCGTTAAGGATGATAAGAACGTTGTTGACCTTGCTTTCAAGGCGGCAACAAAAGAGGTTTCTGTAAGAGAGCTTGAAAGAATGGTAAAGAACCTTGACAAGCCCGAAAAACAGGAAAAGCCTAAGGACGTATTCTATAGTGAAGCAGAGATAAGTCTTTCTGCGGCACTTGAAACAGCGGTAAGAATTGTACCGGGCAAGAAAAAGAATATCCTCGAAATTGAGTTTTACTCAAATGAGGATCTTTCAGATATCATAAACAGACTGGCTAAAAAATAACATTTATATATAAGGAAGGCAAAGAAAATGATCGATATTAAATTTTTAAGAGAAAATCCTGACGTAGTAAAGGAAAACATCAAGAAGAAGTTCCAGGATAACAAGCTCCCCCTCGTTGACGAGGTTATCGCTCTTGATAAGGAGCTTCGTTCCTATCAGTTAAAGGCTGATACTCTCCGTGGCGACAGAAACAGACTCTCCAAGGAGATCGGCGGTCTTATGGCTAAGGGTCAGAAGGAAGAGGCTGAAAAGGTCAAGGCTCAGGTTAAGGCTTTCTCTGATGAACTTGCAGAGTGCGAAGCAAAGGAAACAGAGCTTTCAGAAAAGGTTAAGCAGATAATGATGACTATCCCCAACATTATCGATCCCTCTGTTCCTATTGGTAAGGATGACAGCGAAAACGTTGAGATTGAAAAGTTCGGCGAACCCTTCGTTCCCGAATTTGATATCCCTTATCACAGCGAAATTATGGAAAGCCTCGGCGGTCTTGATTTAGACAGTGCAAGAAAGGTTGCAGGTAACGGCTTCTACTATCTTATGGGCGATATTGCGAGACTCCACTCTGCAATTATCTCCTATGCCCGTGATTTTATGATAGAACGTGGCTTCACTTACTGCATACCTCCCTTTATGATCCGTAGCAACGTTGTAACAGGCGTTATGTCCTTTGCGGAAATGGACGCTATGATGTACAAGGTCGAGGGTGAAGACCTTTATCTGATCGGTACAAGTGAACACTCTATGATCGGTAAGTTCATTGATACTATTAATGAAGAAGAAAAGCTCCCCTATACTCTTACCAGCTACTCTCCCTGCTTCAGAAAGGAAAAGGGCGCACACGGTATAGAAGAAAGAGGCGTTTACAGAATTCACCAGTTTGAAAAGCAGGAAATGATCGTTGTCTGCAAGCCTGAAGACAGTGCTGAATGGTTCCACAAGCTCTGGAAGAACACAGTTGATCTCTTCAGATCTATGGATATCCCTGTAAGAACTATCGAATGCTGCTCAGGCGACCTTGCAGATCTTAAGGTAAAATCCTACGACGTAGAAGCTTGGTCTCCCAGACAGAAGAAGTATTTTGAGGTTGGTAGCTGTTCTAACCTTGGCGACGCTCAGGCAAGAAGACTTAAGATCCGTGTCAAGAATAAGGAAAAGGGCAACTACTTTGCACATACTCTCAACAATACGGTTGTTGCACCTCCCAGAATGCTTATCGCATTCCTTGAAAATAACCTTTGCGAAGACGGCAGTATCCGTATCCCCGAGGTTCTCCGTAGCTATATGGGCGGTATCGATAAGATAACAAAGTAAATAAACGTATGCCGTACAGTATAGTCTTTATCTGCTTTACTGTACGGTATTTTTATGTAAAGGACGAAAAATGGAAAATTATAAATATTCTGAAAGCTTCACCGTTGATTTTGCCGACTGTGACAAAAAGTACGATTTAAAGCCTGCGACCCTTATGGCGTGGGCTTTTGAGGTGGCAGGCGGTCATCTTGCGAGCCGCAATATAACAAGAGAACAGATGTGGGAGGATGGTCAGGTATTTTTACTGACAAAGGTATGCATATGCTTTGACAGAGTACCCACCTATCACGACAAGGTAAAGTTTATCACCTGGGAAGGAGGCACAAAGGGTACACAGTTTATAAGACGCTATGACATTACTGATGAAAACGGTACTCCTTTTTGTAATAGTGAAAGTATGTGGGTACTTGTAAATCCCCATACCCATAAGCTTTACCGACCCAGTGAATATATTTACGGTCAGCTGTCTCTTGAGGAGGAAACTGAGGCAAAGATTGAAAGGCTGAAGATCGAGGGAGAAGAGTTTGTAAAGGAATATACCTTTGTATACAGCGACATCGACCCCAACGGACACGTTAATAACGGTACTTATTTAAGACTGCTCAGCGATATTCTCCCTGAGGATTTAAGGGAAAGACACTATAAAAAATTATCTATTAATTTTGCCAGAGAATGTATGGAGGGTGACACTATCTCTTTATATATGAAGAGGGAAGGCGACACCGTTTATTTCTGCGGCAGGCTTGCCGAAGGCAAAAACAACATCGAAATCATCGCCGACTTTCAAACGCAAGGCGTTTGATCCAAACTCCGCCTTCAAATAAGATTGTGAGATATATAGGTTTGTGAAACGGCGGTTTCACACGTTAAATGTATGATAAATTATTGTTTGAACGCGTGGCGTTCAATCCAAACTCCGCCTTCAAATAAGAGTGTGAGATATATAGGTTTGTGAAACGGCGGTTTCACGTATTGGATGTATTTTAAATTGAAATTTGTCGCTCCGCTGGTTTTTTCAGCCTCAAAAAAGATTGCTCGATGTATAGAGAATCCCTCCGTCACATCTCCCCGATAAACTACAATTTGACAACCATTTCAAATCCATCAATTGCCTTTGGCAATTGATACCACAACTTCGTGCGTAGCACGAAACATCACTCGGCGTAGCCGTACATCACTTTGCTGTAGGCAAAACATCACTTCGTGCAAGGCACGATACATCACTTTGAAATTTGTCCCCGACAAATTTCAATTTGTACTCTACCATTGGTTTATATCTCCCCATTCAACCAATGGTGGGTGTATTTTATTGTACTGATGATCTATACTGAAGATAAAGGAGGTACGCTATGGATCAGATAAAAATCGGTAGATTCATTGCAGAGAGCAGAAAAAAAGTAAAATTAACACAAATGCAGTTAGCAGAAAAACTCGGTATCACTGACAAAGCAATATCTAAATGGGAAACGGGTAAATCTATGCCCGATACGGCTATTATGTTACAGCTATGTGATATTCTTGAAATCAGCGTAAATGAATTATTAAGTGGGGAGAAGATCAGTATGGAAAACATCAATCAGAAAAATGAACAGCTTTTGCTCGATATGTCAAAGGAATTGGAGAGAAAAAACAAGACGGTATGGACTTCAATGTGGGTGATTATGATAATAAGTATGACCGCCCTGTTTGCAGGTATCCTGATTGCCGCATTTCTGATACCCGAAGGGGTATGGCAGCTTGTTACAATTATAGGTATATGTATTGTGTTTCTTATTCCTTGCTTTTATGCACTAAAGCTTGAAGTAAGTGTAGGTGCATATAAGTGTAAAAACTGCGGACACGAAATCGTTCCGACTTTCCGGCAGGCACTGATGGCGATGCACAGAGGAACTACTCGCTACTTAAAGTGTCCTGATTGTAAGAAACGCACCTGGTGTAAAAAAGTACTGAAAAAATGATGCCTTGAAAAAATTTAAAATTTCCTCTTGACAAATCATCAGTAACAGTATATACTGTATATATAACACATAAACAGTATAACGAAAGGCTACTTAAAATGAAAGAGAAGAAGAAAAAAACGGCGTCTGAAAAATTTGTTTCAGCTTTATATTTTATAGTATTCGCCCTTATAGGTGCGGCAATGGGCGGCGTGGTTATATTTTTTGAAGAAAAAATCTTCGGAGAGGACCCGACCGCAATGCAGAGCTTTAAGTTCTTGCTGGGTAGCTTTGTACTGATGCTGATATCCTTCATCCCTCACGTTATAGTACATGAGGCAGGACACCTTGTGGGCGGACTTTTAAGCGGATATAAGTTTGTTTCCTTCAGAATTTTCGGACTTATGCTGATAAAAACAGAGGAAAAGATATGTTTCAAGAGTCTTTCTCTTGCCGGCACGGGCGGTCAATGTCTTATGAGCCCACCTGAAATGAAGGACGGAAAGTTCCCTGTTTTCCTTTACAATCTGGGCGGCAGTCTGATGAATCTTATTTTCAGTATAGCTTTAGTGGTTATTGCCGTTATAGTAAAGGATTATGCAATAGCCTCCTGCGTTCTTATAATACTGTCCCTTCTTGGCTTTGCCTTTGCTCTGACCAACGGGATCCCGATAAACTCAGGACTTGTCGCAAATGATGGCTACAATGCGTTAAAGCTGTCCCGCAACAAGCCTGCTTTACGTTCTTTATTCATCCAGATGAAGATGAATGAGATGTTAGCTTATGGCAAGGGGCTGGATGAAATGCCGGAGGAATGGTTTGAAATTCCTTCAGATGAAGAAATGAAAAACGTAATAATTGCGGCACTGGGTGTTTTCGGTTGCAACTACCTTATGTTAAAGGGAGAATTTGAAAAGGCTGATAGCACTATAGAGCATCTTCTTTCCATCGAAAACGGAATTGCAGGAGTACATAAAAATCTTATGCTGTGTGACAGAATCTATTTAAGGCTTATTGCAGATGATACCGAAACTGCCACAAGGCTTTACGATGAGGATTTAAAGAAGTTTATAAAATCCATGAAGAACTTCCCGCAGGTTATCAGAACAAATTACGTTATTGCTCTATTGCTTGAAAAGGATAACGTCAAGGCAGAGGAATACGTAAAGCAAATGCAGAAAATCGAAAAGAACTATCCCTATCCCAAGGATCTGAAGATGGAAAAGGATCTTATGGAAATAGCAAAAAACCGTAGATTAGCAGGAGAAAAAACATGAAATGTCCCTACTGCTCAAAGGAAATGACAAAAGGCGTTATAACAGGCGATGGCAGAAGCAAGGTATTCTGGGAGCCTGAAAACGAAAAGCTCGATATGCTGGATAAACTTATCGGAAAGGGTATGATTGACGCAAAATACTCCTTTGGCAAATTCACAATACAAGCGGATTATTGCGAAGCCTGTAAAAAAATGATCTTCAGTACAGGTATGTCAAAAAGTATAATTAACTGAATGGAAAAGCTTTAGGATAATGCCGAAAAATTAAAATAAAAAGACTTTAAAAAACATATTGACAACATTTCCATATTGTGCTATAATCAAAAGTAAATTGAGGTAAATAAAATTTACCTTGTGTAACTAAACAGTAAAAGAAAGGAACAAATTATGCTTAAGATTGAGAATTTAGAAAAAAGCTATGGCAGTTTCAAGGTTCTTAAGGGGCTTAATATGACAGTCAACAAGGGCGACGTTTACGGCTTTCTTGGTAAAAACGGCTGTGGTAAGTCCACGACGATGAATATAGTATCCAACATAATCACAAAGGACAGTGGTGCAGTACGCTTTGGCAAGGAGGATATAAAGATAGGCTATCTTCCTGAAAGCCCTGCAATGTTTGATTATATGAACGGCTACGAATATCTCGAATATATCGCCGCTTGCTGCAAGTATAAAGGCGATGTAAAGGTGAGAATAAACGAGGTACTTACCCTTACAGGAATGCTTGAGGGCGGTAAAAGAAGAATAAAGGGCTATTCAAGAGGTATGAACCAGCGTCTTGGCATAGCGGCAACGATCTTCAATAACCCCGATCTACTTATCCTTGACGAACCTACTTCAGCTCTTGACCCCCAGGGCAGAGCAGAGGTAATGAATATTATAACCGAGCTTGCCAAAACAGGCACTACTATTATATTATGTACCCACATTCTTTCCGACGTTGAAAGAGTAGCCAACCGTATCGGTATTGTACGTGACGGTGTTATGGCGGTTGAAGGCGATATCGAAGAGATCAGAAAGTCCTTCGAAGAAAAGAGCAAGAAGTTTGTTCTTACAGTATTCGGCGACTCTTCACAGGTAATAAATGCTGTTGCAGAGATCACAGACGGTAACTTTGCCTATGACGAAAAGACAGGAGAAATTACCATTCCTGTTCTTCCCTCAGAAAATGAAGAAGCAAAGGCAAAGCAGATACTTGAAGCTTTACTGCAAAAGAGAATTGTCCCTGATTCCTTTGCTCTCAGCAGAAAATCCCTCGAAGAAATTTATCTGGAAACTATAGGCTGATAGGAGGATGAAAGAATGTTTTTAGCAGGTATAAAAAAGGAGCTTAAGCTCTTTACGAGAGGCTTCAGACTTTGGGGCATACTTATTGCAATAGTAGGAATTGCACTGATGTACCCGGGTATGTATAAGCTTATAGAAGTTATGGCAGATATGCTTAAGGCGGTAAGTGCAGAGGCAGGCGTTTCAGCGGATGAAGCTATTGGCTCGATCACAGGAATGCTTGACGGACTTTCATCCCTTTACGGCGGAAGTCTTGCAAACGTAGGATTTTTTACCGGTATTGCATCATTTACCGCAGAAGGTTTTCTTATTATGGCACTTTTACTTATGGCAACGGCAGGCGGAGAACAGAAGAAGCGTTCTGTAATTATGCCTAACTGTGCAGGTCTTACCCCGGCAGGCTACGTTGTACCTAAGTTTGTAATGTATCCTGCACTGATTGGTGTGCTTGGTTTTATCGGAGCTATTCTGACTGCTCTTTTCTCACAGCTCATGTTCGGTGGTATTATCCCCTATGAAAACATAGCCTTTAGCGGTGGTTGCGTAGCTTTCTATTTAGTGTTTATGATTTCGGTTTATTTCCTTTTCGGCATAGCTACCGGCAGACCCGGTATAGGTGTTGTAATTATTTACTTCGGCTCTGCTTTACTCCCCACCTTACTGGGTGCTTTTGATATAAATAAGTATAACCCCTTTGCTCTTCAGAGTATGATAATGACTTCTCCTGCAGATGCTGATATGCAGAACTTCTGGCTCAGTATTGTTGTAACGATAGTACTCACAGTTATTTGCTGTCTGTTATCTCTTATTATCACAACGGTAAGAAGAATTGACAACTCTGAAGGAGTGGCAAATCTTTAATGGATGATATCATTGAATTTTTTGGCGAGCTTATACTTGAAGGTGCACAGGAGCTTATAGACTCCAAAAGTACACCCTTGCCCGTAAAAATAGTTGCTTTTGTGATCCTTACGATCTTTTATTGCGGTCTGGCGGTAATCTGCATTATCGGTGTTGTGGGCTGTGAGGAATGGTATCTCAAAATTTTATTAGGGCTTGTTGCGGCAGGGTGTCTTTTCCTTGCAGGAAAAATGTACTGGAAGCTGCTCACCCGTAACAGACGGTAATATTTTAACATCATTATACTAAACGTTATAGCAAAGTCTGAGAAAGGTCATACTAATGTTCATCTTTGAAATTATTTTTGAACTGATTTTTAACTCGGCAATCAAAACCTTTGAATCCCCGAAAACTTCTATTGGCTCAACGATATTTGCAACGATAATTCTTACCATAATATATGGTGCTGTTGTTGGTCTTTGTGTCTGGGGAATATTAAGCGATATACATCTTGCACTTAAATTTCTGATAGGCTTATTGGCAGGGCTGTTTATTTTCTTGCTCGTTCGTTTGTATTACAAGCTGATAAAGTATATGGGAAAATAAAATACACATAATTTTATACAGATAGAATAAAAAGAGGTGACAAAAATGAAGATACTTATCGCTGTTATGGCAACCTTATCAGAGCTGTTCACAGGTGACGACAGCGAAAGAATAGTAAGCGGTAATAAAAAGCTTGCGGCATTGCAGGTGGGAATATCTGTTTTCGCAATACTATTTTATATAGGACTTATTGTATTATGGATAGTAGGAATGACCTGCGTCGGAACGCTGGGAATAAGAATAATGCTTGGTATCATCGGTTTTCTGGCGATATCCCTTATCTTCAGAACGATATGTCTGCTTATAAGGAGCTATAGCAAGCGTTCATAAATCACCACAGATATGAAATAAAGCTGATAAAAATAGAATAATTATAATTACAATAGGTATAACAGATAGGTGGTTATACCTATTGTTGTTTCAAATGCGTGGCGTTCAATCCAAGTTTCCCATTGTTTTTAAAATCAAAGATTTTAAAAACCGCCGCAGCAGTCTGAAAGACTGCGACCATTTTCCGAGTTATCGGAAAATATATGTCCTGTTGGACTGCTCCCTTCGGCGGCGGGCGTCTGAGTAGCCGTTGGTCTAAAGACCTCGTCTGTTTCTTGCGAAACAGACGCCCCTACGGAAATGATTATAATTAAAACAAGGTGGTAAATTGCCCTCAAAC
>SVNC01000022.1 GCA_015067025.1 Oscillospiraceae bacterium
GGCGTCTATCAGACGCCCGCCGCCGAAGGGAGCAGTCCGTAGGACTGCGGCGGTTTTTAAAATCTTTGATTTTAAAAACAATGGGAAACTTGGATTGAACGCCACGCGTTCAAACAACAATTTATCTGTGAGATTTAAGAATAACCCGTGAAGAAATTCTTCACGGGTTATACTTTTTTAACTATTCACATTACGGGTGGTACTTTGCTTTATTCCTTACATTTAACGACCGATTCTGTGATATCATTCATCACAAGCTCACCTTTCTGATTATAGATATCAATGGAAAGGGTGACTATACCGTTATACTGATTTCTTTTCTCTGCGTCTGATACTGTCAGGATACCTTTAAGGATATCCCCTGCATATACGGGTTTAAACCACTCTATTTTCGTGGATTTGCCTGCAATAAGTTCATCGGCGATAAAATCGTTTTCGATATACTTTGCCCACACCGACATAAAAGACATAACCCCGGGGGCGATAAGTCCGCCGAAACGTGTCTTTTTCGCATATTCCTCATCCATATGAAGCGGGATGGGGTCATATAATTTAGCAAATTCTAAAATTCTTTCTTTTTCAATGGTAACAGGGGGGATATCCACCTTCATACCAACCGTTATATCTTCAAAATACATAAACTGCCTTCTTTTGTTTTTTAGTAGTATCTCTCTTTTTTATTTCTTTATTCTTTATTACACATTTACTGATGTAATTATCTCTCTTATCTTCTTAAGCTCGTCCTCTGTAAAGTCGGGAGCATATACCGCACCGACGTTATCTATTATCTGCTGAGGTCTGCTTGCACCCACTAAAACAGTAGTTACCGCAGGATTTGATAAAAGCCAGCTGAGTGCCATCTGTGCAAGGCTCTGATCTCTTCCCTTTGCGATGTCGTTAAGCTCGTTCAACTTTATAACGAGATCGTCTGTCAGCTTATTGCCTATCCAGGTTCTGCCCTTGCCTATTCTTGAATCCTCAGGTACACCCTTTAAATATCTGTCGGTTAAAAGTCCCTGATATAAGGGTGAGAATACTGCAAGACCAAAGCCCTTTTCTACTGCGAACTTATCAAGTCCGTCATCCTCTACCCATCTGTTGAGCATTGAGTAAGAGGGCTGATTAAGAATAAAAGGTGTTTTAAGCTCACTGAATATAGCCATTATTTCTTCAGTCTGTGCTTTGTTATAGTTAGAAATACCAACGTAAAGAGTCTTTCCCTGTCTTACAGCATTGTCGAGTGCAAGTGCTGTTTCTTCTAAAGGAGTGTTAGGATCGAAAACGTGGTGATAGAATATATCCACGTAGTCTATTCCCATTCTCTTAAGGCTCTGGTCAAGGGATGCTGTAAGATATTTTCTTGAGCCGTTTCTGTCTCCGTAAGGGCCATCCCACATTTCATAGCCTGCCTTTGTGGAGATGCAAAGCTCATCACGGTACTGCATCATACCTCTTTTAAGGATAAGACCGAAATTCTCTTCTGCCGAACCGTTATAGGGATTGCCGTAGTTATTAGCTAAATCAAAATGTGTTATGCCTAAATCGAAAGCAGTATGACACATATTTTCCATATTGTCAAAGCTGTCACGATAACCGAAATTCTGCCAGAGTCCTAAAGAAACAGCTGAAAGCTTAAGACCGCTTTTACCGCATTTTCTGTAGGGCATTTTTTCATATCTTTTTCCGTTTGCAACGTACATGGTGGGATTTCCTTTCTTAGGTAATTAAATTATTTTACTTAGTGCTTCGTACAGCATCAGTACTCCCGGTAAGGTAAGCATTGATAAAAGCGTCGTCACTGCAAATATCTCTGAGCTGTATCCGGCATTCTTTCCAAATCTTATGGCAAACATCGTGCTTATTGCCGCCGTAGGACAAGCGGTTGCAAGAATAATAACACCGCTTATTACAGTGTCAGTCTTCAGGACAAGGCAGATCGCCATGACGATAAGAGGTAAAAGTACCAGCTTTACAAAACAGGTATAGTAAAGTCTTGGTTTTTTTACTGCCGATTTAAGACTTACTGTAGCTATGGTGGAGCCTGCGATCATCATCGCAAGAGGTGTGTTTATATTGCTTAAATGCTTTGCTGTGGATAAAAGGAAATTTGGCAAAGCGATATTGCATAAGAACAGTATAATTCCCACAAAGGTCGCTATTACGCAGGGGGATAAAAGTGCCTTGCCGAAGGCTTTAAAGGAGAATTTACTTCCCTGCATAAACATAACGCCGTGAGTCCATACACAGATATTGAAAAGAGTAACGTAGGCGGTAAGATAAAAAACTCCGTCACTGCCGTATACGCCATCAATAAGCGGTATTCCCATAAAGGCACAGTTTGAATAGATGCAGGCGAATTTTTCGATAAGTGTATCATCCTTATTCTTGCCTCGCATAATAAGCGGCACAAGAACGTAGCAAAGAGCAAAGCTAAGTACTGCCAGCCCGAAGGCGATAAGCAGATTGTTAAGGGCAGATGGTTCAAAGGGCTTCTGATAAGAGGTCAGAATAACCATCGGCGTTGCAAAGGTAAGTACGAGGGTTGACAATTTTTTTGTCATATGTTCATCAAGGAAATCCTTTTTCCTTGCAAAAAATCCTATTGCGACAAGCAGAGTCATAATTCCGACCTGCTCTATAATTGACCAGTTCATATAAAACCTTCTTTACTAAAAAAGTATATTTTTATTATACTACCTGATAAAATAAAAATCAAGAAGAATAAGGACTTATTATAACGTAAGGAAATAATTTCTTATGGGAATAAAAAAATGACCCTGCAAAAGCAGGGTCATCGTGTTATCGGAAATTATTCCTCTACGGGTGCACCAACGGGGCAAACACCTGCGCAAGCGCCGCAAGAGATGCAAGCGTCAGCATCAATAGCGTAAATATCGCCTTCCTTGATAGCGTCTACAGGGCACTGATCAGCACAAGCACCACAAGCGATGCATTCTTCTGTAATTTTATAAGCCATGGGTTTCATCCTCCTTTGTGATTTATCATACCCTATGTATGATCTTAATTCTATTGTAACATATTTTTTTCAAAAATCAAGAGTTTTTTAGAATTTTCTGAACGTTAGTTCCGGCTAATAATTAAAACCCGACAGTTTATTACCTTTATTATCTTTTTATTCTGACCTTTTATTCATATTTTTATTAAAAACTAAAAAAACACTTGACAAGCACTTGCCTTTGTGATATAATAATCATCGTTGCAGTTCAGCAACGCATAAAAACCTAGGGAATTTTAAAAAATCTAAAAAATTTTAAAAAAGGTATTGACAAACCGAAAAGAATTTGATATAATAAAATGCGTCGGTTGAATGAATATTAAATAAGCTGGTGTAGCTCAGTTGGTAGAGCAGCTGATTTGTAATCAGCAGGTCGGGGGTTCGAGTCCGTCCACCAGCTCCAATTTTTTGTTAAAAATCGAATAGAACAGGCGTAGCTCAGTGGCAAGAGCAGCTGACATTTAATCAGCAGGTCGAAGGTTCAATTCCGTTCTGCCGTTCTGATTTTTACAAAAAGAAAATAGAATATGGGAGTGTTCCCGAGTGGCCAAAGGGGGCAGACTGTAAATCTGTTGCTTTTCAGCTTCGGTGGTCCGAATCCACCCGCTCCCACCAAAAAGAAACGACAATTTTCGAAAGAAGATTGTCGTTTCTTTTTGGTCTCTTCACTCTTAGCTTTTCACTTTTCTCTTTTCTCTCAAATTGTCGTTTCCAGAGAAAAGATAAGAGAGAAAAGAGAAGAGAAAAGGTAGCTTTGCTTCGCAAAGCGTTGAATTATATAATAATTTGTGGTATAATTCAATCAGAGGTGATGACGAATGAACAGTCCTTTGCTCGATAAATCTCTTGATTTTGCAACACAGGTAGTATTGTTTTACGAGGATTTTTCTAAAACAAAAAAAGATACAACAATCGCAAAACAGTTACTTCGTTCTGCTACAAGTGTTGGTGCAAATATAAACGAAGCCATATACGGTAACAGCAAAGCGGATTTTATATCAAAGCTTCATATTTCACTTAAGGAAACCGGTGAAAGCATATATTGGCTCACGCTTCTGAAAAGAACAAATCTGATAGAATATAACTTTGATGAACTCCTTTCTCTTGCAGAAGAAATCAAGCGAATGCTGATTGCATCACTTAATACCGCAAAGGAGAATTCAAAATGATATACATATGTAACGAAACCGTTTCCGTAAATGATTTAGCAGATTTACGTGAATCAGTCGGTTGGAGCAGAATGGAGAAAGAGTATAATAACCCTTTGCTAACTTCTTATTATCATATCGCAGTTTATGAAAAAGAAGCACTCATCGGATATATTGATTGCGTATCAAACGGTGTTACTGATGCGTATATACAAGACTTGATGGTTCATCCTGATTATCAAGGCAGAGGGATAGGGACTGATTTGATGAAAAAGATGATCGATTATTTAAAGAAAAAACACATATATATAATTTCTGTCGTTTTTGAAGAAAAGCTAAAACCTTTCTATGAAAAGTTTGGTTTCTTTAGTATGCTTTGCGGACAAATGGAAACATATGATTGCATTTAAAATTGCGAGAGTTCGAATTCATACGCAAAACTGCCGAAAATATCTTTTTTGTAACCCATATACAGAAAAAAGACCTTGTCGTTGACAAGGTCTTTTTTCAACTAAATCCGTCCTGTCGGACGGGATAAAATGTGCTAAAGCACGTGAAATCACTTCGTGATGAAATCCAACTTCGTTGGATGAAATCCGCCTCGACGGCGGATGGGTGGATTTGATTTCATCTGAGGCAAAGCTGAAGATTTCATCTGCGTCAGCAGATTTCATCCTTGCGACAGCAAGGATTTCATTTTTTATAATTCAGTTTCTTATAAAGCAATTATTATCACTTCTGCATAGCAGAAATATCATATTTTGCGTAAGCAAAATATGCCACTCTGTGCGATAGCACAGAATATCACTTGAAAAACTTTAAAATCCGTGTTATACTTCGCTTAAGGATGTGATAATATGAACGATTCAAAGACTGTAATTTCCATAAAGGAATACGGTAAAATTGAACTAAGACTGAATGAAATTCTTGAAGAACGAGAAATCAAGCGTTACCACCTTGCCAAAATCACCAACACGCGATTTGAGGTAATAGACAAATGGTGCAAGAATAACGTTGAAAAGCTTGACCTTGACGTACTCGCCCGTATATGCTATGCCCTTGACTGTTCTCCATCGGATATTATAAAACATATAAAAAGCAAAGAATAACAGCAGATATTTACACACTTGCCTTTTTCCTTTCACTATAGTATAATGATGAAAAGGACGGTGACTATATGAAAACAAAGCTCCGCATAATTTATGCCGTGATATTTATTGCTGTTCTGATTACAGAAATATGCATTGCTTTATTTATACACGATGACTTTATCCGCCCTTATGTGGGAGACGTACTTGTAACAGTGCTCATATGCTCATTTCTGAGAATATTTATTACAAAAGGTGCAAAGCTTTTACCTGCTTACGTTTTCATCTTTGCGGCTTTAGTTGAAATCGCCCAATATTTTGATATCGTAAAACTACTCGGACTTCAGGATAACAAAATACTTTCCACGCTTATCGGCAGAACCTTTTCTCTTTTAGACCTGCTTTGCTATGCGATAGGATGCGTTTTGTTCTTTGTTACAGAAAGCATTATTAAAAACATTTATCGAAAACACAGCCGCAATAAACTTAATATATAATATCACTGAAAGAATAGGCCATGAACATTAAACCAAAAACCAAAACTCTTATAATTAAATATCTTAGTATAATCGGGGCTATCACTCTTTACATAGTGCTTATGAATATAATCTTCGGCAGTTCCTGTCTGATTAAAAATCTTATTCATTTCCCCTGCCCTTTCTGCGGTATGACAAGGGCACATATAGCAGCACTTAATCTTGATTTTATCACAGCTCTTCGCTATCATCCCATGTTCTTCATCGGGTTGCCATTTCTTGCTCTTGTTTTGTTTGAAGAAAATTTTACCGGAAAGCTGAAAAAGATATCCAACATCACAGTTATAACTATAGGTCTTTTATTTATACTTATATATATAATACGGCTTATCTGTGGTGATCCCTATCTCTTCAATTAAAAGATAAAACCCCGTGATTTAGTGAGGGAGCGATATAGAAGCCTTTTCACTATCTAGAAAAAAGTATATTTCTAAATGGATTTGCTACGAATTGACAAAGGCGGCTCGCCTTTGTGTGGGCGCCATAAGGCAGTTTTGACCCCGACGCACAAACAAAGTGCAAAACAGCACATGTTCAGCGTGCGGCGGAACTGCCAAAGGCGGCTCGCCTTTTCACGGGGTTTTAGACTGAATATTTTGAATAATGCTTACCCTCCGATAAAGGTAACTCTTGTCGGAGGGGTTTTTGTTGAATTTCAAAGAATAATATGGTATAATTACCCATAATGATTACTTCATCACAAGGAGAAACTATGGAACACATAAGACCTGCGACCATTTCAGACGTATCACGCATTGCTGAAATGATAATTACAAATTATCGAATTAACTTCTACCCCTTTTTCAAAAACGACCCCTTTTATTTCGGCGAGCTTAACGTACTCGATATGGCAAAGGAATATAAGGAAGGCTCAGAAAACCTCAAAAACTGCTTTGTTTACGACGACGGAGCTGTAAAGGGCGTTATAAGAATTTCGGGCACAGAAATAGAAAAACTTTTTATTGAACCTACCTTTCAGAGTCAGGGAATAGGCGCAAAGTTGCTTAATTTTGCAATAGAAAATCACAATGCCGACCGGCTGTGGGTACTGGAATATAACAAGCGAGGCATTGAATTTTATAAAAAACACGGCTTTTCGCTGACAGGCGAAAAAATGATAGAGGATGAATGGGTGCCGCTTCTTAAAATGGAGCTTGCAAAGGAAAAAAGCAGAGTGAATAAAGATATCGATCTATCAAAAATAACTGCCTGCGGAGAATGTTGTGACGGCTGCAAAAAGAAAGCTGACGGCATATGCAAGGGCTGTATCGAAGCCGACGGATACGTTCCCGAATGGGAAGAGTCAGGCAGATGCAAGGTACATGAATGCACAAGAAAGCAGGGTGTTCAGTTCTGTGGGCTGTGCGAGAAATTTCCTTGCGATGATATAACAAAAATCGTACATTGGAATAGCGATATAATTAAAAATCAGACTATACTGAGAGATAAATTCAAGGAGCAACAAGGAAAATAAAATGGAGATCTTCGATTTATACGATCAAGACAGAACTTCTCTTCACAAAACTATGGTGAGAGGAGAAAAGCAACCAGATAATACATACAGAATAGTAGTGCATTGCTGTGTTTTTAACTCTGAAAATAAAATGCTTATTCAGCGCAGGCAGGATTTTAAATCCGGATGGTCAGGTATGTGGGATGTGACCTGCGGAGGAAGTGCCATTGCAGGCGAAAACTCTCAAGCTGCCGTTCACAGAGAATTGTTTGAAGAAATGGGAATTAACATCGACTTTTCAGATATCCGTCCTGCTCTGACTATCCATTTTAATGACGGCTTTGACGATATCTATACTGTAAATCAGGATATTGAACTTTCTGATATCGTTCTTCAGCCTGAGGAAGTAGCAGAAGCTAAATGGGCAAGTAAGAATGAAATTCTTGATATGATAAAAAAAGGTGTATTTATCCCCTACCATGAACACCTTATAGAACTGCTTTTCTTCATAAGAAATAGACGTGGTGCATTTAAATATGATGAATAAACTTTTTATATATAATAATGATTAAGAAAAATTAAAGCCGATGGGTTTCCCCATCGGCTTCTTGCTATTTAATTACCAGGTTATTGCACTGTGGCAATGGATATAAAATTCCTCCTGGGTCGGCTTCCAACCCTTTTCTTTAGGTGGAAAGGTCTTGTCGAACTCCTCTACAGCCTGCTTATCATCGCATACTGCGTCAAAGTCGCTTCCTTTATAGGTCCACTTTTTGCTCTTGTCAAAGCTGTCGGGTATAAGTTCCTTTAACATAAACGCCATAGGACATACTCCGCCCTCTAAGGTCACGTTGTACTTGTGACAGCTTTTGAAGCCTCTTGCCACGTAATTTGCGGGATTGCCGAAAATTATTATGGTGTCGTAGCCCATCTCGATAGCCTTGTCAAAGGTGTGGTGGAGAAGTGCCTTGCCGTAGCCCATACGCTGATAGTCGGGATGTACGCATACAGGCCCGAAGGAGATGACCTCCTTTTCCTCGCCGTTTTCGTCGGTAAGCTTGCCCTTTGTGTACATAACGTTACCGATAACCTTACCGTCAACCTCGATTACGTAGCCAAGCTCCTTGATGAAGTCCTTGTGGCTTCTCATAGTGTGGGTAAGATAATGTTCGGTACAGCCTGGATTGTAATAGTTCCAGAATGCTTCACGAGTGAGTTCTTCTACTGCACGGTAGTCTTTTTCTGTTTCTAAACGGATAATATAGTCATTTTTATTCATTGTTTTTTCCTCCTGAAAATTGTTGACTTTCAATACGGGAGGTTTGTGTGGTTAAGTAATAGTATTCGCAAACCTACCCGTTTACGCTACTATTGCCTTTCTAAATGTAAATTTCAAACAATTACTCTCCTTTTGTTTTTCCGTATTCACGGTGATTTCAGTATAGCATAGTATAAAGGTTATGTCAAGAGATACCGTCTTGCTTTTATTGGAAGAGAGTGGTATAATTTCAATATAAACATACGACAGGAGCGTGCAAAATGAGTGAATATACCTTCAGCGTTATTATCCCTGCCCACAACGAAGAAAAATATATAGGCAAATGCCTGCAGGCAGTTAAAAGTGCGGCAAAATACGTAGGTGATGCAAAGACCGAAATAATCGTAGTTGCCAACAGATGTACGGATAAGACGGTAGCAATAGCAAGGCACTATGGTGCAAAGGTAGTAATAAATGAAGAAAAGTGCATTGCGGCAATCCGTAATGCAGGCGTCAGAGAGGCAAAGGGTGAGATCATAGTCACCATAGATGCGGATAGCCTTATGACAAAGTATTCGCTTTGCGAGATAAAATTTCTGCTGGATAGCGGCAATTACGTTGGCGGTGGCACTAATCCTAAATTCGACAGAATGTCTGTAGGTATCGCCTTTTCCTCCGCCTACGTGGCAATGAATCTTATTCCTATTATGATGAAGAACGGCGGATATTTAAGCGGCGCTATGTTCTGGCTTTATAAAAGGGATTTTGATGCCATAGGCGGCTTTGACGAAACTCTTGTAAGTTTAGAAGATATGGATTTTGCTGTAAGACTTAAAAAGCTCGGGGACAAAAGGGGACAGAAATACGGCACTCTTAAACGTTCCTATATCCTCACTTCAAGCCGCAAGTTCGACGAATTCGGTGACTGGTATCTTATAAAAAACCGCAGTCTTACAAAACGAATCTTTTCAGGCAAGGACAGAGAAGCGGCAGATGAGTTTTATTATGACGTGAGATAAAGCAGAGGTGTAAAATGTCTGATTTTAAAAGAAATCAAAACCGCCCCGAAATAATCTGTCATATGGTGCAGAGTATTGACGGCAGGGTTACGGGAGATTTCCTCTACGGCGAAATCGGTATAAGAGCAAGCGAGGTATATTACGAAATAAACCGCAGACTTAAAGGTGACGCCTTCGCCTGCGGAAGAGTAACGATGGAAAGTAGCTTCACAGGTGGTTTTAAGCCTGACCTTACGCCCTTTGCGAATTGCGATATGCCCTATGAGGATTATATTGCACAAAAGCATGATTACTATGCGGTATCCTTTGATACTGTCGGTAAGGTAGGCTGGACGGATAGCAGAATCCACGATGAAGATCCCGGTTATGATAATTGCCATATTATCGAAGTTCTGACTGAAAAAACACCCGCTCAGATGCTCGGCTATTACAGAAGCATAGGCGTATCCTATATCTTCGCAGGTAAGGAAGAAATCGATATTGATACAGCCCTAAAAAAACTCTGTAATCTTTTTGGAATAAAGAAAATGCTGCTTGAAGGCGGTAGTATCATAAACGGTGCCTTCCTTCGTGCAGGGGTAGTTGACGAATTAAGCCTTGTGGTAGCTCCCATAGTAGCAGACAAAGATGATAAGCCGTTATTTATGGATGGAAATATCAGCGAATTCAGGCTGATAAGCTCTGAAGTGATGGATAATGACACGTTATGGTTAAGATATGAAAGGAAATAGAATGCCTGAAATAAAGGAATTAAGCTGTGATAACACAGAGGAAATAAAAACGCTGTTTGCAGAAATCTTTATGAGTGAGCCGTGGAACGATGACTGGAGCGACGAAAAGCAGTTACATAATTACATTACCGACCTTATAGGAAACAGAAATTCCTTATCTATCGGATTGTATGACGGAGATGAACTTATCGGCTTGTCGCTGGGCAGTATCATCCATTGGTGCACAGGTACTGAATATTACATCTTTGAATTTTGTATAAAGACTTCAAGACAAGGAAAAGGAATCGGGACAGAATTTTTAAATCTGGTTTCTGACTATGCAAAAACAAAGGGTGCGACTCACGTCTTTTTACAGACGGAAAGAACGGTACCTGCATATGATTTTTATATCAAAAACGGCTTTACGGATTTAAAGGATCACGTATCTCTATTTAAAAATTTTGACTGATTAAGGAGATTTATTATGAGCAAGAAATTAGTAGCGTATTTTTCAGCAAGCGGAGTTACCGAAGGGGTAGCAAAGATACTTTGTGAAGCGGCAAAGGCGGATATTTTTGAGATAAAGCCAGCCGTACCCTACACAAAGGCTGACCTTAACTGGATGGATAAGACCTCCCGTAGCAGCGTAGAGATGAAGGATCTTTCCTCCCGCCCCGAAATTGCAGAAAAGCTGAACGATATGGAGCAGTATGATGTAATTTTCCTCGGCTTTCCTATCTGGTGGTACATCGCCCCGACTATCATAAATACCTTCCTTGAAGGCTATGATTTTACGGGAAAGAAGATAGTCCTTTTCGCCACGTCAGGCGGTAGCGGTTTCGGTAAAACCGCAGAAATGCTTTCAGACAGCTGTAAGGGTGCAGAGCTTATAACAGGCAAGCTTCTGAACGGTAGCATAGATAAAGCAGAGCTTGCAAAGTGGGCAGAGCAGATGAATTGAAATTTGTCGAGACAAATTTCAAAGTGATGTTTCGTGCTTTGCACGAAGTGATGTTTTGCCTGTGGCAAAGTGATGTACGGCTACGCCGAGTGATGTTTCGTGCTTTGCACGAAGTTGTGGAATCAATTGCCTTTGGCAATTGATGGATTTTAAATTCCGCCTGCGGCGGCGGGGCGTCAGGGGACATACCCTAAAGGGTGCCGCAGTCCTTACGGACTACTCGTCGCCCCCTACATTTTACCTATAAAATCTTGAGGCAATTGGAATAATAAAAGGCTCGCAATCTCCATATTACGCGGGGTTTGGGGCTTTGCCCCAAGCAGGGCACAGGGGCGGTAGCCTAAACTTTATGAAAATTGCATTTTCATAAAGTCACGCAGTCCTATCGGACTGCTCCCAACCCCAGCAGTTCGCAGAACTGCGACAATTTCGGCAAATACTTTTGCCGAAATATATTCCCTAAGGGGGAAGGGGGCTGGGGGTTGGGGGCTACAATAACCCGAGCGGAGCGTCAAATTCCAATTTATCGGTCAGTGCAAAAAATTGATTATGCAAAAAAGCGACTCCGCAGAGTCGCTTTTTTCTTACCTATTCATCGTATGCTTCTCGGCTTCGAAAATCCTGCAACGATAGAGATTAACAAATACAGCAGACGGTTTTGCCGTCTGCTGTAGTTTTTGATTTGGAGTTCGTAGCGGATTATTCCCACTCAATCGTTCCCACAGGCTTGGGTGTCAGATCGTAAAGCACTCTGTTGATGCCTTCTACCTCTGCTGTGATGCGGGCTGTGATCTTGTGAAGAAGCTCGTAGGGGATCTCTTCGATAGTTGCGCTCATAGCGTCGGTTGTGTTTACTGCACGGATGATTGCAGGCCAGCCTTCGTAACGCTTGCCGTCTCTTACGCCTACGCTCTTTACGTCGGGTACTGCGATGAAGTACTGCCATACCTTTAAGTTAAGACCTGCGATGTCAAATTCTTCTCTTAAAATTGCGTCAGCTTCACGAAGAGCGTGGAGTCTGTCTCTTGTGATTGCACCAAGGCATCTTACGCCAAGACCGGGGCCGGGGAAGGGTTGACGGTCAACCATAGATACGGGAAGACCAAGTGCCTTACCTACAACTCTTACCTCATCCTTGTATAAAAGCTTTACGGGTTCAACTAATTCAAACTGCATATCTTCGGGAAGGCCGCCTACGTTGTGGTGAGCCTTTACGCCGTCAGACTCGATAATGTCGGGGTAGATCGTACCCTGTGCAAGGAAGGAGATACCTTCAAGCTTGCTTGCTTCTTCGTCAAACACCTTGATGAATTCGCCGCCGATTATCTTACGCTTCTTTTCAGGCTCGCTTACGCCTTCAAGAAGACCTAAGAAACGATCTGTAGCGTCGATATAGATAAGGTTTGCGTCAAGCTGATTACGGAAAACTTCTATTACCTGTTCGCTTTCGCCTTTTCTCATAAGGCCGTGATTTACGTGTACGCATACAAGCTGCTTACCGATCGCCTTGATAAGAAGTGCCGCTACTACTGAGCTGTCTACACCGCCTGACAAAGCAAGAAGTACCTTCTTGTCGCCTACCTGTTCTCTTACTTCCTTTACCTGCTCGTCAATAAAAGCATTTGCAAGCTCTGCTGTTGTGATACGAGCCATTGATTCGGGACGTACATTGTTCATTGGTTTTTCCCTCCGTGTAAATTATATAGATTTAATTTTATTTTACGACTTTTTCTGATGATTATAAATTATATCACATACCGAAAATCGTTTCAAGAGTTTTTATCTGATTTTTTCTTATATTTTCTGAAGGTTGTAAAATCAGACAAAAGCACGGTTTACAGTATAAAAACACTTTTACTTTTTTTACAAAATCATCCCTCTTTGGATAAGAATTCATCAATGCTTTTAGCCGCCTGCTTACCTGCACCCATTGCAAGTATTACGGTAGCCGCACCCGTTACGGCGTCACCACCTGCATAAACGCCCTCACGGGAAGTTTTCATTGTGTTTTCATCCACAACAAGACAGCCTCTTCTGTTGGTTTCAAGTCCGGGAGTGGTGCTTCTTATAAGGGGATTTGGAGAAGTTCCTATTGCAATAACCACAGTATCCACGTCTAAAAGGAAGTTACTGCCTTCCTTTACCACAGGTTTTCTTCTTCCGCTTTCGTCAGGCTCGGTAAGTTCCATTTCCACACATTCCATAGCCTTTACCCTGCCGTTTTCATCAGGAAGAAGTCTTACGGGATTGTTAAGGCATTTAAATTCAATGCCCTCTTCCATTGCGTGTTCTACCTCTTCTTTTCTTGCAGGCATTTCTGAAAGTCCTCTGCGGTATACGACGTATACCTTTTCAGCACCAAGTCTTATTGCGCATCTTGCCGCGTCCATTGCCACATTTCCGCCGCCGACTACCGCTACTGCCTTACTCTTCATTATGGGAGTGTCATAACCCTGCTGATAAGCCTTCATAAGATTTGTTCTTGTAAGATATTCGTTAGCTGAAAATACGCCTACTAAATCCTCACCCTCTATTCCCATAAAGGAAGGAAGTCCTGCACCCGAGCCTACAAAGCAAGCCTTGTAACCCATATCAAAAAGCTCGTCAATAGAAAGGACCTTGCCAATGACCATATTGGTCTTTATCTCAACACCGAGAGCCGTAAGATTTTCGATCTCTTTTCTTACTATTTCCTTAGGCAGTCTGAATTCGGGTATGCCGTAAATAAGCACACCGCCCGCCGCATGGAACGCTTCGAAAACGGTAACCTCGTAGCCAAGCTTTGCAAGATCTGCCGCACAGGTAAGTCCTGAAGGTCCGCCACCTATAACAGCAACCTTTTTGCCATTGGACTGAGGCTTTTCAGGTAAAGCGGCAACGTTCTTCATATGATAATCGGCACAGAAACGCTCAAGTCTGCCGATAGAAACACTTTCCCCTTTTATACCTCTTACGCACTTGCCCTCGCACTGTGTTTCCTGAGGACATACTCTGCCGCAGACCGCGGGAAGACCGTTTGTTTTTGTTATAACCTGATAGGCTTCTTCAAATTCGCCTTTAGATAAATGCATCAGAAAATCGGGTATATTTACGTTTACGGGGCAACCTGAAACACAGGGCCTTGTTTTGCAATTAAGGCAGCGTGACGCTTCCTCCATTGCCATTTCAGGAGTAAAGCCCAACGCTACTTCAAGAAAGTTATTTTTTCTGACGTCCGGCTCCTGATGAGGCATAGGAACTTTTGTCATTGACATATTAGGCATTTTTATATCTTCCTTTCGGTTAGTTTTCCGATTTATAAAGTCTGCAATGAGACTTGTCGTGAGCTTCTCTTTCCTTATATGCTCCGTTTCTTCTCATAAGCTCATCAAAATTTACGAGATGTCCGTCAAAGTCAGGACCGTCAACGCAGGCAAATTTTATTTCTCCGCCGACTGTTACACGACAGCCGCCGCACATACCCGTACCGTCTATCATAATAGGATTCAGCGAAACTATCGTCTTTATACCATAAGGCTTTGTGGTTTCGCACACAAACTTCATCATAGGTACAGGGCCTATTGCTACTACTAAGTCGTAGTTATTGCCGCTGTCGATAAGCTCCTTCAGCTTTGTTGTTACAAAGCCTTTTTCTCCGTAAGAGCCATCGTCTGTCGTTATGTATAAATTATCGCATACCGCTTTGAATTCTTCTTCTAAAATAACGATATCCTTATTTCTGAAGCCTGCGATTACGTCCACCTTAACGCCTTCGTTAAAAAGCTGTTTTGCAGAAGGATAGGCTATCGCACTACCAACACCGCCGCCTATAACGCAGACTCTTTTCGCACCTTCAAACTCCGTTGCCTTGCCAAGAGGTCCTACAAAATCCAGCAGACTGTCACCCTCGTTCATAGCAGATAAAAGCTGTGTGGTCTGTCCTACTATCTGGAAGATTATCGTTACGGTTCCTTCTTCTCTGTCGTAGTCGGCAATAGTAAGAGGCATTCTCTCTCCGTGCTCGTCAACACGAAGGATAATAAACTGTCCCGCCCTTGCCTTTTTTGCTATCAGCGGAGCATCTATCTTCATAAGCGTTACCGTGTCGTTAAGCTGTTTTTTATATACGATCTTATACATTGCTCTCCCTCTTTTCAGTAAAGTGTTCGTTTAAGATAAAAGTATAACAGATTTTTGTTTATAAAACAAGCACAAATGCGGCAATAACAAGGGTTTTCCTTAATATTTTTTATATTTATCAAATTTAAGGCAAGGAACTAAATAATTTTTATCTATTTTTAAGAAACGGTAAAATTATCGTTCTATTTTTCTCGTTTGTTGACAAAACTCATTTATAGTGATAAAATAACATTAAATCAGCATTTTCACTCTTTAAGGAGGATCATATATATGATGATAGAAATACTGGATTCTACCCTTCGCGACGGTATGCAGGGCGAGGGTGTGAATTTTTCAAAGGCAGATAAATTCAAAATATTTTCAGCTCTTGATAATTTCGGAGTTGACTATATAGAAGCGGGTAACCCCTTTGCAAGTCATAAGGATTTAGAATTCTTCAAAGAGATAACCACAAAAAAGCACGGCTCTAAAGCGGTAGCTTTCGGCTCTACCGTAAGAAAGGGTATGACAGTAGAAGAAGACGAATGTATTGCCGCACTTTTAAAGGCGGAAACAAAGTGCGTTTCCGTTTTCGGTAAAGCCTGGGATCTACACGTTGACTGCATTTTAAACGTTTCTCTTGAAGAAAATCTTAAGATGATAGAAAGCACTATCCTTTATCTTAAATCAAAGGGCAAAAAGGTCATATTTGACGCTGAGCATTTCTTTGACGGCTTCAAGGCTAACGAAAAATATGCACTTGAAGTTATAAAGACTGCCGAAAAAGCAGGAGCAGACGTTATCTGTCTTTGCGATACCAACGGCGGTACTTTCCCCGATGAGATAACAACCGCTGTAAAGGCGGCAAAAAAGATCCTTTCTGTAAGAATAGGTATTCATTGCCATAACGACAACGGCTGTGCGGTAGCTTGTACGATGGCGGCGCAGAAGGCAGGGGCTACACATATCCAGGGTACATTTGTGGGTATCGGAGAAAGATGCGGAAATACAAATCTTTCAACCGTAATAGGCAATCTCCAGCTTAAAAAGGGGAAGAAGATAGTATCTTCTTCCCAGATGCAATCACTTACCGACACTGCAAGATATATCGCTGAGGTTGCTAATATAAAGCTTTCGTCTACCACTCCCTACGTAGGCAGCGGAGCGTTTTCCCACAAGGGCGGTATGCACGCCGACGGTGTTGAAAAGAACCCCGTTACCTTTGAGCATATCTCTCCTGACGTGGTTGGCAACGAAAGAAAATATCTCTTATCTGAGGTTTCAGGCAGAGCAGCTATATTGTCTGCAATCAAGCGTTTTGACAGTTCTCTTGAAAAGAACAGTCCCGAGACCCTGAACATTACCGCTAAAGTGAAGGAACTTGAAGAAAAGGGCTTTCAGTTTGAAGCGGCGGCGGCAAGCTTTGATATGCTTGTAATGAAGGAATTAGGGCAGTTTAACCCCCACTTCCATATTGATTACTTCAAGATCATTTCTGCCCGTGACAAGTACGGCAAGACAGAAAAGGCAACTGCGCTCGTTAAGATAAAGGTAGGCGAAAATTACGAGATAACCGCTGACGAAGGATATGGTCCTGTAAACGCAATAGATAAGGCATTAAGAAAAGCTCTTATCGTTTTCTATCCTGAGGTTGAGAATATGCGAATGTCTGACTATAAGGTACGAGTTATCGGTGCAGGCATTTCTACCGCCGCAGTAACGAGAGTACTTATCGAATGTACCGACGGTGATGACGTATGGACAACGGTAGGTGCATCCAAGGATATAATCAGTGCTTCTGTCACAGCCTTTATAGATTCTCTTGAATATCTTCTTTATAAAAACGAAAAGAAAAACAAGAAAAACAAGAAAAAATAAAATCCACTCGCTGTACTGAAAAAGGTACAGCGAGTTTTGTATTATAGGAATATAAACAAGAAAGGAAATTTAAAAATGTCACCTGAAATGATTTTGCTTATAATTCTTATTATTATCACGATTATGCTTGGTATACTTATTTTCATAAGAACGGGTAAAGCAGAAGATAACGTAAATGAGAAGCTTTTTACGAAAATCAAAGCTATTTCTGACACACAGGATAATCTTAAAGAACGTACCGCAGTGCTTATGTCTACGCTTAACGGTATCACTGCAAACGAAGAACAAAGGCAGTCACGGTTAAGGCAAGAGATTTCAATATCCATATCCGAGCTTGGTGCGACATTATCGAATATGCAAAAACAAAACGCAGACAGTATGACAAATCAGCTTAGCCAGTTTGAAAAAAGACTTCAAAGCTTTGAACAGGGCAACAACAACGCCCTTACAGAGATCCGTGCTACAGTAAGCCGTCAGCTTCTTGAAATAAAGGACGATAACGGTAAGCGTCTTGAACAGATAAGGAAGACGGTTGACGAGCAGTTACAGACCACTCTTGAAGAAAAGATGAACCGCTCCTTCAAAGCTGTCAGTGAACAGCTTGAAGCGGTATATAAGGGCCTTGGCGAAATGCAGAGTCTTGCAAGCGGCGTGGGAGATCTAAAAAAAGTGCTCTCCAACGTCAAGACAAGGGGAATTTTAGGTGAAATGCAGCTTGGTGCAATTCTGTCAGAGATACTTAACTCAGACCAATATGATACGGAAATAGCTACTATCCCCGGTAGCAGAGAGCACGTAGAATTTGCAATAAAGCTTCCAGGCAACGACAACAATACGGTTTATCTGCCGATTGACTCGAAATTCCCGTCAGATACTTTTGCGGCACTTCAGGACGCCTATAATACAGGCGACAAGGCTCAGGTGGAAATCGCCTTTAAAAACCTTGAAACAAGAATAAAGCAATGTGCAAAGGATATAAAGGAAAAGTACGTTATGCCCCCTTATACTACAAGCTTTGCCATTATGTTCCTGCCCTTTGAGGGACTGTATGCTGAGGTGGTAAACCGTGGTCTTGTAGAAGTGCTCCAGCGTGACTATCAGGTAAACGTCGCAGGACCGTCTACCATGGCGGCACTACTTAACAGTCTGCAGATGGGCTTCCGTACACTTGCAATCGAAAAACGCAGTAATGAGGTATGGCAGATACTTGGTGCGGTAAGAAGTGAATTTGAGAAATTTGAAACTGTACTTGACGTGACTCAGAAGCATATGAAGCAGGTAGAGGATGACCTCGAAAAGCTGGTAGGCACAAGAACAAGAGCAATCACAAGAAAGCTCAAAAACGTTGAGGTGCTGACAAACGACGAAGATAGTACAAGGTTGCTTGAATTAAGCTGAAAAAGGTCATAGTTTTCTCCCTTTCTGAAAACTCCCGAGGTTGTGTGTGCTTCGGGAGTTTTCGTTTTTCTTTATTAATTGTGATATTGAATAATAACCATAAACAAAAATTGTAGATAATCAATAAAAAGCGGATATTTCTATTGCAAATAACAAAAAAATGTTGCATAATACTCTATGTAAACCTTTACATAGCAGTATTTATGGAAGAACAGAAAGGAACAAACTATGAAATTAAAAAGAATATCCTCATTTCTGCTCAGTATAGCGGTTGCCATATCTGTTGCAGGATGTGCAGGAGATGTAAATTCAGGTTCAAGCGTCACTGACAGCAGTACAAGCAGTGCATCAGGTGAAAGCTCGATAACCTCTGACGTAAATTCAGGCAGTACAAGTAACATTCCTCAGTCTGATTTTGAATTCAGTCAGGTGGCTATGGGCGGCGGCGGCTTTGTGTCAGGTGTTTTTGCTACAAAGGAGGAAGGTCTTTACTACGCAAGAACAGACGTAGGCGGTGCTTATCGCTACGACAAGGAGCTTCAGAAATGGGTGTGCTTATCCTACGATATAAGCGAGGAGGACAGAGGTCTGCTCGGTATAGACGGACTTGCTTTTGCAGAAAACGAACCTAACAAGCTTTACCTTATTGCAGGAACAGAATATTTCAGTAATGGTAAGACCTGCCTTTTAATATCAGACGACTACGGCAAGACCTTTGCAAGAACCGATCTCACGGAAATGATAAAGGTACACGGTAACGGTATGGGCAGAGGAAACGGTGAAAGAATTGCCGTTGACCCCAAAAACAGCAATATAATCTATATCGGCGGCAGAACGGGCGGTATGATAAAGTCTACTGACGGCGGCAAGACCTTTACTGCACTTGATATGGGAACAAATACAGCAACCTCCAACGCAAACGGCATATGCAGTATACTTATTGACCCTACCTCAGGTGATGATAACGGATGCTCTACCATCTATGCGGCTGTTTCAAGAAAGCAGGAGGATAACCTCTACAAATCCACAGACGGCGGCAATAGCTGGACACCCGTACAGTCAGCACCAAAGGATATGATGATCCAGCGTATGAAGACTTATACCGATGGCAAGGTGCTTTTAGTATATGCCAGCGAAGAAGGTCCCTGGAACAATGACAGAGTAAACGGCGGTATTAAGGTTTATGACCCTAAAACAGATGCTATAACCGATATCAGCCCTGCACAAAGAGGTTTTGGCGACGTGGTGGTTGATCCTACCAACCCTGACAGAATGGTTGCCTGTACTGAAAACCTCTACGTACCTCAGATAAACGGTGCTTACGGTGACGAATTCTACGTGACTGTTGACGGCGGTAAGAGCTGGACAATGATAAACGGTAAAATGACGATGAGCGACGGCGGTATGCCCTGGATCTCCAGCAGTTCAATGCACTGGTGCAGCTCTATGTGTATCGACCCTAACGACCCGAATAAAATTAAGGTAGTATCCGGTAATGGTATATTCGCCTGCGATAATATATGGGATGAAAAACCCGCTTTCTATTTCAATGCAAAGGGTGTTGAGGAAACTGTACCCTATGAGCTTGTAAGTATAGTGGACGGTCCGCTCATCACAGCTATAGGCGACTATGACGGCTTTAGTCAGCCTGACGCCGGAACGTTTGGTAACGTGCATAACAGTATTGCAGGTTCTATGACGAGTATTGCTGTTGCAAGAAAGAACCCTGACGTATGGGTAAAGTGCGGCGGCGATGAATCAAACCCAGGCTTCTGGTATACAGAGGACGCAGGTAAGACCTGGGTCAACGTAAAGATCTCTCCCTTAGAAAATAAAAAGAGAGCATATAAAGGTGCTGTAGCGGTATCCACAGACGGAAAGACCTTCTACTGGGCACCTGAGAACGGCATGGGATATATCTATTACACCTCCGACAAGGGTAAAACCTGGAGCAAGAGCGAAGGCGGAATGTCCGCAAAGTACATTTCAACTGACCCTGTAAACCCTGATTACGTCTATGCGGCAAGCTCAGGTAATTTCTATGTAAGCTCTGACGGCGGCAAGACCTTTACCCCCAACAGAGAGCTTTCAGTATTCACAGCTACAAGACCTATAGTTACTCCCGATATTGAGGGCAAGGTATACTATGCGGCTATGGGACTTCAGATCTCTGAAGATCATGGCAAGACCTTCAAGAGAATTGAAACCGTTTCCTCCTGTCTGTCATTAGGTATCGGCAAGGGCAAGGATGAAAATTCTCCCTATGTCATCTACATCTGGGGTAAGCCCAAGGGCGAAGAAGAGCTTGGTCTTTACTGGTCAGAGGATGAAGGTGCAAGCTGGAGCAGAGTAAATGATAATCTGCATCAGTTTGGTGGTCCCGGTAACGGATATTTCGTACATGGCGATTTCAACGTATACGGAAGAGTATATATGAGTACAGTCGGTCTCGGTGTAGTTTACGGCGATTATAAAGGATAAAAAAATGAGATAATTTTGATATGCACCCCAAAGGCGGCTCGCTTTTTGGGTGCATATTTTTATTGCAATTTTTATACGATTATGATACAATATAGAAAACTATAAAGCAAAAGAAGGATAACAGTGAAAAAGACGTATATCACAACAATGCCCAATCATATCGGTGCATTTTTAAAAGCGAGCCGTTGTTTTGCCGAGCTTGGAATAAATATTACCAGAGTAAGCTACAACAAGGCTATAGATTCACACACCCTGTTCATAGACGCAGTAGGAACGGAAGAACAGCTTGCAAAGGCTGACAAGCTACTGACAGAGATAGGATATCTCCACACCGACAGAAGCAGTACAAGCATTGTCCTGCTTGAATTTTGCCTTAAGGATGTACCGGGAAGTGTTACCGATATACTTGCACTAATAGACGAATTTGATTTCAATATTTCATATATCAGCTCTCAGGAGAACGGTACGGATTATCAACTGTTTAAAATGGGACTTTTTGTGGATGACACGGATAAAATTTCGAAATTTCTTACGAGTGCTGAAAAGCTCTGCCGTGTCAGAGTCATCGACTACAACCACACGGAAAAGATCTACGATAACAGCATTTTCTACAACAGCTTTGTTTCAGAAATTTCAAAAAACATCGGGCTTTCCGATGAAATGAACGATAAACTGCTTATAAACACAAACCTTGCTATGCAGACCCTTGACGAGCAGGGACTATCGCCTTACCGCACCTTTGACAGTATCGGACGATTTTCCGAACTGCTTTCCTCCTGCAAGGGCGACGCCTTTCTCCCTCGTATAACAAGGCACAGGATAACCGATGAAACTGAGATAACCCTCATTGAACCTCCCTGCGGAAGTAACACCGCAATTATAAAGCATGGAAAAGATGCCCTTTTCATTGACTGCGGATACGCCTGCTACAAAGAAGAGATGATAAAGCTCTTTTGTGAGATACTGCCCGATTTCGACAATATGAAAAAGACGGTCCTTATAACTCATGCGGACGTAGACCATTGCGGATTATTACCGCTGTTTGACGAAATAATCGCCAGCGAAAGAAGTGCAGAATGTCTGTCAGCCGAATATTACGGCAACGACGGTTTCAGAGAGCAAAATGTACTGCACAAGCCTTATATAAATATCTGCAAAATACTCACAGGCTACTTTCCGCCCTCACCCGAAAAGGTAAAAACCCTTCATAAAGGAAGACCCGACACAGACACACCGCTTATCCAGACAGGCTTTTTCGATTTTGGCGATCTGCATTTTGAGGTGTTTGAAGGTATGGGCGGACATCTCCCCGGCGAGATAGTGCTGATAGATTACGAAAACCATATTGCTTTTACGGGAGATATTTACATAAATACAAAGGGACTTACTGCAGAGCAGGCAAAATATAATCAGTACGCCCCTATCCTTATGACTTCCGTAGACACAGACCCGATTAAATGTGCCGCAGAAAGAAAGGCGATCATGCAAAGACTCGGTGCAGGCAAATGGCAGATATTCGGTGCCCACGGCTACAAAAAGGATTACGGAGTAAATACCGAGATCTAAACGTAAAAAAGTCGGGAAGGATTTACTTCCCGACTTTTTTCGTACAGGTGACGTCACCACGCTGTCTTTTCTTCATCCTGTTCCAATTTATAAATCCGTAAAGGTCGTTTATTAAAAACACCGCAAAGCAGATAACTACAGATACATAGCTGCTGTTTTCCATTGCCGCTAATATCCAGAGGATGATAAGCACTATATCATTTGATGCATAGGCAAGAGCGAAAAAGGGACTCCTTCTTGCAGTGAGATATATCGCAACAAAGCTCGTAGTAACCGAGATAGTACTTGGAATTACGTTTGTCGTATCTAATGCCGCAAGGATGAAATAAAAGGCAACCGTTACTATCAGCGTTGTTATCGGCAGAATCACAAAATCAGTTTTCCCTAAACTACTTATCCTGACCTCAGCCCTGTTATCGCCATAGGGGTTTTTAAGCCAGCAGATAAGTGCGTATGCCGACATCGGCATAGTCATACAAAGATAGGTTATCATTTCTCCGTAATAGGCAAAAGAAAAGGAAATAATTCCGTAAATTATGCTGAATATTACCATCAGCACCAGCCCTGCAGGATTTCCTTTTGCACTGAAAATAAGCGAGGTAACCCCAATAAGAGAAGCAGTGAGAGTCAAAAAACTTTCTCTGTCAAATATAATAAAAACCGTTATTATAGCAATACACGAGCACAGCCATAACAGCCTTTCGGTAAGTGTAAAATAACTACATAATCTTTTAAGCATCATATAATACTCCTGAAATAAAAAAACATCCGCACGGCACATCTTCAAAGACCTAACGATGTGTCTGCGAATGCTATGCATTCACTACCCGGTGGCAGTACATATTTCTTTAACAAGTGATAGTATAACACATATAGAAATTAAAGTCAAGCACTTGAAAAAAATCAAATCAGATTATATAATATTAACAGCGAAGGGAGTGACCTTATGAAAAGAATTCTTTATATCTTTCTTCAGCTTACCTGGGGATTTTTACAAAGCTTTATCGGCTTTGTGATATTTCTTTTCAACCTCAGAAATGAACGTTTCACATATCACGGTGCGTTGGTAACAAAATGGGGGCTTTCTTCGAGTGTATCTTTGGGGCTTTTTATATTTATAGCAAAGGACTACCCTGCCTGTTATGAAAACGGAAAGATAATTCATACAAAGGAAGAAATGCAGCAAAGACTGCTTGTTCACGAATACGGACATACGATACAGTCCCTTATCTTCGGACCATTATACCTTATTCTGATGGGTATACCCTCTTGTATCTGGGCAGGCTTTCCGCCGATGGTAAAACGCAGAAGAAAAAAGAATATGCCCTACTGCAAATTCTTTACAGAACGGTTCGCAAATCATCTCGGTAAAAAGGTAACCGGTGAACAGCCTCTTTAAATACTCCCCGGTTAAAAAAGAATTTATATATATATTATAAAATATTCCTATCAAAAGGAAAGGACCATAAAATGCAGACACAAAACAACTTTGATATTATAGTAGCATCCTTGCAGGATGAAACAGATATTCAGCAAAAGTTCGATGAATACAGTACCCTTATGGCATATTTCAGATGTGCTATAATGGAGGTGCAGACAAAGTTCAACGTGCTTAACGAAGAGTTTTCTCTCCAGCATGACAGAAACCCGATAAACAGTATCCACAGCAGGCTCAAAAGCATTGAGAGCATCAGCAGAAAGCTTAAATCAAGGGATATCCCCTTCACTCTTTCAAATATAGAAAAAAACCTAAGCGACGTGGCAGGTATAAGAGTAATATGTTCCTTTACAAGTGACGTTTATTTACTCGCAAAGGCTCTACTCAAGCAGGATGATATAACACTTGTTTCAATAAAAGACTATATCAAAAATCCAAAGCCCAACGGCTACAGAAGTCTGCATCTTATTGTAAACGTGCCTATTTTCCTTGTTCATGAAAAGAAGATTATGACTGTAGAAATTCAGCTACGCACCATTGCAATGGACTCCTGGGCAGCTCTTGAGCATCAGCTTAAATATAAAAAGGATAACGAATTTACCGAAGAAATGACTGAAGAGCTTTACCGCTGTGCTAAGATAAGTGCCGATCTCGATATGAGAATGGATAATCTCAAAAGCTCTGTGTATGAAGAAGCGGCTGAATACAATCTTGATGAATACGAGAATAAGATAATAATATAATCCACAATTGACAAATTGCTCGCTTTATGTTACTATAATAAGCAGAAATCAGAAGGAGGCAAAAAATGGGTAACGGTTTAGCTATAGCGGGTCTTATATGCGGTATCGCAAGCTGCTTATCAGGTGTTACTGCGGTATTTTTACCATCTGTGACAGTGGTGTTGTTTTTAGCGTCTATTGCGGCAATCATTTTAGGCGGTGTTGCTATGAGCAAGTCTAAAAAGTTGTTTGGCGCGGCAAGCGGTATTTCTATAGGTGCACTTGTTACAGGAATAATCGGACTATGTGTGGGTCTTCTCTTCTCCTTACCTGTAGCCGCTTGTTCCTGCGTATGCACAGGTGCTTGCGGAAACTGCGGTCTGTGCGGTCTTTACAACTGTGTAAAGGATGCGGCGGCAGATTTTGCAAACGATATTGACGTAGACAGCAATATTATAGATCAGTTTTTTAATATGTAAGTTTATGAAAAGCAGTTTTTAAACTGCTTTTTATTATATTAATAAAAATAAGGGTTAACTATGATTGGAAATTTTCTCATTTTCGGTAAAGAAGTCAGTAGCTACGGCGTATGTGCCGTTATCGGTGCATTGCTGACAGGTACTTTTGCCTTTATTATGTCAAAGAAAAAAGGTCTTGATGAAGTCAAGATGACCTTTATGCTGATTTTTTCGGTAATCGGTGTCTTTATAGGCGGGCATCTGCTTTACGGCATCACCAACATTGATAAAATGTGGCTATTCGGGAAAATCAAGAACTTTAACGGCTTTATTACCGTCTTTTCTCTTATCTTCGGCGGTCAGGTCTTTTACGGCGGACTTTTCGGAGGAATAGCCGTTGCAGGCATTTTTGCCAAAATTACAAAGCTTGAAAATTTCAGCGGCTATGCAGATATAATGGCGGTGGGTGTTCCCTTTTTTCATTTCTTCGGCAGAATAGGGTGCTTTATGGGTGGTTGCTGTTACGGCATAGAAAGCGATTTCGGCTATACTACCTATAACGGTCTTATATCCTCAGCCAACGGGGTAAATCGTTTTCCCGTCCAGCTTTTTGAAGCAGGCTTTTGTCTGTTACTGGCTCTTTTTATGTTTAAGCTTTTAAACAGCGGAAAGCTGAAAGGCAGACTTTTTTACTTATATCTTTTTATATACGCCATCGGCAGATTTATCCTTGAATTTCTGAGAGGCGACAGCTACAGAGGTTTTCTCTTCGGATTATCTACTTCACAGATAATTTCGCTGCTTATAATAGTACTGATATCTTTTTATTATTTCACTTCAAGAAGAAAAAAAGAAAATTTACTATGATCGTTTTTCGAAATATTGCAAAACGCATGGAATTATGTTAAAATAAA
>SVNC01000029.1 GCA_015067025.1 Oscillospiraceae bacterium
GCTGAACGACCTGCGAGGTGCAGGGCTTGTTACAACGGAGCGAAGGCAAGGATGCCGTAAAGCAAACACACAAAGTGCGTCAGGATGACGCACAGCAAGGTGTTTGCATAAGGTATTAGGAAGGATGATGAACAGAGTAGTTTGGGGTTTAGGGTGGAAACAAGATAGATATTACTTTCACCTATAATCATAAAATTCGTTTTCAGCAATTTCTCTGACATCTGCTATGAATTTTTCCACAGTCTCCCTTTCGGTGATTGCTTTTATTGCATTAAAATCATCTTCGGTGTCAAAGCCGAATTTAAACAACCAGTTATCTATTTTCATTTCTACACCTGAAAGTTTACTGCCGGAATAGTTGTAGCTGTATAAGATTTCTGCTCCGTTTATGCGATTCAGAACATTTCTGTCTTCAGAGGTCTCGGGTGCATAAAAGCTTTCCTGTAGCTTGACATCTGAATATATCTTTGTGAAATCGTACTCTTCTTCTTTGTAGGCAAAGTAAAGCATAGAGTAAAATTTATCTGATTCAAGTTGATAGCTAACACTGTATTCGGAAAACATTATTTGTTCTATATCTCTGTCGAAAAAGGTAAAATTATTCTTGATAGACTTAAAGAAAGGACAATATGTATATGTCACTATATCATATTCATTTGTTATCTGATGTTTGCCCTTGTGATAATCCTCCAGAACATCAAGAATTTTACTTTCAGGCTCTTCTGCTACAAAATACCTGTGCGAAAAATTTCCTTCAGATGTCATCTGGGCATATTTATCAGTCTCAATGGCACTATCAAGAGCTTTCTGTGACATTATGTAAAAGCATGGTGCAACCTCTGAATGACTGGTGTTATTCTGCGATGTATTCTCCTTAATTGATGAGCTGCCGCTTATGTTGTCCTGTGAGCAGGCAGTAAGGGTAAGTATCATCCCAAGAGTTAAAATAAGTGATGTTAGTTTTTTCATTCGGGACTCCTTTATGAGTGATTATATAACTTGTTGTTTGATTTTATCTTTTCTGTGCAATCTTTGCATGTTGTCAGATTCTTACAAACATTATTTACATCTCTGAAATCTCCATATATGCAGTAATCATTTGTATAATAAGGATCGTTGACTTTACCATAGTAGTGATCGTCAGCTTTAAACAGATGCCCAATTTCGTGAGCTGTTGTCTTCGCTTCTTTATCGACATCGACTATTTGTTGAGCAAAGATTGCGGCTACGCCCTCTTCGTAGAAAGACAGCCCGCTTAAATTGCATGTTTCTGTATTTATTTTATGGATTTTTTCTTTTGTAATTGCATCTGTTCCTATATAACAAACTTTATGTCCTGTAAACAGTAATACGAGAGCATTTGCTTTAGAAGTTTTATTCCACCCGTGTATCATGATTCGGTTGGCATTTTTATGATGAACACCGTTTTCGTCGCTCATATCCGGCGTTGTACATCCTGTATTAGCTCCTTGGTAATTTTGGTCGGGTTCACAGGTGCATATATCATCAATGTTGTTGCCATTTTCAATACACAAGTCCGCGGATGAGTGATATAGCACAGGGTCATCGTACATAAGCAATATACCAAAATCGTCTATGTATTTTTTTCTTACCTTTGTCATTATACTGTTTATTCGTTGTTTTGCTGAAGCAAACCTCGTATTGTATCCATAGTCATAGAAAATATTAAGCCTTGCTTTTCCTTCGTAGATGCTTATCACCTTTTCGGCAGTAGCTGTAACCCCTTGTGTTGTAGTTGCTGTTAATTTGATTGTGACAGTTCCGTGACCAATGGCGGTAACAAGACCACTTTGCGAAACGGTAGCCTTCGAAGTGTCGCTACTACTCCATTTGTAGCTGTATTGAATGCTTTCGGATGGTACAATATACGGGGTAAGCTGTAATTTATTTCCAACCTTTACATCTGTACTTGCAGTAGACGAGGCAAGATTTATTTTTACACTAATGGATGCTTTGTTTTTATAACTTATATAAAAATATGGCTTATAAATCGGATTACCCTGCATAGAGCTGAAGGTTTTCATATACCTTGCATAGCTTGAACTATTTTCAAATGTTGAAGACGCAGTTCTGAAAATTACGCCTTTATTCTGATAATTCTTGTTTCCGGCCCATTTTTTTGCAATGGCTTTTATATCCCATCTGTACCAGTGCTTCGATGTGTTGTTATAGCCTATGCTATAGGATACATTTACTGGAGAAGAAGAAGTATCGTAACTACCCGCACTTAGATTATTCCAGGTTCTTACATCGCTTTCTTCCCACGATTCCCCTGTAAATTCACTACACATTATCGAAGTTGCATCACCCTGACACATAAGGTCACGCAATTCTATATATGCAGTATTAATCTGCTTAGGGTCTTTAATTTTATTGGATAAATCGAGATTTGCAAATCTCATCAGCGTTCGGCAAGCTCCCCAATCCGTCCAGCCTACTCGGGATACGCCGGAATTGCCTGCGGATGTTTCAGTTTTGCCGGTTCCATCCGTGCCCTTGAACACCTGCATATCCTCAATACCGCAATTATCCTTCACCGAATTGATTGGTGGATCAATGGTAACAGGATACTTTGTATCAGGGCTTGTAAGATAAGCTACATCTACACAAACTGTTATGATGTAGCTATTGTTTTTCTGTTTTTCGGTTATCTTATATTCACCGAAGGTGTTATTTTTATTATCAGCGGAGAAGATAACGATTTCTCCCATCGTTGCCTTTACTTCGCCGTTTTCGTCCTTTAGTAAAAGTGCGCCTTTCTCTTCTTCTAAAGAAAGTCCGCCTGAGATTACTTCAAAATCAAAAGTGTTCTTGCCGTTGTACTTTTCAAGGACAATATCTTCCTTTACGCCATCATAAGTAAAAGTATATACTATATCTGTAAAATTGTCAAATACATCCTCGTATATTACGCTGTCCTCGTCCTTCTGCTTACCAACGGATAACACTCTTTTTGAAGCTACAGAAGGGATAGGCTTCATGCTGACGTTTACTTCTTCATCCTTCAGGGATACGCCACCCTGAATTGTCGCAGGTAAATGTACCTCAATGTCGTTGCTTTCACTTTTAAAGCAGGGAGCACCGTTCTTTGTATGGGGCTTTACCTTGTTTGATTTATCTACAGTTTCACCCTTTTCATTCTTGAACTTTACAGGAGAATCGAAAACGTAAAGTCCTCGTGTGCCGTCCTCGTTTTCAAGGACTATTTCACACATATCCTGCTCCTCGGATTTAAGACGGGAAACAAAGCCCTGTCCCTTGACTCTATCAAAATCAAGCACTTCGGGGAGATTATCCTTTGTAATCGGTGTTTTTTCGGGCTTCTTTGCCTTTTCCGATTTTTCTTTGGTAGCTA
>SVNC01000023.1 GCA_015067025.1 Oscillospiraceae bacterium
TCCTATCGGACTGCTCCCAGCCCCAGCAGTTCGCAGAACTGCGACAATTTCGGCAAATACTTTTGCCGAAATATATTCCCTAAGGGGGAAGGGGGCAAGGGGGTTGGGGGCTACAATGCCTACGGCATCCCTATAAACAACAATTTATCTTACACCTAATATGTGATACCGCCGTTCGAAAACCTTCGCACACCACAACGGTATTTAAAGGCGGAAATGCCTGCGGCGGCTCGCCGCAAACAACAATTTATCTTTCACCGTGATTTAACCCCGCCGTTTTTCAACTGCGGGGTTAGCTGTTTGTTATAAAAGTCGACACGCCTCATTATACTATTTTTTAAAAGAAATTCAAGGGGATTTTTGCATTTTTGGCTCGCAATAAATGGGTGAGCTATGCTCACCCGGATTATTCTGATTAAAAACTCTTCGGTGCCGCCTTTGTAAGCCTTGAAGCATAGCTCTTTATAACGTCCTTAAGCTGTAGCTTTTTAAGCCAGCCCTGAGGGAGAAAATGATATCCTCTGTATGCACCCTTTAATGCTCCTGCAATAAAGGCGATAGCGTCGGAATTTCCGTCAAGGTTTGCCGCTAAGAATACTGTATTCTGATAATCGTAATGCACCATAGCACAGTACAGTCCTATAGCAAGGGCAGACATGGCGTCTGAGCCGTTACCAAGCTCCTTTATATCATCTGCGGGGCTTCCATCCCCTTCGCATAAGGATAAAGCCTTGTCGATAAGGGCAAAGCAATTTTCAAAGCCGTCATATTCCTTTAAAAGCTTCATTGCTTCAAGGGCGGCTTTTTCTATAGTAAGCCCTTTACATATATAGGCTATCATAGCGGCAAAAGCACCTGCCGACAGATAACCGTCAGGGTTTCCGTGGGTGGTGGCGGCAATTTCCGCACCAATGTGAAATGCCCTTTCAGCATCGGCATAGAAATAAAGTCCTGCGGGCAGTACCCTTGGCAGACAGTCAAAAAGTCCGTTACCATTTATCGGCTTTGACATTTTGCCATAACTTAAATTCTGTATACTGCTAAGAGTATTTATAAGCTGTTTTGTGGGACTGCGTTTTTTACCAAGTTCCTCTATATCAAGAAGAGTACAGGGAAAGCCGGTCAGGTTATCGTCAAGCAGCTTGTCGTATTCGTTGCAGGAGGTCTTTCCTGTTTGAGTGGCAAGCCATTGCTGATAGGAAAAGAAAACGTATCTCGTATAATCTATATTATCTTTTACTTTACTTACAGCGTCTGCCCATAAAAGACCGTGGGCAGTAAAAAGCATAAGCTGGGTTTCATCAGATATCTTTACGGTCTTCTGATTTTTCTGGGCTTTGAATTTAATAAGCCCCTTTTTGCCGTAGGCTTTTTTTATCTCTTCTACCGACATACCTTTTACGTTATAGCCTAAAGCGTCGCCTAAAGCCGCCCCTAAAAGACAGCCGGCAAACCGCTCCTTTTTGTATAGTTTTTTGTTTTTCATTAGCGTCCTTTCTTATTTTAAAAGGTCGAAAAGCATAAGGTCCACAAATCTGCCGTAGGACTTTGTGCCTTCTTCCTGACCCTGATTTTTAAGATAGGTATCGTTTATCTTATTGCTGACTTCGGCAACGGGAGTCTGATATTTACTCCAGTATTCGTTGTTAAATTGCATTTCCTTTAATATAGTAGGGTGAATAGTGACGTAAAGCTCGGTATATTTTTCTGCACCTGCGGCGGAATAATACTGCCCCATAGCGTAGATAAGAGCTTCGGTATATCCGCTGTAGCGGACGTATTCATTTTCGCTTTCTCTGCAGGCAAGATAAGCGATGAAGTTAGCTTCATCCTCTCTCATAAAGCCCTTTAAATGTGATAACTCGTGACACAGAGTAAAGGGCAACGAAAAGTCAGGTGCATTTACGTTATAGTTTGCCTCTATACTGAAAGGATTATATACACCGAGTATCTGACACATTGACATAAATTCTGATACCATAAGCCCTTTGGGACTGGGATAAAAGCCTGATAAAGCAGGATACTGTTCTCCTACCTTTCCCATAGCCTCTACACATTCCGCCTTCATATCAAAGCCTTCGGTATTGACGTCCATAAGACCATTTTCGTCAGTTTCGATTTTCTCTGCCTCAGCGTTTGCATTTTCAATAAGATAAACGCATAGAGTTCTTAGATCTTCGGCAGAATATTTTGAGGGTGTAAGTCCGCTTTTTTCAGAAAAGGGTACACGGTGATAATTTATTCCGCAGAAAAAGGTGTAGGAAAAATAAATAAACGTCACCGCACCGAAAACGACAGTAAAGCCACGCAAGGCGGTCTTTCCCTTTTCATCGGATCTTACAAGACGGAAAATGAGAAAGGTTATACCGATAACAGCCGCTATGAAAAACAGGATTATCAGCACTTCTCCCACGGCAAAGGGGAAAAGTCCGTTTATAAAGCCTATTATATGTACGAATAGAGGATAAATTCCCTCTGAATAGAATTCTGCAAAGCCGTCGGTATTCCTTGCAAGTATATCGCAAAGGATAGTAACAGCAAGCACCGCCGTTATTATTATAAGAATAAGCGGCAATTTTGATTTCTTTTCCTGCTGCTTCTCGTTACCCTTTTTTGAAGTACTGCTTTTTGTTTTACTATTGTTGCCTGTTTTTTTATTGCCACTGTTTTTATCGGTTTTAGAGATAGCTACAGCGGAACGTTTACTGCCCGTATTTTTTTTATTTTCAGCCATTTTTATTCCCTTTAATTATTCCATATCGTTTAAAACTGTTTTTATGTAGTCTTTATATGCGTCGATAAGTCTGTCGGGAGCTGTGATTTTTGCGTTTGTGCCAAACTGGAACATCCATGCATAGAAGGTGGGACTCATACTTACCTCTCTTGATACCGAAAAGTTTTCGTCATCCACCTTATGAGGAATGATATCGGTACCGAATTTATCCATAACTGCATCGAGCAGGTAATTTTTAAAGGTGAGATTTGCTCTCACCATTTCACCTGCAAACATACCGAATACCTTTTTTGCGTATTCGGATACGTTGAAGGTCTTATCCTTTACAGCGTCTTCTTCGGATACCCTGATATCCTCCATTCTGTCCACTCTGAAATGGGTGATCTTTTCTCTCTTGTCATAGTAGCCTATGCAGTAGTAGTTTTCATCTTCCCAGGCAAGAGTGTAGGGTGACATTTCGTAACGTTCTTCTCCGTATTTGTACACCTTCTGTTTTTTGAGGTCGTGGCGGAAATAACCGAAGGTTATCTTTTTGCCGCTGTTTATAGCCTCGTGGATAGTCTGTATATTGTAGTATATGCCTTCGTTAATGGTCTTTACTCTGTTTGCGACGATAACGTTTCTTTGTAAAGCACTTGCCTGATAACGGCTTGTAAGTAAACCTATCTTCTTTATAAGCTCTTTGGATTTTTTATCGGTAATGAATTTTGAGCAGGCTACCGCATCGGCAAGGAGCTGAAGTTCAGGAAGTTCAAATTCGCCTGAGCCTAAAAAATGCTTTACCGAGTTGCCCTCTCTTATTTCGCAGATATCCATTCCGTAATCGTCACGGAGGGTTTCAATATCGGTATAGATAGCCTTTCTTTCGGCTGATATATCATTGGCTTCAAGCTTTTGTATTATCTCCTTTACCGAAATAGGATGCTCTTCATCCGTTTCATAGCGGAAGATATCCGCAAGATATAAAAGCTTTAATTTCTGTCCTGATGAACGAGGCATGGTGTCACTCCTTTGTTATTTTGTTGCCGTGGGCATTTGAGCCCCAAACCCCATTTTACCAGAGCTTGCGGGCGAGATATTATTATTATACTTTCACAAAATGTGCGATGAAAGATCTGAAGTCGCCCCACATATTAGGTACGTCAAAGCCGCTGTTCATAAGCAGTTCTGCGGAATATACCCTTCCTGTCTGGGTGTGGCGGTAATATGCACCCTTCTGAAGACCCTTAAGCTTTACTCTGTGTAAGAATACACTGGGTTCTTTAAGCACCTGAACGTAGGTAAAGAGTGTCTCGCTCTTGTCCTTTGCCACGTGCTGCCAAGCGTCGAAGCGGTCATTTGCAAAGGGATCGCCTATGCGGTAATAGTCGCCGTTTCTGACAAGAGGATTATATTTATTGAATTCTTCGATCTGCTGCTTTATAGCATATTTATCATCGTCTGAGATCTTCGTTACGTCAAGCTCATAGCCGAAAGTACCCGACATAGCCACGTGACCTCTTGTTTCAAAGGGAGTAATTCTGCCGACACAGTGGTTGGGGCTGTCTGATACGTGAGCACCGAAGCAGGAGCAGGGATAGCACATAGAAGTACCGTACTGAATTTTAAGTCTTTCGATAGCGTCGGTATCGTCGCTTGTCCATATCTGAGGTGAATAATAAAGCATACCTGCATCAAAGCGTGAGCCGCCGCCTGCACAGTTTTCAAGGAGCAGGTCAGGGAAATCGGTAAGCAGCTTTTCCTGCATGTCGTATACGCCAAGAACGTATCTGTGCCATATTTCTCTTTGTCTTTCGGGAGCGAACACCTCGTTACCTACCTCTGATAACTGTCTGTTCATATCCCACTTTACGTATTCGATATTGGCAGAGGATAAGATATCCTTAATTCTGCCGTAAATATATTCTCTTACGTCATCTCTTGAAAAGTCTATAACAAGCTGACTTCTTGCCGTGGTTCTCGGTCTGCCGGGAATATGTATGCACCAGTCGGGATGTGCTTTATAAAGCTCACTGTCAGGGCTTATCATTTCAGGTTCAAACCAGATACCGAATTTAAGACCTATCTTATTTACTTCATCAACAAGGTATTTAAGACCGCCCTTTATCTTTTCTTCATTTACAAACCAGTCACCGAGAGAAGAACGGTCGTCGTTTCTGTGACCGAACCAGCCGTCATCCATAACCAGCATTTCGATACCTGCTTTTTTTGCTTCTCTTGCAATATCGAGGAGCTTTTCCGTATCGAAATTGAAGTAGGTAGCCTCCCAGTTATTGATAAGTATAGGACGGCGTAGATCCTTCCACTTGCCGCGGATAAGATTGTTTCTCATAACGTCGTGGAAGTTTCTTGACATCTGACCGAGACCCTCGCCTGAGTAGGTCATAATTACTTCAGGTGCCTGGAATTCTTCTCCCACTTCAAGATGCCAGGAGAAATCATAGGGGTTGATACCGATAAGTGCTCTTGTCTTTTCGTACTGGCCCACCTCTGCCATAGCAAGGAAAGAGCCTGAATAAACAAGTGCAAAGCCGTAAGCCTCGCCGCAGTCCTCTGTTGCAGTATGCTCGCATAAAGCAAAGAAGTTGTTGTGGGCGTGAGAGGTAGAGCCACGGTTAGAGTCTATAGAGTGTTTACCAAAGGTAAGAGGATAACGCTGAACGTGTCTTTCTCTTGCCCACGTGCCGTGAAGAGTGATCATATCATAATCCATTCTGTCAAGGTCGACAGATGCGGAGATAAGACGGCGAAGCTCAATAGCGTCTGTGCCGTTATTTTTAACCCATACGCTTCTCGTAATTACGTCATACTGGGGAAATACGCTGTACGTAAGGGTTATATCCATACCGTTATGGGGGTCGTGACAGAACACTTCAAGCGTTTCTGCTTCATTGTCCGTAGCGTAGGTTGCAGGCAGACCCTTTAACTTAGGCTTGCCCTTTGATATTTTATGATCCTTATAATAGCACTCGCAGGCAGACATACCGTATTTATCCATTACCTGCATAGCAGGTTCTCTGAAATCCGCAACGCCGCTGGTGGGGAATTCGATTAATGCACAGTCAAAGCTGTGAGGACCCATAGCGTCGTGTACTGCAGGTACAAAGGGCTCGTCATCGGGTATGCGGAGCATATGTGTTATATCTGTTTCGGGAATCCATCCACCGTAATACAGGTGCAGAAGATTTTTGCTTTCTGTTACGTGAAAGGCGTAGCTTGAATTTTTGGTATCTATTTTAAATACCCTTTTCTTTTCATCATAAATAATAGCCATAGTTCGTCCGTCCTTAAAAATCTGTTGGTCAGGTATAATTACCTATTATAAATATACCATATTTTAATGAAATCCACAAGCAAAAAACAGAATATTTTGCAAACTTTCATTGCTATTAAATGGCATAAATGATATAATAAAAATAATCTACGATACCGAAAGGACAGCGTTATGAAAAAACGTATTTTATGGATATCAACAGGCGGTACTTTTTCCTGCGAAAAGACGGAAAAGGGATTGTCTCCTGCTTCAGATACTGAATTTATGGAGAGGATAACAGCGGATAACAGCGACTTATCGGAGATAGCCGATATAGTGCTTTGCCCCCTTATGAATACCGACAGTACCGAAATGAATACAGAAATGATAAAGCAGATAGCAACTGAAATAGATAAAGAGATACGAAACTTCGATGGCATGATCATCACCCATGGCACAGATACTATGGCTTATACCTCGGCTCTTTTATCGGTTATGATAGAAAATCCACCTGTACCGATAGTTATGACAGGCTCACAAAAGCCTTATTTCTGCGATAATACCGATGCAAGAGATAATTTCAGAAATGCCGTTACCGCAGCCTGCGAAAGCGAGCTTAAATCGGTATGCGTAGTTTTTGACAGTCAGATATTTGACGGACTTGACTGCTATAAAGCCTCCTCTGTTGATTATTCCGCTTTCTCTGCCTACGACAGAAAAATTGGCGTGATAGAAAAGGGTAGAGTGATAATTTCCGATTATGGCAGAATGTCAAAGGGAGAATATAGATTTTCTTCTGATATCTGTGAAAAAATAGCACTCATAAAGCTAAGCCCAAATTTTGATGAAGCTATAATAGACTGTTACATCAAAAACGGCACAAAGGGCTTTGTTATAGAGGGCTACGGCACAGGCGGAATACCAAAAAGAGTTATAGAAAAGTTAAAAGCGGCAAAGGAAAATAATATCCCTTCAATGCTCATTACCCAGTGTAAAAACGGCGGTACTGACCTTTCCGTTTACGAGGTGGGCAGTAATGCCCTTGATATCGGCATAATTGACGGTAAAAAGTTAGGTGCAGAGGGTGCTTTAGCTATGATGATGAAAAAGATAGGATAAATAAGAAATTTCTCAGAAAACAGCCTAACCCCTTGAAGTATAGCGAAATAAGTGATATAATAGGGAAAAATTACTATTTGATGACAGGAAAAGATAAGATGAAAAAGAAGATCATTGCATTGTCGCTTTGTGCGGCAATGATAATAGGCACGTGCTCAGCTTGTAACGTTGTAAGTGTTCAAGGCGAAAGTGTTGACCTTGACAGCATATTTACAGAGGAAAGCTCAGATACCCCTGAGTCTACTACGGATAATACTGAAACCACACCGCCTGAAACTACTACAGAGGCTACGTCTACTACAACCACCACAACGGAGGCTACAACCACTCCCCCACCGGAAACTACTACGGAGACAACCACTGAAACTCCCGCCCCTGTAACGCCTACTCCCGAGCAGACAGACGCTCCCGATGATGACAGCTACCCTTATTATTATGACTACGTGATGGGTAATCACGGCTTTATAAACGGTAATACCATCTATAATAACAACGCTACATATTTTTATGATATAAGAGAAAATGCAAAGCAGTACAAGACGAATACTTATTCGGTGCTGTGGCAGGGCAGTAATAACGGAAAGCAGACAAAGGAAGTATACAGCAGAGAGGACGCTCTGAACTTTGCTTATTATCACTGGAATGACGGACTTGACCTTTGCGCTCCCTTTATTTCAAGATGTCTTAAGGCAGGCGGAATTTCCGCTTACTCAGACGGCTCAACACAGTTATGTATGCAGCTGCTTAATTCTGAGCTGGGCTTCGGTCAGTTCTTACCCATAAACGAGAACAGAACGGTAACGCTCCCCTCTTATGCAAAGCGTGGCGACGTTATTCAGGTATACTGCCCCTACGAGGGACTTATGATACATTCCCTTATGTTCAATGGAAATGACGAAAACGGTCATATGATGGTGTATTGTCATAACTTCCGCAATAACGGAACTACCACCTTCCACATTGACGAGCTTTGCTACGATGATGACGTGTTCACAAAGGAAGTGTTCTTCTACCACTTCTATGATGAGGATGATAAGAATTTACCCAAACCTGTGACAGACAGCAAGCAGGAAATTCTTCTTTATGAAAATGAGGGTTATCGCTTAAAGGAAAAATACGACCGCAAGAAAGCTATAGCTTATGCGGAAAGCAATCTGTATGACGGTGTCGGAATGTTAGGTGCTATCCACTTATCCGATTGCCTTGTAGCAGGCGGAATACCCGTTTATTACGCATCAGGCAATGCGGTATTCTTCCAGCTTATAAAATCTCGTCTCGGTAGTGCAAGAAACGTAGTGATAAACGAGGATAACACCATCACTCTTCCTGACAATGCAAAGGCAGGAGACGTATGCTTTATCTATTGCCCCTATGACGGACTTATGATAAACTCCTTCCTTATTAAAGGCAAGGATAAAAAGGGAAAAATGACTGCATATTCCGTTGACCTTGTAAATGACGGCACAAAGGCATTTGTAACAGACGAATGTTGCATAGGCTGTGGAACAGAGCTTAAGGAAGCGACAATATTTACCTTTAACGATTAATGAAATATAAACAAAAAGGGCGAGCCTGAAAACAGGCTCGCCCATCTATTTATATCAGCACAATTATGTGATGCCGCCGTTTCGGTTTCTATGCTTAAATTCAACAAAGGAAAAGGCGGAATTGGGAGCGGCGGCTCGCCGCTATTTTGCTTCCTTAAAGATCTCACGATAATCCCATACGTAGATTATACCTGAAACTGCAGTCAGCAGACAGGATATGTACATCATAATATCGCTGAGCAGCTGTACGGGGAAGGTTTCCATTGTAAACAGTCCGAAGCTTATCATAATATGCATTGCGATTATAACACATATTGCCACCATTGTTGATGCGGTCTTAAGCTTACCCCAGATATTAGCGGCAATGACTATCTTCTTTTCACTTCCTGCCGCTACAAGTCTGACGCCGGATACCATAAATTCTCTTATAACGACTATAGCTACTACCCATGCAGACGCCCAGTGGAGCTGTACAAAGCAGATAAGCGCGGTAACAACCAGCACCTTGTCTGCAAGAGGATCTAAAAATTTTCCGAAATCGGTTATCATATTGTATTTTCTTGCAACCTTGCCGTCAATGGTGTCTGTTATACTTGCAATAGCAAAGAGTATTGCCGCCCATAAGTAGCTGTAGGGCACTATACTTTCCGCTAACATAAAGAATGCAAAGAAAGGCACAAGCACAATTCTCAGCATTGTGAGTTTGTTCGCTAAATTCATTATATCTCGTTCCTTTTTATCTTAATCTTTCTATTTATACCTGTTCGCCAAGTAAGTTATTTTCAAGTATATCTGTAATCTTTACCTTTATAAAATCGCCTATTGTGGGGCGGTTTTCCTTTTGTGATATAAAATATATCATACCGTCAATTTCGGGAGCAAAGTGCATGCTTCTGCCGAAATACATATCAGAATATCTGTCAAAGCCCTCGCAGACAACTTCAAATTCCTTGTCAACAAAATCGGCGTAGTAATCGCCCATTCTGATCTCCTGCTCATTTGTGATTATGTCTGCACGTCTTTGTCTTTCACCCTCGTCTACCTGATAGGGCATTTCTGCGGCAGGAGTATCCTCCTCCTCAGAATATGCAAAGCAACCAAGACGCTGGAATTTTACCTCGTTTACAAATTCGGCAAGCTCGGTAAACTGCTCTTCAGTTTCTCCGGGGAAGCCTGTTATAAGTGTAGTTCTCAGCACAATATCGGGAATTTCACGTCTGAGCTTTTCGAAAAGCTCTGTAAGGCTCTTCTTGTCGCTCTTTCTGTTCATCGCCTTTAAAATTTCGTCATTGCAGTGCTGGATAGGTACGTCAATATAGTTAAGTACCTTTTCTTCTGTCTTTATCACTTCGATAAGCTCGTCTGTAATACGCTCAGGATAGCAGTATAACAGTCTTATCCACTTTATGCCGTCAATCTTGCAAAGCTCCTTTAAAAGCTCAGGCAGGGCGTATTTCTTATATAGATCAATACCGTAGGCGGTAACGTCCTGAGCTACGATTACAAGCTCCTTAACGCCGTCGGCGGCAAGAGTCTTAGCCTCTTCTATGATATTCTCCATCTTACGTGAACGCATTTTTCCTCTTATCATAGGAATAGCACAGTAGGAGCAGCAGTTACTGCATCCGTCTGCAATTCTGAGATAAGCGTAGTGAGGAAGAGTTGACTGTAATCTCTTACCCTCCATATTGTGACACAGCTTGTCGCCAAAGGCAATAACTCTCTTATCAAGAAGAACCGAGTTTATCGCTTCAACGATATCGTCATTTTTAGCAATACCTAAAACTGCGTCAATTTCAGGGAATTCCTCATCCATCTGTTGCTGATAGCGTTCTGCAAGACAGCCGGTAACTATTATCTTTTTATTGATACCATCCTCTTTACGGTTTATCGCTTCCATTATTTCCTCTATAGCTTCTTCCTTCGCACTCTGGATAAAGCCACAGGTGTTTATTATAACAACGTCGGCAAGACCTGCCTCGTTTACAATTTTATAGCCTGCGTCGGCAATCTTTGCAAGCATAAGCTCTGCATCGCACTGGTTTTTAGGACATCCTAAGGATACCATACCTACCTTTACTACTTCTGCCATTTCTCTTTTTTACCTTTCTATCTGTATACGTTTATCTTAAAACAATTTTATTCGTAGTCAGTAAAATCGTCATAATTTTCGTCACATTCTTCACGGACTCTTGCAATGGCTACCTTTATATCATCATAGGAGAAGCCACGTCTTGCCAGTGCCGCTGTTACTCTTTGCACACTGCCGTAATCGGAAAAATCCAGCTTATTTATATACTTTTTATTTATAAGCTCTGTAATTTCCTCTATATAATCTTCGTCGTCATAATCTTCTTCACAAAGAGCAATAAGGTCCTCAGGCAAGCCCTTACGCTTTAATTCAAAGCGGATCTTAGACTTGCCCCAGCCCTTATTCATATAACTTTTAAATAATTTACGGGCGTATTTTTCTTCATCAAGATACCCGAAATCCCTCATCGCTTCTACCGTTAAAGCACAAAGCTCAGGGGGATAATTCTTTATGAGCTTATCATAAAGCTCCTTTGCAGAGTGGTCACGCTGTGCCAATATGTATAAGGCACGGCGTTTCGCTCTTATTCTTTTGTCATCGGTATAAGCCATCAGGAATCAAGATCCTCAGGTGAAAATTCTTCAAAGTCGCTGTCAGCTTCGACTACAACGCTCTTTTTACCTGCTCTCTTTTTAGGCTTTGCAGGCTCTTCGTCAGTAGCCTTTGCGGCATTTTCAGAAAGTGCGTCAAGCTCTTTTTCGGCAGCCTCTTCGTTTTCAGTCTCTGCATCAGGGTCAATGGAAAGGTCGATCTTTTCGAGATTTTCCATAATGAGCTTTTCAATTTCAAGTCTTACGTCGTCATTTTCTCTTAAGAATTTCTTTGTGTTTTCTCTGCCCTGACCGAGTCTTTCACCGTTATAGCTGAACCAGGCACCGCTCTTCTTGATAAAGCCCAGTTCTTCACCCATAGTAACTATTTCGCCCAGTCTTGAGATACCCTCGCCGAATATCATATCAAACTGTGTTTCTTTAAAGGGAGGTGCTACCTTGTTCTTTACGATCTTGCATTTTGTTGTATAGCCGATTATTTCGCCGTCTTCGGTAATCTTTTCGCCGCGTCTTACTTCAATTCTTACGCTGGCATAGAACTTTAAGGCACGACCGCCGGGAGTAGTTTCAGGGTTGCCGTACATAACGCCTATCTTTTCACGCACCTGGTTGATAAAGATTGCAACCGTATTTGACTTTGAAATAACGCTTGTAAGCTTTCTCATTGCCTGGGACATAAGTCTTGCCTGAACGCCTACGAAGGAGTCGCCTATCTCACCGTCGATCTCTGCCTTTGTTACCATAGCGGCAACGGAGTCAAGGACGATTATATCAATAGCGCCTGAGCGGGCAAGGGTCTCCATAATTTCTAAAGCCTGTTCACCTGTGTCGGGCTGAGATACGATAAGGTTATCAATATCAACACCTAATTTTCTTGCGTATATGGGGTCGAGGGCGTGTTCAACGTCTATAAAAGCCGCAATACCGCCAAGCTTCTGTGTTTCTGCAATTGCGTGGAGTGTTACCGTTGTTTTACCGCCTGATTCAGGACCGTAGATCTCAATGATACGACCCTTCGGAAGACCGCCTATACCTAAAGCGTGGTCAAGACCGATAGAGCCTGTGGGGACTGATTCCACGTTGAGCTTCTTATTGTTTTCTGCACCAAGGAACATTACTGCACCCTGACCGTAGGTCTTGATGATCTGCTCCATTGCAGTATCAAGTGCTTTTCTCTTTTCTTCGGGAGTTGTGGGGTGATTTACTACCGATACGTTTTTCTTGTTGTTTGCCTTTGCCACTTTTCATTCTTCCTTTCGATATATGTTATTTTGCCTTTGTTTACGTCTTTATTCTATCAGCTATACTGTACGATAAACAGTACACTATAGTGTTATTTTATCGCCGCCACAATGCGGTCAAGTCCGCTGTAGTCCTTTATAATAACGGGATTATAGCCGCATTCCTTCATAAGAAGCGAAACTGCCTCTCCCTGTTCTTCGCCTATTTCCACTGCGAACAGTCCGTCTTTTTTAAGCTTTTTATCATAGGCTTTAAAAATTCTGCGGTAGTAGTCCAGTCCGTCATCGCCGCCGAATAGTGCGGTTTCAGGTTCATATCTGACTTCTGCCTGCAGATCTTCCATATCTCTTTTATTTACGTAAGGGGGATTTGAGAGTATTGCAAAAAGGCTGTCGTCGGGGATTTTTTCTATAATCTTTTCACTGAAGATATCGCCTTTTACGGCGGTTATCAGATTTTCGACATCATTCAAAGCTATATTTCTTTCAAGATAAGAAAAAGCCTTTTCGGATATCTCCACCGATACACACTCTTGTCCCGTCTGCCTTGCTACCGTAATACCGATACAGCCACTACCTGCACATAGGTCGGCGAAAGTGCCGCCGTGTTTTTTCAGATGTTCTATCGCCTTTTCACAAAGCAGTTCGGTTTCGGGGCGGGGAATAAGCACCCCTTCTCCTACGTAAAAATCGTAACCGTAAAACTCCCAGTGACCGAAAATATATTGCAAGGGTTCGCCCTTTATTCTGCGGTCAGTCATACCGATACATTTTTCATATTCAGTATCGGAAAGGGGAAGATCCTCTGCCTTTCTGCCGATTACTTCTCTTATAATTTCTCTTGCTTCAAACTGAAAATCCTCGTTGCCGCTATCAAGGAGCATTTGTTCTATCTGTTTTTTTAATTCAGAAATTACCATTTTGCGTCCTCAGGATTTTCGGGGAGTACAGGCTTTACTGCCGCAATTGCAATTTCGATCATCTCATCGGCAGGTTCTTTTGTAGTAAGACGTTGGATGCCAAGACCGGGAGCGGAAATAATTCTCGTAATTATATTATCATATCTGCCTGCAAGGGTGATAAGCTCATAGGATATACCCACTATAACCGGCAGGAAAATTATCTTACAGCAAATTCTTAAAAGGTCGCCGACAAATTGGGACACTCCGAAGTTAGCTACAAACAGTTCGCTGTTTACAGGGAGTATCGTGTATACTAAAATGCTTATCGCTAAAGTAAGGAATATAAAGCTTGTACCGCATCTGGGATGAAAACGCTTGTATTTTCTTACGTTTTCTACCGTAAGTTCTTCACCATGCTCATAGCAGAAGATTGTTTTATGCTCTGCTCCATGGTACTGATAAAGTCTTTTCATAGTATCCATAAGGCTTGTGAGCCAGAGATAACCGATAAATAAGAGAATTTTGATAACACCCTCGATAAGTGAGCGGAAGGGAGAAATATCAACAGGTACAATAGCCTGAATTCCGCTTGCAATAAGGGTCGGTAGAATAATAAAAAGTGCAAGTGCAATACCTATACCGAGTATACTGGATATTATCATCAATACGGAATTTAAAGCAGAATTGTCCTTTTCTTCCTTTTCGTTTTTTTCGTCTGCGTCAGTCTTTGCAGATTCTTCAGCCTTTTCCTCTACGTCAGTAACCTCTTTTGCAGTTTCTTCTGCTGCTATGGAAATTTCCTCTGTGATTTCTTCGATTACTGCGGCAGCTTCTTCAGTTACTTCGGCTGCATCTGTAGTGTTTTCGATCTTTTCTTCCGTTGCCTTAGAATTATCCTGCTTTTTGTTCTTATCCTTTTCGTCCTCTTCCTCATCAAACATACCGCTTATATCGCCTGATTTATTGATGTATTTATATCCGTCAAGGAGCTGGGATACGAAGTTTATACAGCCTCTTATAAAGGGGGCTTTGTTGTACCACTTCTTTTCCTTTCTGTCCCACTCTTCAAGATAAATGGTCTTGTCGGGCTTTCTTACCGCCATTGCACCTTTTTCAGGGCCTAACATCATAACGCCCTCAATAAGTGCCTGACCGCCTACTCTCGTTTTAATTATTTCCTTTGATTTTTCCTTTGCCATAATTAAGCCTTTCTTTTGTTACACTACTATCGGCAGAGTAATTTCCGCCCTTGTATATTTACCGAGCTCGCTCTTTATTTCGAGTGTACCGTTATGTGAAGTGATTATTTCTTCTGCAACAGCCAGTCCGATACCTGAACCTCTTACCGTGTTATTTGCCTTGTAGAATTTTGTCTTTATCTTTGCAAGGTCACTTTCTGCAATACCGCAACCGTCGTCCTCTACGGCGATGGTAACTTCATCCTTGTCTAAAATAACCGATATAGCTATCTGACCACCCGCTGAGGAGTACTTTATTGCATTGTCTATAATGTTTATAAAAACCTGTCTTATACGATTTCTGTCACCGTATATGGTGACTACCGCCTGAGGCTCATCGTATAAAATAGTCTTGTTTTCAAGTCTTGCCTTTTCTGAATAGATAATTACCGCATCGGTAAGCTCTGCAAAAAGGTCCATATTTTCTTTGTTGAGGTAAAATCTACCGCCCTGCATTCTTGAAAAGTCCAGCAGTTCTTCTACCATCTGTGACAGTCTGCCTGTTTCTTCTGATATGACGTGCATACCCTTTTTGGCAGTTTCTTTGTCGTCTAAATTTTCCGCTACCGTTTCGCTCCAGCCCTTTATTGCTGTAAGAGGAGTACGAAGCTCGTGAGAAACGGAGGAGATAAAGTCGTTCTTTATACTTTCCGAGTTTTTAAGCTCTGATACCATGTAGTTGAATACGTGGCACAGTTCGCCTAATTCGTCATCTGATTTTTCTTCAATATGTACGCTGAAGTCGCCTCGTGCAATCTTCTGAGCATTGTTACTTATCTGTCTTAAGGGGTGTACTATTGATTTGATAAAGTAAAGACCTAAGGTCAGCATAAGCAGTATGACGCCGCCACTCACCGCTACAATGAAAAGCATAGTCATACCAAGCTGCATATCTACTTTTGATAGCGAGGATATCACTCTTACTGCACAGTAGTTGTCATCTTCAATATCAAGCAGTACGGTAACCGCCATAACCTTTTCGCCGTTAGGCTGATAACCGTTATAGCTGCCCGTACCGTTTTCGCTTGTGAGAGCAGCTTCATAGTCGGGCATCTCATAAACCGTAGCAGGAGCAAAGCCACTGCTTGTAATAGTTACTCTGCCTTCCTCATTTATCATCATAAGCTCCATTCGGTCCTTCTTGTTGAAGCCTTCGATGGTCCTTCTGATCTCTGCACTGTAGGTAGCACTGCCGCCTGAGCCTGTATAGTATCTCGTAAGCACGGTGGAGATTACGTTGACTTCACCTCTCAGCGTACTTTCAACTGAGCTGTAGTAATAGCTTCTGAACACAAAGTAAAGCACAATATCCAGCAGAACCAGTACGATAAGCACCGCACTGAAGCTCTTTAAAAACCATTTGTTCGCAATGGTGTTTCTTCTTGCCAAAATTATGCCTCCCTTTATGATTTATTCTCTGTGGGTAGTAAGCTCTCCTGACGCTACCAGTTCATCAACGCACCATTTGTAGCCAAAGCCCCATATAGTCGAAATATATTTCGGTGTGGAGGGATCTTCCTCTATCTTCATTCGAAGACGGCGGATATTTACGTCCACTATCTTGTCATCACCGAAATAATCCTCGCCCCAGATGTGAGTAAGTATACTCTTTCTGTCAAGGGCAGAGCCTGAGTTTTCCATAAAATATTCAAGCAGCTGATATTCTACCTGAGTAATTTCTATCTGTACGCCGTTCTTTGTAAAGATACGGCTTTTTGTATTTATTGAAAAAGGTCCTGAAACAAGGGTCATCCCCTGGTCTTCGCTACGTGAAGTGCTGAGTGAAACTCTTCTGTAGACAGCGTCCACTCTCGCTACAAGCTCAGAGGGCGAAAAGGGCTTTGTTACATAGTCGTCCGCACCCTGAGTAAGACTGCGTACCTTGTCTATCTCCTGGCTTTTTGCAGAAAGCATAATAATACCCATCGTATCACTTTTTTGTCTGAGCCAGCGGCAAAGCTCCGTACCGTCCATACCGGGCATCATGATATCGAGTAATGCTACGTCTATCATTCCGCCGTAGTGAACGTAAGCGTCCATTGCCTGTGCCGCATTGCATACGTCTATAACGTCATAGCCCGATCTTTTGAGGTTTATTACCACAAAGTCACGGATAGCGTCTTCATCTTCGCATACGAGTATTCTTTTCAATGCCCTTCATCCTTTCTTATCTGTAAGGCTCTTCATAGCCTACCCATCTAACCCTGAGGGCAGCCTTCAGCTCGTCCTCGGTAAGTGCCATTTCTTCGGCAATCACATTCTTTACGTAAACTATCTTTTCATCGTCTTCAGAATAGATCCTGAAGCCTTCCTTTTCGGTATTTTCTCTTTTAGCACCCGTAGTATCTTCACTCTTTATCAAAACGCGGATAGTAAGGACGGGAAAGTCCACTTTCGTTATATCCTCAGCCGTTTTCCAGAAGGTGACTGTGTTCTGGGATATATCCACGGTAGCGGTAACCATTCCCTCCCATCTGCCCGGGAAGAACAGGATATAGTTCTTGTTGGGGTCAACGAAGGTGTATGCGGATTTTTCTATAAGTTCTGAGCTTTGTCTGTACCACAGCACCGCATTGACCTGCTCCGGAAAGGTAAGGTTTTCATAACCGGGCATACTTTTTGTTACCGGTACGTCTATTATTCCGTCATCGTCCACATCGCCCGAATACATAAGGGGAGTGAAATTATTGGTTCTTCTTATATATGAATCGAGTCCGCCGTTGTCACGGATAAAGGTATCAGCGGTATCTATACTCTTACCTGTGAAATAGATCATCTCCGTGCCGTAGACGTTTTCGGATTTCAGAAAATCAATGGCAATGCATTTTGTAACGTTATCCATAACCTTGCTTTCGCCTATTGTTATCCTGCCGAATTCGGATATTTCATTTTTAAGCTGAACGCTGTTATAAAGCCTTTCAAAATCTCCCTCCTTGTTACAGCCGAAGGCTGAAAAGGCGGCGGTCTTGGTTTCCTTGTCCCTGCCGAAGCAAAGGAGGTCTTCTTCGCCCTTTCTCGTAAATTCATTTATAAGAAAGCTTGAGCAGGAGACCTTATACAGAGTCTTTGCCACTCCGTTACCGTAGTCGATAACAGATACTATTCTGTCGCTGGAATTAAGTATGGTAAAGGATATAATGATCCTCGTCTTGTTACTGCCTAAGTTTGAAAAGCTGACAGAGTCCACGTCAGTGCCTTCTGCGGGTATTTCATAGACAGAATGCCAGTTACCCTCGTCATCCTTGTCAAGAAAGCAGATACGCAGGTTGCTGATGCCGCCTTCCGCATTGTTTCCCGTGTCGATATCAAGGGTGGATTCGTAAAATACGATAGCCTCGTTGCTGTATTCGTCATCAAGGTTTTTAATGACGAAGGCACTTCTGTAGCTACCCATTCTGGGATATCTCAGATCCACACGCCCTGCACTTTCGGTAAGGGCGTTGTATATAGCCGTCTGCTCTTCGGTAAGCTTGGGAGGGGTAAGCATATCGTTGGCAGAAAAACTTAAAGAGCAGCCACTGTTCAGTACTGCCGATAAAACGAAGGTAAGGCAAAGAATCATCCTTGTCATATACCGACGCAAAGCTGTCAGACGCATAGCCGCTCCTTTCTTTTATCTTTTTAGTTCTAAAACCTTATACAAAGGGCATTTCTTCTGAATTGTTCTGTTCTTCCGGCTCAGCGGCTTTTTCCTCTTCTTCAGCAGGAACAGGCCTTAGTAAGTGTAGCAGCTTCTGATTTGAGAACAGTATTACCGTCGCAATAACGGCAGGTGCCAATGCGGCGGGAGCAAGAATGATGCCGGGTATGCAGGTTAGTCGCATCCATTTTTCGCTGTCTATTCCTAAAAGAATAAAGGTAGACGCGATATAGGATACTGAGCAGGCAGAGGCAAAATAGCCCGTTGCTACTGCTAAGAACTTTGTGGATTTTCTCTTATCGCTGGATAACATTCTTCCGAAGAATAACCAGAAGTACGCTACAGAGGTAAGAAAAGCCATCATCATAAGCTTCTGGGGTGTTTTGGATATAAGAGAATTCTGAAGGAAAAATCTTATCCCCTGAGCAATATAGGACGTTATAACGAGTATAACGGGTACGCTGTGTACTGACTTTATTTCCTTGGATGAAGCGATCATTACACCGCCTACAACATAACCGATACAGCCGAGTATAACGAATACCGAGAAGATGCTCAGTCCCTTTGTGAACTCGTTCATTACAGATAAAGCCTCTACCGCACCGACAACGATCATCGTTGCACCGATAACCGTCAGCTTACCGTCTCTTATCTCACTTCTGCATCTTCTGCCCGGGTCGCGGTTGTCGATGGATGAAAAGAAAATAATAAACGCACCTGACGCCGCAAGCAGGAGGTAGAATATTATATTATATATATCTCCCTCAGGACTGAAAAGTCCTGTGGAATAGTCAATGCCGTGGAGCAGTACGAACACTCGTGACACGGTGAGTACTATCATAGCGATAAAGGCTATGATTAACGTTCTTGCTTTTGTCAGTATTTTAACCACTGTTTTTGCCTTTCTGTTTATCTTTCGTCCAGTGCTACGTAATCTCTGTTCTTGATAAGAGTCTTATAAGCAGGACGCATAATTCTCTTGCCGTTTTCGATTTCTTCCATACGGTGAGCACACCAGCCGGGCATTCTTGCACAGGCAAAAAGTGCTGTGTACATCTCTGTAGGAATACCGAGTAATTTATATACAAGTCCTGAATACATATCAACGTTTGCACACATTGTCTTGATATCGCCCTTCTTTTCTGCGAAAAGCTGGGGTGTCATCTGTTCAATCTTGTCAAGCAGTCTGAATTCCGCTTCTACTTCAGTACCCTTTGCAAGAGCCATAGCGGACTTCTTTAAGATAACTGCTCTGGGGTCGGAGAGGGTATATACTGCGTGTCCCATACCGTAGATAAGACCGCTGTGGTCGTTTTCTTCTTTTCTTAAAATCTTTCTTAAGAAGTCGGCAACTTCTCCGTCGTCTTCCCAGTTCTTAACGCCCTTTTCGATGCAGTCGAGCATTTCCATAACCTTGATGTTTGCACCGCCGTGACGGGGACCCTTGAGGGAGGAAATAGCTGACGCATAGGATGCGTAAGCGTCTGTACCTGATGAGGTTACGCAACGGCAGGTAAAGGTTGAGTTGTTACCGCCGCCGTGCTCAGCGTGGAGCATTAAGCAAAGGTCTAAGAGCTTTGCTTCTTCCTTTGTGTATTCTCTGTTGTCACGCAGTGTTGAAAGTATGCTTTCCGCAAGGCTTTCGTCTAAATTTATGGGGTGCATTATCATACTGGAGTTATGCAGATATCTTCTCATAACCTGGTATGCCGCTACCATTATTGCAGGAAGTCTTGCAATAACTGAGATAGCCTTAAGCATTTCGCTTTCCATACTCTTGTTTTCAGGTTCTTTATCGTATGTATAAAGAGCCAGTACCGACTGTGCCATTTTATTCATTATATTTGCAGAAGGGCAACGCATAAGCACGTCCTCTGCAAAGTAGGGAGGAAGCGTGCGGTAGTGGGTCACGAGCTTCTGGAAATCTTCAAGATGTTCCTTATCGGGCAGATTGCCGAAAAGCAGAAGATATGCAATTTCTTCAAAGCCGTATCTGTCGTCCTTAGTCTTACCCTCTACAAGATCTCTTATATCGTAGCCTCTGTAGATAAGCTGACCTTCGGCGGGACGCTTTTCACCCTCGTCAAGCACGTAGCCGTGTACACAGCAGATATTTGTAAGACCTGCGACAACACCGCTGCCGTCATTGTTACGAAGGCCTCTCTTTACCGCATATTTATCATAAAGCTTGGGATCTATCGCTGTCTGCTTCTGATAGTCCATGCATAGATTCTGAAATCTCTCGTTCATATATTCTGTCCCTTTCTTAAAAGGCAAATGCCTTCTTTTTAATTCTATTGTCTTTCTTGTCCGAATATAATGTGATAGCAGATTTTTCTTTGTTCATCCGCTTTGTACTTTATACTTTATATAAAATTACCGCTAAAAACACCTATTCCATAATATTATATAACATCAAAACCGATAAGTCAAGCATTTGCAGGATAATTAGACGGATATTTCATTTTTAATTTCTGGTTTTTCTGTGAGATCTCTATATTTATATAAAGCACAGTTGAAAGAGCAGGAGAAATATATAAAATTCTGCAATATATGGACATAAATATTTCATTTTTGAAATTTTAAGAAAGGACAGATTTATGAAAAAGGAAAAAGAAAAATTCCCCCTTATAATTACTATTATGACTATGCTTGTCATAATCGCCTTTATGTTGCTGATTTTCTTGCCTGCAATAAAGAAAATAACGACCCCTGCCCCCGCTATGCCTGAAGAAGTTACTTACTGCGGCAAAACCTATTCTGCAAGAGATTTTCTTGTAGGTTGCATTATGTATAATATGACCGTTCTTTCCGAGCCGCCGAATAAAAATCAGCAGGAGGGGATAAATGCCGCCGCCTGCTGTTTAAAAAGCTCAGTTATATATCTTTGTTCAAAAAATCAGCTTTCAAGAGAAAGCTTTCCTGCCGTTTATTTTGTAGACTGCACCGACGCGTCGATATACTATGGCAGTGATTATCCATATTATCTGGGGAGTGCCGAAAAAGCGGCAGATTACGCCTTATCCCGTGATGATGCCAAAGCCTTATTCTTGCCTGTCTGTCCCTTGTCATCGGGCGGACTTATCGACCCTGCCTCAGTTTCTCTTGATATGCCGCATATAAAAAGGCTTTATTGCCCCAAAGATGAAGGCTCACCCTTTTTTGAGGGCAGTTGTCAGCTTACCGAAAACGGCATTGCGGAAAAACTTCTTTCAGCCTTCCCTTCTCTTATAATCCCCCCTGTGGAAAAGAGTATGATAACCGATATAAAGACCGATGACAGCGGCAACGTGTTATCTCTTAACTGCTGTGGTATAAATATGTCAGGCTTTCAGTTTATACGGCTTTTTGATATAAGGGCGGTAAATTTTAAAATGTCACGTTCACAAAATCTCTACACTTTTAAGACAAGGGGCGTGGGAGACAGTATCGGTATGAGCTTTAACGCTGCCTTGAAATTGTCGGAATCGGGGATGAACTGTGACGAGATAATGAACACCTTCTTTTCGCTATGATATCAGCAGGTCAGCTTTTCCTTTATCATATCGAGTATCTTCCGTTCTCTCCTTGATACCTGTACCTGCGTCATACCAAGGAGTAAAGCCGTCTTGCTCTGGGTATATTCTCCCCAGTATCTGTAGCGGATAAGTTTTCTGTCGGTTTCGGAAAGGGTGCTTATTATCTGCCTTAAGGCAAGCAGCTCGGTGGATTTTAACTGGGGCGGGGGGATGGGTATATCCGTCTGTCCGTCCTCTTCATTGTCATCATAACGGCTGAGCGACACGGGCGGCATTGATACCGAAAGTGCCTCCGATACTTCCTCGACTGAAATGCCGAGTCTGTCGGAGAGTAAGGAAACGGTAGGCTCTTCTCCCCTTTTTATAAGCTCGTCACGGAGTCTCGTGACTTTTAAGGAAAGCTCTTTAAGACTGCGGCTGACCTTTATCATACCGCCGTCACGGAAGAGCTGTTTTATCTCCCCCATTATGACAGGCACTGCATAGGTGGAGAATTTAAGACCTCTGCTCTCATCAAAGTTATTTGCCGCTTTAAGCAGTCCCACGCAACCGGCAGAAAAAAGCTCCTCGTATTCTATACCTCTGTCCTTAAATCTGCCTGCAATGGAATGTACCAGTCCGAAATGCTTTGTTACAAAGGAATTGTCCTTACTTTCCGTCATATTACTTCCCTTTGTCGTATATTAAAGGTGAGGGTCACAGTCGTGCCCTTGCCCTTTTTTGACGTTACCTTTATCTTGTCACAGCAGCTTTCCATAACGGCAAAGCCAAGTCCTGAGCGTTCTTCCTCTGCTTTTGTGGTGAAAAGAGGAGTCATTGCCTGCTTTATATCTTCAATTCCGCAACCGTTGTCTTTTATTTTTATGTAAATATGCTGATCTGACGACTTTGCGGTAATGGTTATCTTTCCTGCTTCATCCACGTCGCAGTAGGCGTGGACTATGCAGTTCGTTACCGCCTCGGACACCGCCGCCTTGATATCGGCGAGCTGTGTTACGAGGGGGTCAAGCTGAGCGGCAAAGGCTGATACCACAGACCTTGCAAAGCTCTCGTTACGGGAAATGGCAGGGATGGTCATTTTAAAATAATTGCTGTATTTCATTCGCATTTTCCTTTCGGTTTATCGCTTAAGATCAGCCTTTCAAGGCCTGCAAGCGATATTATTTTTCTGACGTAGGAGGGTGTATTTTTTATGAATACCGCACCGTTCATAGCTTCTATATATTTTTTTCTGCCAAGGATAAGTCCTATCCCTGAGCTGTCCATAAACTGAACCTCGGAAAAATCGAGGATAAGAGTTTTGGGCAAAGTCCGTTCCATTTCGCTGTCGATAAGCATACGCATATCAGCGGCGGTATGATGGTCTATTTCGCCCGATAATAAGGCACAAAGAACGTCATCGGATCTTGTAAAGGTCACACTCATAATTTTCTCCTTTCGGTTTTTATTAATATAATATCACAGCCTGTCCGAGAAATTTGTCGGTTTAAAGGGAGAGGTTAAATTGTTGTCAAACGCGTGGCGTTTGATCCAGATTCCTGCCTTTTGCAATTTTTGTGGGAAAGCAAAACAATATGAACGGCAGGGGTCACGTGATAAATGCACGATAAATTGTTGTTTATCGGGGAGATGTGACGGAATGAATCCCCCTGACGGCTATCGCCGCCATCCCCCTTTAGGCAAGGGGGACTTTGGTTGGTGTAGCGCCAAAAAGCCTCCCTTGCCTAAAGGGAGGTGGCAGTCCGTAAGGACTGACGGAGGGATTCAGCCTGAAAGGTGGCAGTCCTACGGACTGCTTCCTTCGGCGGTTGGTTGTATACGGGCGACTAATAGTCGCCCCTACGGAAATGATTATAATTAAAACAAGGTGGTAAATTGCCCACAAACGCCAATATAAACGATGGTTTATTGCCCTAAAGGGCGTCGCAGTCCCTTGGACTGCTGGGGCGTAGCCCCAAACAGAGGTCATTGGTCTAAAGACCGTCGCAGTCCGTTGGACTGCTGCAGGGGCGGTAGCCTAAACTTTATGAAAATTGCATTTTCATAAAGTCACGCAGTCCTATCGGACTGCTCCCAGCCCCAGCAGTTCGCAGAACTGCGACAATTTCGGCAAAATCTTTTTGCCGAAATA
>SVNC01000024.1 GCA_015067025.1 Oscillospiraceae bacterium
AAGATTTTGCCGAAATTGTCGCAGTTCTGCGAACTGCTGGGGCTGGGAGCAGTCCGATAGGACTGCGTGACTTTATGAAAATGGAAATTTTCATAAAGTTTGGGCTACCGCCCCTGCAGCAGTCCAACGGACTGCTCCCTTCGGCGGCGGGCGTCTGATAGACGCCCCTACGGAAATGATTATAATTAAAACAAGGTGGTAAATTGCCCTCAAACGCCGAAATAAAAGGGGTTTGGGGCGTAGCCCCAAACAAGGTCGCAGGGGCGGTAGCCCCCGTATTTTCCCCCTTTCCTCAGGGGAAAGGGGGTCAGGGGGTTTGGGGCTACAATGCCTACGGCAACCCTATAAACAACAATTTATCGTGGTGTGACGTTATGAAAAACGCCCGTGAGATTTCTCACGGGCTGTCGTTTATATCAAGCTTCTTACATATCATTCTCTTCCATTTTCTTGCTGATTGAAAGGCTTACAATACCTGATACTATCGCAAGGACTGGTACTACACCATAGGAGATTATGCGGAGTGCTGTTTCAGCACCGTTACTTTCCATAGCACCGTTTGTGATAAGTCCGAGGACTATAGCGAAAACAAGTACAAGCACAAGATATATAAATTCGATAATTCTGCCGAATCTCTGAATAAGCGGAACTGTAGGGAGCATAAGTGTTGCTGTAAAGGTTGCAAAAACCAAAGGTACAGCGAAGGCAAGCTCTATACTGCATCCGCATACTACTACAGTTACAAGGTTTGCTATTATCGCTTCTATAAGATAGATGGAAATAATGATTATTGTTGAAATTATCTTCGCCTTTGAGTAGCTTCCTCTTTTTAAGGGAGAACAGCGGCAGTATTTTATCCAGCCTGATTGCTTATCCTCAAGAATATTGTTTATTGAAAGAGGAGAAAAGCATACAATACCGACAAATGTGCCTACATTAAGCGCCATTGTGACAGTAAATTTCTCAGCATCACTAAGGGGATTGCCTGCAAATATGACTTTTCCTCCACCCATGACAAAAAAACCAAAATACACAAAGGCAATAATTATCAGAGTGCCTATAAGCTGAGAGCGTATTGCCGCTATATCCTTGTAAATTAAACCCTTCATGATAATTCACCCTTTCTGATAAAGTTAAGCATTAATGCCATACCTACGGCAACAAGCCCTGCCATACCGGCGGCTACGTAATACCAGTTGTCACTGATAGCATTGATAATTCCCATCAAATCTATTTCAATATCGTTTATAAGCGCAATCAGCGTAGCGACAAAGCCGATGCCAAAGCCTACTCCTAAAGCAAGTATTGACGCCTTGTCACGGCTTTTCAGCTTTATTGTAAGAGCTCCTATAATATAGTCGAAGCCTATGCAGAAGGCTATATAGGATACGCCGAGCTTTACGTTATCAAGGAGCATAGTATCTGTATATCCGTCGATAAACACAGACATTGAAATTATGGGTATAACGGTGCATACAGCAGAACAAACTGCGACAACGCCCCATACGGCAAGATGTGAAAAGCAGAATTTTATCGGTTTCATTGTGGTAACGGTAAATGCCTGAAATCTGCAGAGTATCATATTTGCAAAATTGGAACTTAACGATTCCATAGGTATCATAACAGAAAACAATACGGCAAATATGGGCATCATCATTGCCATCGTTACGTCTTCAGGATCGCCGGAGTTCATAAACGAGTTATAAAGAACGGGAGCGGCAACGGCAAGTACTACGGAAAGTCCTAAGCCACCAAGCAAAAACCATTTACAGCTATACAGCCATTGTGTGATCATACCCTTCATTTCATTCACCATCCTTTGAAATGAAGTAAACCATTATTTCGTCAATGTTGGGAACGTCAGCCGCTATATCAGGGTATTTATCTGCGTCGTTTGTAAGCACTTCACTTGCGAATCTGCCCTTTCTCATACCGATGATATCCTCCTTATCGATAAGAGAAAGCTGTTCGTCTGTGCATTTTAAGATGCGGTATTTTTCCATAAGGGTATCTCTTTCCTCTGTAAATACCACTTTTCCCTTATGTACAAAGCAGATATAGTCTGCTAATCTATCAAGGTCGCTGGTGATATGGGTTGAGAAGAATATAGTATTCTTTTCATCCTCAGCCATAAAGTCACGGAGTATGTCCATAGTTTCACTTCTGACAATAGGATCAAGACCGCCGGTAGGCTCGTCAAGTACAAGAAGTCTTGCCCCGTGAGAAAGTGCCTGGGCTATAGAAAATCTCATACCCATACCTCTTGAAAAGCCCTTCAGCTTTTTATCTGTGGGGATTTCAAACTTTTCAAGGAGCTTAAAGAACTTTTCGCCGTCCCAATTTTTATACATACCCTTGAATATTTTGTTCATCTGCTTTGCGTTAAGAGCGGGAGGAAAGGGCGGTACGTCAAATACGACGCCTATCTTTTCCTTTGTTGCACCACTCATATTATAGGCTTCCTCGCCCATGACCTGAACTGAACCGCCGTCAGCGGCTAAAAGACCTAAAATAGCCTTTATAGTTGTTGTCTTACCTGCACCGTTTTCACCTACAAAGCCCATTACCGTGCCGTAGGGAACGTCAATGCTAACGTTATCAAGTGTGAATTTTTTATATTTCTTTGTGAGGTTTTTGATTTCAATGCAGTTGCCTTCCATAATAAATTTCTCCTTTATTCGCTATAGAATACTGATAATATGTCGGTTATCTCTTCTAAGGAAACACCGCTATGTCTTGCGATATCTGCCGCTTTTTGCAGATAGCTTTCAATCTCTTTTAAATTCTGTTCTCTCAGCAGTTCAGGATTTTTAGCGGCAACAAAGCTACCCTTTCCCGTATAGGATTCTATAAGTCCGTCACGTTCTAAAAGCTCGTAGGCTTTTTTGGTAGTAATAACGCTGACTCTTAAATCCTGCGCCAAAGTACGCATTGAAGGTAGCGGGTCGCCTTCTTTAAGTTTGCCTGACATTATAAGTCCCTTTATCTGCGAGCATATCTGCTCGTAAATGGGAACTCCTGCGGAATTTGTGATTATAATATTCATATTTTTACCTTTCCCAGGGTGGCTAAAGGTATAAATGCCACCGTGATCGGATGCTCACCTGATACAATGTGCACTTTGTTATCAATGTGTATATCCGATATATACATTATATCAGCCCTATATACATTTGTCAATAGGTTTTTGAGAAAAATTTCAAAAAATCTTCTAACTTGGTTTTTCGCTTTACAATGCGGAATTTTTGATATCCACATTACAATTTTGCAATTTATCCCCTTAAAGTGCTAAATTATTTTTCAAAAAACTATTGACAAAAAAACTTTTTGGGTGTATACTCATAAACGAACTGAATATACACCACAAAACGTCGATGGAAAAGAGTAGGACGGCAGATTTCTCCCAGAGAGTCGGGCAAGGTGCGAGCCGACAGAATATAAAGTCTGAATTCATTCCGGAGTGATTTCCCGAAAGCAGTAGCCTGTAAGGAGTCCGGGTAAGCCCGTTACAGCTTTAGAGACTGCATACCAGTGTTTACACCTGTGCAGTGAATTGAGGTGGTACAGCGGATATTTTCGCCCTCTATGCTTTTTGGCACAGAGGGCTTTTATATTTTTACTGTTCTTATTCTCACAGAAAAAGGTTTTCGTGATGTATAGAATTCAATAATAATATTTTATAAGGATGGTAATTAAAAATGGGAATGGTACTTAACAGAAAGCTCCCCGATCCCGGAGAAATCAAGGAAATGTATCCTGTAACAGACAAGATCAGAAGCATCAAGGCACAGCGTGACAAGGAAATAGCAGAGGTCTTCACAGGCAAATCAGATAAGTTTCTGCTTATTATCGGCCCTTGCTCAGCAGATAAGGAAGAACCCGTACTTGACTACGTTTCAAGACTTGTGCCCGTTCAGGAAAAGGTAAAGGATAAGATAATCATTATCCCCCGTATCTATACAAATAAACCCCGTACAACAGGCGAAGGCTATAAGGGTATGATACATCAGCCCGACCCTACAAAGAGAGAGGATATGCTTGAAGGTCTTATCAAGGTAAGAGAGCTTCATCAAAAAGCAATCGAGCAAACAGGCTTTACCTGTGCTGATGAGATGCTTTATCCTGAAAACTATCAGTATCTATCAGATCTTTTATCCTACGTTGCTATCGGTGCAAGATCAGTTGAAGACCAGCAGCACAGACTGACGTCCAGCGGTATGGATATTCCTGCAGGTATGAAAAACCCCACAGGCGGTGATATGTCCGTTATGCTGAATTCCATTCAGGCGGCTCAGGCAAGCCACACCTTCATTTACAGAGGCTGGGAGGTAACTACAGACGGCAACCCCTTAGCCCACGCCATTTTAAGAGGTGCAGTAAACAAGCACGGCCAGTCGCTCCCCAACTATCACTATGAGGACTTAAGCCTGCTTTACGAGCTTTACTGCAAGAAAAATCTCGAAAATATGACAGTTATCGTGGATACAAACCATGCAAATTCAGGCAAGAAATATCTTGAACAGATAAGAATTGCAAAGGAAATACTTCACAGTCGCCGCCATAGCGAAGATATCCACAGATTTGTAAAGGGACTTATGATAGAAAGCTATATTGAGGATGGAAGCCAAAGTACCGATGATGAGGTTTACGGCAAGTCTATCACAGACCCCTGCCTTGGCTGGGAAAAGACAGAACAGCTTATCTACGATTTAGCTGAACAGCTTTAATAGAAAAACCCTCCGAGTTATCTCGGAGGGTTTTAATGCATATTTAACGGCTGCCGCCTTGCTGTCCGTTCACTTGGAATACTAACCTTGGTGTTGTTGTTCAAATATTGGGATATGTACAAGACCTTACCCTCTAATCGCCCTAACTAACTTCGGGTGCGTATATAAGCAGAGATTAGTCAGCCTTTCTCTTTGCGAAGCATTCACTGCAATATACAGGTCTGTCATCACGGGGCTGGAAAGGAATCTTAGCCTCGCCACCGCATTCAGCACATGTAGCAATGAACATTTCACGCTTTACGCCGCCGTTCTTCTTAGCATCACGGCAAGCCTTGCATCTCTTGGGTTCGTTAGCAAAGCCGTTCTGTGCGTAAAATTCCTGTTCGCCTGCTGTGAAAACAAATTCAGCTCCACAGTCCTTGCAAATAAGGGTCTTGTCTTCGTACATAGAAATATACCTCGTTAAAATTTTTTCCACGCTGTGCGTGGTTATATGAAAAAGACTTTCGTCTTATTTCCCCAGGCTGTGCTTTATCTTCGACTTTGCTCTTTGCAGTGCATTGTCAACCGACTTTTCATTAATACCAAGTTCTTCGGCTATCTGCTGATAGCTGTAGTGTCTCAGATACATACTGAGCACTGACATCTCTCTGTTCGTCAATATTTTGGAAAGCCTTTCGTGAAGCTCACCATTCTGTTCTTTATCAATTATTATATCTTCGGCAGACGCAGAATTATCCTGTAACGTACCGAAATCAAAATCTTCCTCTTTACTAAGCGGCGAAGCCTTTACAGACTTTGTCACGCAGGTCTTCATACTATTTGTAACGCAAAGCGAAGTGAAGGTTGCAAAGGTTGCACCCTTTCCGTCTTCATAATAACGAATGGCTTTAAGAAGCCCCATAAGTCCATCAGAATACAAGTCATCAAAGTCAGCAGAAGGACAACGCTTAGCTGTAGAAAGAGCCTTTAATCTTACAGAATTCATATATCTTTCTACTAATATCGATGCCTCGGCACTGCTTATCTTGTCAGCATTCTTTATATTCTTCAGTAATTGCTCATCACTGAGCTTTAAAAGTTTATTATTCATGCTTTGCATTTTACCTCGATAAGTCATATTATCGAAAAAATTGTATTATAATGTCATTATAACACAGTTTTTCCAGCTTGTCAATATGTAAAAATAATCCTTTTTTCTTAAAACCTTTAATTCTCTGAACGATATTTTTTCCTTCCCGTTTCAAATAAATTTCCGCCCTCGCAGTCAATTGCAACAATAAGCGGGAACTTATCGAAAGTAAGCTTTTTAACACTTTCACAGCCAAGATCTGAAAAAGCAATTACTTCACATTCAGTTATACATTTTGCCGCTAACGCTCCTGCACCGCCTATGGCACAGAAGTACACCGCCTTATTTCTTTTGATTGCATCTACTACAGCCTTATTTCTCTCACCCTTTCCTATCATTGCGGAAAGCCCCATATCTAAAAGCGTAGGTGCAAAAACGTCCATTCTGCTTGAGGTCGTCGGTCCGCAGGAGCCAATTGCCATTCCCTCTTTAGTTCCTGTAGGTCCGGCGTAGTATATGGCAGCTCCGTCAATATCAAAGGGGAGCGGTTCTCCCTTTTCGATAAGAGCTGTTATTCTTTTATGTGCCGCATCTCTCGACGTGTAGACCGTACCTGAAAGCTCGATTTTGTCACCGGCTCTTAAGGTAGCGGCTTTTTCTTTTAATTCTTCTGTTCTGATTTCCAAATTTACAATTTTCCTCTCTGTCTGTAAAGATTGACAAGCGGCGACCTTAAAGGACGCCGCTTCAATATTATATTACAGTATTAAAGATCGAAGAAACCAACGTTGTCACTGCTCATTTCATCGTCATCATCGTCTGAGCCTTCCATCATCTTGAATTCCCATGTGGGGTCAAACTGTGCCGCAGATGTGTTCATACTATCGTTTACACCAAGCATACCTGAATAATCAGACATATCTATCTGGTCGTCTGTCTTTTCTACCTGTTCTACGGGAGCGTCATCGTAGGATGAAGTCATTCCGTCGTCAAGGTCATCATTTGATGCTGCTACGGGAGGTGCTGTGATTGCCATACCGTTCATCTGAGCCTCAAGATCCTTCCAGGGATCGTTGGGAAGCTCTTCCTTACCGGCTACGCCCATTCTACCGCTTTCGTTAAGCTTTTCGCCGTTGCTGCCGTAACCTTCTCTTGAATGAGCTCTCTTGTACTTAGGAGCTTCGGGAGCAGGAGCAGGTGCTGACGTAAAGAGATCGGAGATATCGTCGTCTGCCTTTACTTCAGGAACCTCAGGCTGAGCAGGTGCTGCAGGAGCTACAGGTGCGGGAGCAGGAACTGATGTAAAGAGATCTGAAATATCGTCGTCTGCCTTTACTTCAGGTTCTGCGGGCTTAGCAGGTGCTACGGGAGCTGCAGGAGCAGGTGCAGGTGCTGATGTAAAGAGATCGGAGATATCATCATCTGCCTTTACTTCGGGTTCTGCAGGCTTAGCAGGTGTTACAGGAGCTGCAGGAGCAGGTGCGGGTGCAGATGTAAAGAGATCGGAAATATCATCGTCTGCCTTTACTTCGGGTTCTGCAGGCTTTGCGGGTGCAGGAGCTGCCGCAGGTGTACCGCCTACCATAAGGTCTGATATATCATCAAATGCATTTGTTGCAGGAGTGCTTATAACGATGTCTTCTTCAGCAAATCCGCCGTCTGAAGAATTTGCAGACATATCGTCTGCCATATCAGCAGAGGATACTACCGCAAAGCTGCTGAGCAGACCGTTTTCATCGGGGATAATAAGATCGTCGTCATCATCGTCATCGTCGTCAGCAACCTCAGTGCCTTCGGGGATTTCAATATTCAGCTTGAAATCATAGGGTGCAACAGTCATAGGAACATATTCACCGAGTGCTTCCTCAGCAGATGCTTCAAGAGCTGTTCTTGCGGCTGTTACTGCCTCGTCATCACTTAACTTCTTTTCATCAGCAGGCTCTGCTGTTTCTGATACAGCCTTTGCCTTTTCTGATGCAGAATCTATAGCTGAGTTTACAGCGTCGTTTATTTCCTGAGCTACCGCACTTAAAAGCTCAAATACGTCAACGGTTGCCGCAATAGCACCATTACCGCCGTTGCTAACACCTGCAGAATATTCATCACCCTTTGTAAGTAATGTCTGCTTGTATTCCTGAGCCTTCTTTACAGTCTCTTCGTAATATGCCTTAGCCGCATTTATTATTTCCTGAGCCTTGTTATTTGCATCAGCGATAACTTCGTTTGCGTCAGAATTTGCCTTTGCTGAAATTTCATCAAGCTGCTGCCGGCTTATTGTTCCGCCGCCTGACTTCTTCGCCTTTTCTATCTTCTTTGCAGCCTTTGTTCTGTATTCCTTATATTCTTCGGCAAGTGCCGCATGCTGATCCTGAAGTACGTGGAGCTGTTTTTCTGTCTGAGCAAGCTTACGTCTTTCATCAAGAACCTGCTTACGACTTTCAAGTATCTGTGCATCAAGCTCAGCCTTTTTCTTCTCAATTTCTTCTAACGCACTTGTGTCAGGTACTTCCGCTTCCTTAGCTTCGAGTGCTCTTTTAAGTTCGTCTACCTCTTCCTGAAGTGCCTTTTTACTCTTATTGATCTGTACTATGTACGCCATAACCTCGTTTTTATCAAATCCGAGTGGCGCAGTTTTAAACTCGCCGTTTGTAGCTTCCTGCTTTTTCTGTTCAGCCATTTTAAATACCCCCTGAAAAGTGGAAATATGCGGATATACCGCAGACCGCGATAAGGCGGCCAGCCGAAGATATACTCCGACAGTCTGTACTTATTATAACAAATTTTTTCCCCAAATTCAATAGTAAATTGTAACAAATTATATTATTTTAAAAATTTTTTACATTTTTTATCACTTTTTAGATAGTTTTCGAGGTTTTTGCTATAAAATTTTTTTAATCTATTGTATTTTTTTTAAAAATAGTGTATAATAATCGCAGGAAAGTAAGTGTATAGTTTAAAACAGTAAGTAAAAGAGAGGTAATCATCATGATAGATAAAACAATGCCCTTTTCTCTTAAAGATGAGAGAGAAAGCGAAATGAAGGAAATCTTATCAACAGTTTATGATGCTTTGAAGGAAAAGGGTTATAACCCCATAAATCAGCTTGTAGGCTATATCCTTTCCGAAGACCCGACCTACATAACGACCTATAACAATGCACGCAGTCTTATCCGTCATATTGACAGAGACGAGCTTCTTCAGGCAATGGTTAAGAATTATCTTAATTCTTAAAGTTGTTTATAATTTCATAGCATATTATACCGCTCCTTTTCAGATAATAGTTCTGAAAAGGAGTGATTTTTTTGAAAAAATATATTTTAATTCCGACACTATTAGCTACAATGTGCGTTTTTTCTACAGGCTGTAATAACGAAAACAAAATTACCGAAAGTAATATAGAAAACGGTTTTTCAGAGGTTGATAAAAAACTGCTCGGTAATGCCCTTTCAGTCAATAATACAAAGGTCTGCTACGGTCAGGGTTACGAGACGGACGAAAATAACCGTCCCGTCGGTGCCACCGACGCCCAGTCACATTACGGGGAGCTTGACGCTTTGTTTATAGGCGAAGAAGACGAGAAGATCATTTATCTCACCTTTGATGAGGGCTATGAAAACGGCTATACGGAAGATATTCTCGATACTCTTAAAGAAAAGAACGTGAAAGCAACCTTCTATGTAACACTTGATTATGTGAGATCCAGTCCCGATATTGTAAAGCGTATGATAGATGAGGGACACGCTGTAGGCAATCACACTTGCTCCCACCCCTCTCTGCCTGATTGCTCTGACAGTGAGTTCAGAAAAGAGATTACCGACCTTGAAAAATATATAGAAAACAATTTTGGCGGATACAAGACGACTACAATAAGGCCGCCAAGGGGAGAGTTTTCTACAAGGACACTTTCACTTGCAAAGGATATGGGCTATTCCACCGTATTATGGTCCTTTGCCTATAACGACTGGAACGCCGACAGTCAGCCTGATAAAAACAAGGCCTTCAAAAGAATAACCGAAGCTACTCACAATGGTGCAGTTTATCTTCTTCACGCTGTTTCAAAGACAAATGCAGATATCTTAGGAGACGTTATCGACTACTGGCAACAGCAGGGCTTTGAAATAAAGGCGGTGGAATAATGTGTACCGCAGTTAATTATAAAGGTAGCAGTCAATATTTCGGTCGTACTCTTGATATCAGCTATTCTTATGACGAACGGGTGATCATAACTCCAAGAAAATATGAAATAAAACTGCGTCACAGAACAGACCCTATAACCAGTCATTACGCAATTGTCGGTATGGCGGCGTTTAACGAGGATTTTCCGCTGTATTATGACGCTATGAATGAGGCAGGTCTTGCCATGGCAGGACTTAACTTTCCGTATAATTCGACATATTTTTCACCCGACGTAGAAAATAAAGTGCTGAATATTGCCTCCTTTGAGCTTATTCCTTATGTACTTTCCCTTTGCGACAGTGCAGACAGAGCGAAAAGACTGATGCAGGATATTATAATCACAGATATACCGTTTAATAAGGACTTCCCTCCTGCTCCACTCCACTGGATAGTATCCGATAAAAAAAGAAGTATCGTTATTGAGCAGACCAAAGAAGGATTAAAGGTGTACGACAACCCTGTCGGTGTGCTTACAAACAATCCGCCCTTCCCCTATCATATAGAAAATCTGATAAACTACACCGATTTATCCGCAGAAAACCCCGTCAGAACAATACCTGACGTTTTAAAGAATTCTTACAGTTTCGGGCTTGGCACATTATCCTTACCCGGAGATTTTTCTTCAATATCAAGGTTTGTCCGTGCCTGCTACGTCAGTCGGAATTCCGTTCCTGCGGACACGGAAAGACTTTCGGTGAACAGATTTTTTGATATACTGGCATCGGTATCCGTTCCTTACGGATGCGTAAAAAATGATAACGGGGATTTTCATTATACTATTTACAGTTCCTGCTGTAATCTTGATAAAGGAATATATTATCACAAGACACACGATAACAATCGGATAAGAGCGTGCAGGCTACAGAATTATGATCTTGATACGAGCGAAATCATTCTAACGGAAAGATAAACCAATTTGAAATTTGACAAATCTCCTTTAAAATGTTATTCTATCAGTACTATATACTGATGGAGTAAAATTTTGAAAGATAACAAAACTAAAAAAATAGCAATATGTGCCATGCTTACGGCGGTGACTGCACTTATTTCCCTCATATCCATCCCTATGCCGAGTGCTGTCCCTATATCCTTGCAATGCTTTGCAGTGGCTCTCTGCGGATATTTTGCAGGCAGCCTTATGGGAACGATCTCCGTTATGACCTATATTGCAATAGGACTTGTGGGACTGCCCGTATTTGCCGGTTTCAGAGGCGGATTTGCCGTACTGCTTGGTCCTACGGGAGGCTTTATAATAGGATTTATACCGCTTTGCCTTTTATGCGGCGGATTTGGTATACCTATAAGAAAAAAGAAATACCGCCATATATTAAAAATCGCAATGGGTCTTATAGGGCTTTCTCTTTGTCATTTATGCGGAATTGTATTTTTCTATTTTATAATGAACGCGGATATTACAACGGCATTTCTGGCAAGCTCTGCACCATACCTTATAAAAGATATCGCCTGCATTATAGCCGGATACTTTGTGGGTGAGATACTGAAAAAAGCAATTAATACAGCTAAATAAACCGTATTTTTATTCAATTTCACCACATACTACGTTGACTATACAAAAACTTTTTTACGACTGTAAAAAAGTTATCAAAACCTCTTGACATTGAACTGAAATTGTATTAAAATTTTAGAGGAAAAATTTTTAAAATCACAAAGGAAGGGCAAACAATATGGAAAAGATTTATACAGGCAAGACAAAGGACGTTTACAGCCTTGAAAACGGCAACGTAATGCTCAAGTTCAAGGACGACTGCACAGGTAAAGACGGCGTTTTTGATCCCGGTGAAAACACAGTAGGTCTTACAATTGATGGTATCGGTAAGGAAAACCTCAAGACCTCCATCTACTACTTCGAGCTTTTAAAGAAGGCCGGCATCAAGACTCACTATGTAAGTGCTGATATTGACAACGCTACGATGGAAGTATTACCCGGCAAGGTATTCGGTCACGGTCTTGAAGTTATCTGCCGTTTAGTTGCAACAGGTAGCTTTATCCGCAGATACGGTGAATACATCGAAGACGGCACAGTTTTAGAAGGCGGCTATGTGGAATGCACATTCAAGAACGATGAAAAGGGCGATCCCCTGGTTACAAGCGAAGGTCTTGCAGCTCTCGGTGTTATGACTCCCGAAATGTTCGAAAGCATGAAAGAACAGACTCTCAAGATCACAAAGATCGTTGCTGATGACTTAAAGTCCATCGGTCTTGATTTATGGGATATCAAGTTTGAATTCGGCTACAACAATGACGAAGTTATCCTCATTGACGAAATTGCTTCAGGCAATATGCGTGTATATAAGGATGGTGTTATCGTAAATCCTGTAGACCTCACAAAGCTTATTCTCGAAAGATAACAGTTTACAAACAAAAGCCTGAGCATTATGCAATTGCTCAGGCTTTATTTTTTACTATAGTAAAATCTTCATATTTAAGATATAACAAACAAAAAAATCTTAACTTATGTAGTCGAAATGCACAAATTTTACCGTTTCAAACTGTAAAATAAGTCGATTGAATTATAACTTAATTTAGTTTATAATTATAAACGAAGCGATGTAAACGAATACACGCATATATTATGGAGGTACTTAATGAAACTTACAAAGAGAATTTTCTGTGGTCTTCTTACTACAGCTCTTGCAGTAACTTCAGTTACAGCTTGTAGCGGTTCTACCACTACATCAAGCACAGATAGTAACAACACCACATCAAGTCAGACTACATCTTCTACAGATAACGGTCAGACGTCAGAATCAACAGACAGCACAGACGAAAACAACGGTGGTAGCATACAGGAAGCTCCTTCCAACGGCACAGTTATGAAGTGGCTCGGCTACTATGACCTTAACACAGATGATAAGGTTATCGTAGACCAGTTTGAAGATGCAGGTTACACAGTAGAGTATATTGCCACACAGTCAGGTGCAATTTACTTTGAAAAGCTTGCTCAGCTGGTTTCTTCCGACGACTCTCCCGACCTTGTAAGATACGAATGGATGTCATTCCCTCACGGCATATCCAAAAACCTTTATATGCCTCTTGACAACTATATAGATTTTGATTCTCCCACATGGTCAGGTATGAAGAGCACGATCGACAGCTTCAACTATGCAGGCAAGCACTACTACATTCCTTACCAGATGAACCCCGGTGTTGTCCTTTTATACAACAAGACAGCTCTTGAAAACGAAGGTATTTCCGACGATCCCTTTGAGCTTTACCAGAACGGTGAATGGACATGGGATACATGGAAGGAACTTATGGTCGAATGGTGCAACCTCGGTGATGACTACTACGGTCTTTTACCTACCGGCTTCGTAGCAATGCCCTTCATCGTAACAACAGGTACTCCCCTTATCGACGTTGACGGCGAAAGCAAGCAGATCCTCAACAATATGAAGGAAGCTAACATTCAGAGATGCCAGGACTTCTTACAGAGCATTGCTCAGGAAGGTCTTGTACAGCCCGAATATCAGGATCCCTCCACAGTATTTGCAGATGGTAAGATTCTCTTTGCAGAATTCGGACTTGATTGGGGTTATACATCTGCTCAGAAGAAGATGCGTGACAGCGAAATTTATTTCGTTCCCATCCCCAGAGACCCCAAGTCTGACGCATATTATACAAACTCTGATACATTCGGTTACCTCGTTCCTGCAGGTTCAAAGAACGTAAAGGCATCTCTCAAGTACATGGAACTTTGCCGCCTTGCAGAAATCGATCCCGAAAATGCTGAAACAGCAAAAGACGAAGCTTTAGCAGATGCTATCTTCTATCCCAAATGCCCTGAATGTGGCGTATCAAACCCTGACAAGCTTATCGAAAAGTGTCCTGAATGTAATGCAGACCGCAGACCTAACAAGACACACGTTCCTATGCCTGAAGAGCTTTACGACCTCAAGATGGAACTCAAGAACCCCGAAAGTGACGAGTTCACATTCCTCTTTGACGACTGCTTCGGCTTCTCAACAGAGCTTACAGATATGCTTCAGGTCGGCGACGCTGAAGGTGGCGGTTGTATCTTAGGCGGTCCTCTCAAGACAGGCGAATCCTATACAACACTCCGTGATTCCTACTTCGGCACCGTTGAATCACATCTCCAGCCCTACAGAGATCTTCTCGCAGCAATGGAATAATCGATCGGTAATATACTTAAATTCAAAGTGCAATAGAGAAACTGCCCACGCGTCAGCGTGGGCAGTTTGTTTTAACTTTTATTCAGAAAAATAGGATTTATACTCAATACTGAGCCTACTGTCAGGGAAAAGATGTTTATGCAGCTCTATAAAATAATCATCCGTCATACTTGCAATAAAATCAGCTACTATCTGATTAGGCTCTTCCTTAAGATAATCAAAATCCTCATAGTATTTAAGTCCATCCTTTATGTAAGCGATGTGATGCTTATAGATAACAGAATTTTCATTTTTTTCTTTTACATCATCAAGCAAGCGATAATAAAGTCCCTTGAACATAGGCTCTATAGTATTATCGTATAACTCGCTTACTGCCGGGCTCAGATAAATATGCTCATAATTATCCTTCTTTGCTTTCTTTATAGCATCATATACTTCATCGCTGAGCTTTAAATATTCCTTGCCGTAACTGTTGTTCACTATATCCACAACAAGATTATTTATTATTTCTGCATTGGTATTGCCGATAGCTTCCAGTTCATCAAATCTAAAGCTGTCATCAATCGTCTTTGCAATCATCGCATCTTGTCTATCCTTACCCACATAGGCAATAATATCACTTATACGAACCACACAGCCTTCTAAGGTCATGGGTACAAGAGTCTTTATTGCCTCTCCTCCAAAACGATAGCACGCCTCTACTCTGCCTTCATATTCAGAAAAATCCTCTAAAGCACAGGGGCGATACTCGTTCATCTCAAATTCTCCGTTGTGACATAAAACGCCATCTAATACCTGCAGACTGACGTTCCTCTTATAAAGGATATCGAGTACTCTCGTGCTATGTACGTTGTGGTTAAAATACCTCCCCGTTTCCTTTTGTAAGAGACTGCTTAAAAACCTTTCGCCTGCGTGTCCGAAGGGGGTGTGTCCTATATCATGACCTAAGGCGATAGCTTCGATAAGGTCAAGATTAAGTCCAAGCAGTCTGCCGATATTTCTTGCAATTCTGGACACCAGCTGAACGTGAAGTCCTCTTCTTGTGATATCGTCATTATGATAAAGGGAAAAGACCTGGGTCTTATCGTTATATCTGTTATAAAGAGGCAGATGGAGTATCTTGTCAATATCACGGGAATAGGATGGACGTAATATACAGTTTTTGTCCCAGTCCATTTTTCGTCTTATTGCATCCTTATCGTCTGCTCTGTAAGGATTTATTACGTTATTTTCTCTGTCCTTTGCAATCTGCTCTTCTATTTCAGGCAAGAGCTTGTTGTAATTGTGGGTCTTGGTAGCCATAATTACTCCTTTCAGGGGATTTATTGCTTTCAGTATAGCATAAATTGCGGGGATTTGCAACAATCTAACTGTTTTACAAGCACAATTTTACCACTCGGTATCATTTTTCTACCACTCGGTAAAAAGCTATTGAAACCCTTCTCCTTTTTTGCTATAATCAGAGAAAATAAAGCTCAAAAAGGAGAAGCAAAATGAAAAAATCGCTGATTATCGTTTTAACCGTTATAATGTTAATGACCGCCGGTTGCAGTAACAGTAGAAACGGAAAGGTTCCCGTATCTTCCGCTACTGAAAACGTAAGCGTTGCGGATAAATGGGAATATGAAGTCTACATCGACAACATCGATTACTATATGGCAGCCTACTCGACGGCTCTGGAAGATGAGTATGCGGCGATAGAAAACCAGGATATAGACGAACTTGAAAAAGCGTATAAAAAGTGTGTTTCGGCTCTTAAGGATTTTTACGATATCCCTTGCCCTGATAGTTTAAAAGAGGAGCATGATGAATTCATGACTCTGATTGACAGAGATAAAACGGGATATGAACTGCTTTTAGAGGCAATTCACTACGAAAGAAACAGTCAAAATCTTACCGCGTCAGAGCAAGAAGAAATGGCAAGGCTGGAAGCGGAAATTGACGAGCATTTTTCATATACAGAAGATCCCGACAGCATAAACCTGTGGGACGCAAAGGTAAAGCTTATCGAAGCAGCAAGTAAATTCATCTGATAAATCCCCACTTATTTTATATCACACAGACGCTCTGTATTATCCTTAATACAGAGCGTTTGTTATTGCAATTTTTATATGATTATGATACAATAGGAAAAGAGGTTTTAATTATGAAAATCAAAAACATTCCTACTGAAATATACAACAGAATAAAAAGCGATAACAAAGGTGCTGACTATCTTATGAGAATGACCAGCAGCTGGCTTTTTGTCTGTCTTGCGGCGTATATAAGCAAAAAGGATATCTTTGTAAAAGAGTATCCTGCAGGTGTTGATATTTTTATCTTTATAGCCGGTATTCTGCTTACCTATGCTTTGCTTACGGCACTCAGATATATACCGGGGCTTAAAGGTTGTAAAACCGACAGTACGGCTCTGATCTCAGTCACGGCTATATCCTGTTGCTATCTTTGCTTTGCGTATTTCCTCCAAAACGGAAGAGGGATAAACGGTTTTATCGCCTTTGCTCCCTTTCTTGCTCTTTGTGTATGGTACACTATAGGTAAACAAAAGCTGAAAGCGGGAAAATACTTATCCTGCACAGCACCCGTCCTTATTTTAAGCGGATGTGCAGTTATGCTGTTATTTACTGCAATAGCTATGACGTCAAGATATTATACTCTTAGTGCTCCTGCCTTTGATTTCGGTATCTTTACACAGATGTATGAAAATATGAAGGACGGCATAGGACCTGTAACAACGGTAGAAAGAAACTATCTGCTATCACATTTTTCGGTGCATTTCTCCCCTGCCTATTATCTGCTTTTACCTTTTTATATGCTGTTTCCTCACCCTGTGACCCTGCAAATAATTCAGGGCGTAGTGCTGACAAGCGGTGTTATTCCGCTACTGCTGATATGCAGAAAATACAGCTTTACTCCCTTAAAAACGGCACTTATCTGCATTGCATATACGATATATCCTGCTTTTATCGGCGGATGCAGTTACGATATCCACGAAAACTGTATGCTTTTACCGCTTTTGTTATGGCTCTTTTACGCTATAGAAAAGGAAAACATACCGCTTATTGCAGTATTCTCAGTGCTTACCTTACTCGTAAAGGAGGACGCCGCAGTCTATGTGGCGATAACGGGACTATACCTTATCTTCTCCGACAGAAGCAGTAAAATAAGAAAAATCGGTGCTCTCGTGCTTATAGGTGCTGTAGCATATTTTCTGCTTATATGTGCTTATCTCGAAAGCAACGGTCTCGGCATAATGACCTGGCGGTACAAAGACTATATGTTCAATGCCGACGGCGGTCTTATAACGGTTATAATGGCAGTAATACTTAATCCTGCCTTTGTACTGTCAAATCTTTTCACAGGTGATAAGGCTGTATACGCTATTCAGATGTTGGCGCCCATTGCTTTTATGCCGATTATAACAAAGCGTTTTCACAGATACATATTGCTGATACCCTTTATACTTGTCAATCTTATGCCGAGCTATCAGTATCAGCATTCAATATACTTCCAGTATTCCTTTGGTACGGGTGCATTTTTATTCTGGCTTTTCATAATGAATTTAAGGGATATAAAATACGAACAGAGAAAATGTGTTACTGCTTTTTCAGCCGTTGCCTGCGTTATGATGACCCTGTCCACGATGACGGGTATGCTGACGGGACTTAAATATATGGGCGACCCGAAAAACAATGCAGTTATAAGCTATCTCGAAAACATCCCTGTAGCAGATGAAAGCATTACGGCAGATACCTTCTTTATACCTGCTCTTTATAAGCAGAAGGAATTGTATGCACCCCCTGCCCATACTCCTGCTACAGAACAGAATACACCTCTTTCAGACATCATACTGCTTGATAAGACACTTAGTAATTACGAAGCTAATTATAAATTCTTTATTGACCACGGCTACAAAGAAGTACCCGTAGACGAAAAAGTAAGTTTCAGGATAACGATGCTTATACCAACTAACGATACATAAAATGAAAGGATAAATTTATGAACACGCTGATTAAAAACATTACCGCAATCCTGCCCGAAGGCGACGGATTTAAAACAGAAAAGTGTGATATCTGCATCACAGACGATACTATCACAAAAATCGGCAAGGCAGAAGATTTTGCCGCTGATAAGGTGATAAACGGTGAAAACCGACTCGCCTGCCCGGGCCTTGTGAATGCTCACACCCACAGCTATATGTCGGTATTCCGCAACAGTGCCGACGACCTGATGTTCCACGAATGGCTTTTCGGCAGAATTATGCCGATGGAGGACAAGCTGACTCAGGATGATCTTTACTGGGGCACAAAGCTTGCCTGCCTTGAAATGATAAGAACAGGTACTACTGCATTCTTAGATATGAATATCTGCCGTGAGGCTGTTACAAGAGCGGCAAGTGAAAGCGGACTTAAGGCGGTAATTTCAAGAGGTCTTGTAGGCAACGGCAGAAACGATGAGGGGGGTATCAGAAGAATTGAAGATACCCTTTACGATATGGAAAAGTACGGCACTAACAAACGTCTTAAATTTATGATGGGTCCTCACGCTATCTATACGACTGACAGAGAATATTTAGAGCTTGTCATGGAAAAGGCGGATGAATACAATATGGGCATCAATATCCATTTATCCGAATCGGTTAAGGAGATTGAAGACTGCTATGCACAGCACGGCTGTTCTCCCGTAGAATATCTTGATAATATGGGTATGTTTAAATTCCACACAGTAGCGGCACATTGCGTACAGTTATCCGACAAGGATATTGAGATACTGGCTGACAGAGGCGTTTACGTTGCTACAAATCCCATAAGCAACGCAAAGCTCGGCAACGGCTTTGCCCGTATCCCCGATATGCTGGAGAAAGGTGTAAGACTTGCCATAGGTACAGACAGTGCTGCAAGCAACAACACACTCAATATGTTCAGCGATATGAACTTTATTTCCCTTGCGCATAAGGGCAATACAAGAACTGCTCAGACGGTTACCGCTCAGCAGACTCTAAAAATGGCTACCGAGACCGGTGCAAAGGCTTTAGGACTTTCCGACACAGGCGTTTTAAAAGAGGGTGCAAAGTCAGATATTATGATAATGAATATGAACTGTCCTTCTATGCAGCCTCTTAATAATCCGATTGCGGCAATGTGTTATTCTGCCAGCGGATATGAGGTAGAAAGCCTTATGGTAGATGGTGAGCTTTTAATGGAAAACTACGAAATAAAGAACCTTGATGCAGAAGAAATATACTTCCACTGCAACGAAACAATGAAAAGAATAGACGGTTAAGAAAGGAATTTTAAAAATGAGCGAAATCAGAAACCCTGAAATCTGGGAAAGCGGCGAAACCAAAATAAACTGGGTAAAGGCAAACATGCCCTTACTCCGTGGAATTGAAGAGGAATTTTCAAAGACAAAACCCTTTGACGGCTTAAAAATTGCTTTATCGGTACATCTTGAAGCAAAGACTGCATACCTTTGCCGTGTTCTTGCGGCAGGCGGTGCAGAAATGTACATCACAGGCAGTAACCCCCTTTCCACTCAGGATGACGTAGCGGCGGCACTTGTACACGGTGGTCTTAACGTTTACGCCTGGTATGACGCTACAGCAGAAGATTATCATAGACATACCTGTGCAGTAATTGAAGCGGCTCCCAATATCATCATTGATGACGGTGGCGACCTTGTAAATCTCATTCACAACGAATATCCCCACCTTATAGATAACGTTATAGGCGGCTGTGAAGAAACTACAACGGGTATCATAAGACTTATCGCAATGGATAAGGCGAAGGAGCTTAAATTCCCTATGATGCTTGTAAATGACGCTGACTGCAAGCACTTATTCGATAACCGCTACGGTACAGGTCAGTCGGTATGGGATGGTATCAACCGTACAACAAACCTTATCGTTGCAGGTAAGAACGTGGTAGTTGCAGGTTACGGCTGGTGCGGTAAGGGCGTTGCTATGAGAGCTAAGGGTCTCGGCGCATCCGTTATCGTAACTGAAGTAAATCCCATAAAGGCTATGGAAGCTGTTATGGACGGCTTTAAGGTTATGCCTATGGTTGAAGCGGCAAAGATAGGCGACTTCTTTGTAACAGTTACAGGTTGTTGTGATGTTATCGGTGAAGATTCCTTTATGAATATGAAGGACGGTGCAATTTTATCAAATGCAGGTCACTTCGATGTGGAAGTAAATGTGGCAAAACTTGCTGAAATAGCAGTTGAAAGCGGTATCGCAAGAAACAACATCACCTACTACAAGCTCTCTAACGGTAAAAAGATAAACGTAATAGCACAGGGACGTCTTGTAAACCTTGCGGCAGGCGACGGACACCCTGCAGAAATTATGGATATGAGCTTTGCTATTCAGGCACTTTCAGCAAAGTATTTGACAGAAAATCACAAGGCTATAAAGAGCGGTGACAGAATGACGGTAAACGTTCCTGCTGAGGTTGATAAGGAAGTAGCAAGAAGAATTTTAGGCTACTGGAACGTACAGATAGATACTCTTACTGAAAAGCAGGAAAAGTATCTTGGAAGCTGGGAAGCGTAACTGAAATTTGCTTTGCAAATTCCGGAGTGATGTTTCGTGCTTCGCACGAAGTGATGTTATTGCCGCTGGCAATAATGATGTACGGCTTCGCCGAGTGATATTTTTGCCTTCGACAAAAGTTGTGGTATCCATTGACCAAAGGTCAATGGAGGGATTTAAAAAGAGCGGTAAATTGTTGTTTGCGGGTTGCACCCGCGGGCAGTTCCTGCCTTTTAATATGGTTGTTGTATGCAGAGATTGATGAACGGCAGGGGTTCACGTGTTAAATGCAAGACAAATTGTTGTTTATAGGGTTGCCGTAGGCATTGTAGCCCCAAACCCCCTGACCC
>SVNC01000025.1 GCA_015067025.1 Oscillospiraceae bacterium
AAGGGAAAAGTATCTTTTTCACATCTACAAAATCGCTTGCTGTTTTTTCTGCCGTAGAAACGGCGAAACCCCCGATAAAATCGGGGGTTTCTTGGGCAATATCTTTTTCATTGCCTTTTGATGGTGCAGGTGACGGGACTTGAACCCACACGACCTTGCGATCACGTGGGTTTTACAAAATCGAAGATTTTGTAAAACAAAAGCACACTGAAGCTAGCGTATATGAAAAAATGTATAACAGTTTTTCATTTTCGTGAAATCTTACGATTTCACGCGTCTGCATATCAAAAACTGCAAAGCAGTTTTTGATTACCACGAAATCTGCGATTTCGTACAATTCCGCCACACCTTATTACAAAAAAGCAGTATCATTTCTGATACTGCTTAAAATTGTATATGGACTACAAAAAAGATATTTTCGGCAGTTTTGCGTATGAATTCGAACTCACCTCTGAATGTGTTATATCATAATTCGTTATTCAAATCAATGCTTTGCGGAGCAAAGCTACCTTCTCTTCTCTTTTCACTCTTATCTTTTCTCTGGAAACGACAATTTTAGAGAAGAGAGAAGAACGAATAGAGAAACGTGAAGAGAACAAAAGAAACGACAATCTTCTGTCGAAAATTGTCGTTTCTTTTTGGTGCAGGTGACGGGACTTGAACCCACACGACCTTGCGATCACTAGCACCTGAAGCTAGCGCGTCTGCCAATTCCGCCACACCTGCATATTTACAACGTTAATTATTATATCACACTGATCGGTAAAAATCAAGTGTTTTTTGAAATTATTTTCTATAGTACCCTTTGCAATAATTCGTCTTCCTCTTGCAAAAAAAGTCAGTTTGTGATATACTAATACTGAATAGTTGTTTATATTACAAATTTTGCACAGGAAGGAACGATTCTGATGCACACTTCTGCAAACGAAGAGATCATATACGGAAAAAATGCCGTTACCGAGGCGTTAAAGGCTGAAAAATCAATAGATACAGTCTTTATTCAGAAAAACGCTCAAGGGATGGATAAGATAATCGCCCTTGCTAAAAAGCAAGGAATAGTAATAAAGGAAGCTTCTGACGAAAAGCTTCGCAGTATGAGCTGTGAAAAGCACGGCGGTGTGGCGGCAACTCTTTGTGCCATTACCTACAGCACAGTCGATGACATTTTAGAAAGTGCAAAAGAAAAGGGTAAGCCTCCATTTATCATAATCTGCGATGAAATACAGGATCCACACAATTTAGGTGCGATAATCCGTACCGCAGAGGCTGCAGGTGCAGACGGAGTCATTATCCCGAAAAGAAGAAGTGCCGTTGTTAATTCAACAGTATTCAAGACGTCCGCAGGTGCGGCGGCATGGATAAAGATAGCAAAAGTCTCAAACCTTGCAGATACTATAAATCAGCTAAAAAAGCAGAATATATGGGTCTATGGTGCTGAGGCTGACGGTACACCCGTAGCAAAGGCAAATCTCTCAGGCGCTGTAGCACTTGTTATAGGTTCTGAGGGTTTTGGACTGGGCAGACTTGTAAGAGAAAGCTGTGACGAGGTACTGTCACTGCCTATGCATGGAAAGGTAAATTCGCTGAATGCTTCTGTTAGTGCAGGCATTCTGATATATGAAGTGTTAAGATACAGAGATTAAAGAAAGGAACGCTATATGGCAGGATATTCTATAGACGATATTTTAGCTGAGCTTGACGCCAAGAAAAGCGGTACTCCGCTCTCGCCGAAAAGCACTGCCAAAAAAACACCGGAGGCAGAGGAAACGCCGGTAGTCGAGGAAACTCCCGAAGCGGAGGAGAAAAAGACTGATACCTTAGGCATAAGCACTACAGCAATACTTGGCAGTGTGGTGGCATCGGACAACACTCCTGACCCTGTAGAGCAGGTCAAGGTAAAAGAGGAAGAGGTTTCCCAAAAAGAAACTGAAGAACCTAAGGAATATTACGATAAAAAGAACATAAAAAGAGAAATCGGCGTTGACGTTGACGCCATAACAGGCACAATTTCCGCAGTTGATAAGGTGCTTTACGAAACTGACGCCTTTGATCGACCTGAAGATAAAACCGATATCGTTATAAAAAAGGCTGAGGAAGAAGAAAAAACAGCACCCGCAGTAGTAGAGCCTGTGCAGGAAGACCCCGAGGTAATCCGTCAGAGACAGCTTGCTGAACAGGAGCATCGCCGTCTTATGTTAGAAAAGGAAAGAGAAAACTCTGACCCTGATGATATGCTCGACCTCGTAAATCCTATGGAGATAAGAGAAAAGGCATCACGTAAGGCAAACGACGAAGAGCTTACCCCGATGAGCGAATTCAGTTCTATGTACGAAGGCAATACAAGAGTACTGGATGAAGACGTAAAGGTAGTAACTGAAAAATCTTATGTCGGTGTAAAGATCAACGACGAAGAAGAAAGCGAAGAAGAAGTAAAAGAGTATAAGAGCGGAAAATCCACCGACGACCTTATTGAAAGACTTAATAAGGGCATAGAAAAAAAGCGTCAGGAAAACGTAAGGGCTCACCGCACAATAACCCTTACAGATGTTACAAGACGCAGTAAAGCAACTCTTATCGCACACCCTCTCAATATTGATTATAAAAAGCAGATAATACAGGAAACAGGTGCTCTTCAGGGAGAAAATCCCGTTGTTGAAGCGGAAAAACAGGCAGAACTCCAGGCAGCCAAGAAGCATCAGCTTAAGGATTTCGTGCTTGAGGATGACAGCGTAAACGACATCCCCGACGAAAATGAAGACGAGGAAGAAGAATTCGACGATTACGACAGCAGAGGTCAGATATGGGCGGACCTTTGTGCAAGTCACAAGGGACTTAAGGTAAGGCTTATCCTGCTTGTGATAATCACCGCAATCACCTCTCTTATTTCATTGCTCAACGATTTTAGCTTATTTGAAACATTGGGACTTTCAGACGGTCTTGGATTCCTTAACGTAAGAAGCGGAGATATCAGTGCAATAACCTTTATCTATCTTACAGCAGGCGTACTGAGCTTTGGTATCTGCTCAGGTGTCATCAGCAACGGACTTATAAAGCTGATAAAGCTTTGCCCCGACTGTGATACCGTATGTAGTGTAACGGCGGCGTTATCGGTGATCGGTGGCGTTATCTGTATGGTAGACGGACAGTCCTACCGACTCGGACACTGCTTTATATACGTTGCCACCGCTCTTGTAACGCTTACCTTTAACACTATCGGTAAGATGTATATGATAACGAGAGCAAAACGAAATTTCAAATTCGTATCGGGAGATAATCAGAAATACTACGCACAGATCGTAAACAATAAGGCAAGTGTTTCTATACTGACAAGAGTAGCTTCAGAGCGTATGCCTGTCATTGCGGCAATGAGAAAAACAGAGTTCTTAACCGATTTCTTAAAATCCAGCTACTGCGACGATGAAGCTGACAAGCTTTCTCCGAAAATTGTATACGGCTCGCTTATAGCAGGTCTTTTAGTAGGTCTTATCACTTTATTCAATCCCTTTGGCAGTGAATTTGTAAACCACGTTGAAAATGAAAGCTCACTATACTGGGCGATAAGCTCCTGCATTGCTGTTATAGCGGCGGCTTCTCCTTTTTCAATGCTGTTTATGATAAACGCACCCTTAGCCCGCGCATCAAGAAAGCTTTCTGAAAGCAAGACTGCAATTCTCGGTTATGATGCGGCAATGGAATTTTCCGATGTAAACACAGTTATGACCGATGCAAAAGCATTATTCCCCGCAGGAAGTGCTCAGATAGTAAAGATAAAGCTCTGGCACAAGAAAAATGCCGTTGTAAAAACCAGCGTAGAAGAATCTATTCTTATGGCGGCAAGCCTTTCAATTCACACAGACGGAATTTTATCCTATCCCTTCTATGACGTAATGCAGGGCGACAAGGAGCTTTTATATACGGTAGAAAACTGCATTTATGAAGATAACTGCGGTGTTACAGGCTGGATCGGTACAAAGCGAGTAATGCTCGGCGGAAGACAGCTTATGCGCACCCACGATATCGACCTGCCTTCCACAAAGAACGAAAGCAAATACTGTCCTGAAGGATGCGAGCCTGTATATCTTGCAGTAAGCGGAGAGATAGTAGCGATGTTCGTTATCGGACTTAAGGCAAATACAGAAGTAAAACAGCAACTGCAAAGACTTGTAAAGGAACACGTTACAGTGCTTATCCGCACGACTGATTCTCTTGTAAGCAGAGATAATATTGCGGCACTCTTTGATGTGAACCCTAAATATATAAAGATACTTCCTCACGAAGCACACGAGGAATTCAACGAGTGTACAAAGTATACCTCCCGCGGTAACGGCGGTCTTTCCTGCAACGGCACCTTCTCTTCCTTTGCGGAGGGTATATTGGCGGCAAAAAATCTTGTAAGAGATTTTGCTATATCCAAGGCGGTACTGCTTGGCGGTGCGGTGCTCGGCGGATTCTTCACAGCAATTATGGTGCTTATCAAACAGACTGCATTCGTATCACCTACGGTTATATCTATCTACGGCGTTATAACAACACTTATAATGCTTGGTGTTCAAAAACTGAGAAAGTATTAAAACTGAACTTATTATCAAAACAATATAATTTTTATGCCTCTGTCAGATTGACAGGGGCATAAATTGTTATGACCATAATAACTGCTCCTGCTCTTTTTTCCATAAAGACAATATACTATGCATCTGTGAACTTAATATCATACTCTTATTTGTAGACCTTATTGTTGTTATCAACTCTTCTTAATCCATCCGTACTCCAATATGTGTCGTATCCTCTACGTCTGCACTCCTCACGATATGCCTGATTTTCAATTTCTTCTTTGATTAAAGGTATTCCGATAAATAAAATGATAAACATAACATCACCTCCTTCTCTTACTTCACCTCACCTATATAATAGCAAATAAGGAGTCCTAAAAAAAGGACAACAAAAAACGTAAAAAAGCACCTGATTGACACGATAATTTTAATTTGATTAGAAATTATCAACATAATCAAATAACGGGCGACTGGTAGTCGCCCCTACGAAATTCCGCAATACAACGCGGGCTCAATGTAGGGGCGAACTGCGTTCGCCCGTTTTATATATAATTGAAATTTTTCCTTTACTTAGGGTAAATTATGTTTTTTACAGCCTTTATTCCTGATATTCTTTATAAAACTCATTAACAAGGCTTTTATAGCCAAGCCTTTTCATATCCTCGTATCTGAAATTATAACGGGATTTTGAATAATTACCCTTTGCTATATATCGGATGCAGTCCTGCATATAGTTATCGAGAATTTTCATACTCTTATCGGTATTGATAACGGGAAAATACCATCTCGACCAGGTTATTCCGTTATCATCCGCATTGCTGTATAACTTTTTATTGAACTTTTTGATAAATGCCTTTACCGCCTTATATGGCTCTAAATTCTTCTTCTCACGCCAGCGGACAAGCGCCTTTGCCTTTCTTTTCATCTTGCTTTTAAGCTTTGATAAAGCTACGTCTGAAATATCAACAACTCCCTTATGATAGGAAAAACCTAAAAACTCCCATCTATCCCCCGCCTTTACGTAGATCTCCTTAGCCGGATTTACAGTCAGTCTGTATTCTGACAGCATCTGTTTTATCGTTTCAGAGTGAGCTTTGACCGCTTCTTCACTTTCTCCGAAGATGATTATATCATCCGAATATCTTATGTAGGTAATTCTTCTTTCATAAAACCACTTATCAAGCTCGCAAAGATAAAGATTTGCAAGAAAAGAGGATACCGGCACGCCTGCCATTATTCCCTTTTTCATAATTACCTTTTCTTCATCTTTTAAAGCGTAAGGGTTGGAAAGCAGTTTTTTAAAGAAGTCAAAAAGCACCTTATCATCAGAAAGTGCCTTTTCAAGAAGCGGTAGGAGAATATCAATATCCACCGAATTGAAATAGTCACTTATATCTACCTTATAAGAATACATCTCACCTATTCCCCTTGTTCTCACAAGGGTGCGGATCGCGGTCTTTACCGTAATCCCTTTTCTGAAAGAGCAAAGGTTATCACAGAATATATCATCATACCTGCTTAAAGCATAGGCTATAAACTTAAGAAAATAGTTTTCCTCTCTCGGATAAATAAATACCGTACGCCTTTTATTTGAATACTGCTTATTTAAAACAACTGCACGTGGTACAGAAAAATCTCCGCCCTCAAAATAAAGCTTTGCTACAGGCAGATACTCTTTATTTTCTACAAAAGCGGTTATATCCTCCGCCTCAATTTTTCTTAAATGCCCGCCCTCAAGCTTGTAGCTTAAAAACTTCTGCCACTCATTATGGTCTGAAATGATTTCCGATATTATCTTCATTCTGATAACCTCTTTAAATCAGCTTTTTTTAGTGCGATAAGATCCGCTCTTTCATAGCGATTGTGACCCTGCAGGCTCTTTTTATATTTCCAGCATATAATGGCTTCTTCCAAAGTCTTTCCCTTATTGTCACTGAAAAAATCACGGATGTATGTATTGTACTCAAATTGCTTATCTATTGTGGTTTTGCTCTTTTTCTTTGCTTCTAAAATTTCATAATACGCCTTTATAGCGTCTTTGTAAGTCTTTCCTGCATTCGCTTTCAACCACTTCTGAAAAGCAACGTTAAAGGAAAAGCTATTGCCGATCTTGTCTTTAAAGAAAGCCCTGTGCTTTTCTGAACAGGTTATATCCGATTCTATCTCTGTCGCTTCGGTAATTACACCGATATCTGTTTTTGATTTTCTTCTTGCTATAGCTTCTGACACCTTGCCCGTATCAAGATAAAGGGCTATTCTTTCGGTAAGCTCCACCTTTCCGCCCGTAGTCGGAATATCATTTTCTCTGCAGAAGGTAAGAAGCTCTTCTTTCAGATAATAGTAGCTTTTAAAGGTTTTTGAATCAAGCTCTTTACAAAGCCTTGGCCTTTCGCTCATTATATTCACCCCGAAAATTAAAAAAATAAAGCAAGGGAAAAGGATTTAAATTATCCCCATGGGATAATCTACAAGACTCTACACGGACCGGCTGTCTGCAAAGCCATCTTACAGTCCGTGCTTCGCCCCTGACAGACGCTAAGCGTTCCCCTTGCTGTATTTACAAAATTTACTATAGGTATATTTTATCATAATGTGGTTTTGTTGTCAATAAAAGGCTTAAAAAACAAAGCGTTTCACAGCTTATCTATTTAAAATCAGCTTTATCACTCAATTTCGGTGCGAATGGTAAAGGTATCAGGAAGATTAAAAATATCCTTTTTTAAGAACAATGGATAAAAGTATTCGTTCTTCAATCTGTCAAACTCTAACCATTCAAACGTGTGCGTATGGCGACCTTCTTTGACATTAAACTGCTTGCTTCTTGATAATAAATCTGTATCGGTAATATCCATTAAGAAATAGATACAAAGTTCGTGGTAATGAAGATTATCAATTTCTTCCGTAAAGAACGCTTGATTTAACCAAAGGGGACGAATGATCTTTGGTGTAATTCCCAATTCTTCCTGAACCTCTCTGATAACTGCATTTTCTGCGGTCTCACCAATTTTAACTCTACCGCCGGGTAAATAATAATATGGTGACCGCTCATCCTTCACTGCTAAGATTTTCTCGTCAGCAATCATCATAGCACACACTCTGTAATTAAACTTATCATTACTAAACTTGAAAGATATATCCATTTTTGCACCTCTGAATTGTTGACTTTGAAATGATTGTATCGCAATTTTTTGTGTATTTCAATGAAATCGTGCTACGCACGATGAAATCCTCGCACTGCTCGGATGAAATCTGCTCCGCAGATGAAATTAAATCCACCCATCCGCCGTCGAGGCGGATTTCATCTCCGCAGGAGATTTCATCGTCGAAGACGATTTCACCCACCCGAAAGGGTGGATTTAGTTGAAAAAAGCCTTTGTCTAAAAGACAAAGGCTTTTTTCTGGTGCGGGGGAAGGGACTTGAAGTTGCTTCGCAACCCCTCTTGCAGTTACCGGAAAAATCTTCGGGCTTTCGCTTTTCCTTGATTTTTCCGACTGCTGCGCCAACCCCTGCTCCCTTTTTCCGCCACCGGCGGCGGTCACAGGCGTTGCCCACGCCATTGTCGTTCGGGTTCAATTCCCTGTATAAAGTAAAAGAGAGTCACAAAAGCGACTCTATAATTTTATTTATATCCCGTCTATATAAATCACGGCGAAGCCGTGCATATTGTCTATTTTTCATGTGCAGTTTCAAATGAAATCGTGCTACGCTCGATGAAATCCTCGCACTGCTCGGATGAAATCTGCTCCGTAGATGAAATTAAATCCACCCATCCGCCGTCGAGGCGGATTTCATCTCCGCAGGAGATTTCATCGTCGAAGACGATTTCACCCACCCGAAAGGGTGGATTTAGTTGAAAAAAGCCTTTGTCTAAAAGACAAAGGCTTTTTTCTGGTGCGGGGGAAGGGACTTGAACCCTCACGCCAATACTGACACAAGCACCTCAAGCTTGCCTGTCTGCCGATTCCAGCACCCCCGCAAATCAACGAATATTATTATATCAGATTTTTTATTGTTTGTCAACACTTAAATTTAAAAATTTTCACAAAATTTTCTTTTTATCTCCACCTGCCTTACTTTATATTTATTGACTTTTCGCTTAAACTGTGATAAAATCATATTCATAGACTATATTCCTTGAACGTTAGAAAGGAAAAAATTATGAAAGCTTTAAAATTAATCTTATCATCAGCTGTAGTAACAGCATTTATAATAAGCCTTGCAGGTTGTTCTGAAAGTAATAACTCATCATCACCTGTAAGCAGCAGCGAAACAGTTACGTCTTCTACTGTATCCGTCACCTCTTCTGCTGACGAAAGCAGTACTATTACTGATGACAGCGATACCTCAGACAATGGAGAAACATCCGGCGAGAATAACACGTCTTCAGAAGAAAAGATAGAGCTTGTAAAGGACGGAAAGTTCATTCTTCCAAACGGCAAGCTTTCCTTTACACTTCAGAAGGACTACACTCTCACAAGCGACGCCATCGTTTACCAGTTCGGCAGTGAGACCAGCGATAACAAGTTCAACCTGACCGTTTCCACAGCTACTGAGGATATCGAGAATGTAGACCAGGATGAAATGACCAAAGCGTATGAAACCACAATGCAGGATTTTAAATTAGTTACCTTTGAACATATCAAGGTTAAGGAAAAATCCGCTATCAAGATGCAGCTTACAGGTAAGCTTTACGGCATCGAGGGTGAAACGTTGCTGACTCAGTACATGATACAGTCAGGCACAGACGCATACTGCTTCACCTTTACACAGACAGATTATTATAACGAATTCCCTGATATAATAGACGCTACTATAGACAGTCTTGAGATCAAGTAATATTTTAACACACGGAGATTTCTTCGTGTGTTTTTTATTGTGTATCTTACCATTATATGATAAAATACATATAGAAAGCATTTAAAAACTGTAAGCTTTTCAGATTTTTCCTGTCTTATATAGTAAAGAGAAAAGGAGGGGTTATATGGATGATAATGCTATAATCGAGCTTTATTGGCAACGAAAGGACAACGCCATAGAAGAAACGGACAAAAAATACGGAGCTTATTGCTTTGCTATAGCTGATAATATTCTTCACAGCAAGGAGGATTCAGAGGAATGTGTCAACGATACGTATCTTAACGTGTGGAATTCCGTTCCACCTGAAAGACCTGCAAAGCTGCGATACTATTTGGCAAAGATCACCCGTAATCTGTCCTTTAACCGATACAATGCAAAAATGAGCAAAAAGCGTGGCGGTGGAGAAATGCCGCTTATCCTTGATGAGCTGAGCGGATGTATTGCAGGTAAAAGCAATGTAGAGGATGAATATGCCGCAAAGGAGCTCGGAAAGTCCCTTAACAGATTTGTAAAGGATCTGCCGCAAAAAGAAAGCAATATATTTATAAGAAGATACTTTTTCTCAGAGAGCATCTCTGTTATTGCCGACAGATATGATTTAAGCGAAAACAACGTTATGGTGATATTAAGCCGTTCCCGTAAAAAACTTAAAGAACATCTTATAAAGGAGGGATTTGCAAATGAATGAAAAGCAGTTATTTGAGGCGTTTTCCGATATAGATGATAAATTAATTGAACAAAGTGAAACGAAAACAAAAGCAAAGAAATTGAATTTTCTGAAATTTTTTATTCCTGCCGCTTGTATCTGTCTTGTTACTGCGGTGGCAATACCTTTTTTTAGCATTCTCCCTGACAGTAGCCCCTCCCAGTCTGATATCTTTAAAGATACAGAAGATGACCTTTTGCCCGATTCCTACAAAAATCTGACGGAACTTTTAGAAGCGGTAAGTAAAACGGAAGAGCATAACAATATGATAATGGATTCAGATATTCCCTATGACCTGAAAACCGATTCTGCTACAGATAATACGATGCAAAGGCTACAAAACTGTGTAGGTGCCGCTCTTACAAAGGATAACAAATATTCATTTCATATAAAGGAGTTTTCCTATTCCTTTGGAGAATTTAGTTACAATATCAGGAGAATAAACATCACAAAGATAAACGGCAACAACTCTGAACTTATCGGGTATATACCGATAGATTCAAGAGGGCTTATGATTTATGGTGATTATCTCATAACAGAAGGTGCCGCATTCTACGAAGATTCAGAAACAGAGAGTGAATTCTTTGATCAGCAAGGCAGATGCTCCTACGCCACATACGATATTTCAAACCCCGAAAAGCCCCGTCTTATGCACGTTTTCACCCAATCAGGCAGAACGTCGGAATGCTGGATGGTGGGGGAAAAATTATATGTCGTTTCAGGTGACGGAGTATGTGCCTGTGGATACGGCTCTGACAATCCTCAAAAATACTATCCCTTTTTGAAAAAAGATAACAAGGATATTGTCTGGGATGACGAGGATATAACAATAGTCGGAAAACCAAGCAGAGTCTACTATACCGCACTTTCCGTAATAGATGTAACTACCGGAGAGATAATCGAAAAGGAAGCCATGTACGGAGCAGGCTCAAATCTGTTCTATGGCGAAGACTGGATTGCTACACCATTCGCGGAGCCGTCAGCTGACGGATACTCAGGAAATATATTTCTGTGTCTGTTTGATGGAAATTTCAACTACACAGGAAAGATAAATATCACAAAGGCGGCAAACCTTGACAGCAAAATAAAATGGGATAACAAGGACGAATTAAACGGCGATCTATCAGACATCATTTCGGTCAAGCAGATAGAGAACGAGTATAGAATCATAGTCGAAAGCTCTCATTATGAGAGCGGAAAGAAATCAATCAGCTCGCTTATCGCTCTATCTGTTGATACAGATAAAGATATAAGCTCCTGCGACCGCTACGAAATCCTAACAGGAGAAGAAAACGCCTTATCCTACTATGACGTAACAGAAATACTATGGGAAAAGGACAGAGCTGTTATAGTAACGGCACTGACAAAATACACGGATGAGATATTCGATAACACGGTAGCCTCATTTGTATTTGCCGATTTCGATAATGGTGCTGTAGTTGTGCACAGCACCAAGCTTACCGCAGATTATCCCTATAGCCGATTTGGTCAGTCCGGCAACGTATATTTCGGAGAATTAAACAGTCTTATCCCGATGGGAAACGGCATATACCTGAAATACGCTTACCACGACAACGAAAGTCCGGACGGCTTTGATATATTCGATTTTTCTGACAGTGCATCCCCGAAACAGATCTACAAAGCAGAACACCTGCCGACAGAAAAGGCGGGATTCGATTTCTTCTTTCATGTGTATGATAATGACACCTTCGGCGTGCTTGACGTAGCCTATGGTAAAGACGCATATTTCAGAAACGTTACGCTCCGATGGACTATCTATGATATTGATATAAACAGCGACCGGCCCTTTACGAAAATATCACAGACAGAAGTCGATACAGAACAAACCTATTTTAGTGCAAAGCACTGCAACTTTACAATATTTACGATTGATAATATTCTGTATTATGCAACTAAAAATTTGGACTTTAGTAAGCCCATAAAATGACAATTTAAAGAATATATGAAAAAACTCCCCGAATTTCTTCGGGGAGTAATCTTATTTATTTATCAGCCGATAACGTCTGAGGGGAGTGAATCTACGGGAGCGGATTCAGATGCGGGAGCAGGAACTGCACCACCGATCACATCTTCTTCCTCGACCTTGTCAGGAACTGCCTTCTTGATAACTTCCTTATTCAGAATACCGAAGTTTGACTTACCGCTCTTCTTGATCTTATACATCGCATCGTCTGCCATACCAATGATCTCATCTACTCGCATAGAAGAATCCTGGATGATGGATATACCGATACTTGCATTAATGGAGAGCTTATCGCCGTTATCGGATGTAAAGCCTTCCTTAAGAGCATTAAGAATATCCTGTGCAATTCTTGTAGGCTCGTTTGTTTCTACGTTACGTACACATACGATAAATTCGTCACCGCCGTAGCGTCCTGCTGTACCAAAACCTTCTGTAAGCTCTGTAACAGTCTGTGCAACGAACTTGAGTACTGAGTCACCGGTTGCGTGGCTGTACTTATCGTTGAAGATCTTGAAGTCGTCAACGTCAATGAAGAGGATAGCGAACTCACTCTTACGGACGCTGATAAGGTCAATTTCATTGTCGATAGTACGTTCAATGGATTCACGGTTATAAAGGCCTGTAAGGCTGTCATAGCTTGCACGTTCTGTGAGAAGCTTTTCACTCTTCTTAGCACGGTCAATATCAACAATTACGCCGACGATCTTAGCAATGTTGCCATCTCTGTCCTTTACTGTAGCTGTACGGAGTAAGATCCAGATATAGTCACCGTAGATGTTCTTCCAGCGGTATTCGTTACCCTCGAACTCTTCACCCTTGGAGAGTCTTTCAAGATCCTTATGATAACGCTCGGAGTCATCGGGATGCGTCTTAACCTTGAGTAAGAAGCTGTCGCCGAAGTGGTCGGAAGGAGCACGGTAGCTGAACTTCTTATTGAAGTTGTTGGAGAAGATAACCTCATTTGTCTTGAAGTTCCATTCAAAGATGATGTTATCTGACATTTCTACGATCGTACGGTATCTGCCTTCACTTACGATGATATCATCAATAAGGTCATTGAAGGATCTTGCGATTTCGCCGTACTCGTTATTTGCCATAATATTAATTCTGGTTTCGTGGTCGCCGCGACGTACCTTAACTAATGTTTCTTCAATTATCTTTAAGGGCTTGGTTACGATGAATACTAAGATCACTGCCGCAGCTATCATCAAAATAGATACTGCGACGATCGTACCGATTATACCGCCTGCTGCATCTCCTGATGCCTTGTACGCCTTATCCGTCTCAGCGACTACTGCAATGCTCCAGGATTCTTCTGTTCCTTCTACGGGAGTTGTCTTGATTGTAAAACCGATAGTAGGAATATCGCCTGCCGCTGTACCCTTGAAGCTGTCTACCTGCTTTGCACTGCCTGTCGTTGCCGCAGAAGCGAGCTTATTATATGCGTTGAGGTTAGCATCTGTGAGATTTCCGAGGTATGTACCGTCAATAACTGAACCTAAGGAGTCGATCATTACGAGTCTTGTGTTTGCTGCAAACTGTGAACCTACTGTAAAATCCTTCATTCTTGTATAGTTGAAGAATACAAGAATATCATAAGTTCCGCTTGTCTGCTTCACTACGAGCTTAACGTCCTCAGAACCACCTGAAGCATCAGGGAAAAGAGGATCCTTCTTTTCTGAATCATCTTCATTATATTCAGCGTAAATATCCTTGGAATAGCAGTAAACTACGCCATCCTTGTTCAAGGATGAAATATTCTTGATGGCGGTCTTTGTATGAGCATCTTCCTTAAGCTTTAAAAACTCGGATTCATCGCCTGTCGAATAATAAAGATTACCGTCTTCATCGCTGATGATTATTCTTGCAAGGTCAAACATTGAATCCTTATCATCCTTGCCTGTTTCGATTATCATTGTATAATCTCCGATGATAGATTCGACCTTATCCGTCTTACCGTTTCTTGTGAACTGAGTAATATAAGGATTTTCAGCAATCTCCTTTGCAGTATCGGACAGTGTTGCGAAATACTGTGACAAGCTGCCTGCCTGCTTTTCCGCCATATCCTTGGCTGCATTAGTATAATTCTCTAATGCTATACTGTTCATCTGTACATTCGCAACTATTGCAAAAGCAACGGAGGGAATGATGATAAAGCAAGTCAGCATTGTAATAAGTAAGGTTTTGATTCTCATAAAAATAACCTTTCCTTTCCCATGGATTGTTATTATCCATAATACGCCTTCAAGACGCAATTAACGAATTTAATACATTTAACAGTATAGCACAAATTTTAAAATTAGTAAATGCATTTATGATGGATTTATTTAAATTGACTAATTGAAGTATTATTTATTTGTTGAAAAAGCTGAAAATCCTACCACTTCATTCATCGCGTCCAAAAGGCCGACTTGAAAAAAATATAACATTAATATATAATATATGAGAATTTTAGAAAAAAGGAAAAGATTATGTTAAAAACTTACAGGTCAACCACTTTTGCCTGCTACGCAGGATATATAACTCAGGCGGTAGTAAACAACCTTGCCCCCATTCTTTTTATCGTATTCCAACAAAAATTCAAGATAGGATATGAGCTTATCAGCATACTTATTATGACAAATTTTATAACTCAGCTTATAATTGACGGCGTTGCAGTAAAACTCTGTAAGGTAATAAGCACCCGTACTCTTATTTCTGCCGCGCACTTTTTCAGTGCCGCAGGACTTGTTATGATGGGAATACTGCCTCAGCTTTTCAATAATGCGTTTGCAGGGCTTATTGTTTCGGTAATAACCTACGCCATAGGCGGCGGTCTTATAGAAGTACTTGTAAGCCCTATAATCGAAGCTATCCCCGATACCTCAGGCAGTGCAAAGGCGGCGGCTATGAGCCTGCTGCATTCCTTCTACTGCTGGGGACAGATGGCGGTAGTTTTGCTTTCAACTCTGTTTATTCTGTTTTTCGGAGACGGACTATGGTATATTCTACCCGTGACCTGGGCAATCTTACCTTTTGTAAATGGATTTGTATTTTTAAAAGTTCCTCTCTCTCCTGCACTTTCTGAAGAGGCGGGACTGCCTCTCGGAAAGCTGATTAAGGAAAAAGGATTTATACTGATACTTTTGCTTATGCTCTGTTCAGGAGCCTGTGAGCTTACTATGTCCCAGTGGTCTTCTCTTTTTGCACAGCAGGGCTTAATGGTTTCAAAGGAGATAGGAGACCTGCTCGGCCCTTGCTGCTTTGCACTGCTTATGGGTACAGGCCGTGTGCTTAACAGTATTTTTGCAAAAAAGATAAATATGTATGCTCTGCTTTGTATAAGCGGTCTGCTTTGTCTTACCTGCTACATAACAGTAGCCTTATCGGACAGTGCGGCACTTTCTCTTATATTCTGTGCTCTTTGCGGACTTTCCGTTGCGGTACTCTGGCCCGGGACTTTCAGTCTTGCGGCGGCAGGATATAAAAAAGGCGGCACGGGTATGTTCGGTATAATGGCTCTTCTCGGTGATTTAGGCTGTGGCTTTGGTCCTTTTTTAGCAGGAATGATCTGTGATACGGTAACCGCTCAGGGATATAGTGAAGCCTACGGTATGAAGACGGGCTTTGCTTTTTCTGCCGCCTTCCCCATTTTGCTTATTGCTTCATCCCTGATACTTTATTTTATGCACAAAAAGAAAAAGTCACATAATGATTAATAGCGTTAAACGTTAATCTTATCGGCTGTTTTTTTGGAAAATTTCTGCAAAATAATGATATCAGAGTGGTTTTTATCTTTACAAATTACTTATAATATGGTACAATGATTATTTAGGATATTCTGAATATCGTTGCCGTTTTTCGGCTTTAATAATATAGTAAGGATCTTTGCCAATGAAAGTAAATCAGATAAAAGCAGGCTCTCTGCTGTCATATCTGACGCTTATATTAGGAACTGTAGTATCGCTTGTTTACACTCCCGTTATGCTGGAGCGACTCGGACAGAGCGAATACGGTGTATATTCCGTAGTTCTGCCGATGGTCTCCTACCTCAATCTTTTCAGCTTCGGTCTTGGCAGCGCGTATACAAGGTTCTACACAAGATATAAGGAGTCGGGCGATAAATTCAATATGGCTAAGCTGAACGGTATGTTTATGATCATATATTCGATCATAGGTGTTATCGTTCTTATCGTGGGTTGTACCATTGCCGCAAATCCACGTCTTGCCTTCGGCGACAAGCTGACCGAAGAGGAAATAAATCTTGCGGTACGGCTTATGTACATTATGACTGCAACTGCCGCTATCTCCTTCCCCTTAAGCGTCTTTGAGTCAAATACAATGGTAAATGAACGCTATGTATTTCTAAAAAGCCTTGCGTTTATAAAATCCGTTGTTAATCCCCTGCTCATAATCCCTCTGCTGATGATCGGACTTCGCTCTGAGGCTATCGCCTATACGAGCCTTGCCTTTACCCTGTTGTCAGGAATACTGAATATACGGTACTGCTTTAAAAATCTTGATATAAGATTTTATTTCAAGAAATTTGACTTCAGACTGCTGAGAAAGATGTTCAAATTCACAAGCTGGGTATTTCTCGGTATCGTGGTAGATCAGCTCAACTGGAGCGTTGATAAGTTCCTGCTCGCCTGGATGCACGGCTCAGAAACCGTCGCCGTTTACAACGTAGCGTCTCAGCTCAATATCTATTATATGTCTATGGCGACCACCTTCTCAGGTATCCTTACTCCCAAGGTGCATCAGATGGTTGCAAACCGCTCATCAAATAAAGAAATAAGCGACCTGTTCATCCGAGTAGGAAGATTTCAGTTCGTTATCCTTACAATGATACTCTTCGGCTTTATTGCCGTAGGCTATCCCTTTGTGCTCCAGTGGGCGGGAGTTGAAAACGCAGATGCCTTTGCGATAGCAGTATGTCTGTTTGTTCCGACTATACTGCCAAGTATCCAGAATTTAGGTATCGAAATTCAAAGAGCAAAAAATATGCACCGCTTCAGATCCCTCGTATATGTACTGGTAGCAATTCTGAATATAGCGATCAGTATACCTCTATGTCACTATTTTGGTGCAATAGGCGTTGCAGTAGGTACGGCTATCCCTGTATTTATCGGCAACGGACTGCTGATGAACTGGTATTACCATAAATATATCGGACTTGATATACCACGCTTCTGGAGAAGAATAAGAGCTTTACTCCCTTCCCTTTTCCTGCCCTGTGTCGCTTCGATACTGATAATGACTTTTGTTGATATCTCAGGCTATCTTCAGATACTTCTGTGGGGAGCACTTTATCTTGTTATCTTCATCGGCTCGGTATGGCTGATGGGACTTACTCCAAGAGAAAAAGAAATTGTAACAACTCCTATTAAAAACGTAATATCTAAAATTCTGACCAAAATATTAAGACTCTGAAAGGGCTTAAGACTATAATGACGAAAATAAAAACTTTTTTTCGCAGATTATTTGCGGGAAGCTTTAAAAGAATGTTTATGCATATAAACACCATCCACAATGAAACGGGAAAAAACCGCTTCGTTATGTTTTTTGATATGATATGGTGCATATTCAGATACTCCATTGGCTATCTTGATTACAGAGTGTTCGGCTTTGCCAATATAAAAGGAAAAAACCGCCGCACCTTTATGAATATGAACGACAATCTGCTGATATCAAAAAAGCTGAACGACAGAACCTACTTTACGACCTTTGACAACAAAGCTCTTTTTGATGAAAACTTTACCGAATATATAGGCAGAGATTTTATAAACCTTGAAAACAGTGACGCGAAAGCCTTCAGAAAATTCTGCGAAGGGAAAAGCACCGTATTTGCAAAGGCTATAAACGAATTCGGCGGCAAGGGTATCACAAAGGAAGAAATAACCGAAAATACAGATTTTGACGCACTTTATAAAAAGCTTTGCGATAACAAGCAATTCTTAGTAGAAGAAACTATTACCCAGCACCCTGAAATGAGCAAGCTCAGCCCATCCTCAATAAACACCATCAGAATGGTAACCGTACTGCACGAGGGTAAAGTAAACTTTATGTATGCCCTTGTACGAATGAGCAACGGCACAAACTGCGTAGACAACATCTGCAGCGGCGGTATGTACGTTTCGATAGGCGATGACGGTGTTATCAGAAAGCCCGCCTTCTGCGATGCGACAGGTCTTTATTATGACAGTCACCCTTTCACAAAGACTGTTTTCAACGGATTTAAAATCCCTATGTTTGATGAAGCGGTTGAAATGTGTAAAAAAGCAGCTCTTGTAGAACAGCATGTAGGCTATATCGGTTGGGATGTTGCAATAACTCCCGACAGACCCGTACTTGTTGAAGGCAACACTTTACCAAGCTATGATATGTGCCAGAACTATGGTCATATAGACAATAAAACGGGTGTAAAGCCTAAATTTACCGCAATTTTAGGAAAAGATTTCTTTAAAAAATAATAAATCAAAACCACCACTGAAGTGGTGGTTTGCACTTGCCCTAGAAGGGCATATTACAGGCTCAACCCCTAAAGGGGCATTGAAGGCTTGACAACGCATTACTATCACAGGCAGCCGCTAAAAGCGGC
>SVNC01000009.1 GCA_015067025.1 Oscillospiraceae bacterium
CCTTAAAAGTCGGTGTTGATTGTGATGAGGTCCCACCTGTTCCCATTCCGAACACAGTAGTTAAGCTCATTTACGTCGAAAATACTTGGCGGGCAACTGCCTGGGAAGATAGAAAGATGCCGACATACATGCACCTTTAGCTCAGTTGGTAGAGCAACTGACTCTTAATCAGTGGGTCCTGGGTTCGAGTCCCTGAAGGTGTACCAATATTGACAGAAAAGAATAGGCTCGACCTATTCTTTTCTGCTCTATATGGCCTGTTGGTCAAGCGGTTAAGACTCCGGCCTCTCACGCCGGCGACGGGGGTTCGATTCCCCCACAGGTCACCAATGCACCATTAGCTCAGTTGGTTAGAGCAACCGGCTCATAACCGGTCGGTCCGGGGTTCGAGTCCCTGATGGTGCACCATTAAATGGTGCAATCGCTTGACTTACTTCAGGCATATAATATAATACACACAGGGGTGTGGTTCAATGGCAGAATAGGGGTCTCCAAAACCTTTGACGTGGGTTCGATTCCTACCACCCCTGCCAAGAAAAAAGCCTAACGCAAATGCGTTAGGCTTTTTTCAATGATGTTTGCCTGCGGCAAATGATGTCGTTTCACTAATGATGACGCTGACGCTGATGATGTCGCTTCGCTAAAGTTTTGAGGCAAACATCGCATCATTGCGACCAAAGGGAGCAACATCATTATGCGAAGCATAACATCACTTGGGCGAAGCCCAGACATCACTATACTGTTACAAACGATTTACTTAAATCCGTCCTATCGGACGGGATAAAATGTGCTAAGCACGTGAAATCTCTTCGTGATGAGATCCGACTTCGTCGGGATAATGGACGGATTTAATTTCATCTGAAGCCGAAGGCTGAAGATTTCATCCGAGCTTGCTCGGATTTCATCGTGTATAACACGATTTCATTAAATAAATGTAATTATAATGAAATGAATAACTGAAGCATTCGCCCTTGCATACGGCGGATTTTTTGTATCAAAGCCTGCTAAAATATCTTTCTTCATTGACACCAAAAAACAAATATGTTATATTAAAAACAGATAAGCAAATTACACATGAAAAGGTACTCCTTAATTTTTTCTGATGTTCTATAACCGCAAAGGAGAATAGAAATGAAAAAATATAAATCACGAAACGCAAATGGTTTTGGAATAGCAGCTATTGGTTGTACTGTAATACTGATAGCAGGTATATTTATGCTCGTTTTTGGATATCCCGATTCAACGGCCTCTTTTGCTCTTGTTTTTATCGGTAGTTTAATGGGGATTATGTTTTTTGCTATTTTCCTCTCTGAAAAAAGCAGGGTTCTTATAATAGATACGGATAAGGTTATTTTCCCGAGAGGTGTACGTAAGAATGATAAAATTATCTCTAAAAAAACTGTTGTCAAATTTGATGAAATGAATTCTTTTGAGTGTGAATTTTATAAAGGTGACGGATTTATTGCAGGAGATACCAATTTTTATACATTAAAACTGAAAGGTTCTGCTAAAATAGTAATGACGCTTTACTGTTACGGAAAAGATGCAGAAGATGAAATATACGAAACTATCCGCCGGCGAATTTCTGAAAGTAAAAGTGAACGAAGAAGAAACAAAAAGAGAAAATCTCAGCTAAAATAATTTCATTCTCTGAAAAAACAAATAACTCTAAGGAGGTGCTGTTTATGAAGATCTATATAAAACATGAAGATACTATTGTAGAATTTATCTCGTTTATTTTATTTTTTGTCTTTTGGATAGCAGCTTCTGTAGCACCATTTGTAGTAATAAAAGTGATAATGTTTTTGCTGTCGATGGCCGTTTTCGTTTTTATGATAAAATACCCTTTCTTTATTACCGTTACTGTTGATGATAAAACCTTACAATATAAAAAGTTCTTCTCAAATGTATCAATACCATTGGACAGTATCTACTACATTCATTGTGAGCCATATGCTTATAAAAGAAATTTCCGGTACCGCTTTAATGAGAACCGCATCAGGCTAACGATAATTACAGATGACGGAATCACACGTCAACTAAATGACGTTCTGGACGCTCAGGCTCTTGCGAATGATCGCTTAAATAACACCCATACAGATATTTCGCTTATAAAGCTGTGTGAATTTATTAAAGAGCAGATAAATTATAGCGTTGAGTAATTTTAACATACATATAAAACCCCCGCTTAACTTATTAGCTAAACGGGGGTTTTTAACGATTCTGTTTCATGGGGGTCACAAAATCGGATTTCTGTCGGCAAACAACACGAAATTGTGTTCCGTGCTGCCTGCTATGGAAGTAATATGATTGAAAGGATATTATCAGGTTTTTTTGATGTTGTCAGTTTGTTATGTAAATTAAGAGGAAAGCTGTTAAACTGGGGGATCTTTCAGATTGTAACGATGTAAGCTGAGATGATATAATGATATTTTTTGAGTTGTTTTTTGACTAACTTCCTTCTGACAATATCATTATATTATCTTTTTCGCTTTTTCGCAACAATTCTCTGACAAGTTGGCAAAATCAAGGATAAAATGCCACAGCGATTTCAAAAAAAGTACAAAAAAGCGACAAGATGCCTTTTGCGGCATCTTGTCGTATTATCGCTGATAAGATGTACTTTTTCATCAAAGACTGAGTGAATTTCTGAAATCGGTTATGTATTTTCTTGAAACACGGACAGTTCCTTTATTGATAAGGGTGGCGACGATCGTTCTGTCGCTATCAGGTTTAAAGGAAACTATTTTATCCATATTCACAACTATAGACTTTGATATTCTCATAAAACCTTTATCTGAAAGCATTTCTTCGATATCTGCAAGAGTTTGCTTTACTTCATAGCTACCGCTTTTCAGCGTTACAAAGACCTTCTTCTGCAAAGCTTCAAAATACAGAATATTTTCTGTAACTACCTTGCACATAATTCCGTCCTTTATTGCAAAGATTGCATTTGACTTTTCAGCCTTTGTGAGTTGATTTGTCATCATAAATTCCGGGGTGGAAGAGTCGATTGCCGGTTCTTCCTGGCACGTCTGAATTTCTCCTCGTGTTGAGATAATGTCAATTGCAGTTGCGATTTTTGAAGCAAATCTTCTGAAATAATCTCCGTGATTTCTTACCACGTCATAACCTGCTGTTATAAAGCCGTACAATTTTCTGTTAAAAATGATAGGCAGTACAACAAGATGACTTATTGTATAGTTTTTCAGATTATCCACAGGAAGTAACTTAGAACTATCAAAAACGGTAATATTTTTACCCTCTATATAGTTGCTATGGAATATACACTTTGCCTGTTCTTTGCTTTCATCAGTGAAAAGAGAGATGCTTATCATAGTTGCATCCATTACGATATATGTGTAATCAGCAATGAGCAGTGACAATTCTTCAATGCTTTTTGCGTGGAAAAACGCTTCTTCAACGTAGCTGTTGCGGAAATACATATCTGCATTTGTGGTTCTTTCAAACAAATCAAGCTTTGCACGAATATCAACAGTTTTTTGTATGCCGCAACCACAGCTGAGACCCATTGAAATAGAGCTTGCTTTCTTCCTGTATTCGTGAGAAACATCCTCGCCGGTTAATTGCTTATGGATAGATGCTACTGATAATTTTCCGGCGTATTGAGCGTCAGGCAGAATAGTGGTTATAGGCATAACGTTATTAAATGCACAGGGATGACCGCTGCAGCCTGTTACAAGGACGTCCTCAGGTACTCTTATATTATATTTGTAAAGATTTTGGATAAGTGCCAAAGCGATAGCGTCAGTATAGCACATGACCGCTTCAGGTCTTTCGATATTGCCAAAGGCTATATCCTGAGCCAGCTTTTCTGCACAGTTTACCCAGTAGCCACCATAAAGAAGCTTGCCTGCAGTATCTATATCATGTCTTGCCATAGACTTTTTAAATCCGTTTTCTACAGATACGTTGACACCTCTCATACCGCCAAGAAGATATATTTTTTCGCATCCGTGTACTTCGATAATATGGTCGGTCAGCTTTTCAAAATCGGACTCCTTGTTAATGGAATATGTATCTGTAAAAACAGAAGATTCTCCGATAACAGCAACGGGCAGATCGCACTCGTTTTTTATCATACTTTCAAGCGTCCTTATGAGACTTTTGTGTGCCGAAAAGCTTCTTGCTACAAGTATAACGCCACAGTACTGCGAAAAATCAATAAGATCAAAGATCTGTTCTTCGCCGTTGGTAGACTTATCGTTAAGCTGAAGCATTGTAAAAAGAGTAGTGATATAACCAAGACTGCTTGCGGCACTCTGAACGCCGAGTATATATTCATTTTCGTGAAGCTCATTGGTATGGTTAGCAATTATACAGATGTTTTTTTCAATCATTTAGCACCCTCCTGTTTGGCAGGATATCCTGCCGTATAGCACCTAACATAATATTATAGCAAAAACTGTAATTTGTCAAGGATTATTATGACGAAAATGGCATCTTATCCTTGTGCAAATTGACAAGATGCCGAATTTGTTTACCAAGTGGCAATCGAGCTCTTGACAAAATGGCAGAAAGAGTATAACATATAACTGAGCTTTTAAGTTAATTTTAAGCCTTACGGTATAGAATAAAGCTGAAGGGAAGTGTAGCGGATGAAGCTTTTATTAGCAGAAGATGAAATAAGTATGGCGGAGGCAGTAACTGATATTCTGACCTATCACAAGTTTATTGTAGATACGGTATACGACGGTGCCGACGCTCTCGATTATGCAACTAATGATAACTATGATGCAATAATTTTAGATATAATGATGCCGAAGCTAAGCGGACTTCAGGTGCTTGAAAAGCTTCGTGCTATGGGAAATACCACTCCTATTCTGTTGCTTACTGCAAAGGCAGAGGTTGAAGACAGAATACAGGGACTTGATATGGGAGCGGATGATTATCTGCCAAAGCCCTTTGATATGGGAGAGCTTTTAGCAAGAATAAGAGCAATGCTGAGAAGAAAAGACAGGTTTACTCCCGATATAATAACCTGCGGCAACGTGTCACTGAATTTAAGCAGTTACGAGCTTAAAGGGCCAAAGAGGACTGATATTCTGCCAAAGATAGAGTACAGACTTATGGAACTGCTTATGCTGAACAAGGGAATATATCTTTCCACCGAGGATATTTTAGTAAAGGTCTGGGGATATGAAAGTGACGCTGAAAGCGGGGCGGTATGGGTGTATATCTCATATCTCAGAAAAAGACTTGCGGCTATAGGTGCTGACATAGAAATAAAAGCAAAGAGGAACGTAGGCTACACTATAGAAGAGCCTGCAAAAGACAATTAGTATGGTAAAAACGCTACAGAAAAAATTTATAATAACGGCTATGGTTGCCATATCCTTGCTTATTGTGGCACTTGTCGGCGGTATAAATATTTTTAACTTTATATCCTATTCCGATGAAACCTCAAGACTGCTTACGATGGTTTCAGGGGAGGGAGAAAATCCCGGCGAAAATTTCGATAAAAACTGGAACAAGGGTGACAAAGGCGGATTTTTCGGCAGACCGATGGGCAAGGATGACGCTATGGCGGCAAGATATTTTACAGTCCTTTTTAGCAGTGAAAAAAATATAATTCATACAAACGTTTCCAACATATCCTCTGTCAGTGAGGATGAAGCAAATAAAATGGCGGCGGATATATTAAATTACACATCATTTACAGGCGATTACGGCAATTTTAAATATAAGGTAAAAGACGCACCGAAAAACGGGAAGCTTGTAACCGTACTCGATTGTGGCAGACAGATAAGTAATTTCTTTACTGTACTTTTTATATCCGTTATTGCGACAATTATTTGCTGGGGAATTATGCTGCTTATAGTCGTACTGCTTTCCAAAAGGGCAATACTCCCCATTGCTAAAAATATCGAAAAGCAAAAGCAGTTTGTTACCAATGCGGGTCACGAAATAAAAACTCCGCTGGCGATAATCCTTGCTAATACTGACGCATTGGAGCTTCATAACGGCGAAACGAAGTGGAGTAAGAATATAAGGACTCAGACAAAGCGACTTGGTGGACTTATGCAAAATCTGCTCACCTTATCAAGAATGGACGAAAGCACAGAAGTACCGGTGTGTGAATTTGATCTTTCAGAGACGTTTGAAAGCACGGCTTCAGCTTTTATAGAGCCTGCGGCTTTAAAGGGTGTTATGACAGAAACTGATATAACAAAGGATATTAAATTTACCGGCAATAAGGAAAATATAATTCAGCTTATAACGGTACTTATGGACAATGCTGTAAAGTACACAGAAGAGGGTGGAAAAATAACCGCAGAGCTTAGAAAGCGAGATAAGAATATAGTTATGAGGGTTAAAAACACTTTCCCGAAAATAGAAAATCCCGAAAAACTATTTGACAGATTTTACAGAGCTGATGATGCACGAACCCAGAAAAACGGAGGTTACGGTATCGGTTTATCGGTGGCGCAGGCAATAGTGCAGATCCATAAAGGAACGATCACTGCACAAAGTATTGACAACGAACTTTCTATAATAGTAAAACTATAAACAAGCTCCGACAGTAATCTGTCGGAGCTGTAGCGTGTAGACAAAGTCTTGTCTACACGCTGTCAGACGATGAAAAACGCACGCAGACGAGGAAACAGCCATCGTCGGCGTACGAACGGCAAGGATGCCGTAAAGTGAACACACAAAGTGCGTCAGGACGACGCACAGCAAAGTGTTCACATAAGGTACGGTAAGCGTCAGTTGACGAAGTAAGCAAAAATGCTTTAGGGGAGCCGAAAACGGCTCCTCTAAACTTTTATAATGAAATTTTCGTTTAAAAGATAAAGCTAATACAAAACGCTTGCATTTTTTGCGGTGCGCGGGTTTGTCTTCAGTCTGAAGCTCCGGCAGTAATCTGTCGGAGCTGAAATTTAATAGAACGGTAAATTGTTGTTTGCGGGTTGCACCCGCGGGCATCTCCTGCCTTTAAAAATCATTGATGATGGCAACGCATTGTGAACGGCAGAAATCATATGTTAAATGCACGATAAATTGTTGGTTATCGCTCCGCTGTGGTTATTGTAGCCCCAAACAGTCCAAGGGACTGCGACGGTCTTTAGACCAATGACCCGCCGCCAAACATCAATTTATCTATAAAAAACAAATTACGGGAGGGTCACCCCTCCCGTTTTTATTTTTTTGCCATCAGGAATAATCCACAACGTCAAGCCAGGTCAGTAAAAGCTCACGCTCTTCCTTATTTGTAACACCCTTTGCAAGCTTTGATGCCGCCATAATGGGTAACCATTCCTGCACGTATTTCTTTGACGTGTTTGTCTTTTCACAGAAAATGTTAAGATACTTTTCAGCCATTTCTGTAGAAGTCAGTGACAGCTCAAGATAGGTATTGGCAACGTCTGCGCTGGCATTTCCTATGGTAGCTCCTACCCAGTCAAGGATATATACCTCATTTTCATCTGTTACGATGATGTTTTCAGGCACAAAGTTTCCGTGACAGAGCTTTGTGTGCTTAGGCGTGCTGTCAAGTCTTGTCTGAAGCTCATACTTCTTGATATAGTCGATATCTGAAAGACTATCTATTTCAATTTTGAGAGCGTCTCTTAATTTTGCGACGCTGCGGATAGTGTTATCATGGATATCAAGCTGGATCTCTACCATATCATCAAGATATTCATCCCTGTTTTCAGGCTCTTCTTCCATTATCTGTTTTAAGGTCTTGCCGTTTATAAACTCCGTAGCTAATGCCCACTTATCGTCTATAAGCTCGATTTCCTTTACGGTAGGAATATTAAGACCTGTTTCTTCTATCTTTGATATCATAAGAGCTTCATAAAAAACCATAGTCTTAGGGCAGTCAGGTTTAAAGATCTTGACTGCAAGCTTTCCGTCCTCGCTCTTGTATACATCTACCTTGTCGCCCTTTGAAATAAGTTTACCAAGCTTTATCTCGTTCATATCGTAAATTCCTTTCTTCAAAAAAGTAATAACTTTCCACTTTGTTATTATACAACATTTTCAGTTGCTTGTCTACCTTTCAGATGTAAATTTAACAAATATGCAACAAAATAAATTGATTTTTTGGTGATTGTGACGAAATGTGTCTTATTACTCTACAGGGCAGATAACAACGTCTCCGCTTGTTATGTCTATTTTTATCTTGTTATCGGATTCAGAACCAAGATGAGTTTTTGTATCATCATCAAAGGTTATTCTTGTAATGTTGTCGCTATCCTCTATAGGAAGCTGAATTTCACAGTGTCCGCTGGTACGGTCAAACTCTAAATCAAAGCCGTAGTTTCCGGGGAGCATTATCTTGCTGTCACCGCTGGTGCTTTCTATTTCGATATCGCCGTCAAATTGAGCAAAGGCTAAAGTAGTGTTGCCTGAAGTCTTGTCAACGGAAACGTCGCCTGTAGCACCCTCTACGTAAAGGTTGCCTGAGGTCATTTCGTAAATGCTTTCATCGGCTGTGAAGTTATAGAACTTAGCGTCACCGCTTGTGGCAGAGAAGCTTATTCTGTCCATTTTCTCGCCTCTGTTTGTAATTGAAAGATTACCTGATGTGATGTACATATCTGCTTTTTCACAGTCGATAGTCACATTGTCGGCTTTACCGCTGGTAAAGTTCAGCTTAAGATATTCACAACTCGGTAGATCACCCTTTAAATCACCTGACGTCAGGCGGATATCCACAAGCTCTATACCATTATCTTTATATTCATCGGGGAGAGTTACGGTAATCTCGTTTTTTCCGACGTTGAACCAGAATAAAAAGAAGAAAGCATGACGCGAAACCTCTTCAATTTTCAGTTCGCCTGTTTTTTCGTTAAAGGTAATATTGCATATGATATTGGGGTGACTTGACTTATAGTCAACTACCATTTTATCTATATCAGAATATTCTATCTTTACCTCTGCTGAGGTTGCATATATTACAGCGTTTTTAAGCTCGCCTGTAAATTCCTTGTGCTCGTCATGAAGCTCGTCTTTATAAAGCTCTCTTAATTCTTCGTAGGTCATTGCAAAAGCACCGTTTGAGCCTATTGTGATCGCACCGCCTACAATACCGGTTAAAATAAATAATACACCGATTATTACAAGTACTTTTCTCATATCCTTATCCCCTTTCCTTAAAACGTTGCCTTTTTGCCTGTGAATACTTCATAGTGAAGTCTGCCTATAGCCTGCATAAGCTTTCCGAATGCTTTCCAGATATCAATGCAGAAGGCTGACATTATAAGCGCAATACCGAAAAGTATAAGTGCTGCGAAAATTCCTGCGGCAGGAGTCAGCATAGAAACAATGATCGCCGAACCGACAAACTGGCTTCCGAATATAATACCTATGATCATAACAACGGGTGTTACAAAGAATGAGATCATAACTGCCCAGTAGCTTATTAAAAGCGAGAAAAGAGTGGGTATCGCCCAGATAAGAACAAGAACGTCAAGACAAACAACACCTATTATCTTTGCTATGTCCATATTATCGTTTGTGTTGTTCTGAGGTGCAGAAGTATTTGTGTTAGCGTTGTTATAATTGTAGTTGTTTTCTGCAAAGCCTGTCTGCTGTGTCTGAGTGGAGTTGTTTGCAGTCTGATTTGTTGCATTGCTTACGTCTTCCGTGTACCCATCAGGTGCATACTGATTTGCAATTTCTGCAGGAGCACCAAGCTTTTCGCAGACCTGAGCTTCGGTAAGCCCTTCGGAAAGTCCGATATTAAAATGCTGTTCAAAATCCTCTAAAATTTCGCTATCTGTTATGTTTCTTTTTAAAAGCTCTGATCTAAGTGCTTCAAGAAACTGTGCCTTACTTGTGTACATTAGTTATTCCCCCTTCTCGGTTATTCCGAGTATTTTATTTATTGATCTGTAGAACTGTATCCATTGTCCTTCGAGTTCTTTTGTTTTCGCAAGACCGTTATTCGTTATCTTGTAATATTTTCTCGGCGGTCCTTCTGTAGATTCAACAAGATAGGATGTTATGTTTCCGTCGTCTTTAAGTCGTTTCAGCAACGGGTATATTGTGCCCTCAGTTATATGCATACTTTCAGAGATGGCATTTACCAGTTCATAACCGTAGCAATCTCGTCTTGCTAAAATTGACAGAACGCAAAGCTCAAGGGTCCCTCGTTTAAGCTGTGAGTTCAAAAAATCGCCTCCTTTTTTCTTCGGTGTATTTATTGTAACACATTGTACCTTGTAATGCAAGGTACTTTGCAACAAAATAATGCACAAAATTTTTAGCAAAATCTGTGCATATTTTTGTGTAATGTATATATTTTACTGTTACACGCCTTCTAAATCCCAGTCGGGAGTCATCTCAAAGGTGGCACTGGATCTTTCCTGCAGATACCCGTCAAAGCCCAGCTTTTCGGCATAATCGGCAACGCTGTTATATTCAAAGGTGGTGACCTTACGGGACAGATTTTTCATTTCGAGTGCTTTTCCGCAGGGGGTATACTGCCATAAAAGACTTATTTTTATTTTATCGATAGGCAGATTTTCCTTTATAAGCTCCAGTATCTTCATACTGTCGTGTCGATGAGAGGGGAGTACCATATGTCTTATAATAACGCCCTTTTCGATAAGACCCTTTTCGTTAAAGCGGACTGCACCTACCTGCCTGAACATTTCCTTTATAGCAGGAATTACTACGTCGGGATAGTTTTCAGCGGCGGAATATTCCTTTGCAATATTTCTGTCTGCGTATTTAAAATCGGGAAGATAAACGTCAATAAGTCCCTCAAAACGCTTTAAGGTTTCAACGTTTTCGTATCCGCCGCAATTGTATATAACGGGGATGTCAAGTGTTGATTTAACCTTTTCAAGTGCTTTTATAATTTCATCAGCGTAATGGGTAGGGGTGACAAGATTTATATTATCAGCTCCCTTTTCCTTTAATATAAGAAAAATTTCCGCAAGTCTTTCTATCGTTATCTCCTTGCCGAAGCCGTCACGGCTTATCGGCATATTCTGACAGAATACGCATTTTAAAGAGCAACCTGAAAAGAATACCGTACCGCTGCCGCTACCACCGGAGATAGGGGGTTCTTCTCCATAGTGAAGGCACGCCTTTGCTATTTTAAGGGTGTCAACACCGCAGAAGCCCTTTTGTTTTTCTCTGTCGATGCCGCATTTTCTCGGACAGATGTTGCAAATACTCATAATATCACCTATAAAGTACCGCACAGCGAAAACTGTGCGGTAGAAATTTTTACTTTGAAGATTCTGATGTTGTTGATGAAGTTGTATTCTCTTCCTTAGGCTTGGGGAAGTTCAGCTTTTCGTAATCATATTCATACTTTACTTCGCTCAGCCACTCTTCGATAGTGGTGTTAGCCTTTTCGTTCTGACGTTCTGTAAGCATACCGTTGTATACGTTCTTCTTCTGTGCTTCAAGCTCAGAATCGGTGATAGTTTCTTCACCTACGTAGTAGAAGAAGTAATAACCTGTATCCGTAGCAACGATCTCAGAAATGTCGCCGGGCTTTTCAAGATTGTAGATAGCGTCATAAAGCTCCTTTGTAAGGGATGAAGTACCCTTTACAATAGTGATAGTCTGATCTGTCACAGAGGAGTTGTAATCGTGGCTGTATTCCTTTAATACTGCGTCAAAGGTCTTTTCCTTGTCGTCGCTTTCAGCTGTTGCCTTTTTGTATGCAGTGTCTATCTTTTCCTTTATTTCAGCAAGCTTTTCATCACGGAGCTTGTCTATTTCTTCCTGGTCTGCACCGCTTTCTTTTCTTGCGGCAATGATCTCTGCGGCGTCAATAGTGCTGATGCCGATAAATACGTGCTTTATATTTCTCGTGCCCTCGGGGATCCATACAGAGCCGTACTGGGTATTCTGTTCGTACTTTGAAACGTCTTCATCGTATGTCTTTTTTGCTTCAGCGATAAGGTCGTTTATATATTTATCGACCTCGTCATCAGTTACCTTTATATCCTTATAAAGATGTTCAAGAACCTTCTTTTCAATAAATGAATTTGTTTCCCATTTAAGGAAGGTCTCTTCGGTCATATCAAAGGGCTTTATATATTCATTGAAAAGTTCCTTTGCTTTTGCGTCGATCTTTGCCTGATCCTCAGCACTGAAGCCGCCTGATGTATCAGAAGAGTTTACGGTTATACCAAGCTCGCTTGCCGCCTGAGCGGTAAAACTGCTGTGCCAGTTTTTCATATTTTCCTGATAATTTTTATCAATGGTGTCCATCTCTTCCTTTGTAAGATCGGCAAGACCCATTTCTTCAGCCTTTTTGAGAATAACTCTTTCATGTACCAGCATTTCTATAATGCTCTGTCTGTAAAGCTGAGCATCGGCATCGTCCTTTGTGTCGGTAAGTCCTAAGTTGTTGCTGATAAAGCCATATTCGGTGTAGAAGTCCTTGAAGGTTACGCTAAAATATTTTTTCTGCTCATCTGTAAGACCTTCGGCTGTGGGATATGCAACTAAATCATCATCTGCCGCAGTCCATATATCTTCCTTACTTTCTGTATTACTGCTTGTGTCGGAAGTGCCGGAGGAGAGGATGCTTTCACTACAGCCTGTTACCATCATTACACCTGCAAGCAGTAAAGCGGCAACGGAAAATTTTTTCTTCATTTCTTATTGTCCTTTCTTTTATACATTCCATGTTCATGTTCTGAACACAAAATTTTTCATATGTTTGTTAATTTTGCATAACGCAAAGTGGTGACTATATAAGTATATCACAAATTTAGAAAAAAGCAAAACATTTTTTCTGAAAATCAGGTGCATTTTATGTGAAAATGTGTTATACTATAACCATAATGAAAAAGTATGGGCAGAATTTGTCTGTTCTGCCATAAAATAAAGCGTATCTTACTAAAAAGGAATGGTATCTATGAAACTTAAAAAGTACATAAAGCTTATCGCTTTGATGATGGCGATGATATTTACACTCTGTGCCTGCTCAGGAGGGGAGACCTCTGAAGAATCCTCTCTGCCCTTTGAACCGCAGACTCAGGGAGAAGCAAAGGTAGGTTATATCTACGACAGACCCGTTGCTGCCGATAACTACACATACATGTTTGAAAAGAGCAGAAAGGATCTCGAAATCGCTTTAGAAGTTGAAACCTGCTACGTGGATAATATTACGGTTTCCGGCTTTGAGGCTGCAGTAACAACACTTAAAAACGAGGGTTGCAACATCATAGTTTCTGCTTACAACGGTTACGCCAATGCCGCATACAGCGTTGCAAAGAAGGATAAGGAGATCTATATTTTAAGCTACGGCGGTACTGTCTCGCTTTCAAATCTTACCTGCTTTCAGCCAAAAATGTATCAGCCTGCTTACATAAGCGGCACAGTTGCGGCATATAACAGCGATACCCACAAAATAGGCGTTGTGTGTGACGATAATATGCTCCAGAGTTTTGGAGTAATGGCGGCATTTGTATTCGGCGTACAGGAAGTATATAAGGCTGACGAGACCGATGTACGTGTAATTTACGCCAACACAAATGAAGAAACGGAAGAGGGCGTAAATCAGCTTATCAGTGAACAGTGTGACGTTATCTTCTTCTATCAGCCGACAGACTACGGTATGTTCTACTGCGACTCTCTCGGAGTAAAGTCTATAGGATTTACAAACGATGTGGAATATTCTGCAAAGAACAGAGGCCTTATGGGCTATTATCTTAACTGGGCAACCTTTATTACAGACACAGTCCGTACCTGCGTATACAATAACTATGAGCCTGAGGTGTTTGTAGGAGGTTTTAAGGAAGCCTTTGTAAAGATAACCGATTACACCGATAACTGCAAGGATGAAACAGATTCAATTGCAGATACTCTTTACGAATACGTAAAGAACGGCAATGCAAAGATTTTCGAAGGTGAGATAAGAGATAAGGATAACAGAGCAAGAGTAGGAAAGGGTGCAGTTCTTTCCCATGCAGAGATACTCGGTATAGACTATCTTGTTTACGGTGTAAGCTACTCCAAAAATCTTATAAAGCCGGTAGAAAATCCTCCCGTATCTGATATGGTCGTAAAGTACGAATTTATGTAATTATAACGTATTAATTCCCTGCATCTGATGCGGGGAATTTTTGTGTAAGCTTTAATGTATAAAATAATTTTTTATGTTAAAAATATCCTTGCAGACAAATTTAAAGCAAATTGCTGAAAGGATAGTTTTATGGAAAAATTCAAGGAATTTATTAAAGGTAAAGGCTTTATTGCAGCTCTTGCCCTTGCCATCGTAGCTTTTGGTATTGCAGGCTATGTGACCTACGATATGACTGTAAAGGACATAGAGAATACCGAGCCGCCTGCAAACACTCTTCCTGTGGATAATAACGTAAGTAACGTACCGAAGGAAGAAAGCAAAACGCAGGAAGATGAAAACAGCGAAGACACCGATGACGTAAATAACTTCATCAACATCACCGCCGAAAGAATGATGCCCGTTGAGGGGGAGATCATCAATCAGTACAGCAACGGTGAGCTTGTGAAGAGTGAAACTCTTGGTGTGTGGAAAACTCACGATGGCATCGACATTGCCGCAGAATATGGCACAGAGGTGAAATCTGCCACAAGCGGCAAGGTCATTGCGGTAAGAGACGACCCCTTATGGGGAATATGCGTAATTATTGACCATTACGATGGCTATGAGGGCCACTATTACGGACTTGACAAGGCGTTATCCGTAAAGGAGCAGACTGTAGTGGATGCAGGGCAGGTCATCGGCAGAACGGCGGAGTTTGACTGCGAGTCAAAGCTTGCGCCTCATCTTCACTTTGCAGTAAAATGCAATGATAAATGGATCGATCCTTCTGAATTTTTAAAATAAAATTTGGAATTTTAGCTTTAGTATACTGTTATCCTTACAAGGAATAATAGAAGTGCGGAATTAATTCCGTACTTTTTAAAGAAAGGATGACAGAACTATGAAGAAAGCTTTAGCGGCTTTAGCGGCGGTTCTTTCTGTATCAGTCATGAGTGTTAGTGCTTATGCTGCACCTAATGTTATTGAGGGTGCTGTTGACGGTGCAGGTACTGTAGTCGAGGGCGTTGTAAGCGGCGCTGAAGACATCGTAGACGGTGTCGTAAGCGGCGTGGAAGAAGCTGTCCCCGGCGGTAGCACGGGTAACGTTCCTGAGGCGTCCATCGATGAAAATATCGAATCCGGCGTAACAGCGTCTTCACCCAACGTAAATACAGGTGTTCCTGCTATGGAGCTTGTGGCACTCGGTACAGCGGCAGTAGGTGGTCTTACAGCAATGGCACTGACAGTCCGTAGAAAGAAATAGCACATTTTTGATTTAGCAGGGAAGTCAGATTGGCAGTTATGTACTCCATCTGGCTTCCTGATTTTTTGACCTCGTTTTTTACTTTTAAATCAAGGAAAACAAGAGGTTACAATAGTTCCTGTTAGCAGATTTTATTAAGGTTTTTGTGTTATTTCTACATAAACAAAATTCACTATTTGTTGAGATTGCCTATTGCGTATCTAATCGTTTTCATATATAATAAAAGCACAAAATTATTTTGTGAAAAATTTGCTACGGAGGATAAATCAATGAAATTAAGAAAAATTTTAGCAGGCGTAATCGCTTCTGCAGTTGCAGCAACAATGGTTACATCAGCTTTTGCAGCAAACGGCGACAGATTACAGCCCGCACAGGCAACACTTGGCTTTGCTGACGGTCAGTGGTTATTCAGCCAGTGGGGTGGCAGTGAAACTCCTGCTACAACACTTGAAGCTCTCGAAGATGTAACAATCACAGGCAACGGTGAATACAAGGTAGCAATCGACTTTTCCAAGGGTATTACCGCATGGGATTCAAACCTTGAAGACGTTTTACTTGACGAAGAAACAGGCGAGCCTGTAATCTACACATCAGTACAGGGTGTTACTTGTATGGCGGTTATGGTAAACTTCGCTGCAGACGACGAAGCTAACAACGATATTATGATCGATATCACATCTATCAAGTTTGATGGTGTTGAAGCTATGCTCGACGGTGTTACAAGCTACACAAATGCAGAAGACGGCATATACAGATCAACAATTTGCAATCCTTACATTTCTACAATTCCCGATGATGCAAGATCAAAGGATTTAGCGACAGCTTCTGCTACACTTACAGAATTTGCAGACACATGGTCAAGATGTGAAGTAACCTTTACAATCTCAGGCTATCCCGAAACAGCTGATGCACCCACAGATGAACCTACTGACGAGCCTACAGACGAGCCCACTGACGAGCCTACAGACGAGTCCACTGACGAGCCTACAGATGAGCCTACAGAAGAAAAGCCCAACACAAACACAGGTGTTGAAGGTATCGCTCTCGTAGCAGGCGTTGCAGTTTTAGCAGCAGGTGCGGTAGTAGTTTCCAAGAAGAGAAAGTAATAAACTCTTTAAAGAAAACGTAATTTAAGATTTTCGGTCGTCCCGGCAATAGTCGGGGCGGCTTTTATTTATTCTATATCTACAGAAAAAGCAGGAGACCATTGGTCACCTGCTTTTTACTTAATTCATCTCATAATATTTCTTTGTATCAAACACGTTGGAATAAATAATATCCTTCTGCGGTGTGACGTTGCACTTTTTAAAAAGCTCTGATACAGTGACAAATTCAAAGCCCGTATTTTTCAGCTCAGGTATTATCATATCAACAGCCTCTACCGTCTTGAAATTGCCCTGCATATCATGGAGAAGAATTATGGTTCCGTTTTCCGACTGGGCAACGATCCGCTTAAAGCGTTCCTCGGCACTTACACTGTCCTCCCAGTCCTCTGCACCTACACCGCAGATAAAGGTTTTGTCAATCTCGTCAAACATAAGCTTGTTGTAATCTATGTAGGGCGGGCGGAAAAAGGCTGTTTTCTGTCCGGTGATTTTTTCTGTTTTATTATCGGTATAGTCGATCTCGTTTATTATCTGCTCTTTAGAAAGACTGCTCATACCGCTATGGGTCTGCGAATGGTTGCACAGCTCACAGCCGTACTCATATTCAGCTACCGCATATTTTTCGGTTTCCTCATTAAAGGAATTTCCCACGAGGAAAAAGCTTGCTTTTACGTCGTGCTTTTTCAGCACTTCAAGCAATGCAGGGGTAGCGTCAGGGCTTGGTCCGTCATCAAAGGTAAGTGCTATGTATTTCTTTTCCATAATTTCTCCTTATTCACTTGTCTGAACGTTGTTATTTATAGTTATATCTGCTTTTCTTTTCCATATTCCTGCTTTGTATCTCAGCACGCACATTATTCCCGTAATAGTCCAGGTAAGACAGGTGGTGAGCCATATAGAGCATAAGCCAAGAGGGGTGAAGTTTACAAGCAGTAAAGCAAAGCCTATTCTGCCTATAACCTCGGCAACACCGTTTATAAAGGCAAAGCCCACATCGCCCGCACCGTTTAAAAGTCCTCTTGTCACGTGGATAAGGCTTAAAGGACAGTAGAAACAGCAGGAGACCATCAGGGCAGAAGCACCTATAGTTATTACCGCAGGCTCGCTTACGAAAATTCTCATTATCGGGTCGGATAAAAGGAAGAATACGCAGAGCATAAAAAGTGCAAAGATGCAAGCCATAGTGATGGTCTTTTTATATCCCTTTGACACTCTGTCAAGCTTTGCCGCACCGATATTCTGACCTGTAAAGGTGGAAAGAGCGGCATTCAGGGAAATAAACGGCTGGTGAATAAGCTGCTCTACCTTCATAGTTGCGGTGTAAGCCGCCATAACCGTTTCTCCGAAGGAGTTGGCGGTTTTCTGTAAAAATATCATTGATATTGATATCATTCCGCTTTGCAGCGACACGGGCGTGCCTATCCTTACAACACGGGAAATGTGTGAGCGTGACGGGAGAAAATCAGATTTCCCGAATTTAAAGTAAGGGTTTTTGATAAAGGCAAATATAATACTTGCTACCGCTGATACACCCTGAGAAATAATAGTGGCAAGAGCCGCACCGCCTACTCCCATCTGCAGGGGAAGAACGAATATAACGTCAAGGATTATATTCAGAATACTTGCAATTATAAGGAAGATGAGCGGTGTTTTAGAGTCGCCGAGAGATCTTAATACTGCACTTATCCAGTTATATGCCGCTACAGCCACAGTACCTATGCAGTTTACCTGCATATAGCACACGGCATCAGGCAGAACCGTTTCAGGCGTGTCAAGAAATCTCAACACAGGCTCTGCAACAAGGGTAGATATAACGGAAATAACGACACCCACTGCACCGAGTACATAGGCACTGTTCGTAATGAATTTTCTGACGTCGTTATGCAGTCCTGCACCAAAGCTCTGGGATACAAGAATACCTGCACCTATTGAAAGTCCGTTACACATAGAGTAGAAAAGAAAGGTAATAGAACCGGTAGAGCCTACTGCCGCCAGCCTTTCAAAGCCTAAGATCTGTCCTACGATAGCAGAATCGACAATGTTGTAAAGTTGTTGAAACAAATTTCCTGCAACAAGAGGTAAAGCGAAAAGAAGTATCAGCTTCGCTTCATTACCCTCAGTCATATTTTTTACGTATCTGCTCATTTTACGTCCTCTATATAAAGTAGTGTTTTTTTCAAAGGTAATTATATATCTATATCAGCAGAATGTCAACGGATTTTTGTGACAAATAAAACAATATTCCGTGCTTATTTTTATAGGAAAAGGGAATAGATAAATCGGCGACGATCTTCAGCTCAATGGTTCACTGCAAAAAATTTCAAAAAGGGGTTTTATTTTTTTGCGATTTATGTTATTATATAAGTATATATGCAATAAAGAAAATGAAAGGATGGGCAAGCTATGAATACCTCTGAGCTTTCCGCACTTATACACGAAGCGTCTTTAGGCGATGATGACGCCTTTACAAAGCTTTATGCGGTGGTATGCCGACCCTTATACAAAATAGCAAGAATAGCCCTTAAGACAGAAGAACAGGCGATAGAAGCGATAAGGCTTACTATATCCGATAGCTATGCGGCTCTCCCTTCCGCTAAAATAAACGGCAACGGAGCTTTTGTAGAATGGATTGTAAAAATTCTTTGCACAAAGATAAGATACATATATAAAAACGAAGACGGTAAGCAGACGGCTTTACCTCCCGATAGCGGAAGCTTTGATATACGCAGGGCATTAAACTCCCTTCAGGATATTGAAAGACTTGTGCTCGCGGTAAGCAACGTATGTGCCTGTGGTGCTGAAAAGACTGCAACGCTCTGTGGTTATACAGAGCAGACTGTGGCAGTTTGTCTTACCAATGCAGAGGTAACACTTAAAACAATGCTTTTATCTTATTCAGGAGTATAAAAAGAAAGGACAAGGCATGGAATTACTTGATAAAAAAATAAAAGAATACATAGCCTCTATTTCTGTGCCTGATGAGATAAAGCCCTCACGGATAAAACAGTTTATAGAGGATAGCGGAGAGATTACCGCAGGGAAATTCTTAAAAAAGCTACGCGAGATGAAGATATCCGGCTCAGAATTTTTAGAGCTTTTAGGAAATTCAAGGATAGGTAATATCGAATTCCGCAGAATAGAAGAAAACCCTCACTTAAGATTTGACGAGCTTTTACAGATACTTGACGGCTCAAATCTCGGCGATGAGGATTACCGTACTATGCTTGCTGTGGCTACAGGCCGCAGACAACAGAGTGAGGAACGCAGAAAAAGAGAAGAGGAAACGCTTCGTCGTGTAAGTCTTGAAGAGAAGGGCTACGCTGAAGAAGCAAAGCCTATGTTGGAACAGATTTCTGAAAATGAAATAATAGCATCGACACCCGTAACAGAATCGGCAGATGATCTCACTTCCGATATGGCTGATATAGCAGAAGAACCTACAGAAAATATTCCTGCTCCGATAGCTGAAGAAATCTCCGAAGAGACCACTCCCGTTTCGGAAGAAACAACACAAGAAGCGGCAACACCGGAGGTTAAGGAAGAATCTCCAACGCCTGAAATAGTTGAAGAAACTCCTGCATCTGAGGTTGAGGAAACAGCTACACCTGATATCGAAGAAACCGAAAATCGTTCAGATATTGTCGAAACAGGAACGATTGAGGATAAATCTGCAGAAAAATCTGAGGCGGAAAGAACTGCTGCCGCAGAAGCTATTATTGCAAAAATTCAGGCAAGCATAGATAGTTCGCTGGAAAGAGAGCAAGAAAAGGACGAAGAAACTACAGCTTCTGTAAATTACGTTGATAATTATACAGAAAGTAATACTATAACCTCCTATGAGGAACAATCTGAAGGACCTGCAGATATTGGTAACGGCGAAGAAGTTGAAGATCAGGTGGAAGAAATCGACTCCGAGCCTGAAGAAGAGCAGGAACCTTCTGCCGTAGAAGAAAGGGCAGAAGAGACTTATGGCGAAGATGGTGAAGAGGATGACTTTGAAGAAGACGACGAAGAGATAGATCCTTCTGCAAAGGGCATCGCAGACGTACTAAGCGATCTTGTGGAGGATACTGACGAAGTCCCTGAAACAAAAAAGAGCAAGGGCTTTTTAATAGCCGCATTTATCTGTGCTGCTTTAGTAATCTGCTGTGCAGGTGGGCTTAAGCTTTTACGTTACTTTGAAATAATTCCGAACTATGTTTTCAAGATCCCTGAAATTATAAAGCAGGATATCGTTGATTTTCCTACGCTTTTAGAGGAAACAAAGGACGCTCAGCATAAGGTGAGCTACACTTTGCCCGATAGCTTTGTACTGACTGATACCAATAAGTTTTCAGCCTCAAAGAATGCGGTAGGAGAATCAGTCTGCCTTGCAGTTACTCAGGTAGAAAGTGCATATCATCTTACCGGTGCCGTGCTTGATAATGGTAAGGTGGGAGAATCTTTCAGCTTTGCTGTTGATATGCAGGATATTTCTATAGAATATCACGATGGTATTTTCATTGTAACGGGAATTGTCGGCGATATGACCGAGATAAGATTTTATGATGAAGCGACTATTTCGACCGGAGAATATTCTTTTAGTTATAAACAGTCAGGAAAATCCATAGGCAATTATACGGATGGTAATGCGTTTTATATCGTTACAGAAAATTACTTTAATCTGCTTGATGCAAGAAGTGACAAGCTTACGTCCTTTATTCCTTATTTCGAAGTAAACGGAAATACGTCGGTAGTACCCTTTGATAAAATAGTAAGACCTGAAATTGCCGCAAGAACGAATTATTGCACAGTTTCCCGTCTGCCCTATGATATGAGTGCTACAAGTATAAAAACGGTACTTATGGGAGATGCCGCAGGATACGATATTTCGGCAAACGGACTTTTTACCTGTGATAACGTATACCTTAATGAAAGCTATCGTTCAAGAGTATGCCGTATTGCCTTTGACAAGGATCTTAGCTCATACACTGCAGATATTGACGGAGCTATTAATCCTGAAATGCTTATGAGCAGTAAGGATAGTCTTTTAGCTGTCGGTATGGTGACGGAAAAGGATGTTAATTCCAATGCTGTATTCAAGTTCGGCACAGACTTATCGGAAATGCCGCAGATATTAAGCCCTATAGCAAGCGGTGATGTTATTGATAAGGTTATGTGTGGAGATAATGTTCTCACTCTTATCTCAGCAGGGGACAAGGCGATGCAGTACAATATCAACATTTCAGATCTGTCCAGTGCTGAAAAGGGTGTTACTGCAACAAACGAAAAGAAGATCAACGATAAGCATTCTGCTTCTGTCAGCGTAAGCTTCAACGACGAAGGGAAACGTACAGGTATAACCCTCACCATCAGCGGAAATGATACGTCAGCCTCTGTAAGTGCCAACGTAAAGGACGGCGTACAGAGTGAATGGGATGCTTATCTTGATTCGACGCTGATAGGAAATATTTCTGATATGCCTTATTATGAAAGTGCAGACGGAATTATTTTAGGTATGCCCATTACCTTCTTTGATGGAATTTCTCAGGTAGGCGAATATCGTTTTTATAAATACAAGGGAAATGCTCTTACTGAAATCGGTAGAATTTCTCTTTACGATCAGAAGTTCAGCACGGTCTACTGTGGCTTTACTTCAGGCGATAAGCCCTGTATTCTTACCCTTTGGGACAATAAGGTTATTACCGCTGATATTGAAAATATAAAGATAATTTCCGAATCAGAGATAAAATAAAGATTCAAGGGCGACCTTCGGTCGCCCTTGTCTGCAACAGGAGATAATATGATAAAAGAATTTTTTCTTGATAAGATATTTTGCAAAAAGTGGATCCCTGATAACTGCAGGGCAGTTATTCAGATAATACACGGCCTTGGAGAAATGACCGAGTATTATGAAGAATTTGCTCAGTTTATGATGGAAAAGGAAATAGGCGTGTTTATGGGAGAGCTACGTTATCACGGCAGGACAACACTACCTACCGACGAAGACGACCTTATAACGCTGATGTGTGAAGAAAGCTACAGATTATTTCTTGAAATGAAAAAGGAGCTTTCCGGAATCCCCTTTATTCTGCTTGGGCACAGTATGGGTGCAACGATAGCCCAGCTTATGTTGAAAAATTACGATGGCTATGAGAAGGCTATCCTTACAGGCTCAGCCTTTATAGGCGGACTTGATGAGCTGTTACCTGCTCTTGACAAAGAAACAGAGAAAAACGGCATAGACGCTCCCTGCCTTGAAGTCTTTATGAAGGTGTTCGGTAAAGTGGCAGAACGCTTTCCTGAAAATTGCACTATCTCCTGGGTAACGTCAGACCTTGAAAGAGCGACGTTTTACGAAAAGCTCCCCTATTCAAACGTGATGTATTCAAACCGATTTTATAAAAGCTTTCTTACCGCACAGAAGATTACACAGGAAAATGATTTTCCTAAAAGTATAAAAAAGAAAATACCGATTTATATTTTAAGCGGCGATGAAGACAGTGTGGGATTATACGGACTGTATCCGCCGAAAAAAGCAACTGATTATCTCAACGCAGGCTTTGACGTGACCCTTAAAGTTTATGAGGGTATGCGTCACAGCATATTGCAGGAGAAAAAGCGGAAGGCAGTCTATGAGGATATTGAAAATATAGTTACGAAGTAAATAAAAGCCGTGGAAAAACCACGGCTTTTTTCTTAACTAAAAAATTGTATAATACCCACTACAAAAAGTACCGCAACGATAACCGGCAGAACGAAGGTCATATAAGGTCTCATCCACTTCTGGACCTTCAATCCCTTGCCTGTATTGGCTTCTTCGGTAAAATTCTTCCAGCCCCAGCCGTATCTTACAGTACAGAAGATTACAAAGATAAGCGAGCCTAAGGGGAGGAGAACGTTGGATACTGCAAAGTCCTCTAAATCCATTATAGTACTGCCTTGTCCGAATGGGGTAATTCCTGACAGAAGGTTTGTACCAAGAGCACAGGGCAGTGACAGCAGAAACATACCTATACCGCCTATAAGACAAGTCTTTTTTCTGCTCCAGCCTGTAAGGTCCATTATACCTGCGATAATGCCTTCAAGTACGGTAAATACTGTAGACAAGGCAGCAAAGCCCATAAAGATAAAGAACAGACTGCCCCAGAGTCTTCCTAAGGGGATATTGTTGAAGATATTGGGAAGTGTTACAAAAATCAGGTTAGGGCCGCTGTCAGGCTGAACGTTGTAGGCAAAGCAAGCAGGAAAAATGATAAGTCCTGAGCAAAATGCCACGAAGGTATCAAGTGCCGCAACCGTTACTGCTTCTCCCATAAGAGAACGCTTTTTATCGATGTAACTACCAAAGATAGCCATACCGCCTATACCAAGGCTTAAGGTGAAGAACGCCTGATTCATTGCCGCTACTATTACGTTACCTGCACCCTGATTTAAAAAGTTATCTATATTGGGGATAAGATAGAATGCAAGCCCCTTATCACCGCCGGGGAGGAAAATACTGTTTATTGCAAGCACTACCATAATTGCAAGGAGTGCTAACATCATATATTTCGTTACTCTTTCAAGTCCGTTTTTAACACCGCCCGCACATACGAGAAAGCCGATAACAACTACTATGCCCATAAACAGCACGCTTGATAACGGGTCTGCCTGCATAGCGGAATATACTTCTTTGACTCCCGTCGGATCAAGCCCCTCAAATTGTCCCGTTGCCATTTTCACGAAATAATTCAGCATATATCCTGAAACGGTGGTATAGAACATCATAAGAATAATATTACCTGCAAGACAGAAATATCCGTGCAGATGCCATTTGCTGCCCTTTGGCTCCAGTTTCTGATAGAGCTTTGCCACACTTTTCTGTGATGCTCTGCCCAGCGAAAATTCCATTGTCAGCACAGGGACACCGAGTATTATAAGGAAGAACAGATATATCAGTACGAATATACCGCCGCCGTTCTGACCTGCAACATACGGGAATTTCCATACGTTGCCTATTCCTATGGCACAGCCTGCACTAAGGAGAATAAAACCCAGTCGGCTGCTTAATTTTTCTCTTTCCATAAACCCTCCGATATTATTTAAAGTACCTTTCTATAATATCATAATTGAGGAAAAATAGCAAGAGTAAAAAGCGTTACAATAAGCTATACGCAGAAATAATGTGCACCGATAACTTTCTGTACGGTACGGCTCTTTATAAATGCGTCGTCTGTTTTATCGGGATTGTAGTAGTAGATGCAACCGCCTGTAGGATCCCAGCCCGATAAAGCATCACGGGCGGCAGAGTAAGCAGAATCGGCTACAGGCTCGTTGAACTGCCCGTCTGTGATGGCTGTAAAAGCTCCGTTTTCGTAGATTATACCTGCAAGGGTATCGGGGAAGGAGGGATGCTCAATTCTGTTCATTATAACTGCTCCGATAGCCACCTGACCGATATAGGGCTCTCCTCTTCCTTCGGCTGAAATAATTCGGGCGAGTAAGTTTACGTTAGCCTCAGTAGCGGCAGGAATTTCTCCTATAGTCACCCCAAGCAGCTTAAGCGTAGCTTCATCTGCAACGCCCGTCTGGGCAAGCCCCTTTATACGCTGAAAACGGATAATGGCTGCCTCTGTCTTTTCTCCGAAATACCCTGTCACCTCTGCGTCAAAAAGCCCCCAGTCGGATAACACCTGCTGGATAGCCTCCACCTCTGCACCTTGTGAGCCTCTCGCAGAGTATACGGGCTTTGACGTACTATCCGCTATTATGTGGCTTATGATTCCTGATAATAAAAGAAAAACAATTGCAATGACGGACATTTTGTAAAAGCTATTCAGCTTATTTATTCTTTCCATAAAAGATTTCCTTTCATCTAAAGCAAGATTTTATTAAAAGTATCTGTCATAAAAAAGGAAATATGTATCTGAAAAAGGAAAAACCCACTGAAAAACACTTTCTTCAGTGGGCTATTCATTATTTCTTTTTCATATTGGCAACTGTTTCAAGATATCTCTCGTACTTATCGCAAACAGTCTTTGCGTCACCAAAAGCGATCTGCTTACCCTTATCAAGCCATAAGACCTTGTTGCATAGTCTTCTTACCTGAGGAATAGAGTGGGAAACGAAAAGAGTACAGCATCCGTTCTTGATGATATCCATCATTGTTTTTTCACTCTTGGTTCTGAAAGCACCGTCACCTACCGATAAAACTTCGTCAAGTATAAGTACGTCAGGCTCAACAAGGCAGGAAATAGCAAAGGCAAGACGGGATTTCATACCGCTGGATAACTGTTTAAAAGGTCTGTCTTCAAATTCTTCAAGCTCAGAGTAATCAAGTATTTCGGGATATTTCCTATTTATAAATTCTCTCGTATATCCAAGCATTGCACCTCTGAGATAGATGTTTTCTTTTATAGTCAGATCGGGATCGAAACCTGATGCTAATTCTAAAAGAGCGGCGATTTTACCATTTACTTTAACTTCACCCTTTATAGGTTGCATAATACCTGTAACAACCTTAAGAAGAGTAGATTTGCCCGCGCCGTTAGTACCGATAATTCCAAGAAGATCGCCGTCGTCTAAAGAAAACGAAATATTATCAAGGGCAATAAACTGGGTGGTCTTCATTGTACCCTTTATTTTTCTGACAACGTATTCTTTAAGACCGATCTGTCTGAAATCGCCGGTCTTATATGAAACCGTTATATTTTTTACGTCTATAACCATTATTTATCCTCGTATCAATTGAATCAATAATAATATACAAAGCTCTTTTCTGTCTTTTTGTGGAATATATAGCCTATAGAAAGAGCTCCTACTGCAAATGCAAGGCAGATGATATGCGACGTCAGATTAGGAATGGTAGAATCAATAACAAGCTGTCTCATATATGCAATGTATCTGTATATCGGATTTATTGCAAACACAAACTGAATATTTTCAGGAAGAGAATCAGCGTAATAGAATGTCGCTGACATATACATCAGCAATGTAACTGCTATAGAGTACAAGTACTGAATGTCTCTGAAGAAGACGAAAAGTGCTGAAAGTATATAGCTTATACCGATATTGAAGATGATCATACAAAGTATCGGATAGAACATAAGAATAAGGTGCGGACCGAAATTCACTCCGGTAAAGATCATAAATACGAAATACACTAATAACGTCAGCAAGAAATTAAATACGCCGGCTACGTTTGAAGATAGCAAGAACACGGATTTCGGCACATTTATCTTCGAAAGAACCGCCGCATTTGAATACATTGAAAACATACCCGTTGTTGTTGTATCGCTGAAGAAGTGGAACATCAGGTTACCTGTAAGCAAATATATTACGAAATTGGAATCTCCTCTTCTGAAAAGAGAACCAAATATAAAAAGCTGAATAAGGAACGTCAGGAAAGGAGAAACTACACTCCATAACATACCAAGAACCGTTCTTTTATATTTTTTCTTAAAATCTCTTTTTACAAGTTCTTCGAATAAAAATCTGTGCTGAGATATTTTATCTTTTAAAGAAGTGAAAGGATTTATGTTGACGCTTGCTTTTTCCTTCTTCTTGGGCTTCTTTTCTTCCTCGTCTATATCGCCGAAAATAGTTGCAGGCTTTTTAACTTCAGCCTTTGGCTGAGGTTTTGGGGCAGGCTTAGGCTTTGTTCCTGTTTTTACTGCAGGCTTTTGCTCTGCTTTTGGCTGAGCCTTTTCGGCGGGAGTTTCTTTTTTCAAAGCAGGTCTTGAAAGCGGCTCGTGCAGTTCTACCTTCTTTTCTTCTGCTTTTTCGGGCTTGTCCTCACTTTTTGCTTTGGAAGACCTGATGCTTTCTTTTCTCTGTGCCTCGATCTTTCTTAACTGATCAATTGAGAAAAGAGGTTCGGTGGGTTTATATTCGTCATAATCATCGTCTGCTGCTGATACCTTCACAGCTTCCTTTTTGGGAGCTTCTGCTACGGTTTTGGGCACAGATTCTGAAGATTTCTTTTCCAGAGATTTAAGCACATCGGTAGCACCTACAGGCTTCGGAGTGTTTTCCCTTGCAGGAACGGAGTCAGAGGAGGCTTTCTTCGTATGCTTGCCATCTCTGAATTCGGCTAAAATATCATCTACATTAAATTCGCTCAAGACCTTTTACTCCTTCCTTCTAAACTATATATCTGAATTTGTAACTTTACTGTTTCTTTACTGCGTTTAGCACGCCACATTATATTATATCATAGCAATAAAGGTATTTCAATATATATTTATTCACAAAAAAACTGCCGATTTAAGCAGAATTATATACTTTTTGAGCTTTTTACCTTAATTTTTAAGAAGCTTAATCACATTCCGCCGTGTTTTGCTTTGAGCTTTAAAAACAGCTTGTGAGGAATAAGTCCGAGGATAAGCGGCTTTATCGCATAGAAAAAGCCTTTAGGCATAAGACCTAATTTTTTAAAGCCCTCCATCCTGACCTTATATTCATCCTTACGCATAGCAAAGCTTATCTTTCTTGCGTTCGGTTCAAAATAAAAGCTGTAGAGCCTGTCCGACATATTTGCTGATTTATAGCCCTTTGCAGTCAGCGTCATAAAAAGATCGTAGTCCTCGTATCTTCTCATTTTACCCAGCGTGCGATAGCGGTTATCAGAAAAGACTTCTTTTTTGAACATCATACTGCCGTGAATAAAAGGAGAATTATATAAAAAACTATTTTTATCAATGCTTTTCGGCATGATCCGTTCGCCGTATACAGTCATCGTGCTGTCAAAAAGCTCACAGTCCGTACCGATAAAATCTATATCCGGATTTTCTTTCATGAAGGCTATCTGCTTTTCAAAACGGGATATATCGCTGTAGTCATCGTCATCCTGCCTTGCGATAAACTGACCCTTTGCTTCATCAAGGCACTTGTTCAGAGCCTCGGCAAGGCCTTTATTTTCGGGTAGCGTAATGAGCTTTATCCTGTCATCTGTAAGAGCGGTTTCCTTTAACATCTGCTTCGTCTTGTCATCAGAACCATCATCGCATATGATAAATTCAAAGTGGCTTTCCGTCTGAGAAAGAACGGAGCTTACTGCTTTTTTGAATAATTCAGGGCGACTGTTATGTACACCCATTATAACTGATATCAGTGGCATATGTTCCTCTTTTCTTTAAGCAGTCTGAGTTTTTCCCACATACGCACACTCATTCTGTAAAATACCTTCGGTTTCACATCAGACAGGGCAATAGTGCCGTAAAGCCAGTATACGCCCTTATCGGGATATATATTTCTGCCCTTCATTTTATTTAACATCCTTACAGGGAAAAGCAGTCTTTTAAGACTTTTCTTATCACATTTTTCTGCAAGAGGTGTTACGTAAAGCTCGGTAGCGTCATCGCAGAAAGGGAATGAGCCTATAATTTCCGCTTCGTCCTTGTCGGGTTTATACATAAGAGATATTAAAAGCTTTCTCGTGATTTCTTTAAGCGTTTTATCATCCTCTGTTACAAGCGTATCGGCGTTTTCTGCAAAGGTCGTGATTATTTTTGCCTGCTTTTCTGCAAGCTCCTTCATTGCCTTACTCTGTTCCTTAAATATCGGCTGATAACCCTTTTCGCTGTTTTGATAACCGATAGTCATACCGTGAGGTGCGGCACAGAAACATTCAAAAAGATTGTTGCAAAATCTCGGCACGGTCTTATGGGCGTCCTCTCCCGAAAAAAGATAAGGTATAAAGCTATCCCCGTCAAGACCTCTGAAAAGACCGAAATAAAAACCGCTTATATTATTCTTTACCTTGTCTTTGCAGATATCCGTAAGAGCTGACTGAATAGAACCAAGCCAGCCTGTATCGCATAATGCAAAGGGAATATCCTCGAAAAGCCCCTGTTCCTCAAAATAAGCGGTTATGTCATCATACGCCTTTTTACCGCAGTTTTTAAGGGTTGCAAGAAGAAGCTCGCTCTTTTTAAGACTATCACAGAAAAGTGCAAATCGGCCGTTGCCCATAATCTCGTTTTCGTCAGCGATAAAGCCGATATCCTTATATATTGCCTGTCTTGTTTCTTCGGGCAAGCCTGCTCTGCATAAGGTATTAACAGGGCTTTGTCCTGCACATCTGCCGAAAAATCCCGCCTTTTCAAAATCCTCTGCAGTATCACAAAGATAGTAAAGGGCGTTTTTCAGCACGTATCTTGAACAGTAAAGATAGCGACAATCTATATCTATATTCTGCTTTTTACAGATTATTTCAGCTATCTTTTTCATTATATATCCGTCACGGGCAAGAAAATATATACGCTTTATATTCTGCTCCTTTGCGCTCTTAAGCACCTGTCTTACGTAGCAATAAAGAGCGGGAGCAGTAACGTATGCAGTTACAAAAGAAAAAACATCCGAACCCTTAAAAAGACCGCTTGTTTTTAAAGCGGTCCTTGAAAGATTTTCGGATTTTTTTAGTATGTTCTGATATTTTTTTATTTTCAATTCACAGCCTCCGCAGGAACGGGTTCGATTGAGATTTCGGTTTCCGTTGTCTTTTCCTCAATAAATTCATTATATATTTCTTCCATTTCGGCTACGGCGTTTGAAAGCTCATATTTCTCTGCCGTTTTTCTGCCGTTTTCGCCAAGTTTTTCGCACATTTCCTTGTCTTTTGACAAAAGTGCCACAGCATCTGTAAATCCCTTTAGATCATCTGCTTTGCAGATGAGAGCGTTTTCGCCCTGAACTGCATATTCTCTTGTGCCTCTGTTATCGGAAACGATAAGCGGAAGTCCTGCCGCCATAGCTTCAATTGCCGCAAGTCCGAGTCCCTCTCTGTGACTGGGGAAAATGAACGTGTCAGCACAGTTTAAAAGCTCCTTGGCGTCAAAACGATAGCCTGCAAAGATTATTCTATCCTCTGCCGAAAGCTCCTTTGCAAGTGCTTTGCATTCATCCAGCATTTTACCACTGCCGCATACGAGGAGATACACTCCTTCGTTTGCCGCCACCGCTCTTATTGAGGTGGTGATGTTCTTATTCTCGTTTATTTCTGAGTTTGACATAACGAGAAAAGCGTCGTCGGGGATGCCGAACTCTTTTCTCATTTCTTCTCTTGTTCGTTTTGCGTTTCTTACCTTGCTGAAATCAGCGCCGATGCCGTGTATTTTATACACCTTGCATTTTTTCTTTCTGCTGAATTTTTCTGCAGCAATGAAATCTTCTTCGTTTATGGTTATAAGACCGTCGGTATACTTTACCATCATTTTTTCAACAAGGTAATAAAGCTTGCTCGTTTTAGGTGCACCCTTGTAGAAATGGAAGCCGTGAGCGGTATAAAGCATAACTGTACCCTTTTTACGCTCTTTTCTCAGTGACATTCTTGCAATAGCTGCCGCTACGGGAGTATGACAATGTATGATGTCATATTTATCTTCTTTGACGAGCTTTTTCAGCTCCTTATAAGACGTGAAATTCTTTGTGGCAAAGGGGGAACGATAAAAGGGTATCTGATGATATTTGTCGCAGTATGGAATATGTACCTTGTCACCCTTTTCAAAGTCGTTACCTGCACAGACGTGAACTGTGTAGCCCTGCTCTTTAAACCACTTGAGATAAGGAATGTGAAATTGTAAAATATGCTTTTTCGCAACAGAAGCCACAAATAAAACCTTTTTAGCCAATTTCTCCACTCCCTTTCTGAAATAAATACATACTTATGTAATTATAATTACACACTATACAGTATACTATAAAAAAATTCAAAAGTCAACAGAAAAATATCCATCGGGGAAAATTGGGGCGAGTTTGTTAAAGAAAGCCTGCTTTAGCGTGATTTTAACCAATAAAAGTATACTTTTTCTTCTTATTTTTGTTATTGACAAAAGCCTTAAGCTATGGTATACTACAAATGTAGGAATGATTATCATTTGCTGACGGACTTATGTGATTTAACACAGTGCAAAGATGATCGTTATCAGCCGACCGTCTGGGCAGTCCGAAAGGACTGCCTTTGTTTGTTGAAAAGAATTTTCAACAAACAGACACCGAGAAGCACACGCAGACAAGGAAAAAAACGCTGTCGGCGTACAAACGGCAAGGATGCCATAAAGCGAACACCCAAAGTGCATCACGATGATGCACAACATAGTGTTCGCATAAGGTACGGTAAGCGTTTTTTGACGCAGTAAGCAAAATGCGTTTGTCAAATCACTATATGATTTGACAAACTTCCTGATACTACAACCGTACTATTCAGGATACATCGATTTATAAAAATTTGCATTTTGCGGTGCGTGGGTTTATCGGATGCCTGACGGCAGTACGAAAGGACTGCCCTTGTTTGTTTATATTATAGTAAAAATAAGGAAAGAAAAAGTGAATTTCAGGAAAGGAAGTATGTGAAATGGGAATTTTAACAGAACGCTTCAAGGAATACTGGGAGGGCTTTAAAGAAGGCGAATGGCAGGACGGAATAAACACCCGTGACTTTATCGTAAAAAACTTTACCCCCTATTATGGTGACAGCAGCTTTTTATGCGGCCCTACAGAAAGAACAAAGAAGCTTAACGAAAAGCTGAACGAGCTTTTTAAGGAAGAAAGAGAAAAGGGTGGCGTACTTGATATAAATACAGACGTGGTATCCTCTCTTTGCAATTACCCTGCCGCATATCTTGATAAAGAAAACGAGCTTATCGTAGGCTATCAGACTGATAAGCCCCTTTGCCGAGGGGTAAACCCCTTTGGCGGTATCCGTATGGCAAGAAGTGCCTGCGAAGCCTACGGCTATAAATTATCCGAAAAGGTAGAAGAGCATTTTGAATACCGCACGACTCACAATGACGGTGTTTTCAGAGTATACACAGACGAGATGAAGCTTGCCCGTCACGTAGGCATTATCACAGGTCTGCCCGACGCTTACGGCAGAGGCAGAATAATCGGCGACTACCGCAGAGTAGCTCTCTACGGCGTTGATTATCTTATCGAGCAGAAAACTCTTGATAAGAAGAAGATAGGCGAGGATATAATGGATGTGGAAACCATCCGTTTATCCGAGGAATTATTCCAGCAGATAAGCTTCCTTAAAAAGATGAAGGAAATGGCTATGATGTACGGCTATGACATCAGTATGCCCGCAAGAGATACAAGAGAAGCTATCCAGTGGACTTACTTTGCTTATCTTGCATCTATTAAGGAGCAGAACGGTGCGGCAATGTCCCTTGGCAGAACCTCCACTTTCTTTGATATCTACGTATGCAGAGATATGGAGCGTGGCACTATTACAGAAGAACAGGCACAGGAGCTTATTGACGATTTCGTTATGAAGCTGCGTAGTGCAAGACACCTCCGCACTCCCGAATATAACGAGCTTTTCGGTGGCGATCCTATGTGGATCACAGAAAGCGTAGGCGGTATTACTACAGATAACGTTCCCTTAGTTACAAAGGGTAGCTACCGTATGCTTAACACCCTTTACAATTTAGGAAGCAGCCCTGAGCCCAACCTCACGATATTATGGTCTGAAAGACTGCCGGAACCCTTCAAGAAGTTCTGTGCACAGATATCTATTGATACAGACTCCATACAGTATGAAAATGACGACCTTATGAGAATGGAATACGGCGACGATTACGCTATCGCTTGCTGTGTATCCGCTATGAAGGTCGGCAAACAGATGCAGTTCTTCGGTGCAAGATTTAATCTGCCCAAGCTCCTGCTCCTTGCTATAAACGGTGGTTATGATAACGTTACAGGTATGAAGTTAGGTCCTCAGATGGAGGTTATGCAGGATGAATACCTCGACTTCTACAAGGTAAAGGAAAGACTTAATGTATACCGCAAGTGGCTTTGCAAGCTGTATGTAAATACAATGAACGTTATCCATTATATGCACGATAAGTACGCCTATGAAAAAACTCAGATGGCTCTGCATGATACAGAGGTTGACAGAATGATGGCTTTCGGTATTGCAGGTCTTTCGGTTATGGCAGACTCTCTCAGTGCTATAAAATTTGCAAAGGTAAAGCCTGTTCGTGATGAAAACGGCTATATCGTTGATTTTGATACCGAGGGTGATTTTCCGAAATTCGGCAACGACGACAACCGTGTTGATAAGATCGCACAGAATATAATCCAGAGAGTTTCTGCAGAGCTTAAGGAAAATCCCACATACAGAAATTCCCGTCATACTCTTTCTGCTCTTACCATTACGTCAAACGTAGTTTACGGTAAGAAGACGGGCTCAACTCCTGACGGCAGAAAGAAGGGCGAACCCTTTGCTCCCGGTGCAAATCCTATGCATAACCGCGAAACAAATGGTGCCGTTGCATCTCTTAACTCCGTTGCAAAGCTCCAGTACGATTACTGCCGTGACGGTATTTCCAACACCTTTTCTATTATCCCCGACGCTTTAGGAAAGGGAGAAGATGAGCGTGCAGAAAACCTTGTGGCTATCCTTGACGGTTACTTCTCAAACTACGCACACCACCTCAATGTAAATGTTTTAAATAAGGAAAAGCTGATGGAGGCCTATGAAGATCCCGAAGCTTATCCCAATCTTACGATCCGTGTATCAGGCTATGCTGTAAACTTCCATAAGCTGTCCAAGGAACAGCAGAGAGAGGTTATCAGCCGTACCTTCCACAGCAGTATATAATATGGCAGAGCTTACCTGTAAATACAGCTCTGTGCAGACTATGGGCACTTTAGACGGCCCGGGGGTAAGATTTGTTTTATTCCTGCAAGGTTGCCCTCTTTCCTGCGGGTACTGTCACAATCCCGAAACAAGAGCCTTTGACGGCGGTAAGACCGCCACGGTAACGGAAATTATGGCAAAGGTTTCAAGATGTCGCTCTTATTTTGGTAAAAAGGGCGGAATAACCGTCTCGGGCGGTGAACCTTTGGTACAGGCAAAATTTATAACAGAGCTTTTTAAAGAGTGCAGAAAAGCGGGCATTCACACCTGCATTGACACATCGGGATGTATACTAAGCGACGATATCGAAGAAATGTTGAATTACACCGATCTTTGTCTTCTTGATATCAAGATGACGAATAACGAGGACTATAAAAAGCTTATCGGCTGTGATATGTCAGCACCACTGGGATTTCTTCAGAAGTTGTCGGAAAAGGACGTCAAGGTCTGGTTAAGACAGGTTATCGTTGAGGGTATAAACGATAACGAAGAAAACGTAAAGCTCTTTAACGACATTGCTGAAAAATACGACAACGTTACCTTTACGGAGCTTCTCCCGTTCAGAAAGCTTTGCGAAAGTAAATATAAGGAGATGAATATCCCATTCCCCTTTGAAGCTTACCCTGAAACCGAAAGAGCGGTAATAGAAAAGCTGTCACAGAAACTTACTAAAAGAAACAAATAGTATAACAAAAAAGACACAGTAAAAAACTGTGTCTTTTTTGTTATATGGAGATTTTGAGGAAATTGCTTTTATTCCTTTACCGAGCCTGAAACTAAATTTGAATAAATTGACTTCTGCATTGAAAGGAAGATTATAAGCGTGGGTATGATACAGATAATTATACCCGCAAAGATAATTTCCCACTTTGAGCCGAGCGGTCCTATAAAGCGGTAAAGGGCAGTTGATACTACCTCAAGTCCATCACTGGGCATATAGAGCTTTGCTGTATAGAAGTCGTTATAAATGCTTACAAGCTTTATAACAAGAACGGTTGCTATAGCAGGGCGGAGCATAGGTAAAATGATGCTCCAGTATACTCTCGGATAAGAGCAGCCGTCAAGGATGGCACTTTCGTCAAGGGATACCGATATGTTGTTAAGGAACTGTATAAAAATGTATATTGAAATGATATCCGTACCGATATAAAGGATTATAGGAGCTGCAAGAGTATCGTATATTCCTAACATATGCACTATCTGGAATACCGTAACCTGCATTGAAATACTTGGGAGCAGAGCAACGCCTAAGAATATGGTTTTTATAAGTCTTGTAAAAAGCATATTGAAACGCTGTACCACAAAGGCGGTCATCGTGCCCGTTATGATAGTGCCTGCACAGGAGAATACGAGGATTATTGCAGTATTTAAAAGACCCTGCATTACCTTTCCGTCTTCAAAGGCGATCTTGAAGTTTTCAAGGTGGAGGGTTTTCGGCAGGTCAAAGGCACCCGATTCGAGAAAATCGGCGTGAGTCTTGAATGCACCGAATATTACTACTATAAGAGGAATAACCACCATAAGGCAAGCGGCAACAAGTATCACGTACTTCATTATAACGAAGAATAGTCTTATCGCCTTGGGAGTTTCCTTAAAGGTGTATTTGCTGAGATCTATTTTATTTTCTTCCATCTCTTCACCTACTTTTCTTCTTTGAAGAATATCTTCTGAATAATAGTTATCACTATAATTATCAGAAGCAGAACTATCGCCATTGCTGAGGCAAGACCGACTTTATGGAAGGTAAAGCCTACCTCCTGCGTTTTTATTACAAAGGTGCTGGTATCAAATTTACCGCCTGTTATTACGTAGGGTATCTCGAATACCGAGGTTGCACCCTTGATCGACAGAATAAGCTGTAAAGCAACGATCGGTCTGATGCTGGGGAATATAATACGCCAGAAGCGTTGCCAAGCGTTCGCACCGTCAATTTCCGCCGCCTCATAAATATCAGGAGAAATTGACTGTATAGCTCCGATGAACATAAGTATATCAAAGCCTATGTAACGCCATATAGAAGCAAATACCAGACACCAGTTGTTAAGGCTCTTGTTTGTAAGCCAGTTTATTGGGTCAGAACCGAACAACGCCAAAATAGAGTTTAACGTTCCGCCGTCGTCAACCTTGAAAAATCTTTGGAATATAAGAGCTACGGCAACACCGTTCATAAGATAGGGGAAGAAGATAAAGCCCTTGAATATTCCTGCTCCTTTTATCTTTGAGCATAAAAGAGTTGCGATAAAAAGTGCTAATGCAAGCTGGATAAATGATCCTACAAAGTAATAAATACTGTTTATAAAGGTCTTGAGATAGGTCATATCAGTAAACAGAGTCTTGTAATTTTCAAAACCTATCCACTTTGCACTTAGTCCCAGCTCGTCACGTTCCTGAAAACTGAACAGTATCATATTGAAGGCAGGGATGATAGTAAAAAGTATAAGCAGGACTACGGGTACAAGCAGAAATAAAAAGGTAGTAAGATATTTCTGCCCCGTATAGCCCTTTATCCATTGTAAAAGGGTGCGTTTTGATTTGGTCTGCTGCATAATAACGCCGATCCTTTCTTTTTGAAAAATTTCCTTTAATAAAGCTAATTCGGAAAGGTAAAAACCTCTCCGAATTAACTTTGTGTTTGGAGTATCTATGAAGAAAATACGTTAGCGAAATTTATATGTCAAACCGGCAAAGAATATAGTAATGCTGAAAAGTAAGGGATGATCTATGGGTTAATGAAAGGTATATGAAGCACATTACCATAATTCTTTGCTTCGGTCATAACATCTTAGCCTGCGAGGTATGTGCTGAGAGCTTCGTTAGCGTCTCTTGTAGCGTTCCACTTCGCATTCATATCATCAATGATCGTCTTGAAGCCTGCGTCGCCTTCGCCTGCGAATGCAGCTTCAGCCATTCTGAGCTTGAAGTTTGCAGAATCGCCTGCCCAGATACCAACTTCTGAGTCGTTGTCGATTGCGTTCCATACGCCTGTAAGACCTTCGGGAGCTGTATTAGCTGTAAAGTATTCGCAGCCTTCAAAAGCTGAAAGGTAACCGGGGAGCTTGCTGCCCTTAAGTGCGTTTACGCTCTGTTCTGACTCGGAGAAACCTGAATCCTTGATGAACCATTCGATGTACTTCTTACCGAGTTCCTTAACGTCAGCAGCGCTGTTCTTGTTTACGCCCATGCAGTAGTCTGCTGCGAGCTGTGCGTACTGCTTGCCATCCTTAGCTGTGAAGGGGGCAGGCATATAACCGATATCATCAGGATTTAAGCCGTTGTCAGCAGCAATCTGCTTGAACTGAGAAACTGCCCATGAACCCATTGTCATTGTAGCAATTTCGCCCTTAGCGATCATAAGCTTTGAGCCTTCCCAGTCTGTACCCATGGGGTCGCTTTCGATGAGAGAAGAATCTGAATAGATGTCATACATCAGCTTGAATACGTTGTAATAAGCGTCGCCTTCGATGAAGAGGTCTTCCTTCTTTGTGAGCTTATCTGTTTCGTAGTTTGCGTTACCGGATGCGGACATTACCAGTGAGCACCACTGAGAAGCTGTCCAAGAAGCATCCTTGTAGTTTGTGTAATAAGGAATAGCGTCAGTCTTTTCTTCAATTGCCTTTAAAGCGTTGATGAATTCTTCTGCTGTCTTGGGAGCTGTTGTAATTCCTGCTGCTTCCCATACCTTCTTGTTGTAGCAGATACCGCCGCTAACTGAGCCGAGGTGAGCAAGACCATAAACTGTTCCGTCATACATTTTCTGGTCAGCCCACATATAAGTTTCCTTCAGTTCGTCATATGAACCGAGGGGTTCAAAGAAGTTGCCGAGTTCTGCAACCTTTACAGTATCGGGTATCATAAGTACGTCGCCGTAGCTTGTTGTACTCATCATTGTTGAAACGTCGCCTGCATAATCCTTGAATGCCTGATATTCAACTGTGCAGTTGTACTTTTCTTCAAAAGCGTCTGTCATCTTTTCGAGAGAGCCGTCTTCCTTGCGGTCTGTACGATGTGTAAGAACCTTAAGGGTGAGCTTTTCACCGCTGTCTGTCTTAGACTCGTCATCGTTCTTTGATTCTTCTGTTACTGAAGATGTTGTGTCATTCTTGGATGATGTGTCTGTTGATGATGTGTTCTGTGTCTGGCATGCTGTAAGTGAAAAAACTGCACTTGCTGCAAGAATACCAGCCATAATTCTTTTGAGTTTCATTATGTAGTCCTCCATGATTAATTCTAAAATGAATTGTTAAAACGTTTTACTTAAGTTTAAGTAAATTATTTCCGCTTTCACTTAATATCATAACATAGATTAACTTAAAGTCAATTGGAGGATACAAATTTCGGTAAACTTTTATAATTAAATACACTATATTTTTTGCAGAATTGCTAAAATGTAAACGAAAGTTGGTTTGTTACATCTTTTTTTTACTTAAAAATCGTATGTAACGCGTTACATGGGTTACAAATTAATTTAGCTAAAATTTAAAAACTGTTATTTGATTTAAGTCAATTTGAGCTAAAAGAAAACAATTTATATTACTTCATTCAAAAAAGCCACACCTGATATTATCAGATATGGCTTCGTTTTTTATTCACTTAAAAAAGCTTTAGCTATAATAAGATCCTCAGGCGAGGTAAGCTTTATATTGCGGTAATCGCCTTCAACCACGGCAACGTTACAGCCGACAAGTTCGGCAGCACTTGCATCATCGGTAATTTCGGCATTATGCTCTGCTACATATTCTATAGCCTTTTTATATACCTCTTTTGTAAACGCCTGAGGTGTCTGTGCTGACATAAGATTTTTTCTTTCGGGAGTATCGGAAATGAAACCGTTGTCCACTTTTTTTATAGTATCCTTTACCCGTACCGCCGCTATAGCACCACCGTTTTCTATGGCACTTTCGGTAACTCTGTTACAAAGTTCACAGGTTACAAGCGGCCTTGCACCGTCATGCACAGATATGATATCTGAGTTTTCGCTCATAGCATTAAAGGCGTTGACGGCAGATTCGTTTCTTTCCTTGCCGCCAAGAATCGTCTTTATCGGCTTTTCGCTTTTGACATTGTGTAAAAGCTCTTTTATAGCGTCAATGTTGCCTTCGGATGCAACTATTATAAGCTCATCGGCACAGCTTTTCAAAAACTTTTCTACGCTGTATAACAGTACGGGCTTTCCGTTTAAGTCGGCGGTTATTTTGTCAATTCCCATACGGGAGGAGCTTCCTGCCGCCAAAATAACGGCTGATATGAATTTACCCTTTTGCATAACGCTCCTTCTGTCAGTTTATGTGACGGTAGTTACCTAAGAATTTATAATACTTCATCTCGTCCTTTAAGTTGACGAGCAGACGGTTTATATCGGGGTTATTGATATTACCCTCAAAGTCAAGATAGAAAATGACGTCAAAGGTGTCATCCTTGATGTCCAAAAAGCCTTCAGGGACGGGAGCACTTTCGATCTTGCTGAGGTTAAGACCGTAAAAAGCAAATCTTGTCAGCATACGATAAAGCGAACCTGAGGTGTTTGGGATAGAAACGCAGATAGAAATAGTATCCGCCTTTTCTTCTATTCTTAACTTTTTTGATATGCAGATAAATCTTGTAGTGTTGTCAGGGTTATCTGCAATATTATCGTCTATAATCTGAAGATTATACAGCTTTGCACATTCGGGTGAGCATATTGCGGCTACCGTCATATCCTCAATTTCGCTTACCATTTTAGCGGCAAGGGCAGTATTCTGATAGGAATAAGTCTTTACACCCTTTTCCTGAAGGAATTTGGAGCATTGCATAAGTGCCTGCTCGTGAGAGTATATACTCTTTATATCTGAGCCTTTCTTTGCCGCAAGGCAGTGCTTTATTCTCACGTCGGTACGCTTGCAGATATAGAAATCATACTTTGATAAAAGTCTGTAGGTCTGGGACACTTCTCCTGCGGAGCTGTTATCTATGGGAAGAACGCCGTAATCCGCTTCGCCCTTATCAACTGCGGTAAATACGTCAGAAAAATCAGGATAGAAATTTATATCCTTTTCAGAAAAAAGCTTGTGGCACGCCTGTTCGGTATTGCTTCCTGCTGTACCCGGGCAGGCGATGACTATATCCTTTTCCTTTAAAGGCTCGAAGTCTACTTCTTCTTCCTTTGTAAGTAGCTTTGACTGAAGGCATTTTGAAATATCCATAATATTCTGGAAAAGAAATTCAGAACCGCAGGCAAGCTCAGCGGGAGATGCCGCTGACATTCTTGCTAAAATTTCTTCCTCTCTCTTGCTCTGAAATACGGGGAGATTATTTTCTTTCTTATATCTTGCCACGTCAACGCAAAGCTGCATACGGTCAAGGAAAAGCTTTAATATCTCGTCATCCGTTTTGTCTATCTGTTCTCTGATTTTTGATAAATCCATATTTACTCCTGAAAAATCAGGCGTACCGACGCCTTAGCGACGGGACGCCTGTCCATAAACTTATTCTGCTGATGATTCCGTCTGTGAAGAAGAGCTGTTTGTAGTTGCACCTGTTCTTACAGAGTAGTAAACTGTAACCTTTTCGGATTTTTCTACGTTTATCTTGTCGCCGACCTTCTTGTTGCACTTAAGCACCATATTAGGCTCTATTTCATTTGCAACCTGAGGCTTCTTTTCAAACTTGATATTGCTCTGTGAAAGAAGTGCTGTGTATTCATCAACCGTCATACCCTCGTAATCGGGTAGCGGAACTTCGCTGGGTCCCTTACTTACTATAAGCTCTATTTCCTGACCGTTCTTTACTTCTGTATCAGCCTTTACGCTCTGCTTTATTACAAGACCTGCCGCAACCTTATCATCAAACTTATACGTTGCGGTTATCTTAAGGAAGGCGTAGCTCTGATTTTCCTGAACGGAAGTGAATATTCTGCCCACAAAGTTAGGTACGATATAGACCGTATCATTGGGAGCGACGCTTGTCACGCCTGAAGAGGTTTCTTCCGTCAGAGGAGGAAGCGTCAGTATTTCCTTTGAGCTTGTAGGCTCAGAGGTTTCAGGAACTGAATAGTAATTCGGGTCGGAGGAGTTTGTTCCGAAGTCCGAAGAAGCGAATATTCCTATTGCTATAGAGAAGGCTGTTACGATAGCAACGCAGATTATAATAGTGATTATAATTGCTGTGGGGTTGCTTTCCTGCTTCTTTTTCTTTTTGTTTTCTGCGGATGGATGCTCGTAGCTTGTTTCAACACGTTTGACGGGTTTTGAAACCACAGCCGCCTTTACAGGTTCTGTTTCCGCTGTGTTGAATTTAGGCTGTTCAAAAAGCTTTACCACAAGCTCGGTTATTGACTGGATACGAGCTGAGGTGTTGAGCTTCAGACCGTTCATAATAACCTTAGAAACGTGGCTCGGAACGTTTCTGTTTATTGCCATAGGCTCTGCACAGGTGTCGTTGCCCATTCTTGAAATAGACTCAACGGGTGCACAGCCTGTCAGCACTCTGTAAAGCGTTGCGGCAATGCCGTAAACGTCCGTCCATGCGCCCTGCCACTCGGCAGATGAATACTGCTCAGGTGCGGCAAAGCCGGGGTACATCTCGCAGGCAATTTCCGTATTTGTTGTACGGCCTGCACTTATCTGGAAATCAATTAGTTTAAGCTCGTTCTTTTCAGTTACGAGGATGGTCTGAGGGCTGATGCCTCTGTGGATTATTCCCGCACTGTGAACCAGACTGAGAGTAGTCAATATCGGTGGGAACAGCTCCTTCACCCTGTCCCAGGTAAGCTCACCTGAGCAGTTTGAAAGATAGCTTTTCAGCGAAATTCCGTTTACGTATTCAAAAATAACGTAAGCGGTGTTGTTTTCAGGGAAAATATCCAGTACTGTCTGGATATGGGTCATTGTGCGTGCCTTCATCAATGCCTTATTCAGCTCTATAAATTCTGACATATAGGTCTTATAAAGAGGCATCTGGTTTTGTTCTACTATTATATTGGGGTCGCCTTTTTTTCTGCTGCAGAGAGTGTCGGGCATATACTCCTTTATCGTTACCTTGGTATCGGTAGCTTTATCATAGCCGATATAGGTAGCACCCTCTCCGTTGTAGCTCAGAAGCTTTCCTGCAATGTATCTGTCGTTAAGCACTGTACCCGGTGCAAGATAAGAGGGAAGGTAGGGAGTTTCTTCGCTGTATCCGCACTGTTCGCAAGCACCGTCGCCGTTCTTTTCGCACATACATCCAAGACAAAGCTTATTAATCTGTGCCATGTTGACAATCCTTTCTTTATTTCTTTATCTTACGCTTTGTCTTTCGGCAAAGCTGATATCTACACATTTTCTGATTATAATTTAACTACTATATAATAACCTAAAAAATTTTTCTTGTCAACGGTTTTAGCTAAATTGTAATAATATTGTAACTTTTAAGAAAAAAACGATGTGATTTTAAATAATAAAACGCTGTGCGGAACACTTTTTCTTTGTACAAGTTGACAAATTGCAAAAATAATATTATACTATATATTAAGATATTTTGAAAGGTGACACACATTATGTTGTTTCAGAAAAAGAAAAGCAAACAGAAGGATACGATGCCTTTAAAGTTAAAAATCGCCCTTGATAAAAGACCGCTCAAATACGTAACTATGCGTGACAGTGAGACCTACAAAGAGATAAGACTGGGTGAAAACGGGGCTATCAACATAATGGACGGAGATTTTGTGCTGGTATGTATGGGCAAGGACGTTATGCGTTGTGATCTTGATGAGGTGAGAGTGGCAGAGCTTATGAATTTGTCAGGTATCACGGTGAAAGGAATTGATAAGGGGACGGGAAATGAAATGTCTGTTATTGCCTATTTTGCAGACAAGTTCTGAAAAATAAACTTAAATTTTTATATTTCAAAGTAATTTTGTGCTATTCGTTTACAATAAAACGAAATAAATTTAGTAAAAACGAGGAAAATCTCTATTTTTCCTCGTTTTTCTCTTGACTAAAGTAAAATAATGTTATATGATTAAACTGTATAATTGTGTGAAGTGTAGCTCGCAACCACATAAATAATATATAGTAATAATAACAGAGGACTAAAATGGAACTAAAACTTTCAGCATCAATGTTAGCAAGCGATCTTTCGAATATTGCAAAAGAAATAAAAAGATGCGAGGACGCAGGTATAGAATGGCTCCATATTGACGTTATGGACGGTGTGTTCGTTGATAATATCACCTACGGAAATAACGTCGTAGCCGCAATAAGAGATAAAAGCGATATCTTTTTTGATACACATCTGATGGTAACGGACCCCACAAAGCTGATACCTCTTTTTGCAAAGGCGGGCAGCGATATGCTGACTATCCACATAGAAAGCAACGGAGATACCGCAGAAAATCTTAAGGCGATAAGAGCAAATAATATGAAGGCAGGACTTTCTGTAAAGCCCGGCACTCCCATTGAAAAAGTATACCCCTATCTTCCCTTATGCGATATGATACTGGTTATGACGGTAGAACCGGGATACGGCGGTCAGGGATTTATCCCTCACTGTGCAGATAAGGTAAAAGCACTCCGTGACTACTGTAACGAAAAGGGGATAGAAATTGATATACAGGTAGACGGCGGAATAAACGCCGATACCGCAGATATAGTAAAAAAAGCAGGGGCAAACGTCCTTGTGGCAGGCACCTATCTTTTCAAGGCAGAGGATATGAGAAAAGCGGCAGAACTTATCAGATAATCTGTGACTCAGAAAAGCTTAGACAGCTTTTCTATGGCGTTATCGCAGATAAAGCTGTAATGCTCGGCAGTTTCGCTTCTGATGATATCGTTGCAGTTGCCGATTTCCGCAAACTCATTTACAATAACCCTTATAAAAGGAGAGAGTGAGCAGGCGCTGATTATAAGGCGGTAATTTCCCTGAAGACGGTAAAGCGAAGACTCAAGACTGTTATATTTTTTGTAAAGCTGATGGCAAAGGGATATAATATCGTTAAGACATTCGCTTTGTGCTAAGATATATTCAGCTTTTGACGGGATTTTCCGCTTTCCTGTATTAGCACTGCCAAGGCAGGAAAGATAAAGCATACATCCGCCGTCGCTTTTCGGAAAAGCTTCGACAAGCAGTCTTTCTCCCGACAGATCGAGATTTTCACTTTCCTTTATAGCGGCAATAAGCCGCGACAGCGTGAGCTTTGTATTGTCAGAACGGCCTGCTATATCTTCGTAACGGATATTATAGCTATACATATCCGTTATTCCGAGAGTTATCTTGATCGTGTTTCCTGCAAGCATATCTATCTGCATATTGTCACCTCGAATAATACATTTCCGTAACGGAAAATCAATATAAGGCGATATTTCGCCATAATCTGAAAGGATCATACACCCATATATGAGTAGCCCAACAAGAGAAGAGCTTCTTCGGAAGATCGACGAAGCACCGCTTCTGATGACCAAAGAAGCTGCAAAGAAAAAATTGCGAAAACCCCGTAGCGTTTATGCAGACCAGATACTTCTGATGCTGGCTGTTATGGTGCTGTCGGTCTATATATACGGACCACGTGCCCTTGCGGTATGTGCATTTTCAGTACTGTGCTGTGCAATTACCGATATGATAGGTTGTTTTCTTTCCAAGAAGGAATACAGCTTCAAGGACCTTTCCAACGTTGCCTACGGTATGGCGGTAGCACTTATGCTTCCTGCCTCGGTAGAATATTATATAGTAATGATCGGTGCGGTGCTTGCAATAACCGTAAAGCACGTTTTCGGCGGCAAGGATAACTATATCTTCAATCCTGCCGCAGTAGCCATTGCATTTTTGATAATCTGCTATCCTCAGCAGGTGCTGATGTATCCTGCTCACAATGCAGAGCTTGCAATATTCGGTGCAAACGAAATGCCTCTTTTAAACAGCATCGAAAGCAGCTTTATCAAAAACGGTGCTTTGCCGAATTTAACCGCTCTTGATATATTGATGGGCAATTTCGCAGGGCCTATGGGTACTACTCATATACTCGTTCTTATCGTCTGCGGAATATGTCTTCTTTTCCGTAAAAGCATTTCATTCAGTGCAACCCTTGGCGGAGTAGGAAGTATGGCGTTACTGAGCTTCCTTCTTACAGGCTCTGTGGATGCAACGGTATTCCGTTTTATAAGCGGCTTTGTGCTGTTCGGATTTATATTTCTTGCCAGCGACCCTCAGACTCTGCCCTATACAGGTGGCGGACGATTGCTTTACGGTATCTCCTTAGGCGTCATTGCTACCATTTTCAGAAACAGTGCAAACATCGAGGGTGTATTCGTATTCGCTCTGCTTATAACAAACGTGCTTTCTCTTTACCTTGATAAGCTCTTCTTTGATATAAAGAATAAATTAAAGCAGATGTTCAGTTACCTTAAAAATAATTTAGGTTCCTTTGAACGAATGTCAAAGGACGCAAAGCTCGGCAAGACTCCTGCTCTTTCAGATACTCAGGAGATCATAATCCAGCCTGTAAATTATAATATGCCCCCCATTGACAATAAAGTTACAAAGATAAAAAGAAAAAAGAAGTTAGGTTTTGCCGAAATAAAGGAAAGTATAGCGGATCTTTTCAAGAAGAACAATAAACCTGTAAAGAAAACGGAGGTCAGTCATGGCGACAGCGAAACAGATAAAGCCGAAGAAAATAAAACAGAAGACTGATTTCAAGTTTACAAGAGATCTTCTTGACGGTCTTGCAAAGCAGAACGTCGTACTGATGACGGGTATTGTAAACGCACCTGTTATTATCGCCGCAACCTCTTTTAAAAAGGGAGTTGTTATAGCGATTGCTTTTGCGATAATTTCCTTCCTTACAATACTCACCTGCTCCTTTATCCCTAAAAAGATAGTTTACACGCTCCGTGTAATTATATATGCTCTGGTAGGCTCGGTTTATTATATCCCGACGGTGTTACTGCTTGAAAGGATATTCCCACTTACCGTTCAGCTTATCGGTATCTATATGCCGCTTCTTATAGCAAACGCACTTATATTCTCAAAGACAGAGAGCCGCTTCTATCTTGAATCAAAGCAGAAGATGGTTATAGACGTAATAATGTTTATCATAGGCTTTGGCGTTATATGTGTGCTTACAGGCGGATTCAGAGAGGTCATCTGCTTTGGCACCTTTGCAGGTGTCAAAATTCTGGATATAAGTATATCAGCCTTTGAAGCCCCCTTCGGCGGATTTATACTCGTAGGAATAATGGCGGGTATGTTCAGAGCCTTATACAACTATCTCAGAAACAGAAGAATAAAGCAGAATGAAGAGCTTGCAAGAGCTGAAGCTCTTCGTAAAGCACAAAGCGAAAAGCTGATAGAAGAAGAAACGATATCAGAGCCTAAGCAACTGCAATAAAAAAGAAAAAGGAAAACCAATGGATAAGCTTTTATTATTTATAAACACCGCAATGTTTGCCATGTTCGTTGAAAATGCAATTTTCAGCAGAGCGCTCGGCACGAGCGTTGCATTTTATGCTTCGAGAAAAAAAGATAGCATAATCGGGCTTGGTGTCGGCATAACATTTGTAACGGTACTGTCAAGTTTCGTCACCTTCTGGTTTGACGCATGGCTTTACGATTACGAATATTACTACGTGATAATGCCGCTCATCTACACTCTTATAGTTAGTGTTATATACACTGCAAGTCTTCTTATCATCTGGAGGTTCTTGCCGAAGCTCTTCAGAAGTATAAAGAAATACGTACATCTGTCTGTATTCAATGCAACGGTACTTGGAGCGTTATTTTTAAACACCGTTTACCGTACCGATCTGTTACAATATATTGCGTTTGGTGTGGGAATTTCCGCGGGCTTCTTTATTGCGGTATTCTTCCTGCATATAGCAAACGAAAGACTCAATTCTCCCCTTATTCCCGAAGCCTTCAGAGGTATGCCTATAATGATGGTCTTTATCGGAATAATGTCACTCGCATTCTACGCCCTGACAGGCTACAACACAGGAGCAATAGCTTAAACAAAAATCACACTAAAAATAAAAAGGGATAATGAAGATATGAAAAACAAAGGGATAAAGGTTAAACGCCGTAGAAAAAATTTCTACAGAAAAAGAAAAAGCACCGGACGTAAGGTACTGGAGGTAATTTTAATTATTCTCCTTATCGGAGCGTTAGTTTTTATAGGTTATTCAGTTGCACCTCCACTGATCAAGTTCTTCTCAGGAGATAACGACAACTCATCAACCCGCGAGCCTGTATGGACTCCGCCTGAAACCACTACTTCCCAGACGGAAAGCAGTGTGGTTACAACTCCGCCCGTAACGACCGAAAAACCGGAGGATAAGCCTCAGCTTCTTGGTGGTACGAATGCAGTGACCGCACCCGACTCAGCTCTGCAAAGCTCTGCGGCTCTCAAAAAATATCTTGAAACCGCAAAAAACAGCGGATATAAGGCTGTGATCTTCTATCTTAAGGATGATACGGGACATCTTCTGTACAAATCATCCGTTGATACGATAAAGGATAACACAACTATCGTTACAGGCAAGCTTACTGCCGCACAGATAGTAAAGATATGTAAGGAAGCACAGATCACTCCCGTTGCGTCTATCACAACACTTAACGACCATCTGATACCGAAATTTGTTGACGGCACAGGCTACAGAACGTCAGATGACTGGGAGTGGCTTGATGCAGCCTACGACAAGGGCGGTCAGCCCTGGGCTACCCCCTATTCTTCAGCTACTGTGACGTATCTTTCAAAGATAACCAAGGAGCTGTCACAGGCAGGCTTTGAAAGTATAATCTTAAAGGATGTGACTTTCCCTAATTTCGGTAACTACGATTACTCCTTACTTCCTGCTTATTTAAAGGAAAGTGCGAGAACAGAAAAGCTTGTGGCACTTATCAATAAGTGTGCTTCTACAGCGACTGCTTCTCATTCCTTCGTAAATATAGACGCGGCAAATCTGCTGACTCTTAACAAAGCATATTACAAGGGCACCGCAGAGGTCTGGAAGAATAAAGACGGTATCACAGGTGCAGGTATAGTAGTTACTCTTGACGTCAATACTCTTGGTACGTCGTTACAGATATCCGACAGTGAAACTCTTAAGGTTGACAAGGATATCGCAAAGGCGGTAACAGGCGTATTTACAAAGGTCAAGAAAACTGCCGGCAATACCGAAATAGCGGTAGGCATAAGCAATTCGTCAAAGCTCACGTCGGCACAGATAAAGAGTGCGGTAGCTGCATTTAAAAAACTCGGTTACGAAAACATCGTATTGATGTAAATAAAAAAGTCTTGCATTTATATCTTAATTAGGGTATAATAAGAAATATATCAAATCCGGACATAAGAAAGGAAACATAAAAAATGACAGAAATTTTAAATCTTCTTGCTGAAACAGCAACACAGAATCCCGACGCGGCAAACCCTGCTGCAATGCTCACAATGCTTATTCCCTTAGCGGCAATGATCCTTATCTTCTACTTCCTCATTATAAGACCTGAGAAGAAGCGTTCAAAGAAGATGAAGGAAATGCTCAACAACCTTGAAGTAGCGGATGAAGTCGTTACAACAGGCGGTATCATCGGCAGAGTACTCAGCGTTAAGGAAGATACAGTCCTTATCGAAACAGGCAGCGACAGAACGAAGATCCGTGTTTTAAAGGCAAGCATTGCTGAAAACAGAACCGTTCACGATACTACAGAAGGCTAAACAAAGCTACTAACTATAAACAAAATAATTTATGCGGGCGAACATCAGTCGTTGGTCTAAAGACCATCACTGTTTCTTACGAAACAGTGAGCCCCTACAACTAACCGTGTTATATCACGGAATTTCGTAGGGGACGAATTGAGTTCGCCCGCTGTTATTATATAATTATTGTTGTTACGCCGTAAGCGGCGTTTTTTTATATACAAGACGTATTTGCAAGTCGTTTTGAGTTAAAGAACACCCTTTATCCAACCTGTAACGCCGTTTTTAAGCCTTTCATCAGCCGGTGTGCCGTCGTCAAACATCAGATTATTCTGAATCCAGTTTATCATACAGTGCTGACCCATTTCAAAGCCGTAGAATACCGAGGATACACCGCCATCACCATTATATACCCATTTCGGGAAGAAACATATTGTATCAGGTAATTCGTTAAGCTCCTTTTCAAAGGGTGCTATGCACTCGTCGAAGATCGCCATTTCGTCATATCTGCCGTGAGCGATAATGAGCTTTGTGCCACCCTTTATTATTTCCTTTATCTTATCAATGGCAGGGAGATAACCTGACGCTATCGGGATAGCACCGTCAAAAAATCCGATGTGATCCTCAAGAAGTTGCCAGGTGAAATATCCGCCTGAGGATGCACCCATAACAAATTTCTTGCTTATATTTTCCTTGTTATCTTTGCAGACCTTATCGAAAATCGCCTTTATCGGCTTGCTGTGGACCTTATCCCACGTACCCTTTATCCAGCCTTCTTCAGTTCTTTCTTCATTCGCAAGGGGAACAATGATATATGCTCCTCCCATCTCCTGTTGGTATTTTGGCGAAGCATACTGTTCAGCGCCACAGCACATTATACAGCCCTCTTCCATAAGAGAGTTGCTTGCTCCGTGTAACCACATCAGAACAGGGTATTTCTTATTCTTGTCAGCACCATGCTTTACAGGATCGTAAACATAATATCTGATATCCCCTGTTTCTTCACAGGGGTATATGTATTTATCAAAAAGATCAAAGTATATCTTGCTTTTATACGTAGTCTGATAGCTGATAAATTCGCCTTCAGAAAGAAATTCTGCCCATTGGGGAACAGCGTTTTTATCCTGTTGAGTCTTTTTAAAATCAGGTAGTGCCATAAATTTTCTCCTTTATATATTTCTCGGGAGGCTGTGCCTCCCGATTCTTGCTTTATTTTGCTTCCACCTTTGTGTGCTTACCTACTATAAGAGCAATTACGCCGCCTATGATCAAAGTAGCAAAGCCTGTAAGAGTTGATAAATTAAAGCCGAAGCCTGCGGGGAATATAACGTATATAGATCCTGCCACAAGTCCTAATATTACGCTATAGACCATAAGACTCCACTTTTTCATAAGGAAGGTTATAAGTCTTGCACCTATTACAAGACCTGCAACGGCACCTATTGCACAGGGGATTATGATTGCAAAGTCAAAGCCCTTTACTGCGGCTATTACCGTAGAGTATACACCGAGCGTCATCATAACGAATGAGCCTGATACACCGGGGATTATCATTGCTATTGCCGCTACAAAGAGCGATACCATCATAGTAAGGAAAAAAGTTACGTCCATTGCATAGCTGACGTTAAGCGACATTTTTGACGTATCAGCTTCTATTACATCGTGATAGATAAAGGTAGCACTTTTGCCTGCTTCAATTACTGCATTTTCTTTGCTTGTAAACATATTTGGAGTGTTTGCAGGAAGCTTAATACCGAAAATTCCTTTTATCTTATCGATAGTGGAATAATCATATACCGCTACTGCATCGCCTTCCATCGTTTCATCAAGCTGAATAGTCTCGTCTTCAAATTCTATCGACCAACCGTTTATTGCTCTGTTGCTGTCGTTGTAAACCGTTATCGTAGTTGAAATGCCGTTGCTTTTCATATCAAAGCGATAAGGGTCTGCACCGCTGTTGTTTTCGAGAATTGCAAGACCCACAACTGCCGCGAGACCAATAACAAAGGGCAGGATGCAGATGGGTCTGAATTTTTCCTTTACCGTAGCATTACGGATTATAAGCGGAACACTGCCTATAATAAGTCCCATAAAGAACATATTTGTCTGAACGGGGAAGTTAGTGAATAAGAAGGTTATGATAAATGCAAAGCCTACTATGCCAATAACTGCACCTATTCCGAAGAATATAAGAAAAACCAGATTTTTCTTTATTTCTTTTATATTCAGGGTAAGTGCACCGCACACCTTGTCGTAACAGCCGAATACAACGAGCATCGTACCGCCGCTGACGCCGGGGATGACGTTTGCTATACCAAAAACCATACCGTAAACTACGGCTAACAGATACTGCAACATAAATTATACGCCTTTCTTTTGTCTAATCTATTTTCTTTATTATCTCTTTTGCTACACCGGGGATAAGTCCTGTGATAATTGCAGCGATAAGTGCCACGGGATGAGGCATCTCAAAGCCAAAAGCATCGTTTATAAAGGGCAGGTAAGTGATTACTGCCGATGCAAAAGCGGTAAATATTATCGTGATGACTGAGCCTTTGTCCAAAGCACCGTGCTTTAAGAGACTTGCAAGGCTTATTCTTGCTGATGAATTTGCAAGGGAAAGGGACGCAAAGCTGAAGGTGAGTGTTACAAAAAGAGTCGCCAAAGTCTGAGAGGCGGTCATAAGTCCGCCGCATATTACCGATATTATAATGCCGAGGAGACCTATAGCTATTCCATCTATGAGAGAACGCAACAGAAAACGCTTGTTCATTTTTCCTCTGCCGATAAAGGCTGAGGGAGACATATCCGTCTTTATTTCTGCGGTGCATCCCATATAGCACATTGCACATACAGGTACTGTCCATACTGCAAGTATTCCTGCAAAGGCAGGGGTTATCGCAATTGTTCCGAATATTCCACCGAATAAAACTATAAGCAGTAAAGCTGTCATTGTACTAAGTGAAAAGGCTATACACTTCTTTATATTGCGGTGAAGCTGTCTTGCTTCCTTGGCAATATCCACTATCTGCAGGAAATTATCCTCGCTTGTTACAAGGCCGCTTGCTTCATAAATACAGCCTGTGGTCTTCTGTAACGACGTTATGCCGAGGTCGCATTTCTGCATTAATTCATAATCTGCGTCAGTATAGCCGACTGCCGCCACAATCTCACCATTGCCGCGGAGTATATCTATTATTTCAAGCTTTTGCTCTGAGGTTATATTGCTGAATATCTCGGCGTGGCTGTAATCAAGCTGAGTGCCCTTTGCATTAGCCTCACGCATAGCGTCGCCGGTTATCATACCACTGCATTTAAGACCTATCTTCTTACCCATTGATGCGGCGGTCTCCGCACTGTCAGAGCTTGTCATAACAAGCTTTATACCCGCCTTTTTACAGCTCTGTACCGCAAGAGGAATCATATCTCTCGTTGCACTTATAAAGGATACCATACCCATATAGGTGTATTTTGCACTGTAAAGACTTTTGGGTACGTCTTTTTTACTGTCATATATGATATATGCACTTGCCCAGACCTCAAGACCTCTTCTTGATAAGGAGGCGGCTCTTTGCTGGATGTCCAGGAGTCTGTCGGCTTCCATATCGCAAAGACTTATTATCTTATCAACAGAGCCCTTTACCGCAAGCAGATATTTTCCGTCAATTCTGTAAAGATTACCGCCAATTCGGTCGTTTTCATTATAAGGGTATTTTGTCACAAGCTCATTTGATTTAAGAGCCGATATATCAGCTCCTGAAAGGGCGGCGTTAAGTATAAACGTCTGCTCTGTAAGAGAAGGATCTTCACTGTCGCTGGCAAGTACGGTAATGGTAGTCATAAGACTGTCGCTCTTGCTGTAGATACCTGCTACCTCTAACATATTTGGTGCTACCACCGCTGACTTATCTATGATGAGCGTAGTTAGTCCCGTCAGCTTCTGGAGTATACCTAAATTCTTTATCGCCGCACCCTTATCCTGGCAAAGCTTTGCTGAATGTGCCGTATACATACGGACGAAAAGTTCTGCATAGGGAGGTATCATACATATAAAAAGCGATGTGGCACAGATGACGTCAAAAAAGATGTTACGGGGAATGTCAGAGAAAATAAGACCTTTTATAAATATAAGAACGCATATTGCAATCGCACAAAGGGTAAGAGGAAGTCTCAGTTTTGCTAAGGTCTTTTCGTAATGAGAATAGTCAGGGTCGGGAAGTTTTGCCTTATCGGCGTTTATCCTCATTCGGTAAGCGTCTTCACCCGTCCCTACAACTCTTGCCACTGCACTGCCCGAAAGAACTCTTCCGCCTGCATATACACAGCTGGATTTAAGCACTGCAGAAGAATTGTTGTCAACGCCTGCGTTTTTCTTTACTGGTTTTTTATTACCTGTAAATCTGCTTTCGTCACAGGTAAAATCAAAGCACTCAAGTATATGGGCGTCGGCAGGCACCATTTCGCCGCTCTGAAGGATTATTACGTCATCGGGTACTATCTGCGACTGGGGGATAAGCTCTAATTTTCCCTCTCTTATCACTCTGTATTTCATCTTTGCCGCTGAAATAAGAGCGGATATCCTTTCGTTGCAGCCGTTGCAATGAACCGCAAGCAATACCGCCCCTGCAATTGCAATTGCAAGGCATGCGATACCCATTGCTACGCTCTGCAAAAAGATAATTTCGATAAGTCCTGATAAAAACAGTAATACTACCGTAATGTTGAGCAGTATATGACGGGATTTAAAGCTTTTGTCCTCGGTTTCGGTAAAGCTGTTTTCACCGTACATTTCAAGGTTCTGAGCGGCTTTTTCGTTTGTAAGGCCGCTGTAGTCCCCTTTAAAATTCAGAAATTCTGCCATGGTAAACCTCTTGTCATTATTTTATCTGTCGGAAACGCTCCGCTTGTTTTCTGCATATATACTTAATTATCTCACAAAAACAGTGAAAAATCAAGCAAAGAAAGCTGATTTTTCCAAAATTAAAGTAAATCTTATCGGATAATGTCGGAAAGCTTGTCATAATCGTGCTGATTAATACATATATATGTTGATTTTTGACAAAAAGTGTGATACAATATTATCTGTATCAGTATGTTAAAAATTTGTTAATCTGATTTTCGGATCACGTTAAACATATCATCGTATGAAAGGATCGCAAATTATGGAACCAAGTGCTAACAACCCTACCCCAAAACGCTTTAACATTCTTGCAATAGATGATAACGTTCTGTTGCTGAGAACCGTTAAGGAAATGCTTTCAGCAAGCTATAACGTGGCAATAGCGACCTGTGGCAGTCAGGCCTTTGACCAGCTTGCCATAAAGACGCCTGATCTTATACTTTTAGACTATGAGATGCCCTATCAGAACGGCAGTGAGCTGTTCAAAAAATTCAAGGAAGATCCTGCTATTGCAAATATCCCCGTGATATTCTTCACAAGCAGCTCTGACCTTGATACCGTAACCAAGCTTTTATCCTTAAAGCCTGATGGTTATATGTTAAAGCCGCCGAGCAAGGCTAAATTGGTAGCTCTTATAGAAAAGACCCTGCATAAGAACTGATTTTTAAAAATAAGCCTTAAAGCAAGGAACAAAAAATGATACATGTTTTTATTATAAATCCCTTTGCAGGACACCAGACCTTTGCAGATGACCTGCGTACAAAGCTCAGCAAGTATGAAGATCTTGAGTACTTTGTTTTCAATACAAGATACGAAAAATACGAAACTGAGCTTGTAAAAAAAATACTCAGAGTTTTTGAAGGTGAAAAGCTACGCGTCTATTGTTGCGGTGGCTCAGGTACTATGCGTCGAATGCTTAACGGCTTTGATGATCTGTCGGACGTGGAGATCGCCTTTTACCCCTGTGGGCTTACCAACGACTACCTTAAGGTATATGGCGATAACGAAGAGAAATTCCACAATATAGACGAGCTTATTAATGGCGAGGTAGTGGATATAGATTACATAAAGACAAATCACGGTGTTGCACTGAACACGCTTTCCACAGGTCTTGACAGTGCGTGCCAGACAAAGATGAATCAATATCGCCCCTTGCGATTTATCAGCGATAAGCTCCCTTACATAATGGCGGTATATTATTCCTTATTCGTATCAAAAACTAAAGAGTATGAAGTAAAGCTGGACTACGATAAGCACGAGGGGTATTTTTCCGAGATCTTTTTCGGAAACGGACACGTATTGGGCGGAGATATCTTTTTTGCGGATAATGCCTGCTCTACGGATGGTCTTGGTATCACGAGAATTGCAACCGTAAAAAAACGTGGATTTCCTTTGGCGGCACTTCTTGTAAATCTTAAGAAAAAGAATTTCGCAAAAGCGAGTAAGAAGATGAAATTCGGCCTTTCTAAAACTATAGAGATAAAACGTACTGACGGCAGACCCTTTACTATAAATCAGGATGGCGAGCTTATCCACGGCGTTACTGAGTGTAAAGCTGTAATGGTAAAGCAAGGGCTTCACTTTGTCGTACCCAAGGGGGTGAGACCGTGAGAGCGACCTACAGATTTGCTTTTTTCTTAAACCTTATCTTCTTTATTGCAAAAAGTGTAGCAGCGGTTATTACGGGTCTTGTCCTTAACAAATATTCTTCTGTTATAATGATAGGCTACGGTGCGTTTGCAGCCGTTATAGCGTTTGTAATTGCTTTTGGTGTAGCAAAGCAAAGGCTGTCAGAAATTTTCCATAAGCGGCTTCAGTCTATAGTATTCATTATAGCCGATCTTTTTGTAGGCTTTGCCTTTGACTCAGCACAGGTAATGCTTTATTCAATGATGCTGACGTCAGTAGTTCTTTTCACCTTTATAGACGGCAGGTTGATGAAATTCTACACTATCAATTCCTACGTCTTTCAGCTTGTATGCGTTATACTCATTCAGATAATCCTTGATTCTCCCCAGTCGGTATTAGAGATGAATTTCGGTATCATTACCACCGCCGTTGCAAACTGGGTATTCGTCGGTATGATAGATATGATAGTCTATAAAAACCGACAGTATGCTGAGCAGGAGCGAAGTCTCGACGATCTGCTGAACTTAGTTGAAAAGAAGTGTGACGAATCAAGAGCGGCAACAAAGAGTAAAACTGCTTTCTTTGCGGTAATGTCTCACGAGATACGTACTCCTATCAATGCGATCATGGGTATGAACGAAACGATACTGCGTGAAAGTAAAGAAAAAAATATAAAGGAATACGCCCTTGAAACAAAAACCGCGGCAGATTCTTTGCTAAGTATCGTAAACGATATCCTTGACGTTACGAAAATCGAAGAAAGTAAGCTTAAAATAATTTCTGTAAGATACAGTATGCCGTCAATGTTTACTGATATCTATAACCTTATAAAATTCAGGGCAGAAACAAAACAGCTTGAGCTTGTACTTGATATTGATGAAAATCTTCCGTCAGAAGCCTACGGTGATGACGTAAGACTTAAACAAGTACTTGTTAACCTGCTTACGAATGCAGTTAAATACACCCATACGGGTACTGTTACCTTTACCGCAAGAAGAGAAAGCGAAGATATGTTCTTCTTCAGCGTAAAGGATACAGGTATAGGTATAAAATCTGAAAGTATGGATACCCTTTTTGATATGTTTGCCCGAATGGACGAAATAAAAAACCGAAATATCGAGGGTACAGGTCTTGGACTCAGCATTACGGCAACGCTGTTAAAACTGCAGAACTCAGAGCTTAAGGTAAAGAGCGAATACGGCGAAGGGTCAGAATTCTACTTTACAATAAAGCAAAGAGTGGCAGATAATACTCCAATCGGTAAGTTTGAACCCGGTGCACATAACCACGAATATAAGGAATACGTCACTGCTTACACAGCACCGGATGCACATATCCTTGTGGTGGATGATAACGCAATCAACCGCAAGGTGTTTATAAATCTCTTAAAGCCGATGAAGATAAAAATAACAGAAGCGGCAAGTGGTAAGGAATGTATCGAGCTTATCAAAAAGACAAAGTTCGATATTGTATTTATGGACCATATGATGCCTGAAATGGATGGTCTTGATACCTTTGAAATAATGAAGGCGATGGACGACAATCTGTCAAAGGACGCACCGGTCATTATGCTTACGGCAAACGCTATGGCGGGTGCTAAGGAAATGTATCTTAAAGCAGGCTTTAAGAGTATGCTTACAAAGCCTATAAATCCTGCAACGCTTGAAAAGAAGATAATGTCTTTACTTCCTGCACAGTACATAAAGCCTGTTGAAGCAGAAAAGGAAGAAGTACTTCTTCCGAAAACAGAAGAACTGCCGATGATAAGCGGCATAGACTGGCGGCTTGCCCACCTCAACTTAGGCGACAACGCGGCTATATTCGGTACTGTAAAGATGTTCATTTCAGCTATAAAGGCTGACGTTGATGAGCTGAACGGGTATTATCAGATGATAGCCCGGGGCGAGGGTACCGAAGAAACACTTAAAAACTATCGTGTAAAGGTGCATAGTATGAAAAGCTCTGCACTGCTTATCGGTATAATCTCTCTTGCCGGTATGGCAATGCGGCTTGAACAGGCAGCGGCTGAAAATGACAGCGACACCATTGTTTCAATGCACCCTGCCTTTGCAGATAGCTACCTTTCCTTCTATGAGCCTTTATCAGCACTTGTAAAGCCGAATACAGAAACTTTTAGTGCCAAAGCTGATATGGATAAAGTAAATGAAATAATAGATAATATTAAAAAGGCGGCAGAGGCGCTTGACGTAGATGCCCTTGACAGCCTTTCGGCCCAACTTGACGGATATGCCTTTGAGGGTGATATGAAAACTAAGATAGAAGAAATCAAAACTGCTATCTTTAATTTTGAAACGGACAAGCTCAGAAACGTTTCGCTTGAATAAAATAAAAATACACCGACGGTATTCGTCGGTGTGTGAATATTCCTCTATAATGCGGTTATCTATTCCGTACCGGAGCATTATACCGATTATTTCATTTCGTGAGCGGTTCGTTCTTTTGCATATATATTCAAGCTGTTCTACCGTACTGTCTTTTATACGTACAGAAAACACCTTGTAGCCGTCGTCACCTTTTAAACCGCTTCTTTTGTAAGTTTAAGCTTTTCGCTCATTATTCAGTACCAACCTTTCGTTGTAATTTACGGGAATTTGCTTTCTAACATAAATTATATATTGCGAGTTGGTATAAAAATATGTTATAAAATATGTCACAGCTCTGAAAGGGAGAAAATTATGATTTGTACTATTGCCAGCAACGGTTCAGAATTTACTACGGGTTGTCTTAATGAACACGAAGAACCGCTTTCATCAATAAGAGCAGCTGTCAGAAACAACGTATGGAAGTTATGTACAAGCGGATACGATGTTTTTTATTCAAATACTGAGATAGGCATTCCCTTATGGGCGGGTGCGGTTGTCACCGCAATAAATTTTTATAGCTCTGTAGAGCTTATGGTGGTTATTCCGTTTGAAGAGCAGACTACAAAGTGGCCTGAAGAACAAAGAGAAATGTATTATACCGTACATCAGAAATCAGCGGACGCAAAAGTGCTTAATGCCCGTTATTTTGACGGATGCTATGAAGAGGCTGACGAATATATGATAGATAAAAGTGATGCTCTGCTTTATTTTGGTAAGGAGTCGGACGACAGCTTTATACTGAAATACGCAAAGGAAAAGAAAAAGAAGATATTTATTTTTAACAAAGACAATTTAGAGATTTAACATATAGCGACTTCCTGCCGTGTGGCAGAAAGTCGCTATTGCTATAAGCCGTGATACTGACAGGAGTCAACGCTTATCTTCTCTCATAATCTTCATCAATATCCTCTCTCCATTCGTCGCTTAAAGCTCTTCCGCATCGAACTGCACCCACAGCCTTAGCAACGGAGCTGAAAAGAGCGTTTGTACCCTTGCTGTCTGCTCTGTAATTTACCGCTCTTTCGGGGGCGATGCCGTAATTTTGGGCAGTGGTTACTGCGTCGATATTTGCACCGATGAAGATAAATTCCCAGCCGTATTTTTCCTGCTGACGCTTTATCATACTTTTTATTCTTTCGGCTGAATATTTATGGCTTGCATTTTCCATACCGTCAGTTGTTATGACGAAAAGTGTTTTTTCAGGTACGTCTTCTTTTCTTGCATACTTATGGATGTTGCCGATGTGCTTTATTGCTCCGCCTACGGCGTCAAGCAGAGCAGTAGAGCCTCTTACGAAATAATCATCCTCTGTCATCTGAGGTATGTCGCAAAGCTTTATTCTGTCGTGTAAAACCTCGCACTTGTCATCAAAAAGCAGGGTGGATACGTAGCAATCGCCTTCCTCCTTTTTCTGCTTTTCGATCATAGAATTAAAGCCGCCGATAGTGTCCTTCTCCAATCCTGACATTGAACCGCTTCTGTCTAAAATGAATACTAATTCTGTAATTTTGTTTCCCATAATAAATTCCTCCGATTAATAAAAATGTGACTGTAAGTTTTCCTTACAATCACATTATAACGGATATTAAGTTTTAAATGGTCGCTTTCAATGCGACATTTTTTATCCGCCCAGCAGACTCTGGTCAAAGGCGAATAACGCTTCGTTTATTTCAAAAATATCATAGTTGCCCTTTTCGATAAAATATTCTATTATCACGTCGAATTTATTACTGCGAGACAGGGCAAAGCCTGCCTTTTTCAGCAGCTCGTTGGTATCATCAAGAGAAAGTTCTAAGGCTATTGCAAAGGCAATGGCGGTAGGCTTGCTCGGTTTGTAATGCACGTCGTTACGGATTTTAGAAAACAGCTTTCTGTCCACGTTTGCTTTTTTATAACATTCAGAATCCTTGATGCCCTTTTCATCTATTTTGCGTAACAGCATCTGAGAAAAGCTCTCGTCCAGTTCTTTTATCCTGTCGTCAAGAGAGATACTGTCACAGGTTCCCATGCACATATCTTCGTTTGCAGGAGCTTTAAAAAGCGAAGTCTTTACGCTTGCGAACATCCGTCTTCTGTCCTGATGCTCTTCAGCATAGTTATCATCGATGTACTGCTTGATATCAGAGAAAAGCTTTTCGCTTATTGAAAAGGAAGCCTTGTCAAAAACCACCATGTATACGTCCATTTCGTTATCCATAAGAAATTCGCTTATCGTATCAACAGCGACTCCCATAGCCTTGTCTTTGGGATAACCGTAAATGCCTGCCGATATCAGGGGAAAGGCGATACTTTCACAGCCGTTCTCTTTTGCAAGAATAAGAGACTTTCTGTAGCAGGAAGCAAGCAATTCTTTTTCGTTGTTATTTCCGCCCTGCCATACAGGGCCTACTGTGTGTATTACGTATTCTGAGGGCAGGTTATACCCCTTTGTAATTTTAGCGTCACCCGTATCACAGCCGCCAAGAGTAAGACACTCGGCAAGTAACTCCTTGCCTGCCGCCTTATGAATAGCACCACATACTCCGCCACCGTCTTTAAGCTGATTGTTAGCGGCGTTTACTATAGCATCCACCTGCATTTTTGTGATATCGTTTCTGACTATTTTAAATGGCATATCAGCACCCCTTTTTGCTTTTATGATTATATGATAACATAAACGAAAAATTTTTTCAATAAGTGCATTTTCTTCTTGATTTAACTCTTGGTATGTGGTATGCTGAATATATGAATTTTTCTCGGAAAAGGAGAAGGTATATGATAAACGAAAAGGTAAAAGAAAGAGCAAAAAAATTAGTATCAGAAATGACTGTGGAAGAAAAATGCAGTCAGCTCCGTTATGATTCCCCTTCAATAGAAAGACTGGATATACCCGCTTATAACTGGTGGAATGAGGGACTCCACGGACTCGCCCGAGCAGGTACGGCAACTATGTTCCCTCAGGCTATCGCTATAGCGGCAACCTTTGATGAAGAGCTGACAAAGCGTATGGCTGAGATAATTGGCACAGAAGCAAGAGCAAAGTATAACGCAAGCAGTAAAAAGGGCGACAGAGATATTTATAAGGGACTCACTATCTGGTCACCCAATATAAATATATTCCGTGATCCCAGATGGGGCAGAGGTCACGAAACCTACGGTGAAGACCCTTATCTTACCTCCGTACTTGGCAGTGCTTACGTAAAAGGGCTTCAGGGGGACGGTGAATATATGACCGCCTCTGCTTGTGCAAAACATTTTGCAGTACACAGCGGACCTGAAAATTTAAGACACGAATTCGATGCGGTATGTTCAGAAAAGGAGCTTTTTGAAACCTACCTCTACGCCTTTAAAAAACTGGTTGAAAGCGATGTATCAGGCGTTATGGGAGCGTACAACAGAGTTATGGGCGAGCCTGCCTGTGCAAGCAGAAAGCTTATGGATATACTGAAAAATCAGTGGGGTTATGACGGATATTTCGTTTCTGACTGCTGGGCAATTCAGGATTTTCATATGCATCATAAGGTGACCTCAAACTTTGTAGAGTCCGCTGCTCTTGCTCTTAAAACAGGCTGTGACGTAAATTGCGGCTGTTCTTACGCCTACGTTCTTCAGGCGTACAATGAAGGTCTTGTTACTATAGAAGATATAGACAGAAGCGTCACAAAGCTCTTTGAGATACGCATTGCTCTCGGTATGTTTGATAAGACGGAGCTTGACGAAATCCCCTACACAGTAATTGACTGCAAGGAGCACAACGAGGTTTCCTTAAAGGCGGCAGAAAAGTCAATGGTACTGCTTAAAAACGATGGAATACTGCCTTTAAATAAGGATAAGATAAAGACTCTTGCGGTTATCGGTTGCAGTGCTGATAATGTGGATAGCTTAAAGGGTAACTATTATGGTACTGCATCGGGCTACACAACTTTCTTACAGGGTATAAAGAATAAGTGTGGTGATGATATCAGGGTACTTTACAGCGAAGGCTGTCACATTATGAAGGACAGATGTGAGGGACTGGCACAGCCCGATGACAGAGTTTCCGAGGCGATAATTACTGCAGAAAACAGCGACGCAGTAGTTCTTTGCGTAGGTCTTGACGAGCATATCGAAGGTGAAGAAGGAGACCAGGGCAATGAATATGCATCAGGCGATAAGACAAGTCTTCTGCTTCCCGAAAGCCAGCGCAGACTCATAAAGACAGTACTTGATACAGGAAAGCCCACGGTCGTGGTAATTTCCGCCGGTAGCTCAGTAGTAACGGGAGACGAAAGAGAAAATGCGCTTATATGTGCATGGTATTCAGGTCCTCACGGCGGTACTGCTCTTGCAAATATTCTTTTCGGTGACGTTTCTCCCTCAGGAAAGCTCCCCGTAACCTTCTACAAGGATACGGACGCACTCCCCGAATTCACCGATTACAGCATGAAAAACCGCACCTATAAGTATCTTGAAGATGACAGCAACGTGCTTTATCCCTTTGGCTTCGGTCTTACCTATTCAAAGTTTACGTCAGAGCTTATTTCTGTAGAAAAGACGGAAAAGGGAAGAGTGGTAAGGGTAAAGGCAGAAAACGTAGGTAATTATGACAGCGACGAGGTTATAGAGCTTTACGTAAGCTCAAAGGATAAGAATGCCCCCTTACGTCCTTGGCTTTGCGGCTTTAAGAGAATAAATCTTAAAAAGGGAGAAAGCGGTATTTTTGAAATAGAAATGCCCGAAGATATCTTAGCGATATATGACGAAAACGGCAAACCCTATTTTGCTGATGATTATGAATTCTTTGCAGGCTTTGGACAGAAAAAGTAAATAAATAAACGGCAGGATCATCCTGCCGTTTTCCTTTTATCTTATATTATTCTTCTCCATATACCTTTTAGCATAAGAACAGCTGGCGGTAACTTTTCCGCCCTTTCTTTTTATCTCTTCAATGGCAAGAGCCACAAGCTGAGCGGCAATGCCTTTACCCTGCATACAGCTGTCAACAAAGGTGTGGTTTATATCATAAACGCCCTTTTCGGTTTCGGGAAAGCAGACTTCTCCTACCGGCTTTTCTTCTTCCATACAGATAATTCTGTTTTCTTCGGTAATAAAATTCATTGCAGTTCTCCTTTTCAGAATATATTATGTGACAGAGAATTTAATTTTATTTAAAATATCTGTTCAAGGGCAGAAATAATATCCTTATATAAAGTTATCATTTTGTCGTGGGTACTGTTTATAGTATCCATATCGTTATCCTTTGCCGCAAACTGCAGCTTTTCGGCAAGTTTTGAAAGCTTATCAAAGCCAAGCATTTTTGCGGAGCCTTTAAGTGTATGTACTTCTATTTCGTACTGCTTTATATTATTATCCTTGTATGCGTCTTCTATAGGCTCATACTTCTTGCCAAAGAGAAACTCCTGAAGAAATTCGATATATACGCTTTCACTCTGACAACAGTACATAATGCCCATATCTGTATTCACATCGGGTATCAGAGTCTTCAGCTTCTGTAACGGGGGTGACAGCTTTTTGAAAGAATCAGACTCATCATCCGCCTTGTCGGATTTATCTTGCTCTCTTGTAACGGGTATCATCTTTTCATCAGGCAGATACTGTTTAATAAGAGCTTCTAATTTATCGGGCACTATAGGCTTTGACAGATAGTCTGTAAATCCTTTTTTAAGATACATTTCTTTCATACCGATAAGAGCATTGGCGGTAAGCATAACAACTGTCGTATTGTTATTTGGATTTGTTTTGTCGCCCTTTATATGACCTAAGGTTTCGATACCGTCCATTACGGGCATCATATGGTCCATAAATATGATGTCGTATTTTTTCTTTGCGGTGATTTCAAGTGCTTCCTGACCGCTGAGAGCGGTATCTACCTGCATATTGAAATTCTTTATAAGATTTACAAATACGTTAAGGTTTACAGCCACATCGTCAACAACCAATATCTTAGCGTCAGGTGCGGTATAATCACATTCGTGCTTATAACTTTTTCCGCTTGTTGCTATAGTATCAAAATCAATCTTTCCAACGGGTGTTTCGCTTACAATTTTCTGAGGAATGCATACGGTAAAGGCAGAGCCCTTTCCGTATTCACTTTCTACGGATATAGTGCCATCCATCAGATTTACAAAGCTCTTTACAATATTAAGACCTAAGCCTGTACCTTCGATATTACGGTTTTTGTGTAAATCAAATCTTTCAAATTTGCCGAACAGCTTATCAAGATTTTCTTTAGCAATACCTATGCCTGAGTCCTTGACAGTAACCTTAAACATCAGCTGTTCCTGTTTTACTTCGCCGTCTATAATGAAATGAACATCGCCCTTTTCAGTATATTTTACGGCATTTGTCAGCAGGTTTAAAATTACCTGACGGATGTGGGCAATGTCGCCGCGAAGAGAGCCGGGTATCCGCTCGTTACATTCCACATGGAAGGAAAGTCCCTTGCTCCTTACACGGTCGATAATCATGTTATAGCAGTCGACTATCATAGAGGACAGCTCATAGTTGGATTCGACGATCTCCATTTTTCCTGATTCGATTTTAGAGATATCCAGTACGTCGTTTATGATAGACAGAAGCGACTGGGAGGAAGAGCGAATAGTGCTTGCATAATCAAGTACGTTTTCGTTTGTGGATTCTCTCAGTACCATCTCATTCATACCGATAATGGCATTGATAGGAGTTCTGATCTCATGCGACATATTGGAGAGGAAGTCACTCTTTGCGTCGTTTGCCTTTTTCAGACTCTCGAGCATTTCTTCTTCCTTTGTAAGATCGTATACAAAGACGATTATACAGTATGCGTGATTCTTTTTGTTTTTGCCTACAGTAAACTGAAGAGTACAGCTTCTGTCACCGTTTATGGAACGGAGCTTTATTTCGTTTTGTCTTCCTGCAATGACTTCATCAAGGAATTTATCAGCATCTTCCTTTGATATATCAAACAAATCGTATAATCCGATATCAGAACCTTCTTTTATATCAAAGAACTGATTTGCACAGTCATTTCCCATATAGAATTTTTTAGTAATATCAAAAACGAGGATATTTACGTTTGTTCCCTGATATATGTAGTCGCTGACGTTCTGCAGAGTAATGTTAAGAGCATTGTTATGTACGCAGTTGTACCAGGTGATAAGATATGATACCATTACGCCATAGCAGGTTGACGGAAAATAGGGAATGCCAAGTGTCGGGAAGAAGGTGTCAGGTGCTGTGGATACCATCAGAAAAAGATGTGCACAGACCATTATAAGTACTATTTTTCTGTTCTGGGTGGTCTTTCGGCTGAACAGCCAGGTAAAACCGACAACAAACAGCATAAGCACCGCAATAGCAAGGAAGGTATAATGATACATACTACCAAACCACGGATCATTTGTGAACGTGGTACGTCCGTCCAGTACTGTAAAGTGCACATACTCGTTGGACGAAAACAGAACAATATCCCCGATAGCAAGTATAGAATAAACTATCGTAAAGCACCTCGTAGCGATTTTATTGAAATGTATCAGTTTTGCAATCAGTATCATCAGGCAAAGCAGATAACCGTCAATCGCTACGATTCCTGCACCTCTTGTCAGGAACAGTATCGTTTCATCGGTGAACATTCCCATGAGTCCGAAGCTGTAACACCACATTGACGTGCAGAATCCCGATATAAGAAAATAATTACGGATTATACCCGCCTTTTTCTCTCTTATGAAAAAGGAAACACCCGTCATTATCGCTATCGTGCCTAAAATTATAAGGCTTACGTTTATCAGCTGTCCCATTCTGTTCTCCTTAATAGTAAAATTCAGTATATAAAGAGGGTCTGATTTCTGCGTTTGTGTAAGAATTTAGATATAAGAAAATTATACAACAAAAGTAAATAAAAGTCAATTAAGTGGGTGCTATATACTGATTTGCCTGATTGTGTTTCGGCGCTTTCCCAAACTGCTTTACGTAAGCTCTGTAAAATACCGAATAATCCTTAAAGCCGCAGTTTTCTGCCGTTTCTTGGGCAGATATACCATTTTTAATCATATCCTTTGCACTGGTAAGGCGTTTTTTCGTTATATATTCCCAGGGGGCTGCACCTGTAGCCTGCCTGAATATACGGTTGAACTGAGACGTGCTGAGATAAAAATGCTCTGCTAACGCGGAAACTGAAATATCCTCAGTAAGATGCTCATTGACGTACATAACGATGCGTTCTGCTGTATTCTGCTTTTTACGCTTTGACTTTTTCTTGTCGTTCCAGGCACGGTTAATTATATCAAGCAGAGTTATAAGATGAGTATTTATAGCGAGTCTTTTGGTATAGTCATCATTAGCACAACACATTTCTGAAAATAGTTTATTTACAAGCTTTGCGTCAAATTCGGTTTCTGAAAACATATTGTCACTGCCAAGTTCTCTTGCAGTAAAGGGAGTTAATAGCCTAAGCTCCGGATCAATGCTTTTTACAAGGTCCGGCGGAAAGTTTACTGCGTAACGTTCATAAGTGCTTTTACCGTTTATTTTCGGTGCGTGAGCTTCAGCAGGTCTGATTATCATAAGGCTTTTTTCGTCAAGCGGATATTTAGAACCCTCTACAAGATACTCCACGTCGCCTGAAATAAAGAAATATATTTCGCATCGGTCGTGAATATGCATTGTAAAATTCTTTTCGTCAGGCTCATCGTCTATGGCGTGACGAATATAAATATCCCCGAAGCTGTATTCGTTCAGCATAATATCACCTCTTTTCTGTATTGTAACATATAATGCGTTAATTTGCAATGTTTTATCCTTAAAAGACAATGGAAATTACAAAATAGTCGTGATACAATAAGTGTAACAAATCAAACGGAGGTACTCATAATGGGTTTTAAGCTTGCAGCATTTGCCGATGAGGCAGACGGCAGAATATCACATCAGATAAAAGCTATGACTGAAAACGGTGTCAGCTTTCTTGAAATAAGAGGCGTTGACGGACAGAATATTTCTGAAATCACCCCCCAAAAAGCAAAGGAAGTCAGAAAACAGCTTGATGATGCAGGGCTTGGTGTATGGTCACTTGGCTCACCCTACGGCAAAACGGGTATGGGAGAAGGCTTTGAAGAGCATCTTGAATCCTTCAGAAGAGGGCTTGAGCTTGCGGATATCCTCGGTACAAAGCACATCAGAATGTTCAGCTTCTACGTTCCGTCAGGTGAACAGGAAAAGTATAAAGAAGAAGTGTTCAGAAGACTCGGTTGCTTTATTGGTGCCGCTAAAAACAGCGACGTAATTCTCTGTCACGAAAATGAAAAGGGTATCTACGGCGATATGGCAGTACGATGTGCGGAGATACACAGAGAGTTTCCGCAGTTAAAGGCGGTATTCGACCCTGCAAACTTTATTCAGTGCGGACAGGATACGATTAAGGCGTGGGAGATGCTTTCACCCTATGTGGAATATATGCACGTAAAGGACGCTATGGCGGACGGCTCAGTCGTACCTGCAGGAAAGGGAATAGGAAATCTTTCTTATCTTCTTTCACAGTACAAGGGCGAGGTGCTGACCTTAGAGCCTCACCTCTCGGTATTTGACGGCTTTGATAAGCTTGAAGCAGACGAAAAAACTAAGATGGGTTATTGCTACCCTTCATCCCGTGCGGCATTTGACGCCGCAGTAAATGCACTTAAGGAACTTATATAAGGAGAGAATATTATGAATAAGATAAAACTTGGTATCGTAGGACTTGGCAATATGGGTAGCGGACATTTTTACAACGTTTTCGGTGGCAAATGCCCCTCTGTAGAGATAACCGCAGTATGTGATATTGTTCCTGAAAAGATGGAAAAGGCAAAGGAACATCCCGAAGTAGCCTGCTTTACAGACTATATAGAAATGCTGGACAGCGGTCTTGTTGATGCGGTGCTTATAGCAGTACCCCATTACGACCATCCCACTGTTGCAAAGGAATGTTTTAAAAGAAATATCAACGTACTTACTGAAAAGCCTGCAGGCGTTTATGCAAGACAGGTAAGAGAGATGAATGAGGCGGCTGATAAGGCAGGCGTAAAGTTTGGTATTATGTTCAATCAGCGTACAAACCCTATGTTTGCAAAGGCACGTGAAATTGTTCAGAGCGGTCAGCTTGGTGAGCTTAAAAGAATGGTTTGGATAATCACAAACTGGTATCGTACTCAGGCTTATTATGATTCAGGAAGCTGGAGAGCGACCTGGAATGGCGAGGGCGGCGGCGTACTGCTTAATCAGGCACCTCACAACCTCGACTTATGGCAGTGGATATTCGGTATGCCAAAGCGTGTAAGAGCTTTCTGCGAATTCGGAAAGTATCATAATATCAAGGTTGAAGACGACGTAACTATTTTTGGTGAATACGAAAACGGTGCAACCGCAACCTTTATTACAACAACCGGTGACGCTTGCGGAACAAACCGTCTTGAGATCACAGGCGATAAGGGTAAGATCGTTGTAGAACACGGTAAGCTCTGCTGGTGGAAGCTGGATGTCCCTGAACGTGAATTCTGCTTTACGTCAAAGGAAGGCTTTGCTACTCCTTCTAATACCTATGAAGAGTTTACCGCTCCCGAACCAGAGGGACATCCCGAGGTACTTGAAGCCTTCGCACAGTCTATCCTTAACGGTACTCCCATGATTGCAGACGGCAGAGAGGGACTTAACTCTCTTTCTATCTCTAATGCGGCTTATCTTTCTTCCTGGACAAACGACTGGGCAGAAATACCCACGGCTGAAGAGCTTTTTGAAAAGCATTTGAACGAGCTTCGTGAGAATGAGAGCTGCTCAAAAAAATAATAGCCGCTCACGGCGAGAGTATAGATAAGCTCCGTGAGCGGTGGAGGGTAAGATGGTAGTAGAAGCTATACTTATGATGCTTGGAGTGACGACCTGTTACACCATAAGCTCACTAAGTGATAAATATGCAGTATCAAAGGCAAAGTTTACAGGTAATGAATTTACATTCCTGATGTGCTTTTCAATGTCGGTATTCCTTGCACTGACTCTGCCTTTTCAGAAGCTGTATTTTTCTTTCACCTGGCAAAGCTTTTTAGCGATACTTCTTATCGCACTATGCAAGTTAGCTGAATTTCAGATGAGTGCACTTGTACTTAAACAGTTATCAGCCTTTGAGCTTAAGGCGTGGCTCGGTATAACGCTTTTCGTATCCTATATAACTGATGTCTTTTACGGTGCGGATATGCGTATACTGAAACTACTCTGTATAGCTCTGACAGTTACAGGACTTATATTCATTGCAAAATCAGGCAAGGAAAGCAAAACGGACTACAAAAAAATTGCTGTTCCTCTTATTCTGTATCTTGCGGCAAAGTATGGCTACGGACTTATAATAAAGGCGTTTACTCCTTATATAGCTCCGACGGTTCAGTTACTGCCTGCCCTTATACTAATCGCACTATTAATGCTGTTTTTTGTAAAGCCTGCAGAGATAGTGAAAAAGAATAAGCAGGGCGCATTAAAGGTAGTTCTTGCACGTATCCCGAATACGATAGGAATGTTACTTGAAAATGCGGTAATTGCAATAAGTCTTGCAAGCTATTCCTTTATCCAGCCGATGATTCTTGTAGTATTGTTCTTTATAGGACTCATCCGTAAAGAAAGATGCTCAAAGCTGAACTTTATAGGCGGTATCATATGCGTTATCGGGGTAGTTGCCTTTCAGCTCGTATAAATATGAGTAAAATAAAAGTAGGAAGCCGTCTGCAGATGCAGACGGCTTTTAATCCATTCAGTTAAGTATCGCACCCGACGCTCCGCCCGAAACCAGAGCCGCATAGCGTTTGAGATAGCCTGAAAGCTCTTTTTTCTTAGGTGTAAAATTCTTCATTCTTTCAGAAAGAATCGCCTCGTCTACCTTAAGCTCGATAGTATTTTCAGGGATATTTATGCTGATGATATCGCCTTCTTCTACAACGCCTATCATACCGCCCGAAGCGGCTTCAGGTGTTATATGTCCTACGCAAGCACCTCTTGTCGCACCGCTGAAGCGACCGTCTGTGATAAGCGCTACGCTGTTGCCAAGTCCCATACCCATAATTGCAGAGGTGGGATTCAGCATCTCTCTCATACCGGGACCTCCCTTAGGCCCTTCGTAGCGGATAACTACAACGTCCCCTGCCGTTATTTTTCCTGCGTTGATTGCCGCCTGTGCTTCTTCTTCAGAGTCAAATACCCTTGCAGGTCCTTCGTGAACGAGCATTTCGGGAAGTACGGCAGAACGCTTTACTACGCTTCCTTCAGGAGCAAGATTACCCTTAAGCACCGCAATACCACCCGTTTCGCTATAGGGGTTTTCAATCGGTCTGATAACATTGGTATCAAGATTTACACAGCCCTCTATATTTTCGCCTACGGTTTTTCCGGTTACAGTCATGCAGTCGGTATTTAATAATCCCTTTTTGTTAAGCTCATTCATAACTGCGTAAACTCCGCCTGCTTCGTCAAGGTCCTCCATATAGGTCCTACCTGCGGGTGCAAGATGACAGAGATTAGGAGTTTTCTTGCTGATATCATTCGCAATATCGAGATTCAGCTCAATACCGCATTCGTGGGCAATTGCAGGGAGATGGAGCATACTGTTTGTGGAACAGCCGAGAGCCATATCAACGGTAAGAGCATTTATAAGCGCCTTTTCAGTCATTATATCACGGGGACGGATATTCTTTTTGACCATATCCATTACTGCCATACCTGCGTGCTTTGCAAGTTCGATTCTTGCAGAATATACGGCAGGTATGGTGCCGTTGCCACGGAGTCCCATACCAAGAGCTTCGGTAAGGCAGTTCATTGAATTTGCGGTATACATACCCGAACAGGAGCCGCAGGTGGGACAGGTCTTGCATTCGTATTCATAAAGCTTTGCATCGTCCATTTTACCTGCGTTATATGCTCCGACAGCCTCAAACATACTTGAAAGGCTGGTTTTCTTTCCGTCTACTCTGCCTGCAAGCATAGGTCCTCCGCTGACAAAGACTGTAGGAACGTTCACTCTTGCCGCCGCCATTAAAAGTCCCGGCACGTTCTTATCACAGTTAGGCACCATAACAAGTCCGTCAAAGCCGTGAGCCTTTGCCATAGCCTCTGTAGAATCGGCAATGAGGTCACGGGTGACAAGGGAATATTTCATTCCCGTATGTCCCATAGCTATACCGTCGCATACTGCGATTGCAGGAAATACTATGGGCGTACCGCCTGCCATAGCAACGCCGAGCTTTACGGCGTTTACTATCTTATCAATATTCATATGACCGGGTACTATTTCATTATAGGAGCTTACTATACCGATAAGAGGTCTTTTCTGCTCCTCCTCGGTAAGACCGAGGGCGTGGAACAGACTTCTGTGCGGTGCATTATGTACTCCGTCAACTACGTTTTCCTTTGACATAAAAATTCTCCTTAATTGTTGATAAGCTTATCCTCATCGCTCCAGCTGTAAAGCTTGCGGATATCAGCGCCTACTACCTCGGAAGGATGCTCGCTTGCCGCCTTTCTCATAGCGTTGAAGTTTGCTTGCTTACCTTCGCGCATTTCGCTTAAAAATTCCTTGGCGAATGAGCCGTCCTGAATATTTTTCAGCACCTGCTTCATAGCCTTTTTGGTTTCCTCTGTGATGATTTTAGGACCTGTGATATAGTCGCCGTATTCTGCTGTATTGGAAACGGAATAACGCATACCTGCAAAACCGCTCTGATAGATAAGATCAACGATAAGCTTCATTTCGTGGATGCATTCAAAATATGCATTTCTCGGATCGTAGCCTGCTTCAACAAGAGTTTCATAACCTGCCTGCATTAAAGCGGAAACGCCGCCGCAGAGTACCGCCTGCTCGCCGAAAAGATCGGTTTCCGTTTCGGTGCGGAAATCGGTTTCAAGTACGCCTGCTCTTGCACCACCGATACCGAGAGCGTAAGCAAGACCGATTTCAAGTGCGTCGCCGGTAGCGTCCTGCTCTACTGCGATAAGACAGGGAACGCCCTTTCCTGCCTGATATTCGCTACGTACCGTATGGCCGGGGCCTTTGGGAGCGATCATAATTACGTTTATGTCCTTGGGAGGCTTGATGCAGCCATAGTGGATGTTAAAGCCGTGAGCAAAAGCAAGAGTCTTGCCTGCGGTAAGACCGGGCTCGATGCTTTCCTTGTAGAGATCGGCCTGCTTTTCATCGTTGATGAGTATCATAACGATATCGGCTGTCTTTGCCGCTTCTGCCGCTGTCATAACCTTAAGTCCCTGAGCCTCTGCCTTTGCCCAGCTCTTTGAACCCTCGTAAAGACCTACTACAACGTCTACGCCGCTTTCCTTTAAATTGAGGGCGTGAGCGTGGCCCTGTGAGCCGTAGCCGATGATTGCAACGGTCTTGCCGCTGAGCTTTGTAAGATCACAATCCTGCTGATAAAAAATTCTTGCCATAATAATTACCTCTTTCTGAAATTAAAGATTTAAGTTCTGTCGCAGTATGGAACTGCCTTTTTCTATCGAAGCCGTACCTGTACGGCAGATCTCCAGTATCGTATAATCACGCATAAGTGATATGAATTCGTCCATCTTCGCCCCGTTTCCGATGAGCCTTAATACGATGGAATCACGGGAATAATCAATCGTTTCCGCCTTGAATGCCTCCGCCGCCGAATGGATTTCATTTCTTGTGTCGGGATCGTTTTTGAGTTTTATAAGCATCAGCTCACAGCTCAGAGAATTTTCTCCCGTCAGCTCCTTTATAGAGCATACGTCGGGGAGTTTATAGAGCTGATTTATAAGCTGTTGCTTGCCGTCATCCTCTCCGTCAAAGCTGAAGGTTATACGGGAATATTCATTGGACTCCGTTTCGCTGGCGGTAATAGAGCTTATGTTGAACTGTCTTCTGCGGAACATACTGGTCAGTCGGTTTAAAACGCCGAACTGATTTCTCACCAGTACCGCTAATGTATATCTGTTCACTTTTCCACCTCCAGTTTTGTTATAATATCGTCCATACTGCCACCCGGCGGAAGCATAGGAAGAACGAATTCATCCTTATCTATCCTGCAGTCGATGACGTAAGGTCTGTTCTGACTGAACGCTCTTGAAAGTGCCTTGTCAAGCTCGTGGGGTGTAGTTACCGTTTCACCCTCTGCACCGAAGGCTCTTGCCAGAGCAGGGAAGTCGGTGCTTCTGTTCAGTACGCTGTTTGAATAATGCTTGTCGTAGAAAAGCGTCTGCCACTGTCTTACCATACCTAAAACGCCGTTGTTCATAATGAGTATTACTACGGGGATATTGTAGGTGGTAACGGTAGCAAGCTCGTTAAGGCACATACCAAAGCTTCCGTCGCCTGTAACGAGTACGCTCCTTTCCTTTGTACCGTATGCTGCACCTATAGCCGCACCAAGACCGAAGCCCATAGTACCGAGTCCACCGCTTGAAACAAATCTGCGGGGAGCTTTAAAGTTAAGGTTCTGTGCCGACCACATCTGATGCTGTCCGACGTCGGTACATACCGCCGTGTTTTCACCAAGATATTTATTGAGGGTAAGTATTGCTTTTCTTGGCGTTAAGCCTTCACGGTTATCAAGATATTCCGTTTCCTCTTTTCTGAATCTGTTTATCTGCTCAGTCCATTCAGGTCTTATTTTTTCGTCAAGCAAGGGAAGTAACTTCTGAAGTGTGAGCTTTACGTCACCTCTCAATCCGCAGGCGGCGTTTACAGTCTTTGAAAGCTCCGAGCCGTCCACGTCTATATGAACTATCTTCGCTTTTGTAGCGAATTTTGCACGGTTACCGGTTACACGGTCGTTAAAGCGTACACCGAGGGAAATGATAAGATCCGCATTATGCATTGACATTGAAGAAGCGTAATGACCGTGCATACCCTGCATACCTAAAAATCTCGGATGATCGGTAGGTATAGCAGAAAGTCCCATAAGAGAACATCCGATAGGTGCGTCTATCCTTTCCGCAAGACATAGCATTTCTTCCTGTGCATTTGCAGTTATCACACCACCACCAAAATAAATAAATGGCTTTTTTGAAGCGTTGATATATTCTGCCGCTTCTTCGATACGCATATCCTTTGCCGCATAAGGAGTTTCCTTTTCAGAGGGAGCTTTGGGCTGATATTCGCATTTTGCGATCTGTACGTCCTTCGGTACGTCAATAAGCACGGGACCCGGTCTGCCTGACTTGGCAAGCTTAAACGCCTCACGGATGGTATCAGCCAAATCGTTTACGTCGCCTACAAAATAGTTATGCTTTGTTATAGGAAGAGTAACGCCCGTGATATCTATTTCCTGAAAGCTGTCAGAGCCTATCTGGGTCGTAGGTACGTTTCCGCAGATAGCAATCAGCGGAATAGAGTCAAGATAAGCAGTTGCAATTCCCGTTACTAAATTTGTAGCGCCCGGACCTGAAGTGGATATTACCACTCCGACCTTGCCCGTCGTTCTTGCATATCCGTCTGCGGCGTGTGCCGCCCCTTGCTCGTGAGCTGTCAGGATATGAGTTATTTCCTCCTGATGGGTATAAAGACTGTCGTATACGTTTAATATCTGTCCGCCGGGATAACCGAAAACAGTATCACAGCCTTGTTCAATCAGGGTTTTTACAAGTATATCCGAACCTGAAAGTAACATTATATCATTCCTTTCTGAATTTATATGTCTTTTTTCACACTATTTTGAAGCCTTCACTACGAAGCGACTTTGTGATAAGTTTTACGTGGTTATAATCTCTTGTTTCCATTTCAATTCTTAAATAGCATCCGTTTACGCTTTCGGTATTTCCCTTTTCGTAATGAACGCCGGTTACGTTACCTCCGCAATCCGCAATGATACGGGAGATCTCTTTAAGCTGACCGGGTTTATCTATAAGCTCGATCAGCAGGCAGGTTGAACGTCCTGAATTTCTGAGACCTCTGTCTATAACACGGGAAAGACTAGTAACGTCGATATTGCCTCCCGATACCACCGCAACCACACGCTTGCCCTTAAGATCAAACTTGTCGAACATAACGGCAGCAACTGCGGCGGCTCCCGCGCCCTCCGCTATCATCTTCTGCTTTTCTATAAGGGTGAGTATTGCACTTGCCACTTCGTCGTCGCTTACAAGGGCGATTTCGTCAACGTATTCCTTTACAAGGGCGTAGGTGTTTTCGCCCGGCTTCTTTACCGCAATTCCGTCTGCGATAGTCGAAACGGAAGGAAGGCTCTGTATCTCTCCGTTCTTTACGGAATTGTACATACTCGGAGCGCCGCCCACCTGAACGCCGTAAATTTTTATCGACGGTCTTATCTGCTTTGCCGTATAGGCAATTCCCGAAATAAGTCCACCGCCACCGATCGGTACGACGATAGCGTCGATATTGTCAAGATCGTTTATGATCTCAAGTGCGATAGTACCCTGACCTGCAATGACGTTTTCATCATCAAAGGGATGGATAAAGGTGTAGCCTTCGCTGTCCCTGAGTTCCAGCGCCTTCTGATATGCGTCGTCGTAACAGCCTTCCACAAGACAGACCTCTGCACCGAAGCCTTTAGTCGCTTCTACCTTTGAGATGGGTGCTGAGTCGGGCAGGCATATCAGGGACTTAATGCCGTTCTTGGTTGCCGCAAGAGCAACACCCTGCGCATGATTTCCTGCTGAGCAGGCGATTACGCCCTTTTCCTTTTCTTCCTCGGTCAGCATTGCAATTTTGTATGCAGAGCCACGCACCTTGAAAGAGCCTGTGATCTGCAGGTTTTCAGGCTTTAAGTATAGCTCGCACCGGGGAGCGATACCGTAAGCTCTGACCACGTTTGTTTCACGGACGATGCTTTTAAGCACCGTCTGTGCATCGAATACCTTGTCAAGAGTTAACATTTTTCATTCCGCCTTTCGTTTTTTCATATAATGTTTACGTGCTTTGAGGCAAAATAAAAACCCGTCCCAAAGCTTTTTTGCTTTGAGACGGGTGTAATTTCTTAATTTTCACTCGCGGTACCACTCAAATTGCGGATAAAAATCCGCCACCTCTTCGAAGTCCATCAACTTCTATGCACTTACGTAGCATTCACGGGAAGCGCCTACTGGGTGTAAACCTTTGGGACTTCCGGCTCAGAAGGGATAGGAAAATCTATAGTCCTTTACCGGGATCGCACCATCCCCGGCTCTCTGTGAAATTCGTTATAGCTTCCGTCTTCATCGACGCCTTTAACATATTCGATTTGTTTAGGATTATATCACTTTAAAGTGATAATGTCAAGTAGTTTTTTAAAATTTTTTGAAATTTTTTTGATTTATTATAAAAAAACTTCTTGATATATTTTATCTGAACCTGTAATAACAGATGCTTTGGCCGTTGCTGCCTCGTTTTAGTTTTTCTTTGGAAATTATCTTACGGAATGTGGTTTTACAGAGTTCGGAAAGGTACGGATATATCCTTACTGCATAAAGGGGGAAAGGTTACGTATCGGGTACAGGATAGCGTTATAGCGGCTGATTGATGAATTTTCGATATACATATATCGCGTGGTTTTAAAAGTGAATGGATGGAAAAGCCGCCTACAGAAATGCAGGCGGCTGGTTTGGTGATTTGGGTGGTTTGTTTTGGTTTAGACGTATCTGTTTATCTTGCTCTTACTGTAATAGCCTTTGCAGTCAGCTTCTTTGAGTGAGTAATCACAAGCGACGAAATTACACAGAAAAGATATACGCCTACAATAGTAACAGCAAATGTTGTAAAGTATTCTGTACTTACAACACGGAAGACTCTGTTAATCACATTTCCGGCAATATTGGCTACAAACAGGTTTATAAGAAGTGAAAGTCCGAAGCCTGTTATGGCAGAAAAAAGACTTATAACAAGCAGCTCGGTCAGGGTAATAAGATTGACCGACTTTCTTTTAGCACCAAGAACCCTCAGAAGCGAATTTCTTTTTATCGCGTCCAAATGGTAAAAATACAGTGCAGAGAAAAGAGATAAAAGCATAACAACATAGATAAGCGGCAGAATAAGAGCCATTAGCTCTCTGCCGAATATTACGATTTTTTCAAGCCATAAGAGGTAGATCTGCTGAAAGTTTCCGGAAAGGCTTATGCCTTCTTTTTTGCACAAATCCTGTGCATTTTCACATCCCTCGAAAGAGCCAAAGGTTATTTGCGTTTTACGAAAATATGGATAACAATTGGAAGCGGCAGCGCATTTATCTGAAATATATAGGCTGTTGTCGATTTCATCGTTATGTCCGAAGCTGGAGTCGTATATACCCACAACAGTTATATTATCAAGAAAAACTATTTCGCCTGTTACATCTGTAATGGTGATATTTTTTCCTATAATTGAAGCCATTTCTTCCTTGTTTATGCCAAGCTCTTTTAAAAAACTGTCCGGTATCATTATTTCATTATCTGCGGCAATTTCTCTGCCGTAAAGGTATCTTGTCAGATGTGGTTTTTCCTTATTGATGCTGTTTTCGTCAGTTCTGTGAAATGTAGAATAGTTTAAGTCTATGGCAACCGGTTCGAAATAGGAGCTTTTTTCAAGATTATATATGTCGCCGCTACCAAATGATATGTTGATGGATGTGTCATTATCGCTGTACAGCTGTTCTGTGTCAAAATACCAATAGTTTGTCTTTACAGTAATGTCAGCAACTTCATCGGTTTTACTGCACAGATTGATAAAACGGTTTCGCAGGTCATCACTGTTTATTGTCATCGGATCAAACTCTGAAAAATGCAAAGCTGCCGCATACAATTCTTTTTGTGATATGTCCTGCATAATGCTTTGCATACTGCTTATGATATGCATAGCGGAAGAGCTTAGCACTAAAATTATAGTGATGCTGATAAACATGCGCATAAACATCTTTTTATAGCCCATGATGTTTTGTGTTGCCAATTTTATTATATTTGCAAAGCTCATTTGTGCCTCCTATCTGTCGTTGTCGTTTGCAAGATGCGCCAGCTCTTTACTGCTGAGTTTTTTGAACTGCGAAAGAAGTGAGAAAGCAAGCAACAAAAGAAAAATGCAAAGAATTATCACTGAGCAGATAAAACCTTCTTTCAGCGTAATATTCAGTTTGAAGTTAAGCAGTTCTCCTGCAAGAGATATCACCTTGTCAAACAAAACCATATTTATAAGGTTTGTTATTGCACAGCTTATTATTGTTGTAACAGCAAAGGGTAGAAAAAATACAGCAAATATCCATCTTCTTCTCATACCCTGAAGATATAGTATCGTAAAAAATTCCTTTCGAGACGCCACCGATACCGAGAATATATTTGATATCGCAACGACAGAAATGGTCGCAAAAATTATGCCCATCACCCATAATAAAAAAATTATAATAAGAAAGCTGTTATCCTCAAGCAGATAGGTATCACCGGCTTCCATGACATACCCCAAAGCAGCCGCCCGGTCTACCGCTGCGGCAAAATCCTCGAAATGATGAGATACTGCCTCTAATTCAAACACCAGCGGGATATCATTGTGTAGTATATAATCGCTTGCCGAGTGAAAGGGAATTATATATTCCGGAAGCAAAACTTCTCCGGTTTCGTATATCTTTTTTACATAGTAAATTTTTACATTGCTTCCACAATCGTTGAGTTCTATTTTATCGCCCTCGGAAATATCAGAACGCTCGGCAGTATAATCGCTTATCCATATACTATCCTTTTCGGTGGAAAGCTCCTCGGCAGTTATTCCGTTATCGGAAAGCGCCTTTTTACGTTCTTCTGATGACAGTAAGAAATCAATATCCTGAAAATATACATAGCTGGCTGCGGAATACCATATTGATTTGTCGGAGTCAGGGCAGTAGAGAGTGAATTTTTTGCCCACTATTGCGGACGCGTTGACGCTTTCAAAGCCAAAAAGCGAAAGGTCATTCATTGTTTCGCCGTATGACCCTTGATGTATAGAACTGCACTTATAAATGTTGTTATGGCTTTTGTCAAGAGAAGTGTAATAGTCATTACGGAAATTTACCGCCATCACAAAAACGCTGCAACAGAAAGCGGAAGAAAAGGCAAGCAGCAAAAGAACTATAAGAAGAGGAAGCGCTATACGAGAAGCTTCTTTTTTTGACAAAGCAAGTATATCAGAGAATCTCATCTTTTACCACCGATCCGTCACAGAGTGTTATTATTCTGTCGCAAAGCATTGCGTCCTCATTGCTATGGGTTATAAGCAGGACAAGACGATCCTCTTGTACACAGGAGCGTAGCAGGGACATAATTTCTTTTCTGTTTGCTTCATCAAGGTTTCCGCAGGGCTCGTCAGCCAGAATAACCGAGGGCTCTGTTATCAGTGCTCTTGCGATTGCTGTACGCTGTTTTTCGCCGCCTGACAGCTTTGAACAGCGGGTGTTGAGTTTTTCTTCAAGTCCCACCGCTTTAGCAATAGCTCTTATTTTGCTGTCTCTGTCTTTTTTTCTTATGTTTGATATTATAAGAGGAACCTCAATATTCTGATATACCGTGTATGTACCCTCTATATAAAAGGACTGGAAGATATAGCCCAGCTTTTTGCTTCGGTATTCACAAAGCTGTTCTTCCGTCATTTCGGATACAGAAATATCGTCCAGTGTTATTTTGCCTTCGGTAGGCGTATCTATGCCGCCTAACAAATTAAAGAGTGTGGATTTACCACTGCCTGATTTTCCGACAATTGCTACAAGCTGTCCAAAGGGAATATCAAGATTTATATTTTTTAAAGCGTGACAGACGTTGCTACCGTCCTTAAAATCCTTGCTGATATTTTCTATTTTAAACATATGTTTTATTTTCTTTCTATAAATTTCTCCGCACAGCTTATCGGATATAAGCTGTGCGGATTTGTTGTTATACTTCTTTGTAGGTTTCTGCACCAAAGACAATGCTGTTTACATCTCGATCATAAGCAATCGTAGTGAGAAAAGAAAAATCTTCTATACCCTGAAATAGATTGATAAAGATCATTTCATCGCCTTTGTGATACATATAATCGTAGCCCTCTTCCATTTTGTCGGCAAGCCACGAAACCTGTTCGGGGAATATATCCGTGTATGCTTTTTCACAATAAGCGTCATAGTCAAAGCCTTCAAAGGTCATTGTGCCATCCTGATTGAAAACAATATGCTGCTTGGAAGTATCGCCGTCAAGATAGAATGTCTTGTCAAAGGTAACATCCTTCCAGATAAGCTCTTCTTCACTGTTGCTTTCCACAGTTTGCTGTGAGCAGGCGCAGAGAGTAAATATTACTGATAATGCCAGCATTGTTATGCTGAAAATTTTAATAATTTTTTTCATGACTGTTTCCTTTTAGGTTTGTTTTTTGCTGATTTAAACTCTTTTATATGTCCATTTGCGGCTCTGACCGTCTGTATATGTGACTTCTTTACCGGTATTACTGATTTTTCCTGTTACACTACACTTGCCAAATGAAACATTATTGAGTGTTATTGTAATTTTTGAGTTGTTGATTGAATATTTGGCTAAATTTGATGATAAGTATCCGGACAAATATTCGTTGCCGTACGGTAAGTACTTTACTGTCGCACTACCTGATGTTGTGGTTCCGTTAACTGTTATGGTGCTTTTGTTTGAATTATAGACCGTTTTTGTGGTTTTGTATGTGTAATTTATCTTGGTGTCGTCGTCACATCCTGTACACATCATAGTACCTACTACCAACATAGCGGCTAATACGCCTGATAAAATTTTTTTGAACATTGTAATTCTCCTTTTTAGTGTGTTGTTAAGATTTGAAATTTGAATTTGTTGATTTTCAGCTGATGTTAGTATTAAATTGTTGCAACATTTACTATAATATCATATATGGTAACAAATGTCAAGCAATTTTTTTATATTATAAGCAATATATTGACATTTTGCAATAGGAAAATTAAGTGATTTCTTCGCTTGGCAAAGCTTTTGTTATTGATTAAAATTCTGTTTTTGTGAAAATACACTCGACCACACTGTCAATTATAACACCCACACGACAGATTTTCTTTGACAGAAATATCTGCATTGTAAAGGGGCATAGAGTGAGGGTGAACTAAAATCGTGAAATTACCCCACCATTCTATTTATATATGATGCCTTTGCAAGTAGCCGTATTTATGCACAAGATGCACATGCAAAAGGCAAGATGCCCTATGGCATCTTATCTTGATAAAAGCTGTTTTGTACCGCTTGTCGCAAAACCGCATTGCATAAAGGAAATTCGTGTGTTTTTACCTTTGACTTGTACCGCTTATACGTACCTCTTAGCTGAGTTTACGGAATTTTGGCAGGTTAGTAAATTGCCGTCTTGGTACTGCTGACAGGTAAATTTACCTGATTTTTGTTCATCTTAAAAAATCGTAAGTTGCCATTGGCACGTTTTTAAAAAATTTTGACCGCTTAGAAAAAATAACGGCAGGAAAATTTGAAAAACGACCACTTGTCGTAAAAATATTGCATCTAAAATGCCGCACGGATATAATTAAGACAGACGAGGGAAACCGAGGTGCACATCGGGAGTAACTCAGACGGAAAGAGAATAAAAAATACAATTACATTTTTTTAACGTCACAGCATTACGTCACACCAACGTCTTTGTAAAAACAAAAACATTTTTATTCGCAAATTACTAAAACGAAACCAAAACCAAAACCAAAACGAAAAGAAAAAATCACACAACATTTTATCAAAAAGGAGTTATTATTATGAACAAGAAATTCAAGGCAATCGTAGCCGGCACAATGGCAGCAGCAACAGTTGCAACAACAGCAGTAGCATTAACAGCATCAGCGGCAACCATTCGCTTCAATTCAACAGGTAACACATTTGGCTATAGTACAAACAATGTTATCAATTACAAGAATTTAACTTATCTCGGTGATAACACTATCACATACTCTAATGTGACAAATCTTAAGGAGGGCAATGTAGTTCTCGCCATTAATTTCGAGGATCCCAACGAAGACTATTTCTCCGATTACGATATAATGGATGAATATCTCGAGAAGCTTCAGCTTAAGAACAGTAGTGGCAATTCTATCGTAGGAAACTCTTACGCTCTTAAGGTAAAGGGTGGACTTTTTGATGAAGAACTCGTTACTGTAGTACCTACAAGAGATGTAACAAACAAGATTGACATTACATCTGCAAAAATCACTCCTGTTTGGGAAGCATCAGCTAATTCATATTCTACTTCTACCGCTTGGCTTGAAGTAAATTACAAGATTAATGGCAGCCATATATTAGTTGACAAAAACGACTTCAGCTCCCGCTATGTTGCAGGAGAAATTAAGAATGATTTCAATGATTTCTATTCAGCTACCGATGTGACAACAGGTACATGGAAGATGAAAGTAAATCTTTCTGATTTCAAATACAGCGGTACAACTTACACTATAAACTATAAGGGCGTAAAGGTTGCTACAGTTAAAACTCCTAAGTTACCTCAGGTATACAATAGCTACTTAAGAAAGTATCAGGATTTTGTAATCTATTCCGACCACTTTAAGTCTACTTTAGGATGCACAGTTACTAACTATTGATTGAGCATCATTATATCTTAACGTATACGCCGAATATCGCCCGATTAAAAATCGGGCGATGATACTTTAACGAAGAATAAAAACTTAAAACAGACATAAGTGAGGAAAAAATCATGAAAAAATTAAGAAAGATAGTTGCCGCTGTATTAGGAGCAGCAACGGTAGCAACAGTAGCGACAATAACAGCAAGTGCGGCAAGAGCAAATGTTAAATTCGGTGCAGTTACACCTACTTATTATAAAACGGATAATACTGTCAATTACACGGAACTTAAACCATCTTATTGCGAGAATACCGTTTCCTTTAGCAGTGTAAGCAAAAAACTGAAAGAAGGTAACGTAGTTTTTGCTGTAGATTTTACAGAGCCGGGCGATGATATTATCAGTGATGAAACTTTTGACGAAATAGATGACTATATGGCTTCTCTCAGATTAGATAAGCGTTTTATGTTCTATATGGGAGCAGGTTATGATGGATGTACCACATATCCATTAGAAGTAGTCAACGGTCTATGGAACGAAATGAATGTTATAGTAGGTAGCCCTACAATATACAGAGATAAATTTGATATTACCTCAGCAACTGCACAAAAGCTCAAATCAAGCAGTTTCTATCGTCTGACATTCGACTATAAAATCAAGGGACACAATATAATACCCGATTTCTGGACTGCTCTTGGCACTGAGGCTTCTAACCCTTATTTCTATGATGTTAAATTCAATGATATATTTGGTTATAACAAGTCCACCACAGGTAAGCTTCAGATGGATATCAGCTCTGAAAACATCGGCAAAACTTTACCTCTTTGGGCTGACCACACAATAGTTGGATATATTACAATATCATCTTCAGGTAAGGTTACATTTAAGAATTGCTGATTATAAACTATTATATTCACACAGAATGAAAACAACAAAAATTTATTATTCGAGGTAAATCTATGAAGAAATTAAGAAAAATAGTTGCCGCTGTGCTGGCAACAGCAACAGTAGCAACGGTAGTGTCAATAACAGCAAGTGCGGCAGATATTATGTTGGGTAAAGTTACACCTACGGCTGATTACAGAAAAGCCCCTACAATTCATTACTCTGAGCTTTCAGACTTCTTCGACAATGACATCGTGTATTCCAGTGTAAGCAGTAGTTTAGGCAGAGATAACGTGGTGCTCAGTGTTGATTTTACAGAACCCGGTTCTCAGAACATCAGAAGCGACGTGTATAACGAAATCCAGTATTATATGGAAAACATTTATCTTAAAGACACAAACGGAAAGTTCCTTACAGAGAACAAGTATCCTCTTGTAATTGACCAGTGGAGCTTTGGAGATAACGGCAGAGTAAATGTTATCGTAGGCAGCAACGACATATTCAAAGGGTCTTCCTTTGATATTTCAAATGTAAGATTTTATCTCGGTTCAAGATATGACGGACGCAAAGAGCGTGATGTTATTCAGTTCAATTTCAAGTTCAAGGGTTCTGCTGTTTTACCCAGTTACAAGGTAACAATCGGCAATACTTTATGTGATGTCAGAGTTGGTTACAACTATATTGACGATATTGATAACGCCAAATGCAGAACAACAGGTAAGCTTACAGTATATATCCCTCATACAATTGTAGCAAATGGGGAAACGACTGTACCTATGAGCATTAACGGTGTGAAGGTGGCTGATATCACTTTATCAGCATCCAAATGCTGCCCTGTTTATAAGAATTACTGATTATAACAAATTAATATAGGTAATGTTCTCCAAAATAAAGCATTCGATTTTTTATCGGATGCTTTTCTTTTTTTGCGAATTTTTAAATAATTTTTAAAAACCACCCAAAATTTTCTTGCTATATTTTATTTCCCTCCCGAACATAATAATGTTGCAAGGTCAAAAGACGTTGCGAAATGAAGTTAAAAACTCATTGAAAATCTAAAAGATAAAATGGATATGTAAATATTCATTAAAATCGAAAGGAAAACAAAATGGCAAGTAATAAGAAAAACAAGGCAGCTTTAAACTCTATCAAGATGCAGGCTGCAAACGAAGTAGGCGTAAATCTTAAGGAAAATGGTTACAATGGTGACCTCACATCTAAGCAGGCAGGTAGTGTCGGCGGTCAGATGGTTAAGAAAATGATCGAATCCTACGAAAACAACAACCAGCAGTAAGTGATCCTCCAAATATAGCATAATATAGGCTATGTAACTGCACCCCGATACCAAGGGTAAGTAATTTATTAATATTCTTTGCGAATATTCTGAAATTACTATAACTTCCTTGGTATCGGGGTTTTTATTATTGACACAAAAGGGATAATATGGTATTTTAAAATTATAAAATTTTTTCTCGAATTTCGCAGACAAAATGCTATGCCCGATTGTAATGTAAGTGAAAGCACTTATATTGCAATATAAAAAAACAAAGGAGAACGTCATGACAACATCAGAATACAGCGTGCTTCTTGGTGAGATATACGACAGGCAGGTAGATACTATCTACAGAGTATGCCGTATGTATATGAAAAATCACCAGGATGCTGCAGACATGGTACATAATACTTTTTTATCATTACTGAAAAAACAAAAGACCTTCGAAAATGAGGAACACGAAAAATCATGGCTTATAAAGGTAGCTGTGAATATGTGTAAGAACGAGCTTAAGCACTGGCGCAGAAAAGCTGAGGATATAAGCGAGTTGGAAATTACTGCAGAGGATAAAAGGGATGAAGTGATGCCTCTTGTCCTGCAATTGCCCGATGAACTTAAAGTGCCTTTATATCTTCATTATTATGAAGGTTACCGCAGTGAAGAGATAGGTAAGATGCTCGGTATATCAGCCTCTGCGGTAAGAACAAGGCTGCAGAAGGCAAGGGAACAGCTTAAAGAAAATTTCTGACGCGAAATCCGAGAAAGGAATGATTTTATGAATAAGAAAGATTTTGAGATTTTATCTCCTACATATAAAGAAAAAACAGAAATGAAAGAAAGATTGATGCGAGAAGCTACAAAGGAGGAAAAGAAACCCGTATGGCTTGAAATCTCCTTTTATGCAAAAATAGCGGCGTCTCTTATGCTGATAGTTGGTGTTGCAGTAGTTATCGGACTTATTGTAAACAGCGGCGGAACAGGAATTGATATTTCTACACCGCCTGTCTCAAAGCCTGTAATTAACAACTCATCATCCGAAAGCGAGGATTTATCAAGCAGTAAGATAGAAGAACAGCCCTCAGAAAAGCTCAACGCCAAAATTTATCTGTGCAGCGACACAAACCATACCGATGATACTCAGACACACGGCAGTGCTTCGATTAACTTATCTATTGCACAGTATAATTTAGAGCTTAAGGATTATCAGGTATTTCTTTGCGAGGACAACTGTGAGAAATCTGCACTTGTAAGTCGTGCATCCCAGGGAAACGCACCTGTATATAATGTAATATCAGACGGAGAAATTGACGGAAATCCGAAAGCACTCAGATTCAGAATGACAATACCTGAATCTATGGTGGAAAGCTTAAAGGAACAGGGCAATTATGAAAGCGTAACACAGCGACTTGACAGCAACTATTATTATCTTATAGAGCTTGACGAAAAGCACTACGCTTATATTCACCTTGCAAGAAAAAAAGATGCCGAAAAAACTGAAGACGAAGTTGCAAACGCCGACGCTATCATTAAAAATGCTAAGATAGATCTTAATTCTGATACTTCATCTGAAACAGAGAGCGATTTATCTTCCAATACGTCTTCTGAGGAGGAAAGTATTATCGAATCCGAGCCGACCGATTCTGATACAGAAAGTAACGATACCTCTGTAGATTCAGAAGAAGAACCCGATTTTATCAGTGGTCCTTACGTTACAGATATTGGCACCTTTGACACAAGCGGTGTGCTTTATGAAAAGCCTGTTATTGAAAATGAAAAAATAAAGATACAGGTGCAGGACCTTTATTACGGTAAATATACCGTAATGCTGTCATATTTAGTTACAAATAATGGGGACGAAGAGCTGGATATAGGAACGTATACTGCGGGTATGGGAAATTATCCCGATGTATTTGTAAATGGGTACAGTTATCTTGATGTAAGCACCTATAGTGAGTATATCACTACACAGCTATCAAAGGAAAAGCTAAGCCACGGAGAAACGTCAATGGTAACGATAGAGATACGCTACGATTTTCTCCTATCTGTTGGAATAACCAACGTGACTGAGCTTAAAACCGCACTTTATTATGGAAAGAGATGGAGCGAAAACGAGGTGGATTTTGAAGAATACGAAACCGCCTGCATAGAAGTAAAGACATCTCTTTATGACGAAGGTGAAAAGCCTGTAATAAATTATGAAGAACAGCTTAAAAACGAAACAGTTCAGGAGAAAACAGGCTATACCTTCCTTCAGTTTATTGATACTCCCTTTGATGAGCAAAACGGTATTGTTATAGAAAATGCGGCACTTCTTAAAACAAAATCTGATATAGACGGCAAGGAGCATTATACAGTAAGGCTTACCGTTCATAACGTAACGGATAATACTGTTGATTTCCGTACGGCTGTGCATGTGATAAACGATATTGCTACTGTAATGGTGGGAGCAATTCATCCGGGTAATGATATATTTGCAGGTGAGAGACTTATCCTTGATGTTAATACAATGAGTATTGACGATCTTGCAAATTACGGAATAACTGACATAAGAGAAATCAGACTGTGTAACGATATTATAACCGGCAATGATGAACGTGAACAATTTTATAACGAAATTGTATTCTCGGATGAAGAAGATGGAGCCGAATTGTCAGAAGAGCTTTATAACGGAAACGGAGTTGTTATCACCGTGGGAAAAATCTATGAGGAATACGAGCATGGAAACGTCACGCTTCTTTTTGATACCGCAAAAAGTATGAAGAGGTTTGGGTTTACGGGTAATGCCTGCACTATAAACGGAAAAGAATTTGTTATAGGCAACAGCTCGTATGAGATTCAGGTCGGACATTTGGGTGGTTGGGATGCACCTATAGAGGGTTCGGTTAAAAAGCCTTTTGTTTTATTTATTCCTATGGAAATGTATGATGAGATAGGCATAACCTCCGTATCGGAAATAGAAGAAGTAACGTTGAAATTAACGATCTATAACGATGACGGAGCTATAGCCGACGAGCCTGTTATAAAAGTAAAGCAATAAATAAAAAACCCTCTGCCGTGGCAGAGGTTTTTTTATGTTTTGTCGTCCTTCATTATCCGCTTAATTGCGGTATAGAAAAAATTCTGGGGGATTATTTTACTTGTTCTTTTTCTTGAGCATAATACCGCTTACTGTTAAAGCACCGGCTGCAAGAGCTGTAGGAACTACTGTAAGTATAATACCTGTAGGCACGTTTTCAGGTACACCGGAAGAAGTACCGGGAGCTGTTTCCTCAGCGGAAGCTACAGTTGTGCAGGAGAGAACGGTAATAACGGTGATAAGTGTCGCTAAAAGCTTTTTCATATCTTATGTCCTCCTTTTTATCATTTTGTTCTTTTTTCTTTATAGGCATTCAAGAGCCTTCAAAACAGTAGTCGGAGGACGTTATAAAAAAGTTTCAAAAATTTTAAAAATTATTTTGTTTTTCTGAAAGACCGAAGCTTACGGATAAAGCATTATCCACTCTTGTCATAGCTGATACGTCAAGCTCTCCCATTCTTTCCTTAAGACGCTGCTTGTCAAGAGTCCTTACTTGTTCTAATAAAACGATAGAATCCTTTTGCAGACCACACTCGCCTGCATCTATAGAAATATGCGTCGGGAGCTTAGACTTGTCACGCTGGCTGGTTATCGCCGCCGCAATTACAGTCGGGCTGTGTCGGTTGCCCACGTCGTTCTGCACGATGAGTACGGGACGCATACCGCCTTGCTCACTTCCGACCACAGGACTAAGATCCGCATAATAAATTTCTCCTCTTTTTATATTCATAGCCATTTCCTTTCCAGAGCCTTACGGCATATCCATTTAATGTACATCAGTATTTTTAACCTGTAGTATAGATTTATACAAAAGCTGCTTATTTTTTCTGTCGTTTAAGGGAATATACTGTACGCAAAAAGCGTCTTCCATATATCATATTAGAAAAATGATAATCCGTTACCGCTTTTTCTTGACTTTTTTCGTGTATATAAATATAATATAAAGTACAGGTAATTTATTAATGACTGAAAGGACAGACTATGAAAAAAAGAATAAAAATAACAGCATTACTGCTTGCTGTATCTCTCGTTTTATCAGGTTGTGCAGATAATGCAGTAACCTCATCTGCTACTGACAGCAGTACAGAAACCTCTGCTACACAGTCTGAAGTGGAAAGCAAGGACGAAGCATCCTCTTCCAAGTCTGAAGTGGAAAGCAAGGATGAATCTTCAGCTACCGAATCTGAAACACAGAAGCCGGAAGAAACTCCTGCTCCCGAAACTACTACAACACAGACCACAACTAACGCTCCCGAAACAGAAAGCAAGGATGAAACATCTATGAACGAAACACAGACACAAAAGCCCGAAGAAAAGCCTGACGCCGACCCTGTATACAGTGCAATGGTAGACCGTTCGCTTATGGAGCTTGGCAACCTTCAGAGAATGAAGAAGTTTTTTGAAAAGCTTGAAAAGGGCGAAGAGGTTACAGTAGCCTTTATCGGCGGTTCTATAACAGAAGGTATGACAGCAGGTGCAGAGCTTTGCTGGGCAAAGCTTACATACGAGGCACTCTGTGAGCAGTATCCGAATGCAAAGATAAACTACGTAAATGCAGGTATGAGCGGTACTCCCAGTATCCTCGGCAATATAAGAGCGGGCAGAGACGTGCTCTGCCATAATCCCGACCTTACCTTTGTGGAATTTGCCGTAAACGATGGTGGTGAGCAGGATTACAAGGACAGCTATGAAGCCCTTGTCCGTACACTTTTAGAACAGGAAGACAGCCCTGCGGTAGCTCTTTACTTTACAGTTATAAAGAGCGGTCACACCTGCGAAAAGCATATGTCTGAAATAGGCAGAGCTTACGGACTTCCTATGGTGTCACTTAATAACGTCCTGTCTGTAGAATTTGAATCAGGCAGAATGAAGTGGGAAGATTATTCCGACGACGAATCTCATCCTAACGTATGGGGTCATGAAATGACAAAGGACCTTATCATGAATATGATGAATAAGGCAAAGGCAAAGATCGACGAGGGCGGCATCGGAGAAGTTGAAGCTATACCTGAAAAGTGGGTAAATAACGACCGCTATTACGGAATGAAGTATTTCGATGACGCTAACCCCCTTGACGGCTTTACAATGATAGATACAGGCTCTTTCAGCGGTGAGGGTGATACTATCCAGCAGTTCCCGAACGGTTGGGCGGCAAAGATAGTACCCACAGACGCAAAGCCTATGAAGTTCACCTTTACAGGCAAGACTCTTATGATGGTCTATAAGTGTGTAAAATCCCAGAGAGGCGGCTCTCTCAAGGTTACCGTTGACGGAAAGGTGACAGGTACGTATTCCACTCAGGCAAACGATGGCTGGAATAACCCTGTTGCGGTTCAGGTATTCACAGGAGCTGAAGGCGTACACGAGGTTACTATAGAGCTTGTTGATAAGGATGGAAAGCTTATCGTAGCCGATATTTTAGGCTTCGGCGTTTGCTGATTACAGAGTTCTATTTAATTTGTCGTTATAATTTTATATGAAAGCTTTATCCCATTGTTTTAAGCAACGGGATAAATTTTTTGAAAAAATTTGATTTTTCATCAACGATATGCTATCCTTAATTGTATTATAGGTGAAAGCGAGTTGCAACCGCGGGTGGTTTCTATATTTTTGAAATCAAAGATTTCAAAAATGATTGCAGTCAAACCAGACTGCTACCGTCGAACCACAATTTGAACGCCCTTTTAAAAACTCATCAATCGCCTTCGGCAATTGATACCACACTTATTACTTTTTTACTTATTACCTCTTACTTTGAAATATGTCCCCGACAAATTTTAATTTATGGTACCATAAAAATATTTCCCGAAGGGAGGAAAGTCCTATGGCTGATAAAAACGAATATACAAAAATAGCTGAAGAGATATACGACCGTCATTTTGAAACGGTCTACAGCGTCTGCTTTATGTATATGAAAAACAGACAGGACACCGAAGACGCAGTTAATAACACCTTCTTAAAGCTTCTTGAAAAGCGTAAGCAATTTGAAAGTGAGGAACATGAAAAAGCCTGGCTAATAAGGGTAGCTATAAATATCTGCAAGAATACCGTAACCCATTGGAGCAGAAATTCTGTTGATATTTCCACCCTGCCTCTGACGAGCGAGCAGGTACATAATGAGGTGTTAAGGCAGGTGCTTGAGTTACCCTCTGAGCTTAAAGTGCCCGTATACCTGCACTATTACGCAGGCTACAGCAGTAAGGAAATAGGAAAACTGCTTGGCATTGCAGATTCCTCAGTGCGTTCACGGATAATGAAAGCTAAAAAGATTCTCGAAAAAGAGCTTTAATCTATAGAAAGGATGGTAATTATGGATAAGAATATTTTTTATGAAGCTATTCCTACAGCAGAGCAGAAAATAAGACTTAAAAAACGTATCTTTGAAGAGCAGACAGAAGCTCAGGATAACAAAATGAAAAAAGTATCACCCTTTAAGACGGCGGCGGCAGTAGCGGCGGCATTCGTGCTGGTTGTAGGTGCAGTAGCGCTTGTAGCAATAGTTGCTAATATGGGCGGTACGGGTATAGATTATGTACCGCAGAATAGCGGCAGCGACAGGCACGAAGCAAGCAACGGTGGTGTTGATGACCCCGAAAGTGTTGTGATAGGAACAACAGACCTTAAAGCAAAATACCCCCAGTATTTCGACCTTGATACAAGTAAGGGACTTGTAGTCTATACGTGGTTTACACCACAGGTAGGTGATGAGGACGTATGTATTCTTGTTCCCGGTAAAAACATAGGTTATACAGATGACGAAATACTGAGTATGCCTGTGGTATCGGTTTCAGAGATGAAAGAGATATTAAAAAGCTATAACGTAAGTAGTGATAAGATAAGTGTGGCTTTTTTCAAGCATCCGTCCTTAGCTACGGCAGGATATGATGCTGACAGCTTTTTAAATAAGATATGCAAAGAGCTTGGTTTAGAAAATAAAGTACAGGATCTCAGCGAAAAGTATCCTAAGTATTTTAATCTTGATACTACAGACGGACTTGCAGTCTACACCTGGAAAACCGAATCAGACCCACAAAAGGATATGTGCGTTCTTCTTCCCGGAAAGGATAAAGCCCACGCCGAACATGAAATAGTAACCAGTCAGGGCATTTCGGTAGCTGAAATGAAAGAGATACTTGCAAGCTATCTCATTTCTCCCGAAAATATAAGTGTGAGATATTTTGATTATTTTTCACCTTCGATAAAATTTGACAATGATCAAGCACTGAACAGACATCTTCTGGATATAAGCATACAGCTTGGTATTGTTGCAGATCATCGGGATAAGTACCCTACGTATTATGCTCTCGACACAATAAACGGACTTAAGGTCTACGTATGGCAGCCTGCTCCCGATTCCTATTCCTGTGTTCTGGTAGAGGGTAAAAACAATGCATATACCGATGATGAAATACTGGCTCTGCCTGAGGCTACTCTCGCAGATATGAAGGAGATACTGTCAAGCTATGATATTCCAACTGAAATGATAGAAGTAGCAATCTTTGAACATCCTACGTCAGGCTTCAAGTTTGATATAAATCAGGATTTTATCCCTATGATCCGTGAAAGACTTGGCATAGCTCTTGAAAATGATGATGCCTGGGGTATTAATATGTCGGTAGCCTTTAAGAATGACACTGAGTTTGTTCTGTCTATCGGTCAGACCTTGCCCGAAGGCGTGCATATGGATGGAAAGCTTACCACCTCTCCCGAATATGTGTTATATGTTGATTACGAAGGTAAGCGAATAACTTATCAGGAATATGCAAAGCTTAAGGGACTTTCATATAAAGGACCTTTTGCCTGGGACTGTGTGCTTTATACGATAGAAGAAAACGGCTGGCTCATACTGAATGAGGATATTTCTCTGACCTACGGAAAGCTACCCGAGGGGAAATATTATATAAAGAAAGATATAGTGTATTACGGTAACGATGGCAAGAGCCAAGAAAAAAGCTATTTTGCAGAATTTATTGTAGAGCCCGAACCGACCATGCCTGAGGATGAAAAGGATGCGGTGGTAAGCGTTGTAAACGGAGTGGATGTAAAATTAGGTGAGGGTGAATTCTTCAATGGCAATGAAAATATATTAAGCTTTAATTTTGCCGTAGTTTACGATACACCTCATAATTTCTACCACGACACCTTTACAGAAAATGGCGGAGATATACCCCTTATATTCCCCGCAGATGAAAATACAGTCTATAAGACGATCGAGGTCGGCGATAAGCTTAGTCCTGACTTTACCGTAACCGAGGCAAGCTTTAACTGCAACGTAATAAAGGGAGCGGGTAATATAATAGAAAATCTTGATCCCAAAATGAGCGAAAACAGACTGAGAGCAGAGGGTAACGTCACGGTAACCGCTTACGCCTATAAGCAGAAATATGATAACGGCACTTCTGAGGTTATGGTAATAGTCGATCCCAGAAAGGATATGAACGGCGAGATAACTCTTTACAGACTGTACCGTGAGCGACTTTATGATTTCAGATACGTAAGCGAAAACGGTGGTCTTTTTGAAGCTACGTCAAGCACTCCTGTAATGAAACTTTCACAGGTTGACGGCGAGAAGTTTGATAAGACCGGGCTTTGGGAAGTAGAACTCGACATTACAGCCATTGAGATGGTGTATACCGAGAGAGGTGGACAGAGCTTCATTTCTCCTGAAATTTCTGATATAAGATTTATAAAAGAGATTGAAGTCAGCGATCCTGTGGCAGAATAAATTACAAGTGATTTTTTCAGAAAATAAATAAAGAAACCGCCCTCGGAAACGAGGGCGGTATTGTCTTGGACGCTTTAGCACGAAACAACCCCCGGTTCTACCGGGGGAAAAAAAGCTTTAGCAAGCGATTGAAATAAACAACCTCCCAATGGTATAATAGAAAAGGTTTGGCGACCGCATTACTATTAAAAC
>SVNC01000010.1 GCA_015067025.1 Oscillospiraceae bacterium
GGGTAAGGGGGTTGGGGGCTACAATGCCTACGGCAACCCTATAAACAACAATTTGTCTTGCATTTAACACGTGAACTCCTGCCGTTCATCAATCTCTGCATACAACAACCATATTAAAAGGCAGGAAATGCCCGCGGGTGCAACCCGCAAACAACAATTTATCGCTCACAACGATATACCCTTGCCGTTTCACCTGCTACGGCAAAGCAGAGTATTGTAAAAGTCAGGAATCGTCAGCGGTGGTAGCACTCGATCTTAGCAGAATTCGTGTAACGTACTATGAACCTTTTCTCCATTCTTTTCGGCTAAGGCTCTTTCAATATTCCATCTTAAATGTTCTTTGATATCATCCCAGCCGTCAAAGGAAAGCCCGAAAACTCTTTCCATTTTTGAAACGTTGTAATAATAATGCTCGCCCTCTTCGTCTGTAGCTATGATATTGCTCTTTGACAAAGGCATCATTTCCTTTGCCGCTAAAGCTATATCATACCATGAGATAAAGTTTCTGCCAAGAGCAAAGAACACTTCTTCATTAAGATCGCTTTCCACAAGATTAACGTAAAGCTGAGCAATCTGTGCTGATGATAAGAACTGAGTACCGTCATTTCTTGAGAAGGATAGATCCTTGTCGTTTACAATAGCCTCAGCGATGTTTTTAAATCTCGTATCAGACTGAGAAGCACCACTGGGTACGGCAGGATTTGAAAAAGTATATCCTGGACGGATGATATTGCGATGCATTTTTACCTTTTCACCATAACCGCCCTGCTTACTGTAATACTGACGGAAACCTAAGATATACATTTCGCTTGACGCCTTTGTAGAGCCGTAAAGGTCTGTAGGTACACGAAGAGCAGTTTCCTCGTCCATTCCGTTTCTGAGATCACCCGTTGCCGCTGTTGAGCTGGTGTAGATAAAATTCTTTACTCCCGCTTTTTCTGATACGTCAAGTAAGAATGCCGTTACCTTCGTATCGTTTTCCATCATAGAAACGGGATCGTTTCCCCAGCCCAGTGCTATATGAATTACCGCATCACAGCCCTTTACCGCTTCTTCAAGCACGTCAAAATCGAGAATATTTCCTTTTACAAGAGTTACGTTCTCCATATTCTTGTATGCGGGAATACGGTCGGGTGTACGGGTAAGAAGCTTTAAGCTATGTCCTTTTTCAAGTAACGCCTTTATTACGTACTGTCCGATATTGCCTGTGCCGCCTGTTAAAAAAATCTTCATACTAATTTGTCCTTTCAGAAAAATATAAATACGTTGTCAAAGTGTTTTCAGAATCTGTTTATAAAAATATTTTGTCGTTGTTACAGTATTCTCTTTTTTCTGATTTTACCACAGAAAATGTAATAATTCAATAATCAGAACGAATTACGGCATTATAATCCTATAAAAAGAGAAGAGCCGTTAATGGCTCTTCTGAAATTACTATTCAATTTACGCTACCGGAACTGCCTGACCTGAAAAACAGATAAGATATACCGTATATCCCACGTATAATGCAAGGAAACTTACACCGACAACTCTGTTTATCTTCTTTGTAGTAACACAGACAATAAAAAGGTATATGGTTATTCCAAGCAGAATGAGCATATCTATAATGCTGTTTGACGCAACGTTTATAGGCTTAATAATAGACGTTGCACCTAAGATGAGCAGAACGTTGAAGATGTTTGAGCCTACGATATTACCAAGTGCTATATCACTGCTACCTTTCTTTGCGGCAACAACTGAGGTTACCAGCTCAGGCAGTGACGTACCCAGAGCAACGACTGTAAGACCGATAATTGCCTCACTTATACCGCAGGCTGCGGCAATCTTTTTTGCCGCTTCTACCGACAGATTACCACCAAGTACGATAACTGCCGCACCACCTATAGTATACAGAATGCTCTGCCACCAAGGAAGAATTTTTATCTTACTTTCACCTTCTGCCGCACCTGATTTTCTGTAAGCTATTGCCGCTCTTACCGTGAGGAACAGATAAAGTGCAAAAATAGCTATAAATATGAGTCCTGCGGCTAGTCCGATCTGATTATCGAAAACAATCGCAATAACGGGTAATAATACCGCCGTAAGCAAAAGTGCAGGGAAATCTCTTTTAAACATACTCTTATCAACTATTATAGGAACGATAACTGCACTAAGACCGAGTATAACTAAGATATTTATAATATTAGAGCCTACCGCATTACCCACGGCAATATCGCTTGACCCGCCAAGTGCCGCCGAAATACTTACCGCAAGCTCAGGGGCGCTCGTACCCATTGCAACAATAGTAAGTCCGACAATAATATCAGGTATCTGTAGCTTTCTTGCTATAGAGCCGCTACCCTCAACAAAGAAATCTGCACCCTTTATAAGCAGTGCAAAGCCGACTACAAGAAGTAGTACCTGTAATAAAATATCCATGAAATTTCTCCTTTTTCGATTGTTATGAAATAAATTTCAAAATACATAGGATATTATAACACAGGAGAAAAATTTTTACAAGCACTTTATTCAGATTAGCAGAAAAATAAATAAACCCGGCACAATAAAAGTACACAAAAGATATCGCCTTATTTTGTTAAAATTGTTCACCCGAACAAATTTTTAAGATATCCCGTTTTTTGCCTCAATTCCGCTTGAAACGATGGTTTTTATATGCTAATATATGTATTCGGAAAGAAATTAACGAAGGTGAAAATATGGAATTCAACGTAATGATAATATTATACGACTGTGCAGTGATACTCCTTATGACAAAGCTACTGGGTATGTTCACAAGAAAACTGGGACTTCCTCAGGTCGTTGGTATGATAATAGCAGGTATACTTATCGGTCCTGCAATATTCAGCCAGCTTGACTTAGGTGGCTTCAAGGGACTTATAAATCCCGGTGAAATTGAAAAAGAGGTGCTCCACAGCTTTTCGCAGATAGGTGTTATATTCATTCTCTTTTCAAGCGGTCTTGAAACAGATTTCAGAGAGCTTAAGAAAAGCGGTGCAGCGGCAACGGCAATAGCCGCGGCAGGTGTTATCGTTCCTATTGCGTTAGGTACATTAGGTGCTCTTATGTTTATGGGCGGTATCGGAGAAATAACAAACCCCGACAAACTGATGAACGCTATTTTCGTTGGATGTATCCTTTCCGCTACAAGCGTTGGTATAACGGTAGAAACGCTCAGAGAGCTGGGCAAGCTCAATACAAGAATAGGTACCGTTATTTTAAGTGCCGCAATCATTGATGACGTGCTTGGTATCATCGCACTCAGCGTTGTTACAGGTATTGGCGGCGGCGGAAACGTCGGTATCACACTTTTAAAGGCTTTAGGTTTTTTCGTGTTCACGATAGGCGTAGGGCTTCTTATGAGAATACTGTTCAAGAACCTTGTAAAACATTACCCCCACAAGAGAAGAACGGGTATATTTGCTCTTGTTATGTGCTTTACCTTTGCCTTCTGTGCAGAGGAGTTGTTTGGTATCGCCGCAATCACAGGTGCATTTATGGCAGGTCTTATGCTGAGCGGTATGGATGAAGCTCCTATCCTTGACCGTAAGGTAGTAGTCAGCGGATATATGATATTCACCCCCATCTTCTTTGCTTATATAGGAATAAGTGCAGACTTCTCAAACTTCGACATAGCGGGACTTATGTTTGCTATAGCCTTTGTAGTGATAGGAATTATAGGAAAGATAGCAGGCTGCTCTCTTACTGCAAGAGCCTTTAAATATAAGGGTAAAGAAAGTCTTGCGGCAGGCTTTGGTATGATAGCAAGAGGCGAGGTCGCTTTAGCTGTCTATGCAGCAGGCAAGGGTCTTATATATTATGATGAAAGCGGAGCACTTGCAGGTATTGATCCTCTTGTAGCGACTATCTTCCTTATCATAATCACATCTATCCTCTGCCCTGTTTTCTTAAAGCTTACCTTCAAATCACATCACAGCGAGGAATTACCTCACACCCACCGACTTAAACCCAAAACCTTCTCTCTTGAAGCTATGGAAGCTCACCTTGACGCCCATCAGCTTGTAACGGAAAACGAATGTAAAGGATGCGGAAAATGCTCAGAAGAAAAATAACCGCAATACTGATAACAATTATATCTTTATTTCTTCTTTGCTCCTGTGCAGAAACATGCTCTTCCTCTGAAACGGAGATAGGTAAATTTACCGACGGCTATTATCAGATCACTCAGATAAAAGCGAAGGAGCTTATGGACAGTGAAGAAAACTACGTCATCCTTGACGTAAGAACTGAGGAAGAATATAAGGAACAGCATATCAAAAATGCTATCCTTATCCCTCATACCGAAATAGAGCAAAGAGCCGAAAAAGAGCTTACCGATAAAAATCAACTCATTTTCGTCTACTGCCGCAGCGGTAACAGAAGTAAAACTGCTTCAAAAATACTTGCTCAGCTTGGCTATACCAACGTAATGGAATTCGGCGGTATAAACAGTTGGGCATATGGAACGGTAAAATAAAAAAATCCCACATCCGAAAGCCGTGCAGTAATAAAGAAGCATAACCCGTGAAGAAATTCTTCGCGGGTTATTTTAATGTCTAACAGATAAATCGGAGTTTATTGACATCAAATTCTTTTGGGTCTTGAGTGTTATTTTTCAACTATAAAAAACAATCGTGGGAAATCAAAAATTACTTTACCATTTTTCTTCAAAGGATAACTTTTTTCAATCTCTTCCATAATATCTTTCTTAAATTCATCTTTCATTGAATCATCAATTTGAGAAAGATAAGGTCTTAAGCCTGTTCCCTCGTACCAAGACCAAATCGCCTTATGTGATGGAAGCACATGATGGTAAGTAGTCGTCCAAATATCAAATTCATCAGACAAATCAGAAATAACATTAAAGTACTCTTCAGCGCTACTCATAATATAATTCCTTTGATGTTTAATAACGGCTTTCCATTTCTCACTAGTAACCACTTTACTAATCAGATGATGAATCGGCTCATCAAAATTGCAAGGAATCTGAACAGCCATAATTCCATTGTCATTCAAGAGTTTATAAAGATTTACGATAGTCTTAAACTGATTAGGAAGCCACTGAAGACAAGCATTTGAAAAGATTAAATCAAATTTTTGACTAGTTTCCTCTGTAAACACATCTACATCCCACTGCTCAAATGTTATATCAGTATAATCCTTCTTTGCTCTTTCTATCATGTCAGCAGAAAAATCAATGCCTAGTATATCTGCATTTGGAAATATATTCTTTATTACAACAGTGCTGTTTCCAGGACCACATCCAACATCAAGAACTGATGACACATTTCGCCCTTCAACTCGTCTGACCAAATCAATCGCTGGCTGTGTTCTCTCTTTCTCAAACCTCAAATACTTTTCAGAATCCCACTTATTCTCCATCTACGAATCCTCCTATCCGAATCTCATTTTGTTTTGCCAAATTATTATCGCTGAATTAATTATAACAAACATATCATAAATAGTCAACGTCATAAGCAACGCAAAGCCACTTTTGACATCAACACCAAAAGTGGCTTTTAATACTTCTATACTACTATCGCACTAAAGGATGTGGGATATCTTTTTTCCTGTATAGATTACTTATCAAGAGATGTGGGAGCGTCAATCTTTTCGCCTAAGAACTTAGGTAATTCCATGCCTGCCTGATTGAACATTTCCGCCATAGGAGGTACTGACTTCATCATGCCGCTGATAAAATCTGCTGTAGCAGTCTTACCTTCACCGTTGGAACCGCCGTCCCATACAGTAACCTTGTCGATCTTGATGTTCTTGATAGCTTCAACCTGAATACGCATAAGCTCTTCCATGTTGTTTGCAAGGATAAGCTTGATTGCACTGTCTGCGTTGCCGCCTGCAGCAGTAACGAGTTCTCTCATACCGTTTGCCTGCTTCATTAAGATCTCCTGTGCACCGAGCGCCTGAGCTTCCATCTTTGCATATAAAGCGTCAGCTTCACCCTTTGCGGTACGACGTGCAACTTCTGCCTGTGCTTCCGCTTCAATGACTGCCTGTTCCTTAGCGATGTTAGCCTTAACGATAACGTCAGCTTGCTGAGTTGCAGTTTCGAGCTGTGCACGGGTTTCTTCTGCCATTTTCTGAGCTATGTAAGCTTCTTCCTTAGCCTTTGCAGCCTGAACAGCTTCTGCGGCTGTAGCGATACGCATAGCTTCCGCTTCTTTTTCTCTTCTTAAAGCTTCTGACTGAGCAACTTCGATCTTAGATTCGTTTTCACCACGGATAGCAAGAGCGTTTGCAGCAGCAACCTGGATACGCTGGTCACGCTGTGCGTTAGCCTGACCGATTTCACCGTCTCTATCCTGTTCAGCAACGGATTTCTTCGCATCGTTGATAGCCTTAGCAGCAGCTTCCTTACCAAGAGCCTCGATATATCCTGATTCGTCGTTGATGTCGGTTACGTTTACGTTGATAAGTCTTAAACCGATCTTCTTAAGTTCGATTTCTACGTTGTTTGATACAGCGAGAAGGAACTTATCACGGTCGTTATTGATTTCTTCGATTTCCATTGTAGCAACTACAAGACGGAGCTGACCGAATACGATATCCTTAGCAAGTTCCTGGATCTCGTTCATACGAAGACCTAAAAGTCTTTCTGCAGCATTCTGCATTACACCGGGTTCTGTTGAGATACCTACTGTAAATCTTGAAGGTACGTCGATACGGATGTTCTGCTTTGAAAGTGCGTTCTTAAGGTCAACGTTGATTGACATAGGTGTAAGGTCCATAAACTGATAGGACTGGATGATAGGCATAATGAACGCCGCACCACCGTGGATACACTTAGCACTTCTTGCCTGACCGCTGGAATCGCTGCCAACCTTACCGTAGATAACGAGTATCTTATCGGAAGGACACTTGCGATAACGGGAAAGAATTCCCATAAATAATGCGAAGAGTATGATCACACCTACGCAAATTCCAACTAAAATTTCTGGTGCCATTTGTTATTTCCTCCTGAATAAAAAAGTTTATTAATCATCTATTTCAACCACCACAGCATCGCCTCTGATGTCAATAATGCGTACAGAAGTATTTGTGGGGATTGTTTCTGCTTCGTCTGTTATTGCTGTAAATTCCTTGAACATTTCTCCTACAGCAACGTTTACCTTACCTTGGCCCTTGCTCTTTGCAGGAACAGGAATATATACGGTAGCCTTTGCACCTAAAAGGTTTCTGATATCAACAGTACCATTCTGTGCAAGCTTTCCTGTAAGCTGGATTATCTTTGCTACACCGACCATTGCGGCAAAACCGAGTACGATCGAGATAAGTATCGCAATCGCTATATGTAAGCCGAGAACCGTACATATAACGCCACTCCAGCCGAATACACAAAGGAAGGTCATAATTCCCTGCAACGTGAATATCTGCATTGCACCTACGTCGTGAGCACAGCTACCATCCATCATTTCTGCGTGAGAAGCATCAGGAAGATCTGTTATGTCACCATCCACACCGGAAAGACCGCTTGTATCGCTGGGGTTCATATCTGCACCACCGCTGCAGTCATCACCCATACCTACCATAATAAGTATTGTCTGGATGATTATTACCAGTGTTGCAGGAATTGCTATACAGTAAAATATCTGTAATACGAGTCCTAAAGAGTTCCACCATTCAAACATAATAATTTCCCTTTCTTTTTTTAAAACGTTTAACTGAAGTTAAACTATCTTGCATAATAGCCCATTGTCAGCAGTATCAGGAAGTTTTCATCATCGATATTCCAGTTTTTATTCGTATATCTGAACTTTATCTCAAATCTGAAAGGTACCGATTTCAGATTTCCCTGTTCAATAACTGAGTCGATGTAGTCCATCTGCTTTGTGAAGTCATCCTTCAATTCGCTGTTGACTTTGTATTCAATCGTCTGATTGAGCTTTTCGAGATTTACTGACGTGAATATACCTGAAACTGTTGCAATTCTGTTTTCCTCGTCTACCTGCTCCTCTATGCTATCAAAGGTTACGTATTCTTTAAAGAGCTTGTAAAGAGTTTCAGAATATCTTTCTGTCCATTCCATCTGAAACTCAGTATCGGTTTCAGAAAAATATCTTTCTACACTATATGGTGCAAAGCTTCTGCAATATGAAGCGACCTCGGTATATTCCTTATCCTCGGTTAGCTCCATCACCTTATAGAAGATTTCCTTGGGGCTGAGCTTCTCTACAATTTCTTCTTCCTTATTACATCCACTGAATGTAAATACGGTAAGAAGTAAAGCAACCGATAATACTGTGCTTATTATTCTTTTTATAATAGTCAACGTGACTTTCCTTTCGATCAAGGCTTGCTTAATATTTTCTGCAAACCTGTGTGAAATTTAGATTGTAAATTTAATTTACCTTAATTATACCACTTTTGAACGAAATGTCAATACATAAAACCATAAAAATGTAAATTCGTCATAATGCATAATTTTCATTATCGTTTTTGTGCATATGGTAGAAAACAAGGGTTTTTGTGGCATTTTTGCGTAATTTTTAAAAAAACATCTTGATTTTTAAATTACTTTCTGCTACACTAAAATAACAAAAGGTAATTATTATTTACCGATATGTAATTAATCTTAACGGAATTTAAATTTACTATTTCAATAATATTGTAACTTACGTCCGCATGCAAAAAATCTGATATTTATAATGAAAGGAAGAGTTTAATGAATTCAATCGAACTGGGAAAAAGAATTAAAGAAGCCAGAATTGCCCGCAAAATGACTCAGTCAGAGTTGGTAGGCGATTTCATAACGAGAAATATGCTCAGCCGTATAGAAAGCGGTAACGCCTGCCCCTCTGTAAAAACACTTGAATATTTAGCTAATCGACTCGAACTTCCGCCCGGAAGCCTTATGGACAATATGGACGAAGCTCCGCAGATGGACGGCAAGGATTACGAAACACTTATTATATGTAAAAGAAAGTACGTAGAAAAGTCCTATAGCGAAGCGAGCGAGCTTGCAAAACAGCTTATCGACAGCGATTTTTCCGACGAAGGCTCGGCAATTCTTGCAAAATGCTTTATGAATATGGCAAAGACCGCAGCCGACAAAGGCGACAACTCAAATGCTGCGAAATATGCAAAATCGGCAATGGAATTCTCAGATGACGGTATTTACAAGTCGAGAGAAATAAGTATGGAAGCTATGCTTCTTTTAAAGGAGCTTGCAGATAAAAATTAAAAAACGAAGCATTACAATCAACGTCTTAGCAAATAGGAGAAAAATTATGACAAAAACGACAGACCTTATAGTAAATCTTATACTTATTTTTATTTCGGTACTTATTTCCTTTATCCCCGGAGTAGCTTTCGGATACGTTTCTATGCTACTCATCATTTTTACACTCACTATTGCAGTTGCACAGAACAAAAGCCTGCTGTCTGTAATCACAGACTCAGTAGCTAAAGAAAATGAAGAACAGTCAGATTTCCTCTCTGACAGAGTAATCAGCAAAGCAGCACGCATGATAAAAGGCATATCCCCCGTGAGATTTATACTCGCGTCAGTCGTTTATCTGCTTATACAGTACGGATCGGTTATATTATGCAATATTCTTATTGCCTCCGTTTCAGGTATCGGACAGTTTATGATCGCCGTTTACGCCCTTATCGAAGCATTAAAGTGGCTTGCTATATTCTTTGTGATTTCATTCAAAGCAAAAAAGCATATTTCTGTTATGAGCTATATCACTGCTTTTGTCACACCCGCAGTTATAAGTGTGATCTCAACCCTTCTGCGTGATGCAACAATGAAAAGTGCCCAGCTCGGTACAATAATCTCATATATGGATATGATGAAATACGGCGGTTTATCAACAAACCCTGCCATTTCAGCTATACTCAGCGGAATATTTGCTTTTATAATACCCACAGTAATTATTATTACAACCCACATTTCAAGAAAAAATAAAATCTAAAAAAATTTTTAGAAAAATCGTAACGAAATGATTTTTTTGTTGTTATATATAGTGTAGGACAGAGCTTTTTAAGGCTCTGTTTTTAAAATACACTGATACTTAAATAAACAACAAAGGAGAAATTATGAACAACATCATAACAAACGAAACAACAACGTTATCAGAAAACAAGAAAAAATCACCCAAAACTAAAATCGCCGTTGTAGCAATAGCTTTAGCACTTGCTGCAACAGTCGCTACACTGCTTTTTGTGTTCTTAACGCCACCGCAGAAAACTGATGAGGAAAAGTATAATGAAGCAAAAACCTTCCTTGCAGAAGGAGATTACAATAATGCCTACCTTCTTTTCAGGGAAACCGTTGACTATGCTGATTCTGCCGATTACCTGAAGGATTTCAGGGTAGAAATCGGTGAAAAAACCACTGATAGCGAAACCGGCAAAACAACAGAAGTCTATAAACGCAATGAAGATGGTAAACTCATCGAAGTACAGCATATAAAAAACGGCAAGGAATCAAGTAATGAGCTTTACACATACGATGAAAAAGGCAATATGACCAGTCACATTGCAGGTTTAGCATCACACAAAACAGAATACATATATGACGAAAACGATAATATTACAAAGAAAACCGAATATTCTGATGACTCGTTTTTGTTTTCAACGGAATACATATATGACGACAATAACGAACTTATTAAAGAGATATACAGCGATGAGAACTCAACAATTACGTCTGAATATAGTAACGGTCTTGTAATAAAAAGAATATATAAAAGCCTTCTCGCTGAAGTACCAAATCATGAAAGCAAATACTTTTATGATAACTCAGGTAATATTCTGACAGTAACAGATAGAATAGAAGGCGGCACCGAATCTGTCCTGGAAAAACCACCTACAACGAAAATGGCAAAATTCTTACGTATCATTTCTACGATTTATACGGGAATGATACGATTTGCGATGAGTATAAGTATAGTGATGATGGCAAAATAAAGGAGAAACAGTCGACAGACAAAGAATTTAAAGCTTACGATGAAGGCTACGACATAAATAATAAAACTTTTTACTACGATGAAAAAGAAAGAATTATAAGAGAGTTAGACACTCGCAGTGATTCGCTCGGTGACTTCAAAATATACTGTGAGAAAGAATACACATATGACAATGTAGGCAATATGATAAAACAGGTAGAAAAACATTGGTCCGATAACGAATCACCCGAGGATGCCGACATAAGTACAGCAACCTTCACCTACGACGGCTATGGTAACAAACTAACCTATAAATTTAATAGCTATGACGGAGAAGTTCACTTTACCCGATACGAATATAACAAAATAAAGGTAATTTACGATCCAAAAACAGAGGTATAAAATCTATTATGAAAAAGAAAATTATAATCATATCAGCAATAGTAATTGCTGTAATAGCCGTTATAATATCACTTGCTTTTTTGCTACCGCAGAAAACCGATGAGGAAAAGTATAATGAAGCAAAAACCTTCCTTGCAGAAGGAGATTACAATAATGCCTACCTTCTTTTCAGACAGATCAAGGGCTATGCCGACTCTTCCGATTTTCTTGAAGATTTTGAAGTAATCTGTGAAAAGAAAATTATCACTTCGGATAATTCAAAGATTACAAAAACCTTCAATAAGGATGGTAAGCCCCTTGAAACAATAAATGATAACGGAAGAAATATCCACAAAGAAATTTACACCTACGATGAAAACGGCAATCCAACCTCAAGCATTATGTCAAAGGATGGCATTGAGCTTAGTAAATCAGAATGCAACTACGATGAAGACGGAAACCTTCTAAAAAAGACAGAACAACAAGAAGATATCTTACTTATCTGGGAAAACACATACGAAAATGGTTATCCTGTAAAGAAGGTTTACAAGTACTACCCTGTGAATAGTGATAAAAGTACATATGTCAGCACCTCAGAATTATTCTATGACAATAATAATCAGCTTATTAAAGTCGTAGAGGTCACAGTTGACAGCATGGTTTCACAGACAATCACAAGCGAATATAATAACGGACTTGTAGCAAAAGAGTTTATTGAATGTAAAGAACTATCATACAATGCAGAAATTACATATACATATGATAATGCCGGTAATCTTCTGACCAAGCATTGCAAAAATTCAGATGGCCACGATTATTACGAGCGAAAATGTACCTACAACGAAAAGGGCAAACTTCTTACAGAAATCAACCTCGACTCCGCAAACGTAGAAAGGTACAACCTGCAAAACGTATACAGTGCTGACGGAATTCTGAAAGAACGAATTGAAGTAGTCAGAACACTTTGGGATGAAAACGAATATCACACAGACAAAACCCACAGTTATTACGATGATAAAGGCAACGTTGTTAAAGAAGAAACAGATTCAACCTATAATTTCGTTGTCAGGGACTACACCTATGACAATATGAATAATCTGATAAAAGAGGTTTATTCATCTTACGATAAAGAGAGTGATGGTTCGGTAAGTGATGAAGCGGATATCATCACCGAAACCTATACATACGACAGCTACGGCAATATGCTGTCAGAAACCTACGAATATTCGGATAAAAAAACAACGTCACGATACGAATATACAGGAATCACCGTTATATATAACCCCAAAATATAATCAATATCAAAGGAGAAACAGAAATGTCACAATACAATACATACGGAGTCAGAAATAAAGGATTCGGAGATATTCTCCTGTCAGCAAAGCACAAAAGAGCCCATTGCAGAAGCTCACTTTTATGGTACTGGATATATATGATTATCCTTGGCGGACTTCTCATTCGTGCCATCGTGATGTTTACAGAATGGAATACCGTATCACAGCAGGCGTGGGAATTAGCAAACACGTTTGGCGAAGGTAATATTTATTATGATACCATCATGGGCTTTCTTGTACCGACAGATGTGTTTATGTACACACAGCTTATAATTGCAATCCTATCCTCATTATTATGCTTCTTATCACTGATAACATTAACCGAGCTTGGCTACAAGTACATACGCTTCTACCAGTATTTCTACCTCGGCTTTATAGTTATCGGACATTTAATTGAAGTAGTCCTCAAATCAAACCTGACAGGATTGCCTGTAGCATCAGTATTTGGTGCTTTACTTTTCGGAATTGTGGTGGACTGTGCTATAGCTATTGCTCTTCTGATATGGAACAAAAAATATTTTGAAGACAGAGAAACATTATTCGATGATGATGTAATGATCGTTCAGTAGGTGTGTTTACCACAGATACGGATAGATACAGCATCTTCAACACAAAAAGCATCAAAGGAGAAAGGAAATGTATAACGTAATTATCAATTTGGTGATAATTACATTATACGAGAATACATGACGAAAAACCTATAAATAAAATCGGTATGATAATTGCGTTTGCCCTTCCCTTTATCATCGTTTTAACCGAAAACGCACTCACTTTACATAACATTCATACAGCAATAAATAACGCCAACGGCATACTGTCATATCTTGATGCTCTTACAGGAGTTAAATATTCGCAGAATCACGTTATTTCCACGCTGTTACAGATTTGCTTTACAGCCGCTATGCCGACTGTTTACCTGTTAATCGGAAATTTTATGAGAAAAAACAAGCAAAAAAAATTATAATATGATTTTTAAAATTTCGGAACAAACCCAAAAATTTATTGTCATATATAATGTAGAATGTCAGAACTTTTATAAAATGGCTCTGATATTCTAATATAACCATTAACCCTTGTAGCCTTAAAAGAGGAGAAAAAATGAACGAAAACGAAATAATTTTAAACGAAGAGGAGCAGGCAACCTTGCCTGTACCCGCAAAATCAAGAAAAAAGATAATACTTATCATTCTTGCAAGTGTTACGGCACTTATATTACTCGGCATTCTATTCTGGTTTCAGGTACTTTCACCGAGAATAGAATTAAGCAACTACATAAAAGAAAACCTTACTGATATTAGCTCCAATGCAACCTATTACGACAAGCATAGCGTTACCTATACCTGCGATACAAAAGAAATCACAAACGGTCATATAATTATGGAGCTGCCTTCTGATTTTAATAAGCAAAAAGAAGTTAACGTGTCCAATGGACCGACAGTTGTTTATGGTCCTGAAATTAATAAAACCTTCTATAAAAAAGACGGCTCGGCCGTTGAATTCAATACAGGCGATAATATCATTGTCATGTTTCCCGATGAATGGGGCGATACGATGAACCTTATCAAAAACCATAATAACATTGAATACCTCCCGACGACTTCAAAAATAAGCAAAGCACAACTTAAAAGGGGGTTTGAAATATTAGGCTACGGTCTGCCCGATTCATCCTTCAACACGTTTAAGTGCGCATTCCTGTTAGAAGGAAAGGATTACGGATTTTGGAATTTTGAAGCAAATCTCGCATATACAACAATCGCCCTTATAAGAGATAAGGCAATCGGATATTACCGAGATAAATGCATTATCTTCGAAAACGACGAGGTTTGCGGATTTATTGGTGTGCAACAGGCAGATGAAGAAAACGTAGGATTCATAGAATATGAAAGCACAGCAGGATATACAAAAAGATACTTTGTATTAGTTGAAATATACGACAAAAATGACCTTAACACGTCAACATCAATGCTCCTGGAGGTTGATGACTTAGATATAGTCTATTCTCTTATAAACTCCGCAAGACCTGCGAAATAAAAAAACGCCTCTGAACAAATGTTCAGAGGCGTTACTGTTTTCTACCACGGTTTTACAGTTCCCACTATATCAGAAAGCTTTTCGATCTTGTTTTCAATAAGGAATTTTTCGATGCCCTCGCATACCTTGATAGGTGCGTAAGGATCACCGAATATTGCAGTACCCATCTGAAGTGCAGATGCACCCGCCATCATCATTTCGATAGCGTCCTCAGCAGTTGCAATACCGCCCATACCGATTACGGGAATTTTAACAGCATTTGATACCTGCCATACCATTCTTACCGCAACGGGGAAAATAGCAGGGCCGGAAAGACCGCCTACGTTGTTGTGAAGGATAGGTCTTCTTGTACGGATGTCAATTCTCATACCAAGAAGAGTATTAATTACCGATACACTGTCTGCACCCTCTGCTTCTACCGCTCTTGCTATTTCTGTTATATCTGTTACGTTAGGAGTAAGCTTTACTATAACAGGCTTCTTTGTAGCATTTCTTACAGCCTTCGTTACAGAAGCCGCACCCTCGCAGGTAACACCCCAGGTAGCACCGCCCTTCTTTACGTTAGGGCAGGAAATGTTAAGCTCTATCATATCAACGTCAGTAGCGTCAAGCTTTTCTGCTACCTCTCTGTAGTCATCTATAGAAGCACCTGCAATATTAGCGATAACCACTGTATCCTGCTGTTTTAATCTCGGCAGATAGTAGTTTATAAATCTGTCAATGCCGGGGTTCTGAAGACCTACGGAATTGAGTATACCGCTGGGAGTTTCTGCAATTCGAGGAGGGATATTACCGTCCTTGGGGTTAAGTGTTGTACCCTTACAGGAAATACCGCCAAGTGCAGATAAGGGATAGAGGTCTGTATAATCTTCACCAAAGCCATAAGCACCTGATGCGGCAATTATGGGGTTTTTAAAGGTCTGTCCGCAAACGTTTACCGAGATATCAGGTCTTACACTCATAATACTACCTCCTCACCCTTGAATACTGGGCCATCCTTACATACTCTTAAAACAAATTCCTTGCCGCCTCTTACAACTGTGCAGGCACATACTACGCAAGCACCGACGCCGCAACCCATTCTCTGTTCAAGAGAAACCTCGCTGTCAACGCCGGCCGCCTTTGTTGCTTCTACAATAGCCTTTAACATAGGAGTAGGTCCGCAGGCATAAACACATGCCACGTCACCCTTTGCAAGCTCTTGTGTAAGGGGAGCTATTACCGTACCTTTCACACCTACAGAGCCGTCATCTGTGCAGACGATCGTCTTTGCACCTGTAGCGGCATAATCCTTATCTAAAATCACTCTGTCAAAACTGCGGAAGCCTAAGATAGCCGTGCAGTTTTCTCCGTACTGCTTTGCAATATCCAGCATAGGAGGTGTACCGATACCGCCACCGATAACTATTACTCTACCATCCTTCTTTGAAGGAGTTGTAAAGCCCTTGCCAAGAGGAGCGATAACGTCCATAAGGTCTCCCTTATTAAGCTCGGTTATCTTATCTGTACCCTTACCTCTTACTTCAAACACAAGACGGATAGTTCCCTTTTCCTTATCCGTGCTACAGATAGAAATAGGGCGGCGGAGTGTGTAACCCTCAGCCTTTATCTGTACAAACTGACCGATACTTGCATTTTCGGCAACCTCAGGACACAGGATAGTGTAAGAATAAATATCCTCTGCCAGTGCTTTTTTTTCGATTATCGGGTATGAATTGCAAAAAAAGCTCATTGTGATTTTCCTTTCATTTAAAGCATAAGCTACCGTAAGTATTCCCTGCGGCAGCTCTGTTATTACAGGACTCAGCCACGCATTATAACATCGTCGCTGTCTTCCTTTTTCTTTATCTTTACTTTTCCCTCTTCCTTAGAAGAAGATTTTGTCTGCTTATCTGTATCCTCTGCCGTTCTTTCCTTTGCAAAGGCTTTTATACGGCAGTAAGTAATATATATCACCAGTCCTGCCACTAAAATATCAAGCAGAACCTGAAGACTGAACCAGGATGCACCCTGAAGCAGTATATTGTTCTGGCATATATAAGTAAGATCCCATAAAGCAAGAAGTGCCAAAATACGAAGCAGACTATTTGTTATCATTATCGTATCGTAATATTTCTGTGCATTTTCCTCTGTGATAATAAATCTCTTAGGTTCTTTATGCTCTTTGAACATAAACCATATAGAGAAAATTATAACTCCGAGTGCTACTGCCGGAAAGGCAAAGCCCTGAATCCACACGTAAAACGGAATACCGTCTGCAAATATCATCTCGATTATTCGTTTAAGCGTAGGATTTGAAGGACTTATGAGATTTGACACAAAAGCAAAGGTCGTCTGATAGATGAGGTACGCCAAAAGCAACCCCATCACATCAATAAAACCCTTTAATATGCCGTAGTTTAATTTAACCTTAAAATTACCTATCTTCAACTTATCACCTTAAATTTTTGTGATGTCTATCATTTCGATATCATCAACTGTCTTGTCCATAGCAATACACTTAACAAGAGCATTTGCTGTATCAACTGAAGTAAGGCAGGCAATGGAACGTTCAACCGACTTACGACGGATCTTAACGCTGTCACGGGCAGGCTTTCTGCCTGTTTCAGAGGTTGAAATAACGTAGTTTATCTTTCCGCTTTCAAGCAGGCTGATTACGTTAGGTTCCTTATCTTCGTTTATACGATAGGTGAAGTTTGTAGCTATCATATTTCTGTTGAGCATTGAAGCTGTACCGCTGGTAGCATAAAGCTCAAAGCCGAGCTTTTCAAACTTTTCGGCAAGAGGAATGATCTCAGGCTTGTCGCTGTTCTTTACAGAGAACATTACGCCGCCGTTTTTGAACATCTTAAAGCCTGCCGCCATAAGTCCCTTGAATAACGCTTCTTCAAAGGTCTTTGCAATACCAAGTGCTTCACCTGTGGACTTCATTTCAGGACCGAGCTGTGTATCAACGTCGTGGAGCTTTTCAAAGCTGAATACAGGAACCTTTACTGCTACGTAGTCGCCTACGGGGTAAAGACCACTCTGATAACCCTGCTCCTTTAAGGTCTGACCGAACATTATCTTTGTTGCAATATCAACCATCTGTACGCCTGTAACCTTACTGATATAAGGAACAGTTCTTGAAGAACGAGGGTTTACTTCAATTACGTAAACCTCGTTATCGTATACAACGTACTGGATATTTACAAGACCGATAACGTTAAGTGACTTTGCAAGTCTTTCTGTATATGTGATGATCGTATCCTTTATCTTGTCAGAAAGTGTCTGGCAGGGATATACTGAAATACTGTCACCTGAGTGAACGCCTGCACGCTCGATGTGTTCCATAATACCGGGGATGAGGAAATCTGTACCGTCGCAGATAGCGTCAACCTCAACCTCTGTACCCATAAGGTACTTATCTATAAGAACAGGATTTTCAAGCTCTGTTGCAGTGATGATAGTCATATATTCATCAACGTCGCTGTCGCAGTGTGCAATGATCATATTCTGACCGCCAAGTACGTAGGAAGGACGGAGCAGAACAGGATAACCAAGCTCGTTTGCAACCTTAAGTGCTTCTTCAGTTGTAAATACTGTGTGACCTGCAGGTCTGGGGATACCGCACTTTTCAAGAAGCTCGTCAAACTTTTCTCTGTCTTCTGCATCGTCGATGCTCTGTGCAGAAGTACCTAAAATTCTTACACCTATTTCCTGAAGATGCTTTGTCAGCTTGATAGCTGTCTGACCGCCGAACTGAACAACTACGCCGTAGGGCTGTTCTGTTGCAATAAGAGAGTCAACGTCTTCAAAAGTAAGAGGATCAAAATAAAGTCTGTCACCTGTATCAAAGTCAGTAGAAACCGTTTCAGGGTTATTGTTGCAGATGATTGCTTCATAACCAAGCTCCTTAAGAGCCCATACACAGTGAACGGAGCAGTAGTCGAATTCGATACCCTGACCGATACGGATAGGACCTGAACCGAATACTATTACCTTTTTCTTATCTGTGGGGTGCTGCTTAATAAATTCAGCCGCTTCGTTTTCATCATCATATGTGCTGTAGAAATAAGGAGTTTCTGCCGCAAATTCTGCCGCACAGGTATCAACCATCTTATAAACAGCGTGACGGGTCTTTATACCCTTATCAGAAAGACTCTGACCTGAAAGCTTTTCGATGGACTTATCAAGGTAGCAGTACTTCTTTGCAAGGTCGTACTTTTCCTGAGTAAGCTCACCGTCAGCAAGCCACTTTTCAAGCTCTACAAGGTTTAAAAGCTTTGAAATAAACCACTTGTCTATCTGTGTGATCTCATTTATTTCATCAACGCTGACGCCTCTCTTGAGAGCTTCAAAAATACAGAAGCATCTGTCAACGTCAACATTGTGGAGGTTTGCTCTGATTTCTTCGTCAGAAAGCTCTGCAAAAGTCTTTTTGGAAAGTGTATCCATACCAAGCTCGATTGAACGTACAGCCTTTATCATAGCCGCTTCAAAGCTGGGTGCAATGGACATAATTTCGCCTGTTGCCTTCATCTGTGTACCAAGTGTTTTCTTTGCGTAAACGAACTTATCAAAGGGCCACTTGGGGAACTTTACTACAATGTAGTCGATGGAAGGCTCGAAGCAAGCGTAAGTCTTGCCTGTTACCTGGTTTAAGATTTCATCAAGGCAGTAACCGATAGCAATCTTTGCCGCTACCTTAGCGATAGGATAACCTGTAGCCTTTGATGCGAGTGCAGAAGAACGGGAAACTCTGGGGTTTACCTCGATTACCGCATATTCAAAGCTGTCGGGCTTTAATGCAAACTGACAGTTACAGCCGCCTTCTACATCAAGTGCCTGAACAATGTTGAGCGCTGCTGTACGAAGCATCTGATATTCTATGTCTGTAAGAGATACTGCAGGAGCAACTACTATACTGTCGCCTGTGTGTACGCCTACAGGGTCCATGTTTTCCATTGAACATACTGTGATTGCATTTCCCTTAGCGTCACGGATAACCTCAAATTCGATTTCCTTCCAGCCGGAGATACACTTTTCAACAAGTATCTGTGTAATAGGAGATAAACGAAGACCGTTTGTAGCGATTTCGTGAAGCTCCTTCTCATCGTATGCAATACCGCCGCCTGTACCGCCAAGAGTGAAGGCAGGTCTTACGATTACGGGGTAGTCGATAACCTTTGCGAAGTCCATTGCATCTTCAACTGTTTCTACAACCTTTGAAGGAATGCAGGGCTCACCGATAGCCTCCATTGTATCCTTGAATGCCTGTCTGTCCTCTGCCTTGTGGATAGTTTCAGGTTTAGAACCAAGCAGTTTTACGTTATTTTCTGCAAGGAAGCCTTCCTCTGCAAGCTGCATTGAAAGAGTAAGGCCTGTCTGACCGCCAAGGTTTGACAGAATACTGTCGGGCTTTTCAATCTTTATAATCTTCTTGATTACGTCAAGTGTTAAAGGCTCGATGTAAATCTTATCAGCCATATGCTTGTCCGTCATAATTGTAGCAGGATTTGAGTTTACTAAAACTACTTCAAGTCCTTCCTGCTTTAAAGCACGGCAAGCCTGTGTGCCTGCATAGTCAAACTCAGCAGCCTGACCGATTACGATAGGTCCTGAACCGATTACGAGAACCTTTTTGATATCACTTCTTAATGGCATATTACTTATTTCCCTCCATCAGACCGATAAATTTATCATAAAGATAAGACGTAGTACTCTTCTGTTCTCCTGTTTCAGGGTGGAACTGTACTGAGAATGCGGGAGTATTCTTATACTCAATACCCTCGCAAGTCTTATCGTTGGCATTCACGTGGCTTACTTCAGCCTTTGCGGCATCAACGCTGTCGTTTACAACTGCATAGCCGTGATTTTGTGAAGTTACGTAAGTTGTACCGAAGTTCTTGTCTGTAACGGGCTGGCTTGCACCTCTGTGTCCGTATGTCAGCTTTTCTGTATCAAAGCCATTAGCAAGAGCTAAAAGCTGATGTCCCAGTCTGATGCCGAAAGTAGGGATATTCTCTGCAATCAGTTCCTTTAATGTGTTTACAGCATCTGCATTATCCTTAGGATCTCCGGGGCCGTTTGAAAGAACTATACCATCGGGAGCAAATTCCTTTATCTCTTCCGCTGATACATTGTAAGGGAATACTGTAACGTCGCACCCTCTCTTTGTAAGAGAGTTTACTATATTCTTTGTAAAGCCGTAGTCGATAAGTGCAACCTTGTACTTGCCGTTTTCTGCTGTAAAGGTCTTCTTTTCACCGCTTACCTTTTCTACTGCGTTTACTACCTTGTATTCTTTGATTTCAGGCATTGCCTTTGCAAGAAATTCCTCAGTAGGCTCTTCGGTTGTGATCATACCGTTCATAACGCCCTTTTCACGAAGTATTCTTGTAAGTCTTCTTGTATCTATATCGAAAAGACCGATAATGCCGTGCTTTTTAAGAAAGCTGTCTATATCTCCCTTGCAACGGAAGTTTGAAGGTGCTTCACAATATTCACGAACGATATATCCGCTTATTGCAATTTTTTCTGAGGAATAGTCCTCGTCGTTCACACCGTAGTTACCGATAAGAGGGAAGGTCTGCACCATAATCTGTCCGCAGTAGGAAGGATCTGTTATTGCTTCCTGATAACCAACCATAGATGTGCTGAACACGACCTCGCCGATCACCTTGCCTTCACTACCGAAGCTCTTTCCCTTGAAAACTGTGCCATCCGCTAAAATGAGATATGCGGTCTTTGCTTTAATCAGGTTTAAAGTCATTTAAGTTTGTTCCTTTCGAATAAAATATATAGAAAAGCTTTTTATCAGGAGAGCTTGATCTCTCCTACAAAGCCCATTATTTCATCTCTCATACGCATTGCTTCTCTGAATGCCGCACCTGCGTAATCACGCTCGTCACAGCCTTCCTTCTTGTATGCGCACATAATTCCTCTTGAGCTGTTTACGATACCGCCGAGACCGTTCTTATCAAACGCCGCCGCAATATCCTTTGCAGAAGCACCCTGAGCACCGTAACCCGGGATGAGGAAGAAAGTGTGGGGAAGCTTTTCACGAAGCTCTGCGATCTGTTCGGGGTATGTCGCACCTACTACAGCGCCCACGCCTGAATAGCCGTACTTGCCCATAAGCTCCTGTCCCCACTTTTCGCACATATTACCCATATGTTCGTATACTGTGACGTCGCCTATCTTAAGATCCTGAAGCTCACCGCTTGAGGGATTTGACGTCTTTACTAAAACGAAGATGCCCTTGTCGTTTTCCTTACATACCTTAAGTAAGGGATTGATACCGTCACTGCCGAGGTAGCCGTTTACTGTAAGAGCGTCGCCCATAAAAGGAGTGTATTCTTCCTTGCCGACCTTGATCTTACCCAAGTGAGCAGCCGCATAAGCTTCCATCGTTGTACCGATATCGTTTCTCTTACCATCTGTAATTACGTACATACCTCTGCTTCTTGCATATTCCTGTGTCTTGTACAGAGTCTTCATACCTGCTGTACCATACATTTCGTAGTAAGCCGCCTGAGGCTTTACTGCAGGAACTATCTCGTGCAGAGCGTCAATAAGCCCCTTATTGTATTCGAGTATTGCCTTTGCCGCACCCTTAAGAGTTTCACCGTACTTGTTGAACGCCTTCTCCTTGATGTATTCAGGCACGAAGTCAAGCTTGGGGTCAAGACCTGCGACTGTAGGGTTCTGTGTACGCTCTATAGCCTCCATAAGTAAATCAAGTGACATAAATTTTACCTTTCCTTTCTTTTTGTGCTTTATATTTAATTATCTTTATATACAACCTGTCCATTAACTAAAGTGTATTTTACTCTGCCTTTAAGCTTCATACCCTTGAAGCAGGTGTTCTTTGATTTTGAGTGGAGCTTTTCAGGTTCTACCACCCAGGCTTCATTCGGGTCGAATATCGCGATATCGGCAACGTCGCCCACACCTAATGAACCGCCCTCTATACCGAGTATTCTTCTGGGATTTATACACATAAGTCTTACTATCTGTGCAAGATCTATCGTATCCGTATGATAAAACTCTGTAAGTGTTGCTGCAAGGGAGGTCTCCATTCCGACTACGCCGTTGGGAGCTTTTTCAAAGTCAGCCTTTTCTTCTGCTGTGTGAGGTGCGTGGTCTGTTACGATACAGTCGATAGTACCGTCTGTTATCGCCGCTCTTACCGCCATAACATCGTCATCCTCACGAAGAGGAGGATTCATTCTGTAATCAGCGTCACGGGAAAGCAGTGCCTTATCTGTAAGCATAAAGTAGTGGGGTGCAGTTTCGCAGGTGCACATTACACCGATGTGGGTATTACCTCTGATTATGTTGATACTGCCCTTTGTGCTTACGTGAGCAATGTGGATAGGCATCTGGCTTGCCTGAGCGATCGCAAGCTCTCTTGCTGTTATAGTGTCCTCGCTGAGTCGGCTCATACCCTTTACACCAAGTTCTCTTGAAACCTTACCCTTATTTATGATGCCGCCGTCTATAACGTCAAGGTCTTCACAGTGGGAAATTACCTTAAGTCCCGCATAATGAGCCTTAACCATAGCCTGAGCCATCATAGTAGTGGACTTTACAGGTCGTCCGTCATCGGATACCGCTACGCAACCCGCCTTACGGAGTGCCTCATAATCACACAACTCATTACCTTCAAGGCCTTTCGTTATACAGCCTACAGGATAGACCTTAGCCTTGGCGTGCTTTGCTTTTTCTAAAATGTAGGAGATGACTTCGGGACAGTCTGCCGCAGGAGTGGTGTTGGGCATACATGCAACTGCTGTGATACCACCTGCTACCGCCGCTTCGCAACCTGTAAGGATATCCTCCTTATGTGTCTGACCCGGGTCTCTCAGATGCACGTGCATATCGCAAAGTCCCGGGAACACTGTAAGTCCTTCGCAATCGATGACTTCCGCTCCTTCACAGCTTAAGTTTTCACCAAGCTCGGAAATATAACCGTCCTTTACAAGTATGTCCGTCTTTCCCTGAAATCTATTCATCGGGTCTACGACGAAGCCGTTTTTCAGTAAAATCGCCATTTTACACCTCCAACTTATATTGCTGCAAAAAAAACCACGATTTTCTCATTTGACAAGGAAAAAATCATGGTAAATGGGGATTTTTAAAATTCAAGGAAAACAGAATTTGTATTCCTAATTTTTACAAATCCTCCGTGTTTATTCAGCGTATTTCCATAGTCATTTTATTATACAATATTTTTTTCAATTTGTCTATAAAAATCACGAAAAAAGTTACTTATTTTTTTCACAAAAATAAGTCCAAAAAACTGCAGATTTTTTATTCCTTTATTTTTACCACAAAAATTTCTCTGACGTCTTCGCACCGTATCGCTATTACAGCACCTCTTATAAGATATGCAGAGATATCACCCTTCGAAGATTTTAAAATGCAGGTTACCTTTGTATCAGCAATAAGTCCCATATCCATAAAACGCCTTCTCATATCACCTTTTGTATATATTGCCGTTATTCTGCCCGACTCTCCCGCTTCAAGCTGACAGAGTGTGCAGACGGTTAAATTTTCATCCATTATAAAGCACCTTCCGATTTAAAGTTTCTCTATAATTTATGAAAATTCCCCATATCCGTGAAAAAGCCACCGCAAAAGCGGTGGCTAAAAATTATTTACCTAAAAACTTTTCTGTAACAGCAACAATATTAGAAGCACAAAGGCCAAATTCCTTAAGAAGGTCAACAGCGGGACCTGAATGACCAAATGTATCATTAACACCGATCTTCTTAACGGGAACGGGGCAAAGCTCGCTTACAACGTCGCAGACAGCACTGCCAAGACCACCGATAACACTGTGTTCTTCAACAGTAACGATCTTACCTGTTTCCTTTGCAGCCTTTAAGATAATATCCCTGTCAATAGGCTTGATTGTGTGGATATTGATAACACGGGCATTGATACCCTTTGCCTTAAGCTCATCGTGAGCCTGAAGAGCCTCTGCTACCATAAGACCTGTAGCGATGATTGTAACGTCGTCGCCATCACGAAGCTGGATACCCTTACCAAGTTCGAACTTATAGGTATCCTTATCGTTGAATATAGGAGCAGCAAGTCTGCCAAATCTCATATAGGTAGGACCATCAAAATCAGCCATAGCAAGTACAGCCGCCTTTGCTTCAACGTCATCGGCAGGGTTTATTACAGTCATACCGGGAATTGTGCACATAAGAGCTATATCCTCATTGCACTGGTGTGTAGCACCGTCTTCACCTACAGAGATACCTGCATGAGTTGCACCTATCTTTACATTGAGGTGGGGATAACCGATGCTGTTTCTGATTATTTCGTAAGCTCTGCCTGCGGCAAACATAGCAAAGGTGCTTGCAAATACAAGCTTGCCTGTTGTTGCGATACCTGCGGCAACGCCCATCATATTAGCTTCTGCAATACCGCAATCGAAAAAGCGGTCAGGATAAGCCTTCTTGAAAGTGCCTGTCTTTGTTGCCGCCGCTAAGTCAGCATCAAGCACTACTAAATCGTTTCTCTTCTGGGCAAGCTCTACAAGAGCTTCGCCATAGCTTTCACGGGTTGCTTTCTTTTCCATCAGTTCCATTCCTTTCGATTACTTTTCGAGTTCTTCAAGGTGAGCCTTAAGCTCTTCCATAGCCTTGTTGTACTGCTCTTCGTTAGGAGCCGCACCGTGCCAGGATACGTTATCCTCCATAAAGGAAACGCCCTTACCCTTGATACTCTTCTGAATGATAACAACAGGCTGATTTACAACTCTTTCAGCCTCTTCAAAAGCCTTTTCGATCTGGTTGAAATCATGTGCATCGATTGTGATTACATACCAACCGAAAGCTCTGAACTTTTCATCTATAGGATAGGGTGACATAACTTCACTTACTCTGCCGTCGATCTGAAGACCGTTGTTATCAACGATTGCAATGAGGTTGTCAAGCTGGTAGTGAGCCGCAAACATAGCAGCCTCCCACACCTGACCTTCCTGAATTTCGCCGTCACCGAGAACAGCGTATACCTTGTAATAATCATCAGATATCTTACCTGACAGAGCCATACCGCAAGCGGCAGAAATGCCCTGACCGAGTGAACCTGTGCTCATATCAACACCGGGGACCTTCTTATAAACGGGATGTCCCTGAAGTCTTGAACCTATATGACGAAGTGTTTTAAGCTCGTCGGGTGAGAAAAATCCACGCTGTGCAAGTACGGAGTAAAGTGCAGGAGCTGTGTGTCCCTTTGAAAGCACTAATCTGTCTCTTTCTGCCATAAGAGGATTTTTGGGGTCTACATTCATCTTCGCGAAATAAAGATATGTCAGCATATCAGCTACTGAAAGTGAGCCGCCGGGATGTCCCGATTTAGCATTATAAACGCCTTCGATAATACCCATTCTGACCTTAGTCGCAGTTATTTCCATCTGCTTTTTTAAAGTTGCATCCATTTTTAAAATATCCTTTCTGTGATATTTCTGTTAAATTCGCCTTTAATATTATATTACATTACCGCCGATAAGTCAAGAGTTAAAGTGAAGCAATATGTTTAATTATCTGAGTCATCGGATCTTCATTATTGCTGCCGATAATAAGCTTTGCTACCTTCTTTACATCCTCGTGGGCGTTTGATACTGCAACGCCTAAATCAGCATAGGCGACCATTTCAGCATCGTTGGGATAATCGCCTGACGCTACTGTAAATCTGCCTTCGTTTCCCGTAACCTCCAAAAGCTTCTGATAGCCGTAAGCCTTACTTACTCCCGTAGGAAGCAGTTCGTAGAAAATAGGTGCTGATAAAACGCAGTTTGTATCCTCACAGCAATGCTCATCCACAAATTTTCTGAGTGCATCCATCTTTTCAGGCCAGTAGGCAAAAAGCACTTTAAGCCAGCCATCATCAGGGATGTCCTCTAACCTGCATTCCTCCACCTTTGTATTTTCAAGAGACATATGAAAACGCTCCACGTCATTCATCGCAGGAACGTATACAGTTTGGCTGTGCAGCACTTCAATACCGATATCAGGAAATGCCTCCATAACCTTTTTTATATATCCTCTTGCCTTTTTTGTAACTGAGCTTTGCCACAGAAATTTATCTGCCTTGAAATCGTAAACCGCCGCTCCGTTAAAAATAACGGCAGGAATACGCAGTCCTATCTTTTCCGCCACAGGTTTCGCCATAGAATAGCCTCTGCCTGTTGCTATTGTAAAAAGTCCGCCCTTATCGCAGAAATCGTTTATCGACTCCATATCTCTTTCAGAAATATTCTTTTCGTCATTTAAAAGAGTTCCGTCAAGGTCGGTCATTATAATCGCATTTTTAAAATCCAAAGTTCTGTCCCTTTCTTTATTCTGTCCTTTGTGTTTCAAGATTACGCAGCAGCCTTGTAAAATACTCAGGCAGCTCACTGTCAAATTCAAGATATCTGCCGTCAGGATGAACAAAGCCTATCTTCTTTGCGTGCAGGCATTGTCCGCATAGCCATTTGGGGCTACCGTTACCATAGACCTCGTCACCGACTACAGAATGACCAATGTACGCCATATGCACCCTTATCTGATGAGTTCTGCCGGTTTCAAGCCTTAGTCGCAGTAAGGTGTTCTGTCTGTATCTCTGTTCTACAAAATAATGTGTTACCGCTTCTCTTGAATTTTCCATCGTAACACACATTTTCTTACGATCAAATTTATGTCTTCCTATTGGGGCGTCAACCGTGCCGTTTTCTTTTATTACGCCCTGCACTACCGCCATATATTCTCTTGTAAAACTATGCTCCTTTATCTGCTCACTTAAGATATTGTGGGCATTATCATTCTTTGCAACGATAAGCAGTCCGCTGGTATCCCTGTCAATTCTGTGTACTATTCCGGGTCTTATTACTCCGTTTATCCCTGACAAACTGTCACCGCAGTGGAACATCAGTGCGTTGACAAGTGTACCGCTGTAATGTCCCGGTGCCGGATGCACCACCATCCCTTTAGGCTTATTTACTACTAACAGATCGTTATCCTCATAAATGATATCAAGAGGAATGTTTTCAGGCAGTATATCAGCTTCTTTAGGCTCAGGAATTTCCAGCTCTACACTGTCTCCGCTTTTAAGCTTTGCGTTCTTCTTTGCCGCTTTCCCGTTTACAAGACAATCGCCCTGCTCTATCAGCAAGGCGGCGGCAGAACGGGATAAGCCCGTTTCACTATCAGCTATGAACTTGTCAAGTCTTATATCATTTTCTTCACAGATTAAGCTGTAATGCGTAATATCAGTCCTTTCGGTCATTCTGCCGTTTTGCTTTCAGTCATTTCTGACTTTTTCTTTTCCTTTTCTTTTTTTGCGTCTTTTATTTCGTCTATCATCACAAAGATAAACAGTCCTATCGCACCGACCACCGCACAGATGTCCGCCACGTTGAACACTGCAAAGTTTATTATCTTAAGGTCAATAAAATCTACCACAAAACCTCTTAATATTCTGTCTATAAGGTTTCCTATACCGCCTGACAGAATAAGAGACATACACCACAAATAAGGTGTTTTCTTCACTCTCTTTGAGAGCATCAGATAGAGAATTCCAAGCATTATAAGTGACGTTATAATGATGAGGAATATCTGCTTGCCTTCAAGTATGCTGAATGCGGCACCTGTATTACGCTCATAGGTGATATTCAGTATCTGCGTATCGCCAAAGGCAATTACAGAAAATGAATCATGCAGCTGCATATTGGTATCTACTATTATTTTTGTTATCTGATCTATTGCAAGTAGTACCACCGCTACCACAAGAGTAATATAAAGCATGGTTATACCTTTCTTTTTTCTACACTTTTTAAAACTTAATATAAACAACTCAGCACCGCTGAATTTTCATCAGCGGTGGTAAAGAGTTTTTAATTTTTCTGACCGAATTCGAGATTCTCGTGAGAATCGTCCTTCTTTTCATTCTTTCCTCCGCCTAACTTAAAGAGGATAGAATCACCGAGAGATTTCTTAGGCTCAGCAGGCTTTGCTTCTTCCTTCTGAGGTTCAGCAGGCTTTGCTTCTTCCTTCTGAGGTTCAGCAGGCTTTGCCTCTTCCTTCTGAGGTTCAGCAGGCTTTGCCTCTTCCTTCTGAGGTTCAACAGGCTTTACCTCTTCCTTCTGAGGTTCAGCAGGCTTTGCCTCTTCCTTCTGAGGTTCAACAGGCTTTGCCTCTTCCTTCTTAGGTTCAACAGGCTTTGCCTCTTCCTTTTTAGGCTCAGCGGACTTTGCCTCTTCCTTTTTGGGTTCAGCAGGCTTTGCTTCTTCCTTCTTAGGTTCAGCCTTCTTTGCAAAAGCACTGTCCTCAGGCTTTCTCTTTTCTACTTCCTTTACAGTATTGATAACAAATTCGTTTTCACACTGTGCAGGAATTCCCTTGATGTATTCAATATGTGCATTGTACGCCGCAAGAATTTTATTTGTATAATCAGTAACTTCCTGCTTCGTTCTCTGTAATACTATCTGTTCTCTTTCTGTACGCTGCTGCATAATAAGATGAATTTCATCAGACTTAGCGTTAGCGTCAGCAATTATTCCCTTTGCCTTTTCCTGAGCTGCAGCTACGTCCTTGTCAGACTGTTCCTTTTTCTTTGCAGCATCTTCTTTAGCATCATTTACAAGCTTTTCTGCCTTTTCCTTAGCTTCTTTAAGGAGCTTTTCGGCTTCTGCCTTTGCTTCATTTACAACGGCAATACCCTGCTTCTTTGCGATAAGGAGAGCGTCACGCAGAGCGTCCTCGTCATTACGGTATTCCTTGATCTTTTCAGCTAATATTTCAAGCTTCTTTTCAAGCTCTTCATTTTCGTTCTGAAGACCAAGAAATTCAACAGATACATCTCTTAAAAATCTGTCTACCTCTTCTACACTGTAGCCGCCCTTCTTGACGGTATCAAAACTTTTTCCGACAATATCATTTGCGTTCACGGATTAACCCTCCTGGATATCTTTTATTTATATTTTTTTACTATTATATGTGTGTTGCCTTTTCTGCCCACGTCTCCGATTTCGGACAGCAGAAACTTTCCTTTACCCCTTATGGTGATGACCTCTCCCTGCTTTATAATTCTTGAGGGATTGTCGCACACCTCTCCACCTACCTGGACCAGCTGTGGCTTTAAATATCTGTCACAGGCTACCGTTCTTGAGCAGGACGCCATATTCTTGACAAGGTTATCAAGACGCAACGATGCCACCGAGAAACTAAGCTCTTCATACTGCTGCTTCGGCAGTTCAAAATCTACTCCGTAGGAACAGCTTACTCCTACCTTGCCGATCTTAAGCACCGAATCCATAATAAGCTCGGCAGGCTTTTCTGTAACGAAGACCGCCGTCTTACCTTCAGTTATAAAGATATCTCCCACAGTATCCCTTTCTATACCGAGTCCCATAAGGGTGCCCAGCACCTCTCTGTGAGTTATCTCGTCACACTTCCGATAGGTAAAAGTGATAGCCTTTACAGGAAAAAGCATATCAAAGCTACCCTCATCCGTTACGTAGAATGACGGCACTATACCAAAGCACCTTCTCACCGCATCGCTGTTACCCTCTCCTCCGTAAAAGCCTGTTACAAGCTCGTCGGAGAATTTAAGTGCAGATATCCTCATCTGCTCTGATTCGGTAAGAAATCTCGTGAAATAGGGGCGTGATTTATTTATAGCATCCCTCGCCGCACTTTGTATGCGGGAGATAAGCTGATCATTCGCTGTCATATCAGTCTAAGGAATCGAAAATATCCTCGCTGCCTGAAATGTTGTTGATCTCTTCGATGAAGTCACCGGAAATATCAACGTTATAGGGAGCAAGAACGTAGGTCGTGTCGCCTATTCTCTTAAGCTCACCGTCTGTAATATAGCTTACGCCGCCTAAAAAGTCGATAAGGCGGTTTGCAATATCCTTGTTTGTGTTGTTAAACATAAGGATGACTGTTGTTTTATTCTTGTAAAGCTCTGCAATTTCTGCAGCATCGCTGTACTTCTTAGGTCTGTTTACAACAAGGTGGAGTGTTGTGCTTGCATTGAAGGTAAACACCTTTGAACCCGCATTTGCACCCTTTGAATCAGCTCTTGCAGTTGCTACGTCAGCTTCATCGTATGTGTCGTATTCTTCGTCCTCGTTGTTTTTATTAAGAAATATGTCCTTAAATCCCATTGCTTTTTTCCTCCAAAAATTATTTTGTATAATTTCTATAGCCGAAAAGTCCGCTGCCTATTCTGACTATATTCGATCCGTATTTTACCGCCAGGGCATAGTCCCCTGACATTCCCATAGAAAGCGTGTCCATACCGTTTAAAAAGCTTTCCTTTGCCCGAAGCTCTTCATAAAGCTCCTGCATACGGGGAAAATACTTTTCCCCCTCAAAGGGTGGCGGTATAGTCATAAGACCTCTTATTCTTACGCTCTCAAGTTCCGATATCATCTTTGCCGTTTCAAGCAACTGCTCTGCGGCAAGTCCGCCCTTTGAAAGCTCCCCACCTATATTTACTTCAAGCAGTATATCCATGGAAAGATTTTTCGATAAGGCTCTGCGACTGATCTCCTCGGCAAGCTTTAAGCTGTCCACCGAATGAATCATACTCACCTTATCAATTATATACTTAACTTTGTTATTTTGCAAGCCCCCGATAAAGTGAATTTCCGATTTTTCCGAATAATTTTCGTATTTTTCGAGAAATTCCTGCACTCTGTTTTCACCAAGCAGATCAATTCCTAAAGACTCCGCATAATTTATCTTTTCGCAGTCAACCGTTTTTGTGACCGCCATTATGCGTACCTCGTCCTTTCTGCCTGCCGAATACTTTGCCTCATCCACCTGCTCTTTTATAAACTCATAATTTGCTTTTATATCCTGCAGTGCTGTATCCGCCGCAGATTTAATATCAGGTGCTGCTTTGTCCATCACGGCTCTCCTCCTGCGGTTTATAAATTTCAAATTTACCCTCAACTATCACGTTATCGTACAGATCAAGATAGTTCGTCTGGTTATTCGGGATATGCTTTATAATAACGAAATCCTCGCCTGAATAAAGCTCCTCGATGGTTCTGAAATAGCCAAGATTACCATAAAGGATGTATACACCCTTTTCACCTTTTTCGTTAAATCGGATGGCACTTGACGGTAATCTGATACCGCTGTATCTGCTTACCACAAGCTCAAATCTGCCCGTACGGGAAGAAGCAAGCTCTGCACTAAGAGTATCACCTGCAAACACTACTACGGTTCCTTCGCCGTCGTAATTCTGTATATACTCTACAGTAACCTCAATGGTTGAATTATCAGCGTTGAAAAGTAATCTTACCGTTTCGCCCGTTGATAAGAGTGACGCTCTGTGGTCATCCAGTACAGCCGCTAACTTCCACTTGTAGTTATCTATCATCTTTCCGATAACTGTTCCGCCGCCATCTGATTTTTTCGGTGCTTTTACTATCGCTTCGATATCAGACGGAGTAAGGCTGTGGGATGCAGAAACAGAAAGCTCGCTTTCGTAGCCGTCTGTATTACTTACAAAGTATCCTGTCTCACCCGAAATAAGCGTTTGCGGTGTACTGCTTATTCTTGCAGAAAGACTGTTCACTTCATTTTTAAGCTCGTTTATAACCGACTCGTAATCCTCTGCTCTGCCCTTTGCTATATCTCTCTTGCTCTGAAGACCAAGCAACTCATACTTAAGACTTTCAGCCTTTTTATAGTCCTTATCATTAAGAGCGGTTACTATTTCATTGTGCTTTTCCGTGATAAGCTTACCAAAGGCCTCAGCCTGAGAACCGTCTGTGCCGGCAAGCTTCTGTGCCTCTTCGAGAGTTTTTATTCTTTCATTCAGCTTATCTATTTTCTGACACACATCTATATCGGAGGAGGATGCATAAACGCTGGCTATTACGCTGTTTTTAGCAAGTCGTGAGCCGTCCTCATGCTCATACTGTAAAACTCCGTTATAGGAACGTTCTACCGTGTGCTCATCCCTTATAAGAACTCCGTCAAACTTTATCGTGTCAGTAAGCTCGTACAGTCTTGCAACTTCTGTTTTGCAGGCATTCTGCGGTATCACTATTATCTGTCCGATAATGGTAGCCACGAGAAAGACTGCAAGTATTATCGCAAGTACCGTTGTGGTTTTTGATTTATCCATTCAGTTTATTTTAATTTTCCTCGTTCTTTTCAAATGCGTCAAGGATAGAAATTGTACGAAGAGGCGAAATAGTAGAAATTGCATGCTTGTAGATAAGATTTTGCTTGCCGTCTGTATCAAGTATAACGGTGTAGTTGTCAAAGCCTCTTACCATACCCTTGAACTGAAATCCGTTGGTGATATAAATTGTTACCGGTATTTTCTCTTTTCTCGCCTGATTTAAAAATACATCCTGTAAATTAAGTTCCTTAGCCATAAAAAAGTTCCTTTCTTTTGAGGGTGATAAGCTTCCCCCATAAATAAAATGATGTAATTTAAAGGCCGTGACAATATATCTGTCTGCGTTCTGTAACGGAGCGTGCCACGCCTATTTATATATTGTAACACATTTTAACGGAAATTTCCACATATTTTTATATATTTTTTTGCTTTTTCAAAAATTTCCCTTAAAGATACTGTATCATCTGCCTTGATCCAGTGAATACGCTCATCCTTTCTGAACCAGGTAAGCTGTCTTTTGGCGTACTTTCTCGTTTCCTGCTTCAGATGCTCCACACACTCTGACAGCTCCTTTTCTCCCTTGAGATAGGGCAACAGCTCCTTATAGCCTATTGCCTGTGCCGCTGTGGGTAAGTCCCCTTTTGAAAAAAAGTTCTTTGCTTCCTCTATAAGACCCATATCGAGCATTATATCAACTCTTTTATTTATTCTGTCGTAAAGTTGCTCCCTGTCATAATCAAGAGCTATCATGCAAGGCTCATAAGGAGAAGGCTCTGTGCGGCTTTCTTCCTGAGTCTGCGACATTGTCTTTCCCGTAGTCCTATACACTTCAAGAGCTCTTATGACACGAGCCTGGTTATTTTCATGAAGGGTAGCGGCAGTAGCAGGGTCTATCTCCCTTAACATATCTAAAAGATAGCTATTGCCCTTTTCCTGTGCCAGTAATCTAAGTTCCTCACGATAAGCGTAGTCACATTCGCTTTCTTCAAAGCGGATATTGTTTATAAGCGAGCTTATATAAAGCCCCGTACCGCCTACTATCATCGGGATTTTTCCACGGGATGCTATATCCTTTATCTTTTCGTGGGCAAGCTTTACGTAATCCGCCACAGAAAAGCTTTCTGCAGGGTCAAGAAAGTCCATTATATGATGAGGGATTCCCTGCCTTTCTTCTATAGAAGGCTTTGCAGTTGCAATATCCATACCCTTATATATCTGCATGGAGTCTGCCGAGATTATCTCAGCGTCAAATTCCTTTGCAAGCTCTACCGAAAGAGCGGTCTTGCCGCTGGCGGTAGGTCCGCATATAACTATTACAAACTGCTTTTCCATAGTATCCCCCTTTCCTTTTACTATCAGCTTCTGCCGAAGAAATGCTCAAGTTTTGCTCTTGATAATTCTATCATAACCGGTCTGCCGTGAGGGCAGAATCTTATCTTTTCGTCATTGTATACTCTTCTTGCCAGTGCGTCAAGCTGAGCTATATCGGTACGATCGTTTGCCTTTATAGCAGACTTGCACGCCATAGAATGAAGTATATCGTCGTACATCGCACCGCTTTGCTCGGTGTTGCCCTGCATCAGTCTTTCTGCTATAAGCGACACCAACTCCTGAGGTGTACATCTTACCACCGTCGGCATTGCTGTAACCGATACCGTAAGATCGTCCTCAAACATAAGCTCAAGTCCCGTCTGCTCCACAAAGCTGTAATATTCCTGCAAAGCATTATACTCCTCGGCGGAAAGTCTTATCTCCGTTCTGTCGATAAGTAGCTGTGAACTGTCGAAGAATTCTTCTTTAAGCTTTTCAAAGCGTATTCTTTCGTGAGCGGCGTGCTTATCAATAAGGATAAGTTTTTCTTCCGCTTCACATATAATATAGGTTGCAGAAAATTCTCCTATCACCCTTATTTCCTTTTCAGGTTCGGGCTCTTCGGTTTTAATTACCGTGTGTGGAGTATATTTCGGAGTGCTGTCAGAATTTATTGCAGCATTTATGTATTTAAAGCCGCTCTGCTCCTCTGATTTTTCTTCTACGGCAGGCTGTGAAAGCGGGATGACTTCTTCAGCCTTATTTTCAGGAATTTTGGATGTGGTTTTCTGTTCCTGAACGGAAATTTCAATAGTTTCCTTTATTTCTTCCTTTACATTCTGCAAGGAGTTTTTCACGTTATACTCTGCCCTTGTACTGTGAAAAGCAGGTGTTACGGGAATGTTTTTCGGATACACCGTTTGTACGTTTACTTCTTCTGTTTTTATTTCTGTAACAGGTGCTGTAATTTTTTCTGTAAGCGTCTGCTGAATGGCAGGCTTTATCTCAGGATTTTTTGCAAAATAATCTGCTCTGCTTTCATACTTTGGTTTTGCAGGCTCGGCGGGCTTCAATTCTATCTGCTTTTTATCGTTTGCGCAGTTTACGAGTGCATTCTTAGTTGCAAGGTAGACCGCATCAAAGACCGGCTTTTCATAAGCAAAACGAATTTCCGTCTTTGCGGGATGTACGTTTACGTCCACAGTTTCAGGTCTTATCTTTATAAAAATCACACAGGCAGGAAATTTTCCGACCATAATACTGTTGCGGTAGGCTTCTTCAAGTGCCGCCATACAGGTGGTACTTTTTATATATCTGTTATTTACGAAAAAGGTTTGCATACTGCGGCTTGCTCTGCAAAAAAGCGGAGATGACACAAAGCCCGTTACCTCTATATCGTTGATAGAAAAGTCAACCGGTACAAAGCTTTCTGCGAGCTGTCTGCCAAAGACTGCCTTTATAGTGCTGATAAGTGAGCCGTCACCAAAGGTCAGCCTTACGCTTTTATTATCTCTTATAAAGCGGAAGCTGATGTCAGGGTGTGCAAGAGCAAGCTTATCTACGACTGACGCTATAAAGTTACCCTCGGATACGTCCTTTTTTAAGAATTTAAGTCTCGCGGGAGTGTTGTAGAATAGATCTCTTATAATTACCGTTGTACCATTGGGACAGCCGCAGGATTCGTATTCCGTCTGCTCGCCGCCCTCGATCTTATATCTACCGCCAAGCTCGTCACATTCTCTTTTTGTCATCATTTCGACTCTGGCAACCGCCGCAACTGACGCTAAAGCTTCGCCACGGAAACCCATAGTTCCGATACAGTCAAGGTCATCCGCTTTTCTTATCTTGCTTGTGGCATGACGAAGGAAAGCCGTCGGTATTTCAGAAAAAGCTATACCACAGCCATCATCGGTGATACGCATATAGCTTATACCACCGCTTTTTATTTCAATTGTAATGTGCTTTGCACCTGCGTCAACGGAATTTTCGATAAGCTCCTTTATAACGGACGAGGGTCTTTCGATGACCTCGCCTGCCGCTATAAGCTCCGCTACGCTCTTATCAAGTAACTGTATTGTCGGCATTGGTTTTCCTTTTTTATCCTAACATATCCTTTAATTCTTCAAGCTTTGCATAGGCTTCTCTCGGTGTCATATCATCAAGGTCAAGGGACTTTATTTCGTTTATAACATTCTGTCTGCCGATAGCTTCAAAGTCTATCTGCGTTTCTTCCTCTTCCTTGGCTCTCAGCTCCAGCTCTCTCTGAATTTTCGGTGCTTTTTCCATTCCCGACAGAAGCACCTTTGCTCTGTCTATCACCTTCTGAGGCAGTCCTGCAAGCTTTGCTACCTGAATACCGTAGCTTTCGTCCGTACCGCCTTCTACTATCTTGTGAAGGAATTTTATATCATCGCCGTTACGCTTTACCTTTACGCTGAAGTTACGGACGCCGCTCTGCTCATTTTCGAGAGAGATAAGCTCGTGGTAGTGGGTTGCAAACAAGGTCTTACAGCCGATAGCCTTTGAATTAATATGCTCCGCTACTGCCTTTGCTATAGAAATACCGTCAAAGGTGGACGTACCTCTGCCTATCTCGTCTAAAATTACAAGGCTCTTTGACGTAGCTTCATTCAGTATTTCTGCAACCTCGGTCATTTCCACCATAAAGGTTGACTGGCCTGCACTGAGGTCATCGCTTGCACCTACTCGTGTGAATATCTTATCCACAACGCCAAGCTTTGCATAGGATGCGGGTACAAAGCAGCCAATCTGCGCCATAAGTACGATTACCGCCACCTGACGCATAAAGGTGGATTTACCCGACATATTAGGTCCTGTTATGATCATCAGTCGGTTCTGCTTTAAATCGAGGTAAACGTCGTTAGGAGTAAAGAGTACGTCGTTCACCATCTTTTCAACTACCGGATGTCTGCCGTCCTTTATGTCAATTATACTATCCTGTGCCATAAAGGGTCTTGTGTAGTTATTTTCTATTGATGTATCGGCAAAGCTGCAAAGGACGTCCAGTGCCGCTACCGATTCAGCAGTCTGCTGTATCTCGTCAAGGTGAGATGTGATAAACTCTCTTATCTCGGAGAATATCTCCGCTTCAAGAGCGAGTATCTTATCATTTGCACCAAGTATTTCCGTTTCAATCTTTTTAAGCTCGTCGGTTATGTAGCGTTCGCCGTTAGTGAGAGTCTGACGTCTTACGTATCTATCGGGTACGAGGGAGATATTCCCCTTTGACACCTCGATATAATAGCCGAATACTCTGTTATAGCCCACCCGGAGGTTTTTGATACCGGTAAGCTCCTTTTCCTTACTTTCAATTTCGGCAAGCAGTTCCTTACCGCCGCCTGTTATATTACGGAGTCTGTCAAGCTCCTCGTTAAAGCCGTCAGCAATATAACCGCCGTCCTTTGTGAGTGCGGGAGGATTTTCCGTAATCGCACGAAGGACTAAATCCGCTATATCCTGAAGGGGACTAATTTTCTTATTCAAACTGTTTGTAAGCTGTGTGCTTATCTGTTCTAAATCAGCTTTAAGCTGAGGTAATGCCGCACAGGTAACACCAAGGGCGTATACGTCCTTTGGGTTTGCGGTCTTATATACGATCCTTGTCATAAGTCGTTCAAGGTCGTATATTCTGTCAAGGTCTGATTTTAAATCGTAAAGCACCGCAGAATTATTTATAAGTGCCTCTACTGCATCGTGTCTGCGGATAATTCCTGCGGTATCCGTAAGAGGCTGTTCTATCGTCTGTCGGAGTTTTCTTCTGCCCATTGAGGTAGAAGTCTTATCAAGCACCCATAAAAGAGAACCCTTTTTCTCACCGTTTCTCATAGTTTCGGTAAGCTCTAAGTTTCTTCTCGCGGTAAGACCAAGCTCCATATATTCTCTTCCTGAATGTACGCTGAGCTTTACAAAGCGTTTTGCACCGCTTCTCTGGGCACGATAAAGATAACGCAGTAAGGCACATAATGCCCTGAAAGCATTTTCTTTTCCCAAAAGCCCGATATCTTCGGCATTTTTACCGCCGAACTGGGTAGTGATCTCACTTGTATCACTATCGGAGAATTCTTCGTCCGATAAAAGCTCTGCTGAGCATTTTGCAAATCTTGTCTTTATGAATTTATGTACCTGTTCCAGTTCCAAAAAATCCTCGTTGAACAAAAGCTCAACGGGTGTGTATCGTGAAAATTCGCTTATAATTTCATCGTTTGTCTTTTTTCCCTTTGCTATTTCAAAGGCGTGCACTTCACCCGTGGAAATATCCGCAAAGACAAGACCGTAGCCTGTCTTTCCTGCATAGATGCAGGAAATGTAGTTGTTTACACCCTCTTCAAGCATTGAAGCTTCAATAACGGTTCCTGCACTGACAAGGCGGACTATGTCTCTTTCAACAAGTCCCTTCGATAATGCAGGGTCGGTGGTCTGTTCACAGATAGCTACCTTAAAGCCCTTGTCAATAAGCTTTTTGATATAACCCTCGCAGGAATGATGAGGTACGCCGCACATGGGAGTACCCGCCCTTGCCGTAAGAGTAAGCTCCAGCTCCTTTGACGCCACAAGAGCATCCTCATTGAACATCTCGTAAAAATCTCCGAGACGATAAAAAAGGATGTAATCCTTGTAATTTTTCTTGATGTCAACGTACTGCTGCATCATAGGGGTAAGCTTTTCTCCCTTTTTTTCTTCTGACAAGTTATCTCATTCCTTTCGGGTAAGTTTAAAATCATATTTTATCCGTAGCAGTTTGCAAAGCAAACTGCGTAGATTTAAACAAAACTAAAAGTTTTCAGTTTTGTGTTTGTTTTTAAAAACCTAAAATAAATCGTTGATTTAAAACAAGCATCAAGCCCGTAGCAGTTTTTCAGAAAATCTTCGATTTTCTGAAAAATCTGCGTAGATTCAGACAAAACTAAAAGTTTTGTCTGAATTAGTGGCAACCTCCACAGGTTGCACATGAACCTGAGCAAGCGCTGATCTCGCAAGTGTCGGGATCTTCACCGTCACAGCACATACCGATGATCATATTGATATCGCCTACAAGCTTGTCCATACCCTGCTTCGCCATTGTGAAGTCAGCCATGTGTTCGTTCTGCATAATAAGAGTGTAGAGCTTCTGCATTTCCTTATTAGCTTCTTCGATCTTTGCTTCGTCCTTTTCTTCAGCACTCTTGCTCATTTCAAGACCTAACTGCTGTCTCTTTAAGTTGAATTCGCCGATGAGCTTCTGAAGTTCTTCATCGTTGTCGTTGGCAATCTTTGCTTCGTTGTATGCAATATAACGCTCGTCTGCCTGAATTGCCTTACCAAGTTCTCTTGCTGCTTTAATTGCGTCCATTTTTTCTGTTCTCCTTTAAATTAAATTTGATTTGAATAATTTATACAATCAATCGGTTTCTCCGACTAATTCTCCTACAATTGCCCAGGGACACGATTTTGTAATCTTAACGTTTACGTACTGTCCTATCATATCCTTTGTACCGTTGAAATCAACGATAACGCCGTGTCTTGAGTGACCCGTCATAAGTCCGTCTGCGGTCCTGCCTATACCCTCGCAGAGCACTCTCACCGTCTGACCTATAAAGCGTTCATAAGCTTTTTCGCCTACGGCGTTCTGTACTTCAAGCAGTTCTCTGAACCATACACCCTTTTCTTCGTCAGAAATGGGGTCGGGCATCTCAGCCGCCTTTGTCCCCTCACGCTTACTGTAGATAAAGGTGAAGGCACTGTCGTACTTTACAGTTTTCATAAGCTCTAAGGTTTCTTTAAAATCCTCGTAGGTCTCACCGGGGAAGCCTACTATGATATCGGTGGTAAGTGCAACATCGGGTATACGCTTTTTAGCATAATCAACAAGCTTTAAATAATGCTCCTTGTTATAGTGCCTGTTCATTTCCTTTAATATTCTGTCACTACCTGACTGTACCGGTAAATGCAGATGATAAGAAATGTGCTTGCTATCAGCTATCGTATCTATAAGCTCATAGGTGCAGTCCTTAGGGTGAGAGGTCATAAAGCTTATCTTGAAATCTCCCTCTATACTGTCAAGTCTTCTTAAAAGCTCAGAAAAGCTGACATCATATTCTTTACCATAGGAATTGACGTTCTGACCTAAAAGGAGTATTTCCTTATAGCCGTCCTTTACAAGTCCCGCTACTTCATTAAATACATCTTCGGGCTTTCTCGAACGTTCTCTTCCTCTTACGTAAGGCACTATGCAGTAGGTACAGAAATTATTACAGCCATACATTATAGGCACGCTTGCCTTTACCTTGCTCTCACGAAGTACCGGCAGTCCTTCGGCGATAACTCCGTCGCAATCGGGTATAGATAAGGTCCTTTTTTTATCGGATAATTTTTCGTATATCATCTGAGGGAGCGTATGCATTACGTGTGTGCCGAAGATGATATCTACCTGAGGAAAGGACTTTCTCATTTTTGCCGCAATATGCTCCTGCTGTACCATACAGCCGCCTACTGCTATTATAAGATCACGGTTATTTTCCTTAAGCTTTTTTAAAGCTCCCACGTTGCCGAATACTCTGTCCTCTGCATTTTCTCTAACTGCACAGGTATTGAATAAGATAAGATCAGCATTATCCGTTTCTCTTGTAAAGCCGTAGCCCATAAGAGCAAGCATTCCCTTTATCTTTTCGCCGTCGCTGACGTTCTGCTGACAGCCGAAGCTGTGAACGTGGGCTAAGGGTATTTCAGGAAGTTTACCGTTTATTTCTTTTATTTTTGCTATATATTCACGCTGGAGCATAAGCTCCTTTTCGCTGACTTCTGTTATCATTTTTCTCCGCCTTTTAGCATTTGATTTCTTTTTTCTGCATAGTATACCAAATTATATTTTATCATATTCCGAGGATTTTATCAAGCGGTTTCTTGACAAAAAATGTCCCGATTTTCATCGGGACAAAAAATTTAATATACATATATGACGTTCACTTGGTCGACGCGACAAAGTCTTCATAATTTCTGATATAGTCGTCCTCGCTGTAATGCTCGGATGCCGCAACAAGAAGTACCGCATCGGGAGAGAAATCGAAAATCTTTCTCCATACTCCGTGACCTATATAAAGTCCCTCAGCAGGATCGTCAAGAGTTACCGTTTTACTTTCTGTACCGTCATCAAGGGTAACCTTCATACTGCCGTGAATGGCAATGTACACCTGCTGAAGATTTTTGTGGGAATGAAAACCTCTTTCTATACCCTCTCCGACTCCGTAGATATAATAAAGTCTCTTTATCTCGAAAGGGATCTCTGCCATAGTTTCTGCTACTACAAGCTGTCCTCTGCTATCACCGTGAAGCTGAAATTTCATCATTTTTGTATCCATTTTTCTTTTTCCTTTCAAGTGCGTTTATTTTTTTATGAGCTTTCTTACAAACATTACGGGATGAGTAACGTAGTAGGAAATCTTTATCAGTGCTGTTTTAAAGGGCTTATCCTTGTTTTTAAGAAGCTTTAAGGAATATTTGTACTGCTTTATCGAAGTAAGCTTATCTTTTTTAAATTCCTCGTATTTTCTTTTTGCTTCTTCCACGTCGTCAACGTAAGGATACACCTCGTATTCCTGGACCCTGTCCGCATCCTCTTCAAAAGCTTTATTGAGCTTTTTATAGGAGCTTATACCGCCTGTGTTGTATCTTACGACGATCCTGTCAAAGAAACGTATCTTCTCTCCCATTCTGAGAAGACGTAAATTCATCGAGTGATCCTCAATGTATTTTATTTTTTTATTAAAATAACCGTATTTTTCTATACACTCTCTTGAGCGTGCCGTACAGCAACCGAATATATAATTCACGGTAGACAAAGACGTAAAAAGCTCCTTTGGCGTAAGCTCGGTTATATTCTTTATCTGCTCCTCGGTGGGCTGTATTCCGACAAATTCATTTTCCGTATACACAGCCATTTTCGCCGTGGAAACCAGTGCCCCAGTCCTGTCAAAAAACTCTACCCAATCGGTAATAACGTTGCTGTCATAGAAAAAATCGTCACATCCAAGACAGAAAATATATTTTCCCGTTGATTCCTTTATTGCACGGTTGATAGAATAAACCGTACCTTTATTCTCGCTGTTGCAAAGGATTTTTACAGTTTTGAAATTTTCCTTCTTGTTTTGATTTATATAATCAGATACTTTATTTTCTTCAAAGTTTTCAGAGCCGTCGTCTATAACTATATATTCCACCTCGGGATAGTTCTGACTGAGTACTGAATCTATTGATTCAAACAATACGTCCGAGTTATATGACATTGATATAATACTGATCATTTTCCTCATTTCACCACTACAGATAAGTATAGCAATCTTTAATTTATATACTAAGAAGTATAGCACAATTATTGCACACTTGTCAACAAGGTAGGTTTTACATTTGTCTGTTATCAAGGTTGAAAATAAGCTTTATTTATGGTATAATTATTTAGAAATCAACTTTACTTTTTACCGGCGGTGAAAAAATGGAATTTTTCTTTGATATGGCTTTTTCCCACGATATAGAAAATTCGGAAAAGCTTTTTTTCAGATCTGAGACCTTCTTTACAGAAGACGATATACTTATGACCGATACAGTGGGAGAAGTGTCCTTTGACACCTTCTTCAATATCATTCCTGTGGACAAAATAATACGTTATACTGCTATCAGAAAGCTTTTCTTTGATATTGACGCAATCGGTGAATATTCCTGCTCAGTATGGCAAAACGACGGCAAGAAAAGCAGAATGATAAGCGATAATAGCTCTGTCTGCATAGATGACCTTAAAGAAAAAACAGGCTTTATCTATCTTAAAATAAACGCAGAGTCAAAGCTCGTCGTAAGAAGAATTTCCGTTTTATGTGAAAGTGAAGTTACAAGAAAGGCAGAGCTTTGCGTGGTTATGTGCACCTACAAAAGAGAGGATTTTGCAGTAAGAAACGCAAATAATATAGCAAAAAGCGGACTATTTGACGTTATAGTTACAGACAATGGAAAAACCCTTACAAAAGAAATGCTCCCTTACGATAATATCCATCTCGTTCCCAACGAAAACACAGGCGGCAGCGGTGGGTTCGGAAAGGGAATGATGACTGTTGCTGAAAAAAACAAATACACCCACTTCGTTCTTATGGACGACGACGTGGAAATCAGCATCAACTCACTGAAAAAAGCGGCAGGCTTTCTCAGATTTACTAAAGAAGAATATAAAGACGTAAGCATAAGCGGTACTATGTTCTTTTTGGACACGCCTTGCATAGTGTATGAGTCAGGCGGAAAATTCAGCAGTGACGGAGTACAGACGGGATGTAATCACCTTACGGATACATCTACAACCGAGGGCTTACTTGACGTGGAGCAACCGAAGGATATAAATTACGGTGGCTGGTGGCTTATGTGCATACCTGTAAAATACGTAAAAGAAGGCAACCTGCCCCTTCCCTTTTTCATCAAATACGATGACGTAGAATATGCTTTACGCTGCAAACTGAAAGTAATAACCATAAGCGGGTTTTGCGTATGGCATGAAAGATTTGAAAATAAATATAACTCCGCTGTAGAATATTACAACATAAGAAACTATTTTCATTTAAGAAAAATCACTGACAGCTCATTTACAAAAAAACAGGCAAAAAAAATCGCTATGATCCGTGTGATAGCAAAGTGCTGTCGCCAGCAATACAATATGGCAACAGCTGTCATAAAAGGATACAAGGACTATCTGAAAGGCATAGACTACCTTTATCAGCTTGACGGAGCGAAAAACAATCAGGATGTCAGCAGTCTTAATTACAAAATGCTGAGTGAAGATGAGCTTTTGAAAAGCTATGGTATTTCGTACAGTGAGAAAAAAGAAGAACAGGCACTCAACGCAAAGGATAATCTTCTCAAAAAGCTTACTCTTTACGGACATCTGTTGCCTCCCTTTTTACGCTCTGACGATTATGCTGTGACCGACTGTTTTTTGGATAAGAAGGAAATGTATTTCAGAAAGAAAAGAGCACTGCATTATAACAAGTACACTAAAACGGGATACGTTACAAAGGCGAGTCTTATTAAATTTATAAAATGTCTTTTATTCAAAACGGAATAATATAAAAAAAGCACCGTGTCAATCGGTGCTTTTTAATTCTTTTACGTACTTTTCATTTTCAAAAGCGGATTTAAAAGGCGCATATGCATCTGACGGCTGTAGTTCTTTCAGCACATCAAATTTTCTGCACATTATATCATAATCGCTTATAAAGGCTTCAATCCCCTGCAAAACTCCATCATTACCGCAAAGCATTTCTAAAACAAATTCTGAAATTTCGTCGATATTATCAGCCTCTATGTAATTTTTATGAGTTGAAGTTTTACCGAACAAAGACAGAGTATCTGCATCCTCTGTTTCACGAAGAGAGACCTTAAGCAAAGCTTTTTCACAGTTTTCTTCCTCGCTATTGCCACAGCCTGAAAAAAATCTATCGTATATATTTTTAAGTATCTCACTTTTTTCGCCACAGAAAACTACCTTGCTCCTGCTATCTGCTGATAATCTCTCAACATAGCTTAAAAATCCGAAAAGGAGTAAACCAAGATAATTATAGCCTGAACAGAAATGTTTATCGTACTGTACGACTTCTCCGTACATTTTTTTATTAACAAGACCTGCCCAGACACTCTGAACAAGCGGCGACATATCTTTTGTACGATATACGTTTCCTCTGCTGTCAGGGTTTTCACATCTGAAAGCGGTTATCTGTGCTTTTTGTGCATTCCCGATATCTGAATACTCGTTATCTCCGACGTGAGCAAAGGTTGTGCAGTCCTTTTTAAGCTTTTTAAGCAGCTTGTACACTTTACCGTCATACTTGGACTTTTGTATATCACAGGAAACGATGATCTCAGTATCTGTTACGTTGTAACCGCAGGAATTGAGCAACTTACGTATTCTTTCTTCTCCGAGATACATATCGCTTAAGATCATCGGCCTCTTTCCGTTTTCAAGCAGGATATCCCATACTCTTTTCATATATGGAGAAGCAAAGCAGAATTTCTTTTCCGTTTCAAATTCGCTTTGTACAAGCACTTCTTTGTCTATCCCAGAAGTTTTTTCAAGCATTTCCGCTATTTCTTCAAGAGTTACCTCCGTACTGCCGCTGAGTCTTTTCTTTTCTATTCTCGCCATACTTTCAGCTTCTGTTCTTTGTTTTCTGAAATTTACACGGTCAGCTACGTCCTGAGAAAAATAAAACACATCCGTAGGTCTTGCTACATATCTGTATATCAGAGTGTCAAAGACGTCAAAGGTAACGAGGTCATATTCCATTAACTCTTTAGCAAATTCTTCGGGCGTCTGTGACGGAATACGGCTTTCATTAACAGGGATGACATCGGGAATATATGCACCGCAGGTGCTTCTGTCCCCCATTACGTAATAGGAGAAATTGAGTTTTAAAAGGCGTGAGAATTTTCCTGCCGTACCCGACTTCTGTCCTTTTTCACTACCGAGATAATTTTCAAATTTCTGTTTTATCTGAGGCTTTCTGTTGGCAAGAACATTATACGCCTTTTGCTTTATTCCCATTATTACACCTCCCGGTTCACGTTCTGCCTTTTATTATATCATTTTATTTTTAAAAACTCAATACGTAAAGAAGTAAAACCAACAGGAGTAATTCTATTTTCCAAGTCTCATAGCAATTACCGATATATCATCATTCATTTTATTACCGCTGTAGAACTTTGCAGTTTCTGCCACGTTCTTTACAAGCTCCTTTAAATCGGTATCGGATTTTGACATTTCTCTGAAAAGCCATTTGTCGTTTAGCTCTGCTCCGTCACTGGTCATTATTATCATATCTTTTTGAGATAAGGTAAAGCTTTGCTTTTCATAGCTTGGCTGATCGTTTATGCCTATCGGCAATCCCTTGCAGGAAAGCTTACTGTTTACGTTTCCGCACTTTATATAGGTGCTTGCACCTCCCGCCTTGTAGATAGTCACCTTGCCGCTGTATAGATCCACCTTGCAAAGCTCTAAGGTAGCAAAGCTTTCATCGGCACTTTTTAGCATCACTGAGGCATTTACTATTTCAATGGCGGATTCTTCGCCCGTACCGGCAGATAAAAGCTTTATAAGCATATCACACACAAAGACGGAATCTATCCTTGCTCTTGCTCCGCTTCCCATTCCGTCAGACAGTACGATATAGGCGTTGCCCTTGTTATCAATAAAGCTGTCGTAATAGTCGCCGCAGGGGGCATCTTCATTCTTACTTATCTGATATATCTCCACGTCAAGATAATAGGTGGTCTTTGTGAACATACTGAGCTTGTAGCTGTCCCCCACCCTCGCAACTACCGGCAGGTCAAATTTTTTGTGAAAGGCAAGGGACATTGCTCCTGCCATATCCTGCTTTGACGTACCAAAAGCTTTGTCCGAATAGGCTTCAAGAAACATTCTGCCGTTATCTCCGACCTTGACGTTTACAGCTTTTGCACCTTCACATCCAAGACCCTTTAATGCCCCTTTTGCAATGCGGTTGTATTCGCTTTTTATATCCTCGTCTGAGGTAGTTTCTTCCGATAATCTTGTAAGTAATTTTTCCGTAGCTGACAGCTGAGCAGTCAGCACACTTCGCATCTGGGCAATTCTTCTTTTATTCGAAAGAGATGAAACAAAGGAATTATAGAGTCTTGTCATCTCCCCGCAAAGCTCTGACTTTTTACTACACCTGTCACTTATGGGAGCTTTGAACATTTCTTCACTTATAGCATCACCGTTTTTAAGCCTTTTCGTAAGCTCGGCAAACTGCTTTACACTGTCGCCGTATTCGTTACCCCAGCACTGCATATTGTATCTGCATTTGCGACAAAGCTTATCGCAGGCGGTATTATAGACAAAGCTGATATCTCTTTTACTGTCGCTTTCAAGCTTTTCAGCGGTCATATCTATAGTAGTTCTGACTTCATTTATTGCATTTTTAGCAAATAGCAGGCGATGACCGAAAAGCTCTTTTATATTATTGTCGCTGTTATCTCTTGTTCTTATTTTTTCACCGCTGATAAGATATTTTTCAGGCACTGTCATAAAAAGAGCACAACCCATAAATATATTAGCCACAAGAGAAATATTACTGTTATCCATAGTAAAAAGTATCGTGCAAAGGGTCGAAGTAAGTAAAAGCACCGATACGGCGTTTATCTTTCTGCCGTCCTTTATAAGTCCCGTAACCGCCGCCGAAACCGACAGAACCGCCGCTAAATGAGGATAGCCGCCTGCACCCATAAATACACCTATAGCTGTTATACTTCCTGCAATTGCTCCTGCACCGCTACCGTATCTTAAAGCCACAAAGCAGGATGACGCCACAGAAAAAATGATGCCGATATTAAAGATATTTATACTGTAGGCTGATAATATACTTATCGCAATAACCCCACCTGTCATAACCGATAACAGTCCTACGGGGTTATTCTTTATCGTGACTTCAGACAGCTCTTTCGCCTTCCATAGCTTTTTAAGGTGCATAAATACAGGTGCCGCTCCGCCTGATAACAGACCTAAGGCAAAACAGCTCATAAGCTCGCTTACACTACCCGAGGTTACGGCGTTTGCGGTAAATACCGCTCCTGCACAGGTTATCGCCATAACTATTCCTTCACTTCTGCCGCTTTCTTTTTTTAGCATAAGCCTTACCGCCATCACCGATAAAAGCGAAGAGCAGATTATGACTGCATTGCCGTAATCTCCGCTTAAGAAAAAGCCTATCACACTACCTACGAAAGCTGACACCGAATGTATACCCGTAAGAGTCGCCACAAAGGACGCCGAAAAGGGAGATGGTCTTCCGAGTATGGTACTCATTGAAATGACCGCTGACGCTATTATAACTATAGCGTTTGTTACCGCTAAATAACCGCTAACGCTGATTTTTCGTTTACCTGCCGCATATTTTTGCATTTTTAACCTTTCCTTTCAACATAAAAAGACACAAGCGGTTATTTTTACGTAACCGTTTGTGTCCTATTCTACACTATCCATTGTGTGAATTTTGTCAAAAGAAAGAAGCGGAAAAACCGATTTCGTCATCAGCCTTTAAGTTTTTCTATAATACGATAAAGAGATACAAAATCATCCATAGAAAGCTCTTCTGCTCTTGTGGTAGGCTTTAGACCTGCCTGCTCCATTCCCTCAGAAAGCTCTGCTTTAGAAACTTTGAAATACGATGACACGGGATTTATAAGTTGTTTTCTTCTCTGAGAAAAGCTCTGCTTTATCACTTCAAAGAACAGCTTTTCATTATCCACCTTATAGGGCGGTTCCTTATGAAGCTTTATGCTTATTACCGCACTATCTACGTTGGGAGCAGGCATAAAGGAGCCTCTGTTTACTCTGAATAGCTTTTCGGGCTTTGCATAATAATTAACCGCCGCTGTGATAGCACCGCACTCACGACTGCCCACCTTAGCACAAATTCTGTCAGCGGCTTCAAGCTGTACCATAACCGTCACAGCCTTTATCGGAAGCTTTTCTTCAAGCAGCTTCATAATAACGGGTGAAGTTATATAGTAAGGCAGATTTGCACAGACGATAACCTCCATATCCGGGAATTTCTCTGCAATTAGAGCATTGAGGTCAGTTTCCAGTACGTCGGCAAAGACCACCTCTACGTTATCGTAATCGGCAAGAGTCTCCTCAAGGATAGGCTTTAAGGAGGTATCTATTTCTACCGCAACTACCTTTTTGCATCTTTCGGCAAGCTCTCTTGTAAGAACACCTATACCTGTACCTATCTCTATCGCACCGACCTCTTTACCTGCACCGCCCATTTCTGCAATTTTAGGGCATACGGAAGGATTTATCAGAAAGTTCTGACCCAGCGACTTTGTAAAGGAAAAGCCGTGCTTTTCAAAAAGATTTTTTATTGTTCCTATATCAGTTAATTTCATTTATTATTCCTTTTTCTCATCTACTTTTGAGATAGCTTCTATCACGCTGAAAGCTTGCTTTATATTAGCCGCACCGTAAATGCTTATGCCGTAGTTTTCACTTTTATCAAGATCCTTTAAGGAGGATTTGGGTACTATGCACTTTTCAAAGCCCATTCTTGCCGCTTCTCTTACTCTTTGTCTTATATGGGATACCGCTCTTATCTCACCGCCGAGTCCAAGTTCTCCGAATACCGCCACGTCATCACCGATGTCCTTATCCTGAAGTCCTGAGTATAGGGCAAGAGCAATCGCTAAATCACTTGCCGGCTCGTCGATTTTAAGTCCGCCGATGATATTTATATACACGTCGTACGCACCGAATAAAAGCCCTGCTCTTTTTTCAAGCACCGCCAAAAGTACGCAGAGTCGGTTATAATCAAAGCCTGCGGAAACTCTTCTTGGTGCTGAAAATCCCGTCTTGCTGACAAGTGCCTGAACCTCTGCTAAAATAGGACGACTGCCCTCCATTGTGCAAAGGACGGTAATTCCGCTAACGCCTGCAGGTCTGCCTGATAAAAGCATAGCGGAGGGGTTTTCCACTTCAAAAAGTCCCCTGTCACGCATTTCAAATACGCCTATTTCGTTCGTTGAACCGAAGCGGTTCTTGACGGCTCTTAATATACGATAGCTGAGCTGTTTGTCACCCTCAAAATAAAGCACTGTATCTACAATATGCTCCAGTACCTTAGGACCTGCAATACCGCCGTCCTTATTGACGTGACCTACTAAGAATACTGATATATCAAGGCTTTTTGCCATCTGCATAAAGGCGTTTGTGCATTCTCTTACCTGGACAAGACTGCCGGGTACTGACTGTATTTCCGTCATCTGCATTGTCTGTATAGAGTCTATGATAACTACGTCAGGCTTTTCTGCCCTGACGCCCTCGATTATCGTATCGCAATCGGTGCAGGCACTGATGTAGAGTCCGTCTGCTGAAACGCCAAGTCTGTCGGCTCTGAGCTTTATCTGTCTTTCGCTTTCCTCGCCCGAAATATAAAGCACCTTTTTACCATCGGCAAGACAACTGCATATCTGAAGTAACAGGGTGGATTTACCGATACCGGGGTCGCCGCTGAGCAGTACCAAAGAGCCTTTTACAAGGCCACCGCCAAGCACTCTGTCAAGCTCTCCCATACCTGTGGGATATCTTGTTTCATCCTTAAAGCTCATAGAGTTTATACTGCTGAGCTTTAAATTGCCCACCTTTACGGAAGAAGTGCCGCTTTTCTTTACAACTACCTCTTCTTCGAGAGTGTTCCACGCTCCGCAGGCGTTACAGCGTCCAGCCCATTTTGGATACTGCTGTCCGCACTCGCTACAGATATATACAGTTTTTGCCTTTGCCATTTTTATCAGTCCTTTTTATTTCAACGTATCGTATATTTTAAGAGAATTATCGTAATTCATTACACCGATATCATCGGTGTTTTCATTTTCCGTTCTTCCGTTTATCGTCTGCAGGTATCGTATAATGCCGTTATACACCATAAAAGCTACCTTGCGCTGATATTCTTCACTGCTTAAATTTGCGGCGTCCTGTGCATTGGATAAAAAGCCGCATTCGATAAGCACCGCAGGAGTCATAGTGTCCTTGAAAAGATAAAGCTCATCTCCTGATAGCTTTATTTCTCTGTTGTTATTCGGTTGTATCACCTTGAAGTTATCCTGCATTATCTGTGCTAAAAGCATATTATCGGGGTTGTTTTCGTTATAGAAAATCTGTGCTCCGAAGTATTCAGGGTCGGTGAATTTATTCTGATGAATGGATAAAAAAATACAGTCCTTATAGCTTTTTATTATTTCAAGGCGGTTTTCCATATCCGATATCTTCTGATTTCTTATCCCTGTTACTCCGCTGTCGTGGATGGATTTATCCGCATTTCTTGTCAGAACCACGTTAAAGCCTGAAATTGTCAGCATATCCCTTAAATCTCTTACAATCTCAAGGTTTATATTCTTTTCAAGCTCTCCGTTTATGCCCACTGCACCGCTGTCAAGTCCTCCATGGCCTGCGTCAAGCACAATGGTCTTCTTTTCTGTTATCCTGCCGCCTGACGTCCTTACAGAAAGCTCCGAAAAATCCGCACTCACGGCTATTACTGTAAAGCATCCGAGTAGTAAAAGCACGGCAGGAATACGGCTTTTAAGCTTTTTTATGTACTTGTTCATAACATTTGTCCTTTCGGTTTTTGTACAATATATGAAACAAGCAGTCGTATTATGCACCCCTCTGATAAAATAAGTATAACACATTTGACACTATTTAGCAAGCGTACTTTCTGCTCTTAAAAGCGTAAAAAAATAACATTTTTTCTTGACAAACACATATAACTGTTATATAATTAATAATGTGTGATTTTCGTTGTTTTTTTGCAAAAAGTGAATTTTACATATAAAATATCAGACCTTACGACAATGATGCTAATACCATCCGTTCATCCGAAATCTGATATCTGATTTTGTCAAGTGTGCAAAACTAAATTTGTACTTTGATTTATTTTTTTGAAAGAGGTGTAGTTTTAAATGAAAGGCATTATATTAGCCGGTGGCAAAGGAACTCGTTTATACCCCAACACAATAGCTGTTTCAAAACAATTATTACCAATATATGACAAACCACTTATCTACTATCCTTTATCTGTCTTACTTTTAGCCGGCATAAAGGATGTTTTATTGATATCCACCCCTGAGGATACCCCAAACTACGAAAAGCTTCTCGGTGACGGAAGCAGAATAGGCATTAACATACAGTACGCTGTTCAGGACAAACCAAGAGGTCTCGCTGACGCTTTTATACTCGGTGCAGATTTTATCGGCAATGACAGCGTTTGTCTTGTTCTCGGAGATAACGTTTTCTACGGAAAAGGCTTCAGTGCTATTCTGAAAAACGCACAGGAAACTATTGCAAACGGCGGTGCCGCGGTATTCGGCTATCCTGTAAAAAATCCCAAGGAATTCGGTGTGGTAGAATTTGATGAAAACCATAAGGTTATTTCTATCGAAGAAAAACCTGAAAAACCCAAGTCGAATTACGCCGTTCCCGGTTTATATTTCTATGACAATCAGGTTGTAGATATTGCCAAAAACGTAAAGCCCTCCGCTCGCGGAGAAATTGAAATCACTTCTATCAACAACTACTATCTGGCGCAGGGAAATCTCAGCGTAACCCTTATGGGAAGAGGTATGTCATGGCTTGATACAGGCTCTCCCAAGGGCATGCACAAAGCCAGCGGCTTTGTAAAGACCGTACAGGAAATGCAGGGCTTCTACATATCCTGCATAGAGGAAATTGCATGGAGACGCGGTTTCATTTCAACTGAACAGCTTCACAAGCTTGGCGAAGAACTTTCAATGACGGAATACGGAAAATACTTACTTTCATTATCGGAGGAATTACTATGACAATTATCGTAACAGGCGGTGCCGGATTTATCGGTGGTAACTTTGTACACTATATGCTTAAGGCTCATCCCGAATATCGTATCGTATGTCTTGACTGCCTTACTTACGCAGGAAATATGGAAACTCTTGCTCCTGTAATGGACAACCCCAACTTCCGTTTCTGCAAGGTAGATATCACAGACAGAGAAGCTGTAAACAAGGTGTTTGAAGAGGAGCATCCTGATATCGTTGTAAACTTTGCGGCAGAAAGCCACGTTGACCGTTCCATCGAAAACCCCGGTGTGTTCCTCAACACAAATATTATGGGTACTCAGGTAATGATGGACGCTTGCCGTAAGTACGGCATACAGCGTTATCACCAGGTTTCTACTGACGAGGTTTACGGAGATCTTCCCCTGGACAGACCTGACCTTTTCTTTACAGAAGAAACACCTATCCATACGTCAAGCCCCTACTCTGCTTCTAAGGCAAGTGCGGACTTACTTGTTCAGGCTTACCACAGAACCTTTGGTCTGCCTGTGACTATTTCACGTTGCTCAAACAACTACGGACCCTATCACTTCCCTGAAAAGCTTATCCCCTTAATGATCGCCAATGCACTGAACGACAAGCCTCTCCCTGTATACGGCGAAGGACTTAACGTACGTGACTGGCTTTACGTAGAGGATCACTGCAGAGCAATAGATCTTATAATCCACAAGGGTACTGTCGGTGAAGTATATAACATCGGCGGTCACAACGAAATGAAGAACATTGATATCGTTAAAATAATCTGCAAGGCTCTTGATAAGCCCGAAAGCCTTATCACCTACGTAGCTGACCGCAAGGGACACGATATGCGTTACGCAATTGATCCTACAAAGATACACAACGAACTTGGTTGGTTACCTGAAACAAAATTTGCAGACGGCATACAGAAAACGATCGACTGGTATCTGAATAACCGTGAATGGTGGGAACACATCATCAACGGCGAATATCAGGAATACTACGAAAGAATGTATAGTAACAGATAAAAGAATATAAAACACGAACTAAGGAGACAAAAACAATGAACATCCCATATTGCTCATTTGAGACTATGCATAACGAGCTGAACGCACAGCTTCACGAATGCTTTGACAGAGTTCTTTCAAGCAATTACTTCATCACAGGTCCTGAGCTTTCTGCCTTTGAAAAGGAATTTGCAGAATATTGCGGAGTTAAGCACGCTATCGGCTGTGGTACAGGTCTCGACGCATTATACCTTGTGCTCAAAGCACTCGGCGTAGGTGCAGGCGATGAAGTCATCGTACCCTCAAATACATTTATTGCTACAGCACTTGCAGTTTCTTATGCAGGTGCAACACCTGTATTTGTAGAACCTGATATGCAGTCCTACAACATCGACACAAACAGAATAGAAGAAAAGATAAACGAAAAGACAAAGGCGATCATTGCGGTACATCTTTACGGTCGAGCAAGCGATATGGACGTAATCTGTGAGCTTGCAAAAAAGCACAACCTTTATCTGCTTGAAGATGCTGCTCAGGCACACGGTGCACAGTTTAAGGGCAAGCGTGTAGGCGGCTTTGGTATAGCGGCAGGCTTCAGCTTCTATCCCGGTAAGAACCTCGGTGCTTTAGGCGACAGCGGTGCAGTAGTCACAAACGACGACCAGCTTGCTGAAAAGGTAAGAATGCTCCGTAACTACGGTTCAAGCCGCAAATATCATCACGATTATCTCGGAACAAACTCAAGACTTGACGAATTACAGGCTTCATTCCTAAGAGTAAAGCTTACTCAGCTCGACAAGTGGAACGCAGAAAGAAATCGTATCGCTGATATATATATCGAGAAAATAAACAACCCTCTTATCAAGATGCCGCTACCTTCAGATGATGACCACTATACTGTATGGCACATCTTCCCTGTTCTTTGTGAGCAGAGAGACAAGCTTCAGGCGTATCTCAGCGAAAAGGGCATCGGAACACTTTCTCACTATCCCGTTCCTATGCATATGCAGAAGGCTTATGCATCTCTTGGCATTGCTGAGGGTGAATTACCTAACGCAGAAAAAATATCTTCCTGCGAGCTTAGTATTCCGCTTTACTACGGACTGAGCGACGAGGAGATCGAATATATTGTTGAAGCTTTAAACAGCTTCAAGGGTTAATTACGGAGGGAAATATGATACATCAATTATCAGATGTTCAAAGCAAAAACATAGGTGAAGGCACAAATATCTGGCAGTTTGTCGTCGTGCTTCCCGGTGCTGTTATCGGAAAGGGCTGCAACATCTGTGCTCAGTGTTTTATAGAAAATGACGTTATCGTGGGCGACAACGTTACTGTAAAATGCGGCGTTCAGCTCTGGGACGGCGTTGTCCTTGAAAACAACGTTTTTGTCGGACCAAACGCCACTTTCTGCAACGATAAATTTCCTCGTTCAAAAAACAAGGAGTTCAACGTTCTCAAAACAGTCGTTAAAGAGGGTGCGTCGATCGGTGCAAATGCTACTATCCTTCCCGGTGTCACCATCGGTAAGAACGCAATGGTAGGTGCAGGTGCAATCGTCACAAAGGATGTTCCTGACGGAGCAATAGTAAAAGGTAAGTTTTGATAACAAAAAGCTTGAAAGGATAAAAAATGAGCAAGATCAGTGTAGTAAAATTAAAGAAAAAAAAGAGTCAGAACGCAGTCATTGATGAAGTTTTCTCGACAGATGAAGCTATCGAGATCGAAAAAAACGAAACAGAAGAAGCTGAAAAAAAATGTGTGCTTATTATCGCTTTTACAAACGACAATCATCTGAGCAATGTAAAAATGATACAAAGTATTTTTAAACAGGATTACGAAAATATAACTCTTGCTATTTGCAATGACAACACAGGCAATTTTCAGGAAGAAAGATTTTTCTACAATCTCGCTCCAAACAGACCTGATGGTGTAAGAAAAATATACTTTAACTGCAACAAGTATACGATCGGAGAGATAAATTCCTTTAAAAATCTTGTTAATAAATTCGAATCTGAATATGTTTTTGTTATTCATTCAGGCGAATACTTCACAGAAAACAGTTCTATAAAAAAATGTGTAGAAATTTTTGAAGAGAACGAAAATTCAGTTGCAATATCGGCCCGTGCGGAAATATGGACTGACGATATGAAGAAATGCAGTGAAACAATCACCTACTCTGTTGATAGCTTCCTGTTTGACAAGCTTATCGGCGGCAATACAAAGAAAATGAGTGACTGTATGTTTATGTATCGTACCAGCTTATTTGACGATATCCAGATAACGAATGACTACAAAAAGATTTATCTTAACATAATCTCTGAAATAGAAAAAAATAAAAGCGATATAACCGTCAGCGAATACAGCATATGCAAATTTTCTCCTCAAAGCATCAGCAATGTAAATGCATAAAATCTGACAATTAAACAACAATCAAAAATTTAAAAGTCAGCGAAAAGCTGATTATATTGTTAAGAAAGGTAATGAACTTAGAAAATGGAGAATGTTTTTTTAAATTATACACACGGTTCGTATCTGACGAATATCTGTAACGAAATAATTAAAGTTAAAACCGCACAAAACAGCACAGGCTCAATCAAATTTATAATTGAGCAAGAAAAATGCAATATACACAAAGATAAGTCAAGTGAATGGGGATATACAAACAGTGCTTTCGTTTATTTCGACTACTTGAATAAAATTTCTCTAATGGTAGATGAGGATGCCGATGAGGAAGGCTATAAGGATCTTATAGCCGAGATATCTGCTATAACAAGAAGAAAGATACACGCTCTCTTTCTTACACAGGAGCCTGCCTGCTGGCCTTCATTAGAAACAGTTGTCGAAGCGGCACAAAATGATCCTGATTATAACGCGACCGTTGTTTACACTCCTTACTTCCACGAAAACTACACTGAACAAACAGATTACACAAATACGTACATTGATGAAATGAACGTACCTGTTACAAAATATGACGAGTACGATCTGACTGCGGACTCACCCGACGTTGTCTTTATGATCAAACCCTATGGCAACGTGCCTGCAGCTTATGAAATAAAACAACTGGAAAAGGTTATCCCTCGTGTTGTCTATATCCCTTACGGTATGGAAATAACAAAGGATTTAATTAAATTTGGATTCAGATTCTATGCACATTATAAAGCATGGCGTCATTGTGCCTACGGTGATGTAGTTAAAGAATACGGCACCGAATACGGCTTTAAAAACGGTGAAAATATCGCTGTATGGGGTCATCCGAAGGCCGATCACTATCGTGATATGGAAAAAAACCGCGAAAACATTCCTCAGGAATGGAAGGATTTTATAGGCGGCAGAAAGACTATATTATGGACTCCTCACCACCTTATTGATTTAGAAAGCGACGGAACGGGAACATGGCTTATATGGGGTACAAAAATACTTCAGCTTGCTCTCGAAAATCCTGATATAGCATTTATTATGCGTCCTCATCCTCTGATGTTTGGTGCTCTGGTCAACAACGGCGTGCTCACCGAAGAAGAGCTTGAGCTTATGATCGATCGTATCAAAAACAGCGGAAATATTCTGCTTGATGATGGTGCGTCATATCACAATGCATTCAATGCAGCGGATGCGATCATTACTGACGGTACTACTTTCTCTATTGAGTTCCTTTATACCAAAAAGCCCATCATGCTTACACCCAGAAACATGGAAGGTTTCTATCTGTACGAGCAGATGATGGAAAGCTATTATATAGCTACAGATACGGAAAGCGTATCAAATTACATCAATATGATCAGAAACGATGAAGACCCTCTTTGCGAAAAGAGAATCGATCTGTATAATAAAACTTTCTATATTCCCGAAGATATAACCGTCGGCGAAAACATTATCAATAACGTTAAAAAAGAGCTCGCTGACGAATGCTGTGCTCCTATAGATCTAAGCTTATATGAGTCCTGTGAGATTTCAGATATTGAAATTGTTGATCGACTGGAAGCTGATGAGTTTTATAATGCAGCAGAAAACAACGATAGTAATAATTTTGAAGATTTACCTTTATTATCAGTGCTCGTGCTGTGCTATAAAAACAAAAATTTGTTATTCGGTATGCTTGACACTATTTTCAGACAGGTTTATCCTCATATCCAGCTTATAGTATCAGACGACTGCAGCGATGACTTTAGTGTAGATGAAATTACCAACTATATCAACAAACACAAGTGTCAAAATATACAGTCTTTCATCGTAAGAAAGAACGAAGAAAACATAGGTACTGTTAAACACATAGCTAAAGCATACGAATACGTTGAAAGCGACTACTTTATATTTACTGCGGCTGATGACAGATTTACCTATAACACGGTATTCTATGACTATATTAAAGCATTTCTTAGCAACAAGGATGCTCTTTGGCTTGTTGCAAGAGCAAATCTTGTTAATTCTGAATACAAAAATCTAAACCAAACACTTCCTTCATCTAGTGATAAAGAGTATCTGCAATCAGGAGACCCTATCAAATTATACAGCCGATGGAGCAGAAGAGGTATAGCTATACCTTGCAGCATGGCGTTCAGAAAAACAGGTATTGATCTCGTCGGAGGATTTGATCTTAGCTATGGCTATATAGAAGACTGGCCGCTGGAATTAAAGCTTTTACGTTCAAAGCATATGCCTATATTCCTTGATAAGATTACAGCTTTACATAGTAAAGGCGGTATCACAAATTCTAATCAGGCATATGGAATTGAAATCAGAAAACGTTTCTTTGATGATAAGAAGCATGTCTTAGAAACTGAAGTTGATCCATATGCAAAGCTTATGACTTCCGAAGATAAAAAGGCGTATAAGCAATATAAAAGAGAAATTATGGCTCGTCACTATTTCTTCTTTATCGACTTGCCTCAGGCAAAAACCAAAGGACAGAAATTAAAACTTATTCTGAAAAAACCTATCCGTGCATGGTGGTGGTTTGAAATGAAATATGATAAAATGAAGGAAAAAATTCACAGAAAGAAGCTTTTCGCGGCAAGTCATATTATGATACTTTTAAGCCTTTTATTCTTCGCATTTAATCTTACAGGTTGGCAGGATGTTGTTGCAGATGTAATGGCAATATTTGACCTTGTTATCGGCTTTGCATTGCTTGCCGTAAGCATAATCACATTCCCGCTTGATAGATATTTCAAATATAAGGCAGCACTACGACAAAAATTGACCAGCTAATAATTTACGCAGATATATCATAAGGGAGGGTTTGAATTGAAAAATAAATTTGTTTATTTCACACAGACAGACGCTCCCCTGATGGGCATACAAAGAAGTTATCTGAATATTTTGTGTTACATGGCTGACAAGCTCAGATGTACAGCATATTATATCAATAACAGCTTTTCGGATGAAACAGAGTATTATAAAAACTCAAAGGCGAAATTTCTGAGCATAGAAGAAGGTAACGCAATAGATTTTAAAGATGCTGTCATTCTTGTACAGCCAAATTATCTGTTCTTTATGCTGAGTGTATTATCAATACCTGATAATACAAAAATATGTCTGTTAAGCGGTGACCCGTACTCTGAAAAGAGATTACTTGATATTCTGAGTACTACAAGTTCCGATCGTGATAGCGTGCTACAAATGATATCAGAGCATAATTGCAGAGTCTTTTCTGACGTATCAACTGACATGCATCAGAAAATCAATATAACACTGACAGACGGCAAGTCTGTACCCGTGCTTTCGGATATGCTTACAGCATCCGCATCGGCAACTACTCTTACGGTCGGCATGATAAAGGACTGTGCCGGAATAAAGCATCATCTTGATGCATATAAAGCATACTGTAAAAAAACACCTGACTGTGATTACTCTGATTTCTTCACATTCCTTAAAAATCGAAGATCGGATGAAGCACCGAAAACGGTCAGCATCTCTGCTAGCGGCAAACGGTTAATTAAATCAGCTATAAAAAAAGTCGTTCCGAACAGCATAATATATCGTAAATATTACCTGGTTCAGCGGGAATACAAGAAAAAGCAGGAATATGTAAAAAGGGTTTTAAAGAAAAACGGAAAGATAAAGGTTGGCTTTATACTTGTTTTTAACAGCGTTTTTCCTTGCAGAACAGTATTTGAACATATGCTGAAAAGCGATACCTTTGACCCTTATATCATAGTAGCTCCTAATATAAGTCGTTCGATGAAATTCCAGGTCGACACGCTAAACGAGACATATGATAGCCTGTCAACACAATATCCCGGTCGTGTAATAGCGGGTTACGATATCAGAAATGACCGTTATCTTGAACTGGGTGAGGAATACAGCGTTATATTCTTCTGTAATCCCTATAAAAATCTTGTTCATCCTTTTCACGAGATCGAATATTTTCTTAATAAGAATGTTCTTACAGCTTATGTAAATTATGGACTTGCAACACTTAGTTTCTGGAAAAATATTCTTGCTACTGATTTCTATAATTACCTGTGGAAGGTCACGGTAGAAACGAAGGACAATTACAAATTCCAGAAAAAGCATCATAAGATCAGAGCAAAAAATACATTTATAGCAGGTTATCCCAAAATGGACAAGCTTGCTGATTATACACGAAATAAAAAAACAAAGAAAACTATTATAATATGCCCACACCACACGGTATGGGGCTGGAATGAACTGAACATCTCCAATTTTCTAACTTATAACGAATTCTTTCTCAGATTACCAAAGATCTATCCTGATATAGATTTTATTTTCCGACCGCATCCGTTGCTTTTTTCTCACCTGAAATCACACGGTATATGGTCAGAAGAACAAATACAGGAATATCTCAATAAGCTGAAAAAAAATAAAAACGTGGTCTATGACACTTCCGGTGACTATTTAGAGCAATTTGCATACAGTGATGCGATGATTCACGATTGCGGGTCATTTATAGGCGAATATCTGTATACTGAAAAACCGTGTTGCTATATGATGAAGTCAAAGGAGCACACTACAGATAATCTGACACCGCTCGGAAAAAAATGTATGGCTCAGCACTATCACGCGTTTAACGAGCAGGAAATATGCAGGTTTATAGAAGATGTAGTAATAAACGAAAATGATCCTATGGCAAAAGACAGAATAAACTTTGTTGATAAAGAATTGAAGGTAAAATTCCCACACTCAGCACAGTATATTACTGAAACCATAAAAAAATCAATTATAAAGACGGAGGACAAAAAATGAACATTGGTGTAATTATCGCAGGCGGAAGCGGCAGAAGAATGCAGCAGGAAATCCCCAAGCAGTTTATCAATATAAACGATAAACCCGTTCTTATATATACTCTTGAGGCTTTCCAGAACCATCCTCTTATTTCTGCAATAGAGGTAGTATGTATTGACGGCTGGCACGACGTTGTATGGTCTTATGCGAAACAGTACAATATCACTAAATTAAAATGGATAGTTTCAGGCGGTAGCACCGGTCAGGAATCTATCAGAAACGGTGTTTATAATCTTGAAGACAAATGCAGTCCTGATGATGTTATAATTATTCACGATGGTATTCGTCCTTTAGTTGATCAGGAAGTACTTACCGATATTATCGTTAAGTGCGAACAGTACGGCAATGCTGTTACATCACTGCCTTACAATGAGCAGATATTCGTAATTGACGATGAAATCTCTACAACAAAGTATATCCCCCGTGAAACTCTCAGAAGAGTATCTACACCACAGGCTTATAAATTCGGTAAACTCGACTGGGCATATCATGAGGCCTTTGAAAAGGAAATCGGAATTTACGGTTCTTCTTATACCAATACAATGATGGTAGAACTTGGAGAAAGACTGTATTTTGCCGCAGGTTCAGATAAAAACATCAAGCTTACAACACCTGACGACCTTGCTATGTTTAAGGCACTGATCTCACAAAAAAAGACGGAGAGATAAAATGATAAAGAATAACTTGTATTTTAGTGACATAAAAGAAGCGTCAGCTATATCAAATGTATCTTCTCTTTACAAAAAAAGTATACTGGTTACAGGTGCTACAGGAATGATAGGCTCGTGTATTATAGATATACTGATGTATCTCAACAAATACTCTGACGCAAACATAAAGATCTATGCATCAGGAAGAAACACAGATAAATTGAAAGAAAAATTTAAGGCGTATTCTGATGATGACAGATTGGTATTTGTAAAATATGACGTATGTGAAGATATTGATTTTGATTTCGAAGTAGATTATATTATACACGCTGCAAGCAACGCCGACCCTGCTAATATGGCAAAATATCCCGTTGAAACACTTAAGGCAAATATTACAGGCGTTGACAATCTTCTGAATTACGGGAAAAACCACAATGTAACCAGGGTTTTATATGTTTCATCCAGCGAAATGTACGGACAGCCTGATGAAACTGTTGCTGATGGTTTTACAGAAGATTACTGCGGACCTCTTGATTACTCCAATCCAAGATCCTGTTATCCTTCCGGCAAACGTGCAGCGGAAGTTATGTGTCAAAGTTACATCAGCCAGTATGGTATGAATGTTGTTATTGCAAGACCTTGTCATATCTATGGCCCTACAATGCTGAAATCAGACCCGAGAGCAATCTCCGCCTTTATAATGAACGGTGTAAAGGGTGAAGATATCGTTATGAACAGTACAGGTGAGCTTGTTCGTTCGCATTGCTATGTGGTAGATGCTGCTACAGGTATTCTTCATATCCTTATAAATGGTGAAAGTGGACAGGCATACAATGTATCAGATAGTGAATCTGTATGCTCAATTGCACAGCTTGCTCAGTATATTGCTAAAATAGCAGGAACTAATGCGGTGTTTAAACAGCAGACAGAAGAGGAAAAGAAAAGCTATCTTGTGAAAAAACATGCTATTCTTAACGCATCCAAGCTGAGAGCAACCGGATGGTGTCCTCGTACACATATTGAAGATGGTTTAGCTAAAACCATAAAAATATTATCAGAAACAAATGCATAAAAATTCCCCGACATTATTAAAAATGTCGGGGTTTTGTTATCGTAATTTATCCTTATTAAGCTTCACATGCTCCAAAATATGCCCTATATTTCCTTCTCCTGCATACTTTGACATATCGAAGAAATTATCCTCCATATCAGTCTGCCAGAAGAGTGCGTTTTCATCTCCGTTTATTGTGACGTCCTCTTTAAGTCTGCCAACGTAAACCTCGACGTAGCATGGGTCAAGAGGATAGGAAAAGTCCATAAGATGAAGAAGATCTATGCTTTTTCTTTCGATTGCGGTTTCTTCGTAAAGCTCACGGTATGCGGCGTCTATTCCGCTTTCTCCCTGCTCTATCTTACCGCCCACAAAATTCATAAGTCCGAGATAAGGCTCTTTTAAACGCTTGCACATCAGCATTCTCGAAAAGCTCTTATCAAAGACAACAATAAGATTATAGCCCTGCATTACATTTCCTTTATAATTTCAGCAATCTCTTCTTCGGTAATCTCCTTGCCGTAGCTATTGTCACCAAAGCACATCATTTCGCCTATTTCCTTCTGGAATACAAAACGGAGCTTTCCGTCCCTTACCTTTTTATCGGTATAGAGCTTTTTAACGAGTGCAGTCTTGTCAATATAATCGGGGATTGATGTGGGGAGGTTTGCTCTTTTATAAAGCTCTGTTACTCTCTTTACGTTGTCGCTGCTGATAAAGCCCAGCTTTTCGCCAAGCTTTGCCTGAGCTATCATACCTATTGCCAATGCTTCACCGTGGAGCAATTCGTAACCGCTGACTGTTTCTATTGCTCTGCCGACGGTGTGACCGAGGTTTAAAACCTCTCTCAGTCCCGATTCCTTTTCGTCCTTCATAACTACCTTGTATTTAACAGCACAGTTATGCTCAGCTATGTATTCGCAGGAAGGAACATCAAGCGCCATAACCTTTTCGATATTTTCTTCAAGAAAGGTAAAAAGCTCATAATCGCCAAGGCAGGCGTGCTTTATTGTTTCGGAAAGTCCGCTTGAAATCTGTCTTGCGGGCAGAGTCTTCCAGGTGTCAATATCAATATATACTTTTAAAGGCTGGTTGAATAGACCTATAAGGTTTGTCGCAAGAGGAGTATCTACAGCAGTCTTTCCACCAACAGAAGCGTCAGCCGCAGAAAGAAGTGTGGTAGAATAATTGATAAAGGGTACGCCTCTGCCAAAGGTTCCTGCCACAAAGCCTGCAAGGTCACTTACAACACCGCCGCCTACTGCGATTACACAGCAGTCTCTTCTGTACTGTTTTTCAAGCATTGAGTCTTCAACATATTCCTTCATTGCTCTGGTCTTTGACTTTTCACCTTCGGGGATAACAAACATATCCGCAGTATATCCCTTTGCGATAAGCTTTTCTGTTATCTTATCAGCGTAAAGCTTGTCTACTATGGAATCAGTAACTACGGCAAACTTTTTACACTTGCCGCACAGTCCCTTTTCTATGTCTGATATTAACGTATCGGAAAGGTCGTGACCTATTTCAATATCGTAGGAGTCGTCCACTACCTTTTTAAGCTCGCAATAAAATTTCATTTTATTCTCCGTCCTTTTTTATTCTGTCACTTCTCAGTTGTCCGCAGGCGGCGTTTAGATCCCCACCGAACTCCCTGCGTCTTGTAACGCCGATATTATGCTTTTTTAAAACGTCGTAAAAGGCTCTTATTCTGTCTTCGTTGCTTCTTCTGAAATCGTCCTCCCTTGATGGATTATAGGGTATCAGATTTACAAACAGCCAGGCATCGCCTATAAGCTCTGAGAGCTTTTCAGCCTGCCCCTTACTATCGTTTATACCGTCAAGCATAACGTATTCAAGCAGTACCTTGCGGTTACATTTTTCGCTGAAGTGCTTTGCCGCTTTTATAAGCTCATCTATAGGATATTTTTTATTTATCGGCATAAGGGTATTTCTTGTGTCGTTATCCGGTGCGTGCAGACTTATTGCTAAATTGCAGGGATTTTTTCTCTGTGCAAATTCATATATTTTCGGTACTATTCCGCAGGTGGAAACAGTAATATGCTTTGTACCGATACCAAGTCCGTAGCCGTAGGATGCAATATCAAGAAAGCCGCATAAGTTATCGTAATTATCAAAAGGCTCGCCTATACCCATAACCGTTATATTGGATATCTTTATATTCTGTGCTCTTTCGATATAAAGCACCTGCATTATCATTTCGGAAATTGTCAGGTCACGTAGCTTTTTCAGTTTTCCGCTGCAACAGAATTTACAACCCATATTACATCCGCTTTGTGTTGATATACAAAGGGAGTTTCCGAACTCCTGCCGCATAAGTACAGTTTCTATATAATTACCGTCGGATAATTTAAAAAGATATTTTACCGTACTGTCGCCGTCGCTTATCTCCTCGCATATAAATTCTTCAAAGAAGAAATCTTTGCTGAGGGCTTTGATAAGCTCCTTTGCGGTATTTTTCATTTCTTCAAAAGAACAAGCGCCGAGGGCGTATATATCCTTGAAGATATTATCTGCCTGCGACGCTTTAAAACCGTTTTCTTCGAGATATTCCGCCGCTTTTGTGGGTGTCAGCGAATAAATTGATGTCACTCTGTTTCCTCTTCTATCTCTTCAATAATGGAGCGTATTTCTTCTACGCCCTCTCCATTCATAGCTGAAAATTCTATAATGTGGATATCCTCAGCACAGGGTAGCTCTGTGAGCAGTGCTTCTCTACGTTTTTTTCTTTCATTCTTAGTGAGCTTATCCGCCTTTGTAAGTACGATTACAAAGGGGATCTCATTATCAATGAGAAAATCTATCATCATAAGATCATCAGCAGTCGGGGGATGACGGAAGTCTACCAGCTGAAATACCAGCTGAAGATTTCTGTCGTCTGCAAGATAACCCTCTACAAGTCCTGCCCAGCGCTGTTTTTCGCTCTTGCTGACCTTAGCATAGCCATAGCCCGGAAGGTCGGCAAAGTACAAGCCGTCAACACTGTAGAAGTTTATTGTTACAGTTTTACCCGGCATAGAGCTTACTCTTGCAAGGGATTTTCTATTAAGTATCTTATTTATAAGCGATGATTTTCCTACGTTTGAGCGTCCCGAAAAGGCAATCTCCACCTTTTCGGATTTAGGTATCTGCTTAAAAAGACCGTAGGAGGTATAAAAATCCGCTTTGTTGAAATTCATATCAATCTGTCCTGTTCTTCTTTATCAGATCACGGCAGAAGCGGTATCTGCCTTTGCTGACTTTTTAACGGGCTTTTCGCCCTTTTGCTGTTTTACTGCGGGTACAAGTGTGTTAGGCTTTGCTAAAGCGTTTTCAAGCACTGTAGAGATATCCTCTGCGATAACGAAGTTAAGATTGTTTAAAATAACCTCGTCAAGCTCCTTCATATCTGCCTTGTTGCCCTTGGGAATAATTACCGTCTTTATTCCTGCCTTGTATGCCGCCATCGTCTTTTCGCGAAGTCCGCCAATAGGGAGCACCTTACCGCGAAGAGTAATTTCGCCTGTCATAGCTACATCGTGTCTTACAGGTATACCTGACAATGCAGATACGAGTGCAGTTGTCATTGTAACACCCGCAGAGGGCCCGTCCTTGGGTACTGCACCCTCGGGAGCGTGGATGTGTATATCCTTATCCTTATAGAATTCAGGATTTATTTCATATTTGTTTGCAAGAGAACGTGCAAGGCTTACTGCAATCTTTGCAGATTCTTTCATTACGTCTCCAAGAGAGCCTGTAGTTTCTATCTTGCCCGTACCTTCCATAATAAGTACTTCGAGTGGCATAAGCACGCCACCTGCTGACGTCCAGGCAAGGCCGTTTACTGCACCTACTTCATCCTGCTTTGAAATATCGTCGTCAAGATATTTTGGTACGCCGAGGTATTCTTCTAAATCAGTCTTCTTTATAGTAACCTTCTTTGTGGCTTCATCAGCAAGCTTTTTAAGAGCCTTGCGGCAAAGCTTTGCAATAGCTCTTTCAAGCTTTCTGACGCCTGCTTCTTTTGTATAGCTGTCGATCACTTCATAAAGTGCTTTATCTTCAAGCTTGAAATGTACCGACTTAAGTCCGTGCTTTTTCATTTGCTTGGGGATAAGATGCTTCTTTGCAATATGGAATTTTTCTTCCCTCGTATAGCTGCCAAGCTCGATAACGTCCATTCTGTCAAGTAAGGGAGCGGGGATGGTATCAAGAGTGTTCGCTGTAGTTATGAATAATACCTCGCTTAAATCAACGGGTATTTCAAGATAGTGATCACGGAAAGCTACGTTCTGCTCGCTGTCAAGTACTTCAAGCATTGCAGAAGCAGGATCGCCTCTGTAGTCGTTGCCCATCTTATCAATTTCATCAAAAAGGATAACAGGGTTCATCGACTTTGCCTGTCTTAAGGCGTTGATTATTCTACCGGGCATTGCTCCGACGTAAGTCTTTCTATGACCTCTGATATCCGCTTCGTCACGGACACCGCCTAAAGATACACGTGCGTAGTTTCTGCCAAGAGAAGCCGCAATAGATTTTGCAACTGAGGTCTTACCTACACCGGGAGGTCCTACAAGACAGATTATCTGTCCCTTTTTGTCAGCCTCTTCCCAGGCGTTTATCGCTACTATTTCAAGTATTCTTTCCTTGACCTTTTTAAGTCCGTAATGATCCTTGTCAAGCTGTTTTTCAGCCTTTCCTATATCAGCCTTTACTGTAGTATAGCTGTTCCAAGGCATTTCTAAAACAGTATCAAGATATGTACGGATAACTGCCGCTTCCTGAGAGGTGGGTGACATATGGGTAAGCTTTTCCGCTTCTCTTATCAGCTTTTCTTCGGTATCCTCGTCAAAGCCCAGTTCTTCTATTATTGCAATATATTCAGCCGACTCTTCCTGAGGACTGTCGAAGTCGCCAAGCTGACGGGAGATTATACGCATCTGTTCACGAAGGTAAAATTCACGATGGTTTCTGTCTACCGCCATTTTTACTTCGTCATTGATGTCCTGTTCAAGACGGATTATGTCAACCTCTTCGTTTATAGATCTTATAAGAAGCTCTGCACGCTGTTTTAAAGTGTTACACTCAAGTAACGCCTGCTTATCTTCTGACTTTAAGAAAACGTTAAATATCACCATATCAATAAGCTTTGCAAGATCCTTCTCGTTTACGATTCCCTTGTAAAGCTCGGGAGGCATTTTGGGAGAAACTTCAGCATATTCCTTAAAGCTTTCAACCACTGCTCTGCAATACGCCGCCTTTGTGCCGTCTGAAAGTCTATCTGTAAGTGAAGCACAGGGAGTTACCTCCATAACGCTGTAAGGATCGACGCTTACAGTCTTATTCAGTTTTGCTTTCTGAAGTCCCTGGACCAGCACTCTTACAGAGCCGTCTGGGGTATTTAATTTCTGTCTTACTTCAGCAATAACGCCTACTGTATAGGGAATAGACATCATCATATCGCCCTGGGCTGCCTGCTCTCTTTCGGTGACTAAAAATATTCTGTGGTCACCATCTATAGCCGCATTTACAGCGTTTATAGATTCTTCCCTTGCTATATCAAAATGCAGTATCATTCCCGGGAAAACCACTAAATTACGCAGTCTTATAGCAGGGAGCTGAATTTTACTATTAGCCATTCTCTTTCTTCCTTTCTCTTTTTTCTACACTAAATCTATATCATTCTGTTTGTATCATCAAAAAATATGCCACTTTATTATTATACTATATCAGCGGTATATTTTCAAGTGCTTTTTACTGCCATAGTCACTGCATTAAAATCCAAGCAATGCCTTAAAATGACTGCCACGCTCTTCAAAATTCTTATAAAAGCCATAACTTGCGGCGGCAGGAGAGAGAATACATCTCACCTTTGTAACTTCCTTTGCCTTTTCTACCGCCATTGCCATATCATCGGCAAATATCTTTGTGATATCGGGATTTGTTACGTCTTTTGCCGCTCTTTTACCGCTGTCCGGAAGTATTATGAGATTTCTGACAGATGTTTCACCATTTAAAAATTCCGCTAATTCGTCGTAAGAAATACCTCTGTCCATACCGCCGATTATAAGGGTATCGGTATCGGGGTATGCCTTTAACGCCGCAATTGCAGTCTGGGGGGCTGTGCTGATACTGTCGTTTATATATTCTGCACCGTTTACTTTTCCCACAAATTCGAGTCTGTGCGAAAGTCCCTTGAAGGAAGGCAACGCCCTAAGGCAATTATCTATAGTGCAACCTGCCTTTATAGCGGCACAGAAGGCTATAGCGACGTTATAAAGGTTATGCTCGCCTTTAAGTCTTGTGTCTATTTTATCAGAGGGAATAAATTCATCGTTAATGAAAATTCCGCCGTTTCTTGTACCGATATCACCGCAGTCAAAGCCTGCTACGATCATATCAGCCTTTGTATCTGCCTTTTCCTTTACTTCATAGCCTATGATAAGAGTATCCGTATTCTTCTGATATCTGAAGATATTCAGCTTTGCATTAGCGTAAGCGTCAAAATCTTCATAGTGATCGAGATGCTCAGGATAGATGTTGAGCAATACCGAAATATCGGGCGACGCCTTTACGTATTCAAGCTGGTGGCAGGACATTTCGCAGACGATAACCGTATCATCCTTGAATTCCGCCATTCTTTCGAGGGGCGGCACACCGATATTGCCTATAAGCATTGTATCGTATCCGTTTTCCTTTAAGATATGATATATAAGGCTTGAGGTGGTAGACTTTCCTTTTGTACCTGTAATACCGATAACCTTTGAAGGACAGGTCTGTAAAAAAAGGTCTGTCTGGGAGGTTATCTTTTTCTTTATTTCATCAGATACCGTGTTTTTAAGTCCTATACCGGGTGCTTTCATAATAATATCGCAGTCAGCAAGGCAGGAAAGATAATCTTCTCCAAGGCAGAAGCTGTATTTTTCGGCATTTTCCACCTGATTTATTACATCCTCATTCTTATCGGCTATTGTGATGCTTTTGCATCCCATATCAGAAATAAGCTTTAAGGTGCTTATCCCCTCTCTGCCGTAGCCTAAAATAACTACCTTTTTATTTTCAAAAAAGCGTTTTAAACTGTCACGCATATACTTTTCCTTCTTACATTCAGATTTTTAAAAGAGGCTTTAACTCTTCGGGGATGAAGTTATCCGCATCATAATAATCATCAAGAGTCGGTGGCTCTTCGGGGTTTTTATCTATATATTCTTTAAGTAAAAGCGGGAGATTATCTCCTCTCGTTTTTGCCGCTGTGTAAAGGGCAAGGCGGATCTCTTCCTTTGTGCCTACACATTCAAAGGGCTTATCCACGTCATCATATATAAGTCCCTCGAACATTGGTCTGAAATCTGCTACACTAAGCATATCAAGTCCGAAAATATCCACTAAGGTCTTATCATCAAGAAAGGCGGAAAGAATTATATAGACGTAAAGGCACTTTGCACATTTGCCGCACCATATATCAGTTTTTGAGCCTAAGTTACAGCTCTGGAATACGCTGAAATATTTAGGATACTGTACGAATTTCTTTGCTATCTGCCATTCACTCCAGCATCTGAGCATACTGAAATACTGAATACTGTCATCAAGATAGTTTTCAACGTAGCTTCTGAAATCACGCTCAAACTCTGTGCTTTTGCTGTACTGGTGATTGATTTCTGTACCCTGTACGTTTGATTCGTTGGCACTGCTTTCATTGGAAAGAGCGATATATTTTATACCCTTTAAATATGCAAAAAGGTAGGATGAAAAAGCAACTACAGCAGAAAAAGGAGTGTGTCCGTTAAGATATCCGTCGGCGTTTCTGCTAAGCAGTTCCTTGTCTATCGTACGGCGTACACCTACTATATCGTCACTTTCAAAGCCTGCAGTTTCTGCACAGCCGAGAGTAGCACCTCTCGGATTTATGATATAGCACTTGGTTTTATCTCTGTAGGGGCTTAAAAGCTCTGCGGTAACTACGCTATCTTTACCACCGCCTATGGGAATAAGAAAACCGTCGTGTTGTTTTTCGGATTTAAATAAAGGCTTTTCGCTGTTATCGGGAATTATATCCATAAAGTTTTCTATATCGGTTGTGATGTTATTCTTGTAGAAAAACTCGCCGAGTCCGTTAAAGTAAAGCTTTTTCCACCAGAGGCACTGCTCTTTTGTGAGCGTTCCAGCCTTTACTATTACTTTTTTGGGGCAGGCACACTTCCAGTAGCTTACAAGCTCTGCCATACCGATATTGAAAATTATATATCTTGCAAAGTCGGTGGGGTTTTTTAATAAACCCTCTTCGCATTTCCAAAAGGGATAAAAGTGAAAATCGTCTATTGAAAAGTGGAATGAAAAGCCGTCATCGGTTATATCATAGCCGTGGTATATAAACTCCTTATGAAGCTCTCTTAAGCTTTCAAACGTATACATAATCAGTCTGTCTCCTTTATTATTACGGGTTTTGCAATAAAATCCTTACCGCAGGGCTGTCTTTTTTCTAAAGCTAAAGCGTACAAATTGCCTGCCCTTTCTTCAAGTCCCGCCTGCTTGCCTGCTATATCAGAGGTCTTTGCAAGAGCTGAAAGTGAAGTATCTATAGGAAGCGGGCATTCCTTTGACTGTGCCAGTATCTCCTTGCCCTTATCGTTCATACCTAAAATTCTTATATATGACGGCATATTCTTAAGGTCGTTTTTAGTTATACCTAAAAAGGCACAGAGAATAAGTCTGCGAATGCGTGACATGGTAAAATTCTTTGATTTTATCATCAGCATAAGCTGAGGGAGTGTGGTAGCAGTCCTTACCGCCTTTACGATACGGTTTTCTATTCCGCCGCCGCCATTGGGGAGCTTTTCAAAATCGCTTTTTGACATGGTTCTGAGTTTCGCAAGTATAGCGGTTTCTATTCGTTCTATTTCTGCGTAGTTTTCATAATGGGAAAAAGCGGTATAGGCTGAAACGTCTTCGCCGTTCTTTATCATCTTTCTGAGCTTTGACGCACTTATGGTCGAGCTTAACTCATCGCTGTCGTGAGCCGCACCATAGCGACGGACGGTAACCGGCTCAATGGTACCGCCTGCCATATCAAGAGCTCTTATATATTCTACTGCGAGTATGTTATTTGGTCCTGTAAGGATATCAACAACATCATCTGTATAATATTCTTCAACTGTTGCCTTTAATGCCGCAGGATAAGAAAGTCCGTGCTTCATATGGTCTAAGAATACTTCGCTGTCTAAGGCAAAATGCACTGCCCCTGCCGCTTCTTTAAGTATTTCGCAGTTGCCCGTTTCACTGCCAAAGCTCAGCATATCAACACACTGAAGGGACTTTATTATATGCACAGCCCCTCTTGCAAAATACTCAGCACTTGCAAGGCTGAAAGCCACAGGCAATTCTATAACAAGGTCTGCACCGCTGTTTAAAGCAGCCCTTGCTCTTTCATATTTATCACAAAGTGCAACGTCTCCACGCTGGGTAAAGTTTCCGCTCATAACACAGACTATATGGGTTGCACCAAACTGTTTTTTTGTCTGTTCTATATGATATTTGTGACCGTTATGGAAAGGGTTATATTCGCATATTATCGCCGCTGTCTTCATAATATCTCCTTATGAGGCTAAATTTTATTCAGTATCCGTTTTTTTATTGTCGGATTTTTGTACAAAACAGATAAAAAGCTGAAAAATCCGTTTAATATATTTAAAAGGGTTGATTTTTCTCAGGTTTTGGTTTAAAATATAGGAGTAATTATACTTTACTTAAGAAAGGAAAATAAAAAAATGAAAGTTCTCGTTGTAAACGCAGGTAGTTCATCACTCAAGTATCAGCTTATTGATATGAGTAATGAAGAAGTAATCGCAAAGGGCAACTGTGAGTGTATCGCTATGGAAGACGGTAAGATCACACATAACTATGGCGATGGTAAGAAGTATGAGGAATTTTGCGACTTCCCCTCACACACAGAAGCATTTGAAAAGCTGGTTGAGGTTCTTACAACAGGCGAAGGCGCCGTTATCAAGGATATGAGCGAAATCGGTGCTGTTGGTCACAGAATCGTGCAGGGTGCTGAAATATTCCCCAAGGCAGTTATCGTAACTGATGAAGTTATCCAGAAGATCGATGATCTACAGGAGCTTGCTCCCGTACATAACCACCCCCACGCTTTAGCTTTATGGGCTTGCAAGAAGGTTATGCCCGAAAGCGTACCTCAGGTAGTAGTATTTGATACTGCATTCCACCAGACAATTCCTCAGAAGGCATTTATGTATGGTATGCCCTATGAAGTATATGAAGATCTCCACGTAAGAAAGTACGGCTTCCACGGAACATCACACCGTTTCGTATCAATGAAGCTCGGAGAATTACTCGGCGGTAGCCTCGAAGGTAAGAACGTTGTTTCCTGCCACCTCGGTAACGGTTCTTCGATCACAGCTATCAAGGACGGTAAGTCTGTTGATACATCTATGGGCTTTACTCCCCTTGACGGTATCATTATGGGTACACGTTCAGGTGCTGTTGACCCCTCTGCCGTTACATACGTTCAGAAGAAGCTCGGTCTTACACCTGATCAGATGAGCGATTATCTCAACAAGAAGTCAGGCTTCCTCGGTCTTTCCGGCGGCTTATCCAGCGACAACAGAAAGATCACAGACGGTGCTGCTAACGGTGACGAAAAGTGCAAGCTCGTATCCGAAATGCTCGTATACGGTATCAAGAAGTACATCGGTTCTTATGCAGCTGCTATGAATGGTCTTGACGCTATTATCTTTACAGGCGGTATCGGTGAAAATGCAACCGACGTAAGACAGGCTGTATGTGATGATATGGACGTATTCGGCATCAAGATCGACGCTGAATTAAACAACGTAAGAGGCGAAATCAGAAAGATCTCCTCAGAAGACAGCAAGGTTCAGGTTTGGGTTATCCCCACAAACGAAGAACTGCTTATTGCTCGTGATACTCTTGCAGTTGCAGGTCTTGATAAGAATGCGTAATTCTTAAAAATTAAAATTTATATAGCAGCAAGGCAAAAACCTTGCTGCTATTTTTATTTCTTCTGATCCTCTGACACCATACTTGAAATATGCTTTGCAATAAGCTCTGCACCTTCTCCCTTGTTTCCTGTGCTGCCGATATGCATTGCAAGAAGCTCCGCACCCTGACCGTTCCTGATCTGCTCGCTGACGCCTGAAAGGGATACAAAGTTTCTTCTGTCAAACCTTTCGCTGGCTTTAGGCAGGGATTTTGCATATTCTTCTCTTGAAACTTCCTGTCTTTGCTCATAGTTCTGTATATAGCTTTTGGCAATACTTAATATACTTGCGTATCCGGGATCGTTTGATGTAATTACCTCATTAAAGAAATCCTTTACCCTCTTATCGTGAAGCTTTGCCATACAACTTGCCACATAAGAGTATGTAGCGGAAAGCTCAGGATTTTTCATAATATTAAGCGAGAAGGTAAGAAAATCGTTGGTATTATGATATCTTAAATAATTACACGCTGCCGTAACGCTTGAATAGTAATTTTCAGAAATGATTATCTTATCATCAAGTGTAGTCTGCCCCATAAGCAGAGCCTCAAGCATAGGTGGTGTCAGCTCGTCTATACCCTGGGCACTGGCTATCATATCGGCATCGGGATAGCTTTCACAGAATACACTGTACTGACTGGGTATTCCCTTTGTCCTAAGAGGCTTTGTAACGTCTAACTTTTTCTTTATTGAATGATAGGTGTCAGGGATACGATAAGCACGATTTGCAAGCACTGCACCGATCTCACTCGCATCAAGAGCCGAGAAAGGGATTTTAAAGGATTCAGAGCATAACCCGACTGCCTTTACTTCTCCCTCTTCGGTTTCTTCCTTCCAGATATCTCTTACCGGCTGAATTTGCACCGTGTAGAAAGGTTCGTCACCTACTACTGCCGCACACGCCGCATGGTGTCCCTTTATAAGCACCGAATAAAAGCCTGACAGATGAAGGGAAAGTCCGAAAAGATCGTCACCTCTTCTGCACTTCTGTGAAGCCTCGGTAACTCCCGCACCCTCAAAAGTAACGGGCTTTGCCGTAGGAATAAGGAAGGGTGCACTGTAATTTTTATTTTCATCTATAAGCTTTATGTATCTGCTGCTGCATTTAAGCTGCTTTGATACACCGTAACCTGACCAGAAGAACATATTTTCGCCCGTCGTAGGGTAGCACTTCTGCCAGGATACCGCATAAAGTCCATCAGGCATCATTTTAAGAAGAATAGGCAGACAATATTCAAAGGCCGCACCTGCACAAAGCTGATCATAGACTTCTTTTACCGCCGTATTGATAATTGAAGTCTGCGTCATAGATCCTATTTCGCATACTACCTTATCGGCATATTTATTACCTGTATTTCCTGAAAAGACAACCACCGGGTCATCATAGGCATAAAGGCAGCACATATCTTCCTTTGAGGAATTAAGCCTGCATATGCCTATTCTGTTAGTGCTGTTTTTAACGGTGAATATAAGAATGTCACCGTCGTCTGTATTTATATGCTTTGCCGTAACCTCAGGCTGACGGATAGCCATGGCTTATCACTTCTTTCTTGAACATTATTTTTCTGACAGATTTACAGCGAATATTTCCTGTATTTTAGTATACTGATGACTTGCAAGAAGGTTTTTGGGAATCCATAATATCGGCTTTCCTCTTCTCAGCACTATAAACATCGAGCCTGTCTCCATATAAGTATCACGGTTATTCCACTTTATTATGTTACACGTGCCGTATATATCACTTTCGCAGGCGGAAAAGCCCTCGTCACAAACTGCAAAGGTGACAGTATCGTCATACTTTGAATACTGCTTTAAAATACCTGCATATTTTATGCGGGATATTACAAGCATTATGAGATAGGTCACCGCTACCGCACCTACTCCGCAGAAGAAAGAACCGATAGCAAGATACCACCAGTTAAGCTCGTCAAAGCCTATAAGAAGGTGGAAGAAAATAAGAGCTGCTATACCGCCTAAAATTCCCACCGTCCAGAGTATACGAGCAGTCTTGCCTATAAGCAAAAGCAGAAGTGATGATTTTATCTCCTTTGTATTGTATTGTCCCTTTGTAAAAACCGCAAAATCAGGAATATCGTAATCTACGTAAAGACTTTTTTCAGGTAAAAGCTCAACGGCGTTATGTACTGTAACGCCCTCACGGGATGCACAGGAGGAAGCAATAGCTTTAGCACTTAAAAACTGCTTTCTGTTTTCAAAATATTCGGGTCTTACAACAAAGCTCCTGTCACCAACGTTTACTGTTATTATACTGTCGCCGATACGGATAGAATCAACGTCTCCCCAGTTACATACAAAGGGATCTTCTCCGTTTGCGGGTACTACCGAAAAGACATCGGAGAATATATATGAAGTACCGTCGTCATCCTGCATTATCTGTCCCGATAAATTATAAAAAGACATCTGATACCCTCCTATACTGAAAAATAGATGTATTTATATTAGTATAACACATTTCCTTATGATTTTCCATAGTTTTGAGAAGTTTTTTTAAAAAAGAAGAACAGAGAGATTTCCCCTCTGTTCTGCAAATTTATTTTGTAAACTGTATTGCCTTTAAGGTAGTACTACCGTTAAGTGAGATCTTAATATCACCCTTTTTCTTTTCTGTAGCTATAGCTTCTGTAATATCAAAGAAGCGTTCTATATTTACACTTGGGGGTACAGTCACTTCTGCAATGACTTCATTGTCAAGCTCTAAGGTTACCTTGCCCTCTCCTACAGTACTTCCGCAGATAAGACGAACCTTATCACATTTTCCTAAATCACAGTCCTCGAATAAAAGTCCGCCGCCATGCATATAATGCTCTTCATCCTTTTTGGAATACTTCATCTTTGTGCCGAACTTATTATCATAATTTATCGCCTTTGTGAGCTTTGTCATATCTCTTGCGGGAATTTCTTCGCCCTTTATATAAAGGCTTACTTCCTGTCTGATATCATCTGATGACGCACCTGCGAAAATAGTGTAATCTCCGCTTTCGGTACAGAGCTTTTCTCTTGTCACATCGTAGAACTCAAAACGTTTAAGCTCTATGTTAAAGGTAAAATACTCTGCTTCGCCCGCTTTGATAAAGCGTCTTTCAAAAGCACAGAGCTGTTTTAAGGGGCGTTTTACTCTCGGATTTTCAGGATGGAAATAGATCTGTACGACTTCGTCACCGTCTGTATCGGAGATATTCTTTACCTGAAGAGTTACTGTGACGATATTCCCCTTCTGCTCTGCCTTTATATCACTGTACTCGAATTTACTGTAGCTTATGCCATAGCCGAAAGCATAAAGAGGTGTGCCCTTATAGTAAAGGTAGGTCATATCATTTTCGATGATATCGTAATCAAGGATGGGAGAAAGCTCCTCCTCGCTCTTGTACCAGGTCTGTGCAAGTCTGCCTGCAGGGTTATATTCACCGCTTATGATCTTTGCAAAGGCGTTGCCAAGCTCAGGACCTGCGTGAGTGGTATAGATTATTGCAGGGAGATATTCGTTTTCATCATTTATAGAATAGGGATAGCTTGAAACAAGAGTCATAACCGTCTTCTGATTTGCTACGTAGCAAGCCTTTACAAGCTCGGACTGCCTTTCAGGAAGACAGAGTGTTTTTCTGTCGTACATTTCGCGAGCAACTATCATAGGGTCGTTGCCTGTGCAGACTATCACGTAATCAGCCTTTTTAGCCACATCTCTTGCTCTTGTGATTCCATCCTCGATAAGCTCTTCGGTAAAGAGCTTTCCGTCAGAGATACCAAAGGGTCTACCGCCTCCTATTTTACCTTCTTCGTCAATTTCAAGCAGCTTTTTGAAATAGGTATTATACTTTACGTAGTTGCCGCTCTTTTCAGGCTTTAATATTTCCTGAGAGAACCATCTGTATGTACCCTCGCTGTCTGCCTTATAGCTTGCCGCTGTAAAGAACATATTATTGTACATACTGCGGTAGGTTACTTCGTTATGACCGTATTCACTCTTTTTAAAGATGGTGTGCTTATCCGATTTTTCATATGTTGCGGTAACGTTACCCTCATCATCTACGCCGATATATTTGCCTGTCAACTTTGACTTTATTGCAACAAGGTCACAGCCGTCATCGTATAAGGCGTCGGGATAAAGACTTCTTACACCATCGAGAATATTTGTTTTATAGCTGACGTGACCTGTGTACCAGTCCATAAGATTTTCATTGCCGTTGATACCGATAACTGCAATACTCTTGCCCTTTTCAAAGGGAAGGATGCCGTTATTCTTAAGCAGTACCATTTGCTTTAAAGCCGCCTCGTGATTAAGTGCCTTATGTTCATCGCACTCCATGACGCTTTCATCAATATCGTCATAGGGGTTTTCTTCATTGAACTCGCCTAATCTGAAGCGGGCAAGCAGGCTGTTATAAACACTCTTGTCGATATCCGCTTCGGTAAGTATACCGTTTTCGATACCATAGTGTGCGGCTTCTATAGCTAATTTATAGTCATCGGTCATAAGGTCAGTGCCGTTGCGGAAAGCAAGAGCTAATGTTTCAGCGTGGCATTTTCCGTATCTGTGACTGGTTACATTCTGAGAAAAGTCGCCACCATCGGTTACAACGAGTCCCAGTCCCCAGTCTTTTTTCAGGAGATTTTCCACGTCGGGATTTATCATGCCGGGAACGCCTGAAAGCTCGTTATAAGCCGTCATAATGCCGTAAGCTCCGCCCTCGGTTATAGCCGGCTTAAATGCCTGATAATAATATTCGTGCTTTGTACGGGGTTCTATATTTGCATCACAATTGCCTCTGCCCTCTTCGTTATTGTTGGCACAGAAGTGCTTTAACGTTGGGATAGACATCAGGTATTCGCCTCTTGCACCTGCCATACCCTTTGTATATTCAGCGGACATTCTGCCTGTGAGGTAGGGGTCTTCTCCGTAGGCTTCTTCGTTTCTTCCCCATAAGGGATTGCGGCACATATCAACGGTAGGTCCCCATAGATTAAGGTGACCGCTGGGGTGACGTTTATTTAAAACTCGTGCTTCCTTACCTGCAATTTCACCCAATTTATACATCAGCTTATCGTCAAACATTCCAGACATACCGATAGGCTGCGGAAAAACAGTGGTAGGTTCTTCCGGGTTTCTTGAAACGTAGCCTCTTGCAACCTCCGCACCTACAAACCATTCCTTTATTCCAAGTCTTTCGATGGGTAACTGGTGGGTCGAAAGCAGATTTATCTTTTCATCAAGAGTCATTGCCTGCATAAGAGCCTTTACTCTTTCTTCAATAGGGAGTGCGGTATCTTTCCATTTTTCCATAATAATAAGATCCTTTCGGTGATTGATATAAATTTACTGATACTGCGATAGTTTCAGTTTAGCATATGTAATCGTTATCGTCAAGAGAGAAAAAGTAAGAAAATAGGTTTGTACGATTTTTTTAATGTATTGTACAAATTCAAACGCATGGCGTTTGATCCAAATACCGCCTTTTACAATTTCTGAGGAAGGCAAAACGTTGTGAACGGCGGGGTTACATAACAATGATATATCTGCTTCGCAGACGTGATGAATGATATATGCCCTGTCGGGCATATGATGCCGCTTCGCTAATGATGGAATCCGCCTACGGCGGCGGGCGTCTGAGTAGTCGTTGGTCTAAAGACCGTCGCAGTCTTTCAGACTGCTACAGGGGCGGTAGCCCCCGTATTTTCCCCCTTTCCTCGGGAAAGGGGGTCAGGTGGGATATTGCCCTAAAGGGCGTCACAGTCCTTCGGACTGTTTGGGGCTACAATAACCCAGCGGAGCGATAAATAACAATTTATCGCTCTCCATCGTGTGATGCCGCCGTATCGCCTTCCTTTATAAACATCGGTGATGTTTAAAGGCGGAAATGCCCGCGGGTGCAACCCGCAAACAACAATTTACCAAACACCCACCGTCAAAAAAATCCCTTGCGATATGCGTGATGTCCTTAACGGAGAAAGCTAAAACCGAATAGGATGAACAAAAGAGCACCCAACAGCCTATGACTGCCGGGTGCTCCTTTTATTTTTCGTGGTGCTATTTGTTTTTGATATGATATTCGAACTCATGACTCTCTTTTCTTTGTTCGCGCTTTTCTTTTCTGTGGTTATGAGCTATTGAATGAATCAAATTGATCATATTTAAAATGCCGACACAGAGTTGAATTACGACGAGCACAAATGCAAGGATTGACTGTATTGTAATCATAGTATTTTACCTCCTTGGAAAAAGCGATATTGTTTTACTTCTTCCACTACCCACTGGAGATGGGATGTTGGTTTGGCCGAAGAATCTGCAAAAAGGTTTAACATTTTGCCGAGTAACTGTGGAGTGAATATTTCAGATGTACATAATAAGCTGTTCACGGAGAAAGTGAAGTAGCTTGTCTCTGCGGTAAGTATAGGTGTTTCGGGAAATGCCCAGGGTCGAAGCAATATCTCTTTCGGATTTTCCCTCCATGATCAGTTCGCAGATACGGCGACCTTCTGGATCGAGTTCCTGCAACTTCTGATACAGGGTGCAGAGCAGTTCACGATCTTCCATAATAGACTGCGCGTTGGGGGTATCGTCCGGCAGATCATCTGCCCAACTTTTCTGATTACCCTCGCCGTCCTCAACAGTGTAATCCAGAGAAAGGTTATCTCCAGCGGCTCGGAACTCACAGGCAAGGCAGTCTCCATCGCACATCCAGGTCTTGGACTTTGGACACATACACTGACCGTGCGCCTGGGCGCGTTTGCGGATAGCCCAAATATCACGGTAGTATGCATAATACTGCTCTTCGGTTACATCCACCCAGGTCTTTAGACGGTGAATGTAGACTTTGTACTCACGGGTTGACTTCTGGTTTTCATTGGTTTTCATAGAATGTCCTTTCCGCCTGGTCAGCGGAGGGCGGAAGGACACAAAAAGGTCTGTGCAAGTCGATACACAGACCCTTGGAGCCCAATTTGGGTGCAACAAGAACAGGGTACCGATATTGCAGACCCACCGAAACGTGGTGGGAAGACAATATTTGTATCCTCTACCCTTATTGCAAATCAGGCTTTGAATAATAAAATTGTTCAGCCGACGGGCGTTCCGTCCAACTATGCTTTAATTATAGAAGAAAGGATGCCATTTGACCCGGACACGGAATGTCCGCCGTTTTTTGCGTAAAAACACAAAAATCCCTCTCCAGACGAGCGCAATGGCTCTTAGGAAAGGGAGCAATGATGCTGTATAGTGTAAATAATCCCTGATTTGCTGGACACGGAATGTCCACCCAGAGAAAAAATATTTTTAATTTTTTGTGACACACACGGTTGTGTCCGTTTTATCGGACTGCGTTTACAGTAGAATTAGAGTGGTCTGAAACGCACTCTTCGGTATCGCAAATATCACGAAATAGCGGAAAAAAACAAGAAATATACTAAAACAACTTGAAAAAGACACAAATATCTGATATAATATAAAAGCGAGATTGCGCAAACATACGAAGACGAGGTGTGCAAATATGTCCAATTTAATTAATGAGAACTATATCAGCATTGAAGACGCAGCGTTGTTTCTTAACATTAAGCCTGTTACGTTGCGTAAATGGATAAAGGATAAAAATGTACCCGCCCACAAAATTGGCAAACAGTGGAAATTCAAACGCTCCGAACTGGAAGAATGGGTAAAAAGCGGTAAGAGTGCGATGGAATAATAACTCATCAGGAAGGAGCAATGATATGTCTGAAGTGATACTTTATAACAGTGATTGCATACAGGCTATGACCGAAATTGCAGATCACTCTATTAACTTGATTCTTACTGATCCGCCGTATAATCTCGGCAACTTTATGATAAGCAGAGATACCAACCTCGAAAAAATGCGTGATAATTTCTTTGGGGCTGCGGGTTGGGATAACCTCGAATATGATGAGTGGGCAAATGCTATGGACAGTTTCTTTGCGCAAGCTGCGCGGGTTATGAAAAAGGGCGGGTCTATGATTGTCTTTATGGCAGCCATCAAAGTCGAAACCACCATCAGTTTGGCTGAAAAACACGGATTTTACTATAAGACCACCGGAATCTGGCACAAACTGAATCCTATGCCTCGTAATATGAATTTGCATTTTGTGAATTCAACAGAAACATGGATTTATTTTACCTATAAAACACGTACTGGTACCTTTAACAATAATGGCGCTGTATTGCACGATTTCATAGAAACTGCAGTAACTCCTGCAAGTGAACGAAAGTATGGAAAACATCCTACACAGAAGCCAGAGATCTTGATGAATCATTTTATTGAAGTCTTATCTAATGAAGGTGATTGGGTTCTTGATCCTTTCATGGGAAGCGGCACGTCCGGAGTTGCATCTAAGCGAGCAGGCCGCAATTTTATTGGAATTGAACTCGATGAAAATTACTTTGATATGGCAAAAAAGAGGATTGAAGGAGGTCTAATTGAATGAAACCTACAGTAATTGACCTCTTTGCGGGTGTTGGTGGATTGTCGCTCGGTTTTGAACAAGCCGGATTTCGTGTTGTACTTGCGAATGAATATGACAATGAAATTGCAGCAGCATATCGGCAGAATCACCGTAAAACCAAGATGGTGGTCGGCGATATCACTGCATTAGATCTCGAAGACACCTTCGGTGCATTTGCAGGAAAAATTGATGTGATTATTGGCGGCCCCCCGTGCCAAGGGTTCTCCCAAAAAGGACAACGTAAAACAATTCATGATGAGCGTAACTTTTTATTCAAGTATTACGTAAAAGTTGTGGATCTTGTTCGCCCCAAATATTTTGTAATGGAAAATGTTCCAAATTTATTGACAGCTGAGAATGGTTACTTTCAGAAGGAAATTGTTGATCTTTTTAATGGGATGGGATATAGCTTGAATGCCGGTATCCTCAATGCGGCAGATTATGGTGTGCCACAAAACAGAAGGCGCGCGGTGATTATTGGCAAAAGAGACGGTATGGCGCCAGCGTTACCGACAAAAACAGAACAGCGAGTAACCATATGGGATGCAATTGGTGATTTGGCCTATCTTGAATCTGGTGAAGGTCAAGAAGAACAGCAGTATGCGAATCTTCCTGCCAGTGACTACGCAAAATCTCTGCGCGGGGACATGTGTGTGCTTCACAATCATGTTGCTACCAAGCATTCGAAACTGGCGTTGGAAAGACTAGCGCTTATTCCGCCAAACTGTGGAAAAGAAGTTTTGCCAAATGAACATTTGACGAAATCAATCTATAGTGGAACCTGGTCACGAATGATACAAGACGATATTTCCGTTACTATCACGACAAGGTTTGATACGCCTTCTTCTGGTCGTTTCACACACCCGTATTTGAATCGAGCTATTACCGTGCGTGAAGCAGCTCGCATCCAATCATTTCCAGATAGTTTTATTTTCACTGGGACAAAGAGTTCCCAGATGAAGCAGGTTGGTAATGCCGTTCCACCGCGTCTGGCTAATGCTATTGCAACCGTTATAAAAAAAGATATGGAGGACAATAAATCATGATCAGACCCGAATCTGCTCCCGTATATGACCAAATAGACTTGAAGTTAGGAATCAAATCCTCTCTGCCGTCCGTTAAGCCAACGCTGGCATTACTCTTTCTCATGTGGCGAGAAATGGGTCGTCCTTCTGAATTGGAATATTCTGAAACTGCAGGAAACCAAATAATACTTAAATCCGATATTCGGGAAAGGCTTTTGCAGAAGTTGCGTGAGATTGATGCGAATATAACCGAAGAACAATTTGCAGAAACCGTTAATAACAATTTGATGTTGAAAGCTCAGCTTGAGGCGCTATTGGTAGCGTTTGAATTGATTTGGAAGGTTGCAAAAATTAGATTTACGGATGGAAGATCTAATAGTGCAGAGAGGACTGGTGGCTCGCGGTTTCCAAAAAAGGTATGGTTTACATTAAATCTTGATTTACTAGATGCAATGTGTGATAACGATCCGGACTATGATTCAATTCTTTTTTCGTGGCTCGGAATACAGCTGGATGTAAACAACGAAAAGGAAAATAATTTAATTCGTTTTTTGACTGCGATTTCCGAAACCGCATATTATAAGCTAAATGATCACGGCACCGATGTAATATTTAACTTAGAAAGTGTATATAAAGCAATCCTTTCGAATGATGAGCCTATTGACATCGCGGGTGATAGTGAAGCAAAAGGATCCCTTCGTATTTTAAAATCCGCACTTTCCGAGAAACTTTTTACTAATTTGTCAGTTAGAAATAATTCGGTTACTGCAAATGATGTCGACTTATTGCAACGCTATGCCGAAAGAGTTAACACATACCATCATCTAAATCCTAAAGTCTATACGTACCAAAACACACCTATTGAGGAAATCGAAACAGTCAACAATGAAAATGCATTTAGAGAATGGTTTTCTAATTTGCTGAGAGAAAATGGCGAACATTATTCTCAAAATACTCAAAACCAATATATGAATGCATTGAGGACTGCACCAGGAGTTTTTGAAGACATTTTAGCACCGTTCACTTCGATTTTTGATATTTCGGATGTAAATACTCTTAGCAGGTTTATAAGCACGTTGAGAGATGATGAGCGTTTTGAAACTTTTACGCAGGCAAGAGGAAATGGAGATCTCTCTGCTGGATTAGAATTGTATCGTCGTTTCTTGTCAGAACAAAACAATTATCAAAACCCAATTGCATTTTCAACTGGTATCAGAAGCGATTTTTCGCGTAATCGCATTCTTTTTGGAGCACCAGGAACAGGTAAAAGTTTCACTTTGAACCACGAAAAGGATGTTCTGCTTGCAGATGGCGGCGAGTACGAGCGCGTGACCTTTCATCCAGACTACTCCTACGCTAACTTTGTCGGTACATATAAGCCTGTGCCCTGCAAGGACAGCGATGGCAAGGACGCCATCACTTATTCCTATGTACCCGGTCCGTTCATGCGCACCTATGTGAAAGCCCTCCAGAACAGCAGAACAGATGCTCCCAAGCCATTCCTGCTTGTGATTGAGGAAATCAACCGTGCTAATGTTGCTGCCGTGTTCGGTGATGTGTTCCAGTTGCTTGACCGTGGTGACGATGAGGTCAGTGAATATCCTATCCAGGCATCTGAGGATATCAAAAAGTATCTGGCAGGAGAACTTGGCGGCAATCCTGATGATTACGCTGAAATCCGTATCCCAGACAATATGTTCATCTGGGCCACCATGAATAGTGCTGACCAGGGCGTATTCCCGATGGATACTGCTTTTAAGCGTAGATGGGATTTCACCTATTTGGGTATCGATGACAGCGAAGCCGGAATCGTTGGCAAAAAGGTCGTCCTCGGCCAAGGTGACTATCGCCGCATTGTGGAATGGAACGCGCTCCGCAAGGCCATCAACAATGAGCTGCTCACTTACAAGGTGAACGAGGATAAGCTGATGGGGCCGTATTTCATTTCCAAGAAGAATCTGCCGGAGGGCGAAATGATTGACCCTGCCGTCTTCACTCGTATCTTTAAGAACAAGGTCATTATGTACCTGTTCGATGATGCCGCAAAACAGAAGCGCATTACGCTGTTCGGCGGCTGCGATGAGAAGGCAAAGAACCAGTATTCCAAGATTTGCAGAGAATTTGACACCAAGGGTGTTTACATTTTCTGCGAAGGAATTAGCAGCCAGTTTATTGATAATGTCCCAGAGGATGATGGAGAATGATTTCAGTATTTTTACGAGAACAAAAACGCTATACCCAGGAAGACCTGGTAAAAGAGTTTCGTTGCTCCGAGGAAAAGACTGTCCGCATTCTGAAGCGTCTGAAAGAATATGGCGTTCTGAAGGCCGTGAAAGCCAATGACACACAGAAGGATCTCACCGATCTGTTGGATGAGGACATTGAAATCGCTGATGTTGAGGTCGGCGAAAACGAATATCTGTATGTGTTCACTTTTGTGGGTGTTATTACAATTGAGGGGCGTGTGCTGAAATGCTATCCGAAATATCTGCTCGATGCCACAGCCCCCAAAGCAGAACTGAAACAAGTGCTGAAGGTTCTGGAAAAGTACAATTCCAAGGAACAAATTATTCGTATGTACAACGATACGAGTGACAGCAGTGCATTTAATATGTTGGCTGTTATGCTGTTCCTCCTCCAGGATTATTTCGAGTATGGTGCCTATACCAACACACAGGATATCATCGAATCCAACGGGTCCGGTGACATTCTTTGGGATAAGACCATCAACGAAACGTTCACCCTTTTAAGCAACAACCGACCGTATTACCCAGAATTGCTGACCATGAAGCGTGTGAATGACGATTTCGATTTCTTCAAGCGCCTGCATGAGTGTATCCTCACCCGTTGCACGGAGGAATTGCGAGATGCCGATCTGTTGGATCTGTTCGATATTATGGGTGTCGATATTTCCGATGAGCATATTGAGGACTTCGGTGACAAGGAGTATGTTCTGGAGCGTATTGTCAAAGAACTCAATGTCCAGTTCAATACCCGCAAACAGCTTCTGCTGAAAACGCTATATGCCTACATAGCAAACAGCAGCTCACTGGACGATCTGGACTGCTTCAGTATGTTCGGCACAAACAGCTTCAACCTGGTATGGGAAAAAGTCTGCGCAGAAGTAATGGACAATCAGTTGCAGAAACCCATCGGTGGTCTGCGACTGCCTGTACCGTTGGCCGAGCAATATCGCGATATGCGGCATAAGAAACTCATTGACTTGATTGATAAACCGCAGTGGTCTGGGACTGCGCCGAACGGCGAACCGTTTGTGAAGCAGGCCGAGGATACGCTCATCCCAGACCTCATTTCCATCGTTAATGTCGATGGGGACTATCAGTTTATCATCTTTGATGCTAAATACTACAACATTCAACTTGAACACAACAAAAAGCTGCGTGGTCAGCCTGGTATCGAATCCATCACCAAGCAGTATCTGTACCAGTTGGCATATCAGCCTTTTGTGGAAGCCCATCAGATTGGCACCGTACGGAATTGTTTTCTCATGCCGACCGCTTCTGCGGAAATAGTCGAAAAAGGAACTGCGTCACTCGCCATGTTAAGCAACCTGGGATTGCAGGATATTCAGATACGCCTTCTTCCTGCGGAAACAATGTACCGTCATTACATTGACAATACGAAATTTGATATTCAAATCCTAAAATTGTAATGAGGAGGTGGAGACATGTCTCCTGTTGCTTTTCCGATGCCGTCAAAAGATAATGATAATACCGAGACAAAAGAGGAACATGTACTTGCAGAAAAACATGTTCTTCGGATACCAAAAGAATTGGTATTGTCGTATTATACTCAACACCGTGATTTTAGAAGAGTCGTTGATAGTGGAAAATACATCTACATTGATGGCCTTTTTGTCCTTCGCCCTATAGCTATTATCCTGTTAGAGCATCGCATTGATATTCACTCATTTTTTCGATCCAAAAAACTATTCGGTAATATAAATGGCTTAACTGCTTTCTGCTTGTGTGAAGAACATCTCTTTGTTGAAAGAAAAACAAAACCAGATGAGTTATATCATTCCGCTAAAGAATACAAAGGCAGACGAATTGCCCATGCCGAAAAAGTTGCATCGATTGACACAATTTCACAGGAATTGTTTCAGAGCATTATAACTGGCGGTGGACAAGAACCCCCAGAGAATTTCGGTGCAATGCTATCATTCTTTATGGAAATGAAGGGAGTTACTGAGGAGGGATTGGCTGAGTTAACGGGCATATCTGACCGTACAATCCGTCGCTTTAAGGGTGAAGAAAACATAAGGCCTACTCTCGAAAATGTTGTTGCAATAGGCATCGCCCTACATTTGTTTCCGCACCAAATCACCAATTTGCTCGGTGCTGCTGGATATCAGTTGCGGAAAACTCCCAAGGAAAGAGCATATCAGTATCTTATTGATGCTGCTTATAATAACACTGTCTTTGAATGTAATGTGTTCTTGAAAAATCACGGATTACAACCGTTAACGAATCTATAGCAAGGAGGGATTTCAGTGGCTGACCGTTCGTTTAAGGAATACATCGGCAGCAGATTTTATGATCAGTTCTTCAATGCCATAAAATCGTATGTCATACAAAACCGTCGTAATATCGAACTGAATTCCCGCACAGTCAGCAGTGCCGATTACGCAGAACTCTCCGATTTTGAAATTAAATCCGTGGGAATCGATGACCGAGAAGGGATGGTTATCGCATTTGATGTTCTCGTTGAGGCAGAGGTTTATGTCAAGGAACACCACCGCCATCGCGATGTTGATGAAGACACCTGTTTCCCGTGGTTCATTCTCTCCTGTACAGCAGATCTATCAAAGAATATGGATGATTTCTGTATTCATCGGGTCGATCAGTATAATCAAAGAAACAAGCAGAACAAGCCTTTGTCGGATTCTCTGGTTCCGATCAGCTATAAAATCGACCTTGATAAGATAGCTACGGAATTTTTGCGGAAACATTACCCAGAAGCCCTGCGAACTCCCATGTCTGTTGACCCTATGGTTCTTGCCGACAGGCTCGGTCTTTCGGTCGTGACCCAAGAACTGACAGAGGATTTTTCTGTATTTGGGCAGATTTTCTTCCAGGATTGCGATGCAGAAGTGTTCAATTCTGATACGGGAGAAATGGAATTTGCTCATTTTCCGGCAAAGACCATCGTTGTTGACCCCAAGGCATTTCATTTGAGAAATCTGGGCTCCGTCAACAACACTATCGTGCATGAATGCGTCCATTGGGATCGGCACAGAAAAGCCTTTGAACTGGAGCGTCTTTATAACCGTGATGCAACACAGATAAAGTGCTTGGTAATTGGCGGGTTGAAGGGTTCATCTGACCGAACCGCAGCCGACTGGATGGAGTGGCAGGCAAACTCCCTGGCACCGCGTATCCAGATGCCAATCGGCTCTTTCAAAACAAAAGCGGCTGAATATGTTCGTAAATTTCAACGAGAAATGAATGCCACACACATCGTAGATGTGATGGAAGCTGTCATTGATGCCCTTGCGACTTTTTTCGTTGTCTCACGCCACGCTGCCAAAATGCGTATGGTGGATGCGGGATATGAGGAAGCAATCGGTGCATTCACTTATATTGACGGGCACTATGTGAAGCCCCACGCCTTCAAAAAAGGTAGCTTACAGAAAGACCAGACATACTGTATCGGCGCGGATGATGCTCAAATCATTGCTTTCAGCGATATGCGCCTTTCTGCTCAATCTCAAAAGGGTTCCTACATATATGTGGATTCGCATATGTGCTTGAATGACCCAAAGTATGTCACCAGAGATGAAAATAACACTGTTCAGATGACCGATTATGGTCGCTTGCACATTGATGAGTGTTGCCTGGCCTTCAAACTGAAAGTTAAAGCAACCAATAAATACGGCGAGGAATTTTACAAAGAGTGCGTACTCTTTAGAGATGTAGATTCTGGTATTGTGTTCCAGACCACTTTTGCCAAAGAGATCAGTGCCGATGTCATGGGAAAAGCAGACGCCATCCTCGAACGAGAAATGGAAATCCAAAGGGTTCTCCAGGAACTTCCTGCCCAGTTTGGTGCTGCTCTCATCTACCTCATGGAGTGGGTAGAAATCTCCGAAGAGACCCTGGCTGAAAAGGCTCTTGTTTCCACAAAGTTGGTTCAGCGTCTGCGAAACAATCCGGCATACCCCAAAAATATTGACTGTGTAGTTGCCATTTGTATCGGTATGAATCTGCCGCCAGAGTTGAGCAATGCACTTATCAGCAGATGTGGCTTCACTCTGCGTTTGGCACAGAACGAAGCACATCTGATGTATAATTTCTTCCTTAATCATCTGTATACGAGTTCAATCCACGAGTGCAATGATATGTTGATAGCGAAACAACTACCAGTTATGACAGGAACAGAATAAAAAACTTATCTATTTATTATTCCCACACCTCTCCGAACCTATTCACCCTACCTTGACAAAAGTTTCCTGCGTATGATATAATAAAGTTACCGAGAGATCGGCTGAAAATTGAATAATATGTGCCACGACAGTTACTACTGTCTCTCCTTCGTTTGAAAGACAACGATCATCCATTCAGAGTTATAGGCTCGTACATACATCGGCACGGAACATTTTTAAGCGAACCGATACAGTTCGCTCATTTGTGTTTCCGCCTCGATGTATGTGCGAGTCTTTTTGTTTTGCTCTCGCCTTGATTACATAAAAATCGAAAGGTGGAATGCAGATGATTGTATCAAAATTCAGAATCAACAAAAACGAAAGGAGGAGCAAATGCAGCACAAGAATTTCTTTATGGTTCCCAATCGAATCTTTGATTTAGAACTAAAGCCGAGGGACTTCACCGTGTATTGCTGTCTGCTCCGGCACAGCGACAGCAAGGACGGCTCCTGCTTTCCCTCGCGGAGAGTCATCGCAAAGGAGTGCGGTATGGATAGGAAAACCGTTGACTCTGCCATTGAAAATCTCTCCTCCCTCGGTCTGGTGAAAAAGATTCAGCGGCACCGAGAGGACGGAACGAGGACGAGCAATCTCTACTACGTGGCAAGTCTTTTGGAGTAGAGTAAATCTTTCTTTGGGATAGTGTCAGAATTTCCTATCAAGAAGAAAACCCATAGAACAAAACCCAGGAATTACTACAGCAGAAAAAGAGAATAGACTACACCCACGAACCGCCCGTGTGTCGCCCACAGACCGCCTGTGTGCCAAGGAACGCAGAGATGCGAGGAAACACCCGCCCAAAAAGAAAACCGCCCGTTTGGGGCGATTTAAGGGCAAGGTTGGAAAGACGAAACACGGGATGGTTGCGGACAGATTTCAGACGTTTTTGATGGGTCGAAAATCAAGCAGGAGAAAGAGTCGGGGTCGTAAACGCCCCTCGACTCGGATCACAGCGGCCGGAAACCCCGACCGCACAAGGGTTTTCGGGATTTTGGACACTGAAAAAGTTAGGTGCCACAAAAGAGGCCTTGTGCCAGTATACGGTGCCACAGATTCCCGAAAGTGCCGTGTTTAAGGGAAAAACATAGGCGCTGTGATAGGGGTTGTAACAAGAAAGGAGAAAATATCATGGATTTTGAATTACTGAAAAAGCGCAGAGTGAAATATTTGAAATTACAGAAAGAATTAGGAGAAGAACAGCATATCGGTATCGGTTACGTGCTGACTGTTGAGGGAAAGCAATATCCCGTATTGTCTTGTTTCTCTGTCAGTGGAGAAACGGAAGAAGCAAAGGACAAACTGAAATACCTTATCAACGGTCGAAAAAGTTAACAAAACTGTTTCAGCAAATTCGCTGGACTACTCGACCGAGTTGTGATATGTTGTTGCCGTATCCTATTCGGTTTGATTTGACAGAGCCGCACTCGGTTCGGAAAGGAAACGTGTAATGAAATCAACCGAAAGCAAAAACTTAATAACAGCTATATACTGCCGCCTATCCCAAGAGGATGATCTGCAAGGCGAATCCAACAGTATCAAGAATCAAAAGTTAATACTACAGCAGTACGCAGAACAGCACCGATTCCCGAACATCCAATTCTACGTGGATGACGGATACTCGGGAGCGAATTTCAACCGTCCCGATTTCAAGCGTATGATGAACGATATCGAACACGGCAAGGTAGGAATAGTAATCGTGAAAGACCAATCCCGTCTCGGCAGAGACTATCTGCAAACGGGAATGCTGATGGAGATCACCTTCCCCCAATACGACGTTCGGTTCATCGCCGTCAACGACGGTGTGGACAGCGCAAACGGTGTCAGCGACTTCTCAGGTATCAAGAATTATTTCAACGATTTTTATGCCCGTGATACAAGTCGCAAGATCAGAGCCGTACAACGAGCCAAAGGTGAGCGCGGAGAACGGGTCGGAACCACCATTCCATACGGATATATGAAAGACCCGAATAACCCGAAACAGTATATCCCCGATCCCGAAACTGCGCCTATCGTGAAACGAATCTTTGAGATGTATGCAAACGGTATAGGTATCGTGAAGATCTGTGACAGGCTGTCTGCCGAGAAGATCACCTGTCCAAGCGTATACGCTTTTAGGAAAAGCGGGAACAAATCGGGCAATCCCGATTTAAACAGACCATATCATTGGGCACAGAACACCGTCCGCAAGATGCTGTCCAATCAGGAATACGTGGGAGATACCGTAAACTTCAAAACCTATTCCAAGTCCAACAAGCTGAAGAAAAGGCTGAAGAACGATCCCGAAAATATCCTCATCTTCAAGGACACCCACGAAGCGATCATTGACCGCAAGACCTTCGAGATGGTACAACGGCACTTCGCCGGACGGAAACGCCCCGACAAGCAAGGTGAGATGGACAAGTATGCAGGATTCCTCTTCTGCGGTGAATGCGGTAAGCGGTTGTATCTGCACCGAGGGAAAACCGTAAAGCCGGAGAACAACGCCTTCCAATGCGGAGGATTCCAAAGAAGAACGACCGAATGTACTGCACACTATATCCGTGAGAGCGTCCTCGATGCCATCGTACTGCACAACCTCCAAACCGTGACTGCATTCGCAAGAGATAATTCCGACGAGTTCTATACGATGGCAACACAGAACGGTGAGGAAGAAGCAGAAAAGTTCTACCGAAATGCCAGGATACAAAAGGAGCAGCTCGAAAAGCGAATCCAAGACCTGGACAACATCATTCGGTGTTTGTACGAGGATAGAGTATCGGGAAGAATCACACCCGAACGCTACGACTTGATGGCAAACGGATACGAACAGGAGCAGGCGGAAAAGAAACGGGAACTGCAAGAATTGGCAGAGCGAATCAGCGAAGTGGATATGCGAGATCAATGCATACAAGAATTTATCCGCAACGCTAAGCAGTATATTGAGATGCCGAAGCTGACACCCGAACTGCTGCGAGTGTTCATCCGCAGAATAGAGGTGTACGAGAAGTTCGAGAAATATTCCCGAACAGCAGGCAACCCGATCCGCATACACTACG
>SVNC01000026.1 GCA_015067025.1 Oscillospiraceae bacterium
AGTCCGATAGGACTGCGTGACTTTATGAAAATGCAATTTTCATAAAGTTTAGGCTACCGCCCCTGCAGCAGTCCAACGGACTGCGACGGTCTTTAGACCAATGACCTCTGTTTGGGGCTACGCCCCAAACCCCGTGCATATCAAGGCTTGTGGGTTGTTTGCAAAATGAAATTACAACAACATTGTAACACCGCCGTTCATAATGTTTTGCCAATTGCAATGGCTTGTAAAGGCGGAATTGGGAGCGGGTGCAACCCGCAAACAACAATTTATTGCTCCGTTGGGATTTTGTAGTTAAAGGTTTAAAATAAAAAAACGGGCGACTGTTTTGCAGAAACAGTCGAGGTCTTTAGACCAACGACTACTTAGTCGCCCGCTTAAAATAAATATATTAAATATTATATTAACTCCATAGCCCTTTCAAGTCTTGACAGAGTTTCATCCTTGCCGATAAGCTGCATAATTGTAAATAAATCAGGAGTATTTCTTCTGCCTGTTACAGCTACACGGATTATTGTGCAGGCGTCTGCCACACTTCCCTTATAACTATCGGGGTCTGCCTTATATGCCTTGATATCAGGGCAGAAGCCTAAAGGTTCACCTATAGCCTTTACGTCGTTAAACCACTGAGAATTATCCGTATCGTGGTTATATGCATCAATATATGCTGTAAGGAACTGCTTTGTATCTTCCTTAGATATCTTTTCATCAAAATCATATTCAGCTATTTCTTCATCGCTGTAAAGATAAGGGAACATTTCTATAAGCTCGCTCCACTTGGCAACGTCCTTGCGGACCTTCTTGCCGTTATACTTCCAGAGCTTTATGCTGTCCTTGAACTTCTGCTCGTTACTATCAATATAAGCAAAGAGCTTTTCGTCGTTATCCTTTGCCCATTTTGAAATAAGGTCGAATAATTCTTCCTCGCTCATTTTGGAGATAACCTCACGGCTGACGCTGTAAAGCTTATCCATATCGAATAAAGCACCGCTTATTGACATCTTTTTAAGGCTGAAGTTAAAATCATTCATATCAGCGTCGGGAGATTTCATTCTCCATTCTTCATAAGCTGAGTTTGCAATAGTCATAAGATATTCAAGTACAGACTTTACCGGAAAGCCCTGCTTTGCATAATAGCTTACGCTTGCTTCAGGGTCCTTTCTCTTGCTTATCTTACGCTTTGTCTTGGTTTCATCATCTAACTTCATAATAGGAGCTATGTGAGCATATTTGGGCATCTTAAAGCCGCTTACTTCAAATAACTGCTGATGAATGGGGAATGAGCTTATCCACTCGTCGCCACGGATAACGTGGGTCGTACCCATAAGAAAATCATCCACAGCGTGAGCATAGTGATAGGTGGGTATACCGTCAGACTTTAACAGTACCACGTCCATTATGTTACGGGGCATTTCAATTCTGCCTCTTATGATATCATTGCAGAAAATCTTTTCTCCCGCTTCACCTTGAGCACGGAGTCTTAAAACGTATTCTTTACCCTGCTTTATATTTTCTTCGATCTCAGCAAAGGTAAGCTCACGGCACTTTGCATATTCTCCGTAATAGCCCTTGTCATCAAGCTTTAACTCCTCCTGCTTCGTTCTGAGTTCATCAAGCTCCTCAGCAGTACAGAAACAAGGATAAGCAAGACCCTTTCTTACAAGCTCCTTTGCAAAGGTCTGATAAATTTCACGACGATTGCTCTGACGGTAAGGACCGTAGTTTCCTATTTCATCACAGCCGTCAGCCGCCGCACCTTCATCAAAAATAATGCCGTAGCCTGCAAGAGAATTAATAATTTCATCTGCACCGTGTGCCACTTCTCTTTTCTTGTCGGTATCTTCAAGTCGTAAGTAGATAAGACCGCCGCTCTGCTTTGCAATCTTCTGAGAGATAAGTGTTGCGTAAAGTCCGCCTATGTGCATATAACCTGTGGGGCTGGGTGCAAATCTTGTTACTGCTGCATTTTCGTTTAAATTTCTTTTTGGATACTTTGCAATAATATCCTCGGGAGTTGTTTTAATGTCACCGAATAAAAGCTCGGCAAGTGAGTTAAAGTCCATAGCTTTACCTTTCTTATGTTTATCTTAATTTTTTCTTTCCTATACGGATTATCTGTAATATAGTGGGGTTAAGTAAAATGTTGATACCAAGCTCAATAAAGAAATTGAAGCCTACAAGACCCACTAACATATACACGAATACGTTTGTATCCCCTGCCCACATTGTAATTGCGTCAAGGAAGAATACAGCACTGCCAAGCAGGAATATACCCGTATTTACAACAGGAGCTGCTATTGCCGCTGCAATAACTCCTGCAATCTGATTTTTCTTGCTGACAAGATGATAAACAAGTCCTGCCGCAAGTCCTGCTAAAGCACCCTTTAAAAGTACCGTAATTATTGTACCTATGGCGTTTATCTGTAAAAATGCCGCCGCATCGCCTGTAAGTATTACCGCTCCGCCGAAAACAAGACCAAGCCATGCGCCTGCCTTCCAGTTATACAGAGCCGCACCTACTACGATAGGTACAAGAGTGAGTGTGATGCTGAACATTCCAAATCTGAGAGCCATTGATACAAGCTGTAAAACTACTACGATCGCAGTCAGCAGTCCTATTCCGACAATGGTCGAAACGTTCATTTTCTTCTGTGTGTTTGTGTTTGACATAATTTTTCTCCTTTACTGAAGCCTCTTGTCAGGAGTGCCTCGTAGGGTATATAATTTGCGACAACACCGCACAAATACCACTTTGGTTTTGCACGCACCTTGCTTGCATCTTATCCATTATCTTGCACAAATTTTCCTTAACAGGCACCAAGCCTGCCTGCGTCAAATTTGCACAATCTAACGGACAATCTGACTGCGCAATCTACGTACAATATTTATGCGGAGTTGTCTTACGCATTCTTCTGATTTTTATTGAAGATAATGCGCAGACCCTCTAAAACTAAATCGGGATCAAGCTCTGTACTTCTTCTGCATAAAGGAGTAACAAGAGCCGCATAGCCGCCCGTTGCAACTACGCTTGCCTTTTCGCCGAGGACTTCCTCATAGCGTTCTATCATACCGTCTATCATGCAGGCAGTACCTGTAATAACACCTGCACGCATACTGTCGGGGCTGTTTGTACCTATTACCTTTTCTACAGGCTGAGCACCGATAAGAGGAAGTGATGCAGTCTTTGAAGATAACGCCTCAAAGGACAGCTTTACACCCGGTCCTATTGCACCGCCAAGTAATGCTCCGTCTTTATCAAGAGCAAATATCTTAAGACAAGTACCTATATCTATAAAAATGCAGGGCATTTTATATTTGTTCTTTGCAGCAACCGCCGCACAGGCAAGGTCACTGCCGAGTATTGACGGATCGTCTATCTTTATATTAAGACCTGTCTTTATGCCCGGAGATACCACTAAGGGCTTTACCTTGCAGAGCTTTTCAATACCACGGCTTAAATGGGTAGTAATGGGAGGTACGACGGAAGAAATTATACAGCCCGTTATCTCCTTTTCGCTGTGTCCGTAAAGGCTTAATATATCACGGAGCTTTATGGCGTACTGGTCCTCCATTCTTGACACCTGAGTATTGAGTCTTGAGATGAATTTAAGCTCATCGCCCTCATATCCGCCGAAAACTATATTGGTATTTCCTACGTCTACTGCTAAAATCATTGTCTGTTCCTTTCTTTAAAGGGATTTATTCTGTATCTGTTTCCTTTTCAGATTGTTCTGTTTCTTCTGTTTCCTCTTCATTGTAAAGCTCTTCTTCGCTGTCAATTGCCTTTGATGCGTCAGCTACCTTAAGCTTTATCGGAGTTTTGAATTTGATATCAATAAGGATAAGGAATATAAATATCAGTATACCGCAGATGGTGCATATTATGCCAAGATCCATTCTTGCAGGGAAGAATTTAAATTCTACCTTATGATCACCTGCTGTAACGGGTATACCCATAAGAGCCTCTTCCACTAATTTTACAGGCTTTGTTTCCACTCCGTCAACGTAGATCGTCCAGCCCTGCTCGTAGGGGATAGTAGTAAATAACATCTGATCCTTTGTTGCAGTTACGTTTGCAACTACCTCTGTACCGGAGAGCTTTTCTACCGTTGTAGCAGTATTCATCTGCTGTAAAGCGGAAATTGCGTTGTTATACTTTTCAGTATCAAGTGTGGCAAACTGGGGAGTTTTAAAGTAAAGGTCGTTTTTGTCAAGTCGCATTCGGACTTCTACCTGTTCGCCCTTTTTAAAGTTGCCGAGATTTTTTATATTATGGTTGTCGCTTTCAAACATAGCGCCTATATATTTTTCATTTACGTAGACTGTAACCTGACGCTGATAGTCGGTAGGTACGTACATATATATATCACCATCGGCAATAGCGGTAATTCTGTAGGTTACAGAGGCTTCGTCCTTAGGATTTGTAAAGCCTATATGACCGCCTGCATAGTTGCCCTTTGTACAGTTTTTGATAGTAGGCAGACCGTCTGCGGCAAAGGTCATAAAATATTCATCGTGAATACCCGTCAGATATGATATCAGCAAATTCTGATTTTCAAATACCATATCCTTGCTAAGCTCCATATTTTCTATACCCATATCTGATAAAAAGGTTATAGGCATAGCGTCAGGGTTTTCCGTAACGGTGATATCCGCTTCGCTCTTTATATTTACAGTGTTGTGGTCCTTGCAGTCAAGGATATATTTTACACCGAAAATGTCGCTTGTTACGGGAGTATTACCCGAAAATCTTGAATAATGTCCGTTTGACGTAAAGCCGAAGAAGCCAAGCATATCAATAGCCTTTGCATTAAGGGTACTGCTTGAATGTGAAAGGCCGTACATACCGGTTGCGATAGGGTCGTTTACCGAGCGGAAGAAGTTCTTTTCGATACGGTAGAAGCCTTCGTCCTTTTCCTTTATCTGCTCTACCTTTTCACGTAAAGGCAGTACCACGTCAAGATAGCTTGCCCTTGTGGAAAATACGATATCCGTATGCATCTTCTTTATCGTAGCCGCTGTATTAAAGCAAAGCTCTGCTACGATTACTGCACAAAGTCCTATAGACGCGGCTTTTGTAAGCTTTTTCGTATCGTGCTTTACTGAAATGAGATAAAGAGTAATACCTGCAATTGCCATAAAGAGTATAGCAGGTAAAGCTACCGAAATTCCGTCAAACAGCTCTCTGCCCTCATTACCTAAGGCAGAGTTAAAGGTATCGGTAGACTCTATATATATGATAAGTCCGATATAGCATACTGTAATAAGCCCCAGCGTCTTTTTGCTGATGCTTTTCAGCTCTTCAAAGGCCTGTGCCGAGAGCATTACCAGTATAAAGGATATTATAAAGGAATAGCGGTAAGGTAACCAGTTGGGCATTTGTCCGCCGTGCCACATCATATCTATCGGGCGGATATACATACATATAAGCATTGCCCCGATAAGAGCTGCCGCAGATATCTTCTGACTGAAGCGGAACTTACGGCAGCAGAAATATCCTGCTGTCAGAATAAGCGCAACAGAGCCGCAGAATATGAAGGGCAGACCCTCCATTCTTACCGTGTCGTAACTGTTGGGGAAAAGCTTTGTAGCTATATCAAGCAAATCGTAATTGCTTTTAAAGGTGTAATCGGGTGTGGTAAAGGTAAATTTACCGTTTTGCAAAGCACTGTAGACCGGCAGTATCATAAAGGCACTTATAAGGGCGGAGGTTATTCCGCAAAGACCTGTAAAGGCACCCTTTTTGATAAGTGAGCCGATAAGCCCTTTTGCATTTTTATATTCTGCATTTGCAAAGAAATAATAAAGGAAGTAGATAACCGTAAATATAGCTATCATAAATCCGATATAGAAGTTTGAGATAAATGCATAGCAAAGAGAAATAACTAAAAGCTTAAAGCGGTTTTCTCTTACAAGAGCTTCTATGCCGAAGCATACAAGGGGCAGTATCAGTACACCGTCAAGCCACATGGGGTTCATTGTTTCCACCACCATATATGCACAAAGAGAATACATAAGGGAGAATAAAGCGGCGGTGTGCTTTGAAAGCTTTCTTGACTTGTGGGCGTATATTGCAAAGCAGACGCCGCAGGCACCGAACTTTGCCAGCATCATCGTCATAAGTCCCTCGGTTATCATCTCTCGTGGGAATAACCATACAAGAAGATTAAAGGGGCTTGCAAGATAATAGCCTATTATTCCTATAAATTCGCCGGACAAGTTTCTGCTCCAGCTGTACAGCAGACTTTCGCCGTTTCCTATTACGTCGTGTACGTAATCAAAATAAAAGACGTATTGTGCATTAAGGTCAAGACAAAGCACCGACCTTTCGCCTATGGGCCACATACCAAAATTGATATAGCCTACTATCATAACGGCAATAGGTATAAAGAATGCCGCAAACAGATATCCGTTCTTATAGCACAGACGTCTAAAATGTATCAGTTTTTCCTTTACTGCCTGCATTGAAAATCCTCTTTTTATTATCTCTTGTTATCCTGTCCCGACAGATCTCCTGCCCTTTCGGACACTATGTATCTGGGACGGCATTTTATCTCTTCATAAATTTTACTTAAATAGTATCCTATAATGCCGATACCAAGCATTAAAATACTGCCGACAATAAGTATAAGCAGTATAACGGTTGAAAAGCCGTCAGCGGCTGTACCCATACAGAAATTGACAATAGTCTGTACGCCGAGAATAATGGCAAAGATAAAGAACAATATTCCCGATACGGTTATTATCTGCATAGGGACGTTTGTAAAGCTTGTAATGGAGCTTAATGCATACTTGAATAATTTTCGGAAGGACCACTTCGTCTTTCCTGCATTTCTTGGTGCTACGTCAAATTCGATACGCTCAGTCTTAAAGCCTACCCAGCAGGATAAGGCTCTGAAAAAGGTAAGTCTTTCGGGCATATCGTTTAAAGCGTCAACGACCTTTCTGTCCATCAGCTTATAGTCGCTTGCCCCGTCTAAATTTATATTGGAGCTGTTTTTCATCATACGGTAAAAGCTCTTTGCAAAAAGCTTATATATGATGCCCTCTTTACCACGGGAGGATTTTACCGCCTCTACTACCTCTGCTCCGTTTTTCCAGGCAGAAAGCATATCGGGGAGAAGCTGGGGTGGATGCTGTAGATCACAGTCAATGACTGCCACACAGTCACCCGATGCGGCTTTAAGCCCTGCAAAAATAGCCCCCTCTTTACCGAAGTTACGGGAGAAGTGCAGACCCTTTACGGATTTGTCCTTTTCTGACAGCTCTTTTATTATATTCCAGGTGTTATCCCTTGACCCGTCATCCACGAAAATAAGCTCAAAATCGGTTACGGGAGAAAGTATCTCCGAAAGCTTTTCTGCGGCGGCAGGTATATTTTCCTGCTCATTAAAGGCAGGGATTACTACTGACAGCATTATTTACTCTCCGATGATCGTTACTTCGATAAGCTTTTCTCTTTCACCGTCAAAATCCATATATATAATGAACTGAGACAGACCAAGGCAGAGATTACCGTCTTCAACGGGCATAGTAACGCCGTTACCTGCAAGCTGATGCTTTATAGCAGGACGGAGAGATTCTTCTGCAAGGGTCGTCAGCTTATCATAGAATTTAAGATAGCTTTCAAGACTTTCAGGGTCGTTCTTTCCTGTAAATACGGAGGCTGTATTGTGCATTGCGTTTACAGTGCAGATACCCGTCTTGATGTTGGAATTTCTCACACAAGCCTGAACGTCATCGGTGAGATCCATATAGCCCTGCTTTTCGGGCATTGTGATGGTGAAGGTCTGTTTTGCGCTTTTCATACTGTACATTCCTTTCTTTATTACTGTTTCCCTGTAAATATACGCACCTTTCCTGAAGTGGAAGAAACTTTAAGCTTGTGTGACGCTGATACTTCTTCACCACCCTGCACAGCAAGTCCGTTTACGTAACAACGACTGCCTGTCGTAACGCAGGTTTCGATATCTTCAGTAAAGGTAAGATTTATGTTTCCGGTACGGTTTTTAAGCTCACCCCCGGAAAATTCCGAAACGTTTATGTCTGCCTGTCCGCTGTCGTTGTCTATCGTCAGACGGGTGTGACATTTTATATCCTCTATTTCTATCATTCCGCTTTTTGAAGTGATGTTCACTATGTTGCTGTTTAATGGTGAGCTGTATAGCGGAGCGTCAGAGGTGGCAAGTATTATACTGCTGAAGGTCTTCTCGGGCAGATAAACTTCTATTTTATAGTCAAGCTGAGAAAAGGAGAAAAGTGAGAAGATGAAATCTCCCTCCTGTCTTATTACCAGTCTGCCCTTTTGTTCTTCGACAGTTATCTCACTGTCAGAAAGATATTTTATATTTATGTTTTCATCCCTTGAGGGAAAAATATAAACGGGTATATTTTCGGTTACAACCGATAGATGCTCATAATATGGAAAGCTCAGCTCTTCTGATTTTACCGAGCTTTTATAGTCGCTTTCAAAGGTGGTATAGCACAGAACCGCAGCTATAAGAGAAATCACTGCGCCAACAGCACAGACTCTTGATATTATCTGAAGTCTTGTCAGCTTTTCCACCCTCATATGACGGAATTTCAGTTTTTTCAGCAGCTTCATTTTCTGTTACCATCTCCGAATATGCGAAGAACAAAGGCGGCAGCCGCAGGACATAACCTGCCTGCTGTAAAGAGTATCAATGCCCCTCCTGAAAGTAACATAAAGCCGCCTGCAAAGAGCATTGTAAGGGGAGGCATATCCGATACGAAGAACCGTTCTGCCCCGATTATCCTTGCCGCAGCCGCAGGTGTGGTTATAAGCCCACCTGAGATAAGTGCCAGTGACAGAATGAGGAGTATAAATATTCCGAGGAAGACGCCGACTGCTGTAAAACATCTGCCGACCTTATGCGTTGTAAACAGCTTTTTTATCGCTTTACTGCTCATAAGAACACTCCCCCTATTATGATGATTTATAATCTATTATAGTATATCATATTTTCTATGCGTTGTCAAACGGCGGCACGGTGTGCCACCGCTGGCAATTCCTGCCTTTTTTCATCATTGTTGTATATAAAGCGAGGTGAACGGCAGGTGTCACGTAATAGATGGACGATAAATTGTTGTTTGGCGGGTTGCACCCGCGGGCATCTCCTGCCTTTAAAAACCATTGATGATGGCAACGCATTGTGAACGGCAGGAATCATATGTTAAATGCACGATAAATTGTTGTTTATAGGGTTGCCGTAGGCATTGTAGCCCCCAACCCCCTTGCCCCCTTCCCCCTTAGGGAATATATTTCGGCAAAAGTATTTGCCGAAATTGTCGCAGTTCTGCGAACTGCTGGGGCTGGGAGCAGTCCGATAGGACTGCGTGACTTTATGAAAATGCAATTTTCATAAAGTTTAGGCTACCGCCCCTTGTGACCCTTTGGGGCTACCGCCCCAATCCCCGTTTATATCAGCGTTTGAGGGCAATTTACCACCTTGTTTTAATTATAATCATTTCCGTAGGGGCGACTATTAGTCGCCCGTATACAACCAACCGCCGAAGGGAGCAGTCCGTAGGACTGCGTGACTTTATGAAAATGCAATTTTCATAAAGTTTAGGCTACCGCCCCTGTAACAGTCTGAAAGACTGCGACGGTCTTTAGACCAATGACCCCTTTGGGGCTACCGCCCCAATCCCCGTTTATATCAGCGTTTGAGGGCAATTTACCACCTTGTTTTAATTATAATCATTTCCGTAGGGGCGACTATTAGTCGCCCGTATACAACCAACCGCCGAAGGGAGCAGTCCGTAGGACTGCGTGACTTTATGAAAATGCAATTTTCATAAAGTTTAGGCTACCGCCCCTGTAACAGTCTGAAAGACTGCGACGGTCTTTAGACCAATGACCCCTTTGGGGCTACCGCCCCAGCAGTCCAAGGGACTGCGATGCCCTTTAGGGCAATAAACCACCGTTTATTTCGGCGTTTGAGGGCAATTTACCACCTTGTTTTAATTATAATCATTTCCGTAGGGACGACTATTAGTCGCCCGCAATTCATCGTCAAAACGCCAGCCGCCGAAGGCGGAATTGGGAGCGGTGGCACACCGCAAACAACAATTTATCGCTCTTTAAAATAAACAAGGCGAACCTTTATTTCAGGTCCGCCCGTATATTTTATAACGTTATCTTGTGGTAATTCTTCTTACCTTTCTTGATAATTGCAAATTCGCCGATTTCGATCATTGCCATGGGGTCGGTTATCTTTTCATCGTTTACAGATACGCCGCCACCGGTAACGTTTGTTCTTGCATCTCTCTTTGAGGGGCAGAGCTTTGTTGCTACTAAAGCGTCAAGAATACCTACCTTACCATCCTGTACCATCTCAGCAGGAATTACCGTCGTAGGCATATCACCGCTGACACCTGCACCACCGAAGAGTGCCTTTGCAGCGTCAAGAGCCTTGTTTGCTTCTTCCTCACCGTGTACAAGCTTTGTAAGCTCGAAAGCAAGGATCTCCTTTGCCTTATTAAGCTCGGCACCTTCCCAGCTTTCCATTGCTCTGATTTCTTCTAAAGGTAAGAAGGTCAGCATCTTGATGCACTTCATAACGTCGGCATCTGCTACGTTTCTCCAGTACTGGAAGAATTCAAAGGGGCTGGTCTTTTCAGCGTCAAGCCATACTGCACCCTTTTCTGTCTTACCCATCTTCTTTCCTTCGGAGTTTAAAAGAAGTGTGATAGTCATAGCGTAAGCGTCCTTGCCCAGCTTTTTTCTGATAAGCTCAGTACCGCCAAGCATATTGCTCCACTGATCGTCACCGCCGAACTGCATATTACAGCCGTAATCCTTGAACAGCTTGTAGAAGTCGTAGCTCTGCATGATCATGTAGTTGAATTCGAGGAAGGACAGACCCTTTTCCATTCTCTGCTTGTAGCATTCTGCCGTAAGCATCTTGTTTACCGAGAAGCAGGCACCTACCTCACGCAGTACCTCAACGTAGTTTAGATCCAAAAGCCAGTCAGCGTTGTTTACGAGCATAGCTTTACCTTCAGAAAAGTCGATAAAACGGCTCATCTGCTTTTTGAAGCATTCGATGTTATGCTCGATATCTTCCTTTGTAAGCATCTTTCTCATATCGGTCTTGCCTGAGGGGTCGCCTATCATACCCGTACCGCCGCCAAGAAGAGCGATGGGCTTGTTGCCGGCCATCTGTAATCTCTTCATAAGGCAAAGTGCCATAAAATGACCTACGTGTAATGAATCTGCCGTGGGGTCAAAACCAATGTAGAAGGTTGCCTTTCCATTGTCGATCATCTCACGGATCTCTTTTTCATCTGTAACCTGTGCGATGAGTCCTCTTTCAATAAGTTCGTCGTAAAGTTTCATGTTTTTCTTTCCTTTCAGTTTATAATTTAATTTTGATTTTATCTGTATTTATAGTGGCATCCATTTCTGCGAAACAGTCGATGTCTTTAGACCAATGATTACTCAAAGGTCAATTATTGTCCTTTATTTTGTGGTCTTGTGGGTCTTGTGGGTCTTGTGGGTCTTGCGGGCGACTGATAGTCGCCCCTACAGAACGGCGGTAATTTATAACATAGTTGTAACCGCTATAAATATCGACAATATCGCCACTAACAAACATATTTTTATATGCACCTACGGGTTACACATATTTATTAATCTGAAATATATTTGTATGGATTTAACTCAATATATTTTATTACCGATTCCAGTTCATCTTTATCCCTTATTATACGGTCATAAAATGATTTCTGCCATAATGAAAAACCGATTTGTTTACTTATATATCTTTTGGTTTGTGAAATAATAACAGATAAACTTTTAAATTTTAGAGCGTCCGTAGGGGCGACTATCAGTCGCCCGTTATCATTGTACATCTCACCATTTTCTGCAATAAAACATCCGTTACTGTCTGAATTAATACCAATAAGCAAATGTACATGATCAGGCATTATGCAGTATTTTATTATTTCTGTGTTTTTATATATTTGTGGTATATTGTTTATTGCTTGTTCTGTTATTTTTCCGTATTCTGATAACTGAAATAAATTTTGCAACTCTTGTGGGTTTTGCGGGTTTTGCGGGCGACTAATAGTCGCCCCTACGAGATTATTCTTGTGCTCATAATCCGTCAGCAGTCCGCAGGACTGCGACCATTTCCCGGAAATCTCCGATTTTCGGGAAATGAATGCCCCTACGAGATTATTTTTGTACTCATAATCAGTAGTATTTTGTATCTTATTAAAATACCCTATATTTATAAGCTCCGCATATTCCCAAAGGATAGGTTTTTTATCTTTTGTACAGAATGTAACAAAATACAAGGCATTTGCTCTGTAATCAAAAGAATCAAGACGAATATTTTTTCGTGTTGGCAACTCTTTCATTATAACTGCTCAGCTATACTATAGATGAGCTTTTCTGTTTTCTCCCAGCCGAGACAGGGGTCTGTAATTGACTTGCCGTAAATTTCATCGTCGGTGCTCTGGCAGCCGTCCTCAATGTAGCTTTCTATCATAAGTCCCTTTACAAAGTGCTTTATGTCTTCATCGTGGCGTCTGCTGTGGAGGATTTCTCCTGCAATTCTTATCTGCTCTAAATACTTCTTTCCGGAATTTGCGTGGTTTGTATCTACAATTACTGCCATATTGGGAAGTCCCGCCTTGCAGTAAAGATCATAAAGCAGCTTTAAATCCTCATAATGATAGTTGGGGATAGTCTGACCGTGCTTGTTTACCGCACCTCTTAAAATAGCGTGAGTTAAGGGGTTGCCGTCTGTCTTTGTTTCATAGCCTCTGTATATAAAGGTATGGCTTGCCATTGCCGCACGGATGGAGTTCAGCATAACCGATAAATCGCCGCCGGTGGGGTTCTTCATACCAACGGGGATATCAAGTCCGCTGGCAGTCAGTCTGTGCTGCTGATCCTCTACAGATCTTGCACCCACCGCTACGTAGGACAGAAGATCAGACAGATATCTGTCATTTTCGGGATAGAGCATTTCATCCGCACAGGTAAAGCCCGTCTGTTCGATTGCGTGCAGGTGGAGCTGTCTTACCTTTATAAGTCCCTCAAGCATATCCTCTCTCTTTGTGGGGTCGGGCTGGTGAATCATACCCTTATAACCTTCACCCGTTGTACGGGGTTTGTTTGTGTAAATTCTCGGAATTATTATAATCTTATCCTTAACCTTTTCCTGAACGGGTACAAGTCTTGAAATATAGTCTATTACAGGCTCTTCCTTATCAGCGGAGCAAGGACCTATAACAAGTATGAACTTATCGGACTCTCCCCTGAATACCTTCGCAATTTCTTCATCTCTCTGAGCTTTTATTGCTTTTACCTTGTCAGAAGCGGGGTATTTGTGCTTTATCTGTTCAGGGTCAGGAAGCTGACATAAATAATTCATTCCCATAGTTTTTTCTCCTTTAAGAAAATAGCTTTGTTATAACAAAAAAGCCTCTGTGCAAATGCACAGAGGACGAATTATCGTGGTACCACCTCAGTTTATCCGTGTGTTTTCACCATTGCACACGAACCTCGAAGACTTTAACGCAGTCAACGCCCGTTTTTAGCGGGGGCTCAGGGGTGTAACTTCACATATCGCCGTTTGTCATTTCGCACCAACCAATGACTCTCTGTAAAACAGTCTGATAGTTAATAGTCCCGTCTATGCCTTTTTGCTATTTGTATATAATATGTCTATCCGAATTATAGCACTTTACTCTTTGCTTGTCAATAGAATTTTTACAATATTCTGCACAAATCTGAGGTCAAAATTTCGTCACTTTTTTCAGATAAAAACTTTTCCACACCAGAAGAAATTTAAACCTTAAACACTGAAAACCCCTATTTAAAGCCATTTTATTAACACTTTCAACGGAGTTTTCAACAAAAAAACGGGTTTAAACAGCTTATTTCGGTTGAAAATCAGGACTTTTCCACACTTTCAACCGCTTTTCCTGTTGAAAGTGTGGAAAACTAAAGGTTATACACAAAGTAAATTGTAACGTGTTTTCAGTAAACCATTACATAGAAAATTTTTGGGGTGACGTTATAAAAAATTTGGTGAGTTTTTTATTTTTTATTTCATTACGTTAAATTTTATGACAATTTGTATTTTTTAGTTTTCAACATCTGACAAATTTCTGCAAAAGGTAAAAAAAGCTTGTTTAGGGGGTTTTTTAACACTTTCAACAGAGTTTTCAACAGATTTTTTATGGAAAACCGGTTTTTCGGTGGAAAACTGAGAAGTTTTCAACCGTTTTTGTGGAAAACTTTAGCCTTTAAGTATAATTTTCCATAAAAACTCAATAATACAGATAGTAATTTTTTAAAATAAGGAATGACGGAGATCTTTTATGATAAAAGCAGTAAACAAACTCATTTTAGAGATAAATAATACCGAAAATGATTACTTTGAAAAGGCGGTTTTCTATATCCGACCTGAAAAAGCATCGGATAACAAGCTCAGCAGTTCTGCGCAGGAGTATATAAAGACTGTAAGCAAGGGGGCGATAAGCACACCTAAAACAAAGTCGTCGGTAATTCCGACTATTATAATAAGTATAGCTGCCGCTCTTTTCAGTGCGACAGCCACAGCCTTTGTAATTTTGTTGTGATGATAGGCAAAGGAAAGGCGAAGAATTAAAATTTGACGCTCCGCTGGGTTATTGTAGCCCCAGCGGAGCGTCAAATTATAATCTACTCTGTGACTTTTATAGCCCTTCCCTTTATTATATAGTACCGGTAGAAGAAAATATCCACAAAGAGTGCCAGTAGCCAGCCCACAGGCCAGCTCATCCATATACCGTCGCTTCCGAAGAAGGGAGACAGTATATATGCAAAGGCTACTCTTAAAACAAGGTCAAGGCAGGTGGCTATCACAAAGGGCTTCATAATGCCAAGACCCCTCATAACTCCGTCAATTATTATCTTAAAGCAGATAACAAGATAAAAGGGAGAAGCTATCTGTAAAAATACTCTGCCGGTTCGGATTATCCCTTCTCCGCCCTCTGTGGCAAAAATACCTGTCAGCTCTCCGCCGAAGAAAAAGAAGGTGATAGCAAAGGGGATAGCTACGATAAAGCTCATAAACGCTCCCGATTTTACGCCCTTTTTCACTCTGTCAAAGCGGCCTGCACCCATATTCTGTGCCGCATAGTTTGATACGCTGTTTGATAATGTGGAAAAACAGGTAAGAGCAAAGGTATTAAGCTTTATTGCCGCCGAGTAGCCGCCGATAACACCAAGCTCCGTTGTGCCGTAGAAGTTTACAAGGCTTTGTATAAAGAGGTTTCCCACCGATACAAAGCTGCTTTGCAAAATCGAGGGGACGGAAATTCTTGTAATCTGCAAAAGTGCCTTTTTAGAAAAAAGCTCAGGCTTTTCGCTTTCTATCTGCTTTACCCTTTTAAGCAGAGTGAATACCGACAGTACCGAGGAAATTCCCTGTGCAATAAAGGTTGCCCAGGCTACGCCCGCCACTCCCATATTAAAGCACAGTACGAACAAAAGGTCAAGTAATACGTTTCCGACAGAAGAGCCTATCAGAAAATAAAGGGGCGTTTTAGAGTCGCCGAGGGCGGTAAAAATACCGTTGCAGGCATTGTATAAAAATAAGAAGGTAAGCCCCAGTATATAGATACGAAGATATGCGTCGCTGTTAGGCATTATTGCTTTCGGAGTGCCTAAAAGCTCTAACATGGGGGTACATAATATAGATCCTATGACAGTCAGAAATACCGCTAAAGCCGTAAAGGTAATAAGAGCGGTATATATCGCTGTTTTTAACTGCTTATGCTCCTTTGCACCGAACAGTCTTGCGGCGACTACCGAAGCTCCTGCACTGCCGCCTGTGGCGATAGCTAAGAATATCATAGTGACAGGATAGCTTGCACCTACTTCGCTCAGGGCAAATTCTCCTGCCCAGTTACCTGCAATAACGCTGTCAGCAATATTGTACATCTGCTGAAAGGCAACGCTTACAAGCATAGGCAATGACAGACTTAAAAGCACTCGCCAGGGAGTGCCTTTTGTAAGGTCTTTAACCAAATTTATCATCTCTTTTTTATTTATTCCTATAGGATTATAGCACTTTTGAGGGGAAAATTCAAGACCACGGGTTGCACCCGCGGGCATCTCCTGCCTTTAAAAATCATTGATGATGGCAACGCATTGTGAACGGCAGGAATCATATGTTAAATGCACGATAAATTGTTGTTTGGCGGCGAGCCGCCGCTCCCAATTCCGCCTTTACAAGCCATTGCAATTGGCAAAACATTATGAACGGCGGTGTTACAATGTTGTTGTAATTTTTTTCAAATAACCCACAAGCCTTGATATGCAAGGGGTTTATTGCCCTAAAGGGCGTCGCAGTCCCTTGGACTGCTGGGGCGGTAGCCCCAAAGGGGTCATTGGTCTAAAGACCGTCGCAGTCTTTCAGACTGCTACAGGGGCGGTAGCCTAAACTTTATGA
>SVNC01000027.1 GCA_015067025.1 Oscillospiraceae bacterium
GGAACTGCCAAAGGCGGCTCGCCTTAGCCGAGTAATCATACGGAAGCTTTGAACCCCGCCGTTTTGTAAACTGCAGGGTTAGCTGTTTTTTATAAAAGGCGGGAACTGCCAAAGGCGGCTCGCCTTATATTTCTTCTCTTAAAGGAGTATCCTTATAAGCTACGCAGTTTCCGCCTGATTTTTTTGCGGCAGATAAGCTACGCATCGCTTTTTCAAATACTATGTCAAAGTCTTCGTTATAGGTGTTTCTTGCAACACCTACGGAAACCGTAACTGATAGCAGAGTTTTATTTTCTGTAAAAGCTATATCCATAGTTCTTACACTGCTTCTGATATCCTCGGCAAGAGCGGTGGGCTCTTTATTTGAAGTAGCGGCGGTGCATACCATTATTCTGTCACTTTCGATATGGCAGATAACGTCTGTATACGGCTTTGAAACGATCTTTACACAGTTTGCGATCTGCTGGAGAGTTTTATCAGCCTTTTTAGTGCCGTAAATTCTGTTGTATTCACCGAAGCTGTCAATATCAACTATGAGTATTGCAATATTTCTGCCCGAGCTTATCATCTCATTTGCCTTGTCAATACCATAACTACGGTTATATAATCCTGTACGGTTATCGATCATGGCATTCAGCTTTATTATCTGCTTATCATCCTTTATCTGCTTTGAATTTATTATTCTTGTACAGAAAAGAGAATAGTTTGCTACACAGATGATAAAACCAAGTGACGCTATAGCAAAGGAGAGAAAATAGTAGTAAAAATAAACTTCGTTCATGCAACAGATAGCCGTATAGTATACCGGTATTGAAAACATCATTATTGCCGATATACCGTAATTTGTCACAGGAACAGTGCAAAGTACCATTATAGTTATAACGGTAAGAGCAAAGCCCTCTGCAGACCTAATACAGTTTATCACTCTTATAAAATAGGAGAGTATGAATAATCCCCAGAACAGATAGTGATAAAAAGCAGGATATCTGCCTTTGAAGTAAAAGCCAAATCCTATTCCGCAACCGGCTGTGACTATGGTGAGGGCGATACCTGCTATTTCAAGCGGAGAAAAGGAAGTGAATGCACCGCTGACTATTGCGGAAATAATGGTAAAGATGATTATAAATACCGACACTATCGGAATTATACGGCAGTTATATCTTGCAATGCAGGAAGAAAGTATCTGCTTTCCTCTTGTGCCTGATATGGTCTGGGATTTGAATTTTGCTACCGCAGATACGGGTATTCTGTTTTTAAGCTCAGATATACCGGCACTCAGTAATTCCGCAGGCTTCATTTATATCATCTCTTTTCGTTATTTTTTCTTGTGCTTTTTCTTTTTAGCAGTTTTTTTGAATTCGTCTTCGTAATAGGAGCTGTCTAAAAAGATATAGCTTCTTTTTTTTAGGTATCTTAAATTCATAATTACAAAAGCAATAAGAGCGATTGCCACAAAACCACAGTAGGTAAGCGTGCTTTCGATATTGCTTTTTTCAGGGAAAACGTACACCTTCATAAGATTTGAGGAAACCTCTGTCAGTAAAAAAGCGACTGCACATAAAATAAGATAGATTTTCAGTTCAGCTCTTATCTGCTCGGTAAGCAGAGGTGTTCTTCTGTACATCACTATACTGTATACGATAAAGGCGAGATAGATTGCTATGCATACTGCACTAACTACTATTATAGCAGCTATTTTGTCGTCTGACAACGCCTTTGTCACTTCATCGCTGAAGGCGGTGAATACCGTAACCGAGTTTAAAATAATACCTGCACCGCAGAACACGGCAAAAAGTACAGGGAATACACGGATAAGAAATTTAAGCCAGCCTACAGATAAAGGTGATATAAGAAGCTTTTGTTTTCCGAAGTTTATCAGTTTTTCTCTTTCGTTCATTTCTGTCATCACACTACGTTACAGTTGGGGAGCTTTTTAAGACACTTGCGAGGACAAGCCTCTACGCATATTCCGCAGGAGGTACATTTGTGGTAATCAATAACCGCACGGTTTTCTGATACTGTGATAGCGTTGTTCGGACATTTCTTTTCGCATATCTTACAGCCGATACAGCTGTTTTTGCAGGCGTCCTTTGCCACTTTACCTGCATCCTTTGAGTTACACTGAAGCAATACCTTGTCAGTTTCACGACGGAGTGTTATTATACGGTTAGGGCAGACGCTTATACATTTTCCGCAGGCGGTACATTTTGCAGGAGTGACCTTTGCAACGCCGTTTACAATGTTTATCGCACCGAAATCGCAGATCTTTACACAGTCTCCGAGACCTGCACAGCTGTAGATACAGTTTCCTTTACCGTTATAGAATTTTTCTACTGCGGCACAAGACTGTGTGCCGATGTAAAGATATTTATCCTCCATTGCATTGCAGTTGCCGTTGCAATGAACGTAGGCTATCTCACGGACAAAGTCGCCTGTTTCTTCGCCGAGTATCTCGCTTATTTTCTTAAGGCAGTCTGCACCGCCCGGCTTACATAAATTCTTGGGAGCGTTTCCTGATGCTACCGCATTTGCGTAGCCTTCACAGCCTGAATATCCGCAGCCGCCGCAGTTTGCACCGGGGAGTGCTTCAAGTATCTGAGATGCGGTTTCATCTGCTTCAACGCGAAGAAATTTTGAAGCTACAAGCAGGAGTATTCCTGCTATTGCACCAAAGCCTAAAAATACAGCGATAGGTATAATGTATTCGTTCATCTTATATCATCCTTTCTTTATAGGCTCAGGCACCGAATATGCCGTCAACCACGCCGCCAAAGCCGATAAATGCAAGAGAAACGATGGATGCCGCCATAAGGGTGATAGGTGCTCCGCGAAGTGCCTTCGGGATATCGCAGGTTTCAAGTCTTGAACGGACGCCTGAGAAGATTATCATAGCTATCATAAAGCCAAGACCTGCACCGAAGGAGTTTACAACGGATTCTAAAAGGTTGTATTCCTTTGAGAGGTTAAGCAGAGTTACACCAAGTACCGCACAGTTTGTAGTGATAAGGGGAAGGTATACGCCGAGAGATTTATATAAGGGCGGCATATACTTTTTCATTACCATTTCAACGAGCTGTACGAATAAAGCAATCACAAGAATAAATGCGATAGTATTCATATACTCGATATGAAGCGGAACTAAAATTCCGTAATAGATGGGATAAGTAGCAAGAGAAGCACAGACCATTACAAAGGTAACGGCAGCACCCATACCGATAGAGCTGTTAAGCTTCTTCGATACGCCAAGAAAAGGACAGATACCAAGGAATTTTGAAAGCACGAAGTTTTCTGTAAGAATTCCCGTTAAAAGAATTATCATCAGATTTCTTGCAAGCTCCATTACTTGTTACCTCCTTCCTTTTGTTCAGAGGCGGGTTTTACAGAGCAGGCACCGTGACAGCTTTCTGCATTGGGGCAGTTGTGACAGCCTATCTCTCTGGGCTTCAGATTCATAAGTCTGTTTACTACAGCTATAACTACACCTAACACGAAGAAGCCGCCTGCAGGTAAAATGAATAAAGTCATAGGCTCTAAAAATTCGGGAGCGATAGTTATACCAAACCACTGACCTGAGCCGAATATTTCTCTTACGGAGCCTACCAGTAAAAGCGACAGGGTAAAGCCAAGCCCCATACCAAGTCCGTCGAGGGCTGACGGAAGCACCTTGTTTTTAGAAGCAAACATTTCTGCTCTGCCAAGTATTATGCAGTTTACTGTAATAAGGCTTAAGAACATACCGAGACTGTCATAGACGTCAGGTGCGGCAGATTGGAGTACAAGGCTTATAAAGGTTACAAAACCTGCTATGATAACTATGTAAGCAGGGAGTCTTACAGTATCGGGGATAACTTTTTTAAGAAGAGAGATAACAATATTTGAGCATACAAGTACAAAGGTGGTGGAAAGTCCCATACCCAAAGCGTTTGATGCCATTGTTGTAACGGCAAGAGTGGGACACATACCAAGGAGCATTACCATACTCGGATTTTCTTTGATAAGTCCCTTTGTAAATTCCTTCATATAACTCATTTACTGCACCCCCTTTTCTTTTACAGTCTTATCAGCGGCAATTGCGAGATTTACCGCCTTTGCAAGTCCCTTTGAGGAATATGTGGCACTGGTTATAGCCTGCACCTCATTATCCGCAGAGGGAGGATTTTTTGTTATTGTGATATTGGAAGTCGCTCCGACAAACTTATCGAGAAAAGCCTTGTCGTTTATCTTTGTACCAAGACCGGGAGTTTCCTGAAGAGCCATGATTGAAATGCCCTTTACAGCACCCTTGTCATCAATACCGACAACCACGTCAATACCGTCGTCGGCGTAACCGCCGACTACTACCTCATAGAGATACGTGTTTGTCTTTTTATTCTTTACTATCTTTATTATTTCTTCATATTCTTCAGCGTCAAGACCAACTGACGCTCTATCTGTGATAAGCTCATATTCGGATTCTCCGTCTATACTTACACAAGCGTTGTTAAGTTTATCTGTGATAATTCCTGAGGTATCGACGTAAGTGAGATTGTAGGTCACTATCAGCAATGCACATACAAGTGTGCAGATAAGCGAAAGCACCAGTACGGGTTTGATTTTAGAGATCATTTCTTACCTCCGTTCTGCTTTACTGCACCAAAAGCCTTAGGAACTGTAAAGCGGTCAATGAGGGGAGAGAGGATATTCATAAGCAGTATTGAATAGGATACACCCTCAGGCATTGTGCCGAAGCTTCTTATCAGCATAGTGATAAGACCGCATCCGATACCGAATATGATACGTCCTTTTGTGGTGATGGGAGTCGTTACGTAGTCAGTTGCCATAAAGATAGCACCGAGCATAAGACCGCCTGAAAGTATTTCAGCAGTTGCAAGGGTGATATCTCCCGTTGTGATAAGGGAAATCACAAAAACCGTACCGATAAAGCAAAGAGGTGTTGCAGGAGAGATTATCTTTGTAACAACGAGGAAAATTCCGCCTATTAAGAGAGCTAAAGCACAGGTTTCACCGATACAGCCGCCTGTTGTACCAAGTAAAAGGCTCAGTAGATCGGGAGCACTTTCGCTTACAAGAGGAGTAGATGTGGTGATTATTTCTCCGCTGTTCTGATAGTAGAAGGGTGCTGCCCAGCTTGTCATATACGACGTAAAGGAGAGCATAAGCACTATTCTTGCAGTAATGGCAGGGTTCGCAAAGTTCTGACCAAGTCCGCCGAAGAACTGCTTTACTATTACTATTGCCACAAAGCAACCGATTATCGCCATATAAAACGGCAAAGTTACCGGCAGATTGAAGGCAAGCAGCATACCTGTTACTATTGCGGATAAATCGCTTATCGTGTTCTTACGCTTTGTTATCTTTTCAAATACCCATTCAAAGATAACACATGAGGTACAGCAGATAACTGTCATTAAAAGTGCTCTCAGTCCGAATATCCATACAGATGCTATAAGGGCAGGAACAAGAGCAAGTATTACACACAGCATTATCTTCTGGGTGGATACCGCAGATTTTATATGTGGTGATGGCTCAATTTTAAGTTTAGACATATATATTTATATCCTTTCCGAATTTACTCTTTTTTCATCTTCTGCATCTGCTCACGGGCAAAGTTCTTTGCGAGCTGATTTTTTTCAGCTATATTTCTCTTTGCGGGGCAGACGTAAGAACAAGCACCGCAGTTTACACAAAGGTGAACTTTGAGGTCGGTCAGCTTTTTTGCGTCTCCTGCGTCAAAGGCGTGTTCAAGCTCTGTGGGTAAAAGGTTCATAGAGCAGGCTCTTACGCATCTGCCGCATCTGATGCAGGCGGAGGGCTCGTAAACGGGAGTATCTGCAAATAAAAGCACCGCATTGTTGGTCTTTGATAAGGGATAGTCTAAATCAAAGGCACATGAGCCCATCATAGGACCACCGAGGATTATTCTGTCAGGCTCTTTTGTAAGCTCTGCTGATGCTACTATCTCAGAAAGAGAAGTGCCTACAGCCGCCATTACGTTGCGAGGCTTTCCTACAATGTTGCCGTCTATTGTGATACGGCGGCGTACAAGAGGCATACCTGTTTTTATATACTGGGAAATGAATGCTACCGTTGAGGAGTTTAATACTATGCATCCGCTGGAGATGGGGAGCATACCTTCCTTTACAACTCTCTTTGTGGTGCTGTAGATAAGAGTTTTTTCCGCACCCTGAGGGTAGCTTGATTTAAGCCCCATTACCGTTATTTCGGGATCGTTCTTACAAAGCTCTGTCATCTTTGCAATAGCTTTGGGCTTGTTCTTTTCGATACCGATAATGCATTTAGGAATGGATAACCATTTCATAATGAGTTTTATACCGTCAAGAACGCTTTCGCCTTCTTCCATAAAGCAACGGTAGTCTGAGGTTATGTAAGGCTCACATTCCGCACCATTTATTACAAGAGTATCAGGTTGTTTTTCCTTAGGGTCAAAGCCAAGCTTCATTGACGTGGGGAAGCCTGCACCGCCAAGACCGATAGAACCACTGTCACGGATAGCTTTTAAAAAGTCCTCTCTGCTTTCTATCACGGGAGGCAATATTTTTTCGCTTACTTCTCCAAGCCCGTCGCTTTCAATAACGATGGATTTTAAATATTTACCTGATATATGAAGAACGTCTGTAATTGCTGTGACCGTACCTGAAATACTGCTGTGTACAGGTGCTGACATAACTGCGTCACTGCTTGCAATGACGTCGCCGATCTTTACCTTATCACCGATATTTACGGCAGGTGCACAGGGGACACCTAAGTGCTGTGCCATGCTTATCGTTACCTTGCTTGGTAATGGGAGATCAATAGTTTCGTTTTCTGCTGAATGCTTGTGGTGTGGCAGATGTATCTGATGTACGAGCATCTTTTCGCCCTCCTTTATTTAATAAACAGAAAAGGACTTTACCTCATTTGTGTGAGGTTAAAGTCCCTTGTTAATTTTTTGCCAATCCATAGCGGCAAAGCTGTAAGCAATTTTGCAGGAAAAAATTTTGCTTATATCCGGATGTGAGCTTATATTATCAGCATCCGAAAAGAGAAATTTTTCTGCGGTCTTACCCATGGTAGCTTTTGCACCGCCTTTCGGAAATTTATTATATTCTATTTTAACATATTTTATTGTTTTCGGCAAGTCTTTTTTGTTATTTTACTGATTTTTTGCTGAAAATTGCTGTTATTATTGAAAAAACTGTAAAAACAAGTCCGGCAATCAGATAAATAACTGTAAGACTATTGGTAGTGCCATAGATTTCAAGCACTCCGAGGAATATAGAGCCTACCGTAAGAGTTGCTACGCCAAAGGCGTGGAGATTGAGCGCCGGTCGGCAAAGGGGCTTGTTTTTTCCGAAAATTCCTATGGCGAGATAAGGGATTGCTCCCATCACAAGTGGTATTGCAAAGGAAAAGACCATAGCAAAAGACCATACCTCATGAGAAAAAAGCTCGTAGATAAAGGCAAAAAGTCCGCAGAAGGCTGATGCCAGCACATAGATAAAGCCTGTTTTAAGTGCTTTTTTATTATTATCCGATATAAACAATGTCGCTGACGCTCCTTTCCTTTATAGTTTTTCCGTTGGTAGTAGGCTTGTTGACTATATCCCCATTAAATACCATTGTGGCTGAACCACCACCATCAAGATTATATGCGGTATTTGCTGAAAGGCTTTGCATGAATTTTGCAAGCTCTAAAAGAGTAAGACCCTCGCTTTCTCTTGTTCTGCCGTCGGATACCACAAAGATATAGTGGTTTTCTTCAACAATTCCTATTGCGGTACGTGGGTTGCTTGCCATAGCCTGACCGACTTCATCGTTTTTATCAACAGATATGACTCCGTTTTCGATAAGAGCAGGACCAAAGGATAAAACTTCTCTTGCACCCTGCTTTAAAAGTTCATCGGCGGAAATTTCCGTTTCTCTTATAATACCGAAGCTACCATCATTATAGATCACAAGGTCTTCATTATCTCTTGAAACCGTATCCCTGTATAAGACGTTGTTTCTTATAACATATCCCTTTTCTTGTGCACCATAATAGTCGCCGTTTATGGCAAGGATAGCATTGACATTCTTTGCGGTTGATGAAGTTTTTGCGGTGACGTTTCTGCCGTAGGCGTTTTTGGCAAAGGCTGTTTTAAGATATTCCGGCGAGCTTAATTTTATATCTGCCACATATATTTCAGTATTGTATTCTCTGTGGGTGGTGATTGTAATACTGATGTTTTCATCCTTATATGAGTTTTCAGTAAGAACAGCACCGCTATTTTCCGACTGACTTTCATTTTCGTTTTCGCTGTCATTTTTTTCAGGCTTTGTATCGCTTTGTTTTCCTTCACTTCCTGATTCAGTTTCCGAGGTTTCCTGATTTATCGGTGGCACTGTCTGATATATCTTTTCTATAACAAAGGTGTCAAGTACCATAAAAAGCGTAAAAGATATGAGAACTACCGAAAAGATAACTGCGCAGACATATTTTCTTTTAAAGAAGCTTATCATTATTTCTCTCCTGTAATTTCTTTTCTGAATATCAGTTTTTTCTGTACAAGATAGCTTATCGCAAAAAACAGAATTTCTGTTATCAGCTTTGCAATAAGGCTGTTTATGTTAAGGTGGTTTATAAGCGTGTTCAGTACTATCGTATTTCCTGCAAGAATAAATAAGGCAAGGACGAAATACTGTAAAGCTGATGATAGCATATTTTTTTCACTTTTAAAGACCAGTTTTTTGTTAATGGTAAAGTTTACCGAAGCACTGACTATTCTTGCTGAAATATTTGCAATAACAGGTAGCAGGTAAAGTCCCAAACCTGAAAAGCAGAGTATTATCAGCGAAAAAATAAAATAATCTGTCACAAAGCCTATAAAGGATGATGCAGAAAATTTCAGTATTTCCTTATAAACCCTGAAGGAATCCTTTAAAGCATTAAAATGAGATGAGGAATTGTTATCTATATAGATGGTTTCTATCTCTTCTTCGATAATTTGTTTCTTGTCTTTTGCGATCTGTAAAAGTACATTCATTTCATATTCGTATCGGTTGCCGTCTATTTTTAAAAGATAATCTATAAAGCTATAGTCAAAAGCTCGTAGTCCTGTCTGTGTATCTCTTACTTTAATTCCTGTGGAAAGTCTGTAAACAAGTCTTGTTATACTGTTGCCAAACCTGCTGCGTAAAGGAGTGCTTTTATCAAAGCTTCTGCTGCCGAGGATTAAGGAATCTTTATTCTTGTTAGCAATATTGCATATTTTTAAAGCGTCGCTCACCTTGTGCTGACCGTCAGCATCGAGAGTCACTATTGTGCCGCTTATATAATGCTCTTTTACATATTCAAGACCGGTTTTCAAAGCACAGCCCTTGCCCATGTTTACATCGTGCCCCAGCACAGTGGCAGAGCTTTTTGCAATATCGAATATATCGTTGTAATCAGTTCCGCTACCATCGTTTACTATGACGATTTCAAAGCCGTTTGTTGTAAGCTCATCTATCAGAGACAGCATCAGTTTATCGGGCTTATAGGCAGGAATTAAAGCAATATAGCTTGGCATATCAGACCTCCTTTATTTTTACTCATAATAATTCACTAACCATAAATATACCTTAAAAATTTCTTAAAACTTGAAAAGTTATAGATATAGTGGTATTATTATATAAGAAAGATGAAAGGAAATCAGACAGATGATATACACAGTAACCTTCAATCCCGCTATTGATTACGTGGTACACACAGAAAAAATAGCTATGGGAGAAATCAATAAATACAGCGATGAAAAAGTATATTTCGGCGGTAAGGGGATAAACGTTTCCTTTATTTTAAAGGAACTTGGCTATAATTCAAAGGCTTTAGGCTTTATTGCAGGCTTTACAGGTGACGCTATCGAAAAGGGTGTGCAGGAAAAGGGAATTGACACCGATTTTGTAAGACTTGAAAAAGGCTTTTCCCGTATAAATTTCAAGATAAAGTCGGGTGAAGAAACTGAGCTTAACGGAAAAGGACCCGAAATATCTGATGCAGATATCGAAAGCCTTTTCAGTAAACTCGACGCAATGGAAGACGGAGACGTGCTTGTACTTGCAGGAAGTATCCCCGCTTGTCTGCCGGATGGCATCTATGAAAAGATACTTGAAAGATTAAGCGATAGAAATATAAAGGCTGTAGTGGATGCAACAGGAAAGCTTTTGCTGAACGTATTACCCTTTAAGCCCTACCTTATAAAGCCCAATAATTTTGAGCTTGCCGAGATGTTCAACGTTGAGCTTGAAACAAACGAGGATATTATAAAATATGCAAGAGAGCTTAAAAATATGGGGGCACTAAACGTACTTGTTTCAATGGCGGAAAAGGGTGCTATACTTGTAGATGAAAATGACGAAGTACATATCTATCCCGTTTGTAAAGGAGAGGTAAAGAATTCCGTTGGTGCAGGGGACTCTATGTTAGCAGGCTTTTTAGCAGGAATGCTGGAAAAGAATGATTACAATTACGCATTAAAGCTTGGTACGGCGTCAGGCGGAGCTACCGCTTTTTCTGACGGACTTGCCACAAAAGAATTGATAGATGAATGTATAAAGCAATTATAAAAATATCGGAGACGGTGTAATCCGTCTCCGATTTTTAATTTACTTATTTCGTAGTACCGCTTACGTTTACGTAACCGCCGTATAATGCAGTCTTGCCGACCATATTATAGGTTCTTACTCTGAATTTATAAGTAGTACCCTTTGCAAGACCTGACTTGCGGTACGTAACTGTTGCATTGCTTGTTATTTTAGCAACTCTTACCCACTTGCCGCCCTTGTACATTTCAACAATGTAGCCGTCAGCGGAAGTGTTCTTTGACCAGCCGAGTCTTAACGCTGTGCCTGCTTTGCCTGTTATCTTAAGATTTGAAACTGCTGAAGGATTTGTATATGCTGAAAGATTAGTATAACCGCTGTAAAGAGCAGTTTTACCGCTCATCTTGTATGCTCTTACTCTGAACTTATACTGAGTAGAAGCCTTAAGGCCTGCTACACGATAAGTTGTTGTAGCATTAGAAGTGATCTTCTTTATTCTTACCCACTTGCCATCCTTGTACTGTTCGATAATGTAACCGTCAGCGGAAGTGTTCTTTGTCCAGTTAAGACGAAGAGCGTTGGAAGCTCTGCCGCCAATTTTAAGACCTGTTACATTAGAAGGCTTTGTGCAAGCTGATAATGTGCTTGTATAGTCGCTGTAAAGAGCCTTTGTGCCGTCCATTTTGTAAGCTCTCATTCTGAACTTATACGATGTACCGGCTGCGAGACCTGTTACACGATAGGTTGTAGTAGCGTTGGAAGTGATCTTCTTTATTCTTACCCACTTGCCGTCCTTGTACTGTTCAATGATGTAGCCGTCGGCGGTTTCATTTGCTGTCCAGTTAAGGCGAAGTGCGCCAGCGGCACGACCGCCTAATTTGAAGCCTGCTACGTTAGAGGGAGCTGTAACGGTTACAACTGCTTTTACTGTTATTGACGTTTCTTTTGAAGTGGCTGTTCTGCCGTCATCAGCTACTGCCTTTACTGTAAATGTGTAAACTATATCCGTTGTGCCGGGAGTAAGCGTAAGAGTTGTTGAGTTTGTTGTAAACTTACCACAGGATACTTCTGTGCCGTTAGCAAGCATAAAGAGCTCATAACTGCTTGCACCGTCTACTGTTGTCCACTCGAAATTATATAAGTCGTTACCCTTGTCTGTAATTGTCAGTACGGGAGCAACAAGCGGAGCTACGGGTGTTACCTTTACAGGTTCAGAAACGGAGGTTCTTCCGTCATCTGCAATTGCCTTTACAATAAAGGTATATTCGTATCCGTTAGTAAGATTGCTTAATGTTGCTCCTGTGCTGCTTACAGTACCGAGAGAAACATATTCGCCATCAACCAGATAGCTTATTTCGTAAGAGGTTGCATCTTCTACTGCAGACCATGAAAGCTTGGCAGAACCATCTCCTGCAGTAGCTGTAACTACAGGTGCATCAAGAGGACCAACCAGAATTACTGTTAAAGGATCAGAGATAGAGTATATACCGCTCTCTGCAATTGCTTTTATAACTATCTGATATTCTGTGTTTTCCGTAAGATCTGTCAATGTGGCAGAAGTGCCGTCCGTTTCAGCAAGAGTATAATATTCTCCGTCCTTGATACGGATGATCTCGTATTTAACTGCACCGTCTACAGCATCCCACTTGAGCTGAGCTTTTCCGTCAGCTGTGGTGGCAGTAGGAACGGTTTTTTCAAGTCTTTCTTCACTTATAGCGTAAGCCTTTATTGATGCGTTACCGGTCAGGTATTGCTGAACATCGCTCCAGACTGTTCCATCGTGTGAAACAAAGGTTTCACCCTCGTTTCCTGTTACTTCAACAGTTGTTTGACCGCCGGTAACTACTGCAGAGTGCTCATAATATGCTTTTGCTTCGCCATTGTCTGTTGACGTTTTCACCACTATCGAGAAAGCGTCTCCTGCGTCGACCATAACGCCTTTGTCAAGTTCAACTGAATGATATCCTGCAAGGTCGGAAGTAAGAGTAGCGGATGCAACCTTTGTACCGGAAGAAGGATTAGCTGCTGTAGGGTTAAGGTAAACGGAAACGTCATAAGTTACGTTGCCCGGATTTTCGGAGTAGAATGCAACCGCTTTTATAGTTTCGCTCTTTTTTGCGGTAAATACGTTTGCAGAATATATTTCGGAGGTACCATAACCAAGGTTTAAGCCGGGCATACCGCCGTCATAAGAATAGAGACTGTCGTAATAATCGCTGTCGCCTTTTGTTGCATAATCAAAAGCAACAACGGATTCTACAGTCGTATCGTAATAGGATATCCAGAGATAACCCTCGTTGAAGTCGTCTGTACCCCAGCTGTTTTTGATAAGCCATCCGCCGTTTCCTGCAGGGGTATATCCGTTGTTGGCAAAGTATGAGGCAGGGATGGAGTCGTCATAACCTACGATCGTTACTGCGTGGTTAAGAGCCTTGCTATCAGGACAGAAGTAGTAATATTCTCCGTCTATGCAGTTCATATACTTACTTGTGCTGTTTGCTTCAACCTCGTCGTAGTATGTAATAGTTGCAGCTCCATGTGTAGAAACAAGACGTTTTGTTTTACCGATGAAGTCTGAATCGCCGGCAAGAACTTTATAATAGTCTGTAAGCTGAGCTACACGTGAAGCAAGAAGCTCATTCCACTCACTTTCGGTAAAGGTTTTACTTGCAATAGACGGTGCACCAGATGGGTTATAAGGATAGTTTTCATTTTCTTCAAAAGGTCCTATCCAGTTCATCATTATAGCTGCGGCAACGTTAGGGCTGTTGCCTGAAAGATATTCAGTGTTTGAACTGAAGGTGTTTACCATCTTGTCATTTCCGATCATACCGAAAGTGGTAGGGAAATTTGTCATATAAGCGATGAGATTTTCGGATATGTCTACGTCTATACCATATTCCTTAGTTAAGGATACTTCTGAGGCTGCGGTCGTGGCAAACGCCCAGCATACACCCCATTTTCCCTGATCCTTTATTTCGCTTACGTAGCCTTTTTCTACCGAGTCCCAGCTTGAAGGAACGGTCGTCTCGGCAGATGCAACTGAACCGAGTATACTGCTTACAGCTATAGCCGATGTAGCAAGTACGGCAATATACCTTGATAATTTATTGTTTATCATATTACTCCTCCTGTTCTGAATGAAATACGAATTCTTCCATTTCATATTTTACCACTTTTTAAGGTAATAGTCAACGGAATTTTTGTACTTTTGTACAAATGCATAGAAAAAAACACACTATTTTGTATTAATTTCACACAAAAAATTCCTGTTTTTCACAAAAAAAGTTTCCGCTCTTAAGCGGAAACCTCGGATTGGACGCTTTAGCACGAAACAACCCCCGGTTCTACCGGGGGAAAAAAAGCTTTAGCAAGCGATTGAAATAAACAACCTCCCAATGGTATAATAGAAAAGGTTTGGCGACCGCATTACTATTAAA
>SVNC01000028.1 GCA_015067025.1 Oscillospiraceae bacterium
AAGGGTAAAACGGTGTAACACCATATAGTGGGATGAAATGAGTTGTTTGCGGAAAACCCTTTATTTAAGGCGGTTTTAGAGCATTTTACTACGTGTTATGAATAAGCAATAACATCTCAAAAAATCTTGCTATTCAAATTTCAATTTATCGTTCTCTATGATGTGATGCCGCCGTTTTACTATCTGTACATAAAATCAACAAATGAAAAGGCGGAGTTGGGAGCGGTCGCCGACCGCATTAGTCCTGATATTTTGACGTGATGCCTAAGTATTCTTCAAGGCAAAGTCCGCTGTTATATACCTTTGTTGCTGTGTCCTTACCGAGATATCTTACGTGCCAGGGCTCGTAGATATAGCCCGTTATATGCTCCTTGCCCTTGGGATACCTTATTATAAAGCCGTACTTGTGGCAGTTCTTTGCAAGCCATATTCCCTCTGCGGTTTCTCCGAAGCTTTCTTCAAAGGAATTAAGGTCGAAGGCAAGCCCCGTCTGATGCTCAGAATGTCCGGGACGGGCTGAATACGTATCTGCCTGTGCCTGACCATCCATTGATACGTAATTATTATATATAGCCTCCTGAGTATCATAATCGCGATATCCTGAATTAAGGAAAAGGATGATCCCCTCCTTTGCCGCATCTTCTTCCATTTCATAAAGAGCGTTGTATGCGTCGTTATCTGTACCGGGGTCATAAGTTGATGGCAGACCGTAGGTCTTGTTTGCTATCAGTATTCCCTGCACGTAGGTTATTCCGTCTATCACCTGAAGTCCCGGTACTTCGGGAGTAAGTGCGGGCTGTGATGATTCGGGCTTAGGTGCTTCGCTTTCTGTCTGCTCGCCTGTTATTACAAAGGGGTCTATTACCGTCACCTCTAAATATGCAACTACCGTATTGTCCTTTTCGTAGTAAGCCTCTATCGTACAGGTGCCTGCACCCTTAGCGGTTATAACACCCTCGTTCGTAACGGAGGCTACGTTTATATCAGTAGTATAGTATATGGAAGATTTATCAGCAATATTATCGGGAGTCATAACAAGCTCTGAGTTATATACCTCCCCTATTTCAAGAGTAATTGCACTTTCCTTGAACGCCATACTTTCGGGTAACAGCGTACCTGTTACCGTTATTTCCATAGAGCTTTTAATACCCGTTACAGTATCGGTTACCGTTATTACGGCAGTTCCCTTTTCAATACCCATTACCGCACCGTTCTCATCGACTTCTGCTACAGCCTTGTCACTGCTTTCAAATACGAGATTTTTATCGCCCGCATTCTGAGGTACGGTATTTATTACGCATTTATATTCTTCGCCGCCGCCTATTTCTGCCTTTGCTTCACTAAAGGATAACGAAGTAATGGTGTCTGCGTTTACGATGACCTGGCACTGAGCCTTAAGGCCTGAGCTTTCTACGGTAATTGTAGCTGTTCCCATCTTATTGGCGGTTATCGTTCCGTCCTTTGATACCGTGACTGCATCGTCAGAGCTTATAAAAGTCATGGCGTATTCCACGTCGGCCGGTTCTGTGATGACTGTCAGCTTCTGACTTTCTCCTGTCTTTATCGCAATACTGTCGGTGCTGAATTTTATTGACTTAATTGCCGCTCCGTTGCCGCTTGTTACAAGAACGATGGCAACTATTATACAAAGCACCACCAAAACGATTATTCCGCCGTATATCATAAGATTTGCTATCTGTCGGTTGCGGCGGCGTTTTTCTCTTTCTGCCTTTGTCATACGCTTCGGCGTATTTGCACTATCTGCAGCAGGCTTGCTCTGAACGGGCTTCTTTGCAGAAGGTGTTGTCGTCACAGTCTGCACCTTATCGGGACGGGCGGCATTTCTTTTGCTGAACATTTCGGCAAGCTCGTCCTTACCTTTATATGTAGTCTGATTTTTATTCATTTTATCATCTCCGTTTTTGTATATATGTATACATTTTAATTATATCACAATCAGGCTTCTTTTACAACCTTTTTTGATCTGCCGTTTTTTAGCTTTATAAAGCCCTGTTTTTGTTGACAAAATTAACCTTTTGTAGTACAATGTTATTAGGTATTTCTGCATTTTAATGTGGTTTATCATATCCTTTAAAACAATAACAAGGAGAGGTAATTATGGCACGTATCAGAAAAATCACATCCTGCATTCTTGCAACGTTTTTATGCACCTTATCCCTTACCGCCTGCACGTCACATATAATTATTACTGATGATGATTCTCATACGGAAGAAAGCAGTAATACGTCTTCAGTTACAGAATATCAGAAAGAAGACTTAACTAAAGAAACGATCACCCTCGTTGTGTGGGAGTCTGCCGACGGACCGAGCAAATGGATTAAGCAGGCAGGCGAAAAATTTACTGAAATATATCCCAATATAAAGATAGAAGTGCAGGAAACGGATATCGCCAACACCTTCTATATGCTGAGAACCGGTGAATACGATCTTACCCAGCCCGATCTTTTCGGAGCACCTCACGACAGACTGGCTCAGATGGTGGAAAGTGATATAATCCTTCCTACAAAGGATTACGAAACAGTCACCACAAATACTTTAAGCACTGCCTACAGCTCACTTTTCTTAGGCGATACGATGTACGGCTACCCCACCTCTTGCGAAACCTTTGCATTATTCTATAACAAAAAAATGATACATGACGGAGATATACCTGACACATGGGAAAAAATGCTGAGCTTTTCAGAAAACTTTCCAAAGCTATTCCCAAATAAATACGGCTTTTTATTTCAGTTCAACACGATATACTATCTGTCGATGTTTATGACAGAGGATAATAATCAGCTTATGCAAAGCGAAGAGATCACGGGTCTTATGACAAACAGTGCTGTAAAAGGTGCAAGGCTTGCACAGGAGTTCTTACCCTTCTTCCCTGAAAATGCCGCAAAGATGACTCTTGCCGAATATGAAGACCTCTTTATTAACGGAGAGGCAGCAATAATGGTAAACGGTCCCTGGTTCATATCAAAGGCTGAAGAAGCAGGTATGGATTTCGGTATTGCAAAGCTCCCTGCATTTTCTGATGGCGGTTCACCTGCCTTATCCCTTTCGGGCGTTAGAGGAATGTTTGTGTACAATAAAACAAAGCACCCTGATGAAGCGGCGGCCTTTGCAAAATTCCTCACAACAAAGGAAATGCAGGAATTAAGACTAAAAATTACAGGCGCTTTACCTGCATCAAATATAAGCGTTGATAACAAGATCACGTCTGCCTTTATAGATCAGCTCGCTTATTCCTACTCACTGCCCAATAATTCTTTAATGCAGAATTTCTGGGGCTATAGTCAGCAGTTCTGTGAAGAGCTTTATAACGGTGAGGATGTAAACACCGCTTTGGCAAAGTATGATCAGTACATAAAAACAGGCAGTACCGATGGCTTTGTAGCTATCCCCAAAACTGTCAACGAAACAGATCCCGTCGGAATAGAAATTCCCGATGAAGCTATAACCTCTGACAGCGGCGAGGAAAATTCCGCTGAATAATCGCTCATCCCAAAAAGAAAGGTCAATTCTGAAATGCCCCAAAATAAAACAGATATAATTAACGGCTTATCCGAAAAGGACGTAGCCGACCGTGTAGAAAAAGGACTTATAAACGGAGATTTCAATATCCCCAGTAAATCAATAAAGCAGATATTTAAAGATAACTGCCTTACCTTCTTCAACTTCTTAAACGTTATCCTCGCCTTATTTATTGTTTTAGTGGCAATAATGGAGGGTAATATAGCAGAGCTTAAGAACTGTCTTTTCTTAGGCGTTATCCTGTGTAATACCGCTATTGGTATCTTTCAGGAAATACGCTCTAAAAAGGCGGTCGATAAGTTAGCGCTTATCTCAGCACCAAAGGCTAAGGTGCTTCGTGACGGTAAGGAAGAAACGGTTGCAGTAAAGGATATCGTAATGGATGACCTTATGATACTGGGAGCAGGTAATCAGGTATGCTCTGACTGTATCGTACTGCTGGGCGAATGTGAAGTAAACGAAAGCCTTATCACAGGCGAAAGTGATCCTATCATAAAAAAGGAGGGCGACGAGATACTGTCAGGCTCCTTTGTTATCTGCGGCGACGTAAAGGCACAGGTTATCCGCATAGGTGCTGATAACTACGCCAATAAGATCACCAGCGGTGCAAAGTATATAAAGAAGAACAAGTCCGAAATGTTAGGCTCTATAAACTACGTGCTTAAGGTCATCGGTATCTGTATTATCCCTATGATACTGCTTATGTTCGGTAAAGAGCTTTTGCTCAGTAAGAGCACGTTGCCCCAGGCTATAGTAAGTACTGTTTCTTCTATCATAGGTATGATTCCTGAGGGTCTTGTGCTTATGGCAAGTATGGTGCTTGCGGTAAGCGTTATAAGACTTGCCACAAGAAAAACTCTTGCTCAGGATCTTTACTGTGTTGAGACTCTCGCAAGAGTTGACGTCCTCTGCCTTGACAAGACGGGTACTATTACAGAGGGCAGTATGGAGGTAACGGACGTTATTTCCCTTGACGGTAACAACTACGATGACGCTCTTACCGCTTTAATGAACGCCCTGCGCGACCACAACCCCACCTATGACGCTATAAAGGAAAAGTACAGCGGTACTACTAACTGGGAAACTATCTGTGCTATCCCCTTCTCCTCAGCTAAAAAGTGGAGCCTTGCTTCCTTTAAAAATAAGGGTACATATATAATGGGTGCGGCGGAATTCATATTAAAGCACCAGCTTTCAGATGAGCTTAAAAGCCTTATCGAAGAACATTCCACAGGCGGCTACAGAGTAATCCTCATTGCTCATTCAGAAAATCAGCCTGATATGGAAAACAAGGAGCTCCCCGACTGCATCACTCCCGTTGCACTTGTAAAGATCAGCGACAAGATAAGAAAAGAAGCTCCCGACACGTTAAAATTCTTTGCTGAGCAGGGCGTTGATATCCGCATTATCTCAGGTGATAACCCCGTTACGGTCTCAGGTGTTGCAAAGCGTGCAGGACTCCTTCATTATGATAGCTACGTGGATGCCTCTACCCTTACAACCGATGAGGAAATTCACGAGGCGGCAGGAAAATATAAGATATTCGGCAGAGTTACTCCCTATCAGAAGTTAGAGCTTGTAAAGGCTCTTAAGGCTGAGGGGCACACAGTAGCCATGACAGGTGACGGCGTAAACGACGTACTCGCCCTTAAAGAATCCGACTGCTCTATAGCAATGCAGTCAGGTAGTGACGCCGCACGTAACGTATCAAATATCGTACTTTTAGACAGCAACTTTGCATCAATGCCTCATATCGTGGCAGAGGGCAGACGCAGTATAAACAACATCGAAAGATCAGGTGTTCTCTTCTTATCAAAGACTGTATATTCTTTCTTAGCGGCACTTTTATTCTGCTTTGTACCCTTTGCATATCCTCTGCAGGCAATTCAGCTTACAGTAATAAACGTATTTACAAATGGTATTCCTTCATTCTTACTTGCACTTGAACCGAACTTTGATATCGTCAAGGGCAGATTTATAGAAAACGTATTGCCGAAATCAATCATATACGGACTTGTGGTAGCCATAAATTTTATAGGTGTTGTAATAGCAAGATATCTGACTACAAGTACAGGTATAATTCCGCAGGAAGTATTTGACCCTCAGATACAGACGCTTACTATGATAACAATGGCATTCTCCGCTTTTGTGATCCTTTTCAAGGTATGCATACCCTTAAAGGCATGGAAGGTGGGTCTGCTGGGCTTCCTTATGGGCGGCTTTGCTCTGTCCACGATCATTTTAAAGGATTTCTTACTGGATCTTCAGCCTTTGACTACAGAGATGATAATAATTCTCTTTATACTTGTAGCAATAAACTTAGGCTACGGCATAGTATCACAGATTTTTGAAAAGAAATGGATAAATGCCATTCTCAGTATGCAAACTAATGCAAGAAAACTTCTTGATAAGATGTTTAAGAAGGCGGGAAAGGAAACGAATTGACTAAACAGGTAGTAGAAATATTCAGTGACGGTGCTTGCAGCGGCAATCCCGGTCCCGGCGGTTACGGAGCTATACTTCGCTGGAAGGGCAAAGAAAAGGAACTTTGCGGCGGCGAAGCTCACACCACCAATAACCGCATGGAGCTATCGGGTGTTATTGAAGCGTTATCTGCCCTTAAATATCCCTGCAAGGTAAAGCTCACCACCGACAGCAAATACGTAATAGATTCTATTACAAAGGGCTGGGTCTATAACTGGAAGAAGAACGGCTGGAAAAAAGCCGATAAGTCTCCCGCCTTAAACGTTGATCTATGGGAAAAGCTTTTAGCACTCCTTGAAACTCACGAGGTGGAATTCTTCTGGATAAAGGGTCACGCAGGCCATCCCGAAAATGAGCGTTGCGACAGCCTTGCGGTAAAGATGAGAGATTATTATGCGGCGGTGGGCAAGTAAAATCTGCATTGCAGATTTTACAGTGATATCGTGCCTTTGGCACGGTGATATCGAAGCCGTCGGCTTCGGTGATATCGCTCCTTCGGAGCGGTTACGGTATCAATTGCCTTCAGCGGATGATTTTAAAAAGTGAACCGAAACGGGGTTTGGGGGATAGGGCTACAAAGCGTAGCATAAGACATATGAAAAAAGAAATGAAAAAATATCTTCAGTATATCGAAAATACTTATCAGAAAACCGACGTCGACAAAGAACAGCTTGCACAGGAGCTTTATAAACGGATAGGCTTTTACCAGCACGAAAGGCTTATCCACCTTATCGTTACTATGAGCTTTGGCGTGTTCTTTCTTCTGTCACTTCTGCTTATTACGGTAAATATTTCCTTTGTAATTCTGTCGGTGCTGTTTCTTGTTCTTCTGGTGCCTTATATAGCACATTATTATTTCCTTGAAAATTCGGTACAGAAGCTTTATACATACTATTACTTTCTCACAGAGAATAATAATTAAGCACATTTAAGCAATTCACACAAATTGAAATAAGCAATTTAGCAATTTCACACAAATGTATAGAATTTGTAAAAATATGTGGATTTTTGTGACAGATTGTAGTATAATTACATTTATAGTTTGATTAAAAAATGAAACGAGGTGAGACAAATGAACAAAAAGGATTGGCTTTCAATTCCGAATATACTGAGCGTGATAAGAATATTGCTTATCCCTGTATTCGCCTGGTCCTATCTTACAGCGGGAGATGACAGAGATTATCTCTTTGCCGCTATCGTGGTCGTTATATCAGGTGTTACTGACTTCTTAGACGGTATGATAGCAAGAAAATTTAATATGATAACAGAGCTTGGTAAATTCCTTGACCCTTTAGCTGACAAAATGACTCAGGGTTCATTGTTCTTATGTCTTGCCATAAGATATCCTCACATATGGTTACTGCTTGTCCTCTGGGCGTTAAAGGACGGCTTTATGGCGATTATGGGACTTATCCTGCTGAGAAAGAAACGCACGAAATTAGATGGTGCAAAATGGTACGGTAAGGTCTGCACGGCAATCATTTATCTTGGCGTGTTACTGCTTTTATTCTTCCCCAACACCTTTGCTCCCGAATCCTATCCCGCTCACATATTGATACTTGTCTGTGCAAGTGCATTGCTTTTAGCCGGTATCCTCTATACGATAGAGCTTATTAAATTATGGCTTCATAATGAAACGATAAAGCGAGAAAAGAAAAAGAAAGCAATTAAAACAGAAAACTAAAAAACTAAGCCTGAGATTATTCTCAGGCTTTTTATTTTATCTTTCATCCACACCAAAAATGCAGACGTTTGCTTTTTCTGTGGGAATAGTAAGCTGCTCATTTTTTAACATTTCTTCAATGATATATGCCATTACATCCATCTGATGATGAATTGCACTGAGCTGTTCGCATTTGTCTGTAAGTGCTTTTGGTACGTAGTCCTTTAACGTTTCGGCGGCAATATCGCAGATTTCTCTCATACAGCTGCTTACTTCATCAATAGCAGGTGTCAGCATTTCCTGAAGTCTATCGAAAACATCCGCTTTAAATACTGCAAAGTTCGGCACAAGGCTGCCCTTATCTACCTTTATAAAGCCCTCATCAATGAGATTTATAAGCTCTTCATTACCTTCATCGGCAACATTATTAAGCACAGCGTCGTTCAAAGCTAAAGTCTGCTTATACATATCACGGTGCTTTAAATGCTGGCACTTTTCAATAATGCGGTAATTTATAGCAGATACCCAGGCAGTACCATCATTATTATAGCTCTGTGTATAAATGCCATTGAAGTGATGGTTTGCATAATCATTATCATAACCGAAAACAAAACCGCAGGAACCGTTGGCAAGGGGAGGATAATCCCCAAATCTGTTTCTTACGTCATCATCATTTTTACGCAGAGCGTGATACATAACGATATTTGAAAAAAGCCATTTAAGGCAGTTTTCATCATAGCCGTTATTATTGAAACTGAGCTTTTTAAGTTCGGGCATTTTTTCTGTAAGAAATGCATTTACCATTTCTGCTGATTTCTCATATATCGGCTTGAATTTCTCAATAACACGCTTTTCATAGGCGTCAGTAAAAATGATGATATTGGTCTGATACTTATTGCCGACCTTTTTTATAAGCTCGTATCTTTCAAGAATTTCTATTTCATCCTCAAGATATACTGCCGATACGCCAAGCTCTACAGCAAGCTCAGATATCGAAACAGGTGTGTTATAGGCAGAAAGGACGATATTACCGGGTAATCTGCGTTTAAATAAATCAAAATAAGGGGTACTGTAACCGCCCCAGAAATCCGCTCTGAATACCTGGGGATCGTAGCTCTTTTCTCCGAATTCTCTTGTCATTGCTATACCTTCTTTCAAAATTTTACGGGTTTTAAAGAGATAGTATTTTACCATCTCATTACTCAGCTTAAGCTCGGCAGAAATCTGAGAACAGCTTTTGCCATGGATATAATACGCCACCGTTACCTCTCTGTATCTATCGGATAAAAGGGATAGCTCTCTTCTTAAAAGATTAAGCTCCTCGGATCTTATAAATTCATCCTCAGGGGTGATGTAGCAAACACCTTGATAATCCTCCTCAGATACGGTAGTAAAGCGGTTTTTGTTTCTTATTTTCGCTCTTAAGATGTTTTCTGCCGTTCTCCACAGGTAACCGAAAAAGGCTTCGTCCTTTTCAAGTCTGTGTACAGATTTCAGCACTGCACAGATTATATCCTGAGCTAAATCCTCTGCATCACTTTTGTTATAGAGCTTTGAAAAAGACCAGCCGTAAATTGCATGGAGATTTTCTTCTATGAGAGCGGACGCTGTTTTTTTATCCATTTTCTCACCTCGCTTTTTGTTTTTTGAAAGCTTTCAGTTATATAGTGTCAAAAGCGGCAATTTGGTTAAGTGGTTTTTTGAAAATTTTTTCAAATGCACGGCGGAGGTGTACCACCGCGGGCAAATTTCAATCTGACAAACACCTCGGTTCATAATACTCTACCTCTCAGAATTTTGTAATTATAGCACAGAATTATTTTCTTGTCAAATTCCCTCCAACTCTATTTAAAAGTGTCACTTTTAAAAGAAAAGCATATTATGATAGTGAGCTTACAAATGCTCATATCAAAATAAAGGAGGAAAATTATGAACAGGAATTTTTTTAATAACAATCATAACTGCAACTGCAATGAGAATAATTCTGCAAACAGACCTCAGAATAATTCCTGCTGTGATTGCTGTGATAACAACAACTGTGCCATCTGCCCTCCCGGTCCGCAGGGGCCTCAGGGACCTATCGGTCCCCGTGGTCTTATGGGTCCTCGTGGCCCTCAGGGTGCTACAGGTCCTGCTGGCCCTCAGGGCGCTATCGGTGAAACGGGTCCTGCCGGTCCTCAGGGTCCTGTCGGTGAAACGGGTCCTGCCGGTCCTCAGGGTCCTATCGGTGAAACGGGTCCTGCCGGTCCTCAGGGTCCTGTTGGTGAAACGGGTCCTGCCGGTCCTCAGGGTCCTGTCGGTGAAACGGGTCCTGCCGGTCCTCAGGGTCCTATCGGTGAAACGGGTCCTGCCGGCGGAGTGTTAAATTATGCTGATTTCTACGCATTGATGCCCCCCGATAATGCGGCAACAGTTGCACCAGGAACAGATGTCAGCTTCCCTCAGGATGGTCCTGTCAGCAGTACTGACATTTTCAGAACAGGAGATAGCTCTTTCAATCTTTCGCAGATCGGCACCTATCAGATATTCTTCCAGGTAAGCGTAACGGAAGCAGGTCAGCTTTTACTGACGTTAAACGGTGCAGATCTTGAGTATACCGTTGTTGGTCGTGCAACAGGCACCTCTCAGATAATCGGAATGGCGTTAGTGACAACGACCACCGCTGACTCAGTTTTAACAGTAAGAAACCCTGAAGGAAACGCTTCTGCTCTTACTATTACTCCCCTTGCAGGCGGTACTCGTCCTGTTTCTGCACACCTTGTCATAGTACAGCTTCAGTGATTTTATTCTGATGCAGGCATAACGAAAGCACATCCCGTTTTAATACGGGATGTGCTTTTAATTTGCAAAATTTTTTGAACTATGATACAATAAAAACAATAAAAATTGTTACAAAATCGATAACGGAGAGTTATATGACAGACGACAGAATAAAGCGAATTCGGGAGAGTGAAAAGCAATCCCATATTGAAGCGTACTCCAACAGCGAATTATACAAGGAGGGCAGTTGGTTAAGGAAACCAATAAAAACAATTTTAGATATTATTCCTCACTTTGTCGATGCATCCCGATTAAACGTTCTGGATCTGGGTTGCGGTGTAGGGCGAAACTGCATTGCCATAGCACAAAGCTTTAAAAATATACCTTGTAAAATCGATTGTGTTGATATACTGGAGCTTGCAATCAAAAAGCTTTACGATAACGCCGAGGAGCTTGGCGTTGCTTCGTGCATCAACGGAATAGTTGCACCTATTGAGAATTATTCCATTAAAGAAAATGAGTATGATCTGATCATAGCCGTTTCAGCGCTGGAGCATATCGATTCAGAGGAATCGTTTTTAACAAAGCTATCTGAAATAAAGAACGGCATCCGCAGCAACGGAATTGTGTGCCTTGTCATAAACTCCGATATAACGGAAAATGAAAAAGCTGCGGGCAAGGAGATTCCGGCACAATTTGAAGTCAACCTGCCGACGAAAAAGCTGCAGACTATTCTCGAAAATACTTTCTCAGGCTTTGAAATTATCAAAACAACCGTTTCAGAACAGCAGTACGATATACCCCGTGGTGATATAGTAAGCGATCTTAAAACGAAGGTTGTAACATTTGTGGCGAAAAATCGGTGTTGCGTTTAAAATGTATTTAGCAAAAAAGCTTTTTCTTTTGATAAAAGGAAAATAGAATTTCAGAATCAATCAGTTGCTCCCGATAGGATCTCGGATAGTATGGAGGATACTTTTTTAAAATTGCATCTTTTCTTATCGGTTCACGAATCTTACCGTCACAAATCAGGCATAGGAGCCATTCTGTTCTATCCAATGAGTATCTCTTTATAATTAAAGAATATAGTCGGTAATGCAATCATACCAGTGAACATAGATCTCACCGTTCACAGTAATACGTTCATTGTCGGGAAGAATTTCCGTCCAGTTTTTCTTATAGCGGTCTTTTGCCCAATCGTTACGGTTAAATCTTCTCCAGAGAATAGTCCTGCCGTTTTTGTCAAGATACTGCTCACTGACAACACCGCCATCATAAGTTTCGATGTCCATAACACAAATTGTATCGTAAGATTTACCACCGATTTTAACCTCGTATCTTCCAACAACATCAAGTAAAAACGGCTTATCAGCAGCAGTAATTTCACTGCCGTTACGGATAATGTCACCCTTTGCAGACAAATTAACTTCATTTCCACAGTTGTTTTCACCAAAGCCCCAGTTCGGAATAAACTCATCACCGTCAAGGAAGGTATAGCATTTCTTTACTCCACCGCTTATGTGGCTTTCAGCAAGAAAGCGACAGTGCGTATCAGTAAGCTGTGCAATAAAGGTTCGCTCCGCATTTTTATCATTATCTGTTTTGTTGCAATCCATAGGAGTGTATTGCTTTGCAGTTATTTCTACGCCCTCAATACCGTGGATTTCTGCCTTTCCTACGACTTGCATTTCATCATATTCTGTGCGGTTTCTTTTTGGGAAATCATATATTGCCCAGTTAAGCTTTTCGCCCAGCTTCGGGACAATAAACCAGCCCATAAGCTCCTCCCACTTAACTGAAAAAGGCTCTTTATCAAGTTTTGTAATTGTATATTCGGGCATAATCTCGGGCAGCTTTTTCATATTTAAAATCATTCCTTTCCTTATGAGGAGAGTATTCGCATTTTGCGAATACCGACGGGTTTGAAAATCTTTGATTTTCAAACAACAACCTCTTCCATAAATCCTATCAGGCAGATATAACCTTTTGAAATTGTTTCTTGCTGTGTAAAGTCGACTTTTTACAGTTCCAACAGGAATATTAAGCCTTTGAGAAATCTCGCTTTGATTGTAGCCTTGGATATAAAACAGGTCGATTATCTGTTTGTCATTCTCGGATAATGATTCAAGCGTATCATAAACATCGTGCTGCTCAACATATCCGTATCGGCTGGCAGTAAACGGATGTTCGGTCAGTTCGTCGATTGAAACATCAACACTTTTCGCTTTTCTGCGGTAATAGTCATTGCATTTATTTCGGGCAATGCTGATTATCCACGCTTTAAAATGGGATTTATCTGCAAGCGTATCAAATTTCTGAAAAGCGGTCAGATAGGTTTCCTGCAAAATATCATCTGCATCAGCCTTTGATGACAGTTTAAACTGCACGAAACGCTCTACGGCATTTTTACATTCATTCAACAGTATTTCAAATTCGGTCATATCATCACCTCCTTGTGTTTACTAAAAGCGCTTTCACTAATATAGACGTAACTGGAGGCGGAAAGGTTCATCTTTTAGTTTCAGATGAATTTAAATCCGTCCACTCTCCCGACGAAGTCGGATCTCATCACGACGTGATTTCGCGTGCTTTAGCACATTTTATCCCGTCCGTAAGGACGGATTTAGTTGAAAAAAGCCTTTTAGTTTGCCGCAGGCAAACATCATTGAAAAAAGCCTAACGCAAATGCAGAATTTTTTATCAATCATATAATTTAAAACAGTATAATGAA
>SVNC01000002.1 GCA_015067025.1 Oscillospiraceae bacterium
AAGCGTGAGGGTAACGGAAAGAATATTAAGTATTTCAGACTCAAATAAAAATTCAGTCCGGATGCAATAAAACTGTTTGAGGAAGAATAAAGTACTCAACGATTGCCCCGCAGTAAACAAAGAAAAAAGCAAAACAAAAAGAGGGCGCCGACTAAGGCGCCCTCAATTGTTGGTTTGCAGTAAACAAAGAAAAAGAAACTTAAAAACATGTAAAATGTCAATGGTTCTCTATATCAAATTTCAGTATCATTCTTTTGTGTTGCTATTAATAACCAGAGTATTCGGCTTCCATTTCAGCAATATACTCCGCTCTTTGTCCAATTTCACCGTGAATACCATCAATTGCATTGCACAATGATTCTAAAAAAACACCCAACTCAACAAAATTATAATAGCGTATATTGTTTTGGTATGGACAACAGTTTTTGTCCACCGGATACCTAAATTTACTGGAATCCGAGTCAAAATTATGTAGTTGTTCGCAGTATCGTTTTGCGTTTACAATAAAATGATCACTTTTCAATATGGAATACAAAGGCATTATTTCATCTTCAACAAAAGAGAATAACTTAGAAACTTTGTGCTTATTCTCATATACAATTTCACATCTTTTTTGCAGGGGCAATCCAGAGAATTCGAATACAATTGCTTTTAACAACAATTCCACATCATTTCGATATAGGTAACACATAGGATAAAACATATGTGAAATTAAATTCCCATTTGCACATTCATCAATCATATATTGTTTAAGATAATTTGCGCATTCCAAATATCCACTACAATGTGCATGAAAATCATCATGATGAAACTCATAACCTACGACTGATTGTTCGTAATAATTTCCGCCCTCATCGAGAAAAGTCGAGGTGCATTGATCATACTCTTTGGAACCTGAGATCGTTTTATTATTTGTTATACTGTTGTACCAATTCTCAAGAATTTCATAGGCAGCAATCATTTTATTTGCTTCTGCAATTAGGTCTATATGAGTTTGTTTTTCAAACACGCGTGTAAAAATATATGTTTGATTTCCCCAAAGGTCCTTTTCTTTTTTTATGTGATACGGATATCTAAATGAGTCAGATGCCTTATCAAAATTTGCTATGTTATGGAAATACTCTAATAACCATTGTAGTTCATCATCAGGAGGAGATAAAGTTGTATTATCTACTATATATTTTAATATTGATTCGGGGTCATGAAATGTATCTTTGAAAAAGATAGAGCGGTCTGTCTTATTAGTGATTTGAGTACACGCGATACTCTTCAAAAACAATTCTATGCTGTGACGATACAAAAAGAAAACTGGGAAAAAATATTGATCTAATTCATCTATTTGGCATTTATCAAGCATACGAGTAACAATTACATCAGCGGCTTGGAAAAATGCTTTGGAAAAATTGTAAAAAGAATATGATACATCAGTAGCTGTATCAAATCTAATAGAGAATGGAATTCCGTTTCTCGATGGTTTAATTTCACCAGTTATAGTTGGATAATGATCTAAGTTCTTATATTTGAAATCGTCTGTCATAATTATACTTCCTCTGCAACAAATATTGGGGAATTACCAATCCATATTGGATTGATTGTCAATGTCAAACCACATTTTTTCAATCAACCATTTCGCCTGTTCTACACTATCTACATTTTCGGTGTAGCGGTCTGTGTCAACGGAAATGGGTAGTCCGCTACGCACGAACAACATTGGAATCTCATATATGGTATCCAGCGTTTCCCAAAATTCAGAAAACACTTTTTTAGCATCGAGGTACATCTCATACGAAATTTTATCAGAGCATCCTTTCACAAATCCCCTCAAGTACTCCTTGCCGACATACATGGGGAAACGACCAAAATTCGGAATCTGTACATAGGCCATCATCTCCCGAGAGAATCCTCCATGCGCGTTATGATTGCGATAAACCTCTTTAATGCGTCGCAATGATGAGGTGATCCTGTCGGGCATTGACTCTCCGCACACATCTTGGACTTTATTTTCCCAGTGCCACTTAGTATTTCTGATGTAGCTTTTATAATAAGACTTGCTTGTCGCTAATCTGTCTGTAAACGGGTATAGTAGTGTCAATACATGCTCCAGTGCGGAGAAGAAGGTATCGATATACGCCTCAATGTCATATGTAATTTCCGCCTCAAGTTCACGAAGATAGTCGCTACCTTTCATCCGCATACGTTTATATTTACCTTTGGTTTCAATTATGTCATATTTACCATGGCATTTTTCTTCGATGATTCTTTTACGCTGAACAAGGATTTCTATACGTTTTTCGTAAAAAGCCAGTTTAGAGAAGTAATCGCGAGATTCGTTTTCCATCGAGAAATCATTATTGATTAGTGCCTGTTCTCCAATCAGCATAAATAACTGCTCCAAAAGAGGCAGTACCTTTTCAAAGATGTCAATAATTTCGTCGCGATATTGCTGTTCTATTGATAGCCGGTAACTCATTTTGAAATGGCCTACTGTGGCAAAGGTTCCTTTATAATCAAAATCAATAACGTAATTGACTTTCTCGAAGATTCTGTATCTAACATCAAACCCCAGAATTACATCGAAACAATATGCCAGTAAATTTGGATCGAGAGGGTTTTCAAAATAGTTGATTTCTACACGTTTATTGTCGTTACGTTGAGTGTTATCTTTTAAAACAGAAATGTCTTTCAATATTGACTTTATATCCGAAATCAAACTCTCTGACGTTACAGTTTCTCTTGTATCTTTTGTCATATAGTTATCTCCATGTAAATCATAAAGCCGCAAAGTATCCCTACTTTGCGGCTTTCGTATGCGGACGAATCCGCAAATTTGGTCGGAGTGACAGGACTTGAACCTGCGGCCTGATGGTCCCAAACCACCCGCTCTACCAGCTGAGCCACACCCCGATTTTTATTCGATTTTTTATTGATTTTGCGTAGAAGTGGGACAAACTGTGGTCAAACGCAAATTCTACGCTTTTTTGAGATTTTGCAAAGTGCCGAAAATGCCCGTATTACAAGGCTTTTTCGCACTTTTGATTTTTTGATGCAGCGGAGTTTGTTCACGCTCCCAAATGTCGCGCGCTCCCAACTGCGCCACACCCCGATTTTTATTCAATTTTTCTTCTTTTTGCGTGGAAGTGGGACAAACTGTGGTCAAACGCAAAATCCACGCTTTTTTGAGTTTTAGTAAAGCACCGAAAGTCCGCACCGTTGAAGGCTTTTCGGGACTTTCTCATTTTTACTGCTATAACTGCTAGGCACGCTCCCAAATGTCGCGCGCTCCCAACTGCGCCACACCCCGACAAAATATTTAACCTAATTATTATATCATCTATTTTGATTTGTGTCAAGTGTTTTTCTGGATTGTTTTTTTAGTGAAAATTTTTTTGGTAGTCGGTAAAATGCTTGCATAAGGCTTTTAGCTATGGTATAATTATTTCAATAGGTGGATATATGAACGGAGGGGTGAAAGTGAGTGAAAATGCAGTAATCTTGTTACACGAATTTTTGTCGAAGGTTAAGGATGCTGATGATATCTGTATACTTCAGCTTCTTATAAACGAATATAGCGGTAAAATATCTGATGAAACTGCACTTCAAGTTCTTAATGATATAAAAAATATAAGTGAAGAACTTATTATTTTGCGTAGTAAAAGAAAAGATGAAAATGCAAAGAAATTTTCTTCTTTTACAGCAAAACAGCAAGATGAATTTGCAGAGGCAGAACGTATTCTTGATAACAATTTACTAAACTATCATTTCCAACCAATTGTCAGTGCGGTAAACGGTTCGATTTATTCTTATGAAGCACTTATGCGTCCTGACAGCACTATCTGTCCAAGTCCGTATCATATCATGAAATATGCGGAGCTTACGGGAAGACTTGATGATATAGAAAAGGCTACGTTTATTAACATCCTTGAGATCATAGATAGCAATACAAGTGCTTTTAATGGTAGAAGAGTTTTTATTAACAGTATTCCGACCGCTAAGATTCCAAATGAAAGTTGGGAAAAAGTAAGGTTGCTTCTTGCAAAGCATTCAGGAACTGTAGTTGTAGAGATGACGGAACAATCTGAGCTTGAGGATTCAGAACTTGAGAGAATTGAGTGTATTTATAAGGATTTGGATGTGAAGATAGCTATCGATGATTATGGTACGGGCTATTCAAATGTACAAAATCTGTTACGCTTTATGCCGCATTATGTAAAAATAGATCGTTCGTTACTTAGCGAAATACAGAACAATCAAAAAAAGCGTCATTTTGTAAAAGAAATCGTTGACTTCTGTCACGATAATGAAATAAAAGCGTTGGCAGAGGGCGTAGAAACAGGAGAAGAGTTAAGAACTGTTATTCTTCTTGGTGTTGATTTGATACAGGGTTACTATACAGGTAGACCTGCTGCTGAAATTATAGATTCGATACCTTCCGAAATCCGAAAAGAAATTGAAAGATATCGCAGAGAGCGTGAAGAAGGAAAGGAACTGCGTATCTATAAAGCTGAAAAATCCGAAAGGGTATCGCTCGACCGACTTGCTATCGAAGGTTATCAACGTGTTGTTATTGGTAAGAACGGGGATGGTGAGGTTACTGTTGCAGGCACTCCTGGGAAAAAATCCGATATACATCTTGATATATCCGATGGATTTAAAGGAAGCGTTATTCTTGAAAATGCGGAACTTTCTAACGCTAATAACAGACCTTGTATAGACATTGGAGAAAATTGCGAAGTAACGCTTGAAACTAATGGAATCAACAATCTTAGAAAAGGCGGTATCCGTGTTCCTGAAAGCTCAAAGCTTATAGTAAAAGGTAACGGAAGACTTGCTATAAATATAGATGGTTCGGCTTTTTATGCAATCGGAAACGATATGGATTCAAGGCACGGTGAGCTTGTTTTTGAGCAAGGCGTTGATATTAAGAATAATTCAGCTTCAGGAGTTTGCATCGGATCGGGGCTTGGTGGAAAGATCAATCTTATCAGAGGACAGTTTGCACTTAATATGACAGGATATCTTGGAGTAGGTATAGGTGCGTTTAACAGCGACTGTACAGCTCGGATATTTGCTTGTGATATTACTATGGATATTTCTTCGCAGTTTGGTGTTGCAATTGGTTCTATGGAAGGTAATTGCGATCTTTCTGTTCAACATAGTGCTATTAAGGCGTTTATGTCGGGTAGCGATGTGGTAGGAATAGGAACGTTATCCGGAAGCAGCTGTGATGTTTCTGTATGCGAATCCAGTGTGATTTTTGATATATCAGCAGATAATTCTTCTGCTGTGGCAGCACTCAGAGGAGATACGAATTTTGAGGTAATCAGAGCAAGTATGCATATAACTTCTAAGGGCGATAATTCACTTGGAGTAGGAGGAACTGTTGGAAAAACCAAATTGCAGATGATAAACTCTGATAGCTCTGTAAATCTTGTTACCCGCCTTAATTATATTGATTATATCAATAAGGAGGATGTAAAAATCGAGGGCGGAAGAGCAAGATTCAATGTGAACGGGGAAGCAAAAAGCTTTGAGAATACATAAAATAAGCGGTTATGCAAAAGCATAACCGCTTATTTTATATCAAAATTCCGTTACAATGGTCTATTTCGTGCTGGATTATCTGTGCTGAAAACCCTGTAAAAGTTTTTATTTTAGGTTTGAATTCTTTGCTTTCCCATTTTACCTTAATGTTTTTATAGCGTATGCATTTTCTTGGCTTATCAAGAAGTGAAAGACATCCTTCTTCTGCTTCATAAGGCTCGGATTGCTTTATTATTTCCGGGTTAAACATAACCATATAGCTATCGTTATCCTGAAATGCTATAATACATTTCTTTACGCCTATCATGTTTGCCGCCATTCCTACACAGGTTACTTTGTGAGCTATGAGAGTTTCAAGAAGATCGTTTGCTGTTTCTATATCCTCTTGAGTTGCTTTTTCTGATTTTGCGCTCAGAAAAATAGGGTCGTGTACAAGTTCCTTTATCATTTTTAAAATCCTCCGTCTTTTGCATAATAAAATTATAGCATACTGTTTTGTTTATTTCAACGCTCACCGGATTTTTTATCAGATATGATCCTTCCATCAGACAACTCAATAATTCTTTTGCATTTTTGGGCTATTTGTTTATCGTGAGTAACAATTACAATCGTTTTACCTTCCTTGTTAAGCTTTAAAAACAGTTCCATAATTTCCTCTGATGTTTTGCTGTCAAGAGCACCTGTAGGCTCGTCGGCAAGAATCAGAGACGGATTGTTTATAACTGCTCTTGCGATAGCTACTCTTTGTTTCTGACCACCGGAAAGTTTATATGATGGAGTGTCCTTTTTTTCACTTAATCCGACAAGATTTAAAATATCTCTGATGGATTTTTCTTTATTTAGATTTTTCTTACTATATATAAGCGGGATTGCTATATTCTGACTTACCGTGTATCTTTCTACTAAAGCAAAGTCCTGAAGGACAATGCCAATTTCCATATTTCTTAACCTTGCCTTTTCTTCTTCGGGAAGTGACGATGCCTTTTTCTCATTTATGTAATACCCACCTTCCGATGCACTGTCGAGCAGTCCCATAATATTGAGAAGAGTGGACTTACCACTACCACTTTTACCTATAATAGCAACCAGTTCTCCGTCATTTATTTCAAAGCTGACATCATTGAGAGCCCTGACTTCTTCTTCGCCATAAAATATTTTGGTAAGATTTTTTATTCTGAACAATTATTTTCCCTCCCTGATAGACGATAAGATGGATAATCTCTTTAATTTTACCGCAAATGGTATTATTGTAATCAAAAGCACTGCAACGCCTGTTATGGCAATGCCTGTTGCGGCAATCACTGTTCTGAATATCAACGATGCAACCACTCCGCTTGTGAATATTACGATAAAGCTACCTGCACTTACTCTCAATAAAATATTTGAAAGTTTTGCTCCGCATATTCTGTGGATTAATAGCTCTGTCAAATTTCTTCTTATAAAAAGCATAGCTGATTGTATCAAACAAAATATTGCAAGCGTTATAATTATAAGTGAAATTATAATTAGCGGTGCCGCTGTCTGCGTTGACATATGATTGATAAGCTGCTTTGTTCCGCTGAGTGAAATAAAGTTAAAAGGATACATCCCAAGCTTTTCCGCATAATCGTTTATAGCCTTCAGCTGGGCTTTGTCATCGGAATAAATCAGCGAGGAGGGATATTCATAATGGTTTTGTTTCATACAAGACAAGCTTTTTACAGGGAAAAGTACATCAGAATCAACACTTACAGGTTTACTTCTTTCTCCCGCAAGATTTATAATCTTTTGTCCTTCCTTTAATATCCCTATTACTTTATATTTATTGTGATAAAAATCACCAACCTTATAGCTGTCTTTATAGTAATTGCCCAGTATTACGGGAGTATTTTCCATAGTGTCGCTGTAGTATTCTTCTTCTAGGAAAAGCCGTCCGCTTTCCGTTTCAAGTTTATAGATATTAAAGAAATCCTCTGAAACAAAGGTCATAGTGTAGCTGTTTTCATCTGCATCGATGAAGTTGTGACTATAACCGGATGCTTTAAAATTTTCCGCTATGCAATAGCTTAATTTTCTTTCTGTTTCAATATCCATCTCGGTAACAGTGATGCCGCTGAATGTGTAGATTTCTGTGCTGATTTTACCGTAATACTTGTCGGAGAAATTAAAGCTGTCAAGATTTTCTATTGTATCGTTGGTATAGTTTGCTATGCCGATGATGTTACCAATTACAATGAATGCTATAAGAGTCTAAATGGTTAGCAGGATAAAGAATTTTTTATCTGCTTTGACGTCCGAAATAATTAGCTTTATGTATTCTTTTATCATTTTAAAGCCTCCTTAATTCAGCAACTTGTCCGTCTGAGAAATCTGCGGTACAATCGCAGGATACAACTAAACTGACAAGCATTAAAAACAAAGAGGATATAAAGCCTGCTGTAAGCTCGATTCTACCTAGAAAAAAAGATACAACAGGTAGATTTGAAACTATCAGAGTCAGTAAAAATCCTAAAAAAACACCTGTAAGTGATGTAATCAGATAGTATTTGAATACAAGTTTTTTGATGTCATTATCACTCGCACCACATATCCGCCTTGCCATAATTTCTGATTTTTTCGAGCCTATCCAGGAGCTTGTAAAAACCCCAGCATTAATAACAAGCAAAAGCCCTATCAGGAGAACTCCTATAACTATGATAATTTTATCCGGACCTATAGCGTTATTTTCTTCTTTTACTTTGGGCATTTTAGTTACTGTAAAATCTGCCTCTCGATTCTTTTTTTGTATCTTTACTCTGAACTGCTCGCTGACAGTTGACGTTTCTTCATCAGCATCAATTATAATTGTTATGCCTTTGAATGCTACGTCGTTGTTTTTTAATCCAGCTATGTTAAGTAAAAAGTCAGGATTGTCGGATCCTGAATATATATCAAGTCCTGTTATCTGATAATTCTCTCCCATTAAATTTATGGTAGGCTTTTGCTCTATTTCCATTGAATACGGCAAAAGCACGGTTTTTATTACTGCCTGCGGCGTTTCACTTCTAAGATCAAGCGATTGCCAGGAGCTTTTTAATGCACTGTCGTCTTTGTAATTGTACAGAATGTAACCTGTCTGATTATAGGTTGTAAACTCTATTGCACCCTTTGCTTTACATTCTGAGAGCACATTAATAACATCAGTGTAACCAAGTGCATCAATGGAATTATTATTCTGCGTTAGCACAATATACTTTGCATTATCTGAAAATTGATTTATTATATCGGCTCTGCCTTTGTTGATAAGCATTGATATAAGGAATGTGCAAAGAAAAAAGGTGACCGTAAAAAAGGCTAATATCATACCGCTTTTGTAGAATATCTGTTTCATTACATACACCTTTCTTTTTGTAATAATAAAATTATATCATATAAGAATTTGTGGTACAATAGATGAAACTTACCATTCGGTAGTAAAAATTAACCACTCGGTTAATGATGGTTCAATTAAACGGAAAAGGCGGCACAGTAAATTACTGCACAGCCTTTTCCTTTATATATATTAAATTGCATCAAAGTGAATTTTTCTTGTTTTGGGATTTCTTTGAGTTTTTGACGTTGTTTTCACTATATTCGGGAAATTCAAACCAGAAGGTGCTTCCTTCTCCGAGCTTACTGTCCACACCAAAGGTAAACTTATGAAGTTCTAACACGCCTTTTACTATTGATAAACCAAGCCCGCTTCCTTTTTTGGCTCTTGTGTGTGTTTCGCCGTCTTTTTTTACACGATAGTATCTATCCCAGACATATTTCAAATTTTCCTCATCTATACCTGTACCGCTGTCACATACTTCAAGCCTTGCAAAACCGTTTTGTGTGCGGAATAGGTTAATTTGTACAGTCTTATCTTCACCCGTATAAGTTATCGCGTTGTTGATGAAATTGTATATTACCTGTTCAATTTTAGTGATATCGGCATTTATCATTATCTGAGGTTCTGCGTTGAGTTTTATTTCATAATCCTTTATTTCGTTCAGTAGTGTAAAGCGTGATACCAGATCACTTAAATGGGAAGTAAAATCAAATACCTGACAATTCATTTCAGCAACACCGCTCTGGAGCTTCGAAAGATCGAGAATATCCGTTACAAGAGACGAAAGTCTGTCGGTCTCGTCAATGATGACCTGAAGATGTTTTTCCCTTTTTTCGGGAATTTCGCCTGATAGATCTCTTATCATCTCTGCATAAGCCTTTATCATAGTAAGGGGAGTACGCAGGTCGTGTGAAATATTAGCCATAAGCTCTTTTTGAAGTCCGTCAGTTTTGGCGATTTCACTTGAAGCAAGGTTTAAAGCTTCGGTCAGTTCGTTTATTTCGGTGAACTGATGCTTTTTTATATCCATGTGGAATTGACCCTGAGGGAGCTTTAGTGCTGATTTTGAGATTTTAACAATTGGTTTTGTGAAGCTGTTTGAAAAGAATATAGAAAGTATAAAGGCACAGATGATAATCAGAAGAGCAACAAGTGTCAGCTGACTGTTTATAATTTGTGCCGTTGTGCCTATGGGTTCAAGGTAATTGAATACATATACCCGTACTTCTCCGGTAGCGTGAAGAACTTCGCTTTCGAAATTTTCATCGGCTATCTGTGCGGTCATAATAATTGCTTTGCTATCGTTGTCAGAACGGGGAGTGGTGGCCGTAAAGAAGACATCCTTACCCGAAATGAACTTATCCATATTTTCTTTGTCAAGGTTTTTGATAAGCTCGAAAATTTCCTTGTTGTTTTTATCAAGGGAATTTGCTCTGACATGTACTCTGTTTACATCTGACACTTCTATATATATTTTTTTTGATTTTGCTATTTCATTAACCGTCGAAAAGAGCTTTTGCGGATTGTTGTGCCAGGTGTCTTTTATCTGATTTACAACCTGTGCTGTTTCTATCTTTTTCATATGTTCGTAGTATCCCGGTAGCATAATAACCTGGAATACATACAGGAAAATGATAATCAGCAAAGCAAAGCTCACGTACATCAACCATGAGCGAAAGCGTATACTGTTAAGTCTGTCTCTCATTTTACGGTTTACGCCTCAAATTTGTATCCCATACCACGTAGGGTAACGATGAAATTTCTATAGGGACCAAGATTATTTCTGAGCATTTTTATATGAGTGTCGATAGTTCTGTCATCGCCAAAGAAATCGTAACCCCACACTTCTTCAAGGAGCTTGTTTCTTGTGAGAGCAATGTTCTTGTTTTTTACAAGGTAGAACAGAAGATCATATTCTTTAGGAGTAAGATTTGCTTTTACTCCATCAATGTAAACATCTCTTGCTGTAAAGTTTATTTCAAGACCGTCATATTTTACGATTTCACCCGACTGCTCGCTGTTAGCACCGTTTCTTTTTATTATGGCGTTTATTCTTGCAAGTATCTCTTTCGGTGAAAACGGTTTTACTACGTAATCATCTACACCCATTTCAAAACCGAAAAGCTTATCGTATTCCTCAGTCCTTGCAGAAAGCATAAGGATAGGAGTGTTTTTAATTTTTCTTATTTCCTTGCAAGCAGAAAAGCCGTCAAGACGAGGCATCATAACATCCATTATTATGATGTCAAAGTCTTTTTCTTTAGCCATTTCTACTGCTTGCATACCGTCTACGGCTTCAAAAACAGTATGTCCTTCAAATTCTGCGTATTCTTTTATGACCTCACGGATCTTCTGTTCATCATCTGCTACAAGAATATTATACATTTTGTTAATCCTTTCTTTTCGTGATGCTAGTTTATGTGTTATTATGCTAAAAAAATGTTCAGTTTAAACAAATGTTAAACTGAACGGAAATGAGCTTGCCAAGCAAAAATCAAATAATCAATGAAATGTTGGGAGAGGAAATTATGATTATTGATTGCTCAACCACCATAAAATCATCAGGTTGTCCTGATGGGTTTATTTTATCTGTTTTTTATGATGGCAATGTGAAAAAATAATAAAAACAAGAAAAAATCGCTGTTAAATTATTTTTCATCTTCATATCCGTACAGGAAAATTTTTGCAATCTTTTTGTGTTGATCGGGTTTGTAATTGTATCCCGCTCTTGTAGAGTGGAATTCTGTGACCTTGTAAAATGGAATTGATACAAGTAATTGGTTATTGTTCTCGGTGACTTTACCACCAAGATAACTTATATACATCTTTGCACAATAAAATGAAAAGTCGCCGTTTAAAGCGTCTATATAATGGCTCATATCGTTATCAAAAGGGAAAATTACAGTAAATGTTTCACCGTTGAATTTTATAAGCAAAGTATGCATTTGGCTTCTACAGCAATCAAGAAGTATTTTGATGATAGACATTATGCAGAAAAATAAGTAGTATTTATTTGCTTTGATTGTGGCGTTGTAATAATCTACGCCTTTATAGGAAAGGGAAAATTTTGAGGTGGATGAACCGAGCAATGCATTACTTTCATCTACAGCCTCTTTCATAAGGTCAACAATGTTTATTGTTGTATTGTTGACAGCTCGATTGTAAATAACTGTAGTCAACTCCTGATAACTTTCTATTTGTTTTAACAGGTTATAGCAGGATTTGTTCTGATCAATAATAGAGGCGTTGTTTCTTTTTCTGGGATTTTTGGCTACGGCTTCTTCATTATGCATAAGGATGTTTTCAACATTCCTTTTGGCGTCTGAAATCATATAACAGGTTTCAATATAGGTGTTGGTGGAACCGAGTTCTTTAAGCACCTCTGTCAATGAAAGTGCAGTCCACAATATTGCCCCTTTTTTTTCGGTGGATAAAACCGAACCGCTGACAGCAACTTTTTGGCCGTTTATCAGTACGCTGCTGTATTTTTCTTCGTCCTTATTGTATGGGACACCATCAGGAAAGATGATGGTGGTTTCATCATCTATGTTTTTCCCGTTTTTCCATAGAATGTTTCCATTTTCATCGGATAGAAACCGAATTCTGGTGTTTGTTTCATACAGCTTCTGGAGTGCTTTAACTAATCCGTCCATATTTTATTGTTCGTCCTTTATAAGCTTTTTGGCGTTTCCGTTTTCATCTTTGATATAAACATTGTCAAGCTGGGACATAAGGTTCTGTCTGAAACCTGCTCTGTACTCGTTTCTGAGTTCTGTCTGTTCTGCTTTTTCTTCCGATGTGAGTTCTCTTATCTTAGATTCTCTTGCAAGATAATTTATTCTGTCGATTTTTGCTTTTTCCATAGTATACCTCTCAAGATAAATATTTTATATTTCGTATTATTTGTACTTCTTTCTTTGTCAGCAGGTATACAAGCATTCCACAGAAAAAACCTGTGATAACTGCTGAAATGAGCAGATAGGGAAGATAAGCCCATACTGTAACGCTGTATAGAGTCATTGCAGCGGTAAGTTGACCGATGTTATGTGCCGTCGCTGAAAAAATACCGGTGGGAATGGTTACCCATTTTTCTTTTATTATAAGCTTCATAACCGCCATAGTCAGTATTGAAAACAAGCCGCCGAGAGCAGAAAAATAAACTGAGGTCAGATTACCGCTTATGAGTGCTGATAAGATAACTCTTACAGCGAGTACGAGTGCAGCGTCGTATGTTTTCCACTTGCCTCCGATAAACATGATAAGCATAATGGGAATATAGGCAAGACCTATTTTTACTCCTGGTATTGGCACTACAGGAGGTATCATTGATTCTATTAAAAAAAGAGTAAGCGATACGGCTGCAAATAAAGCACTTAAAACAAGCTTTCTGATATTTGTTTTTTTATTCATATTTACTCAGGTCTTTCGGGTTCTATCTGTATTACAAGATGATTAGGGACACATACGATAGGCTGAAGTCCATCTGATATATGTGCAGTATTGACACATATTTTGTCGGGACAATCGGCGGATAAAACACCAATCTTTCCTTCTTTTACTATAATCGTGTTTATATTGCCGTCAGTGTTTTTTATGTCGAAACTGTAGTTATCGTCAGGAGAAAGCTTTATGGTTTTTATAAGCTTTCCTTCGCTATAAATACAAGCGACACTGTTGGAGATCTTTTCGCCTTTAACGATAAATAAACCGAATATGGCGGCGAATATAATCATAATCACTATCAGTATGCAAATTGTTTTTCTTTTATCCATTTTTCTCCGATTCAAAATAAATTTTAATTCCATCGGTTACATAAACGTTTCCGTCTGTATCGGTTATGATAAATTCTGCAATAGGGTATTCGTTATACAGTGTAACGGCGTTGTCTTTTCCCATAACAAAAACAGCGGTAGAAAGAGCGTCGGATATAAGACCGCTGTCACTGATTACTGTACAGCTTTTTACGTCGTTTTCAGAAGGGAAAGCGGTTTTTCCGTCGATGATATGATGAAATTTAGTCCCGTCGTATTCAACAAATCTGTTGGAAGCGTTTGATGTAGCGTAAAATGCTGCAGGGAGAGTTATTTTTCCTGCAACACCATTCTTTGTACCATCGCTTATAGAAACGGTCCAGTTGTTATCAATGTATTTTCCGATGGTAAGTATACTGCCGCCGAAATCTACAAGTCCCGATGTGACACCGTTGTCTTTAAGAAATTCTTTGAGCATATCGAGAGCATAGCCTTTGCCGACAGCACCTAAATCAAGCTTAAAACTATCGTTTTTAAATGAAATGGTAAGTTTTTCGTCGTCAAATTCTATCGTTTTGTAATTTTCTTTTCCTGCAAGCGATGCAATTTGATTTAAGTCGGGCTTTTCGGGATTTTCTGAATAAAATCCCCAAAGTTCTGAGATTTTTCCGAGGGTGATATCAAATGCTCCGTTTGTAAGAATGCTTAGATCTACACAGTTTTTGATAAGCCAATAGATCTGTTCATCTGTTTTAACGGGTGCTGTTGCGGCAAGTACGTTGAGTTTTGAAACTTCACTATTATTTTTTGTTGTCGAAATTTTTTCTTCAAGGTCATTCAACAAAGAAATGGCATTATCACATATCTCTTCAGGTGTACTGATACCATTGGTCTTAAAAATACGGAATGTTACGTAAGTATCAAAAGCAAAGGAGGTCGTTGTGTATTCTGCGGGTGTAGAATCGCAGGATGAGAGTGTTAGTATGGTGATAAAAGCCACAAGTGCTGAGGAAATGATTTTTTTAATATTCATAAGCATATTTCTCTTTTGGGGTTTATTTAGTTTTATTATACATCAATTCATCATTTTTTTCAACAAAAAACGAAAAATAATATAAATATTTTGCTATCAAAAAAAGTTGCAATTATACCGTGAATGTGTTATAATATTTTAGTATGGATTTTTGTGTGCTGTTTTGAATGGACAGATCGCTGGCATAAGAGAAAAAGGAGTGCGTAATGCGTATTATTGGTATAGATCCTGGATATGCAATAGTAGGGTACGGAGTGCTTGACTATAGCGGAGGAAAATTCAAGGTCCTTGAATACGGTGCTATTACGACTGATAAGGATACTCCTTTTGAGAAAAGACTTTGCGAAATACACGAGGATTACAGTTACATTCTTGATAAGTGGAAGCCCGAAGCACTTGCAATAGAAAGGCTATACTTCAACACAAATCAAAAGACTGCGATCGATGTGGCTCAGGCAAGAGGAATTATTGTTATGGATACGGCAATTCGCAATATATCTATTAACGAGTATACGCCGCTACAGGTAAAACAGGCGGTGGTAGGTTATGGTAAGGCGGTAAAGAAACAAGTGCAGGAAATGATTACGAGGATACTTGACCTCCCATCTGTCCCCAAACCCGATGATACAGCGGATGCTCTTGCAATGGCGATATGTCACGCACATTGCAGCGGTTCATTACTCAGTAACATAAATCTTAGATAATGGAGTGATATGATGATATACAGCTTAACAGGAAAAATTTCGGTGATTGAACAAAATCTTGCCGTTGTTGAATGTGGCGGAGTGGGTTATGCATGTCGTGCTACGGTAAATACTCTTGCTACACTTAAAGTTGACAGCGAGGCGAGGTTATATACATATATGGCTGTCCGTGAGGATGCTGTGGAGCTTTTTGGTTTTGCGGATTTGCAGGAACTTAACTGTTTTAAGATGCTTATATCTGTTTCGGGAGTAGGTCCGAAGGCTGCGATATCCATTTTATCAGGTATGACACCTCAGGCGTTTGCGCTTTGTGTTGCTTCAGGCGATAGCAAATCGTTGATGTCAGCTCCCGGTATCGGTAAAAAGATCGCTGACAGAATTGTACTTGAACTGAAGGATAAGATTGCAAAAGAAAATCTTTCCGTCAAGAGTGATGCACTTATACCTGTTGCTACGTCGTCAAATTCTGTGTCAGAGGCGATATCGGCTTTGATGGTGCTTGGATATTCAAATACGGAGGCTACAAAGGCAATAGCAGGTATGCCTGCAGACACACCTACGGATGCACTTATTAAAGCGGGACTTAAAAATCTTGCAAAGTTTTGATTAAGTATTATTTTGGAAGGAATTGCGTATAAATGATTGAAAAAAGCGATTTCACAGAAGGGTATAATGAACCTCGCATAGTAAAACCTGATTTTTCTGAAGAGGATACGGATGTAGAATTCAGCCTTCGTCCTAAGCATCTTAACGAATATATCGGACAGGAGCAGGTAAAGGAGAATCTTTCAGTTTATATTGAGGCTGCAAGGCGAAGAAACGAAAGTCTTGATCACGTTCTTTTATATGGTCCTCCGGGGCTTGGCAAAACTACTCTTGCAGGAATTATTGCCAATGAGATGGGTGTTAATATAAAGATCACGTCAGGACCTGCTATTGAAAAGCCCGGTGAACTTGCGGCACTGCTTACAGGTCTTCAGACAGGCGATGTTCTCTTTGTTGATGAAATACACAGACTGTCCCGTCAGGTAGAGGAAATACTTTATCCTGCTCTTGAAGATTGCGTACTTGATATAATGATAGGCAAAGGTCCTTCTGCTCAGTCGATAAGAGTGGATCTTAATCGTTTTACACTTATCGGTGCAACAACTAGAGCCGGTCAGCTTACCGGTCCGCTTCGTGACAGGTTTGGCGTTATAATGAGACTCGAATTGTACTCTGAAAAAGAACTTTGTGACATCATAATGAGAAGTGCCGTCATTCTTGCTATTCCTTGCGAAAGAGAAGGGGCAATGGAGCTTGCAAAGCGTTCAAGAGGTACACCAAGAATAGCGAATAGACTTTTAAAGCGTGTAAGAGATTTTGCAGAGGTTATGGGTGATGGCAAAATTACCAAGCAAATGGCTGATATAGCTCTTAATCGTCTTGAAATAGATAAGCTTGGTCTTGATAGTCTTGATAAGAGATTTTTGAATATGATAATTAAAGGCTATGGCGGAGGTCCGGTAGGACTTGAAACATTAGCATCCGCACTTGGCGAAGAGGCTGTAACGCTCGAGGATGTATGCGAACCTTATCTTATGCAGCTTGGTTTTATTTCAAGAACACCGAGAGGCAGATGTGCGACAGACCTTGCGTATAAGCATTTGGGAATTTTAAAGGATGGTCAGCAGAGATTTGACTGACAATGTTTGTGATTGGAACGAAATAAACCTTCTATGAAAGGAAATAGTTATGGGTAGATTATTTGGTACGGATGGTGCAAGGGGGATAGCGATTACAGAGCTTACCTGTGAGCTTGCAATGAAGATCGGCAGAGCGGCTGCGGTCGTTCTTGCAAAAAGAGGAACGAAGAAGAACAAAGCAAGAATACTTATAGGAAAAGATACGAGAATTTCATCTGATATTTTAGAATCAGCACTTATTGCAGGTATAACATCAGTAGGTGCAGACGTTGAGCTTCTCGGTGTTGTGCCTACTCCCGCAGTTGCATATCTTGTGAAATATTACGAGGCTGACGCCGGCGTTATGATATCAGCATCGCATAATTCTGTTGAGTATAACGGCATAAAGCTTTTCTCTTCTACAGGCTTCAAGCTCCCTGATGAAGTGGAAAATGAAATAGAATCGCTTGTGCTTGATACTCCTGAGAAAATAGACCTTGTAAATGGTAAGGATGTCGGAAGAATTCGTACACTATACGGTGCGGTAAGTGAATATAATGAACATATTCAGTCTACAGTTACAGGTAAATTTCAGGGACTTTTAGTTGCTATTGACTGTGCAAACGGAAGTGCCAGTGCAACTGCAGAATCATTGTTTTATAAATTTGGTGCAGAAGTTATTTATATCAATAAAGATCCGAATGGTCTCAATATCAACGATGAGTGTGGTTCTACACATATGAATAGCCTTATCGAACTTGTAAAACAAAGAGGCTGTGACGTGGGCTTTGCTTTTGATGGTGATGCAGACAGATGCCTTGCGGTAGATGAAAAGGGAAATATAGTTGACGGTGACAAGCTTATAGCTATCCTTTCCCGTTATATGAAGGAAAAGGGAACTCTTAAAAACAACACTGCGGTAGTTACTGTTATGAGTAATCTCGGTTTCCATCAGTTTATGAAGAACAACAATATAAATACCGAATGTACAAAGGTCGGTGACAGATATGTACTCGAAAAGATGCTTGAATGTGATTATAATATAGGCGGAGAGCAGTCAGGACATATAATTCTCCTTGATCACTGTACTACGGGTGACGGTCAGCTTACGGCAACACAGGTTATGGAGCTTTTATCAAAGTGCAAGCTTCCGCTTTCGAAGCTTGTTGAAGAAATACCTGATTTTCCTCAGCTCCTTATCAACGTCAAGATTACAGAGGATAAGAAGGGTAAATGGGATAAATCAGCTGAAATATTAAAGGTTATAGAGCAGGCTGAAATAACACTCGGAGCAGATGGAAGAATTCTTGTAAGAGAAAGTGGTACAGAGCCTTTAGTTCGTGTTATGATAGAAGGAAAGAACAACTCGGATGTAACCTACTGGACAGAAAGAATTGCTGACGAAATAAGAAAACAGCTTTGCTGACAGGAGAAATTAATGGCGAAAATAGAATGTGCTTTGCAAGGAAATATTGATGAGATATTAAAAGATTTCGATAACGCTGTTATGCAAAGCAGCAGTGCTACTTTGGAGGAAAGCTCTGATTTCAGAGCGGATAACGCAAGATGCATCGTGCGGGCTTATGAAAGATATAGCTATTTCGGAAAAGGAAGAGTCAGTTTAAATATCGTTTTGTTTCAAAGCGATGAACGTATAAAACTTTCCGCTGTGACTACGGGCGGCAGTCAGGCTATGTTTTTTAAACTGAATACGATAGGAGAAAATAGCTTTCTTGACACGATAAGAGAAGTAGTCAGAAAGTACAGTATATAGGATATTATATGAGAATAGCAAAAAACTGGACGGATTACCGTCTTATAGATGCTTCTAAGGGACAGCGTCTTGAAAAATGGGGAGATGTTACCCTTGTAAGACCTGATCCACAGATTATATGGGAAAATCCCAATCCGTCACCCTTATGGAATAAGGCTGATGCGGTATACCATCGTTCGTCAAGTGGTGGTGGCAGTTGGGAATACAAAAGAAAGCTCCCTGAGAGCTGGAATATTGGCTACAACGGTCTTACCTTTATGGTAAAGCCTACGGGATTTAAGCATACAGGTCTCTTTCCTGAACAGGCAGTAAACTGGGATCTGTGTTCTGAACTTATAAAAAATGCTGGAAGACCGATAAACGTGCTTAATATGTTTGCTTACACGGGCGGTGCAACACTTGCTTGTGCAAAGGCAGGAGCAAAAGTCTGCCACCTTGATGCAGTAAAGGGTATGGTTGACTGGGGAAGAAATAACGCTGCTTTAAGCGGACTTTCTGATAAGCCTATAAGATGGATAGTCGATGATGCAACAAAATTCTTAGGCAGAGAGATACGCAGGGGAAATAGATATGATGGTATCATCATGGACCCTCCGAGCTACGGCAGAGGAACAAACGGTGAAATGTGGCGACTTGAAGATAACATCTATGATTTTATGATGATGTGTACGCAGGTGCTTTCTGAAAAACCGTTGTTTGTACTTCTTAATAGTTATACAACCGGTTTATCTTCGTCTGTTATGGCATATCTTATGCAGATGACGATTGGTCAGAAATATAAGATAAAGGTAGTTTCAGAAGAAATCGGATTACCTGTTGAAAGTACAGGGCTTGCGGTTCCTGCGGGTAGTACAGCTATAGTATATTTTGAGTGATACTCAAAAGGAGAACAGAACTTGGAAGGAATAATTAATACAGAGAATCTTGTCTTCGAATATTCAGTATACGATGAGAATGGCGACGAAGTTGACAAAAACCGCGTGCTTCAGGATATTACTCTGCAGATAAAAGAGGGTGGATTTGTAGCAGTTCTCGGTCATAACGGAAGTGGTAAATCTACTCTTGCAAAGCATTTTAATGGTATTTTGCTGCCGACAGAAGGCAAGGTGCTTATAGATGGCATAGATTCTACCGATGAAAGCAGAATATATGATATAAGACAGACAGTAGGCATGGTTTTTCAGAATCCCGATAATCAGATTGTGGCAACTATAGTTGAAGAAGATGTGGCCTTTGCACTTGAAAATTTAGGAGTAGAGCCGAAAGAAATCCGCAGACGTGTAGATGAAGCACTGAAAATCGTTGATATGTATCATTACAGAGAACACGCTCCTCATCAGCTTTCAGGCGGTCAGAAGCAGAGAATTGCTATTGCAGGCATCATTGCAATGCGACCCAGATGTATCGTAATGGATGAGCCGACAGCGATGCTTGACCCAAAAGGCAGAAAAGAAATTATGGCTACTATAAAGGCTCTTAATAAAGAGCACGGAATAACCGTAGTTCTTATAACTCACTATATGGAAGAAGCGGCTCAGGCGGACAGGGTAATTGTTATTGACAAGGGCGAGATATTACTTGATGACGTACCTAAGAAAATATTTTCTCAGGTTGAACTTCTGAAAAGTGTCGGACTTGATGTTCCGCAGGCTACAGAGCTTATGTATGATTTAAGACAATGTGGTGTCGATGCACCTCCGGATATAATTGATGTGGATGAATGTGCTGAATATCTTTACAGACTTTTATCCGATAAGGAACAGAAATGAATGTTATTGAATTAAGAAATCTGACCCATAAGTACAGTGCAGGAACTCCTTTTGAGCATATAGCTGTTGATAACGTCAACTTAGAAATTGAAAAAGGAGAATTCTGCGGAATAATCGGACATACCGGTAGCGGTAAGTCAACTCTTATTCAACATCTGAATGGGCTTATAAAACCCACATCGGGAGAAGTGCTTATAGATGGTAAGAACATCTGGAGCAAAGACGTAAATATAAAGGATATCCGCTTTAAAGTAGGTCTTGTTTTTCAGTATTCAGAGCATCAGCTTTTTGAAGAAACTGTATATAAGGATATAGCCTATGGTCCTAAGAATATGGGGCTTGATAAGGACGAAATAGATAAACGTGTTCGTCAGGCAGCTGAGGATATGGGGATTAAGCAAGAGCTTTTAGAACGTTCGCCTTTCGATCTTTCAGGCGGTCAGAAAAGACGAGTAGCACTTGCAGGTGTAATGGCTATGAAGCCTGAAATACTGATACTTGATGAGCCGGCAGCAGGACTTGATCCGGTTGGCAGAGAAAAAGTGCTTACAAAGATAAAGGATTATCACGAAAAATACGGAACAACTATTCTTTTGGTATCTCACTCAATGGAGGATATCGTAAAGTATTCAAAAACAGTACTTGTTATGAATAAAGGCAAGATATTTTGTCATCAGGATACTGATAAGGTCTTTTCAAGACAGGATGAAATACTCGGAATAGGTCTTGATGTTCCACAGGTTACAAAGGTCATTATAAAGCTAAGAGAGCTTGGTATAGATCTCGGTAATGATATATATACGATAGAAAGAGCAAAAGAAAGAATTTTAAATTATCTTAGATAAAAGGAACGATATGTTAAAGGATATAACGATTGGGCAATATTTCCCGGGAAAATCAATCGTACATCGGTTGGACAGCAGATTCAAGATTATTCTCGACATACTTTATGTAGTTATGCTGTTTATGGCAGGAAATTTTTATTCTCTTGCCGTTGCAGGAGTTTTTATGCTGATAATATATATGTTATCGAATATCAGCTTTAAACTTATATTCAAGAGTCTTCGGCCTATTTTTCCTATAATACTTTTCACCTGTCTGCTTAATCTCTTTTTTATAAAAGGAGAAGGTGAGCCGGTAATTAGCTTCTGGTTTATAAATATTTATATGGAAGGACTTACAACTTCATTGTTTATGACGATAAGGATTGTTTTCCTTATCATAGGAATGTCACTTCTGACCTATACAACGTCTCCGATTGCGCTTACAGATGCGATCGAAAGTCTTTTTTCACCACTCAAGAAGATACATTTTCCCGTTCATGAGCTTGCGATGATGATGACGATTGCACTCAGATTTATTCCGACGCTAATTGAGGAAACGGATAAAATAATGGCAGCTCAGAAGGCGAGAGGTGCTGATCTTGATACGGGAGGACTTGTAAAAAAAGCTAAGGCACTCGTACCTGTGCTTATACCGTTGTTTGTTTCTGCATTTAAAAGAGCAAACGAACTGGCTCTTGCTATGGAATGCAGATGTTATCGTGGCGGAGAAGGTAGAACAAGAATAAAGCAGCTTAAGTCAGGACTGAAGGACTATATTGCTTTGCTGATATTTGCTCTTGTGCTGACAGGAGTTATATTATTAAATATATATATTCCTGTTTTAGGTCTTTAAGGGTGGCTTATATGCGTAATTTAAAGGTAATGATGTCTTATAACGGTGCTTCATATCACGGTTATCAGATACAGAATAATGCGAATAGTATACAGCAGACAGTAGAAGATGCGATAAAAACTCTCATAGGGGAAAAGATTACTATAAACGGATGTTCCCGCACAGATACAGGAGTTCACGCTAAAGGTTTTGTTTTTAATTTCAAGACCGAAAACAGTATACCTTGTTCAGGGTTTACGAAAGGTATGAATGCACTACTGCCGACAGATATTGCTATACTTTCCTGTGAGGAAGTTGATGACAGTTTTCACGCGAGATTTGACAGCAAGGGAAAAGAGTATCTGTACAGAATAAACTGTTCAGACGTCAGAGATGTGTTTGCGGAAAATTTAGCACTTCATTATCCGTATAAGCTTGATGTTGATAAAATGAGAGAAGCCGCTAAACTTATGTGTGGTATTCATGATTTTGCAGCATTTTGTAAATCGGAGGCCAAAGAGCATCTCGCTACAACCGTAAGAACTGTTTATTCTATAGACGTCAAGGAAAAGGGCAACTATGTTGAAGTATATGTCAGTGGAGACGGCTTTCTTCATAATATGGTGAGAATAATAGTCGGCACTTTGATATATATAAGCGAAGGAAAACGCACAGAGCGGGATATTATCAATGCTCTTGAAACAGGCGACAGAGAACTTGCCGGAAAAACGGTAGCCCCAGGCGGACTTTATCTGAATAAGGTTTTTTATTGAAAAGGATGTGATGTATCCTGAAGGTACATGAAATTTCAACTGAAAAAAATACCGATATAGGTGATATAAAAGAATATAAAAGAAAAGAAAAAAACAAGAAGCACATAAGATTTCTTATAATTGTTATAGTTTTAGCGGTGGCTGGAATTCTCGTTTATCTCAATAGAGATACGATATTTGAACCGCTCAGAGGAATTTTTTCGAGAGTTACGACTACAACAGATGACGAGGCGGGTTTCCCTGTAAATATGCCTTCAAGTACTGATTATAAATTTAATTGTCTTGGAGATGGCTTTTCCTTGCTGACGGATACCTACCTTTACACTTACAATGGTGAAGGTGTTCAGAATTTTGCATTACAGCACGGATATGTAAATCCTGTTTGTGATACTAATTCAAAAAGAGTGCTTATATACGATAAAGGCGGCTCTGATTTTGCACTTTATAACAGGACGAGTGAAATATATAAACAAAGTATAGAAGACGAAGTTATTGTTAGTGCTTTTTTAAGCGAAAATGAATATTCAGCCATTGTTACAAGCGGTGGTCATTATTCCAATGTGATTTATATTTATAACGGAAACGGAGAAGAACTGGACGTATATAAATATATAGATGAAAAAGTTATGCAGATTGCTTTCTCTCCTGATGAAAGATATTTGTATGTAGCCCTTGCTAAGTCGCAAGAAGGCGATATTGTTACCAGAGTATCAAAGTACGAGATTGGTAATGACGAAGGGCATCTATGGAACTGCGAAATTACTGACAGCATTTCCTTTGAACTTTCGTTTACAAATGACAAAGTTTTGGTGATTACCGATGAAAAAATTACATCTGTAAATTCAGCAGATGGTACGGTTTTATCTTCTTATGAATATAAAGGAACGTTAAACGATTATTATATCGAAAACTCTAACTGTGTATTGATCCTCCGAAATAATTCGGAAAAAAGCAAAATTCTTATGATGGATGATAGCTGTTCTGTTGTAGCAGATATATCTACTGATGATAAGATAAAAGATGTAGCAATTGATGATGAGAAAGTTGTCGTTCTAACGAGTAAAGGTGTTGTTTTATATGATATGAATCTTGATATGATTTCAAATCGGGATTTTGAAGACGAGTATATTCAAATGATAAAGAACGGCTCGAACCTTTTACTTATGGGTGGCAGTCATATTGATTGCATAAAAATATGACGGAAACGGAAAGGAAAATTAATTATGGGAACTGAATTTTTCTGGTTTTATGACGTAATTCTTATTGCTGTAGTTATAGGAATGATTTTTTTGGGAGTCAAGCGTGGTTTTGTGCGTATGCTCCTTAGCCTTGTGTCTGTTGCAGTTGCGTTTGTTGCAGCACTTATAATCAGTGATAGTGTTTCCTCCTGGATTTATGAATCGTTTGTTGAACAAAATTTAAAGACAAGCATAACTGATACAGTAAATGACGCCATTGGAGAAAATGTAGTTACTCAACTGACCAAAGTGGATATGGATAAGGCAATTATAGGAGGAAAGTCGGTTTCTTCTATGGATAACACACTTAAAGTCGATGATGCAGGAAAGATTACTATCGATTTAAGCTCTGTAGATCTATCAAAGACGGGCATAGAAAAAATTGATCTTACATCCTTAGGTTTTGATAAGAATACAGATTATTCTTCTATCAAAATCGGCAAGGTTCAGATTTATGAAGCTGCTGTAAAGGAACACGGACTCGGAAACATTATACTAGCACAGGTTATTTCCGACAGGATAATGAATACAAGCTTTGGCAATGCACTGAAGGATATCGTAAAAACGATTGACAATGCACTTCCGTTCATCGGACTTGATGAGAACATGCTCAGTCAAGTGGACAATACACTTTTATCTGATCTTGTTATCAGTTTGTTAAGGTCCGGAGGAAACCCGGGGCAATCCGTTCTTGACAATATTGTAAAGCCTGTGGTGCTTATACCTATGAGAACGCTCATATTTATAATCCTCTTTGTTATAATAAGCATCCTGCTTTCTTTTGTAATCAAGGCAACATCGCTTATAAACAAGATTCCTCTTATCGGAACGTTAAACGAATTTTTAGGTGCTATAATGGGTCTTGTTCATGGTGTTATTGTGATATTCGTGATTGTTATCGTTCTTAATATGATAATCACATTAACAGAAAATTCGCTTATTTTCCTTAATGAATCAACTATAGATAAGTCTTTTGTCTTCAGTTGGATATATAATTTTAAATTTCTTGATTTTCTGAAATAAGAATTCAGAAAATATAGATATTCGCTTAATAAATATAGTGTAGAATAAAAGATAAACAGAAAAAGAAAGGTTGATGATTGTGCTTTGTTCGAGATGTAAAAAAAGAACAGCAGTAGTATTCATATCTACTATGCAGGGTACAGAAAAGCATGACGAAGGGTTGTGTCTTATTTGTGCCAAGGAGCTTGGCGTACCTCAGGTAAACGATTATCTTAATCAAATGGGTATAAGTGACGAAGATTTGGAAGAAAGCTATAAAATGCTTTTCGGTGAAGGCGAAGATGTAGATGACGACGAAGAGGGAGATGATGATTTTTCTCTTGGTGGTGCTGATACTATGATGCCTTTTTTCCAAAGATTTTTGGGCGGAAAAGCTAAGTCTGAATCTTCTGATAAAGAAGAAAAGGATTCTTCTGATAAGAAGGATGAAAAAAAGCGTAATAAGAAAAAGGAAGAGAAGAAAAGAAAGTTTCTTGATACTTATTGCACAAATCTTACAGCAAAAGCCAAAAAAGGCGAGCTTGATCGTATAGTTGGCAGAGAAAAAGAAATCTACAGAGTAACTCAAATACTCGCACGAAGAACTAAGAACAATCCTTGTGTAATCGGCGAACCTGGTGTAGGTAAGACTGCTATTGCAGAGGGAATTGCACAGAAGATAGTTGCAGGAGAAGTTCCTTACAGACTTCAGAATAAGGAGATCTATCTGCTTGATCTTACCGCTCTTGTTGCAGGAACACAGTTCAGAGGTCAGTTTGAAGGCAGAGTTAAAGCTCTTATTGAAGAGGTTAAAACTGCAGGAAATATCATTCTTTTTATAGATGAGGTCCATAACCTTGTGGGTACAGGCGACTCTGAAGGTACTATGAATGCGGCAAATATATTTAAGCCTGCTCTATCAAGAGGTGAAATGCAGGTTATTGGTGCGACTACATTCAACGAGTACAGAAAGCATATTGAAAAAGATGCGGCTCTTGAAAGACGTTTCCAGCCAGTAACAATAAACGAACCCACTATCGAGGAAACGATTGAACTTTTACAGGGCATAAAGCAGTATTATGAGGAATACCACAAAATTCACGTCAGTGATAGCATACTGAAAAGCTGTGCAATTCTTAGTGAAAGATACATTACAGACAGATTTTTACCCGATAAAGCAATTGACCTTCTTGATGAGGCGGCTGCTTGTGCAAGTATCAATAATGATATTCTTACGGAGTACGAAAAGCTCAAAGAAGCAAATAAAAAGCTTGAAGCCGAAGAGAACGAGATTTCGTCCAATACAGAATCCGTTGATTATCAGCGTATGGCTGAAATAAAGACGGAAATTGCAAAGAACAATGACAAAATCGCAGAGCTTGAGCCTAAGGTGAATGAAATCTCTGTTACCGAAAATGATGTATGCAAGGTTATTGAGCTGTGGACAGGGATTCCTGCAAGCAAGATACTTGAAACGGAATTTAAGAAGATTGCAAAGCTTGAAGATGTTTTAAAATCAAAGGTTGTCGGACAAGAAGAAGCTTGTGAGCTTGTAGCATCAGCTATAAAGCGTACAAGAGTACAGCTTTCCGCTCGTAGAAGACCCGCATCTTTTATATTTGTCGGACCTACGGGTGTTGGTAAAACTGAGCTTGTAAAGGTGCTTGCAAACGAGCTTTTCAACACTGTTGATCCTCTTATCCGTCTTGATATGTCGGAATTTATGGAGAAGCACAGCGTTTCAAGAATTATAGGTTCACCTCCGGGGTACGTAGGATACGATGAAGCAGGTCAGCTTACAGAAAAGGTAAGAAGAAAGCCTTATTCCGTTATTCTTTTTGATGAAATTGAAAAAGCACATCCCGATGTTATGAACATTCTTTTACAGATTCTTGATGAGGGCAAGGTCAATGACGCTCACGGAAGAACCGTAAGCTTTGAGAATACTGTTATTGCTATGACGTCTAATGCCGGTTCATCCTTTAAGACAGGTGGAATAGGTTTTGGAAAGAGCGAGGCTGACATTTCAAAGGAAAAGGCTATGAAGGCTCTTGGTGATTTTCTCCGTCCCGAATTCTTAAGCCGTGTGGACGAGGTGGTAGTATTTAAACCTCTGACAGAAGAAGCTTATTGCGATATCGCAAAGCTTATGATAAGCGAAATGATTGCACCTCTTGCTGAGAAAAATATTCAGCTTGTAGTTGATGATTCTGCATATAAATATGTAGGTCATAAGGCATTTGGCGGTAAATTCGGTGGTAGAGATGTCCGTAAGGTTGTTCGCAAGGAAATTGAGGATAAGGTTGCAAATCTTATTGTTGATACAGATGGAAAAATCAGCGAAATTGTTGTAAAGGCAACTGATAGTGAACTAATAGTCGAAGGAAAATAAAATCGATAAAGGAGCATTTGACAAAAAATGCTCCTTGCTTTATAGAAAGGGAACAGTATGGCTGTAGTAATAACAGGTGGCACAGGTGCTATCGGGAGTGCTATTGTAAAGGCATTTGCAAAAAATAATGATGTTGCTGTAATATACAGATCTGCGGATGAAAAAGCCGAAGAACTTGCAAAAGAAACTGGTTGTAAGTGTTATAAGGCTGATATAACCAGCAGAGAACAGGTCAATGATGTTACAAAACAGATACTTTCCGACTTTGGTAAGGTGGATGTTATTGTGAATAACGCAGGGATATCTCAGATAAAGATGTTTTGTGATATAACAGAGCTTGATTGGTATAATATGATAGACGTACATCTGACAGGTGCGTTTAACGTTACACAGAGTCTGCTTCCTTCTCTTGTGAGCAGAAAAAAAGGAAGTATAATAAATGTTTCATCTGTTTGGGGCGTACACGGTGCATCTTGTGAAGTGCATTATTCTACAGTCAAGGCCGGACTTATTGGTTTTACAAAAGCTTTGGCAAAAGAACTTGCTCCATCAGGGATAACGGTAAACTGTGTCGCTCCCGGTGTAATTGACAGCCCTATGAATAATCAGCACTTGTCTGATGCCGATTTAAAGGAACTGATAGAACAGACGCCCGTAGGAAGGCTCGGAACGCCTGATGATGTGGCAAAGGCTGTTATGTATCTTTCTGAGGCTGATTTTGTTACGGGTCAGGTTATAGGCATAGATGGCGGTTTTTATTAAAAAGAAATTCAAAATATTCAAGAAGCAATCCCACTGAGAAATCAGCGTGATTTTTTGTCGCATAACAGAAAAGACGGACCGTTAAAAGTCCGTCTTTTTAGGTTTCCAAAAATAGTGTCTTTATCTTCCTTTATATGCAGCAGCTTTGTATTTTTCTATTGTGGCTGCAAATTCTGATTTGTATTTAAGTCTTAATTTGTCAGCAATAAGTGCAACAAATTCTGAATTAGTAGGCTTTCCTCTTGATGTATGGATAGTATATCCGAAATATCCGTTAAGAGTATCTATATCTCCTCTGTCCCAAGCTATTTCGATGGCGTGTCTGATTGCTCTTTCTACTCTTGATGGCGTTGTATCAAAATGAATAGCAACAGCAGGATAAAGTATTTTTGTAATACTGTTGAGCATTTCAGGGTCGTTTACACAATAGATGATTGCCTGACGTAAGTAGTGATAACCTTTGATGTGTGCGGGAATGCCAATCTGATGAATTATCTCAGTGACCACGCATTCAATGCTTATATTAGCGGTGTCTCGCTTAAATTTTGCTTCTTCCTGGTCGCTGAGTAAGGACAAAACCTTTGCCGCAAGTGCCCTACTTTCAAATGGTCTCACCATGTAATAATCGGCACCCGCATCCATTACTTCGTATTCGACTGTAGGAGAGTCATAGTTCGCGGTAACAAGAATAATAGGCTCGTAATCGGGAGTGCTTCGTATTGTCTGAATTAAACTTGCGGTATCTACTTCAGACATTTTCGCATCTACAATAATAGCATCCGGCCTTTCGTTGTTGGCGTAATCAAGAATAGCTCTGCCTTTTCTTGGCCTTGTTACTGCGTAGATTCCTTTCTCTTTAAATGCCGCTGCCCAGTTTACACCAAGCTCAAGCGAGTCGTCTCCAATGAGAATTTTGATTTGGTTTGACATTTTTTAACCTCCGTTGTTTTATTGCATTTATAATATAACATAATCGGTCATAGAGTTCAATATGATTTTAAAATATTTATGCGAAGAAAATCCTTCGTTGTCGAAGGTCGGCGAAACACCTCTGATTACTGTTTTAAAATAATATTATAAACCTGTTGGACGAAATATGTTTATTACGAGTATATTATAATAGATGATGGAAAATAAATCTATAGCTTTTTGAAAGAAAACGGAGTTTTTGATTGATTTTCGTATCTTTTCATAAAATATCTCGTTTTTTAGTCGCTTTTTATGTAAGCGACTTGTCGAAAAAGTTGAATGTTGGTGTTTTTTGATAGAACCTGTACATTAAAATGCCCAAATGTTAAAAATAAAGGGATATATATCCGATAATGGGGATATATATCCTTTAGTTTTATTCTGCGTGGCTCAACATATTTTCTATAAATATCCCATAGCCTTTGGTAGGTTCATTTACAAAAACATGAGTAACAGCTCCCACAAGCATATCGTTTTGAATTATCGGACTTCCGCTCATACCCTGGACGATACCGCCGGTATTATCCAGAAGGCGTTTGTCGGTTATTTCTATAACCATATTTTTGTTGTTATTACTTCCTAAATTTACACTGTTGATTTTTATATTGAATTTTTCGGGTCTATCTCCGTTGATAGTTGACAGTATATATGCATCACCGCATTTTATTTCTTGCTTTAGAGCAATAGGAAGAGCTTTGGATTCAATTGAAAGGGAAGAGGCGTAACCCAAAATTCCGTTTGTAGTATTAGATATTATTTTACCGGTTCTGTCATTTTGGATAAGTGTACCGCATAATTCGCCGGGTGCACCGCTTTTTCCTTTTACAATATTGTTTATTATAGCAGGGACGATTTCTCCGGATTGCAACGGAAGGAGTTTGCCGGAATCCATATCACATACACCATGACCGAGACCTCCGAATATTTTTCTATATGGATCGTAAAACGTCATAGTACCTATTCCTGCGGCACTGTCACGCACCCAAAGTCCAAGCTTATATTGTCCGTTTTTATCTTTTATGGCCTTGACATCTATCGATGAAGTTTTTTCATCTCTGGTGTATTCAATTTCTATAGTTTCATTAGGAGCGTTTCTTAGTTCTTCATAAAGCTCTGTCGCAGAGGAGATTTTATCTCCGTTTATTTCATTTATTATATCGCCTTTTAAGAGACCGGAAGTTTCACCGGGAGAAGAGTGGATAACGTCGTTTTTATCTTTTACATCGCCAAAATCTGTTATTATTACACCATCTGTCAGCATTTTTATGCCAAAAGGTGTGCCGCAGGGAATGAGAGTAGGTCGTTCTATACTTTCGATATTAACTGTCTTGACCGGTAGCCATCCCATAAGCGTTAAGTCAGCACTTTGACAAAGACTGTCATTTTTCTTTACCGTACCGCTCAGTTTGAATACAGAGTTTATATTAAGTTTGTTGCTACCATTTTCTATATAGAATTTATCGGGTATTGTATAACTAAAATATGTTGTTGCCGAAAAAATACTTATAACAAGTGTGAATGTCAGTATTCTTAAAACCACCGAAAATTTTTTCATATTTTGCCATCCTTTAAAAGTTGTTGTGATTACTTCGGTAATAATATTTGCAGAATAATTTTTTATATAATAGGAATATTTTAATTTTAGAATTTGACTTAACAGGAAGAAAGAAAAACGCATAACGAAAATTTTCGTTATGCGTTGATTTTATTTTTTTAAAGTGTATTTTGTACGTGGTGCAGTTCTTCTTTTGATTTTTTTATAGCGTTTCTTGATTCTGTTTTTCTTTCCGCGTTTCTTTTCGGATATCTTGATAGCTTCATCATATACAGCAAGAAGATCATTTGCAAGTCTTATTGCACCTGAGGTTTTAATGGATTCTCTTGTTTGCTCGCCAAAAACTTTAAGATCATTCTTTGGCATATCACGAAGTTTCTTAAGAAGCTCGTACAGGTCATCAGCATTGGTGAAGTTATAGCCATTGACTCCATCAACTACCTGACCTTCGTTAAGATCATCCTTAAGGCTTAATACAGGCAGATGCATCGCCATACCTTCAAGCATTGAAATTGAGCAGGTATCTGAGAGGGAAGCGGTGATATAAGCGTCACAAGCGGCGTAGTATTCAGGTAAGTCTGTATGTTCTACTTTGCCTGCAAACTTTACCATATCGGAAATACCGAATGCTTCAGCTTCCTTACAATGCTGTTCATGAAGAGGGCCGTCTCCGAGGATGTAAAGCTTTATTTTATCTTCGGATCTTACGTTTTTCGACCAGTATTCAAGTAATAATGTGACGTTCTTTTCCTTGCCTAGTCTGCCACAGAAACAGAACACCATATCATCATCGTTGAAGCCTGCGTTCTTCCTGATTTCAGCAGCTTTTACCTTATCAGCCTTTTCGGGTGTAAAGATATCAAGCTCTACGGAATTTGGAATTACGTGTATCTTCTTCTTTACACCGCAAGCTTTGAAGTATTCCGAAACCTTTGCTGATGGTCCTGTGATTGCTGCTGCAATTGCACCAAGCATTTTTGCATATATATGTGTAACGGATGTTACCATTTTACCCATAGCTTTGTTTTTTGCTACATAATATACATATTCGTCGTACATTGTGTGCAAGGTATATACAAGCGGTTTGTTGAGATTTCTTGCGATAAGTACGCCTGATATACCAATACCAAATTCGTTATGAATATGTATGATGTCAGGGTTAAAATTCTTTATCTTGTCAAGACGTTCCATACTGATTGGTGGTGCTATATCGTAATTGTATATTTTTTTAAGCTTTACAGCGGGACAGTACATTACATCGTCGGCAATGACGTGATTGTTTACTCTTGAATCAGCTGTAACTACCATTACAGTATGACCGAGAGCCTCAAGACCTTCTTTTAGGGTTTTAACATGGGTGACAACACCATTTATCGAAGGAAGATATGCTTCTGTGAATAATGCTATTCTCATTTGATTGTCCTTTCAAAAAAAGAGGGTGTGATAAAATAATCGAAATTATATTTCTATTTTACACTATTTTATAGAAAATATCAAGCGAATTATGTAAAAAATATATTTTAAAAATTTCTAAAAGGGGGTTGACAAAGTGATAAGAATAGTGTATAATATATCAAGGTTAATTCCTAAATATATTTGCCGCTGTGGTGGAATAGGCAGACACAAGGGACTTAAAATCCCTCGGTAGCAATACCGTATCGGTTCAAGTCCGATCAGCGGCACCATTTATTTTTTATATGATATATTTTACCACGCAGAAATACCCAAGTGGTGAAGGGGCTCCCCTGCTAAGGGAGTAGGTCGGGAAACCGGCGCGAGGGTTCAAATCCCTCTTTCTGCGCCAAAGATAAACCTCTTTTGCTATATTGGCAAAAGAGGTTTTTTATGTATACCCGTTATAATAAAAAAGGAGAGTAAGTATGGCGAAATTTTCGATGACAAAATCAAAGTTTATCAATCAGTGGATAAGACATTTTGCTTCTGAACTTTCTAAAGAGCAGTTTGAAAACTATGTCAAGGATCAATATATCTGGCATGTGTTCTCTTATGAGTTGATTGATTATGATGAATTGCTCATAGGAGATGATGCTCGCCGAGCGTTTGATAGTATAACAAAAAAAGATTGCATTTGTTGTGATATGTTTAACGGTAATGGTGTAATAGATAATCTTTCTTCCAAATTTGATACAGCAGAAAAAATAGATGAAGAGTTTAAGGAGTTTTACGCGGTTGACAAAGGATATTCATGGACGTATATAAAAACACATGAAGGCGATAAGTTTGGTCCTTATTTTTTGAGAATGAAATAATAGGCTTTTTTCGCTGTTTTATTTCATACTGTATATACAGCCGCGACGCTCTGTGCAGTGACATTCCTCGCCTCTCAACTCTACGGATGTACCTATATACGCAGGTGTTTTAGTGAGAATTGACACTTCGAGCAGGTCGAAATTCTTTAGTTTCCTTCGTGAAATGCCTTCACGGTAGCTTTCCCACTGACTTACAGGGTTTAAAAAGGCAAAGCTCCAGCCGCGGAGCTCCTTCTTTCTTGCCGCTTCAACCACTTCAGGATCTGTTACCTCTGCCGAGGCGTGAAGACCAATGCTGTCCTCTTTAAGAGTAAGCGTCTTACCACTTACAGAGCCGATATCTCTCTGATGATTGAATTTCAGTCTTACGTCAGCCGCCTTGTCAATGGCACGCTGAAAGGCTCCTGCTTCAACCTGCTCCACAAAGGGATTAGTAGCCTCTGCACACATAGAAGCAGGCAATACACGGCTGTCACGCTCGACAGCGTTTACATAGCCGCTTATAATAACGCTTTTGCTACGGATTTCAATATTCATTTTCGTCCTTCCTTTCTGATTCTGGGTATAAAAAAAGCGTCCTGCAAAACTGCAAAACGCTTAATTTATTAAATTTTGTGAAATTGATTGCACAGTCAATCTTCTTCGTCAAGCTCATCATCGTCAACAAATTCAATTTTCGGGAAATATTTTAAGCATATATTAAAATACTCCCTGATGGTTGCATTGGGATTATTTTTTGCTTCATCAATTAGTCTATCGGTAATTTCATGCTCGCTTGCACTTATAATCATAACTATGGCTATATTCTTGTCATCTTCCGACTTTGCTCTTGGCATTATCAGATTTGCAAGTATTTTTTCTTTTTCCGTTAAATTACTCTTTGCCATAGTTCCCCCTCCTTAACTCTGCAATTTTATCCTCATTACCAATAATCTTCATTCTGATATGAAAACTGTAGTCACCAGGAGAGTTAACACTAAAAACATAGAAGTGTTTTCCGTGTTCATAACATTTCGTATCACCCTGCTTAAGCTTCGGAAAATCCGTCATAATTGAATGCTCAACCCTTTTTCGCTCTCGTTTAGGAACTTTTGCGGACAGACTTATCATTCCACTCTTCGACTTTCCGCCTTCAGGCGTACTTCCCATCATAAGACCAGTTTCAGGATCCTGTATGTACTCTCTACCTTGTATTATATCATCTTTTCCGGCTGTTTGCAACGGATTTTCACCCATTTTTGCGTGCTGATTTGTATTAGGAGTGTAAAATTCCTTCGTTTTTGTATCATAAAGCACGTCATTAAGACCGAGCTTTATAAATTCAAGTCCTAAAGGCTTTAAGTCTTCCATATAGCGTACTTCATCAGGCTGGAGGAAGTTTGCTTCGAGTCCTATGCGGTATGCTTCGTAGCGGGAGCGAATATCTAGAATTGTTATTATTAAAGAAATGCTTTTATCATTATTTCACGTCAAAACCTTGACTTTATTTATTTTTTATGGTAAAATATATAGCGTTAAGTTTGAGTACGTTCACAACTGTGAGAAAGGGAAATACAATGACATACAAAGAGAGTTTTATAAAGTTTATGGTAGACAGCGGAGTTCTTACATTTGGTGAGTTTACTCTTAAGAGTGGAAGAAAAGCTCCTTACTTTATCAATACAGGCAACTACAAGACAGGTGCACAGCTCGCTAAGCTTGGCGAATTCTATGCTGAGTGCATCAACGCTAACGGTATTGAGGCTGATGTTCTCTTTGGACCTGCATACAAGGGTATTCCTCTTTCTGTAAGTGCTTGCGTAGCATTATTCAACAAGTTCGGTACAGACACAAGCTATTGCTTTGACAGAAAAGAAGTAAAGGATCATGGCGAAGGCGGTATGTTTGTAGGTAAACAGCTTGCTGATGGTGATAAGGTAGTTATTATTGAAGACGTTATGACATCAGGTAAGGCACTCAGAGAAGTATTTCCTAAGTTAAAGGGTGCTGCTGACGTAAACATTACAGCTATGGTTATCACTGTTGACCGTATGGAAAAGGCTCTTGATAGCGATATGAGTGCTGTTCAGTCAGCAGATAAGGAATTTGGTGTTAAGGTTTATTCAATTGTAAATATCAATGATATCATTGATGCTATTGAAAATGGCGTAATTGAAGGTAAGGAATACCTTTCAGCTATGAAGGAATACCGTGCAACTTACGGCGTAGAATATTAAAGCTAAATCCCCACTTTTGTGGGGGATAATATCGAGGTGTGGCTCAGTTTGGTAGCATTGAGAATTCCCGCCGCCGGTGGCGGAAGAAGGGAAGTCGAAATGGCGTAGCGGTCGAAACGACAACGTCGTTTCGGGCACCGCAAGAGTAAGCCACGTAGTGGTGCTTTGGATAGAGTTTGCAATCGAGCAATAAAATTTTAAAATTAAATAGAATTTATCGAGGTGTGGCTCAGTTTGGTAGAGCGCCACGTTCGGGACGTGGAGGTCGTGGGTTCGAATCCCGTCACCTCGACCATATATTGAAAAATCCGCTTTGCAAAGCGGATTTTTCTTTTCTGTACACGAAATAAAATAAAATTTATAAAAAACCTCTTGACATCATCACTTTAAAGTGATATAATACAACCAAATCAAACATTACAAAAGCTATGATGAAGAATGGTCAAGGTTATAAAACATCACAGAGAGCCGATGGTTGGTGTAAATCGGTATGTAAGAGCTTTGTCCTCTCCCTTCTGAGCTGGAAACCCCAAAGGTTTACACCCAGTAGGCGTTTCCCGTGAATGCTACGTTAATGCATAGAAGTTGATTGACTTCGAAGAGGTGGTGGATTTTATCCGCAATTTGAGTGGTACCGCGAGTGATAAATGTGTTTTACACCCGTCTCAAAGCAAACAAAGGCTTTGAGGCGGTTTTTTGTTTATCCTTAAAGCCACGGGTGTATGTTCACACCCGTTAAAGCTTATATTGAAAGGAGAAGATATTTATGAGTCAAAAAATTGCTACAAGCAAAGCACCGGCAGCTATAGGTCCTTATTCTCAGGCGGTGGTGGTTGGAAATATGATTTTTACGTCAGGGCAGATTGCACTCGACCCCGAAACAGGTCTTGTAACAGGCGATAATATCTCAGAGCAGACTCACAGAGTGTGCAAAAATTTAGATGAAGTGCTAACCGCTTCAGGTGGTTCACTAAAAAGTGCAGTAAAAACAGTATGCTACTTAAATAATATGTTGGATTTCACAGCGTTTAATGAAGTTTATGCACAATACTTTACAGAAAAGCCTGCCCGTTCTTGTGTAGCGGTGAAGGAACTACCTAAAGGCGTTTTAGTAGAAATAGATGTAATAGCAGAGAAGGAGTAAATTATATGATGGATGCAAGTAAATATCGAGTGGGATATTTCCCCGTAGATAAAAAGTATAATAAATGGGTGGATAAGGATCACGTTGAAAAAGCACCCGTATGGTGCAGTGTTGATATGCGTGATGGAAACCAGAGCCTTATTATTCCGATGAGTCTTGAAGAAAAGCTGGAATATTATAGGGTGTTGTTAGAGGTTGGATTTAAAGAAATCGAAGTCGGTTTTCCTGCAGCAAGCGAAACAGAATATGAGTTTTTAAGAACGCTTATCGATAACGATATGATACCGGATGACGTTACGGTTCAGGTGCTGACACAGTGTCGTGAACATATCATCCGCAAGACCTTTGAAGCGTGTAAGGGAGCACCAAGTGCAATTATTCATTTTTACAATTCTGTAAGTGTTGCACAGCGTGAACAGGTGTTTAAGAAATCAAAGGAAGAGATAAAGCAGATAGCTATTGACGGAGCAAAGCTTGTAAAACAGCTCGCAAGTGAGTATGAAGGAAACTTCCGTTTTGAATATTCACCTGAATCCTTTACAGGAACAGAGCCTGAATATGCACTTGAAGTATGTAATGCAGTACTCGATGTGTTAGAGCCAAATGAAAATAACAACGTTATAATCAATCTGCCTGTAACCGTAGAAATGAGTATGCCTCACGTTTATGCTTCTCAAGTGGCTTATATGAGCGAAAATCTTAAGTATCGTGAGTTTGTTACATTATCACTTCACCCTCACAATGACAGAGGGACAGGCGTTGCTGATACTGAGCTTGCTTTACTTGCAGGTGCGGACAGAGTAGAAGGCACATTGTTCGGTAACGGTGAAAGAACAGGTAATGTTGACATTATCACGCTTGCGATGAATATGTATTCTCACGGAGTAGATCCAAAACTTGATCTTTCGAATATGAATTATCTGGTTGAAAAATACGAGAGATGCACACGAATGAGAGTTTATGACAGAGCTCCTTATGCAGGTGCACTTGTGTTTGCTGCTTTTTCCGGTAGTCATCAGGATGCGATTGCTAAAGGAATGAAATACAGACAGAAGAAAAATCTGCATCAGTGGACAGTACCCTATATTCCGATAGATCCTAAGGATATCGGACGTACATATGATGCAGATGTAATTCGTGTAAATTCTCAGTCAGGCAAGGGCGGCATAGGATATCTGCTTGAACAGAACTTTGGTTACAGCTTACCTCCTAAGATGCGTGAGCATTTCAGTTATTTGTGCAAAGATATTTCTGATCGCGAACATAAGGAGCTTAAACCCGATGAAGTGTTTGAAATCTTTGAAAATAACTATCTTAATATCCAACAGGAAATAAAGGTGACAGAATTTGATTTTATGCGTGAAAACAGCGTTGTTAAAATCAATATTACGTTTATGCGTGATGGAGAAGAAACTGAAATGGAAGCAGAGGGTAACGGTTCGCTCAATGCTGTAAATAACGCCTTAAAAGCGTACACCAACACGGATTACGTATTGCAGGTATTTACTCAGCACAGTATGCAAGGACAGGGCTCACAGAGTGTGGCTGCATCATACATCGGAATAGAAGCCGAGGATGGTCAGATGTACTGGGGTGCAGGAACGGATACAGACGTTATTAAAGCAAGTACAAACGCACTTTTAAGTGCATTCCATAATATGATGAGAAAGGGTAATTGACAATGGGAATGACGATGACTCAGAAAATCCTTGCAGCACATGCAGGACTTGATAAGGTAGAAGCGGGACAGTTGATTTCGGCAAAATTAGATATTGTCCTCGGAAATGATATCACCACACCCGTAGCGGTGAATGAGTTTAAAAAAGCGGGATTTGACCGTGTATTTGATAAGGACAGAGTGGCAATCGTTCTTGACCACTTTGTTCCTAATAAGGATATCAAAGCGGCTGAGCAATCCAAAACGTGCAGAGAATTTGCTTGTTCTCACTGTGTAAGCCATTTTTATGACGTTGGAAAAATGGGTATAGAGCACGCTCTTCTTCCTGAGCAAGGAGTTGTAACAGCAGGCGACTGTATTATAGGTGCGGATAGCCACACGTGTACTTATGGTGCACTTGGTGCTTTTTCGACCGGTGTAGGTTCTACAGATATGGCGGCTGGTATGGCAACCGGTATGGCATGGTTTAAAGTTCCCTCTGCGGTTAATTTTAATTTAACGGGAAAATTACCATATAACTGTAGTGGTAAGGATGTGATTCTTACAATTATCGGTATGATTGGTGTTGATGGTTCTTTATATAAAAGCATGGAATTTACAGGGGAAGGAGCTCACGGACTTTCTATGGATGACAGACTTTGCATCTGTAATATGGCTATAGAAGCAGGTGCAAAAAACGGAATATTCCCGGTAGATGACGTTACGATGGAATATCTTAATGGCAGAAGTGAAAGAATTCCCGTTGTGTATGAAGCGGATACAGACGCAGAATATGAAAGGGTTGTCGATATCGACCTTACGAAGATAGTTCCCGTTGTTGCGTGTCCACACCTTCCTGAAAACACACGTCCTGCCAGCGAATTGCACCATATAAAAATCGATCAGGTGGTAATAGGCTCTTGCACTAACGGCAGAATGGAAGATATGGAAGCGGCTTACAATATATTAAAAGGAAAAAAGGTTGCCGATGGTATCCGTTGCATCATTATACCCGGCACAATGCATATACTTCGTGAATGTGTGGAGAGGGGATACTATACCGCATTCATTGATGCAGGTGCAGTTGTATCAACACCCACTTGCGGACCTTGTCTTGGTGGTTATATGGGAATTCTTGCGGCAGGTGAGCGTTGTATCGCAACAACAAACCGTAATTTTGTCGGCAGAATGGGTCACGTTGATAGTGAGGTTTATCTTGCTTCTCCTCATACAGCGGCTGCAAGTGCACTTACAGGCTATATCACAGAATATAAGGAGGCGTAAATATGAATACAGAAGGTAAAGTTTTCAAATATCCCGATAACGTGGATACAGACGTTATTATTCCTGCTCGTTATCTTAATACTCCCGATGCAAAGGAATTAGCGCTACACTGTATGGAAGATATCGACACAGAATTTGTAAAAAAAGTTCAGGCAGGAGACGTTATGGTCGCAGGCTGGAATTTTGGCTGTGGCTCTTCACGTGAACATGCTCCTCTTGTTATAAAGACCTGTGGAACAGGTTGTGTTATTGCAAAAAGCTTTGCAAGAATTTTTTATCGCAATGCTATCAATATCGGACTTCCGATTTTAGAATGTGAAGAAGCAGCTGAAGAAATCTCTGCCGACGATCAGGTAAAGGTGGATTTTGATACGGGTGTAATTACAGATATCACAACCGGAAAAACGTATAAAGCACAACCTTTTCCTCCGTTTATTCAGAATATCATTAAGTGCGGTGGACTTTTAAAATCATTGAAAGAAGGCGAAAACAATGGTTAAGAATATTGCGGTTATTCGTGGGGACGGTATAGGTCCAGAAATTGTCGATCAAGCAATAAAAGTGCTTGATAAGGTAGCTGAGGTCTACGGTCACACCTTCAACTATACAGATGTTGACATGGGTGGCTGTGCTGTTGATAAGTACGGAGATCCTCTTCCTGAAAGTGAACTTAATAAATGCTTACAGTCTGATAGTGTTTTACTTGGTGCAGTAGGTGGAGATAAGTGGAATAGTGTACCGGGTAATATGCGACCGGAAAAGGGGCTTTTAAGACTTCGAGCAGGAATGGGTGTTTACAGTAATAATCGTCCGGCGAAAATATGGAGACAGTTAGCTGATGCCTCACCTTTAAAGAAATCTATTGTAGATAATGGTATTGATTTTATCATTGTGAGAGAGCTTATCGGCGGTATTTATTTTGGCGAACATAAAACCGAAGGAGATGTAGCTACAGATATTCTTGTATATAGTGAAGCTGAAATCGAAAGAATAGGTAGGATCGGTTTTGAAACAGCAAAAAAAAGAAATAAAAAGCTTTGTTCGGTAGAAAAGAGCAATGTTCTTGATTCCAGCAGACTTTGGAAAAAGGTAATGCACAGACTGGCAAGTGAATATCCTGATGTAGAACTTTCTGATATGCTTGTTGATAATTGTGCTATGCAGATTGTGAAGAATCCTGCACAGTTTGATGTTATTGTAACAGAGAATATGTTTGGAGATATTCTGTCGGATGAGGCATCGCAGATAACAGGTTCAATCGGTATGATTCCTTCGTCCAGTCTTGGAGCGACCTCCTGCGGACTTTATGAACCTATTCACGGTTCGGCGCCGGATATTGCGGGTCAGGATATGGCAAATCCTATCGGAACGATACTTTCTGCTGCAATGATGTTGCGTTTCAGTTTTGATATGCCTGCAGAAGCAGATGCAATTGAAAATGCGGTTTCAGCTTACCTTGATGATGGTTATCGCACCGCAGACATTATGAGTGACGGGATGAAGCTTGTAGGATGCAAGCAGTGTGGAGAACTCATTATTAGTAATTTAAAAAAAGCGTGATTTTCTCGTCAAAAAATACCATCGGATTTACCGATGGTATTTCTTTATGTAATTGTTTTACCATTCTTGTTGGAAGAATTCAACGTCTTCGCCGAGCGGTCCTTTACAGAAAGCAATAGTAGCAGGGAAGTCGGGGTCATTACCTATATTTATTTTCTTAGGTTTAACAAACACTTCATAGCCTGCGTTTTCTACCGACTTTGCAATTTCTTCAATATTATTTACTGTGAAAGCAAAATGCCTTATAACTCCTTGTGGCAAAGTTTCTGAAGCATTTCGGAATACTTCAATTATTCCGTTATCTGTATTCATAAGTATACAGCTTTCGCATTCTTTTAAAATTGATAGTCCAAGGATATCTATGTAAAATTTCTTTGCTTTTTCGTACTCAGTGTCGCTTTGACATTTCATAGATATATGATGAATTCCTGATATCACAATAAACCCCTCCTTATTTGTGTAATTATATTCTATCATAAGAAAACATAAATGCAACTGCTACAAAAGATAACAGTTGCACTTTATGATTATATCTCCAAAAGTATTTCTGATGCGTTTGTATCAGGCTTTACCTTAGGCATGACTTTTTCAATATAGCCGTTTTCATTAATAATGTACGTGGTACGTACTACCCCCATACTTACTTTACCATAAAGCTTTTTTTCCTGCCATACGTCATATGCTTTTATAGCAATAAGATCGGGGTCAGACAAAAGGACAAAATCAAGTCCGTGTTTTTCTGCAAATTTTTGATGAGAGGCAACACTATCCTTACTTATGCCGATCACTTCAACGTTTTTTTCTTTGAATTTACTGTAAAGACCCGCAAAAGCACACGCTTGACGGGTGCATCCGGGTGTGTTGTCTTTGGGGTAGAAGTAGAGGACCACCTTTTTACCCTTAAAATCTGTCAGAGATACTTCTTTTCCATCTTTATCTTTTAAAGTAAAATCTGGTGCTTTTGTTCCATTTTCGAGCATAATTATTTTCCTTTTTGTTAGTTAATGTCAGTTTTCCATAATCCATGAAGATTGCAGTAAGCGTATACAGATATGGGTTTTTCTTCAGAAAGAGCAAAGGAAACGATAGGTTCATCTCCGACTTTAAGGCATTTACGCTGTCCGCCTCTGTCAGTCTGAAGATATACCCAGGTTATGCTGTGTTCTTCTGTCATAGGATGTGATACAGAACCGATAACAACTTTTACTGTATCTTCTTCAACGGTTACAACAGGTAAATGTTTTTCACGACTTGCATCAACTGTGCCGGGGACTAATTCCGTCATTTTCTGCCCACAGCATATCATTGGCACTCCTGCATCGTGGATCATTCCGATTAAATTCCCGCAGTGTTCGCAAATATAAAATCTGTTTTCGTTCATAAGGTAAACCTCCTGATATATTTAATATTATTATCACGATTTATACGTGATTTTATTACTGAAATTTGCTTTGCAGATATTCTTCAGCAAAGTGCACTGCAACTGCGCCATCAGCGGCAGCAGTAACGACCTGACGTAAGGGTTTTGTACGGATATCACCAGCAGCAAAAACACCTTCTATACTGGTTTTAGTGGTTTCATCCGCAATAATGTATCCGTTATCATCAAGGGATATGTTATTCTTTAAAAAGTCTGTAGCCGGTTTTCGTCCTATGCTTATAAAGACGCCATCACAGAAAATCTCCGAAGTGTTTTCTGTTATTTTGTTTTTAATTTTCAATCCCTCGACTTTGTTTTCTGCGATAAACTCCGTTACAATAGTATTCCATAAAAATTGTACATTTACAGCCTGCATAAGTGGTTTGTGATAGATTTTTTCAGCTCTTAGAGCATCTCTTCTGTGAATGAGATATACTTTTTTTACGAGTCTTGATAGATAAAGAGCATCCGCAACAGCAGAGTTGCCACCACCGATAACTGCAACAGTTTTATCTTTATAAAATCTTCCGTCACAGTGTGCACAGTAATGAATACCTTTCCCTATAAGATTGCTTTCGTTTTCTATACCAAGTTCCTTGGGGTTTGCGCCCGTCGCTATAATAACTGTTTTACAAAGATATGTGGCGTTCGTGGTTGTTATCTTTTTTATTTTATCTGAAAAATCAACCGATGACACTTCTGAGTATTCTGTTTTAGCTCCAAAACGTTCAGCACCCTTCTGCATTTTCATACCGAGGGTAAATCCGTCTATTCCTTCATCAAAACCCGGATAGTTATCTATATCACCTGTAAGAGTCATCTGACCGCCTGCTGATATCTTTTCGAGTAACAGCGAATCAAGTCCGGCTCTTGCAGCGTAGAGTGCGGCGGTATATCCTGCAGGACCTCCGCCTATTATAATTATATCATAGATATGTTCCATAAGTTTTGATATTCCTTTCCTACAAAGCGTTTTGTATTATTGACTTTTCTTCCCGGGGGGAGTAAAATAAAAATATACCTGTATTTCAAGGAGAAAATAAAATGTCAAGAGCAATGTTTGAACCTATATTTAAAGATAACTTTCCCTTCTGGGACAAAATATCGGAGGGCGAAAAGAATTATATCTGTGAAAACTCTTTTGCTTTAACTTATCCGAAGGGAACAACGGTACACGACGGCACAGAGTGTTCAGGCGTGTTCTTTGTGCGTTCAGGGTGTTTGAGAGTTTACATTATGTCTGATGAAGGGAAGGATATAACGTTATATCGACTTCATTCAGGCGATATGTGTATGCTTGCGGCATCCTGTGTGTTGCAGTCGATAACTTTTGATGTGCTGATAGATGCCGAAGAAAACAGTGAGTGTTATATAGTAAGCGGTTCGGCGTTTTCATCTGTTTCGGAAAATAATCCCGATATAAAGATATTTGCTCTTGAAACCGCCGTAAACCGTTTTTCAGATGTTATGTGGGTAATGCAACAAATACTTTTTATGAGTATGGATAAGCGACTTGCCATTTTCCTTCTCGACGAAAGTACAAGAACAGGCTCGGATGTTATAACACTTACTCACGAACAGATCGCAAAATATATGGGCTCTGCCCGTGAGGTCGTTTCTCGCACGTTAAAATATTTTTCAAGTGAGAAAATTGTAGAGGTGTCTCGAAAGGGTGTAAGAATACTTGATATGAAGAGGCTGAGAGCCTTAGTCCTCTAACATTGCTAAAATCTGTGCTTTGGGTCTTGCCCCCACTGATTGATTTGCAATTTCACCATTCTTCATTACTACCAGCATAGGGATACTTGATACATAGAATTGCTGAGCAAGCTCAGGTTCATCGTCTACGTTGATTTTTCCTACAAGATACTGAGGGTTTTCTTCTGCAATTTCTTCAACTATAGGAGATACCATACGGCAAGGACCGCACCAATCTGCGTAGAAGTCGAGCAGTACAGGCTTATTGCTGTTTTTGATTTCCTCAAAATTGTTTATGTTTACTTTCATAACTGACATATTGTTTACTTCCTTTCTGTTTTGGGCTTGTTGGAAAGCTTATTTAACTTTCTGATTTTATTATACCCATAATTTGTGCTTTTTTCAGTGACAAAGTCACAAAATTACAAAAACCGCTGTTTTATCATCGGCTTTGCTTTTATAGTATATTTGTTTTAAATTTTTTTTTGAGTATCTTACATAGAATATAAAGCTGATACACGTTATTACCTGGAATACAGAGGAGTAGCGTGTAGCAAGGCCAATCTCAACCTGTAGCCCTATTAGACGTTACATTTCATACGAACGTTTTGTCTATTGAGCCGTATTGTGTATAGTATTCATAAATTTGCAGAAAAGTCAAGTGATGCATGGGGTTTTACGAACTTTTTACATACATTTGTATAATTTCAGCTACTTCTTTTTTTGCAAAGAAGTATTTATCCAGCCATATAGCAGCTTCTTCTGCGGCTTTTGTTTGTTGCTCAGGATAAGCAACATTCCAACAGTGAAAATGGCTTCCTATCCACATTCTTGTTTGTATGGAATCAAAGCTCTCGTTGTTTGTTGATATATCAATTGTGAGATTTTCACCGAACAGCTTTGTTTCATCGGATTTATTTATATAATTCAACAGGTGATTTGTAGAGAATATGGTTTTGTCATTCTTGATCAGATATGCATGAGGTTTAAAGTAAACAAAATAGTCTGAGCTGTTATCACGGCTTGTCTCAATGTTTATTACGATATCAGCGCCGTTAATGTGTGATCTTATCTGTTTTTTTGATTTTATATACTTAAATCCGTGTTTTTGGTATTTTTCACATAATTGTATGCAAGCACAGTCAAAAGCGTCCTTTGCTAACATTATGAATATCTCCTTTTTATTAGATCAAAGCCACCACTTTTGTGGTGGCTTTGAAAATCACATTTTACTGAATTTTAGTTTTTTTAACTCCTCGCATACCATATCTGAAATTCTTTGGAAAGCGTGCTGGTATGTACAGGGGAGACCGTTTTCGCATCTTGTACAGTTATATTCTCCATCAAGACAACGGCTGAAGCGATATATGCCTTCCATTGTTTCGACTACATCATATACCGATAATTCATTTAAATTAGTAGTAAGCTCGTAGCCGCCCTTTGTACCCTTATAGGATGTTACAATAGCACCTGAGCTTAATTTTCTCAGTATCTTCATTGCGAAGTTTGAGGGTACATTAGTATTTTCCGAAATTGTGGTAGCATCATATCTGCCTTTATTCTTAGCAAGAAAATCAACTATTCTGATTGCGTAATCGGTTTCTAATGTTATATGCATTTAATCAATTCCTTAAATTAGTGTATCAGTTATCAAGGAAATCCTTGAGTTTTTTACTTCTTGAAGGGTGTCTGAGCTTTCTTAACGCCTTTGCTTCAATCTGTCTGATTCGTTCACGGGTAACGTTGAATTCCTTGCCAACCTCTTCAAGAGTTCTGGGTCTACCGTCTTCAAGACCGAAACGGAGTCTTAATACCTTTGCTTCTCTGTCGGTAAGACTGTCGAGAATTTCATTAAGCTGTTCCTTAAGAAGTGTTCTTGAAGCGGCCTCTGCAGGTGCAGGAGCATCTTCGTCGGGAATAAAATCGCCTAAATGGCTGTCTTCTTCTTCGCCGATGGGGGTTTCAAGAGAAACAGGATCTTGGGAAATACGGATGATTTCACGTACTCTTTCTACAGAGATTCCGAGTTTGTCTGCAATTTCCTTAGGTGTTGCTTCGTGGCCGTTTTCGTGGAGAAGTTGGTTAGAGACCTTCTTTACCTTTGTGATTGTTTCTACCATATGAACAGGAATACGAATAGTTCTTGCCTGATCAGCAATGGAACGAGTGATAGCCTGTCTTATCCACCATGTAGCGTAAGTAGAAAATTTGTATCCCTTTGTATGATCGAACTTTTCTACCGCTTTGATAAGACCAAGGTTACCTTCCTGGATAAGATCAAGGAATTGCATACCTCTGCCAACATATCTTTTAGCGATGCTGACAACAAGTCGTAAGTTAGCTTCGCTAAGACGTTTTCTTGCATATTTATCTCCCTGAGCCATACGTGTTGCAAGCTCTATTTCCTCTTCCTGTGAGAGCAGGGGAACACGTCCGATTTCCTTAAGGTAGATTTTTACAGGGTCGTCAATAGCGATACCATCATTTGAAAGCGAGGTTTCAAAATCATCAGGGTCAGTAAAATCAAACGCTGTATCCAATTCTTCGTCTGCTGAAAAATCATCTATAACCTTGATGTTACTGTTTTCAAAATCTTCATAAAGTTTATTTATTTCGTCTGCATCAAAGTCAAGTTCTTCAAGAACGTCTGTAATTTCCTTTGTGGTAAGCTTTCCGTGTTGTTTACCATGATTTATAAGTTCGTCAATTTTCTTTTCTACCATTTTTTATTTCCTTTCTTTATGGCTTTTTAGCTGTCTTTGTTTTTATTTATCGTCTTTCATTTTGTTTGCATAAGCAAGTAATTCAGAAGCAGACATATCTTCAAATTTTTTCTGACTTTTTTTCTGTCGGAATTTTAAAAGATTATTTATATAATCGTTGAGACGGTCAATACTATAAGGTAGATCGTTACCATCTCTTATAATTTTAGCGATTGCAGATATTTCTTCAGGTTCATGGCTTTCGCCCAATACGGCTAAATTTGTGTTTTCTCCGCCATCAATAAGGATGCATAGTTCCATAAACAAGCGACGATTAAATTCAGTCGGAAAATCATCCGGTGTAATTTTTTCGCAAATCTTCTTTTTAAAATCAGGTGAGTGGAAGAGATATGCTATAATTCCTCTTTCTGCCTGAACTTCAACAGGATATTTAGACGCTTCGGGATTTACTTTGTCCTTTTTGGGATATCCTGAAACGATTTCCTGCCTATATTCTTTTTCTCTTGCATTGTTCTGTTTTTTTATAGCTTGTGCTACAGCAGTTTCGATAGTTGCTCTGTTTATATCGCTATAAGCGGAGACATCTGCTATATAAACGGCTCTGTCTATTGAACTATGAACAGTTGAAATAAAAGCTACGCATTTTTTCAGAAAATCAGCTTTTCCTTGAGGGTTAGTTATATCAGAGGTTGCTTTTATTTTATCAAGTTCATATTCCATTGCAGGTGACGCTTTATCAATCTGCAATGCAAAGGCATCGCTTCCAAACTTTTTAATGAATTCGTCTGGATCTTTGGCACCTTTTATCTGCAGTATTTTTGCGTTTATGCCAACCTTATCGAGAATATTTATAGCTCTTGCGGTGGCTTTTTTTCCGGCATCGTCACTATCGTAGGCGAGAGTAACCTCTTTAAAGTTCTGATTTGCAATAACTCTTGCATGGCTGTCTGTTATCGCAGTACCGCAGGTCGCCACAGCATTGGTAAAACCTGCCTGGTGCATTGCTATGACGTCAAGGTTTCCTTCACACATAATAAGGTTGGTTTTACCCGAATTTTTTGCATGGTTCATACTGTAGAGGTATGTGCTTTTATTATATACGGGTGTTGCTTTTGTATTAAGGTATTTTCTTGTATCATCTCCACCGATTACTCGGCCGGAAAAACCAACTATATTTCCTCTTAAATCAAAAAATGGAAACATTACTCTGTATCTGAAAAAATCGTATGTGTTGTTATTTCTTTGAGATTTAACGCCAAGCGACGCATCTGTAATTTCAGCATCATTAAATCCGAGGGAATTAAGGTGGTTTGTCAATAACGACCAGTCGTTAGGTGCATAACCAAGACCATAAATTCTTATTGTATGAGTGGAAAGACCGCGACTATACAGATAATCAAGTCCTTCTTTTCCTTGAGGGGAGAAGAGGTATTGGTGATAGAATTTTCCTGCCTCTCTGTTCATTTCAAGGATTCTTGCACGAATTTTCGTTCCTTCATCGCCACCGTCTTCAGGCATTGGTATACCGGCACGCTGTGCTAAAAAACGAATACTTTCCATATAGTCCAAATGTTCATACAAACGTATAAAATTTATTACGTCACCTGCCGCACCACAGCCAAAACAATAAAAACTTTGGGTCGCCATATATATGTGACAGGATGGTGTTTTTTCCGAGTGGAAAGGACAGTTACAAACATAGTCTGTACCCGATTTTTTTAAAGGAACATATGAAGAAATGACGTCGTATATATCGTTACTTTCTCTTACTTTTGAAAGAAAATCTTCCGATAATCTCATTATTCTTCCTTTCTTTAATAGGACCAGCTTTTAGGTATACAAAGCTCTTTAAAATAATCTACCGCAAAGTCATCCGTCATACCGCTGATAAAGTCGCAGATTGCACGTTCTATACCGTCTTTTTCTGCAATCTTCTTAAACAGGTCGGGGAGAGCATCGGGAGTTTTAAGAAAATAGTTGTATAAATATTCTACAACGATACGGGCTTTGCCTTTTTCCTCGTTGGTAGTGGGAGCAAAGTAAACCTTTTCAAACATAAAAGCTCTCAGTTCATCGTGAGCTTTTTGAGTTTCGTTATCATATTTTATTACATCTGAACTGTTTTCAATAATTGATGAAATAAGAGTGGTTATTCTTTCGCTTTTGGTTGCACCAAGGATTCTTACCGGCATTTCAGGAAGATCCTCCTGCTTTATAACACCGCCTCTTATTGAATCTTCTATGTCATGATTTATGTAAGCTATCTTATCGCTGAATTTTACGATCTGACCTTCAAGAGTCTTTGCAACAGCATTTGTGTGGCAGATGATTCCGTCTATAACCTCTTTTGTGAGATTCAGACCTTCTCCATTTTTTTCTATTACTTCAACCACACGTTTACTCTGAAGATAATGCTTGAAACCGCCGGGATAGAGTGCATCGAGAACTCTTTCGCCGTCATGTCCGAAGGGAGTATGACCAAGGTCGTGACCTAAGGCTATAGCTTCTGTAAGATCTTCGTTTAAGCGTAAGGCTCTTGCAATCGTTCTTGCTATCTGTGACACTTCAAGAGTGTGGGTGAGTCTTGTTCTGTAATGGTCAGATTTGGGGATTAAGAAGACCTGAGTTTTATGCTTTAATCTTCTGAAAGCATTGCAGTGGATTATTCTGTCACGATCTCTTTGAAAATCTGTGCGTATGTCACAAGGGTTTTCGTATACTTTTCTGCCATTTGTATCAGTGCTTTTACAGGCGTAATCTGACAGGGTGTTTTTTTCGATGTCTTCGGTTATTTCTCTTGGTAATCTGTTCATCAAAAAATCACTCCCTGGATAAAAGCTTAATAAATAAGTTTCGCAAGTGAAATTTATCCTCAAAATATCACTTGCGATTTTCTGTTTATATATACTTGTGTTTGCAAAAAAAGTCCTTTTTTTAAAATTCTTTATATCCTTTGTCGATAAATTCTATTTCTACTTTTCCGTTGCACTTGTCTATCAGTTTTTCTTTAAGCATTTGTGTGTTTTCTGATTTTACATCAAGATACACACTTACATTGTCTGCATATTCGGTATTTCTGATTATAGCCTCGTATTCTGCGGCAATGGCTGCTATATTACCGTAAAAGGTGTAATCGACGATTATTTTCAGACTGTCAGCAATTTCCATTGTAAGAATATCAGCGGCGTCAAGAGCGATAGATGCACCTTTTGAATAAGCTCTTACAAGACCACCCGCACCAAGCATTATTCCGCCGAAATATCTTGTAACAACACAAGCAATATCGGTAACGCCGGTTTTGCTGAGCACATCGTAGATAGGAACACCGGCAGTTCCGCCGGGTTCTCCGTCATCGCTATGACGGGCAGTATTATTATCTCTTAATATATAAGCGTAGCAGTTGTGGGTTGCTTTTCGGTGCATTGCTCTTATTTCGTTTATGAAATCAACAGCTTCCTGTTCTGTAGTAACAGGGCATAGGTATCCTATAAATTCGGATTTCTTTTCGATAAAGGACGCTTCACAGCGGTTTCTGATTGTTTTATAGCTCAAAGCCAACCTCCGCTACTCAGCTCTTGTTGTTTCTGAGTGCACCGAGTGTTTTTCTTACATCGGCAATGTTACTTGTAAGAACATCCTCAAGTCGTGTGAGCATACCGTCTACATATACGTTTGTGGCGTTCTTGATTTCTTTTGATTTTGACTGTGCGGTTGTAAGTATATCGTGAGCTCTCTGCTGTGCCTGCTTTGTAATTGCTTCTTCAGAGATGAGCTTGTTTGCTTGTTCTTCTGCTTTTCTGAGAATGGAATTAGCTTCTGCCTTTGCATCGTTGATAATACCTCTGCGGTCGTCAACAAGGTGCTGAGCCTGTCTTATTTCTGTAGGGAGGTTAAGTCTTATCTGCTTGATATATTCTCTGAATTGTTCAGCATCTACGCTTACTTTACCTTTCATAAGGGGGAGTTTTGTTGCCTGATCAAGTGTTTCATCCATAGAATCTAAAATTTCTTCAATGCTCATTTTTTCGTTCCTTTTCCTTTCTGTGTTGGTTGTGTTTAGTCCTTCTTAAGTCTTGTCGTAATTCTGTCAAGTATGCATTCGGGAACAAAGTCACTGACATCACCGCCGAACATTGCGATTTGTTTTACCATACTTGAAGAAAGATATGTGTTTTCGCTTTTCGCTGTAAGGAATATAGTTTCAGCCTTATAGCAAAGTTTTCTGTTTGCCTGTGCCATCTGGAATTCATATTCAAAATCAGAAAGTGCCCGTAGACCTTTGACGATTACGTCTGCATTACGCTTATTAAAGTAATCAATAAGAAGACCTTCATGACTGTCTATCTCTACGTTGGTAAGACCTTCAGCCTTTACTACCTCTTCTAAAAGCTGTTTTCTTTCTTCTATAGAGAAAGCAGAAGGCTTGGAAGGATTTACTGATACAAGAACAACGAGCTTATCAAATAGCTTTGATGCTCTTGAAATTATTTCTAAATGACCGTAGGTAACAGGGTCAAAGCTACCGGGATAAATTGCAAGCTTCATTTTGTTATCATCCTTTCAGATTATTCTTCATCTTCCTGAGATTTACGATATATTGTAAGACCGGTTTTGCCGTGTCTTTTTGTTTTTACTATCACAAATCCGTTTACTTCTTCAGGAAGTCTGCATTCTATCTCGTGTTCACAAACAATTACGCCATCTTCTGACATTATATTTGTAAGAGCAGGAAGGGATTTTTGAATAAGCTTTCTTTCATAAGGAGGGTCAAGAAGAGCTATATCAAAGGTTTCTCTTGTTGTTCTTAAAAATGCTGTGTTTGGCATATTGATAATATCTGCCTGCTTTTCAAAGCCAACGTGCTCAACGTTTTCTTTGATCAGTTTTATTGATGCCTGACTGCTGTCAACAAAAACAGCTTTCTTAGCACCTCTGCTTATCGCCTCAATACCAAGCTGACCTGATCCTGCGAATAAATCAAGAACAGTTCTTCCTTCTATTTCAAACTGAATGGCACTGAATATAGCTTCTTTTACGCCGTCACTTGTAGGTCTTACGTCGTAGCCTTCGGGAGCCTTCAGCTTTCTGCCTCTGGCGCTTCCTGTTATAACTCTCATTTATATGTTCCTTCCTTAAAAATTCTCTTCTATATAATTTGCTACTTCTGTTGCTTTTTCTGTTTTTATTTTTGCTACAGAAGCGATTTCTGATATCTCGGCATCTTTAAGACCCTGCTTTGTTTTGAAATGCTTTATAAGAGCAAGTGCCTTTGCCTCTCCGATACCTTTGATTTTAGTCAGTTCCAGTTCATAAGTCTTCTTTTTGTGCTTTTGTTGCTGGAAGGAGAGGGAAAAGCGGTGTACCTCATCCTGTATGTTTGTAAGTAAGGCAAAAAGTTTCTTGTTTGCGTTTACCTGAATTTCTCCACCGCTTGCTGCAATAGCTCTCGTGCGGTGCTTTTCGTCCTTTACAAGACCAAAAAGAGGAATATTTACATTAAGCTCGTCTAATACTTGCTGAACTGCATTAACATGACCTTTGCCACCATCAAGCAGGATAAGATCAGGCAGGGGAGTAAAAGCCTCGTCACCGTCGAGGTAACGTTTTAATCGTCTTTCGACGACCTCCTGCATACAGGCGTAGTCGTTCTGACCGATAACAGTTTTGATAGCAAATTTTTTATATCCTGCCTTGTAAGGTCTGCCGTTACGGTAAACTATCATACCACCAACACGGCTGTCTTCGCCAAGGTTAGATATATCATAGCTTTCTATAACGGTCGGTATCTTTTTAAGTCCGAGAAGGGAAGCCAGATCTTCAAGAGCATTAAGCTCCTTTACAGTTCTTCCTACCTTCATAGAAAGATATTCCGATGCATTGGCTTTGGCAAGAAGTATTTTTGAGTATCCTTCACCACGTTTTGGGACAGATATGTTTATTTTTTTACCTGCAAGAGCGGTGAAATATTCGCATAAAAGCTCGTTGTCATCTATTTCTACGTCAACATATATCTGCTTTGGAATAGCATCAGCTCTTTTAGAATAGTATTCCACAAGAAAATCAGATCTCATCTGTGAGCTGTCGTATTCATCACCAATATAGAAATTTTCCTTATCGGTTATTTTGCCATCACGATATTTTATTACCGCTATGCTGGCAAGCTCAACGTTCTGAGCAAGAGCAACCACGTCAAAATCATAGCTTTTATCAGACATAATGTCCTGACCGTTTTTCATTTTCTGAATGGCGTTTATTCTGTCACGAAGCTTTGCAGCTTTTTCAAATTCAAGTTTTTCTGCCGCCTCGTTCATTTCTTCGGTAAGCTGTTCAATACTCTGCTTACTGCCGTTTTTCATATATTCTATGGCAGAATTTACAATGCTCTGATATTCAGCTTCTTTTATTTTTCCTGTGCATACGCCCATACATCTTTTTATATGGAAGTTAAGGCAGGGACGCTGTTTTCTGAAATCTCTCGGAAATACTTTAGAGCAAGCGGGGAGCATAAATATTTTGTTTGCTTCTTCAACCGCTTGCTTTGCGGTAAAACCGCTTGTGTATGGTCCTAAATACTCTGCGTTTTCATCCTTACAGTTAAGAGCGTAGCTGATACGAGGGAAGGGTTCTTTTGTTATCTTTATATAATTATAACCCTTATCGTCCTTTAAAAGTATATTATATTTAGGATTGTTCTGCTTTATAAGACTGCATTCAAGCACTAATGAATCCAGCTCTGAAGGAGTTACGATAAAATCAAAATCATAGATGTTTTCGACCAGCTTTTTTGTCTTTGGGTTGTGGTTTTCTATGGCGTGAAAATAGGTAGTTACTCTGTTTTTTAGAGCCTTTGCTTTACCCACATATATGATCTTTCCCGTTTTGTCCTTCATAAGATAGACGCCGGGGGACAAGGATAGCTTATTTGCCTTGTCTCGAAGATAACCAAGACGCTGATTCAAACCCTTTACCTCACATATAATATAATCTATTTTATTTTACCATTTTTTCTGTCGAATTACAAGGGTTTAGGAGAAAATAATTATTAAAAACATAAAACCTCGGAATGAGGAATCCCTTTTCCGAGGTTTTGTGGTTATTCATTATTTAAAAGATTGTTTACACCATAAGATAAAGTCAGTAGACTGTCACCGAGGTGAACGTTTTCTACTATAATACCGCTGTAATCAATGTTGATATCATAATGAGAGAAGTTCCAGAAGCATCTTATGTTAAGAGCTATGAGCCTGTCTACTATATCCTTGGTAGCGGACTTTGGTATACAAAGCACGGCTATTTCGGGACTATGTTTTTTGCAGAATTCCTCCAGCTTTGAAATATCAGTGATTGTAAGATCGCCAAGAGGTTGATTTTCGATATTCTTATTGGAATCGAATATTCCTACAAGTTTACATCCGCTTTTTTCAAAGTTGATGTGTACTGCAAGAGCAGTACCAAGATTACCTGCACCTATAAGAATAGCTTTTCTGCCTTTATCTACACCGAGTATTTTGCCGATTTCACATCTCAGCTCTGCCACGTTATATCCGTAGCCCTGCTGACCAAAACCGCCGAAGCAGTTTAAATCTTGTCTTATCTGGGAAGCGGTAAGCTTCATTCTTTCGGATAACTCACGGGATGAAATCTTAGAAATACCCTGCTTTGAAAGTTCTCCTAAAAAACGATAATAGCGAGGTAAGCGTCTGATTACCGAGTTGGAAATATTACTGTTTTTTGGCATATCATTACCTCCTTATGATCTTAATACATAAATTTCTATTAAAGCATTTCCTTCAATCTGTTGTTGATTTCAAGAAGGAAATCCTCTGTGTTTACCTTTCTCTTGTTCTCAAGATTTGAAAGGATAAAAAGGTCGCCGGTCATAACACCGTCTTCAATTGTTTTTATTGTAGCCTTTTCAAGCTTATCTGCGAATGCTGAAAGCTCTGCGTTGTTATCAAGTTCGCCACGCTTTTTTAATGCACCTGTCCATGCAAAAATTGTTGCAACGGAGTTTGTAGATGTTTCTTCACCCTTTAAGTGCTTATAGTAGTGGCGTGTAACTGTGCCGTGAGCAGCTTCGTATTCGTATACACCATCGGGAGATACGAGTACAGAGGTCATCATACCAAGGCTACCGAAAGCAGTAGCAACCATGTCGGACATAACGTCACCGTCATAGTTCTTGCAAGCCCAGATATAGCCGCCGTCAGAACGTACAACTCTTGCAACTGCATCGTCGATAAGTGTGTAGAAGTATTCAATGCCTGCTGCATCAAACTTTTCCTTGTATTCGGCGTCAAAGACTTCCTGGAAAACATCCTTGAAGGTGTGGTCATACTTCTTGGAGATAGTGTCCTTTGTAGCAAACCATAAATCCTGCTTTGTGTCAAGAGCAAAGTTAAAGCAAGCTCTTGCAAAGGAAGCGATACTTCCGTTTATGTTGTGGAGACCCTGGATGATACCGTCAGAACCACTAAATGTGTGGATAAGCTGTCTTGTTTCGTTGCCATCCTTGTCTGTTACAACAAGCTCAGCCTTGCTGCCGTCAGCAACCTTCATTTCAGAGTTCTTATAAACATCGCCGTAAGCGTGACGGGCGATTGTTATAGGCTTCTTCCAGCCGGGGAGGAGGGGAGTGATGCCCTTTACGATGATAGGAGCTCTGAATACTGTGCCGTCAAGTATAGCACGAATAGTACCGTTGGGTGACTTCCACATCTCCTTTAGATCGTATTCTGTCATTCTCTGTGCATTAGGAGTGATTGTAGCACATTTTACTGCTACACCATACTTTTTTGTAGCATTTGCAGAGTCTATTGTAACCTGATCGTTCGTTTCGTTTCTGTGTACAAGACCTAAATCATAATAATCTGACTTTAAATCAACGTAAGGACAGATAAGAACATCCTTTATCATCTTCCAAATTATTCTGGTCATTTCGTCGCCATCCATCTCAACGATGGGAGTGGTCATCTGAATTTTATCAGCCATTTTTGTTTCTCCTTTATTTATGTTATTACTTGAGAGATTCTCTTGTATAGTCAAGCAGACCGCCTGCAAGCATAATATCCTTTGTTCTGCCTGTGAGTTCGCAGAGAACGGGGATTGACTTGCCGTTTGTCTTGTTTACTACTGTAAGCTCTGTAACACCATTTATAACAGCTTCTCTTACACCTTCGATAACGAGGTTATCGCCTTCTGCAATGTTTTCATAATCAGCTTCGCTTACGAATGTAAGGGGAAGGATACCGGCGTTTATAAGGTTAGCTCTGTGGATACGTGCAAAGCTCTTAACGAGAACTGCTTTTACACCAAGATAGAGAGGAGCAAGAGCTGCGTGTTCTCTTGAAGAACCCTGACCATAGTTTACGCCGCCGACAATAATGCTCTGTCCCATAGACTTTGCTCTTTCGGGGAACTTTTCATCACATACTGTAAAGCAGTAGTTGGAAATAGCAGGGATGTTGGAACGCAGAGGAAGAATCTTCGCACCTGCCGGCATAATGTGGTCGGTTGTAATGTTGTCACCAACCTTTAAGGAACAACCGCAGTCAATTGTTTCCTGAAGGGGTGCTGTTTCGGGGAAGGGCTTGATGTTGGGACCACGGAGAATTTCTACGCTATCCATATCCTTTTCGTCAACAGGAAGTGCAATCATGTTATCGTTGATGATGAATTCCTCGGGAAGTTTGAAGTCGGGCATTTCACCAAGAGTTCTGGGGTCAGTGAGCACACCTGTAAGAGCAGATGCTGCAGCAATCTCAGGAGATACGAGGTAGATCTGACCATCCTTCGTGCCACTTCTACCTTCAAAGTTACGATTGAAGGTTCTGAGAGAGATACCCTTTGAGTTAGGTGACTGACCCATACCGATACAAGGACCGCAAGCACTTTCAAGAATTCTTGCTCCAGCATCGATCATAATTGCGAGAGCACCGTTTTCAGCAAGCATATTGAGGACCTGCTTAGAACCGGGAGCAATTGAGAGAGATACGTCGGGGTGAACTGTTTTACCCTTTAAGATGTGAGCAACCTTCATCATATCAAGAAGAGAGCTGTTTGTGCATGAACCGATACATACCTGGTCTATCTTCATAGGTCCGATTTCTTCTACACTCTTTATGTTGTCAGGTGAATGGGGACAAGCAGCAAGAGGAGCAAGCTCGGAAAGATTTATTGTAAGCTCTTCATCGTATTCAGCATCAGGATCAGCAGAAAGCTCAACCCATACTTCTTCACGCTTCTGTGCCTTTAAGAATTTCTTTGTAATTTCATCAGAGGGGAATATTGATGTTGTTGCACCAAGCTCTGCACCCATATTTGTGATAGTTGCACGTTCGGGAACGGAAAGTGACTTTACACCCTCGCCGCAGTACTCGATAACCTTGCCTACGCCACCCTTAACGGATAATCTTCTGAGAACTTCAAGAATAACATCCTTTGCGGCTACCCAGGGGTTAAGCTTACCTGTAAGCTCTACCTTTACGATTTTAGGCATTGTTATGTAGTAAGCACCGCCACCCATTGCTACTGCAACGTCAAGTCCGCCTGCACCGATTGCAATCATACCGATACCGCCGCCTGTGGGAGTGTGGCTGTCTGAACCGATAAGAGTTTTTCCGGGGATACCGAAACGTTCAAGATGTACCTGATGGCAGATACCGTTACCGGGTCTGCTGAAATAAATACCATGCTTCTTGGCTACTGAGCCGATGAAACGGTGGTCGTCTGCATTTTCAAAGCCTGACTGGAGTGTATTGTGATCGATATATGCGACACTTCGTTCAGTTTTTACACGGGGAACACCCATAGCTTCAAATTCGAGGTAAGCCATTGTGCCCGTCGCGTCCTGTGTGAGGGTCTGGTCAATTCTCAGTCCAATCTCTGTACCCTTGATCATTTCTCCGTCAACAATGTGATTTTTGATGATCTTTTCGGTAAGAGTAAGACCTTTAGTTTTGTTGTTTTCCATTTAGTTGCCTCCTGATTTTTTTAATACGTAGTTTATTATACTATAAATTGAGGCAAAAGTCAAGAAATTAACAAAGAATAAAGGCAAACATATACAAAAAAATAATTGTAAATTTGTGAAAATTTTTTACTCAAAAATGAGAAAAAATTCGTCATTATGCTGACTACTTTAGTGAGAGAATTGTATTCTGAATTTAGATAGACATAAGAATATTCACATTTTTCTTTTAATATAAATGAAAATTGAAATCTGCATATTGTGATTATAAATAAAATTTAACACAATATATTTTGTATGAGGACTGATATTTTAGTTATGAATAAAATAAAAAAAGCGATATTTTGTCTGCTTGCTGCCTCTGTTGTGATTGTTTCAGCCGGATGTGGTCATGCAATAGTTATAAAAGGGGACAAAGTTGACAATAACTCCTATATATATTATAATGGCAATGAAATAAGCGGTGTTCCTGTTGATACAGAAAAGCCGGTATCCGACACTACTGAAAGTAAAGCAGAATCTTCGTTTGCTAATACTGATTCTGTTGCTGCTACACCACCGATTTCTGTTTCTGTTACCGAGTCGGAAACATCTGTACCTGAGACAATTCCTGTTACTCCTGAAACAGAAGTAACAGTACCTCCGATAGAAACTGTAACTGAAGAAACAACTACAATATTACCACCTCAAACCACAACGATACAGACCACAACAACTGTGAATACAGAAAAACCGGAGCCTGATATTTCGATATCTGATGACGATCTGTCTGTTAATAATTACGTGGCTTTAAATCATAGAGAAGTAAAGGGTGTTTGGATATCTTATTTTGAACTTTATCCGATACTTACAGGCAAGAGTGAAGGTCAGTTCAGAAACGGTATAGGCGAGTATTACGACAACGTATCCGGTCTTGGTCTGAATACAGTCTATGTTCATGTAAGACCTTATGGTGATGCTATATACAGATCTGATTATTACCCTTGGTCCAAGTATTGCACAGGATACATTGGAGAAGATCCCGGCTATGATCCTCTTGAAGTTATGATAGAAGAGGCTCATAAGCGTAATATTTCTTTCCACGCGTGGGTAAATCCTCTTAGATGCTCACAGGAAAATGACGCTCCACAGATAGATGACGGTTATCTTGTTAAGAAATGGTATAACTATAATGACGGTGATTATATCAGTAAGGTCAGCGGTTATTGGTATCTTAATCCGGCTTACGATGAAGTAACCGATCTTATTGCTCTTGGTGTAGCTGAGATAGTAGCAAAATATGATGTAGATGGCGTACACATAGATGATTATTTTTATCCGACGAAGGAAAGCTGGTTCGACAGTAAATCCTTTAATCAGTCGGGATATAGCGATTTATCTCAGTTCAGACTTGACAATTGCACAAAAATGGTATATAAAATGTATGAGGCTGTAAAATCCCATAACAGTACGGCGTTATTTGGTGTCAGTGCTCAGGGAAATGTTCATAACAACCTGAATGAGCTCTATGCTGATGTCGAAAAATGGAGCAGAGATGAGGGTTATGTTGACTATATGGCACCTCAGATTTACTACGGCTTTGAAAACAGCGGTCAGCCTTATTCTGCAGTGGTTGACCAATGGGATGAAATGCTCAGAGGCACTGGGAAAAAGCTTATACCGGGCCTTGCTGTTTACAAGATAGGCAAAGAGGATACCTGGGCAGGTAGTGGAAAATATGAATGGATAAACAATAAAGAGATAATAAAAAGACAGATAGAAAAAGCAAGAACAGCAGATAATTACAGCGGGATAATACTGTATAGCTATCAGTTTATATTCTCACCTGAAATTAGCGTAGAAAATGCTGTAAACGAAGAAATAGAAGCTTTTAAACCATTACTGTCGTAAATGGAAGATAATAAGATATGAGGAGAATATGAAGACAGGATTATTAAAAGTTTTTGCGGGGGTTATGACTGCGGCGATGCTTTTATCCAATGTGGTAGCATACGCAGAGGAAGCAACTGATACGACAAGTGGTAATGTCAGCGGTGAAGTTTCTGAAGAGGAAAGCGAAGAAACGACGCCGCAGATAATTAAACCAATGTTATCACTTCCCGAGAATTTACGTGCAACGATACTCAATATCGGAGATATTTCGGAAGAAGACTATGAGAAACAGCTTGCTGAGAAGTTAGATGAGCTGGCGTCTTATGGTCTTAACGGCGTTTATATTTCTCCTTATGGAGACGTTTCTTGTTTTGATACAAATATGAACAATGAGAACGACAGACTTAAGAAAACTCTTGAAACTGTTTCAAAATACGGATTACAGAAGTTTGTTTATTTTGATATATCAAAGGTGCTTGAGTCGTGTCCTGATACAGAATACAAGAATGATTATCTTGTAAGCGAAGCACATAAGTTTGCGTTGAAATATCCTTGCAATGGTATTATTCTGACTGGATTTTATGGTGAAAATACGAATGAATACTATGAAGAATATATGAAAACCGGCTCTGGTATCGGTTATAAAAACTGGCTTTATGATGTTATCGAATCACGTTTTAAAATGGTTTGTGATGTTATTCACCTTACCGATAATACAATTGCAGTCGGTTTAGACGCATCCGATGTATGGGCAAATGCAGAAACGGACGAAAGAGGTTCTGAAACATATTCGGACTTTGAAGCACTGAAAGATGGCTTTGCAGACACAAAAACTTACATAGAAAAGAAATATGTGGATTTTATCTCAGCGGATGCTTCGGGTTCGATAACCGATGAAATCATTCCCTTTGAAACGGTAACAGGCTGGTGGGATTCTTTGTCTGTTACAACAGGTGTTCCTGTGTATTTTGTTCATCATAATGAAAAATTAGGAATGGAAGACGGGTGGCTCTCTGAAGACCAATTGTTAAAGCAGATGGCGATTGTAGATGCTTATGACAACTGTAATGGCAGCATATTTTACTCTCTTGAATCGCTTGCAGAAAATGCAATGGGCACAACAGATACACTTGTGAAATATTTTAACGAACAAATCAACGTTGATAGTCTTTTTGAAGAACTGGTGATGACCTCTCCTTATTACCTCAATTACTCAACGGATGAACCCTCTGCAACCTTTATGGGTACGTTTGATGAAAACTTTGATGTTTACTTTGATGGCGAAAAACTTGAACTGAACGAAGCAGGCAACTTCTACTTTGAAAAGCCTCTTGAAATTGGTATGAATACGTTCTCTATCAGTCATAAGGATAAATATCTTTATTATAATATTGAAAGAAGGATAAACGTACTTAAATCTGTTGGTTCGGCAATTTCTGAAGGTAAGGTAATGCATGTCGATGGAGAAACGTATATCTCCGTTCTTGCCGTTGCTTACAAGGGTGCAAATGTAACTGCTACGATCAATGGTACAACCATTAAGCTTAAGGAAAATACAAAGAGCGATGACGTTGATATCAACTCATCATATGCATCCTTTACCGGAAAGTACAAAGTTCCGAAAGGCATAATAGGTGAAGAGCAGTATCTTGGCAATATAGAAATTACCGCTTCGTATTCAGGATATTCACGCACATATATCGGTGCTGAGGTTATTGTAAATAAAGTAGAGCCTCCTAAGGAAGAGGTTAAGATAGAAACAGAAATTCCGGAAGATCAGAGCTCTTTCGGAACAGGCGAGATAGTTGGTACTTTGTCAGCCGGTATAACCGAAGACAAGCAGGTATCTTTTATAAAGATTAACAAGAATTTTGCATATATTTTCGATGGATATAACACGGACTCTGTAAATCCTCCCGATTGCGGTCAGTTGCCTGAAGGTACGCTTGATTATTATGATGGTGGCTGGGATGAGTACTACACGACCCTATCAGGCAAGCGTTTCCTTGCAGAAGACTGTGAGCTTGTTGAAGGTGTAGGATTAGGACAAAATCCGCTTTATGTTAATTCGATAGGTAATATGGGCGGGGATTCGATTATTTCGATGAAGCTCGAAGATAGGATAACGTTTACTGTAACGCCTATAGGTAACGAATATTATTCAGGATATGATGGTGATTTCTATCTCGATGATTTTACCGCTGATTACATCTATATTACTTTTGATAACGTTACGTCTGTAACAGCACTGCCTTCGTTTGAAAACTGCTCTGTATTCAGTGCAGGAAAGTGGGAGCAGGTTATAGTAGGAGATATACCGAAATTCAGACTTGTATTAAAATTAAGACAGCCGGGAGTTTATGCAGGTAATAGTGCAACGTATGATGAAGAAGGAAATCTTAACTTCAAATTCCAGATTCTGACCAATGACATAACCAATATGACGGTAGTTATAGATCCCGGTCATGGTAAGACTGAGTATGAATGGAACGATCCCGGTGCTATAGGTCATATTGAAGAAGCGGGTGCTAATCTTGCTGTTGCAAAGCTTGTTGAAGCAAAGCTTAAAGCAAGAGGAGTGAACGTAGTAAGACTCCAGACTGAGAATTACTTCTTTGATACTATAAGACGACCTTACTACGCAAGAGATTATGGATGCGATCTGTATCTTGCCATCCATTCAAATAAGGCTGGTTCTGAAAGTGCAAGAGGTACCGAGTGTTATTATTATACATCTTATTCTCAGCCGCTTGCTGAAGCGATTACTAACAGTGTTTCATCCTATTTTACAAATAACGTATATTACGATGGCAAAGACTGCAACAGAGGAGATATGTACAGCTATATGTGGACAACAAAGCAGCAGGATTTCCCGTCAGTTCTTCTTGAAATGGGATTTGTAAGTAATTACGAAGATGCAATGGCACTTGCAGATCCCAATCATCAGGAAGGAATTGCTCAGGCTATTGTAGATGGTATAGTTACTTATCTGCAGAGAAGTGCGATATCCTCTTACTAAGTTGTTAAGTAAAATCCGAAAATTTATAACAAAACATCTTGCTTTTTTTGAATTGTTTTGTTATAATTAAAAAGTGAATAAATTCATAATAACCAACAAAATACTTTTCATTGCAACAACAGATGACTGAATTTATATGCTTGTGATTAGGCCATAAGGCTTTAAAACCGCACTATAGGCGACTGTTTTGCTGCAGTCGCCTTATTTTTAAGATTAGGGTGTGCTATATTGAACATATTGTTTATCGGGGATGTAGTGGGTCAAAAATCCTGTTCTAACCTCAGAGATAAGCTTCCGAAACTGAAAAAAGAATATAATGCAAAGATAGTAATAGTCAACGGGGAAAATTCAGCGGACGGAAATGGAATAACACCTGTTACTGCAAGATATCTCCTTGATAGCGGAATAGATGTTATAACCACGGGTAATCATTGTTTCAGAAGAAAAGAAATGGATGCTTTTTATGAAGAAAGCGATATTGTTCTTCGTCCTGCAAATTATCCTGATACTGTTGTCGGAAAAGGATACACGGTGCTTGATTTCGGGTCGTACTCGGTTGCAGTTATAAATCTGCTTGGTACAGTCTATATGCAGAATCTTGAGAATCCTTTTTTCTGTATCGACAGAATTTTAGATGAGATAAAAGCTAAAACGATAATTGTGGATTTTCATGCTGAGGCCACTTCTGAGAAAAGAGCGATGGGGCATTATCTCGCAGGCAGAGTATCTGCTGTGTTAGGTACTCATACTCATGTACAGACGGCGGATGAGGAGATACTTGGTAATCATACGGGTTACATAACTGACGTCGGAATGACGGGTGTTATAGATTCTGTCCTTGGCATAAAGAAGGAGATTATCATAAACAATATGATAACAGGCTATCCGCAACGCTACGATTACGCACAAGGAGAGCAGTTCGTTTGCGGTGTCGTACTTGAAATTGATGAAAAAAGCGGCATTTGCAGTTCGATAAAAAGAATTAAATGCTGATAAAATTTTTACATTATTTATTTTTTAAATTATATGGAGGGTAAGAAAAATGGAAGTTGTTAAGGTTTCGGCTAAATCTGTTCCTAAGTCAGTTGCAGGAGCTATCGCCGCAGTAATCCGTGAAAACGGAGAGGTTGAGGTACAGGCAGTTGGGGCGGGAGCGTCTAACCAGGCTGTAAAGGCTATTGCTATTTCGAGAAGCTATATGGCCTTATCAGGTGATGATATTGTTTGTATACCTGCATTTACAACAGTTAATATCGATGGCGAAGATCGTACAGCAATGAAATTCATTGTTGAACGTCGCTAAAATCAAGTCACTCTGAGTATCCTCCTGAAATCAGGAGGATATTTTTGTTATGTGCATATATCGTCACAGGTCGGCAGATATTATATTGAGGTGATGATTGTGATAGATATAGTTGTCATTGATGATGATAATAAACTTTATTCTTACATTGCAACAGGTCTTCAGAAAAGTTTTTATGTAAGACGATTTACAAGTCGAGGACTTTGGGCTTCAGGAGAAGGGAAACCTATAAATATAATATTGGTTGAAGATGTTGATAAGATGACTTTTGAAAATGGCATAGTCGTCCTTGGTGGAATATCTGATTACAAACGAATCAGACATCAGAATTTTTCCTATGTTATTGCTAATTCGGAATCTGATATACAAATGGATAGCTTATTATGTTGTTCATTACCCGTTATCACATGCGGGTGCTCTGCTATGGACACCTTTTCATACACAAGCCTGACTGATGACTTCCTTACGGTTTCTCTTAATCGTAAATTGACTTCTTTGTCAGGGAAAGAGGTGCAGCCTTTTGAAATACCCAGACCAATTTTTGAAGGCGAGAGTGTGTATGGAGTTATGACACTTGTTGCGGTGAGTTTGCTGTTAGATGATAATTCAGAGTTCGGAAAAATGTATTCATAAAAAATTCTTTAAACACTTGTATTTTATTCTTTTTTGGTGTATAATTATTATGATGGTTGTATAGTAACAAAAAATGGAAAATCGGTTTATTTTTTGCAATTGCTATACGGTATAAACAAACTTTCGAAGAGTTAATCAGAAAGGATGAAATTATAATGACAGATAAGATTACCCGTTCAACAGCAAGCCTTAAGATTTCTAACGAAGTATTGGTAAAAATAGCAGAAGTTGCTGCTACGGAAATAAAGGGAGTGGCGTCTGAGGGAGAACGCCTTGTTGTAAATGACAAGGGGGTTCAGATTGCAGGAAAGTTTATGTCTCCGGTTAAAGCTGTACTTAAAAATGAAGCGGTAGAGATAACTGTGAGCATTATCGTTCTTCAGGGTTACAAGGCGAGTGCGGTAGCACAGGCAGTACAGAAGAGTGTAAAGTCTGCTATTCAGAATATGGCTAACGTTACAGTATCTAAGGTAAATGTAAAGATTGCTGATATTATGCTCAGCAATCCGACTGAATAATATTTAAGGAACATAATTATTGATGAACGACAGAAAACTAACAAGACACGAGATGAGAGAAGCTGCTTTGCTTATTCTTTTTCAGATGCAGCTTAATTCAGGCACGCTTCAGGAGATAATAGAAGACTGCGAAGAAACCTTTGAACTTTTGCATACAAAGGATTCCGTAAAGCTTGTAAACGGAGTAATAGAACATAATGACGAGCTTACACAGATAATCTCAGGTTATTCTCCTTCAAGGTCGGTAGACAGAATTTCAGTAATAAATATGGTTATTATGAAAATAGCGATTTATGAGATGAAGTACTGTGACAATGTTCCCGACAAGGTAGCAATAAACGAGGCTGTTGAATTTTCAAAAGAATATGCTGAAAAAAACGATGTGAGTTTTATAAACGGTGTGCTTAACTCCTATTTAAAGGATAAAAATAAGGATGCCTGATATTTTTACTGTTACAGTTTCGCAGATCAATAGAAGGCTTGCTACTCTTGTCAAGGGGGATAAAGCACTAAATGATGTCTATGTAAACGGAGAAATATCAAATTTTACATTACATCAGGTATCGGGGCATATATATTTTACATTGAAGGATGAAACATCATCGATAAAATGTGTGATGTTCGCCGGTTACGCTGCAAAACTGAAGTTTATGCCACAGAGCGGAATGAGAGTACTTGTTCATGCGTCTGTAGGTGTCTTTGAACGAGATGGAGCAAATCAGCTTTATATAACTGAGATAATGCCGCAGGGAATCGGAGAAATGTATCTTGCTTTTGAGCAGGCAAAACAAACTCTTGAAAAGGAAGGGTATTTTTCTCAGAAAAGGGATATTCCTGTAGTTCCTCAGAAGATATGTATAATAACAGCTATAAAGGGTGCGGCATTACAGGATATGCTAAATATTCTTTCAAGACGACTGCCCATTGTGAAGGTTATAGTTATCCCTGTTACAGTACAGGGAGTAACTGCTCCGCAGTCTTTGATAAAGGGAATAGAAGCTGCTCAGAATACCGATGCAGATGTTATTATAATCGGAAGAGGCGGAGGTTCGGCTGAAGATTTATCTGCTTTTAACGATATTGAATATGCCAAAGCTTTGTTTAAAAGTCGTATACCGACTATCTCCGCTGTAGGACACGAAACAGATACTACTATTTCCGATTTTGTCGCGGATAAGCGGGCACCTACACCATCAGCTGCGGCAGAACTTGCAACATCGGTAACAATAGGTGAACTTTTAGCAAAAGTAACATCTGATTTTGATTTTATCAAAAACACTATTTTATATCGATTTGATGATTATAGCGATAAGCTTGATAATATTGAAAAACATATAACGTCTCTGACTCCTGTAAAAAAGCTTGATGCTTATAACAGAGAGCTGGAACTTATTGAAAAAAATATATACGCATCTGTGCATGGATGCATAAGAAAATATGAGACGCTTCTTGATAATAAAACTGAATATATTTCAGCACTAAATCCGATGACCGTGCTCAAAAGAGGATACGCGTTTACTGAAAAGCAGGGAAGTATAATTCATTCGGTAAATGATATTGTCGATGGAGATATAGTTAAAATTACAGTATCTGATGGTAGTTTTGATGCTGTTGTACAAACGATTACAAAAAAAGAGGAAGTTTAGAATGAGTTTTGAAACCGCTATGAAGAGACTTGATGAAATATCCGCGGAAATGGAAAAGCCGGATATTACTCTTGACAATTCTATGAAATATTATAAAGAAGCCGTTGAATTAGTAGCATATTGCAGAAAGTATATTGCCGATGCAAAGCTCACAGTTCAGAATTACGATGAAATCTGAGGATTGTCGGAAGGAAAGGACAGTAAACAGATGAAACTTAATAAAAACGGCTATCCTTCTTCAGATACGCAGTTTCAGGATGTAATGAAGTTTTATACATCTTATTTCGAAGAGAAATTACAAGAATATATAACAAAGCTTAATGAGAAAAGTGCTGATTATATATCCCTCTCTCAAGCATCTGCATATAGTCTTGCTGCAGGGGGAAAAAGGATAAGACCGCTTCTTGTTTATGAATTCTGCAGAGTGTGTGGTGGAGATATTACAGACGCCGTTCCTGCGGCGCTCGCAATAGAAATGATTCACACGTTTTCTCTTATTCATGATGATTTACCTTGTATGGATGACGACGATATGCGAAGAGGAAAACCCAGTTGTCATAAGGCTTATGGCGAAGCTACTGCATTGCTTGCAGGTGACGCCCTCACCATAGAAGCTTTTGACGTGTTAGCATCGTCGCATCTCGCTCCTGTAAAGGTAAAGGAAATGGTGAAGATACTAAGCGAATGTTCTTATAAAATGACAGGTGGTCAGGTAGTGGACATAAACGGTGATATAAAGGATACAACTCTTTTGTTGAAAATGTATTCTTATAAAACCTCTCAGCTTATTATTGCGTCATCTCTTATGGGATGTATAGCGGCGAACGCTGATGAAAATAAAAAAGCAGCCGCATACGACTATGCCTATAATTTAGGTATTGCATTTCAGATAATAGACGATATTCTTGATGTTACGTCCGATAAGGAAACTCTTGGAAAGCCTGTAGGAAGTGATGAAAAGCAGAACAAGAATACAATGGTAACTCTTATTGGTTTAGACGAGGCAAAAAAGCTTGCTAAGGAATACACAGAGAAAGCTATGAAGTCACTTGAATGTTTTGAAAACAATGAATTCCTTACAATGCTTACAAATATATTATTGGGAAGAAAAAAGTAGGTAAAATATGAGAACAGATCAGATAAATGTGGTTCTGGTAATAGCTATAGCAAGCTGGTTTCTTGCACAGGTTATCAAAACCTTATTATACTTTATTACATCAAAGAAATTCTGTGCAGAAAGACTCACAGGTGCAGGCGGTATGCCGTCGGCACATTCAGCGTGTGTTTGCTCTACGGCTATGGCAACCTGCAGGGTGTGCGGTATATGCTCGGTAGAATTTGCACTTGCTATGATTTTAGCGATAGTAGTAATGTACGATGCTACCGGTGTTAGGCGTGCGGCAGGTCTTCATGCAAAAGAAATCAATAAGCTTCGTAGAGTAGTTAATGAGCTTGATGAAGAATATATGGATAAATTTGACGATAGTGTTGATGAATTTGCAGATAATAATGCAGAAGAAAACAAGGATCTTAAAGAATTCCTTGGTCACACACCTTTAGAAGTTCTTTGCGGTGCTTTACTCGGCATACTTGTTGCAATGGCAGTACCGATAGTTGTAGTTTAATGCTGTAATATTTCAGGAGATTTTTATATTGTTATTAAAAAATAATATTTCTGCAGACTACATAAAAAAGCTCAACGTGGAACAAAGACGTGTCCTTTGCTCACAAATCAGACATCTTTTAGTTAAAACCGTAACCAATACAGGAGGCCATCTTGCATCCAATTTGGGTACGGTTGAGCTTATTGTAGCCATGCATTCGGTTTTTACTACGCCAAAAGATAAATTTGTCTTCGATGTTGGACATCAGGCGTACACACATAAAATAATTACAGGAAGAGCTAAAAAGCTTAACACACTTCGTAGCGAGAATGGTTTATCAGGTTTTCCAAAAAATGAAGAATCGGAGCACGACAGCTTTATAGGAGGACATAGCAGTATATCAATCTCAGCTGCACTTGGTATAGCTAAGGCGATGCAACTTGATAATGATGATCATAGTGTTGTAGCTGTTATAGGCGATGGTGCTCTTACAGGCGGAGAGGCTTATGAGGGGTTAAATAATGCCGGAAAAACTGATTGTAATTTAGTTGTAATTCTTAATGAAAATGAGATGTCGATTTCTAAAAATACAGGAGCACTCGCTTTATATCTTGCACAAATGAAATCGACACAGAAATATTATAAGACTAAAAACTCAGTAAAGAATATTCTTGAAAGCACTCCGATAATCGGAAAAACACTTGGTAGTGCTGCAAGAAATACCAAGAGAATGTTGAAGTTTGCTTTATATCAGAGTAATTTGTTTGAAAATCTCGGCTTTAAGTATTTAGGGCCTATTGATGGTCATAATCTTGAAGAGCTTACAGAAGCTTTGTCAGTTGCGAAAATGATGAAACGCCCTTGCCTTGTTCATGTTTATACAAAAAAAGGCAAAGGATATGCCCCTGCTGAGGAAAATTCGGGAGAGTATCACGGCTTATCGCCTCAAAATGCATTGGTGACAAATTGCGAAACCTTTACAGATCATTTTGGAAAGGAGCTTTGCAATATAGCGCGAGATGATGACAGAATATGTGCAGTTACTGCCGCTATGAAATACGGAACAGGACTTCAGTATTTCTATAAAGAATTTCCTGAACGTTTTACTGATGTTGGTATAGCTGAGGAGCATGCCGTCACATATTGTGCGGGACTTGCAGCGGGGGGAAAACTCCCGGTCTTTGCTGTTTATTCATCCTTTTTACAAAGAAGTTATGACCAGCTTATCCACGATTGCTCTATAGAAAAGAAGCATATAGTTTTAGCAGTAGACAGGGCTGGATTTGTAGGTGAAGACGGAGAAACACATCACGGTATGTTTGATGTGCCGATGCTTTCTTCTATACCCGGTGCAGTAATTTATTCGCCGTCTGATAACAAAGAGCTTTCTTTTTGCTTAAACAAAGCACTTTATGAGGAAAATGGTATAGCTGTTTTGAGATATCCAAGAGGTTCTTCTTTATACGATAGCGAAGCAAATGAGTATTATAGTTACAGACATATATCGGGTGGTAATAAAAAGGTGATTTTTACCTATGGTAGAATTACTGCAAATGCAGTCAGATTGTCAGATAAAGCTGATATTCTTCAGGCGGTGAGGATTTATCCCATAGATGACAAAATTATAGATATCCTTTTAAATTATGATGAGGTTTTCTTTTTTGAGGAAGCATCTGTAAGTGGCTCAATATCAGAAAAAATATGTTCACTTCTTATGCAAAGAGGTCATAGAGGTAATGTTAAAATTACTGCTGTAAAGGGATTTATACCGCATAATACTGTGCAAAATCAGCTTAAAATTGCCAAACTTGATTATGAAAGTATGAAAGAAATAATCGGAGAGTAAAATGCAGACCAGACTTGACCTATATTTATCCGACAATAAAATAGTAAAGAGCAGAAGCGTTGCTGCAAAGATGATAATAGAAGGCAAGATTAGCGTAAATGGAAAAGTTTGCACCAAATCATCTTTTATCGTTTCTGAGTCGGATAAAATAGAAGTAACGGGTGATATGCCGAAGTACGTAGGCAGAGGCGGGCTGAAGTTGGAAAAAGCAATAGAGTTCTTTGAAATAGATCTTAAAGATAAGCTGTGTGTTGACATTGGTGCTTCTACAGGAGGATTTACTGACTGTATGCTCCAGAATGGTGCGAACAAGGTATACGCTGTTGATGTAGGCAGCGATCAGCTTGATGAAAAGCTAAGAAATGACAGTAGAGTTGTTTCGATGGAAAAGACTGATATAAGAAAAGTAACTAATGAAATACCGTTGGTTGATTTTATAAGTATTGACGTCTCTTTTATATCACTCAAACTGGTTTTACCATCGGCATTCAGATTACTTGTAGGAAAAGGTAGTCTTGTTGCACTTATAAAGCCGCAATTTGAAGCAGGAAAATCAAATCTCAATAAAAAGGGAATAGTTAGAGATGAGAAGGTAAGAGTAAAAGTTTGTGAGGATATAAAGCAGTTCGCTGTAGTTTGTGGGTTTAGTGTTGTCGGACTTATCGAGTCACCTATAAGTGGTGGTGACGGAAATACAGAATATCTTATTTATCTTAAGAAAGGAGAAATCCGATGAAAATATTCATCTGTGCTAGTTTTTCAAAGGAAAAAAGCAGAAAGACAGTTGACGCTGTATGCAATAAGCTTTTATCTATCGGTTTTATTCCCATGCTAGATAAGGATTATAGAGATGGCTTTATTTACAGTGGAATTGTTTTTGGTGAAAAAGAAGACCTTTTAAAAGAATGCGATATGATCATTACGGTAGGCGGCGATGGAACTATTATCAAGTGGGGCAGATACGCAGCGAAATACGAAAAACCGCTACTTGGTATAAACACCGGAAGACTTGGTTTTATGACAGCCATCGAGTCAGATGAAACAGAAAAATTAGGAAAACTGAAAACCATGGAATACAGTATCAGTGAACGAATGTTATTTGAAGTAAGTCACAGTAATAACGATGATACTTATATAGCGGTTAACGATGTGGTATTTACAAAAAACAGATATGCAAAATTACCCGAATTTTGTGTCAGTGTAGATGGTTATGAAGTGTCGAAAATAAGAGCTGACGGAATTATTTTCAGCACCCCAACAGGTTCTACAGCTTATTCGTTATCTGCCGGAGGACCGATAATTGCACCGGATGCCAAGTGTATTGAATTCACTCCTTTGTGTGCACATTCTTTATTCGGAAGACCGATGATTTTTTCTTCGGACAGTGAAATTACCGTAAAATTTAAAGGTTATGAGGACAGTGGGGTCATCTTCAATGTGGATGGTGATGATGATCTGAAATTTGAAGAAAACGATTGCGTTAAGATAAAAAAATCTGCACTTTTGTTAAAACTTGTAGATATTGACGGCGGAAGCTTTTATAATGCTGTACATAATAAGCTTATGGCACCGCTTAAATAGTCGCATACTAAGAGGCAAAATATGAAAAAGAAAAGACAAGCAGAAATATTAAAGCTAATATCTACTTATGAAATAGAAACTCAGGAAATGCTTTTGACACTTTTAAAGGATCGTGGATATAACGTTACTCAGGCGACTGTTTCAAGAGATATAAATGAACTCAATATAGAAAAAGCTGTTAGTGAAACAGGTGTAAATTGCTACGCAAAAGCAAGCAAAGTACATACTGTGAGATTTCACAATATTATTTCAGAAGCGGTCGTTTCCATTGACTACGCAATGAATATCGTTTCGATAAGGTGTCATTCAGGCCTTGCAAATGCCGCCTGTGCAGGTATAGATATGATGAATTTATCTTATGTAGTCGGAACTATCGCAGGTGATGACACGATTTTTGTGCTTACACGAACAGAATCAGATGCCAAATTACTTTGTAAAAAGCTTAAAGAGATCGTATAAAAAAGGAGGTCGGCGTTTTGCTGAGAGAATTGTCAATTGAAAATCTTGCTGTTATCGAAAAAGCGTCGATAACCTTTGGTGATAAGATGAATGTATTTACCGGTGAAACAGGTGCAGGTAAAAGTATACTTATAGGTGGTATAAATGCTATCCTTGGTGGCAGAGTAAGCAAGGATATTGTTCGTTTTGGTGCAGAAAAAGCAGTTGTAATAGGGCTTTTCGATGATATACCCGAAAAAGTGAACGTAAAGCTTTCTGAGTATGGATTTAACGCAGAAGATGAACTTTTGCTGCAAAGGGAAATTACAATAGATGGGAAAAGTGTTGCAAGAATAAATGGAAGGACTGCAACAGTAGCCACTCTCAGAGAAATTGCAAGCGAACTTATCAATATTCACGGTCAGCATGACAATCAATTATTAATGAGTTGTGACAAACAAAGAGAAATTCTTGACAATTATGCTGCAATCGGAGAACTTTTATCTGAATACAGAACTGTGTTCAAGGAGTTTTCGTCTGTTTCAAGAAAAATAAAAGAAGTATCTGATACATCCCGTAGACAGACAGAAAGAGCCGACGTTCTGTCAGAACGACTTTCTGAACTTGATGAATATAAATTCCAAAATGATGAGGAAGATAAGGTAAACAAAAAAATAGATGAACTCAGAAATGCTGAGTATATCGAAGATAATCTTTATGGAGCTGTGCAGGCTATCTCAGGTGATGAAGATGAAACAGGTGCCTATACGCTTCTTCAGAGGGCGAAAGGAAATGTTGCATCGCTTTGTGACATTATACCGGAGTTTTCGGATTTAGAAAAGCGTATTTCTGATATGCTTATTGATTTAGAAGATGTCAGAGCAGAGATTTCTTCTAAATTTCAGTCAGATAACGAAGATTCTGCTAAGCTGCTTTCTAAATACGAAGAAAGATTAAGTGATATTCTTCGTATGAAAAGAAAATATAAAATGGATATTCCTGAGCTTATTGAAATTGCAGAAGAATGGCGTCAGGAGCTTTATACGATAAATAACAGTGAGGATATTTTAGAAAAGCTTTCGCAGCAGAAAAAAGAAATCGGTGAAAAATTGAAAAAACTTGGCTCAGAGCTTACTAAACGCAGAAAAGAAGCCGCCGATGAACTAGCAAAAAGAATATCTGAAGAGCTTACTTTTCTTGATATGCCTGACATTCGCCTTATATTTGATATAACTCAGGATAAGGTTACGATGAATGGCATGGATATGGTTGAAATGCTTATATCTGTAAACAAGGGGGAGGAACTGAAACCAATGAGCAAGATTGCTTCAGGCGGTGAACTATCCCGTATTATGCTCGCCATTAAGACCGTGCTTGCAAGTTGTGACGATATCGGAACGATGATTTTTGATGAAATTGATACTGGTATCAGCGGCAGAGCAGCACATAAGGTAGGAACAAAGCTTTATGAAGTCGGCAGGAGTCGTCAGATTCTCTGTGTTACACATCTTGCACAGATTGCGGCTATGGCAGATACACACCTGCTTATAAGTAAATCCAGCGATGAAAGTCGCACGTATACAGATATAAAAACTCTTGATTTTGAAGGAAGAAAAAGAGAGATTGCCCGTATTATTTCAGGTGATGAAGAAAGTGAGATTTCGCTTGAAAATGCGGAAGAACTGTTGAACAGAACAAAACAATAAATGTAATACTAACACCCGACTGTAATGCAGTCGGGTAAATTTTTTGTTTTATGACAGCTAAAGACAATCCGCCATACCCAATGCGACAAATTTTTTACCTTCTGTGAATTATAATAGACAAGGGGAATGGATATGGTAGTTTACATTGATGTGCTGTTTCTGATAAATCTTTACGTTACATATTTTGAACTTTTATCAGTATGCATTTTTACCCATAAAAATATTTCAAGAATCAGAATAATAATAGCATCGGTAATAGGTGGAATATTTTCTTTTGTTATTTTTTTGCCTGATGACAGCGTGCTATTGAGCACCGTAATAAAGCTCATTTCGTGTGTTATAATTTCTGCTGTTGCTATGGGAGTTAAAGAAATATTTAAAAATACGGTTTTTTTGCTTCTTGTAAACTTTGTTTTTGCGGGACTTATGCTTTGCTTATGGTTGTTTGTTGCACCGCTTGATATGTTTTATTGCAACGGAGCGCTGTATTTTGATATAGATGGGATGACCATTATTCTTTCCACTTCTATTGCATATTTCGTAATAAAAGGAATCAGATTTTTCCTTGACAGGAATGGAAAAGCTGACAAAAAATATTTTATAGAAATACATAACAATGGGTCGGTTATAACGCTTTCCGCTCTTTCTGATACGGCGAACGGTCTAGTTGATTACTTCAGTGGTACACCCATTATTATCTGTAAAAAAGAAAACTGTATGGATATTATTCCCGAATGTCTTAAAAACCTATCAAACGAAATAAAAGACATCGATATAACTGATATGAAAGGAGTTCGACTACTGCCATTTTCCACGGTGGCAGGGATAGGCTTTGTATACGCTTTTAGAGTTGACAGAGTTATTATAAAGGAAGAGCACTGTTCTTATAATGTAAAGGCACTTATAGGGGTGATCGATAATTCTGATCAGGAATATGATGCAATTTTCAATCCGAAGATTTTAGTATAAAAAGGAGATTAAAGGCTATGAAATGCATAAAAATACTATTGACAAGGCTACTTTTGAAAATCGGAATTTTAAAGCTTTCTGAGGTGGATTACATAAATGGTTCTGAATCTTTGCCTCCTCCACTTTCAAAAGAGGAGGAGATGCGAGTGATTTCGATGCTTTCTACAGACTTTGAATTAGCAAGAGAAAAACTCATTGTACATAATTTAAGGCTTGTCGTTTATATTGCAAAGAAATTTGACAGCACGGGAATTGGGATAGAGGATCTTATTTCTATAGGCTCAATAGGGCTCATAAAAGCAGTTAATACCTTCAGTGCCGAAAAGAATATAAAGCTTGCAACATACGCTTCAAGATGTATTGAGAATGAGATACTTATGTATCTGAGAAAAACAAATCAGCAGAAGTGTGAGGTTTCCATAGACGAACCGCTTAATGTGGATTGGGATGGAAACGAGCTTCTGCTGTCTGATATACTTGGGACCGATGACGACGTCGTCAGCGTTAATATAGAAAACGAAGTTGAAAAGAAACTTTTGCATGAGGCTGTTGAGAAGCTTGATGAAAGAGAAAAGCTTATAATGGAGATGCGTTTCGGGCTTAACAACAGACAAGAAAAAACTCAGAAAGAGGTAGCTGATATAATCGGTATATCTCAAAGTTATATTTCAAGACTTGAAAAACGGATTATAAAACAACTGAAAAAAGAAATGGAAAAGATGTATATATAGCTATCTGCCAACAACGGCCATAGCACACTTGATGCCATCCATAGCGGCGGTAATTATACCGCCTGCATAACCTGCACCTTCTCCGGCGGGATATAGCCCTTTTATCTTGTCAATGTATAATTTTTCGTTTCTGACAATGCGGACAGGGGATGAGCTTCTTGTTTCCGGTCCTGTTATAAGTGCGTCAGGATTTCTAAAGCAGCTTATCTTTCTGCCAAATTCAGGAATAGCAAATTTAAGTGCATCACACACAAACTCAGGTAGATACTTATCAGGTAAAGTAGGTGTAACACCTGGTCTGTAGGTCGGTTTTACATCGTGAAAGCCTTCTGTTATTCGACCGTTCAGAAAATCGCCGACTTTACAGCAGGGTGCTTTATAGTTTTTACCAGCGACAATAAACGCAGTTTCCTCTATCTTTTCCTGAAAAACGATTCCGTCAAGAGCGTTTGTCCCGAAATCATCAGGGGTTATACCGACAAGTATAGCACTATTGGCGTTTTGTCCATTACGTGAAAACATACTCATCCCGTTTGTAACAATAGTGCTTTTTTCGGATGAAGATGCGACAACGCTTCCGCCTGGGCACATACAGAAAGAGTAAATTCCTCTGCCGTTTTTATCGTGTACTGAAATTTTATAGTCGGCTGCACCAAGAGCAGGGTGATTGTAAAATTCTCCGTACATCGCTTTGTTAAGCTCTTCCTGTGTATGCTCAATTCTGACTCCCACAGAGAAGTTTTTAGGAATAAGAAGAATGCCTTTATTGTTAAGAGAGTAAAATACATCTCTTGCACTGTGACCTGTTGCAAGGATAAGGCTATCTGTATCAATTACATATTCTTTATTTTCCTTCTCATAGATAACGGCAGATATTCTGCCGTTATTTTCTTTATAATCAAGGTATTTAGCATCAAATATTACTTCTCCTCCCATAGAAATAATATCTTTTCTGATATTTTTAACAGTTTCAGAGAGTTTATCTGTGCCAATGTGAGGCTTTGCTTCATAGAGAATTTCTGAAGGTGCACCGTGTCGTACAAGTTCATTAAAAACTATTCTGGATAATGGGTTATTAACTCCTGTGTTCAGTTTGCCGTCTGAAAACGTACCTGCACCGCCTTCGCCAAACTGAACATTGCACTCAGTATCAAGCTCTCCTTTTTCCCAGAACTTACGGACTTTTTCAGTTCTCGTATCAACGTCTGAGCCTCTTTCGAGAACAATGGGTTTTACTCCACACTGGGCAAGATATAAAGCAGCAAACATTCCCGATGGACCAAAGCCTACTACTACAGGACGCTTGGGGAGTGTTGCGGTTAAAGGCAACAGATACTTCTCTTTTTTTATATAGGAAATGTTTTTGTTATGTTTATTCTTTTTCAAAACTTCCGTTTCATTTTTTACGGAAATGTTTACGGACAGAACAAATACTACGTCTGATTTCTTTCTTGCATCTACAGATTTTTTTACAAGCGTTATGCTTTTGATATCTGAAACGGATATTTTCATTTTTTGTGCAAGGTATAGTCTTAACCATCCGTCGTTATATTCAAGAGGAGCGGTTATGTTAGAGTATCTTATCATTTTTATTCCTTTATATTATAAATGTAGTCGGCAGCATTTTTTCCTGCTGTATATCCACTTTTCCAGGCAAAGTCGAGGTTGTAACCACCACAGATTCCGTTTATATCGAGTATCTCTCCGCAGAAGAATACGCCTTTTCTTATTTTTGATTCAAATTTATCGGTTATCTCTTCACTTTTGATTCCACCTGAAGTGACCTGAGCAAGCGACCAGTCAGAAACAGCGGTGACAGGGAAACGCCAGTTTTTTATAATATCGCAGATTTTTGATATATCCTTTTCTGAAAGCTCTCCACAGGTTCTATTAAAACTTGTAGAAGCGGATTTAAGCACAGCCTGACCGATACGCTTATGAAAAAGACCTGTCAACAGTTCTTCGCATGGAAGTGCCTCTCTTGAGGCTTTTGTAACTGATAGCATATCAGCTATGATTTTTTTAGAGTAATCAGGAGCAATATCGAGAATGATCTCAGCTTTTCCGATATACTGTGCGGAAAGTGCTGAAAGATTGAAAATGCAGATTCCGGACAAAGCACCATCTGAAAATTGTACTTCTCCTGTTTGCTCCGCAATAACTTCGTTGTTTACGCAAAGCGATGCCTTTGCAGAAGTACGAAGGCCTTTTAATGCTTTTACAAAATTTATATCAGTTCTTACAGGAGCGAGAGCAGGAAAAAGTTTAGTGGTAGTATGACCGAGTTTTTCTGCTAATCTATATCCGCTGCCGTCGCTGCCAAGAGAGGGTGTAGCACGACCGCCTGTGGCTATAATTACGCAGTCAGCGTTTATAGTTTGCTCACCGTTTGTGATAGCATAGATGTTTTTGAGAGGCTTGATTTCTTTTACATCGTAGTCACATATTATATTCGTACCTGTTGATGAAACGGTAAATCTCAGAGCATCAAGAACAGAGGATGCCGCCATACTGTGGGGATATATTCTTCCCTGACCGTCATTTTTGCAGGCAAGTCCCATTTCGGCAAAGAAGTCTTCGGTGTTTATATAATCTGAAGTAATAAAATCGAGCAAATCAAGGTTACCATTATAGCAGTCCTTGCTTATATTACTATTTGTAAGATTACATCTACCGTTACCTGTAGATAATATTTTTTTACCGACTCTGCTTTGTTTTTCAAGTATTGTTACGTTATGGTCGGAATATTTTTTTATTGCTATAGCTGCGGCAAGTCCTGATGCACCGCCACCGATAATTGCTATATCCTTTTTTTTCATATTCACACTCTCTTTTATAAAAATTTCTTAAAATTCATAGTAAGTTAATATTTACAGTATAACATATAAACAGACTGATGGCAAGAAAAAAGATTGAAAAACTGCGGATAAAAAAGAAGGTGTATTTGATGGATGAGAAAATTATAAAGCTTATACTTGCAATCGGTAAGCTTAGTTCACAACAGAAACAAGTAAGTGGTATTATGCCTCAGATGAACCAGAGTGAATCGGGGATTTTCCTTGCTATGCTGCAAATCAATGCTGAAAAGCCCGAAACGGAGCTTTTCTCCTTAAGCGAGCTTAATTGCTATCTTGATTACACAAGACCTAATCTTTCTCAGACTGTAAATAAGCTTGAGGATAAGAATTTTGTTGAACGTGTAATACTTAAGGATGACAGGCGTGTAACATACATAAGGCTTACCGATGAAGGAAAGGAAATGCTTGAACATAAGTACGAAGAGATAATAAAACGTATGGGCAAAATTAAAGAAATTATTGGCGAAGAAAACATTGATATATTTTTAGATCTTCTTGTTAAATTTATTGATGCCTATGAGAAAACAGAATAAAAGGTTTCCCACTGTTATGCAGTGGGAAATTTACTGTTTGAACTCCATTTCTTTTGCGTATTGCTATTGAAATTTTTTTGTTAATATGGTATCATAAAAGAAAAAAGTTTAAGAAAAAGGAATAGCTGAAATGAAAATATTGGTAAAAGTCTTAAAAGTATTACTTGTTATATCAGTAGGCGTAATTGCACTTACTTTTAACGTACTTGGTGCAATATCAACCTTGTGTTCTGAGGGTCCGATACTTGCCGATAAAACGGGCGATATTATTTTTTGGTTAGTTTTATCTGCGGTATGCTATGTTCCTCCTGCTTTTTTGGTTATGTTCAAAAAATACATATTATCAGCAACCTTCACGTTTGTAGGTATGATATGCGTATTTGTGCTCCATGAAAGGTTAGATGGAACGGGTGCACCGTTATATCTTCCTCTTATACTTATTACGATCCTTGCTATTCTGCTTGCAATTTTCGGTAATTGGAATAAAATCTACGAGGGAATTGATAAGAGAGAAGCAAAGAAGAACGCTGTTGCACCTTCTGTTCTCGGCGGAACGACAAAATCGATGGTTGAACAGAAGAAAAAGAGTAATAATAAAAACAAGAAATAATTTTTTGGAGGTTTCTTATGGGATTGCTGTCCGGTGAACTTCAGTTTCACGTGCAATTGGATGAAACACTGGTCGGAAAGTATGCTATTCTTCCCGGTGATCCGGGAAGAGTGGAAAAAATAGCAGCTTTTCTTGATGATGCTCGGTTTGTTGTATCAAACAGAGAATACACAACCTATACCGGTACTTTACTTGGCGAAAAGGTGAGTGTTGTATCTACAGGCATTGGTGGACCTTCTGCGGCTATCGCCGTTGAAGAACTTATAAGATGCGGCGTTCATACTTTTATCAGAGTAGGAACGTGTGGTGGGATTTACGATAAAGTCAGAGGTGGCGACGTTATCATTGCAAATGCTGCAGTTAGAAGTGAAGGAACATCAAAGGAATACCTTCCCGAAGTATATCCCGCAGTAGCTGATTTTGAAGTTGTATCAGCACTTAAAACGGCGGCAGATAATTTGTCAGAAAATGTAGACGGCAAACGTTGTCACGTAGGCGTTGTACAGAGCAAGGATAATTTTTACGGACAGGTAGAGCCTTATACAATGCCTGTAGCTGATATGCTCACTGACAGATGGAACGCATACGTACAATGCGGGTGTCTTGCGTCGGAGATGGAAGCGGCTTCAATCTTTTCTGTTTGTCTTGCAAGACAAAAAAGAGCAGGAGCGGTATTTACTGCTTTATGGAATTTCGAGCGTTCGAAAAAAGGACTGCCCGATACAGTATGCCACGACAGTGCAAGAGCTATTAAAACAGCTGTTGAGGCTGTGAAAATTCTGATAGAACAGGATAGAAAAAATGGCGTATAAATATGCATTGTTCGATCTTGACGGAACTCTCACCGATCCTTATGAAGGTATTTCAAAATCCGTTATTTATTCTCTTAAGAGCTTTGGGATTGAGGAAAGTGACAAAGCTACACTAAAAAAATTTATTGGTCCGCCGTTAAAAGAATCTTTTATGAGATTTTACGGTTTTTCTGAGGAAAAGGCACAGAAAGCAGTAGAAAAATACAGAGAACGCTATATTGCTACGGGTGTGTATGAAAACGCTCTTATTGATGGAGTGAGGGAAACTCTTTCTTTATTAAAGGAAAATGGAATAAAGGTTTATCTTGCTACCTCAAAACCTCAACCGCTTGCAGAAGTTATTCTGGATCATTTTGGTATAACGGAATATTTTGATTTTATAGGCGGTGCGGATTTCAACTATAATAGGGATGAAAAGTGGCAGGTTATTGAATACGTTTTTGAAAACGCAAAAATAAAAGACAGAGAAAATGCACTTATGATAGGGGATAGAATGCATGATATCTTAGGTGCAAAAAGAACCGGTATAAAATGTCTTTGCGTTCTTTGCGGGTACGGAAGCAGAGAAGAGTTCGATGAATATGGTGCTGACTATATAGTTGAAACTATTCCTGATATTCTTCCTTATATACTTTAAATTTTACAGTTATAATTTTGGTTTTGTTGTTTATAATATGCTTATAAGGCGATGAGCTTTATGTTTTATTTCATCGAAAGGAAGTATTGTTATGAATACAGAAAACGCAAATAAGAGCATTTCTTGCTCAATCAAAAACTGTAAGTATCACTGTGGTTGTGCTGACTATTGTTCACTTGATCATATCAAGGTAGGCACACACGAAGCAAACCCCACACAGAAGTCTTGCACAGACTGTGAATCTTTTGAACTTAAGGCGTAAATAAGGGTTCAAAACAATCACGATAAATACCGTCTGACTGATTTTTATTCGGTCAGACGGTAAATATTTATCTTAAATATAAATTTTTCAAAATTTTAAAATAAAGTGTTGACAAACAAGTTTTTATTTGGTATAATATAAAGCGTTGCAATCCAATATAATAAAAATTTAATATGATCCACTAGCTCAGGCGGCAGAGCACCTGCCTTTTAAGCAGGGTGTCCCGGGTTCGATTCCCGGGTGGATCACCAATGCGGTTATCAGAACAGTTTAAGCACTGTTTTGGTAGCCGTTTTTGTTTGGTGAAATGGTGTTGTTTTGTTTATAATATTTTTTGCAAGAGAATACATCGCCTTACCTGCGATATCACCTGATGCATTTTCAGTATTGGCAATATACTCAAAGATTTTTGTAAGCTCTGCTGCAATCTCCTCGGCAGAAAGCGTAGAATAGTAATCCTTCTTCAGCTTTCTTGCGAGCTTGCTTACCGCTTCAGGCCTCATTTTGTGACCTTCGGTCAGCTTCATCTCGTTTTCAAGATGCTTTACCTGATTCTGTAGTCTTACATTATCTCTTGCGAGGATATCATAGGATGCAGTATCGGATTCGGGGAGGGAGAATTTGCCCTTGCTGTCGGTTTCAGGTAAAGAATTTTTGCTATCGGGGTTGACAATTCCAGGCGTTTGTGGTACAATCTCATCAGTAACAGAGGTATCTTGCCTACGTAAGCGGTTTTTTTCTGCTTTAGTAACTTGTGCCTCTGTTATATTTTTTTCTCTGATATCGATTAAATCATATAACACAGCGGAACCATCGCTGCTAATACCAACAATGACGTCTGCGGAATACCCATTGTCCCCTACTTTAAAATTGATATTACCTCTTGCAAACTCTACAATCTTATCTTTTCTTTCATGCTTTAAGGCTTCCCCTATCCAATTATTAGCTGCTTCCAGTAATTCATCAGCATTCGCTATAGTTCTAAGCTTGTCAAAATATACGGATGGAGATTTTTTCATAAGAATTGTAGCTCTTTCAGATCTACGCCATTCGTCGTTCGTCGTCTTATTGATTTTGAATTTCTGTCCGTGTATGTCTATCAGATTATTGAATTTATCCTTAATAACCCTTGCTATTGTCTTTGCGATAGTCTCACCATCAGAATTTGCAAAAATATCTTCATCGACCTCAACATACTTGTTGCCATCCGCATCCTCTTCTATCGAATACCTCACACCGCTACTCTCCGTATCGGTGTTTTCTTTTGCAATCGATTGCACTTCCGACATAGCCGCACCCTTGAAGGCATCTGTCCACAGCTTTACCATTCTGTTTAACTGCTCGGTATCCTCTGCAAATACCTCCGCTACCTTATGGTTAAGTGTAGCATCTGCCATAAACTGCTTGATAGAGTCGAGGATTTCCTTCAGCTTTGCAAGTACCTTTTCAACAAAGCTCTGTGCCTTCGATATGCTGAATAAAGTCCTTATCTGTGAAAAGCTCCTTCAGAAAGTCTTCTGATTTCATCAGAGCTTCAGCGGCATTTGCCGCAACTTCGCTTGATAACTCGTCAATGCTCTCTATCTCGCTTGAATAGGCTACCGCATATCTGTCAAATGTTTCCTTCAGAATGCCCTTTGTAGAGAGATATCTCATTACCTCGTTGGCAAAAGCATTGTAGCCTTCTACGTTGTTAAGCTCGATGAAGTGAGTAACTTCGTGAAGCATACTACATATGAATATTTTTAAGTTTTCAAGCCTTGACAATCGACAAAAACCGACATATAATTAAAGTATGGATGAGGTGATGTGAAGAAATGACAAAAAAACAACGAGTGAAATTACTTATAGAAGGCTTGAAAAAGGAATATCCTGAAGTGAAATGTGCTCTCACTTATAATAAACCTCACGAATTGCTTATTGCTACAAGATTATCTGCACAATGTACCGATAAAAGAGTAAATATGGTAACGCCTGAAATGTTTGAGCAGTTTCCGACTATTGAGAGCTTTGCAAGGGCAGATGTATCGGAAATAGAAGAGCATATAAAATCCTGCGGACTATATAAAACGAAAGCGGCTGATATAGTTTCTATGTGTCAGATGCTTGAAAGAGAATACAATTCTATTGTACCTGATACGATAGAAGAACTTGTTAAATTACCCGGCGTAGGTCGAAAGACTGCAAATCTTATTGTGGGTGATCTTTACGGAAAGCCTGCAATAGTATGTGATACTCACGTTATAAGGCTCAGCGGAAGGCTTGGTCTTACAGATGGGACAAAGGATGCAGGAAGTGTTGAAAAACAGTTATCACTCATACTTCCAAGTGAAGAAAGTCTTGGCTTTTGCCATAGACTCGTGTGGCATGGCAGACTTGTCTGTGCGGCAAGATCTCCTAAATGCGATAGTTGTGCAGTGAACATCTATTGTAAACAGTTCAATAAGTAATAAAGAAAAGGCGGTGAGCAGATGACGGAAGGTAAGAAATATGTTATTGTTGTCATCGGTACGTCATTGGCTTTATTTGTTATTTTTCTTTTTGCTATTCGTGCAATGGAAGAGAAAATAAAAGAGGATAATGCTATTACGTATATTTCAGCACCTGCTACCGAAAATTTGGTTAAGGAACCTGAAGCCATTGAGCTGAATTCTGTCACCTTTGAAGAGTTGGCAAAGGTAGAGAATATAGGAAGAAAGCTTGCACGTAATATTATTGATTACAGAGAGAAAATTGGTGGGTTCACTACTATAAGACAGCTTCTTGACGTTCCTGCAATAGACACCGATACATATAATCTTATAAAGAACAAGCTTTACGTAGAAGGTGAAAGAACAAAGTTTGAAGAAGAGCAGGAAAGTGATATAGCGTCAAAAGTCAATATAAACACGGCAACTGTAAAAGAACTTATGACTGTACCTTCAATAACACAGTCGTTGGCACAAAAAATCGTTGAATACAGAGAAAAGAACGGAGATTTTGTTTCCATCAATGAAATAAAGGACGTGAACGGAATAGGTGAAATAATATTTGATGATATTTCAGATTACATAACAGTATAAGAAAACTATTGATTTTTTTGTGATGGTTTGGTATAATATAATTTAATGCAGTTTATAAAAACGGAGGTTACTATGGATTATAATATTAAAGATGTATCAGACAGACTTAAAGCAACAAGAGAATGTCTTGACATTACCGTAGAGCAGATGGCAGCAGATACAAGCGTATCTGTTGAAGAATATATTTCTTTGGAAAATGGGGAAAAGGATTTTTCTCTTTCTTTCCTCAACGAAGCGGCTGAAGCACTTGGGATTGAGCTTATAGAGCTTCTTACAGGTGTCACTCCTAAGCTTAAGACTTATTCTGTCGTCCGTAAGGACAAAGGATTACCAATTGAAAGAAGAAGAAGATTTGCATATCAGCATTTAGCATATCTTTTCAAGAATAAGCACATCGAACCGCTTCTTGTAACAGCTCCCTATGAAAAGGAAGAGCAGGATAAGCCTATATACCTTTCTTCGCATGATGGACAGGAAATGGATTTTATTCTTTCAGGTTCTCTCAAAATTCAGATAGGTAAGCATATAGAAATACTCAACGAGGGTGATTGCATTTATTATGATAGTAAGAATCCTCACGGAATGATTGCGACAAACGGTGCAGATTGTAAATTCTTGGCTATACTGATATAAATTAGACAATAATATATTAGGAAGGACAAAGAATTAAGATGGAACAAGTAAAAAACTATTATAAAAGATTTGTTGAAGAGGGCTTTGACGAAAACGGAATACTGAATAAATTCAGTATCAATTGCCCTGATAACTTTAATTTCGGTTATGATATTATAGATAAATACGGAGAGCTTGAGCCTGACAGAAGAGCACTCATTCACGTAGATCTCCAGGAAAACGTACATAGATTTTCTTATGGTGATCTTTCTAAGCTTTCAAACCAAGCTGCAAACCTTTTTGCTTCATACGGAATCAAAAAAGGTGACAGCGTTATGCTGGTACTTAAAAGAAACTATCAGTTCTGGATTTCTATGATTGCACTTATAAAGCTTGGTGCTATAGGTATTCCTGCAACACATTTGCTTACAACTCACGATTTTACCTATCGTTTTGAAAGAGCAGACGTAAAAGCGGTTATCTGTACAGGCGACCATATGGATATTGAAGGTTACGTTGAAGAAGCGGAAAAGGAAAACGGCATCACATTAACAAAGTTTATTGCTAATGGACAGAAGGATGGCTGGATTTCTTTTGATGAAGAAATAAAGAAGATGCCTGAAACTATGGAGCGTGTTCCTACAGATTCAAAGGATCTGATGCTTCTTTACTTTACATCAGGTACAACAGGCTATCCTAAGATGGTTGTTCACAATCACAGATATGCATTAGCACACATTCAGACAGCTGCACACTGGCAGAATGTAGACCCCGACGGAATTCACCTCACTATTTCCGATACAGGCTGGGCTAAGGCTGCCTGGGGTAAGATGTATGGTCAGATGTCAATCGGTTCTTGTATATTTGTTTATGACTTTGATAAATTTGTACCCCTCGACGTACTCAGAATAATCGAACAGTTTAAGGTTACTTCCTTCTGTGCACCTCCCACAATGTACAGATTTTTCATTAAGGAAGGGCTTGAAAACTTTGACCTTACTCATCTTAAGTATTCCTGTATAGCAGGTGAAGCGTTGAACCCTGAGGTTTATAATAAGTGGCTTCAGTATACAGGACTTAAGCTTATGGAGGCCTTTGGACAGACTGAATCAACTCCTATACTTGCAAACCTCAAGGGAATGGAGCCAAAACCCGGTTCTATGGGTAAGCCTTCTCCGTTATACAATGTAGACCTTGTTGACGATGAGGATAATTCTGTTCCTGTCGGCGAGGTAGGTGAAATTGTAATAAGAGCAGAAGTTGGCAAGGATGGTCTTTTCCTTGGATATTACAAGGATGAGGAAATTACAAGCGACGCATGGCATGATGGTGTGTATCACACAGGTGACACCGCATGGAAGGATGAAGATGGTTATTACTGGTATGTAGGTAGAAATGACGATGTTATCAAAGCCAGTGGCTATCGTATAGGCCCCTTTGAAATTGAAAGTGTCCTTATTGCACATCCTTCAGTTTTAGAATGTGCGGTAACAGGTGCACCGCATCCTGTAAGAGGACAGGTCGTAAAGGCAACTATCGTACTCGCAAAGGGTTATACAGCCTCCGAAGAACTGAAAAAAGAACTTCAGGAATACGTAAAGAAAAACACAGCACCCTATAAGTATCCCAGAATCGTAGAATTTGTTGATGAACTCCCTAAAACTGTTAGTGGTAAGATCATGCGTGGTAAGATTCGTAAGCAGGATAACGATCAATAAGATTAACGACTTATGCCACAGATATTCTGTGGCATTTTGTCATACAGGAGGATAATATGAGATATTATATTTATCTGCTGCAGATTTTTGGCGGTGGTAACCCTAAAATTCACGAAATTATAAGTGCCTATGGTTCAGCAAAGGCTGTTTATGAAAGGGTAAGCTCAGGAGATATGACGCTTATTCCGTCAAACAGAGTCATAAACGCTAAAAGAGCAAGTCTTGAAACTTCAGATCGTATTATAAATTTCTGTAAGAATAACAATATATCAATTATCACTATTGATGATAAGACATATCCCGTAAGACTTAAAAATATTTACAATCCTCCTACAGTTCTTTTTGTAGAAGGTAATCTGTCCTGCCTTGATAAAAGTTTCTCACTATCGGTTGTCGGTCCAAGAAGACCGGATAATTATGCAATACGTCTTGCAGTCAATATATGCAGTGGACTTGCCGGTTGTAAAACCGTACTTGTCAGCGGCTTTGCAAATGGAATAGACAGCATAGCTCACAGTGAATGTATAAAGAGAAACCAACCAACAGTTGCAGTGTTGGGTTGCGGTCACACTATCGAATATCCCGCTCATACTTTCGGAATGAGAGCTCAGATTAAAAAAGCTGGCGGTGCAGTGATTTCTGAGCTTTTGCCTGATACAGAATGCTGTGGAGGTTATTTCAAATTCAGAAACAGAATTATATCGGGATTGACTTATGGTACGGTCATTGTCGGCGGCTATAACGGAAGCGGTACTATACACACTGCTAACAGAGCTTTTGAACAGGACAGAGATTTGTTTTTGATGTTGCCTCCCGATACTCTTGATGAAAATTACACGAAGATAGTGGAATTTTTACGAGATGGAGCAAATCCTGTTTATGATTTCTATGATGTTATAAATGAATACTATGAAACTTATAAAGATCTGATAGATGATACTCATCTTGATAAAAACAGACTTTCTTCTTTTTCTGTTATATCTGCTGTAAGGGAAGAGGAGGCTTATGATATTATTGATGAATCTCTTGGGAATGATGGGGTTTATGACTTAACAGAAGAAACGTCATTTATAGAGAAGGATGTAATCAAAGAAATAGTTGATAAAAATACTATAATTTCTGAAGAGAAGATCAGAGAGATGCCTTCTGAAAAAGAAATAAAACTGGATAAGTCGGAAGACGATGATGAGAAACCACGCCGCAGAAGAGAAAAGAAGGTCGTTCCTCCTGAAAAGCGATTTGTATACAAAGCAAGAGGCGAGGAAATGCCTAAGCTTGACTATTATGACGGTACTCCTAAGCGATATTTGAAGAAGAAAAAGAAAGCATCGAAGGAAAAAGTTGAAAAGAAAAAGGAGATCACAGGTGTAACTTCTGTAATCTCCGATATTGATACAAGTGAAATGACGGAACTTACAATTAACGTTCTGTCGGTTATTAAAAAGGAAGAGTCGGTGACGATAGATCGTCTCATGACCGTTCTTGAAGAAGATTTCGGTGCACTCAGCGAGAGCCTTGCTGATCTTGAAATTAGTGGTATTATTAAGTGTTGTCCAGGCGGTGTTTATGTTGTCCTTTGAGTATTCTCAGCGAATTAAGGATAGCGAGAATAGATACACCCACATCTGCAAATACAGCAATCCACATATTAGCAAAACCAATGACGCTTAAAATTTGAATTACTATCTTAATAGAAATGGCAGCGATAATGTTCTGAAGGATTATTCTGCGGGTTTTACAGCTTATGTTATACGCAGTTTCAAGCTGTGTAAGATCATCTTTCATAAATACTACGTCAGCGGTTTCGATTGCACTGTCTGTTCCGTTTTTACCCATTGCAATGCCTATATCAGCAGCTGCAAGTACAGGTGCATCGTTTATACCGTCACCGATGAATATTATTTTTTCATCTTTTTTCAAAAGTGATTTTTTATCTGAAAGTATACGGCTTTTATCTTCGGGCAAAAGGCTGTGGTGGTATTCCGATATACCGGTAAGCTCCGCTGTGTGTTTTGCTGATGCTTCATTGTCGCCTGTAAGCATAATTGCTTGAATGCCCTTACTTTTAAGAAATTCAATAGCTTTTGCCGATGTTTCTTTTGGAGTGTCGGCAATTTCTATATATCCAAGATATCTGCCGTTTTCTGCGAGGAAGAGGGAAGTACCGTTTGATTTTTCTGTAGCAATTCCGTTTTCTTTTAAAAATTTTTCGTTACCGCAAAGATACTCATTGCCGTTTATTACAGTTTTAATACCTTTACCTGCAATTTCTATGTGGTTTTCTATTTTGTCAATCTGTATTTTTCCAGAATATCTTTTCTTTACAGATAACGCAATCGGATGAGTTGAATTGTATTCGCAGTATGCTGCATAACAAAGAAGTTCTTCTTCAGAGATATTTTTGGGGTTTATTGATGAAATTTCAAATTCGCCGTTAGTTATTGTTCCTGTTTTATCAAGTACGACCGTTTTTGCTTTTGATATAGCTTCAAGATAGTTGCTGCCTTTAATAAGAATACTCTCGGATGAAGCTTTTCCTATACCCGCAAAATATCCCATAGGTATAGAAATCACAAGTGCACACGGACAGGAAACTACAAGGAATATAAGTCCTCTTTGTATCCAGGACGAAAAATCCATACCCGTAAATAAGGGAGGGATAACGGAAATAAGTAATGCAAGAAGGACAACAATGGGTGTATAGTATTTAGCAAATACAGATATAAAATTTTCTGTTTTAGTTTTCTTTTCGGTAGCTTCTTCAACAAGCTTAAGCATTTTATATACCGTACTGTCTGTAAAAGCGAATGTTGTTTTTACTGTTATAACACCGCTCAGATTGATACCGCCTGCTTTTACTTCGTCGTTTTCTGATATATCTATAGGAATGCTTTCTCCTGTGATAGCAGAATTGTTTATCTGGGTAGTACCGTTTATAACTATTCCGTCAAGAGGTATCTTTTCACCGACTTTAACTCTTATTTCAGAACCTGCAGGTACATCGTATGGAGAAACAGTTTTATATTCTCCGTCAATCAGCATATCTGCGGTTTCGGGTTTAGTGCCGATTAATGATGCAATGCTTCTTCTTGACTTTCCAACAGCAATACTCTGGAAAAGCTCACCTACAGAATAAAAAAGCATAACTGCAATTGCTTCGTGCACCTCTCCTATTGCTATTGCCCCAATACTTGCGATAAACATAAGTGTGTTTTCGTTGAAAAGATTTTTAGATACAAGTGCTTTTACGGTAGCGACGATTACAGGAGTAGCCACTGATATGTAAGAAACACCATAGAGAATATAGCTGATTGTTTTTGTTGTAATATTGTTATCAAAACATAAACTTACAATAAGTCCTAATGCAAATAAAAGAGCAGAGATGATAATTTTTATCATTTGGGGGATTAAGCTTGTTTCTTGTTTTTTGCTTTTATTGTCAGCTATTACTACATCGACTTCAGGCTCGTAATGAGCAACTATTCTTCTGACTTTACTGGTTATAAGGTCGATATCATTTAAATCTGAGGTTACAGTGAGTTTCTGTGCTACAAAGTTAAGAGTAGCATTCTTCGAAAAATCACAATCTTTGATAGCGTTTTCGATTTTTGCCGCACAATTTGCACAGTCGAGTCCTTTAAGATAGAATGTAATATCCATAATATCCTCCATACAAAACAAATATTTGAGCAATTGTTCAAATATAATTTTAAAAATTTAAGCGTATCTTTCGATAGCTTAACATTTTTATTCCATTATATGTTCAAGTGCATTGTTGAACACTGTATTAACGTGTTCGTCGCTGAGGGAATAGAAAACAATCTTTCCGTTCTTTTCGCTTTTTACAAGCTCTGCTTGTTTGAGAATTCTCAGCTGGTGAGAAATTGCCGAAACTGTCATACCGAGCAGAGAAGCAAGATCACACACACACATACGGGATTTTGACAAGGAATAAAGTATTTTTATTCTCGTCTCGTCGCTTATGGCTTTAAAGAACATCGAGAGTTTTTCAAATTGCCTATCTTCAAGCATTTCTGCTTTTACAGCGTTTACTGTCTCGTCGTGAATGACATTTACTTTACATATTTCTGTTTTGTTGTTCATAGCGATTGAATAACCTCACAACATTTGAATGATTGCTCAACTGTTTGTATTGTAACACGATAAAAGTTCTTTGTCAATAGGTGCATCAGAATTTTTTGCTTTTTCTGCAAAATATTTTTCGGCGATACAGTTAAAGAAAGCTGTTTTATCTTCGTTTGTAAACTTCTTTTCTGTCAGTAGTTTTTCGACAGAAAGAAGTACCTCATCTGCATTATTAAGTATTTCTCTGTCTGAAGTACCGTTAAAGTAAAGCTTTTCTTCGGGGGACAGGGAAAGAGATATATTGTTGTCTGTCAGCACTGTTTCATCTACGTCAAGAAGAATTGCCATATCGCTCAGTATTTTTTGTCTTGGAAAACGACTCCCGTTTATGTAATTTGCAAGTGCACGATATGTAATGCCAATTGCTGAGGCGAAATCTGATTTTTTGTAGTTGTTTCTTTTAATCAGAATTTCCAGTTTTTCCTGAATTTCCATAATTCCTCCGACTGTTATTATTTTCAATTAATATAATTATATATCCGCTTTTTCACTTTGTCAATTAAAAAAATTCGTGAAAATTCGATTAATTCAGATAATATGCAGAATATACTGTATAATATACGGAAATTTGTATAAAATTCCTTGACAAAACGGTAAAATGGTGTATAATATACAGTGTTGATAAATTCACATTAACGACAGAGTAATCTGTCATGAATAGAAAGGAACGGTTAAGAAAATGGCAAAAGAAATCAAAAAAATTATTCTTGCATACTCAGGCGGTCTTGATACATCAATAATCATCCCCTGGTTACATGAAAACTATCCCGGATGTGAGGTTATCTGTGTAGCAGGTAACGTAGGTCAGGATGCTGAAATCGAGGGCCTTGAAGAAAGAGCTAAGAAGACAGGTGCTACAAAGCTTTATATTGAAGATATTCAGGATGAATTCGTAAACGACTTTATTTTCCCCACGTTAAAGGCTGGTGCAAAGTATGAAGGCTACCTTCTCGGTACGTCTTTCGCACGTCCTCCTATTGCAAAGAGACTTGTTGAAATTGCAAAGGCAGAAGGTGCTGATGCAATTTGTCATGGTTGTACAGGTAAGGGTAACGATCAGGTGCGTTTTGAGCTTACAATCAAGGCTTTAGCTCCTAATCTTGAAATCATTGCTCCCTGGAGAATTTGGGATATCAAGTCAAGAGAGCAGGAAATCGAATATGCAGAAGCTCACAACGTGCCCATCAAGATTACACGTGAGACAAACTATTCAAAGGATATGAACCTCTGGCACTTATCACATGAAGGTCTTGATCTTGAAGATCCTGCAAACGAGCCTTTATACAACAAGGAAGGCTTCCTTGAACTCGGTGTTTCTCCCGAAATGGCACCTGACAAGGCTACATATATAACACTTCACTTTGAAAAGGGTATCCCCACCGCTTTAAATGGTGAAGAAATGGACGGCGTTAAGCTTATCAAGACACTTAATAAGATTGGCGGCGAAAACGGTATCGGTCTTTTCGACGTAGTTGAAAACAGACTTGTAGGCATGAAGTCACGTGGCGTTTACGAAACTCCCGGTGGTACAATTCTTTACCACGCTCACGAAGTTTTAGAAACAATCTGTCTTGATAAGGAAACACAGCACTACAAGTATGGTCTTGCATTAAAGTATGCAGATCTCGTATACAACGGTCAGTGGTACACACCTTTAAGAGAAGCTATGGATGCTTTCGTTGACAAGACACAGGAAACAGTAACAGGCGACGTTAAGTTAAAGCTCTACAAGGGCAACATTATCAATGCCGGTGTTACATCTCCCTATACTCTTTACAGCGAAGATTTCGCTTCCTTCGGTGAAGATGACGTTTATGACCAGATTGACTCTAAGGGCTTTATCAATCTCTTCGGTCTGCCCATCAAGGTTAAGGCACTTCTTGATGAAGAAAGAAATAACAAGTAATTTTAATGTTTTCAGATACAAAGGGGAAGCTTTTTCGGCTTTCCCTTGTAACTGTTAAATAAAGCATTTATATTTATATCGGAGGAAGAATATTCTTTTTGCGATATGAACATAAGGAAGGAAAGAAAAGATATGTCTAAAATGATGTGGGCAGGAAGATTTTCGAAAGAGGTCGATTCAAAGGTAAATGACTTCAACTCTTCAATTTCTTTTGATGCCAGAATGTATAAACACGATATTATGGGATCTGTAGCACATGCTACAATGCTCAGTGAACAGGGAATTATAAGCACAGATGACTGCAAGTCCATCATTGAGGGATTGAATGGTATTTTAGCGGATATCGAAAATGGCACACTTAACTTTGACCCCAATGCAGAAGATATTCATATGTTTATTGAAGCTGAACTTACCGAGCGTATAGGTGATGCAGGAAAGCGTCTGCATACGGCACGAAGCAGAAATGATCAGGTAGCAGTGGATATAAAGCTTTATTTAAAGGATGAAGTAAAGGAAATCGAAGCACTTGTAAAAGAGCTTATTGTAACTATAACAGATATTGCTGAAAAGCATCTCGAAACGGTAATGCCCGGGTATACTCATCTGCAGAGAGCTCAGCCTATAACTTTTGCTCATCATCTTATGGCGTATGCACAGATGCTGATGCGAGATCTTACAAGACTCCAGGACTGTCTTTACAGAATGGATGTAATGCCTTTAGGTTCTTGTGCACTTGCGGGTACTACATATCCCCTTAACAGAAAGCGTACAGCAGAGCTTTTAAAATTCAGAGAATTTACAATGAACAGTCTTGATGGTGTTTCCGACAGAGATTTCTGCATAGAATTATGTTCTGATATTTCTATTTTAATGATGCATCTTTCAAGATTTTCCGAAGAAATAATTATGTGGTGCAGCTGGGAATTCAAGTTTATCGAGCTTGATGATGCTTATTCTACAGGTAGCTCAATTATGCCTCAGAAGAAAAATCCCGACATTACCGAGCTTATAAGAGGTAAGACGGGAAGAGTGTACGGTGATTTACAGACATTACTCTCTATGATGAAGGGACTTCCTTTAGCTTATAACAAGGATATGCAGGAAGATAAGGAAGCTATATTCGATGCCGTTGATACAGTAAAGCTTTGTATTTCTACCTTTATTCCTATGCTTGCTACTATGAACGTAAATAAGCAAAATATGAGAATGGCGGCAGCCAAAGGCTTTATCAATGCAACTGACTGTGCAGACTATCTTGTAAAGAAAGGATTACCTTTCAGAACAGCGTATAAAATTACAGGTACACTTGTAGCACTCTGCATTGAAAAGAATACAACACTTGAAGAGCTTGCTTTAGATGAATATAAAAAGCTTTGCGACGTATTTGATAACGACATTTATGATGCAATAAGTCTCGATACCTGTGTAATGCAGAGAAACGTAGATGGCGGACCTGCTCCTGAAGCTGTTAAAAAGCAGATTGAGGATCTCAAAAATAAACTGAATGGAATAAATATTTAATGATAACATACGAATACAGAATACCAAAGGACATAAATTCATTCAGACGAAGCGTCGGCTGGTACGAACTTTCGGAAAGGCAGCTTAATGCTGCAAAAAACAACTCGGTTTTTGCTATTACTGCTCTTGATGGAGAAAAGGAAGTGGGTTCTGCAAGAGTAGTAGGTGACGGTGGATATCAGTTCTTTATTTCAGACGTTATTGTCCGACCTGAATATCAGGGGATGGGCATAGGCAGAGAAATGCTGAACAAACTTATGGATTGTGCTTTGTCTGTAGCGGATAATGGCGAAACCATAATGATAAACCTTATGTCAGCAAAGGATAAGGAAGGCTTTTACGAAAAGCTTGGTTTTATGCGAAGACCCAATGATGAGCGTGGTTGCGGAATGACGTTGTTCTTAACGAAATGATTTTGCGAACAGAAAAAAAGAAAGGTGAAAAAGACAAATGAGCGTAAAAATATATATAGATGGCCAAGAAGGTACTACGGGTCTTAAAATCCTTCAGCGTTTTGAAGGAAGAAACGATATAGAAATACTTAAAATATCAGAAGAAAAGCGTAAAGATAACGATGAAAGAAAGAAGTTTATAAATTCTTCTGATTTTACATTCTTGTGTTTACCTGATGCAGCTTCAAGAGAAGCGGTATCTTTTATAGAAAATGATAAAGTGCGTATTATTGACGCTTCAACAGCACACAGAACAAATCCTGATTGGGCTTATGGTTTTCCCGAACTGTCAGAGGCACACAGAGAAAAGATAGCAAATTCTAATCGTGTTGCAGTTCCCGGATGTTATGCAAGTGGTTTTGCTTCACTTATGTATCCTCTTGTAAGCAATGGAATAGTTCCTGCTGATTACCCTGTTGTTTGTCATGCAGTATCAGGTTATAGTGGTGCAGGAAAGAAGGCTATTGCAGTTTATGAGGGTGATGAAAAGCCTTATGAATATAATAGTCCCAGACAGTATGCACTTCCTCAGGCACATAAGCATCTGCCTGAAATGATGAAGATAAGCGGTCTTGCTTATGAGCCGGTATTTAATCCTCTTATCTGTGATTATTTCAGTGGTATGGTGGTAACTGTTCCGATTATCACAAGACTTTTACCTAAGAAATACTCACTTGATGATATTCATAAAATTTTCTCCGAGCATTATGACGGTCAGAAACTTGTAAAGGTAGCACCTAAGATGGGTGAAGGAGTTTTAGAAGACGGATTTTTAGCCGCAAATACACTTTCTGATAGAAATAATATGGAAATATTCGTATGCGGAAATGATGACAGAATAGTACTTTGTTCAAGGCTTGACAATTTAGGCAAGGGCGCGAGCGGTGCGGCTGTCCAGTGCCTTAATATTATGATGGGAATAGACGAAACAACAGGACTTGTTTAATTTGAAAGGTAATAATTATGGTAGAATTTGATAATTTTAAGCTTGTTGATGGTGGCGTGTGTGCTGCAAAGGGTTTCATTGCAGGCGGAATAAACGTAGGGATTAAGCCTGGTAGTACAAAAAGAGATTTAGCTATCATCAGCTGTGAAAAGAAATGCACAGCAGCAGCTATGTATACACAGAATAAGGTAAAGGGTGCACCTATCACAGTTACTAAAAAGCACCTTGAAGATGGAATAGCTCAGGCTGTTATTGTAAACAGCGGTAATGCAAACACCTGTAATTCTAACGGTATTGAAATTGCAGAGCAGATGTGTGAGCTTTGTGCCGAGCAGCTTGATATTGATACGAATGATGTTATAGTAGGTTCAACGGGTGTTATCGGTCAGAAGCTTTCTATTGACCCTGTGAAGAATAACATTGAAAAACTTGCAAAGAGCCTATCTGCTGAAGGCAGTACACTTGCATGTGAAGCTATTATGACAACTGATACAAGAAAAAAAGAGCTTGCAGTAGAATTTGAACTTGATGGTAAAGTATGTCATATCGGTGGTATCAGTAAGGGTAGCGGTATGATAAATCCCAATATGGCTACAATGCTTGCGTTTATTACAACTGACGTAAACATCAATTCCGCACTTCTTCATAAGGCATTAAAACGTACTACAGAAATTACTTACAATATGGTAAGCGTTGATGGTGATACATCTACTAATGATACTGTATGTATTATGGCGTCAGGGCTTGCTGAAAACAAGGAAATTACTGCTGAAGATGCAAATTACGAAATTTTCCTCAATGGTCTTTATGCAGTTATGATGAATCTTGCAAGAGAAACTGCAAGAGATGGTGAAGGTGCTACAAAGCTTATGGAATGTGTAGTTCGTAATGCACCTACAGAAGCTATAGCAAAAAGCGTAGCTTTATCTGTAATAAACAGCAGTCTTTTAAAGGCGGCTATATTCGCTGCAGATGCAAACTGGGGAAGAATTTTATGTGCTATCGGATATGCAGAGGGTGACTTTGATATTTCAAAGGTAGAGGTTCTTCTTTCATCCGACAAGGGTACGGTAAAGGTTTGCGAAAACGGTGCAGGCGTTGATTTCTCTGAGGATAAGGCGTTTGCAATTCTTTCTGAAGATGAAATTGTGATTATCGTTGATCTTCACGACGGCTTTGAAAAATCTGTTGCATGGGGTTGTGACCTCACTTATGAGTATGTAAAGATCAATGCAGAATACAGAAGCTAAGAAATGAACGGGAAAGGAAAATGAAAATGTCTATGGAACACGAAAGCAGAGCACAGATATTAAGTGATGCTCTTCCTTATATACAGAAATATGCAAATAAAGTCGTTGTTGTAAAATACGGCGGAAACGCAATGACAAATAACGAGCTCAAGCAGGCGGTTATGTCCGATATAGTTCTTTTATCTCTTTGCGGAATTAAAATCGTCCTTGTACACGGTGGTGGTCCTGAAATCAATGCAATGCTGAATAAGGTGGGTAAGGAAAGCAAGTTCGTAAACGGACTTCGCTATACCGATCAGGAAACTATCGATATAGTACAGATGGTACTTTGTGGTAAGGTAAACAAGGATCTTGTGGATCTTCTTTATACTCATAAAGGTGAAGCAATTGGTCTTTGCGGACTTGATTCACATATGATAGAAGCTGAGCAGTTATCACCCGATTTAGGCCTTGTCGGTGAGATTACAAACATCAATGCAAAAGTAATTGAAGACGTACTTGAAAAGGGTTATATTCCTGTTATTTCAACTGTAGCAGCAGGTAAGGATGGTACTGTTTACAATATTAATGCAGATACAGCTGCTGCTCGTATTGCCGCAGAGCTTAAAGCGGAGAGCCTTATTCTTCTTACAGATATTAAGGGCCTTTTAAGAGATAAGGATGATGAAAACACACTTATCTATTCAGTTGGTGTCAGTGAAGTACCTTATCTGAAGGAACAGGGAATTATCTCAGGCGGTATGATACCTAAGATCGACTGCTGTGTTGAAGCTGTAAGACGTGGCGTAAAGCAAGCTAATATCATAGATGGCAGAATACCTCACTCTATACTTATCGAGCTCCTCACCAATGAAGGTGCCGGTACGATGATCATATAATCTGAAAGGATAGAAGAATGAATACAATAGAACAATTTAACGCTCATGTTATGGGTTCTTACGGCAGATTTGACCTTGTTCTTGAAAAGGGTGAAAATCAGTGTGCTACTGACGAAAACGGAAAAGTGTACATAGATTTTGGTAGCGGTATCGGTACAAATTCACTTGGTTACTGTAACGAAGACTGGGTAAACGCCGTATGTGACCAAGTAAAGAGTCTTCAGCATACTTCGAATTACTATTACACAAAGGTTCAGGCGGATTTTGCTGAGAAACTCAGTGAAGCGACAGGACTTAAAAATATGTTTTTCTGCAATTCAGGTGCAGAAGCTAACGAATGTGCTATAAAAATTGCAAGAAAATACAGCTTTGACAAATACGGAAAGGGAAGACACAACATAATCACACTTGTGAATTCCTTCCACGGAAGAACAATGTGTACCTTATCCGCTACAGGTCAGGAAGTTTTTCACAATTATTTCTTCCCCTTTGTAGAAGGCTTCAGATATGTAGAAGCGAACAATATCGAAGATCTTAAAGCAAAGCTTGATGATACTGTATGTGCTGTAATGTTTGAATACATACAGGGCGAGGGCGGAGTTATGGCTTTAGAGCAGAGCTTTGTTGATGAAATATTCAATCTTTGTGAAAAGATGGATGTTCTTACAATAGCCGATGAAGTACAGACAGGTGTGGGTAGAACAGGTAAATTCCTTGCGGGGGATAATTTCGGCAAGAAAGCTGATGTTATTACTCTTGCTAAGGGAATTGCAGGTGGCATTCCTATGGGTGCTTGTCTTGCAGGAGACAAATGTGCAGATGTTCTCACTCCAGGTACTCACGGTTCTACCTTTGGCGGTAATCCCATTGCTTGTGCAGGTGGTCTTGCAGTGCTGAAAAAAGCCGCTGACGAGGATTTTCTTGCCGAGGTTACTGCGAAGGGCGAATATATCAGAGAAAAGGTTATCAAAATGCCTAATGTAAAATCCATAAGCGGTATGGGGCTTATGATAGGTATAGAACTTGAAAACGGAAAAGAAGCAAAGAATATTGTAAAGAAAGCACTTGATAAGGGTCTTTTACTTCTTACCGCGAAGGAAAAGGTAAGACTGTTACCGCCCCTTACAATAAGCTATGAAGAACTTGATAAGGGACTTAATATTTTAGAAGAATTACTCAGATAACGGAAAGGAAAGAATTATTATGAAACATTTACTTAAAATGCTTGATTTAAGCCGTGAAGAAATTATGGAGATATTAAATCTTGCCGATCAGCTTAAATATGAACAGAAACACGGAATACCTCACAATCACCTTCAGGGAAAGACGCTCGGTATGATATTCCAGAAGGCATCAACAAGAACAAGAGTCTCATTTGAAACAGGTATGTATCAGCTTGGCGGTAATGCACTATTCTTATCAGCAAGCGAAATGCAGATAGGCAGGGGTGAACCTGTACAGGATACAGCAAGAGTTCTTTCAAGATATATTGACGGTATAATGATCAGAACCTTTGAACAGTCAGAAGTTGAAGCTCTTGCAGAATTCGGTACTATCCCTGTAATCAACGGTCTTACAGATTTCTGCCATCCCTGTCAGATCCTTGCTGACCTTATGACTGTAAGAGAGCATAAGAACAGACTTGAAGGTCTTAAGATGTGTTACATAGGGGATGGCAACAATATGGCAAATTCTCTTGCGGTTGGTTGTCTCAAAGTTGGTATGGATGTATCCCTTGCATGCCCTGAAGGATATTATCCCGATGCTGAAGTTTTAGAGTTCTGCAAGCAGTATCCTAACTTCAAGCTTGTAAATGATCCTATTGAAGCCGCAAAGGATGCAGATGTGCTCTTTACTGACGTATGGGCGTCTATGGGTCAGGAAGGTGAAGCAGAGCAAAGAAAGATAGCTTTCAAGGGCTATCAGATAAACGATGAGGTTATGGCGGTTGCTAAGCCTGACGCTATGGTGCAGCACTGTCTTCCTGCTCACAGAGAAGAAGAGATTACCGCAAAGGTGTTTGAAGAACACGCTACTGAAATATTTGATGAAGCAGAAAACAGACTGCATGCACAGAAGGCAGTTATGGTTATGCTTATGGCTGACAAAAACTGATTTAATTAAAATTGAGGGTGAGGCGAATGCCTTAATCCTCAATTTTTTATAGAGAGGCAATTATGACAAATTTACTTATACGCTTATTTATAAAGGATAGAAATAATGTAACCGATCCTGCTGTACGTACTCGATATGGTTATCTCGGTTCTTTCACCGGTATTGCTTTGAATATTCTTTTGTTTCTTGGCAAGTTTATCGCCGGCCTTATTTCAGGTGCTGTTTCTGTTATGGCGGATGCTTTCAACAATTTATCTGACGCGGGTTCTTCCATTATGACTTTTGTAGGTTTTAAAATGGCGAGTATGCCCGCAGATAATGAGCATCCTTACGGTCACGGGCGAATGGAATATGTGTCGGGTCTTATTATTGCGGTAATTATTATGCTAATGGGGTTCGAACTTGGAAAGTCGTCGGTAGAAAAGATAATAAATCCCGAAGAATTTACTTTTAGCTTGCTTTCCTTATGTATTCTTATAGCATCTGTTCTTGTAAAGCTCTGGATGGCTTTATTCAATAGGAAACTTGGTAAGATAATAAATTCAAAGGCAATGAAGGCGACCGCTATGGATTCGCTTACAGACTGCATTTCTACCACAGTTGTTATTCTTACTGTACTTCTTGCTCTTTTCACCGGAATCAACCTTGATGCCTATGCAGGCCTTCTGGTAGCGGTTTTTATCCTTTATACAGGGTTTAATACTTTTAAAGACAGTCTTACACCATTACTTGGCGAAAAGCCAAGTAATGAGCTTGTAAAGGAAATTGAGGAGACTGTAATGTGCTATCCCGGAATAATCGGAGTGCATGACCTTATTGTACACGATTATGGTGTCGGAAATATGATAATTTCCATGCATGCAGAAGTTCCTTGTAAATCAGATATAATGGAGGCTCATGAGTTAATTGACCTTATAGAAGATGATCTTAAAATAAAGTATAGAAGTATCGTTTCTATTCACATGGATCCCGTTGCAAACGACGATGAAGAAACTGTTCAGATGAAAGAAATGGTAACCAAAATTATCAAGGATATAGATGAAATTTTAAGTATTCACGATTTCAGAATGACGAAAGGTACACAACACGTCAACTTTATCTTTGATCTGGTAACACCTTTTAAATTTAGAATTTCTGACAGCGAACTTGTAGAAATGATAAGAGAACAACTTTGTGAAATAGATAAAAAATATTTTGCAGTTATAACAGTTGAACATTCAATGTGCTGAAATTTCTTTGTTCGAATAAAGTTGACTAAACAAAAAAAATGTGATACAATAAAAAAGTATAGTTAAATTCTATTCTGAAGGGATGTTGTAATTGAACGGTAAGCTTATTGTTATTGAAGGTCTTGACGGATGCGGCAAAAGTACGCAGCTTGAATTGCTTCAGAAAAAGTTTAATGGAAAAGCAGAATTTATAAGCTTTCCTAATTACGAAAGTGCCAGTGGTAGCATAGTAAAGGATTATCTTTCCGGAAAGTTTGCAGAAGATGACGCTATGACAGGATGCTTTACCGCCAGCAGTTTTTATGCGGTTGACAGATACACAAGCTATAAGAACTACTGGGAAGTAAGCTATAAAAATGGCACGAATATAATAGCGGCCAGATACACGACCTCCAACGCTATATATCAGATGGCAAAGCTTGAAAAGAATAAATGGGACGAATATTTAAGCTGGCTGTGGGATTTTGAGTATAATAAGTTTTCTATTCCTAAGCCTGATAAGGTAATATTCCTCGATATGCCGATAGAAATATCTCAGAAACTTTTGTCAAAACGTTATGACGGAGATGAAAGTAAAAAGGATATCCATGAAAAAAATATAGATTTTCTTAAAAGGTGCAGAGAAGCTGCTCTTTATACCGCCTCTTTCGATAGCTGGCAGATAGTCGGCTGTGCTGATGGGGAAAATATTCGCACGATTGAAAAAATCAATCAGGATCTTTATGAAATTATAAATTCAGTTTTTTAATAATAAGGATGAAATAATTTGCTACAATTTAAACCAATCGAATTAACAGATAAGCCTTGGATAGATGAGCTGCTTGCTGTATCGGATTTTCAAGGATGCGAATATAATTTTACCAATAACTATGTATGGCGAAATATTTACGGAATAACAATCTGCAGATTTAAGGATTTTTATATTGTTAAATCTGCAAAGGGCTTTTTCTTTCCTGCCGGAAAGGGTAATATCAGAGAGCTTATAAACGAACTGAAAGATTATTCTGCAAAAGATGGGGATAAGCTTCGTTTTGTAACAATGGACAAGGCTTCAAAGGAATTGCTTGAAAAAGAATTTCCGGGTGGCTTTGTTTTTCAAACTGATGAAGATGTATATGATTACGTTTATACTACAGAAAGCCTTTCTACACTTTCGGGCAAAAAGTTACATTCCAAAAGAAATTATATAAATCGTTTCAAACAGCTTGACTGGAGCTATGAGCATATCACAGAAGATAATATAGATGAATGCAGAGAAATGAGTACCATATGGTGTAAGCTCAACAATTGTGATATGAACGAAGAAAAAGCTGAGGAAATGTGTAGTGTCGAAAATGGACTTGATAATTTCAAAGCGTTAGGGCTACAGGGACTGATACTCAGAGTAAATGGGAAAATTCAGGCGTTTTCTTATGGTGAAAGGCTTAACAGCGATACCTTTGTTACACACGTTGAAAAAGCTCTTACTGAATATGATGGAACTTATCCAATGATAAATTATCTTATGGCAAATGAATTCTGCAAAGAATTTGAGTATATAAACAGGGAAGAAGATATGGGAGAAGAAAATCTCAGAAAAGCTAAGCGTTCATATAGACCTTGTTTTATGATTGAAAAATTCAGTGCCGAATACACGGAATAAAGAAAGGAATTTTAATTATGATATATGTATTTCTTGCTAATGGATTTGAAGAAACTGAAGCAATCGCTCCTATCGATATTCTGAAAAGATGTGAGGTAGAGGTAGCCACAGTTGGTATTGGCGGCGATCAGATTACCAGCACACACGGAATTACGGTTTTTACAGATATGGTAGAAGGTGATGTTATCTTATCCGATGAAGTGGATATGATAGTTCTTCCGGGTGGTATGCCCGGCACTCTTAATCTTGAGAAAAACGAAACGGTGCGTGAAGCTATCCGTTTCTGTACTGAAAATAACAAATATATAGCAGCTATATGTGCAGCACCTTCAATACTCGGAAAAATGAATCTGCTTGAAGGGAAGAAAGCGACCTGTTTCCCGGGATTTGAACAGTTCTTATTCGGTGCTGAACTTGGTGAAGAGAAGGTTTATGTTGACGGTAACATTATAACTGCTAAGGGTGCAGGTGTTGCTGTTGAATTTGGTCTTGCACTTGCAGAGCTTATAAAAGGAAAAGGTAAGGCTTCTGCTATTCGTAAGTCTTTACAGTGTATGTGATTTATGACACTTAAGGGACAAAAAAACGCTTTAAGGAAATTTCTTAAAGCCAAAAGAAAAGAACTCGTTCAAAGTGGAAAGAAAACCGCTCTTGATAAAAAGGTTTATGAGAATATTTTAAAAAGCGGCATTTTAGATAAATATAATGTTTTTTTATGTTACGTTTCTACTGAAATTGAGGTAGATACTATAGATTTTATAAAACGTTGCTTTGATATAGGGAAAATAGTCGCTGTACCAAAATGTACATCGGATGAAATGACCTTTTACGTTATAGAATCCTTTTCTGATATCAGTACCGGTATGTATGGTATAAAAGAGCCATTGGAACATTGTCGTTTGCTGACAAATGAAGAAATGTCGCAGAGTATTTGCATCGTGCCTGCACTTGCATACAACAAAGAAGGCTTCAGAATTGGATATGGAAAAGGGTATTATGACAAATTCATAAGTGGATATAAAGGAGCTACGCTTGGTCTTTGTTACAGCAACTTTATCCGTGAGGATATTCCAATAGATAAGTTTGACAGAAGAATAGAAAGAGTTATAACTGATTGAAAATAAAAGAAAGGAAAAGCTGTATGGAGAATAAATCTCTTAACGATATTCTGTTTTCACTTCCTAATGCCAAAAAGAATGATGCAGTTGTTGAAGAAGCCACTGCAGGAATAGAAAGTACAGTTCAGTTTGAAAAAATAGACGAAATTTCAGAAACGGCTACTGTTATTGAAAATGATTTGCCGAAAGAAGAGTCTGTTAACTTTTATGATGCAATTGAAAATAAGCATGACGAAAACGCCGTTTCTTCGGTAGATGAGGAAGATGAGGTAACAGAAGAAGAATATCAGCAGTACCTTGCAGATAAAAAAGAAAGAGCAAAAAAAATCAAAACGAAAAACAGACACAGAAGAACCTTTACTCATATTTTAGCAGGTGTTCTTTTATCTGTATTCATCGTTTCGGTTTCGGCTTTTCTTGCTGTATATATAGTAAAATCGGCTCTTGATTTTACCGGTATAGGAAAAACTTACTGTCAGGCACAGATATACATATCGGAGGATGCTACTGTTGATGATATTTCTAAAGAGCTTGCCAATCTCGGAATTATCACAATGCCTGATGTTTTCTCCTTATATACAAAATTTTCTGATGCAGAAGATGATTTTATAAAGGGCACTTTTACTGTTGATACAACTATGTCGTATAGTACTCTTCTTATGAATCTTCAAACTATTTCTACAATAAACCAGACGGTGACTATCCAGATTACGGAAGGTATGACTATATATGAGATAGCTGAAATATTTGAAGAAAATCTTGTATGTCGTGCTGAAGATTTTCTTGCACAGTGCAAGGAGCTTGAACAGACTTATAAGTTCCAGAAACGTCTTGATGATGAGCCTTTGAAATTCTATCAGATGGAAGGTTATATTTTTCCTGATACTTATGAATTTTACATTATTCCTCAGCTTGAAGACAATAGCGAAATCGATACGACTGAATATGCTAAGGAAGCTCTTGATGTCATATATCAGAACTTCAATAATAAGATCACCTCAAGATATTATAGCAGAATGAATGAGCTTAATATGACACTTGATGAGGTGATAACGCTTGCATCGGTTGTACAAAGAGAAGCGGATACAGTTGAAAATATGGGTAATGTTGCTTCTGCATTTATGAACAGACTTAACAATTCAGACGTTTTCCCAAGGCTCGAATCTGACGTTACAACTCTTTATGTGATTGAAAGAATAAAGCCCAATATGCCTACATCCGAGCATTCAAAGAACAAGGCAATGTTTAACGCTTATGATACTTATGAATGCGATGGAATACCGGTAGGTCCGATCTGTAACCCGGGACTTGATGCTATTAAGGCGGTCCTTTACGCTCCTGAAACAACGTATTATTATTTCTGTGCACATCCTGAAACGATGGAAATGTACTTTGCAGAAACTATCAGTGAGCATGAGGAAAATCTTCGTATATGCGGACTTGATGACGCTATAGCTGATTGAAATTAAAGAATACTTTAAACACCTGTTCTCATTACGAGGACAGGTGTTATTCAAGAAAAGGAAAGGAATACGAAATGATAGAACTATTATCACCTGCAGGCGATATGGAATGTCTGCAGTCGGCGGTTGATTATGGTGCCGATGCGGTTTATCTTGGCAGTACAATGTTCGGAATGAGAGCTGCTGCCGCAAAATTTGATTTTGATACTCTGAAGGAAGGCGTCAGATACGCTCACGATAAAGGGGTAAAGGTTTATCTAACTTGTAATATCGTCCCTTCAAATGATGAAATAGAAATTCTACCTGAATTTATAAATAACGCTTATTTATGTGGCATAGACGCTGCTATTGTAAGTGATATAGGCACACTTTCCGTTATAAAGAATACAGTCCCTGAATTATCTGTGCATATCTCAACTCAGGCAGGCGTTGTTAATTACGTTACAGCGAATGAGCTTTATAAAATGGGGGCAGATCGTGTTGTTTTAGCAAGAGAAGTAGATATTGACAACATAAGAAGAATAAGAGAAAAAATTCCTGCGGATATGGATATCGAAGTATTCGTACACGGTGCGATGTGCGTTTCCTTTTCAGGCAGATGTCTGTTGTCCAGCTTTATGGTAGACAGAAATGCCAACAAAGGGGAATGTGCTCAGCCTTGCCGCTGGAAATATCATCTTGTTGAAGAAAAACGTCCCGGAGAATATTATCAGCTTTTTGAGGATGATAAAGGTTCTTATATCCTTAACGCTAAGGATATGTGTATGATTGAGCATTTGGATAAGCTTAAGGAAGCGGGCGTTACAAGCTTCAAGATAGAAGGCAGAGCAAAATCGGCTTACTATGTTGCTGTAGTAACGAATGCGTACAGAGCTGCTATGGATGCAGTCAAGAGCGGAGAACCTATTCCTAAATGGGCTGTTGAAGAAGTGTACAAGGTAAGTCACAGACAGTACTGTACAGGCTTTTACTTTGGCAAGGAAGATGCAAATCAGTATTATGAAAACAGCGGATATATAAGAGATTATGATTTTGTAGGAGTAGTCGATTCCTGCAAAAACGGTATTATTAATCTTACCCAGAGAAACTATTTTACAGTTCATGACAAACTTGAAATTTTATCACCGGGTAAAAAGCCTGTTTCTTTAGAAATTTCTTACGTTATTAATTCCAAGGGTGAAAAAACAGAGATTGCAAATCGTGCAACAGAGAAACTGCAGATAGAATCGAATTTGGTCTTCCCGCCTCATTCTATTCTTAGAAAGCCGGTTGAAAAATAAAATCAGGGGAGAAAATGATATATGACAGAAGAAAATGAAAAGGTTACAGAAGAAATTTCTGCAACACAAGACAAAACAGATCAGAAAATAAAGCTTCCCAAATGGGTATATATCGCTTTTGCGGGAATGGGTGCTGTTATAATTGCACTTGCTATCATCCTTATCGTTATATGCTGGAATAATAATTCTGATAATAGCAGCGAAACCCCTGTATCAGACGTTAGCGGTGAAAGCATGAGTAGCTCGCATACAAGTGATGACACCGATTCAAAATATTATGATAACAGTAGCGATACAGTATCATCTGAAAGCTTGACTACGGAAAATAGCAAAGAAGACTCTGTAACTTCAGACGACGTTTCATTGGAAACTACAGAAAGTAAGCCGATAACAGAGGGTTTTCTTCTTGAGTATTCCAGTGATAGTTCCTGGGTTGATGGCGATACAACGATGTATGGTGTTCATTTTGGCGTTACCAATAACTCATCTGCTGATTTGAGCGGTGGATGGGAGCTTGTTATGACTATTGATGGCTTGGTTTCATGCTCAGGCTGGAATGGTACATACACGGTTAATGGCAATAACCTTATAATTACTAACGCTGATTACAACGGTGATATTTATAAAGGCGGAACAATCGTTGTAGGAGGCAATGTCGGCATAAATGGCAAGCTTAAGGTTATAAATGCAACGATAAACGGCACAGATTGTACTGTAAAGCAGGGAACTGTTAATCAGAATAATCAGAATAATAATCAAAACAACAATCAGGGAAATAATAACGATAACAATAACAATAATAATTCCACTGTAGACGTTGATGAACTGCTCCAGCGTTCTGAAGATGCTGTGCAGGGTGATGACTGGTTATTTACAGACGGTAACAGAATTCTTGACAAGGATGGCAAGCAGGTGTGGCTTACAGGCGTAAACTGGTTTGGATATAATACCGGTACAAACACTTTTGACGGACTGTGGAACAGTCAGCTTAAGCCATCGGTTGAGGCTATAGCTGATCATGGATTTAATCTTATAAGAGTTCCTATATCAGCTGAGCTTATAAACGCTTGGGCTGTAGGCGAATACCCCAAGGCAAATTACAACAACGCTTATAACACAGAGCTTAATAGCATGAACAGCCTTCAGATATTTGAGTATTTCTTAAAGCTTGCTGAAGAAAACGGGCTTAAGGTAATGCCAGACATCCACAGTGCAGAAACCAACGCATCGGGACACGTTGTTAATCTATGGTATACTGATAAAGTAAGCACAGAAGATTTCTATAAAGCTCTTGAATGGATGGCAGACAGATATAAGGATAATGATACCATCATTGCCTATGACCTTAAAAATGAACCTCACGGAAAGCCCTTTGAAGGTGATGGTGCTGCAATCTGGAACGATTCAACCAAACCCAACAACTGGAAATATGTAGCCGAGCAGGCTGCTATGAGAATTCTTGCTAAAAATCCTAATGTGTTGATTTTAGTTGAAGGAACAGAAATCTATCCTACTGACTTAAACACTAATTCGGACTATCATTCTACCGACGAAGATGATTATTATTTCAATTGGTGGGGTGGAAATTTAAGAGGCGTAAAAGATTATCCTGTTGATCTTGGGAAATTCCAGAATAAACTTGTATACTCTCCTCATGATTACGGACCTACGGTTTACCAGCAACCCTGGTTTGAAGGAAATTATACATATGATAGTCTTATGAAGGATTGCTGGAAGGATAACTGGCTTTACATCCATACGGAAAATATTGCACCTCTTCTGATAGGTGAGTGGGGCGGATTTATGAAAGAGCCTAATCTTACCTGGATGACGTATATGCGACAGCTTATAAAGAATTATCATCTTAATCACACCTTCTGGTGTTATAATGCAAATTCAGGCGATACGGGCGGACTTGTTCTTGATGATTTTAAAACCTGGGATGAAGAAAAATATGCGTTTGTAAAAGAGGTGCTTTGGCAGGAAAGTGGAAAGTTTGTCGGACTTGACCACGCAATTCCTCTTGGAGATAACGGAATGACACTTTCTGAAGCCAAAGGATTATCTTGATTTTCAAAACAAATGAAAATTTTGCTAAAAATATTTATAAAAACTATAGACTTTTTGAGAAATTTGTTGTATAATATCATAAAGGTGGTAAATAAATACTGCCGTTTAAAAGGATATTAACTAAAATTAAAACGGAGGCGTTAACAATGGGCAAATTTGTTGTAAAGAAGACAGCAACAGGCGTTAAGTTTGATCTTAAGGCTACAAACGGACAGGTAATCGCAACTTCTGAGGTTTATACATCAGATGCGGCTTGCATGAAGGGTATCGAAAGCGTTAAGGTGAACAGCGTTGCCGGTGTTGAAGATCAGACAGTTGAGGGTTTTGAAACAATAAAAAATCCTAAGTATGAAATTTACAAGGATAAAGCCGGCGAGTTCAGATTCAGACTTAAGGCTAAGAACGGACAGATCATTGCTACATCTGAAGGCTATAAGACAATGGATAGCTGCAAGAACGGTGTTGAAAGCGTTAAGAAGAACGCTCCCGAAGCTGCAATCGAAAAGGCTGAATAATTACATAACAAACCGTCCTGTTTTTACAGGGCGGTTTTTCTGTATGATTTTGTTCTTTAAATCCCTCTTTGTCCGTATAAATATATAAGGACAGGAGGGCGTTATGTTTTATATAGGAAAAACACAAATAAAGTTTGATTTCACGTTTTTTGCTGTAATAGCTTTACTTATATTTGTAGATTCAAGCGGCACAGCTACACTATCACTAATTGCATCGCTCATTCACGAAACAGCACACCTTATTGCAATGCTTATTTGCGGGTCTGATCTTCAACGTGTTGTTTTTTATGGCGGAGGTATATGCATAATTAGTGATATTAACAAGCTTTGCTTCAATAAACGTCTGGTTATATTATCAGCCGGGTGTTTTACGAATGCACTTATCTCTATTATAGGATTTGTTTTCTTTTACGATGATACTGTCTTTGTGATATTTTCAATGGTGAATACGATTATTTGTTTTTTTAATCTTATCCCTATAGGGTATTTTGATGGTGCTGAAATCCTTGATACTATTCTATCAAGATATCTTTCCTTTGAAAAAACAGTTCTTTTAAAAAGGATTATAGGCATATTGTTTTCGATTATACTTGTCTTGGCTATTGCTGGGTATTGTTTTATTTATAAAGGAGAAGTCAGTGTTTCGTTTTTGTTCGTGATATTATATCTTATTATGGCACAGTTTGTTTCCTGACACTTGCTTTAATTAAAAAAATGTAGTACAATAGAAAAGACGATTGTCAATTTAAAAGAACGGAAGAAGAAAATGATAAAGGAAAAACTTGATAAAATTTTACTGAAGGTTCAAAAACCTTCCAGATACATAGGCGGAGAAGTAAACTCTGTTGTAAAGGATAAAAGCAAGGTGGATATAAGATACGCCTTCTGTTTTCCCGATACTTACGATGTAGGTATGTCACATTTAGGTATGAAGATTCTTTATTCACTTAAGAACAGTAAGCCTAATTACTGGTGCGAAAGAGTATTTATGCCTCTACCTGATATGGAAGAGCAGATGAGAAAGAACGATATTCCGCTTTATGGTCTTGAAAGCCTTGAGCCTATAAAGGATTTTGAATTTATCGGATTTACTCTTCAGTATGAGCTTTGCTATACCAATGTGCTTTCTATGCTTGATCTTGCGGGACTACCTGTATACTCAAAGGAAAGAACCGATTTATTCCCGATAGTAATGGGAGGTGGTCCTTGTGTCTGCAACGCAGAGCCTATTGCTGATTTCTTTGATTTATTTGTTCTTGGTGAGGGCGAAGAAGTGAACCTTGAACTTATGGAACTTGCACTCACGTTCAAGAAAAATGGCGGAACAAAACAGGAGTTTTTGGAGAAGGCGGCACAGATAGAAGGTGTTTACGTTCCTTCTTTATATGATATCTCTTACAATGATGATGGAACTATATCAGCTATAATTGCAAAGTCCGGTGCACCTGCTAAGGTGAGAAAACGTATAATCAGCGATTTTGACAGCGTATATGCTCCTGATAGCTTTGTCGTGCCCTTTACACAGATAGTGCATGACCGTTCTGTTGTTGAGGTGTTAAGAGGCTGTATAAGAGGTTGCCGTTTCTGTCAGGCCGGTTTTATATATAGACCCTTCAGAGAAAAGAGCAAGAAGACGATAGTAGAGCAGGTTAAGAATCTGACGGAATCCACGGGTTATGATGAGGTTTCTTTATGCTCACTTTCTACAAGTGATTATAGTGATATTGAAGGTCTGCTTTGTGATATAACCGATTATACTGATGGAAAGGGTGTTAATCTTTCTTTACCTTCGCTCAGAATTGATAATTTCAGTGATGAGGTGGTAAAGAAGATAAAGAGTGTCAGACAAAGCGGCCTTACCTTTGCACCGGAAGCTGGTTCACAACGCCTCAGAGACGTAATAAATAAGAATATAACAGAAGATGATATTATGAAAAGCTGTAAAATAGCTTTTGAAGGTGGTTACAGCTCTGTAAAACTTTATTTTATGCTTGGTCTTCCTACAGAAACACTTGATGATATTGCTGCAATCAAGACACTTGCGGATAAGATTGTAGACATCTATTATACAGTAGAAAGACGAAGCAAGAGAGGAATAACTATTTCTATATCACTTTCAACGTTTATACCTAAACCATTTACTCCTTTTGAATTCGAACCTCAGGCGACAAAGGAACAGATAGAGGAAAGACAGAAATACCTTCTTGATATCATTCGTTCTAAGGGTGGAAAGAGAATAGACGTAAGCTGGAGTCATTATGAGACAACGATACTTGAGGCGGTACTTGCAAGAGGAGACAGAAGGGTATCAGCGGTTATTTATGATGCATGGAAAAACGGCTGCAAACTTGATGGCTGGAGTGAATATTTTAAACCGAACGTATGGGATCAGGCGTTTATCAATATTGGGCTGGACAAGGCTTTTTATGCAAACAGAACAAGAAGCTTTGATGAAATATCACCGTGGGATCATATGGATATGCTGTTTACTAAGGATTTCCTTATCGAAGAAAATAAAAAGGCACATAACGAAAAAACAACCGCTCATTGCAGAGAAAAATGTGCAGGATGCGGTATAAATAAGTGTCTTGGAAAGGCTTGTTTCAAATATGACTGAGAATGCAAAAGCAATAAGATTGTTCTTTTCTAAAACAGGGCGTGCAAAATATATTTCTGCTCTTGATCTTACCAACTGCTTTCAAAGAGCTATAAGAAGGACTGATATACCTGTATGGCATACACAGGGTTTTAATCCTCATACTTACGTAAATATCAATCTTCCTTTAGCTCTTGGTACCGAGGGAATAAAAGAGTCAATGGATCTTAAACTTATTGATGAAATGAGCTATGAAACGATTAAAGACAAGCTGAATAAGGTTTTACCTCCTGATATAAGAATAATAGAGGTAAGCGATCCGTTAAAAAAACATACTGAAATAGAAAAATCCGTTTATGATATTACAATAAAATGCAATATTGAAAAACTTAAAGCTTTTTTTGAGCTCCCTGCGATCGAAGTTGAAAAAAAGACGAAAAGGGGAGTGTCGCTTGTGGATTTAAAGCCACATATCAGAGTAGAAAACTTTGAAGGTGATAAGTTTAATCTTTATCTGCCGTCCGGGTGTGAATTTACAATTAACCCATCACTTTTATTTGATGCTTTTGAGAAATTCAGCGAAGAAGAGATTGAAAGAATTGATATCGTTAGATGTAAAATTTTATGTAAGGACGGTACGGAATTCATATAAACACTGAAATTTTTGTAAAAATGCCTTAAAAACAAAAAAATTAATGAAATTTTAACAAAAAACTATTGCAAATTTCGTTAAAAGGTGCTATAATATTAAAGCATTTGAAATCCGTTGGTGGGTTACTGTAATATTAATTACAAAATTTACCAGCGTGTTTAATGCCGTTAGTGCATAGCACAAAGACATTAAAACGGATAGTCCGCTGCATTTAACGACATAAGTTGTCGTTGTCCGACCTTGAATAAAAGGCGGAGGAAAGGCCGATGCAAGAATACCCGAAAACCAGGAGGAAAAAATGGACGCATTAAAAATGATTGCACAGGACAGCTTAAAGGAAGCTGCTCCCCAGTTCAACGTAGGTGACACAGTTAAGGTTCACGTACGTATCGCAGAAGGTGACAAGTTCCGTATTCAGATTTTTGAAGGAACAGTTATCGCTAAGAAGCACGGTGGCATCAGCGAAACATTCACAGTTCGCAGAGTTGCTCACGGTTGCGGTGTAGAGAGAGTTTTCCCCTTACACTCACCCACAGTAGAAAAGGTTGAAGTTGTAAGAGAAGGTAAGGTTCGCAGAGCGAAGCTCTACTATCTGCGTGACAGAGTTGGTAAGGCTGCAAAGGTTAAGTCTAAGGTTTAATCTTACGCGTTTTATCCTGAATCGAAATTGTAATGTGATAACGAACGATAGTTCGTTATTACAACACAATTCGATATTTCTTTTTTATTTACGTTTAAGGAGCACAATATGGATGAAAGAGATTTAATCGAATATACAATCCCGGATGAAAAACAGAGTGAACCTGTTTATACGGAATTTTATGATTGGATGACATTTATTTTTTCATGCGTACTGTGTTTTCTTATATTATTTACAGTTTTAGCAAGAGTTATAACAGTAGACGGTGAATCAATGCTCCCTACACTTCAGGATAGAAATATGCTTTTAGTGTCGGATGTTGGATATACACCTCAGTATGAAGATATTGTTATCGTTTACGCTCCAAGTCTATATAACAAGCTTTCTAACGACTACGGTAAAACGATAGTAAAGCGAGTAATCGGTCTTCCAGGTGACAAAATTCGTATTGATTTTGGAAAGGGTATCGTTTATAGAAACGGAGAAGCTCTTGAAGAGCCTTATACAAACACTCTTACAAATATTCAGCAGAATTTCCCTAATAACAAGGAAGTTACTGTCCCTGAAAACAGATTGTTTGTACTTGGTGACAACAGAAATGATTCAAAAGACAGTCGAAGCTATGATATAGGTATGGTTGATGTGCGATGTGTAATAGGCAAATCATTAATCCGTGTATGGCCTTTTGACAAGCTTGGTACTGTATAATTAAAGGAACTTGAAAATGGGAGAGATATCAAACATTCAATGGTTTCCCGGTCACATGACCAAAACGAAAAGACAGATTGAGGCTAATTTGAAGCTTGTGGATGCTGTTGCGGAAATTGTTGACGCAAGAGTACCTGAGTCAAGTCGTAATCCTATAATAAGTGAGATAACGGGTAATAAGCCGAGAATCATACTTTTAAATAAATGTGACTATGCAGACGATAATGTTACTGCTATGTGGCAGAAAAAATACACATCTTTAGGTTTTAAAGTTCTGATATGTGATTGCAGAAGCGGAAAGGGAGTAAATTCCTTTATCCCTGCAGTAAAATCTGTTTTATCCGATCTTCTTCAGAAGAGAAAAGCCAAAGGTTTTATCGGAAGGCCGCTCAGAGTTATGGTAGTAGGTATACCAAATGTCGGAAAATCTTCTTTTATTAACCGTCTTTCCAAAAGCGGAAAAACAAAGGTAGAAGACAGACCGGGTGTAACAAGAGGTCAGCAGTGGGTTACTCTTGATAAGGACGTGGAATTGCTTGATACTCCGGGTATACTTTGGCCGAAGTTTGATGACCAACAAGTTGCGATAAAGCTTGGCTACACCGGTGCTATCAAAGACGATGTAATGGATGTTTATGAGCTGTCTGACAGTCTTGTAGACTATCTTAAGAAAAATTACCCCAAAAAGACTAAAGAACGTTATAAAATCGGCGAAAACGAAGATATAACGCTTGAATTAATAGCAAGAAAACGTGGTATGCTTATTTCCGGCGGAGAGCCAGATTTAGAGCGTGCTGCGATAACTGTTTTAGATGAATTCAGGAGTGGTAAGCTTGGAAAAATCTCACTCGAAAGACCTGAGTAAATTATATCAGTTTGATGGTATAATCAGAAATGAATTCGGTACTTTCTGCGGAATAGACGAAGCGGGAAGAGGACCGCTCGCAGGTGATGTATATGCCGCTGCAGTTATTTTACCTGATGGCGTTGTAATCGAAGGACTCGATGACAGCAAAAAGCTTACAGAAAAGAAAAGAGAAGTGCTTTATGATGAAATAATCGAGAAAGCCGAAAGTTACTGTATTGCTACAGCATCCGTTAAGGAAATAGACGAGATTAATATTCTTGCTGCGACTATGCTTGCTATGAAGAGAGCTTTTGAAGGACTTTCTTTAAAGCCAAACATTGCTTTGGTTGATGGAAATAAAGCTCCTGAACTTTCTGTAAACGCTGAAACAGTTGTTAAGGGTGATGCAACAAGTGCATCAATTGCTGCAGCCTCTGTTCTTGCAAAGGTTGCAAGGGACAGATATATGAAGGATATAGCGTTAAAATATCCTCAATATCAATTTGAAAAACACAAAGGATATGGTACAAAGCTTCATTATCAGATGCTTGATGAATACGATGCATCTGATATACATAGAAAGAGCTTTTTAGTAAAATATTACGCCGCAAAGGAAAAGAATAAGAATGGCGGCAAATAACGATAAAGCAGGCAAGGGTAAGCTTGGCGAAGATTATACTGCTGATTATCTTATGAAAAACGGCTATCAGATCATTGCAAGAAATTATCGCAAACCCTGCGGAGAAATTGATATAATTGCAGTAAAGGATGGTTTTATCGCTTTTGTTGAAGTGAAAACCCGTAAGTATCGTAGTTTAGTCAGCGGTATTGAGGCAGTCAACTTTAGAAAAAAGGGAAAGATCATAGCTACTGCAGATTATTATTTAGCTGAGAACGGAATGGAATATCAGCCAAGATACGATATAGCTGAGGTTACTGTTTCAAACACAGAAAAACCTTATGTTATAGCATTTAATTACTGTGAAGATGCGTTTGATACCACTGGATATGAAACGCAATTTTAAGAACAAAAGGAAGTTTGTTATGAATTACAAAAGTACTCGTAATGTAAAGGTTAATGTAACAAGTGCAAAGGCAATTTCTCAGGGTTTATCCTCTGAAGGCGGCTTATTTGTACCTGAAAATCTACCTAAGCTTACTGAAGAAAAGATTAAGGCGATGTGCGATATGTCATATGCTGAAAGAGCATATGAAGTATTCAAGCTTTTCCTTACAGATTTTACAGATGACGAGATTCGTCATTGCGTAAACAGTGCATATAGCGATAAGAATTTTGCTACGGAAAATATAGCAGAAATTTCTCACCTTTTAACAGGTACATATATTCTTGAACTTTGGCATGGTCCTACTTGTGCTTTTAAGGATATGGCACTTCAGATCCTACCTTATCTTCTTACCTGCTCTGCAAAGAAGACGATAAGCGATAAGAAGATTTCTATCCTTGTTGCTACAAGTGGTGATACGGGTAAGGCTGCTCTTGAAGGCTTCAAGGATGTTGAAGGTACTTCAATAACAGTATTCTATCCTGAGGATGGCGTAAGTGTAATGCAGAAGCGTCAGATGACAACTCAGGAAGGCAATAATGTAAATGTCTGTGCAGTTGTTGGTAACTTTGATGACTGTCAGAATGGTGTAAAGGCAATATTTACTGATGAAAATATGATTGCAGAGCTTGAAAAGGCAAACACTGTATTTTCAAGTGCAAATTCAATAAACTGGGGTAGACTTGCTCCTCAAATCATTTACTATGTTTCATCTTATGTTCAGCTTTTAAAGGACGGAGAGCTTAGCTTCGGTGACAAGCTCAATGTAGTAGTTCCTACAGGTAATTTCGGTAATATTCTCGCTGCATTCTATGCAAAGCAGATGGGTATTCCGATAGGAAAGCTTATTTGTGCATCAAATGCCAATAATATTCTTACCGATTTTATAAATACAGGTATTTACGACAGAAACAGACCCTTCTATACAACTGTTTCTCCCTCAATGGATATTCTCATTTCCAGCAATCTTGAAAGACTTCTTTATCATCTTACTGACGAAAATGACACTCTTATCAATGAGTGGTTTGGTGCACTTAAGTCAGAAGGCAAGTACGAAGTAAATGATAATGTCAAGGCTGCTCTGAAGGATTTCTTCTATGCAGGTTGCTGTGATGATAAGCAGACTAAGGAGACCATCAAGAATGTATTTGATGAATACAGCTATCTTATGGACACACATACAGCGGTTGCTTATAAGGTATATGAAGATTACAAGCAGGCTACAGGTGATAATACTAAGACGCTTATCGCATCTACTGCAAATCCTTATAAGTTCGGCTATGCAGTATATGAATCACTTGGCGGAGAGACCACTGATATCGATGAATTTGAGCTTATTGGTAAGCTTGAAGCACTTACAGGTACAACCTGTCCAAAGGCTCTTTCTGATACTAAAGATAAGGAAATCCGCTTTACAAGTTCTGTAGAAGCTAAGGATATGTCCAAGGTAGTTATAGACTTTATCAATAAGTAATAAGTAAAAATTAAGGAGTTTTCGATTGAAAGTATTCGCAATGGGTGATCTTCACCTACCTTTCGGGGTTAATAAGCCTATGGATATTTTCGGTGGCTGGGATAACTACACGACACGCATTGAAGAAAACTGGAACAGTTTTGTTTCAGATGACGATGTGGTTGTTATACCGGGTGACTTATGCTGGGCAATGAGCCTTGATCAGGCTTTGCCGGATTTCAAATTTGTAAGTCAGATACTTAAAGGTCATAAGGTCATATTAAAAGGTAATCACGATTATTGGTGGACTACAAATTCGAAAATGAAAAAGTTTTTATTACAAAACAGCTTTGACAATATAACAATTCTTCATAATGATACCTATACGGCAGGAAACATAGCTATATGCGGTACTCGTGGATGGATAAACGATGATGGACAGGCTCAGGATGCTAAACTTCTTGCAAGGGAAGCATCAAGACTTGAAGCGTCTATAAAAAAAGCGGAAGAAACTGGACTTGAACCGGTGGTGTTTATTCATTATCCACCTATCTATGGAGGAGAAAAGAATTATTATATTCTTGAAGTGTTAAGATCCCACAACATAAAACGATGCTATTACGGTCATGTTCACGGTAGCTGGTGTTTCCCGAAAGCTTTTCAGGGCGAAAGTGACGGAACGTTATTCAGAATGGTATCAGCAGATTATGTCAAATTTACACCTGTACTTGTGCAGGAATAAAAATATAATAATAACACAGAAGCCAAAGCGACTGTGAAAACGGAGGAACATTTAAAATGGAAATCATTTCAAACAACAAGACAGCTACTAATACAGTAGAAGTTGAATTCAAGGCAACAGCCGAAGAATTTGAAGCAGCGGTTCAGGCGGCATACTTAAAGCAGAAGAAGAATATTTCTATCCCCGGCTTCAGAAAGGGTAAGGCACCCCGTAAGATGATTGAAACTCAGTACGGCGAAGGCGTTTTCTACGAAGATGCTGTAAACGGTATGTACCAGAAGGCAGTTTCTGAAGTTATCGATGAATTAAAGCTCGATGTTGTTGATATGCCCAACATCGAGGTAACAGAAGTAAGCAAGGAAAACGGTGTAAGCTTTAAGGCTACTTTTACAGTAAAGCCTGAAGTTGAAATTTCTGACTACAAGGGATTAAAGGCAACAAAGACTGTCAAGACTGTATCTGATGAAGAAGTAGATGCAGAAGTTCAGCGCATTCGTGAAAGAACAGCAAGAATTGTTGACGTAACAGACAGAGCACTCCAGAAGGGTGATACAGCTGTATTTGATTTCGAAGGTTTTGTAGACGGTGAAGCTTTTGAAGGCGGTAAGGCTGAAAAGTTCTCCCTTGAAATTGGCAGCGGTCACTTCATTCCCGGTTTTGAAGATGCTATGATTGGTCAAAACATCGGCGAAGATTTTGATGTTAATGTAACATTCCCTGAAGACTACAATGCTGAAAATTTAGCAGGTAAGCCCGCAGTATTCAAGTGCAAGATTCATGAAATCAAGGGCAAGGAATATGATGAGCTTGATGATGAATTTGCTAAGGATGTAAGTGAATTTGATACACTCGACGAATTAAAGGCTGATATCAAGGCTAAGCTTCAGGCAAGAGCTGATGACGAAGCAAAATCAAAGCTGGATGCTGATCTTACAGATATGGTTATCGAAAAGATGCAGGCTGAAGTTCCTGAGGCTATGATCAACAACCGTGTTGATGATCTCGTTCGTGATTGGGAATACAGAAACAGAAATATGGGCATTACAGTTCAGGATTATCTCAAGTATGCAAACATCACAATCGAACAGTTCAAAGAAAACTTCAAGGAACCCGCTGAAAAGCAGGTTAAGTTAAGACTTGCTCTTGAAAAGATTGCTGAGCTCGAAAAAATCGAAGTTACAGATGAAGAAGTTGAGAACGAATACAAGGAAATGGCTGAAAACTACAAGATGGAGCTTGATAAGGTTAAGACTATCGTTGCAGCTGAAGCTCTTGCTGAAGACCTTAAGGTTGAAAAGGCGTTTGATATCGTTCGTGAAAGTGCTGAAGTAACAGAAGCTACAGAATAATTAAAAAATAACGAGAGCTTTCCTTCTATAATAATGGAAAGCTCTTGGTTGATTTTAAGACAGTTGCGAAATTCAAAGATTTTCACGATTTTTTGTCGTTGAATTGGTTTAAAGCGTATTTACAGAAAGGAAGATGCATTATGAGCTTAGTACCAACCGTCATTGAACAGACAGGCAGAGGAGAAAGAGCCTACGATATTTTCTCTCGTTTATTAAACGATAGAATCATTATGCTTAACGAGGAAATAAACAATGTAACAGCAGGTCTTGTTGTAGCACAGCTTTTGTTTTTAGAGAGTCAGGATCCTGATAAGGATATTTCTCTTTATATAAATAGTCCGGGTGGTTCTATCACAGCAGGTATGGCTATTTACGATACTATGAATTACATCAAGTGCGATGTTTCTACTATCTGTATTGGTATGGCTGCATCAATGGGTGCTTTCTTGCTTTCAAGCGGTGCAAAGGGAAAACGATTCTGTCTGCCCAATTCACAGGTTATGATTCACCAGCCTTTGATCGGTGGTGGTCTCAGTGGGCAACAGACCGATATCACAATTCATGCAAGAAATCTCGAACTTACAAGAAAAAGACTTGAGGAGATTATGGCAGAAAACTGCGGAAAGACTTATGAAGAGCTTCACAGAGATTGCGAAAGAGATAATTATCTTTCTGCAAACGAAGCCTGCGAATACGGTCTTGTTGACAAGGTTATAGTAAAGAGATAACATTCTTGAAAGGACAACAACGTAAATGAGAAGATGTAGCTTTTGTAACAAGACAGAGGATCAGGTTGATGGACTTATCTGTACACCTGATGCTTGTATTTGTGATGAATGTATAAAAGCAACTTATGAAATGCTTACCGAACGCGATAAAACCTTAAGAAAAGGTAGAAAGCAAGGTAAAAAAAATGACGATATCAAGCTTAAAAAGCCTGCTGAATTAAAAGCAGTTCTTGATAAATATGTGGTAGGGCAGGAGAGAGCAAAGAAAACTATCTGCGTTTCTGTTTATAATCATTATAAGAGGAACTTTTTAGGTGATGATTCAGCTGACGAAATAGAGCTTCAGAAAAGTAATGTGTTATTGCTTGGTCCTACAGGTGTTGGTAAGACAATGATTGCTCAGACTCTTGCAAAAATTCTTGATGTACCTTTTGCTATAGCAGATGCTACAACGCTTACACAGGCAGGATATGTAGGCGAGGACGTTGAAAACGTTCTTCTCAGACTTATTCAGGCAGCGGATTACGATATTGAAGCTGCAGAGCATGGTATAATCTATATTGATGAAATTGATAAGATCACAAGAAAATCTGAAAACACATCTATCACACGAGATGTAAGCGGTGAGGGTGTACAGCAGGCACTTCTTAAAATTATCGAAGGTACAGTATCAAACGTTCCCCCTCAGGGCGGCAGAAAGCACCCAAATCAGGAATTTATTCAGATCAATACAAAGAATATTCTCTTTATTTGCGGCGGTGCTTTTGATGGTATTGATAAGACGATTCTTTCTCGTACAAATTCATCTGCATTGGGCTTTGGAGCAGATGTAAAAGGCAAGAAGGATAAGAGTCTTAACGAAGCACTTAAGAAAATAGAGCCTGAGGATCTTGTAAAATACGGAATTATCCCTGAACTTGTGGGTAGACTCCCCGTTATCACAGTTCTTGATGATCTTGACGAAGATGCTCTTGTAAAGATTCTTGTAGAACCTAAGAATGCTATAATCAAGCAGTATAAATATCTGTTCAGTCTTGATGAAATTGAGCTGGAAGTAACAGATGAAGCTCTTAAGGAAATAGCAAAGAAGACTGTTGAAAGAAAAACAGGTGCAAGAGGTCTCAGAACTGTAGTTGAAGAAGTTTTATCTGAAGTTATGTTTGAAGCTCCTGCAGATGAAACTATAACAAAAGTTATTGTTAATGCTAAATGTATAACTAAAGGCGAAAAACCTGAAATCATACGAGAAGAAGGCAAAAATAAAAAGAAAAACGGTTAATTTATATTGTTCATCAAACGGAATTAAGCGAACAAATGTCGATTTACGTATAGTATATGTGTTTAATTGTAATGTGATTATTTGCTTAAAATTTAACAAATTTTAAAAAAACACTTTACAAATCGTAAATGATATGATATAATGCTAATGTTGTGCTTTATGCACATCAAATAACAATGCAGAATCTTGGCGTTGAGGCTGATGCTCTTAATGAGAAACACCGTTACCCTTCGCTATGACTACTGCAAATAATTTTAAGAGGTGTAACTATGCTTTTAAAGGAAGAAAAGACAGCGGTTATCGAAGCTAACCGTACACACGAAAACGACACAGGTTCTCCTGAGGTTCAGATTGCTATTCTCACAAAGAGAATCAACGATTTAACAGAACATCTCAAGACACACAAGAAGGACCATCACTCACGTAGAGGCCTTTTAAAGATGGTTGGTCACAGACGCAATCTGTTAAACTACCTTATGAAGAAGGACATTGAACGTTACCGTGCAGTTATTGCAAAGCTCGGTATTCGTAAGTAAGAGTTTAAGAAGGGTAGAGCAAGGTTTTTGTTCTGCCCTTTAACCCTTATTTAAAGAACTCAATTTAACCACTTTGAGGAGCAGGATTTTTAGCATTAAGCTGAGTGATGTATAAGTACATTTCTGAGCTTATTGCTAAAACTGTTTCTCTTAAAATAATAAAAACAAGGAGGAACAGAAAATGTTCGAGAATTACAAAACATTCAAGACTACCTTTGCCGGCAGAGAGCTTATGGTTGAAACGGGCAAGGTATGCGGTCTTGCAAATGGTTCTTGCTGGGTTCATTACGGTGAAACAGTAGTAATGGTAAACGTTACAGCAAGCCCTAAGCCCCGTGATGGCGTAGACTTCTTCCCCTTAGCGGTTGATTACGAAGAAAAGCTCTATGCGGTAGGCAAGATTCCCGGTGGCTATTTAAAGAGAGAGGGAAGACCCAGCGAAAAGGCTATCCTCACATCCCGTGTAGTTGACAGACCAATGCGTCCTTTATTCCCTAAGGATATGAGAAATGATGTTGCAATCACAATGACTGTACTTGCTGTTGACCCTGATACACAGCCTGAAATCATTTCTATGATAGGTGCTTCTATTGCAGTTTCTATTTCTGATATTCCCTGGAACGGTCCTATCGGCGGCATCTCTGTAGGTCTCGTTGATGGCGAAATTGTTCTTATGCCTGACGCTGAGCAGAGAGCAAAATCTGATTTACAGCTTACAGTTGCCTCCAGCGAAAAGAAGGTCGTAATGATCGAAGCAGGTGCTAACGAAGTTGACGACGAAACAATGATCAAGGCTATTGCAGCAGGTCATGAAGAAATCAATAAGTCTATCATTCCTTTCATCAATCAGATCGTTGCTGAAATTGGCAAGCCCAAGTTCTCATTCCCTTCAATGGATGTTGACCACGATTTATTTGAAGCTATTCAGAATAAGTACACAGATAAGGTTAAGTACGCTCTTGACACAGATGATAAGAATATCCGCGAAGAACGCTTACAGCCTATCAAGGATGAAATTCACGCTGAATTTGATGAACAGTATCCCGAACAGATCACAATGATCGATGAATGCATTTATAAGCTTCAGAAGTTTATTGTTAGACGTTGGTTACTTGATGAACAGAAGCGTGTTGACGGTAGAAGAATGGATGAAATCCGTCCTCTCGCTGCTGAAGTTGGACTTTTACCCAGAGTTCATGGCTCAGGGCTCTTTACAAGAGGACAGACACAGGTTATGACTATCGCTACACTCGGTCCTGTTAGTGACTCCCAGAAGCTTGAGGGTCTTGATGAGGAAGATACAAAGCGTTATATGCATCACTACAATTTCCCTGCATACTCTGTAGGTGAAACAAAGGCAAGCAGAGGCCCCGGCAGAAGAGAAATCGGTCACGGTGCACTTGCTGAACGTGCTCTTGTTCCTGTAATCCCTTCCGTTGAAGAATTCCCTTATGCTATCAGACTTGTTTCTGAAGTGCTTTCTTCTAATGGTTCTACCTCTCAGGGCTCTATCTGTGGTTCTACACTTGCTCTTATGGATGCAGGCGTACCGATTAAGAAGCCTGTTGCAGGTATTTCTTGCGGTCTTATCACAGAAGGTGACAGATGGGATACAATGATTGATATTCAGGGTGTTGAAGACTTCTTTGGTGATATGGACTTTAAGGTAGCAGGTACACATGATGGTATCACAGCTATCCAGATGGACCTCAAGATTGACGGTCTTACTCCTGAAATTATCCGTCAGGCTATCGAAACAACTCACAAGGCAAGAAATTATATTCTTGATGAAATTATGCTTAAGGCTATTGCTGAGCCTCGTCCTACAGTTAATAAGTACGCTCCCAAGATGCTCAACTACAAGGTTCCTGTTGATAAGATTCGTGAAGTTATCGGTACAGGCGGCAAGGTTATCCAGAAGCTTTGTGCTGACTTCGAAGTTAAGATCGATATCGATGAAGAAGGTAACGTATTTGTTTGTGGTCAGGATCTCGACAAGGCAAACAACTGTATTGCAATGATCAAGGCTATCGTTTCTCCTCCTGAGGTTGGTGCTATCTACAAGGGTAAGGTAGTTCGTATTATGAACTTCGGTGCTTTCGTAGAAATCGCTCCCGGTAAGGATGGTATGGTACACGTTTCCGAGCTTGAAAACAGAAGAGTTGAAAAGGTTGAGGACGTTGTATCCATCGGCGATGAAATCATCGTAAAGGTTCTTGAAATTGACAATCAGGGCAAGATCAGACTTTCAAGAAAGGCTGCACTTGCTGATATCGAAGCAAAGAAAAAGAACGGCTGATTAACTGAATAAAAATTACACCCGAAGAAATTGTAGTTTCTTCGGGTGTTTTTATCTTTAGCAATATGATTTTATTTTTTTGAGTGTGGACATAAAATAGTCGTCTTCTTTCAGCCAGTTTTCTAAACCATAGTTTGATATAAATGTTAATAAATCTTCATATAAGTTTTTCTGCGAATGCTTCATTCTGTTTTGTGAATTGTTTTCGCAAAAACACAACCACGGAACATCATATTTCGTTTTATCGGGACGCTTTTCGAAATTGTCGGCGTATTTTAATGCTTTCTCAAGATATTGAACAGTTTTTTCTTTATTTTCATTTTTGATGTATAGCTTAAGTATTTGCAGTGCGTTTGAAAACAGTTGATGAAAACCTGAATTCTCTCCACCAATCAGAAGAAGTAATTGTTCAGCCATAAGAGATATTTCTATTTTTTCCTCGTCGGAATATTCGCTACGAATTCGTAAGTCGGAAATGTTATGATATAGTCCCACCATAAAATATATGATGTTTTTTTGGTATTCTTCCGTTGCTTCACGACCTTTCAAGGTATGGGGAAGAAGCATTTCACGACAGCAAGGTATAAACGGGGCTTTCATTGCTACTTCCTTTGCTTTTTCGTATTCACCTATCTCTAAATAATTGAATACCAACATCTGACGGCAGCAACCACCTTCGTCAAAATTTTCATTTGCATAATAAAGTGCTTTATTTAATAATCCTATAGTTTCCGTTGCAGCCTTTCTTCTGTCTTCTTTTGTGAACGCTTCACCACTCTGAAAATGTAAACTGTATAGTGACTGAGCCAAGCAATAAAGCAAGCGTGATTCGTTTGGAAATTCAATAAGTCCTTGCCGTAAAAGCTTAATGGATTTTCTTGTTTCGCCATTACTATGGAAAATCCTGTTTTCTTTAAGGATAGCATTTATTCGTTCTTCCTTACGTGTGTTATCAAATCCTATTATTTCATCAATGCTTATATCAAAGTAGCCAGCAATGGTCGGTAGCAGCGTTATATCGGGGTAGGTTGAACCATTTTCCCAACGACTGACTGCTTGTGCTGATACTCCGAGAACATCTGCAAGCTGCTCCTGGGTCAGTTCGCGGTTTGTTCTGTATTTTTTTAGGTTTTCGCCAAGTTTATGCATAGTTTTATCCTCCGTATATTTAGTGGAGCTCCTGTTATAATAATACCCGATTTTATTCGGTTTGTCTACAACGTATTAGTTGAGAAAAACTCAACTAAAGTGAGAGAGACGTACAAAAAATCTCGTATCTTGTTCAGATACGAGATTTATAGTTTGGTATTTAATTATCCTTTATTCAATTAACACTGCCTGAGATTCCATACTTTCATACATTTCTGTAAAAGTTTCGTTCATAACGTTAAGTGTTTTACCATTATCAGATACAAGAATAACTTCAGAATTGTTGTAACCGATCATGGCGTAGCATCTTGGTGACATTTTACATTGTACTTCTTCACCTTCGTCTGTTACCCAGCAATATTCATCTACAACAACAGCCGCGTTACCTGTTATTGTACCCCAAACGATAACGGGTTTTTTATTATCGATATAACCTTTAAGTGTAGTAAGATCAGAACCGGAAACATCTTTTACAGTTCTGCCTTTGCATTTAGAAGGATAATCATTATAGTATTTATTTATCATATTTACAATAGGAGGTGCGTAATAGAAAGAAAGAGTACCTTTGGGGTTACCTACAATCATTTTCCATGGAGATGGTGTGCCGTCTACATAAGATGTACTTTCTTCAATATCAGCATATGCTCTGAGATCAGCCGGTTTTATAGAAATACCATAGTATCCGAGAATTGCTGATGCTGCTGTAATTGCTGAGCCTCCCGGGACGAAAGGTCTGCCGTCTACCCCTTTTACTTCAAGCAAAACTTCTCCACCTCTGTCGATTTCGATAACGGGCAGGGAAGAATCCTCGGGATTAATGGTGTTGCCAGGCGTATTGGAACATGCAGTTGTAAGTAAACATACTGATAAAAGCATTGCTATAAGTGATTTCTTCTTCATTTTTCGTTCCTCTCAAGTATATCAATTTGTATACTTATTATGATAATTACGACATTTTAGTCGCATCAACTATTTATGATTTAATTTTACCATATCTATTGGTAAATGTCAATGAAAATTCACATTTTTAAGGTTTTTTATTTGTTTATATTGATTTTAAAACAAATTTGTAGTATAATGAATATAACTTTTTTGAAAAGGAAAAGTATAAATGACTGCAGATGAAGAATACATGAAAATATGCATTGAGCTTGCTAAAGAAGCGGCTGCAAACGGCGAATGTCCGGTCGGGGCGATTGTAGTAGATAGTAGTGGTGATATTTTAAGCAAAGGATACAATAAGCGAGAAAGCAACAGTTCGCCTACGGCACATGCAGAAATTATTGCAATAGAAGAAGCCGCAAAGAAACTTAATTCCTGGCGGCTGTCTGATTGTACTTTATACGTCACATTAGAACCATGTCCGATGTGTGCTGGAGCAATTATCAATTCAAGATTAAAAAGAGTTGTTTATGGTGCCTTCGATGAAAATGGTGGTGCATGTGCATCGGTTATGAATATGTTTGAGTATCCGTTTAATCATAAACCTTTAGTACGTAGCAGAATTCTTATGGATGAATGCTCTGCACTTCTTACAGAGTTTTTTAAAGGTTTAAGATAAATCTCACATATCGCGGATTGCTTTTTTATAAAGTGATTCAATTATTACTATTGCAGAAACAAATATTGCTGTTGCTGCAATCAATGCTAATAATAACTTTTTCATATCTTCACTCCCGTGAAATCGCTTATTCTTTATCGTTATCGAGATTAAGAATTCTTGATTCGGTATTTTTTATGAGACTTAAAAGTGCAGTACCGCGTTTGTTGTATTCTTCTTCGATTGAACTTGTTGTGATGCCCGGTGCAGTAGCTGAACTTCCGCTTCTTGCTGCGGTTACAGCTTTGCTTTCATCAACACATATAGCTGAATTTATAAGATATGGTGCGGTCTGAGCAGGTATCCTGAATATGTTTTTATCATTTTTATTGTTTGTAAGATGAGTTATTCTGAAAGCTTTATAAACGGAAAGCATAAACATGGAAGAAATGCTTTTTGTAAGTGCCGTGGATTTTATTCTTCCAAGAAGATTGAATATAATTTCAATACTGTTTGTTATAAGCTTTTTGTTGAGCGTCAGCATCAGATCTCCGCTCTTGGATTCGCTCTTGTCATTGAAATCAATTTCAGGAATATCCTTCTCAGTGATGATCTCGCCGCTTGATACTGGTGAGCGTCCAAGCAAATAATCAGTAGATACGTTATAATAATCAGCAGCCTTAACAAGAAAGTCAAGACCACATTCTCTTTTACCTTTTTCGTAGTGAGAAAGAAGTGCCTGAGCTACGTCTAAATCTGCTGCAACTTGTTTTTGTGTAAGACCACGTTCTTTTCTTAATAAAGATAATATGCGAGGGAATTCGTTGTTCATTATCTATACACTCCGTTTCATATTTCGCAAAGTATATTATAGCCCAATTATGCCCGATTGTAAAGCGTGATTTTACACAAAAAATATGGTTGTTTTTTAGCGAATAAAACAGTTTTATGTCGAAAATAATTAAATCTATATAAAATATTAAAACAAGTAGAAAGGAACAATAATGAAAAATTACAGAATTTATATTATCAGACACGGTATAACACAAGGTAATCTTGATGGGAAGTATATTGGAGTTACCGATCTTCCTTTATGTGAAGAAGGTGAAGAGGCAATCTCCTCTCTTAAAGCACTTGATGTATATCCAAGGGTGCAGAAAGTGTACTCCAGTCCGTTAAAGCGTTGTTTACAGACAGCTGAGATAATTTATCCTGACAAGCTTTTAAAACGAATTGATGCAATCAGCGAATGTGATTTTGGCGATTATGAAAACAAGACACAGCAGGAGCTTAGCGATGACGAAACTTATCTGCAGTGGCTCAAAGGCGGATACGATGCTGCACCACCGAACGGAGAAAGCTTTGGACATTTTACACTCCGTTGCCTTGATGGACTTGAGGAGATATTCAAGGATATGATGTCAAATGAGATAACATCGGCCGCAGTGATCACGCACTCGGGTGTTATTATGAATTTACTTTCAGGTTATGGTCTGCCTAAGCTTAAACCTATTGATTTTGCCTGCAATCAGGGAGAGGGATTTGAAATTCAATTAAGTACTTTCTTATGGCAACACGGACCTGTGTTTGAAATTGTAGGAAAATTATTCTGAAATATTGGAAGGGAAAAATAATGGATATTTTACAGCAGATAGCTAAAGAATTTAAAATCAGAGATGAGCAGGTAAAAAATACTGTTCAGCTTATCGATGAAGGTAATACTATACCTTTTATTTCACGATACAGAAAGGAAATGACAGGTGGACTTGATGATCAGCTTTTAAGAGAACTTAGCGATCGTCTTACATATCTTCGTAATTTAGAACAGAGAAAGAATGAGGTTTCTGCATCTATTGAAGCGAGTGGTAATATGAATGAGAAAATTGCCGAGGATCTTCTTAAAGCGGTAACCCTTGCGGAAGTTGAAGACATTTACAGACCTTTCAAGCCCAAAAGAAAAACAAGAGCAAGCATTGCCAAAGAAAAGGGACTCCAGTCTCTTGCAGATTTTATTATGGAGCAAAGTCTTGCATCTGTTAATCTTGAAGCACAAAAATATATTGATGAAGAAAAAGGCGTAGTAACTATCGAAGATGCCATTGCAGGAGCTTCAGATATAATTTCTGAAACTATATCCGATGATGCAGATCTACGTAAAAAGCTTTATGAAGAATATTTCGGTTATGCAATGATAGAAACAACGGCAACTGATCCCGAAGCAGAAACAGTATATAAGAATTATTACGATTACAGCGAAAGAGGTTCTAAAATACCTGCTCACAGACTTCTTGCAATTGACAGAGGTGAAAGAGAAGAGGCTATCAAGGTATCTGTAGCTCCCGATGAAGAGCGTGTAATGAAATTTATTACAAAAGCCTATGTCAAGGCTGACAACGAAAACGGTAGAATTGTACGTGCCGCTTGTGAAGATAGCTATAAGCGTCTTATTCATCCTTCACTCGAACGCAGAATGAGAAACGAGCTTACAGAAAAGGCTTGTAACAGCTCTATCCATATTTTCTCTGATAACTTAAGACAGCTTTTAATGCAACCTCCTGTAAAAAATGCAGTAACTCTTGGTCTTGACCCTGCTTACAGAACAGGCTGTAAAATCGCTGTCGTTGATGGCACAGGTAAGGTTATTGATACGACGGTTATTTATCCCACACCTCCTCACAACAAGATAACGGAAGCTAAATCTATAATAAAAAAGCTTATCGCAAAGCATGGAGTTACTGTAATTGCAATAGGTAACGGTACAGCGAGTCACGAAAGCGAAGTGTTTGTAGCAGAGCTTATAAGAGAAATTGACACAAAGGTAAGCTATATGGTAGTATCCGAAGCGGGTGCAAGTGTCTATTCGGCAAGTAAGCTTGCCGCTGAAGAATTCCCTGAATATGATGTGTCATTGAGAAGTGCTGTATCTATAGCAAGAAGACTGCAGGATCCTCTTGCAGAGCTTGTTAAGATCGATCCTAAAGCAATAGGTGTAGGACAATATCAGCACGATATGCCGCCTGCACAGCTTTTTGACGCTCTCGGTGGTGTTGTTGAAGGCTGTGTAAACAATGTAGGTGTAGATCTCAATACAGCATCAGTATCACTTCTCAGTTATGTTTCGGGCGTCAATAATACAGTTGCTAAAAATATAGTAGCATATCGTGAGGAAAACGGTAAATTTACACGCAGAAGTGAACTTTTAAAGGTTGCAAAGCTCGGAAAGAAAGCTTACGAGCAGTGCGCAGGTTTTATGAGGATTTCAGACGGTAAAAATCCGCTTGATAGCACGTCCGTCCATCCTGAAAGTTATAAGGCGGCAGAGGCACTTCTTGAAAAGTGCGGATTTAAGTTGGCGGATTTAAAGGGAGGTATTCCCAATATCAGAGATAGTGTAAATAATTTAGGTGCTGCTAAACTTCCTGAAGAGCTTGGTATCGGTGCTATGACTTTATCTGATATAGTAAATGAACTTGCAAAGCCCGGAAGAGATCCGCGAGATGAGCTTCCCGCTCCCTTACTTCGTACTGATATTGCAGATATTGATAGTCTTCAGCCCGGTATGATACTTAGCGGAACTGTAAGAAATGTTATAGATTTCGGTGCTTTTATCGATATCGGTGTACATCAGGACGGACTTGTACATATATCTCAGCTTTCTGAAAGTTATGTCAAGCATCCGCTTGACGTGGTGAAAATCGGAGATATCGTAAAGGTGAAGGTGCTTGATATCGATTCATCAAAAAAGAGAATTTCGCTTACTATGAAAGGAATTTAAAATGATAGACGCAGTTATCGGCTGGAATGAAAAAAATATAAAAGAATATGTAAAATACGTTATTATAGAAAAAAATAAAGGCACAAAAACAGGGCTTACTATTTACTCTGTTCTTATGGCTGTTATAGCAGCTGCCGCACTCGTTGCCGCTTTTGTGACAGGTATGATGTGGTTACTTATAGCTACAATCTGTGCAGCATTAATGATTGGTATCTTTCTTCTCGTACTCTGGTATGCAATAAACAGATACACAAGGGATATTTTTGAAATCAATGACGGCAGTACAATAAATGGCATTGAGATAACATCAACTGCTCTTTGCGTAAAAAAAGACGATATCGCCAAAGGGCTTATAAGCTGGGAAAATGTCACTGAAATAGATTTTAATAAAGACAATGCATATATTTCAACGGCAGAAGGATATCTCATCATTATAGAAAAGGCAAATATTAAAGAAGGTTCCCTTGACGAACTTAAAAAAATAGTTGAAGAAAAGCTGGTGAAACAAGGTGATTAATTATCAACTTGAAACCGACAAGATAATTAAAAGCCTTGATTATACGCCCACTCTTTTTCTTCATGCTTGCTGTGCTCCTTGCAGTAGCTATGTTCTCGAATATCTGTCTGAGTATTTTGATATCACGGTTTTCTTTTATAATCCCAATATTACTGAATATGATGAATATCTTAAAAGGAAAAATGAACTTATTAGATTTATAAAAGAGAAAGGCTTTAAAAATCCTGTAAAAATGATCGATGGGGACTTTTCTCCCGATGTGTTTTTTGAAATGTCGAAGGGTCGAGAAGAGCTTCAGGAGGGCGGAGCAAGATGTTTCGACTGTTATCTGTTAAGACTTGAAAAAACCGCTTTGCTTGCAAAGGAAAACGACTTTGATTATTTTTGTACTACGCTTTCTGTAAGCCCTTATAAAAATTCACAGAAATTAAATGAAATTGGTGGACATCTGAGTGAAAAATATGATGTAAAATATCTTTTTTCTGACTTTAAGAAACGTAACGGATACAAGCGCTCAATCGAACTTTCAGCAGAATTTAATCTTTATAGACAGAATTACTGTGGATGTGTTTACAGTAAAGCACACGCGGAAAAGAGAGAAACGAAAGAAAATAAGTAAAATTTTACTGAAAGTACACAAAAAGTGTTGTAAAGCAACGCATTTTGTGCTAAAATATTAAAGGCTTAATTTAGCTAATATTTTTTATGAGGTGATAGACAATGACTGCGGACCCTTGTGGGAAAAGTTTAAAATTTGAATAACTGTGCAGAAATTGTCTTTAGGCGTAAGACTCTTTCTGCATAGAGAAAGAGGTGTTTATGCTCAAGTTTTACAAAACCGTAAATAATAATATTGTTGAAATAGAAGAAGCAGAGGCTGGGTGCTGGATCTCTGCCGTTTCTCCTACAGAAACTGAAATTTCAACGTTACAGAACGATTTTAACATTGAACGAGATTTTATCCGTTCTGCACTCGACGAAGAAGAAAGCTCGCGTATTGAAAGCGATGATGGTCGTACACTTATAGTCCTTGACTACCCTGTTGCAGAAAAAACATCAGATGAAGATGATGTTATCAGCTATTCTACAATGCCTATGAGTATTATTCTTACAGAGAGTAACGTTATAACTGTATCCTTAAAAGAAAATTCAATAATCGACGATTTTTCAAAGGGTGTTGTAAAGGGGATACAGACTCAGTACAAGACACGTTTTATATTCAGTCTTCTTTTACGCATTGCAGGTAAATATCTGCAGTACTTAAAACAAATAGACAAGCTGTCAGGGTATGTTGAAGCTCAGCTTCAGAAATCGATGAAGAATAAGGAGCTTATTCAGCTTTTAGGTCTTGAAAAATCTCTCGTTTATTTTTCTACATCCCTAAAATCTACAGAAAGTGTACTTGAAAAGATACTCCGTGGTCGAGTTATCAAGCTTTACGAAGAAGATCAGGAACTACTTGAAGACGTACTTATTGAAGTAAAGCAGGCGATAGAGATGAGCAGTATCTATTCAAATATCCTTTCCGGTACAAGAGACGCTTTTGCGAGCGTTATCTCAAACAATATGAATATAGTAATGAAGGTCCTCACAGTCCTCACAATTATCATGGAAGTTCCGACTGTTGTATTCAGCTTCTATGGTATGAATGTCGGACTGCCATTGCCTTATGCGTGGTTCCCTATAGCGTTAGCGGCAGTGCTTGCGGTTATAGTTGCCATAATAATTACAAAAACAAAATTCTTCAGGTGAAATATAAACAGAGATAAACTACCTTTGGAGGTAATATGGAAAGAGTTAAATTATCTATCCGTGGTCACGATTTTGCGTTAAAAACGGATAATCCCGAAAAGCTTGAAAAAGTTGCCGCCGAATTACAGTCAAAAATAAAGAAAATGGAAGAAATGGCTGTATCTATGTCATTTACGGATGTTGTTATGCTTGTGGCACTTGAAATATCAGAGGAAAATTATGATAGTTCAAGACTTGTAAAAGAAGCCGAAGAAACGGTTAAGAAAACACAAGAAATTGAAAATAAAGCGTATGAAGACATAAAGGTTGTAAACGATAAGAATACAGCTCTCGAATCTGAGATAGCTGAACTTAAATCATCGCTGACACAGGCAAGAGAAGAACTCGGTGCATTAAATGCAAAATATCAGAATGTTGATCCCGAAGCAGAAGTGAAGCTTATTGAGGAGAACAGAGTTCTTAGCAACAAAATAAAGGATGCAGAGGCTGAAATTCAGAAGATACAAGCATCAGAAAGTCATGCAATCGAAGAATTGGTAAATGCTGATGATAAAAATAAAGCCCTCGAGTCGGAAATTACAGAGCTTAAGAGTTCTTTATCTCAGGCACAGGATGAACTAACTGCATTAAAATCACAGTATGAAAATGCTTCCTCGAAAGCTGATGCAGAACTTACTGGAGAAAATGCTGCACTTATTGATAAAATAAAAGATCTTCAGAAAAAAAATGCAGATCTCGAGGAATCCTTAGCGAAGTTAAATGCCGACTATGAAATTTCTCAGAAGAAAAATCAGAATTCCCAAAATGAAGAAATGGACAAGCTCCGTACAACAGTAGCTACATACGAAAAAACGTTCGATGAATACGCAACACAAAGAAACGGAGAAGTAAAAGCACTTAACGATGAGCTGAACGCACTTAGAAAGAAATATGCTGATCTTTCAGCTCAGATGAACGAAATAGTAAACGACGGACAACTTACATTATGAGTGAAATTTTAGCGCCCTGCGGAAGCTATGAAAGTCTTGTTGCAGCGGTAAATTCAGGGACTGATGCGGTATATCTTGGAGAAGAATCCTTTTCTGCAAGAAAAAATGCCGCAAACTTTAGTTATGAGCAATTGTGTGAAGCGGTAAAGCTATGTCATTATTCCTCGGTGAAGGTGTATGTTACACTTAACACTCTTGTATTTGATAAAGAAATACCCGCATTAAAAAAAGCAATAATAAATTGTGCAAAAGCGGATGTGGACGCATTTATCGTTCAGGATCTCGGAGTTGCAAAGCTTGCGAGAGATATCGTTCCTGATATGCCGCTACACGCTTCCACACAGATGACTGTCAATTCTCTCCACGGAGCAAGACTTTTAAAAAAGCTTGGCTTTTCAAGAGTGGTGCTTGGCAGGGAACTGTCATACGAACAAATTAAGACTATAACAGAGGGCTGTGATATTGAAACAGAGGTTTTCGTTCACGGTGCTCTTTGTGTATGTTTCAGCGGACAATGTTATATGAGTAGTGTATTAGGTGGCAGAAGCGGAAATAGAGGTCTTTGTGCACAACCCTGCAGACTTAATTTCACATCGGATAAAAGACAGAATGTTATATCTCTGAAGGATCTTTCTATAATCGAGCATCTTGAAGCACTTAAAAGTGCAGGCGTAACTTCCTTTAAAATTGAAGGAAGAATGAAGCGTCCTGAATACGTTGCCGGAACGGTAAATGCGTGCCGTACGGTTATTAATGGTGGTAAACCTGATTTAGAAAGTCTCAAGTGCGTTTTTTCGCGAAGCGGCTTCACAACAGGGTATTTTGCAGACGATTTTACGAATATGCAAGGGGTAAGAACAAAGGAAGATGTAGTTTCGGCTCCAAAGGCACTTACAGCTATGAAACAGCTTTATCACAAGCCTTTTGTTCGTTATGATGCGAATATTTCTGCTGTAATAAAAAAAGATGAGCCGATTGTAATAAAAGCTCAGTCACAGGACATAGCTGTAACAGTTATTGGAAACGAACCGGAAACAGCTATCAATAAGGCTGTTGATAAAGAGTATATCACAAAGCAACTTTCTAAGCTGGGTGGAACTTTATACAAAGCTGATAGAGTCAGTGCAGAAGTTGATGACGGGCTTGTGGTTTCTGCATCAGAGCTTAATGAAATGAGAAGAAAAGCCATAGCATCGCTTTCAGAAAAGATTTTAGAAAAAAACTCCAACAATTATAAGCTTGGAAAAGTTGAAGAGGTTGCTGTAAACAGCAACAAGAAGATTCGCCCTGAATTCAGATGCGAAATTGCTACTAAAGAACAGCTTTCTCAGGTTCTGCAGGAAGATGAATACAGCTATATCTATGTGCCTATGAAGTTCCTTGATGAAAATACAGAGGATAAATTCAGGATTGTAATAGTTCCTCCCGTTTTTCTCGGTGATTGTGAGGAAAAGATAATAGCACAGCTAAAAAAGCTAAAAAGCTTCGGTTATGAGAATGTTTGTGCTCCCACACTTTCTCATATCGAAATTATAAATCAACTTAATATGAAGACGTTTGGTAGCTTCAGACTCAATATTACAAACAGCTATTCATTATCTGAATATCGCAGACTCGGTGTTGCAGATGCAGTGCTTTCTGTTGAGCTTATGATGCGGGATGCTCAAGAGCTCTGTGGCTCGTCATTTATTAAGACAGGTATTATTGGATATGGCAAGTTGCCGCTTATGATAACCAGAAGATGTCCGATAAATGACAATAAGCCCTGCGGAAAATCAAAGAGAAAGGATTGTCCTCATAGTATTACAGATAGGCAGGGGAATACTCTCAAATGCTACTGTGATGACAATGCTGTAGAAATATTTAATCCTGACACGCTGATCCTAAGCGACAGACAGAAGGATATTTCGAAATTTGATTTTATCTTACTTAAATTCACTGATGAAGAGGATACCCACTCAATTCTTGATATGTATCTTAATGATATAAAGCCTGATGGAAAGCTGACAAGAGGATTATACTACAGAGGGGTTCAATAACAATGAACATAAATGTAAAAAAAGTGAACGAAAACGCGATACTCCCACACAGAGCGACGGCTCTTAGTGCAGGTGCCGATCTCTATGCCTGTATTTCTCAAGATGTCGTTATAGGTCCGTCTGAAAGAATGCTTATTCCGACAGGAATAGCAATGGCTATACCCGAGAGCTACGGCGGTTTTATTTTTCCGAGAAGCGGAACAGCTTCAAAATTCGGCATATCTCTTTCAAACTGTGTAGGCGTTATCGACAGCGATTACAGGGGAGAAATAAAGATAGCGATAATAAATCACAGCAACGAGTCGTACATTATAAAAAAAGGCGATAGAATTGCTCAGATGGTTATTATGCCTGTAGACTTATGCAGTTATGAAGAATGTGACACTCTTGATGAAACTGACAGAGGTGAAGGTGGTTTTGGTTCTACCGGAAAGTAATAATGCAAATTGCATAAATAACTGAAAAAAATTAACAATTATTTATTTATTTTTAAAGTTGCTTTTTGGTTGTATGACTGGAAAAAAAGTGCTATAATAATAAAGTGAAATTAGATACATTTATATATACTCGGAGGTAACAAAATGTTTTCAAAAGATATCGGTATTGACCTTGGTACTGCAAACACTCTTGTTTATATGAGAGGAAAGGGAATTATAATCAGAGAACCCAGTGTAGTGGCAGTTGATGTCAAGCAAGACAGAGTTCGCTACGTAGGTCAGGAAGCAAAGGATGTAATAGGTCGTACACCCGGTTCAATAGTTGCTGTAAGACCTTTAAAGGACGGTGTAATTGCAGACTTTGATATGACAACAAGTATGCTTCAGGCATTTATAAGAAAAGCTCTTAAAGGTCGTTCTTTCGGTCCTTCAAGAGTAAGAGTAATTATCTGCATCCCTTCCGGGGTAACAGCAGTTGAACGCAGAGCTGTAAAAGAAGCAGCCCAGAACGCAGGTGCTAAACGTGTTTCTATTATTGAAGAGCCAATGGCTGCTGCTATTGGTGCGGGTTTACCCGTTGCTGAGCCTACAGGTAGTATGATAGTTGATATCGGTGGTGGTACAAGCGAAGTTGCAGTAATCTCTCTTGGCGGTATTGTTTCTTCACGTTCTGTAAGAGTTGCAGGCGACGAATTTGATTCTGCTATCATAAACTATATCAAGAAAAAGTATAACCTGCTTATAGGCGAAAGAACCGCAGAAAACGTAAAGACTGCCATTGGTTCAGCTTATCCTTATACAGATAATGAGCCTTCAATGGATATAAAGGGTAGAAACCTTTTAAACGGTCTGCCCGAAAATATTACTATCACTTCAGAAGAGATAAGAGAAGCACTTTCTGAGCCTTTAAGTCACGTAATCGACGCTATAAAGGTTACTCTCGAAAAGACTCCTCCCGAGCTTGCCGCAGATATTATTGATCAGGGTATTACTCTTGCGGGAGGCGGTGCTAATCTTAAAGGGCTTGATCTTCTTATTCATGCCGAAACAGGTATGCCTGTAAAGATTGCTGAACGACCTCTTGACTGCGTTGCTGACGGAACAGGTAAAGTTCTTGAAAATATTGATAAGCTTGTTGATGTTCTTACAGACGACGATTCGAGATATTAATAATTGACTTTTTAATGTTATGGCTAACTGTTTTTGCGGTTAGTCATAATGTGTTATATGTAGGACTCTAAAGTTATGTATACAAAAGGAAAGGAGTAGCTGTTATGAGGGATTTCTTTTATGGAACAAAATTTAAAATAATCGTATGTTTATTTGCTCTTGTGCTTGGCGTTGTAATTTATGCTGCAGTATCAGGAGGATTTTCTACTGTTCCTGAGACGATTATAACAACTATAACAAAGCCTTTTGTTGAAGTTTCTAATTCAATTTCCAACTGGGTTGAGGATACACTCGACAAGTTTTCTAATGCAGATAAATATAAAAATGAAAATGAAGAACTGAGAAGCAAACTGAATGAACTTTATAAAGATCTGATAGATTACGATGACATTCAAAGTGAAAATGAACAATTAAAACAGATACTCAAAATAAAAGAAGAAAATGATGATTTTGAGTTTTCTGCACCATGTAATATAATCGCACACAATTCCAATGATGCTTATGGTGGATTTACTATTGACAGAGGATCTGATGACGGAATTTCTCTTTACGATCCTGTTATGACTGCTGACGGTTTAGTGGGTATGATAAGTGAGATAGGGCCAAATTATGCAAGGGTAACAACTATTATCTCAAGTGAAATAAACATAGGCATAATGACTCTTGAAAGCAAAGCGGTCGGTGTAATAAATAACGATGTAGAACATGCTAATGCAGGCGAATGTCTTATGAGCTATATTGATAATCCCGATAACATAAAAAAGAATGAAATAATTAAGTCTGTTGCGGGTGTTATATTTCCCGGAGATTTACTTGTAGGTACTGTAAAAGAAATATACAGAGAAAACGGTTTAGCTGTACGAGTAGTAGTGACTCCTGCAGTTGACGTTCATAAAATAACAAATTGCGTTGTAATTACTCATTTTAAAGGACAGGGTGTAGTTAACTGATGAATTTCAGAATTGTTAATTTAGGTGCAACCACAAGAAAAGATGCTATACGCTGTGTTGTGAGATGGGTATTATATGCACTTCTCCTAATCATTGGATTTACATTACAATGTACTCTTCCAATATACAAATGGCAACCTTTTTTTGTAATAGCTGTTTCATGTGCAGTTTCGTTTTACGAAGGTGAACTAAGCGGATGCGTTTTTGCTGCTTTTGCCGGATTTATGCAGGATTTAGCAACAGGCGGACTTTTTGGCTTTACATCTATATGGCTCGTTCCTTGTTGTATGTTTGTAACTCTTCTTGTAGTTAATCTTATACACAGAAATCTGATAAACTATCTTTGGATGACTACTGCAACACTCGTAATTACACAGCTTGCAGAGCTTTTATTTAAACATGTTTTATGGAGAAATCCAAACATCGATATAATTATACTTCAGTATATGCTTCCATCTGTTATTATAACGATATTGTTATCTGCTTTGATTTATCTGATCGTTAAATTCCTAAATAAAAAGCTTGGTGTTGAGGTGTCTGATAATGAAATAGGAAGCGTATTCCGCGATGTAGATGTACATGAAGAAAAGGTAAGATATTAATGGAGGAAAAAATTGACTAAACTTAGCAGACAGATACGAAATCTTGTGCTGGTCGTTGTAGTTATAGCATTATCCTTTGCTTGTACGCTTGAACTTTTACAAATTCAGATTGTTGACGGCGAGTATTATCGCTCGCAGACGACCGGTGTTTATGGTATAGATCAGACCGTGCAGGCGTCAAGAGGACAGATCATGACCTCCGATGGAGTCGTGCTTAACTCAAATAAGCTGGTATATAAGGTTATTATTCAGAAAGCTTTCTTTGAAAGCGGAACTGAAAATGATGTTATTTGCAAAACTATTAAAATTTTACAGGAAAAAAACGAAAAATGGACAGATACTCTTCCTATAACTAAAACGACCCCTTATAAATTTACGGGTGATGAGGATGAGATAGATGCCCTTCGTGAGGAACTTGAGCTTGGTGTGTATGCAACTGCAGAAAACTGTATGAATGCTCTTTACGAAAAATATAAAATTTCTGATATTTATGGCCAGGAGATGAGAAGGAATATCGCAGGCATACGTTATGAGATGCAGATAAGAGATTTTTCCTACGTCAACAGATATGTAATGGCAGAAGATGTAAAGCTTCAGACTGTTATAGAGCTTAAAGAACAGAGTTTTATGCTTAAAGGTATAGACATCGTTGAAGAGCCTACACGTGTTTATTTAGGCGGAGAGTTTGTTCCTCATGTGTTAGGCAGAATTGGTGCAATTTCTGCTGAAGAATACGAAGAGCTTTCTGATAAAGGGTACGCTCTTAACGATGTGACAGGCAAGTGGGGAATTGAAAGTGCTATGGAAAGCGTACTACGCGGTCAGAACGGAATACGCACCATATCAAAGGATTCTGACGGAAATGTCATATCTGATCTTGTGACGACAAAAGCTAAGGAAGGCAATTCCGTGAAGCTGACCATAGATTATGATTTTCAGAACGACGTTCAGGCTATACTCGAAAATCATATAAATTGGCTTCATTATAACAACGATCCCACAAGAGGTAATAAAGTAGACGCAGGCGGTGTTGTTGTTCTTGACGCAAAAACAGGCGGCGTACTTGCTATGGCAAATTACCCGAATTACAACATTAATGACTATATTGATCTAATAAATAATCCTGTGGAAGACGCTCCAAATCCTACTTATAACAGATGTATATACGGTTTGTACAGACCTGGTTCAACATTTAAAACGATAACCGCTGCAGCAGCACTTACATCAGGTTTTGCCAACGAACATACAGAGGTTTATTGCGGAGGTATATATACCTATTATTCAGACTATCAGCCTGGGTGTATTATGGGGTTTGTTGGAAATATAGCTGTAAAAAACGCCCTGAGATATTCCTGCAATATTTATTTTTATGATATGGGAAGACAGATGGGAATTGATTATCTTGCAAAGGTAGCGGGATGGTTTGGTGTCGGTCAGGACTTGGGTCTTGAAATTGGCGGATTTTCAGGTAGTATGAGTACCCCTGAATATATTGAAGAACTTGGTGGAGACTGGACTCCGGGTTCAACTATACAAGCTTCTATCGGACAGCTCGAAACTACCGTTACTCCGCTTACTCTTGCAACCATTGCACTTACATTTGCTAATGACGGAGTTCGTTATCAGCCATATCTTGTTGACAGCATAACAAATTATGACGGAACTCAGGTAATCAAAAAAACTGAGCCTGTTATTGCTAACAAAATTGATGCAGATCCTCATATATTCGAAGTTATAAGAGAAGGTATGATAATGGTAGCAGATGATGTACAGTGGCCGATGGGCTCAGGTAGAACGCAGCTTGCCGATCTTCCGTACGGTGTCGCGATCAAAACAGGTACACCGCAGGTTACAGAAGATACGTTCAATTCAACCATCCTTGGTTACTACCCTGCAGAAGACCCTCAGATATGCTTCGGTATAGTACTTGAAAAGGGTGAATTCACAAGATTGATGATAAGAAATATAATAGAATCCTATTTTTATGATAACTATCAGCCTATTATAAACGAAAAGGGAGAAGTTACTCTTCCGTGGGGAGGAAAAGAAACAAATACGCCGGGTCGACCTGAAAGAAACTTTTTCAAAAAAGAAAACGATAATCAATAAAAGATAAAAAGATTTTTTGTTGAACAAATTGCACAAATTTAAATGCCTATATTTTGTTTTTTTAACGAAATTTAAAAAATATCCTTAAAAACCCTTTATTTATGTATTTTTTTATGGTACAATATCCTAAGATAGATAGATAAATAAAAGCTGAAAATTTTATTATAAAAGGAGAGCGATATTTATGTCACAGATTATAGCAGTAACAGCAGGTAAGGGTGGTACAGGTAAATCTACCACATCCGCAAATGTTGCACGTTCGCTTGCCGCTTTAGGAAAAAGAACACTTTTAGTAGAACTTGACTTTGGTCTTAGATGTCTTGATATTATGCTTGGTATCAAGGATAAGGTAAAGCATGATATCGGTGAATATCTTGAAGGTAAGATCGATATCCTTACAGCTACAACAAAGGTTGAAACCGTTGAAAACCTTTATCTTGTGTGTGCTACAAGAAATCCCTTTATTGATATCAACCCTGAAAAGATCATGGCTGTTTGTGAAGAGATGCGTCAGCATTTTGATTATATTATTATAGATACTGCAGGTGTAGGTAGCTCAGTATTCAGCGTTATCAAGGCTGCTGAACTTATTCTGATGGTAACGACGCCTGATACTGTATGCGTGAGAGATGGTGCTATACTTTCTGACTTCCTTTACGTTAAAAACTGTACAAATCAGCGTCTTATAATCAACAAGGTAAGCCAGAACTTCAAAGAAGAGGAAATCCTTTATGACCTTGATGAAGTTATGGATTCTGTTGGTATTCAGCTTGTAGGTGTTGTACCGGAAGATAATAATATTAAAATCTGTGGTGCGAAGGGTCTTCCTCTTCCTCCGTCATGTGCAGGCGCGAAGGCGTATATGGCTATTGCGAGCCGTATACTTGGTGAGGATGTTCCTCTTACTATCAATATAAACTAAATAACAAAGTTTAAAGCATAAATATATGAAATTCGTTTAAAAGAGGTTTAATTATGAATATTGCAATAATTGCGCACGATTCAAAAAAAGAGCTTATGGTACAGTTCTGTATAGCTTACTGTGGTATATTAAGTCGACATAATCTTTGCGCTACAGGTACTACAGGAAAGCTTGTTTCAGAAGCTACAGGTCTTCATATCCAGCGTTATTTAAGTGGTGCTCAGGGTGGCGACCAGCAGATTTCTGCACGTATTTCCTGCAATGAAATCGACGTACTCATATATTTCCGTGACCCTTTAAATGCAAAATCTTACGAACCTAATGAGATGAATCTTCTGCGTTTGTGCGATGTACATAATATTCCTCTTGCTACAAACATAGCAACTGCTGAGGCGCTTATTCATGCGCTTGAACGTGGTGACCTTGACTGGCGTGAAATTGTCAGAGGTTAATTTTGTAATTTACAGGCGTGCTACGGTACGCCTGTTTCGTTTTTTATATGTAATGTGAAAGGAAAAAAGAAAATGGAATTAGTAACTAAAAAGCCCCGTGGTACAGAGGATAAACTGCCAAAGGATATATATAAGTGGCACACGGTGGAACAGGTAGCAAAGCAGATAGCAGAGGTTTATGGCTGTAAGGAAATTCGTACACCTACCTTTGAACACACAGAGCTTTTTCAGCGTGGTGTAGGTGGAACTACTGATGTTGTTCAGAAGGAGATGTATACCTTTAACGACAAAAAGGGAAGAAGTATAACATTAAAGCCTGAAGGTACAGCAGGTATGGTTCGTTCTTCGATAGAAAACGGACTTTTAAATGATGCTTTACCTTTAAAGACCTATTATTTTACTCGTTGCTTCAGATATGAAGCACCCCAGAGTGGTAGACTTCGTGAGTTCAACCAGTTTGGGGTAGAAGTACTTGGTGCTTATGCTCCTTCTGCTGATGCAGAGGTTATAGCACTTGCTAACGATGTAATAAAGACACTCGGCATAAAGAATATTTCTCTGGAAATAAACAGTATCGGTTGTCCTAAGTGCCGTGCGGAATACCACAAGGCTCTTAAGGAATATTATTCCCAGTATAAGGATCAGCTTTGCAGTACCTGTCTTGAAAGACTTGACAGAAATCCTATGCGTCTTCTTGACTGCAAGAGTGAGATTTGCAGTAGTTTCAAAGATAATGCTCCGACCATTCTTGATTTTATCTGTGACGAATGTAAAGAACACTTTGAAAGCGTAAAAGCAAGACTTGATGCTCTTAATATCGAATATAAGATCAACCCTCTTATTGTAAGAGGTCTTGACTACTACACAAATACAGTATTTGAGTTTATATCAAATGAAATAGGTTCACAGGGAGCTGTTTGTGCAGGCGGCAGATATAATGGTCTTGTAGAAGAAATCGGCGGAAATCCCACTGCAGGACTTGGCTTTGGCATGGGACTTGAAAGAATTATTATGGTTATGGAAAACCAGAAGCTTTCTTTCTTACCCGAAAAGAAATGCGATCTTTATATCGCTTCTTTTGACGAAGAAACCAATATCTATGCTATGAAGCTTGTAAAACAGCTCAGAGAGTTTGGATTCTGGGCAGAGTGTGATGTTTCAGGTAGAAGCTTCAAGGCTCAGATGAAATATGCAAATAAAATCGGGGCTACCTACTGTATGGTAGTAGGCGGAGACGAGATAGCAAACAAGTCAGCAAAACTCAAGAGAATGTCTGATGGTACTGAAATTCCCGTTATACTTGATGAAAATTTTGCAGAAAGATTAAACACTCTTGTTCTTGATATTATTTAACAATGAACAATACGTGGAATCCTTGGCATGGATGCAAGAAATTCAGTGAAGGCTGCAGAAATTGTTATGTGTATAGAAGAGATGTAAAATATGATATTGATAGCTCAGCAGTTGTAAAAAACAAATCCTTTTACGCACCTGCCGAGCGTTATAAATACGGAAATTATAAAATGCTTCCGGACGATGGGATAATCTATACCTGCTTTACGTCTGATTTCTTTTTAGAAGAAGCCGACGAATGGAGAAGTGAATGTTGGGAAATGATAAAGCAAAGACAGGACGTTACTTTCTTCTTTATCACAAAACGCATCCACAGATTTTACGATTGCATTCCTTCTGATTGGGGAAGTGGATATCCTAACGTTCATATAGGATGCACTTGTGAAAATCAAAAATCGGCTGACAATCGTCTTCCGATTTTTATAAAAGCCCCTATAATAAATCGAACTATAATTTGTGAACCATTACTTGAAGAGATAAATTTATCAGATTATCTTGATAATAGGTTGATTCATAGCGTAGTTGTCGGTGGCGAATCAGGCAATGAAGCAAGAATTTGTAATTTTGACTGGGTTATGTCAATAAGAAATCAATGTGAAAATGCAAACGTTGATTTTACCTTTAAGCAAACAGGTGCGAAGTTTATCAAAGATAATAAGCTTTACAGAATAAAAAGGGAATTTCAACATTCCCAAGCAAGAAAAGCGAATTTAGATTTAAAATTTTAAAAAAATTACAATTAACGGCTTTATGTTGACATAAAGCCGTTTTAGTGTTATAATAGTAAGGTGTACAAGTGTACATAAATTAAAGACCGCTCTCGTATGGCGGCTTAATGGAGGAGAAAACCAATGATAAAAATTACACTCAAGGATGGCAGTATCAAGGAAATTGAAAACTCAAGCTCAGTTTTTGATATTGCAAAAGAAATCAGTCAGGGTCTTGCAAAGGCAGCTTGTGCCGCAAGAATTGACGGCGAAGTCAAGGATTTAAGAACAATCATTGATAAGGATTGCACTCTTGAAATTCTTACGTTTGATGACGAAGACGGCAGAAAAGCATTTCGTCACACAGCATCTCACATATTAGCTCAGGCAGTAAAAAGACTTTACCCTGACGTAAAGCTTGCGATAGGTCCTGCTATTGATAACGGATTTTATTACGATTTTGATAAAGAAACTCCCTTTTTACCTGAAGATCTTACAAAGATCGAAGCAGAAATGAAGAAGATCGTTAAAGAGGGAATTAAGCTTGAACAGTATACAATGGCTCCTGATGAAGCAATTCAGTATTTAAAGGATGTTGACGAGCCTTACAAGGTTGAGCTTTGCGAAGAACATGCCGGTAACGGTGAACCTATTTCTTTCTATAAACAGGGTGAATTTACAGACCTTTGTGCAGGACCTCACCTTATGTCTACATCTTCCGTAAAGGCATTCAAGCTTACAAGCTGTACCGGTGCTTATTGGAGAGGTAGCGAAAAGAATAAGATGCTTTCCCGTATTTATGCCACAGCATTCCCCAAAAAGGAAGAGCTTGAAGAATATCTTGCAAAGATCGAAGAGGCTAAGAAGCGTGACCACAGAAAGCTTGGCAAGGAGCTTGAATTATTCACAATTATGGACGAGGGTCCCGGATTTCCGTTCTTCTTACCTAAGGGTATGATCTTAAAGAATACTCTTATCGACTATTGGCGTCAGATTCACACACGTGATGGATATGTTGAGATTTCTTCACCTATGATGCTGAACAGACAGCTTTGGGAAACATCAGGTCACTGGTATCACTACAAGGATAATATGTATACAACCGTTATCGACGATACAGACTTTGCTATCAAGCCTATGAACTGCCCCGGCGGACTTTTAGTATATAAGAGTAAGCCTCGCTCATACAGAGAGCTTCCTATCAGAATGGGCGAACTTGGCCTTGTACATCGTCACGAAAAGTCAGGTGCATTACACGGACTTATGCGTGTAAGATGCTTTACTCAGGACGATGCTCACATCTTTATGATGCAGGATCAGATCATTGATGAAATCAAGGGTGTTGTAAAGCTTATTGATGAAGTATACACTCTCTTTGGCTTTAAGTATCACGTTGAGCTTTCTACACAACCCGAAGACAGTATGGGCAGCAAGGAAGATTGGGACGTTGCAACAGAAGGACTTAAGAACGCACTTGAAGAACTTAACCTTCCTTATGTAATTAACGAGGGTGACGGTGCATTCTATGGTCCTAAAATCGACTTCCACCTTGAGGACTCGCTCGGCAGAACATGGCAGTGCGGTACAATTCAGCTTGACTTCCAGCTTCCTGTAAGATTTGATATTGATTATACAGGTGCAGATGGCGAAAAGCATAAGCCTATAATGATTCACCGTGTTGTATTCGGTTCTATCGAAAGATTTATCGGTATTCTTACTGAGCATTTTGCAGGTGCTTTCCCTCTGTGGTTATCACCCGTTCAGGTAGAGCTTATGCCTATTGCTGACAGACACAATGAATTTACAGAAAAGGTTGCCAACGAGCTTAAGAAATTTGGTATCAGAGCCGATATAGATAGTAGAAGTGAAAAGATCGGATTCAAAATTCGTGAAGCTCAGCTTCAGAAGGTTCCTTATATGCTGGTTATCGGTGATAAGGAAGTTGAAACAGGTAACGTTTCTATCCGTTGCCGCAAGAGAGGGGATATCGGCACTATGTCGGTTGAAGAATTCTGTGCAATGGTTAAGAAAGAAATTGAAGAAAAAACAATCATTACTGATTAAATTTCTTCAGGAAAGGAGGGCTATATATGGATCTCACTTCATATATTGCAAATGTTTCTATGAGTATGGCACAGACAAGTCTTATGAATAGTGTTGGTACTGCAATGCTTTCAAAGACTATAAGTGCTGCCGAAACAGAAGGTGCTAATATGGTTAATATGCTTAATAGTGCTGAATTACCTCCGGCTGGTGCGAAAGGACACTTACTTAATATAAGAGTGTAAATAAGCACCGATATTCATAAGAATATCACCTCAGGGACTATTCTGACAAAGTTGTCAGAATAGTCCTATATTTTTTATATCAAATCTATTGACAGTAGGTGCTTTTTTTGTGTATTATATATTTATAACTTAAAACAAAAAGGAGTATTTTATATGTTTTCTTATTTACACATCAAAAATGAACTGGCAAAAAAAATTATAATATCTGCTTTAGCCGTTATTTCAGCTATTATCCTTCCTCAGCTTTGCCATGCCGTAGGTATACTTACAGGAACAGGTGCTAAGCTCGGTTCAATTCTTTTACCGATGCATATTCCTGTAATTCTTGCAGGTTTTTTTGGCGGTGCAATTGTCGGAGGAATGGCAGGCATTCTTAGCCCTGTAATCAGCTTTGTAGTATCCGGTATGCCTACAGCTGCTTTACTTCCTTTTATGATTATTGAACTTGCAGTCTATGGGCTTGTATCAGGACTTTTATCAAAGAAGAATTTCAACAGCATTTTAAAGGTTGCTATTGTTCTGATTTGTGGCAGAGCAGCAAGATCATTAGCAGTCGTTACCTCTATTTACGCTTTAGGAAACGAGAAACTTGCTATAACAGCAGCATATATGTTTATCGTTGAAGGAATAATCGGCTCATTAATTCAGCTTATAGTAATTCCATTTGTAATAAGCAGAAAGAAAGCGTAATGAACGATTTAGAAAAAGCAAAGGAAATTCTTGAAAAAGGCAATTATACCTGTGTAATCTGTAGGGGAGATACAGTCTATACATCCGTACAAAGAGGTGTAGCTCCGATTCTTGATCTTATAGAAAATAAAACTAACGTCTGTGGATTTTCTGTTGCAGATAAAGTTATAGGCAAAGCTGCTGCGATGCTTTTTTCTTTGGCAGGGGTTAAGGAAATCTTTACTGACGTAATAAGTATTCCTGCAAAGGATTATCTTAAAAAACAGGGAATAACTGTATCTTATAATAAACTTACTGAAAAAATAATAAACAGAACAGGCGATGGGCTTTGTCCTATGGAATCGCTTGTTATGAATATAAACGATGAAATAGAAGCCTTTCATGCTATTTCAGAAAAATTAAGGGCGCTCAGGAAGGAAAAAGAATGAAAAAATTAGGTTTTGGGCTTATGCGTTTACCTCTTTTAGACGGTAATGATCATAAGAGCTTTGATAAAGAACAGATATTCAAAATGGTTGATAGCTTTATGGAAAAAGGCTTTACATATTTTGATACAGCATATATGTACCACGCAGGTGCAAGCGAAAATATGGTTAAAGAAGCCGTTGTCGACAGATATCCGAGAGATAGCTTTCAGCTTGCAACAAAACTTCCTACTATGATGTTAAAGGAAGTCGAGGATTCTCCTCGTATTTTTAACGAACAGCTTGAAAAGTGCGGTGTTAAATACTTCGACTACTATTTATTACATTGCCTGACAAAGGATAATTACGAAATATGCAATAGACTGAGCGTATTCCAGTTCGCACTTCAGAAAAAAGAAGAAGGCTTTATTAAAAAGCTCGGTTTCTCATATCACGATAATGCAGAATTACTTGATGAAATACTTACTGCGCACCCTGAAATGGAATTCGTTCAGCTTCAGATAAACTACCTTGATTGGGAAAATGATTGGGTACAATCCCGCAAGTGCTACGAGGTTGCCGTAAAGCATAATAAGGATGTAATTGTAATGGAACCTGTAAAGGGTGGTGCTCTTGCAGACGTTCCTAAAAGAGCAGAGGTACTTTTAAAAGAAAAGGAACCCGATATGTCGGTAGCATCCTGGGCAGTAAGATATGCCGCAAGCCTTGATAAAGTATTTATGGTACTAAGCGGAATGAGCAATATAGATCAGCTTAATGACAATATCGGTTATATGGATAATTTCAAGCCTCTGACAGAAGATGAAATTGCCCTTTGCTTTAAAGTAGCAGATGTAATCAATTCTACAATTTCTGTTCCTTGTACTGCTTGTAGATATTGTGTAGATGATTGTCCTATGACGATTGCTATTCCTGAATATTTTGCACTTCTCAACGCACAGCAGAGAGGTGATGATGATACTGCTATTCAGAAAAAGAAGGAATACGATGATCTTATAATAAATCACGGTGCGGCATCATCCTGTATTGGATGTAAGCAGTGTGAAGAGCATTGCCCACAGCATATTGATATTACAAAATTCCTTGGTATTGTAGCAGAGAAATTTGAATAAAGATTAAAGCAGATTACAGTAAAATGTAATCTGCTTTTTATATAAAAACACAAATTGATATTAGTAAATAGTATTTTACATATCTAAATATATCTTCATTTTGTTGTATTGATTAACTAAATTTCTATCGGTTGTTTGGTACTCATCAGAATAACTATTATAACTACCATAAGGATTAATAACAAGATTAGAAAAGTTTTGATAAAGTTCAACAAATGATTTTAGTTCATTATATATTTCAGTGTAATCGTCAGGTACTTCTGTCATAAACTTCATCATTTCAATTATATCCTCGTTAGCAATTTCAATTTTAGAAATGGAAGTTTTATAATCAGGTTCTTCAAAAAGGGTTGTCAACGCATCATTGAAGTCGCTATAAAATATGCCGTTATTTTTTGTAAATTTATCCGTTGTAGTATCTGATTTTTGAGTTATGCAATTTTTCCATACGTTTAATGTGAGATTACCAATATTTTCACATTCAGCACCGCTTTTCAAAATTGCGCTGACTATTAATTTTGAATTATCTTTATATGATATGCGATTATTCTTCGTTATAATTTCGTTTTTTTGATTTTCGCTTATAAACTCTTTTCCATAAAAGAATTTATAATAAGTATTTATCAATTCAATTGCCGAAAGGTAGTACTGTATAGGTAAACAAGAGCCTAAAGAAACATTTAATGATGCTAAACCTAAGCCTGCGTTAGCTAAGGATAAATCTAATGGTCCTCTTTTTATATCATCTGCAAATTTAGAGTAATCAGTGTCACTATCTAATTCTAACTCAATTTTATCCATTACATGAATTTTACTTGCAAATTCTATTAATTCATCATTTGCAAAAGTATTATTTGTCATCATTTCTTTATGTGCTTGTTCAAAATCATCAAACATTTCGGATATATTTTTAATCTCAGCATCATTTAATAAAAATGCCTGTATTACTTCGAAGCGAATGCCTCCTCCATTAGAACAACCACTTAATGTCACAATAGATGTGAACACCATTGCTAATGATAGCATAAAGGAAATAACTTTCTTTTTCATAATTTCAACCTCTCTTCTTTATATTTGTCAAAACAACGAAATTTAAGTAAAATTTCGTTGTATCGAGTCAGATGATTTTTACTTTGTTGTAGAATTTTATTTAATTATAGCACATAAAATACTATCTGTCAATAAGAAATTCTATTTAGTAAACAGTTTTTATTTTGTTGTAAAAATGTTATCATTGACTAGAGGTGATAGAATGAAAATTGATTATAAAAAGATAGGAAAACGTATATCAAAACGAAGAAAAGAACTTGGCCTAAAGCAATATGAGGTTTGCGAAATGATAGATGTTAATTATAAATATCTCTCAAATCTTGAAACAGGTCGTAGTGCACCAAGTCTGGAACTTATTATGAACTTATGTGATGTTTTGCAAACAACCCCTAACTATTTTCTGATTGGTACATCATTTGAATCACATTATGATAAAGATATCACTTCCAAAATCACCTCGTTATCTGATGAACATAAGTATGTGGTAAGTGAAATGATTAGGCTTTTGTTAAATATTGAAAATAATGAAATATAGAATTAATCCCCGTAAAAAATACGGGGATGTTTTTTTGGCTGTTATTTGTAAATTTTAAATATAATGTCCATGCTCTTTTATTTGCTTTTTGCACAAAAAATAATGTCTGCCATTTCACGGATAATTTCTTTACTAACCGCTATAGACAGACATTTTAATAATATAAAGCTTTATAAACACATTTTATATTATGTGTAATTTAACTTTTTTATAACTTACAATTACTTGCTTAAGTTGCTTGCCTTGTAAGTTGTGTGGAGAAGCTCGTGAGCCTTGTGGCTACCGGGTTCACCTAAGAAGTTTTCATAAACTTCCTTAACGTCAGCACTTTCGTGTGACTTTCTTACTGTGTTAGCGTTGTCGAGGCTGTAAAGAGCCTTAGCACGCTCAGCACGGATATCTGTGAAGTTGTGAACGTCAGCAGGCTGGATAACCTGACCACCACCGTTTACACAACCGCCGGGGCAAGCCATGATTTCGATGAAGTGACATTCAACTTCGCCGTTCTTAACCTGGTTTAAGAACTTCTTAGCATTTGCAAGACCGGAAACAACTGCTACCTTAACAGTTAAATCGCCAACCTTGTATTCAGCCATCTTGATACCTTCAACGCCTCTTACGTCGTTGAATTCGATGGGGCTGTCAGCATTTTCGCCTGTGAGCTTCCATACTGCAGTTCTGAGAGCTGCTTCCATAACGCCGCCTGTAGCACCGAAGATAACAGCAGCACCTGTACCTGTACCGAGAGGAGAATCAGCCTTTTCATCAGGAAGATCTCTGAAGCGTAAACCAGCCTTGTTGATCATCTTAACGAGTTCTCTTGTTGTGATAGCAATATCAACGTCAGGAACACCAGCTGCAGACTGATCATCTCTGCCGATCTCAAACTTCTTAGCTGTACAAGGCATAACGGATACACTTACGATGTTCTTGGGGTCAATACCCATCTTCTGTGCCCAGTATGTCTTTGTGATAGCACCGTTCATCTGCTGAGGAGACTTGCAGGAAGAAAGGTTAGGAATGAATTTGGGGAAGTATGCTTCGCAGAAACGAATCCATCCGGGTGAGCAGGATGTGATCATAGGAAGAACACCGCCATTTGTAACTCTGTCTAAGAATTCGTGTGACTCTTCCATAATTGTAAGGTCAGCACCGAAGTTTGTATCAAATACAGCGTTGAAGCCGAGTCTCTTAAGAGCTGCAACCATCTTACCTTCAACGGGAGTACCCATTTCGTAACCGAAAGCTTCACCAAGAGAAGCTCTTACAGCGGGAGCTGTCTGAACAACTACAACCTTTTCAGGATCAGCGAGTGCTTCCCAAACCTTATCTGTATCATCCTTTTCAGAAAGAGCGCCTGTAGGACAAGCTGTGATACACTGACCGCAGGATACACATGCTGTTTCTGCTAAAGGCATTTCAAATGCACTTGCGATAGAAGTGTTAAAGCCACGGTTGTTAGCACCGATTACACCGATATCCTGAGTGATACCGCATGCAGCGATACAACGACGGCAGAGGATACACTTGTTGTTATCTCTGTACATATGCTTAGCACTTAAATCAATATCGTACTGATTCTTAACGCCTTCAAAATACGTTGAATTATCAACACCGAGTTCTTTACAAAGCTGCTGAAGTTCGCAGTTGCCACTTCTTGAACATGCAAGGCAGTCCATATTGTGGTTTGAAAGAATGAGCTGAAGTGTCATCTTTCTGCTTTCGAGAACAGCAGGGGAATGAGTTAAAATGTTCTTACCCTCATCGAACTTAGAAAGAGGGTATACACAAGAAGCAACAAGGCTTCTCGCACCTGTCATTTCAACTACGCAGATACGGCAAGCACCAATTGCATTGGTGTCCTTTAACCAGCAGAGAGTAGGAATTCTGATACCGTTAGCACGACATGCTTCAAGTATGGTAGTTCCTTCTTCTACGGAGTATTCTATGCCGTTAATTTTAATATTAACCATAGTATAAAATTTCCTTTCATAATCCGTTATCGTTTGCTGATTATTCCTTGATAATAGCACCGAACTTACACTTAGACATACAAGCACCGCACTTGATACACTTAGTTGTATCAATTACATGAGGCTGCTTAACTGCGCCGGAGATTGCACCAACAGGACAAGCTCTTGCACAAGCTGTACAACCCTTACACTTGTCTTCAACAACCTTGTATGTAAGAAGATCCTGACATACGCCGGCGGGACACTTCTTGTCAACAACGTGAGCGATGTATTCGTCCTTGAAATAACGGAGTGTGGAGAGAACAGGGTTAGGAGCTGTCTGACCAAGACCGCAAAGTGAATTGTTCTTGATATAGTAGCAAAGCTTTTCCATCTTGTCGATATCTTCGAGAGTAGCGTTACCGGAAGTAATCTTTTCGAGCATTTCGTAAAGACGCTTTGTACCGATACGGCAAGGTGTACATTTACCGCAGGATTCATCAACTGTGAATTCGAGGAAGAACTTAGCGATATCAACCATACAGTTGTCTTCGTCCATAACGATAAGTCCGCCTGAACCCATCATAGAACCGATAGCGATAAGGTTATCGTAGTCGATTTCTACGTCGATAAGATCCATAGGAATGCATCCGCCTGAAGGACCGCCTGTCTGAGCAGCCTTGAACTTCTTGCCGTTAGGGATACCGCCACCGATTTCGTATACAACTTCACGGAGTGTAGTACCCATAGGAATTTCTACAAGACCTGTGTTGTTGATCTTACCACCGAGTGCGAATACCTTTGTACCCTTGGACTTTTCGGTACCCATGGATGTGAACCAGTCAACACCCTTTAAGATGATCTGAGGAATATTTGCATAAGTTTCAACGTTATTAAGAACAGTAGGCTTTCTGAAAAGACCGCTTTCTGCAGGGAAGGGAGGTCTGGGTCTGGGTTCGCCTCTATTACCTTCGATAGATGTCATAAGAGCAGTTTCTTCACCACATACGAAAGCACCTGCACCAAGACGGATTTCAAGATTGAACTTGAAGTCTGTACCGAAAATGTTTTCGCCGAGAAGACCGTATTCCTTAGCCTGATCGATAGCAATCTGTAAACGGTTTACTGCGATAGGATATTCAGCACGTACGTAAACGTAACCCTGTGTTGCACCGATTGCATAGCCTGCGATAGCCATAGCTTCGATAAGTGCGTGGGGGTCACCTTCAAGGATTGAACGGTCCATAAATGCACCGGGGTCACCTTCGTCGGCGTTACAGCAAACGTACTTCTGGTCTGCATCCTTTACGAGATCCTTAGCGAGCTGCCATTTCTTACCTGTGGGGAATCCACCGCCGCCTCTGCCTCTGAGACCTGAATCAAGAATTGTCTTGATAACGTCATCGGGAGTCATTTCATTAAGTACCTTGTAAAGAGCCTGGTAGCCGTCTACACCGATATATTCTTCGATGTTTTCGGGGTTAATAACACCACAGTTTCTGAGAGCTACACGCTTCTGCTTCTTATAGAAGTTTGTTTCGTTAAGAGATTTGATTTCGTTCTGAGCAACTGTTTCATCATAAACGAGACGAGTAACAACACGACCCTTTAAGAGGTGCTCTTCAACGATTTCAGGGATATCATCAATGTTTACTGTAGAGTAGAATGTACCCTCGGGGTAAACAATCATAATAGGACCAAGTGCACAAAGACCGAAGCAACCGGTTCTTACAACCTTAACTTCGTCGGCAAGTCCATTTTTTGCAATTTCTTCTTCAAGTTTGTCGGCGATTTTCATACTGCCTGATGATGTACAACCAGTACCACCGCAAATAAGAACTTGTGAACGATACATATTTATCTTATCCTTTCAAAATATTACTTCATTACGGAATTGATTGTGTACTTTGTAACAACTTCTCCGCCGATAAGGTGAAGCTCAATAACTTCAGCAGCCTTTTCAGCTGTCATCTTTACGTAAGTTACCTTATCCTTGCCGGGCTGGTTGATTTCAACGATAGGCTCGTACTGGCAAAGACCTGCACAACCTGACTGTACAACCATTATGTTTTCAAGATTTTTTTCCTGAACAGCATCAGAGAATGCCTTAAGAACAGGTCTTGCACCGGCTGCAATACCGCATGTAGCCATACCGACTACAACTCTTATAGCATTTTCATCTTCTGCTCTTAAGTTAACCTGAGCTTGCATTTTATTGCGAATAGCCATTAATTCTTCAAGCGTCTTCATAAGTTTTACATTCCTTTCTTGAATGAGTTAAAATACTGCACCATTGTTTATCTCTGCAGTATTTTCATCCAAATACTGCTTTATGAACACCGAAACTTCAGGTGTATTCAAGGGAGCGTTACCAAGAATTTTTCTGAACTCTCTCGTATCAAGTGTATATCCGTTTCCGTCAACTGTATAGGAATAGATAAAATCCTTATCATCATTAAGAGTTACAATTGTATGGATGGTGAACGTCATATCTCCGAGCGGCATTCTGTCAATGTGAGACAGTCCGAAAACAGCCTTTACTTTTGTACCTACTCCTTTTTCAGAAGTGATACTGAAACTTCCGCCTGTATTTTCTGCTGCCATTTTGAAGAAGGGGACACCAAGTCCTATTTTTCTTGTCTTTCTTGTTGTATAAAAAGGATCAACAACAGCTTTTACTTGTTGCTCGTCCATTCCGCAACCGTTGTCATTTATACACACTATAAGAGTATCAGCAGCTCTGTCAATTTCAACAGTGATTTCTGTCAGCATTGAGCCTGCGCTGATTGAATTCTGTGCAACGTCCAGTATATTAAGAGATATTTCCGGTAGCATAATTAGTCAGTGTACTTAGCTAAAACACTGTCAAGATCGTTTACTGTAAGCTTACCGTAAACATCATCATTAATTGTAAGTACGGGTGCGAGACCGCAAGCACCTATGCAACGACATGCTTCAAGAGAATACTTACCGTCAGGTGTGCATTCGCCATCCTCAAGAGAAAACTTTTCCTTGAGCTTATTGTATAAGTCGCCGGAACCCTTAACGTAGCAAGCGGTACCGAGACATACGGAAATTTTGTATTTGCCCTTGGGGAAGAGAGAGAACTGAGCGTAGAATGTAACTACACCGTAAATCTTTTCTAAGGGAATACCGGTTTCTTCAGCGATGATTGTCTGTACTTCGATAGGAAGATAGCCGTAAATGTCCTGAGCCTGCTGAAGAATAGGCATCAGAGCACCCTGCTGACCTTTGTGTGCTGCGATAACTTCACGCAGAGCCTTTTCCTGCTCCGCAGTTCCGTTAAAGGGCACTGATTTTTTTTCTGTGGAACCCATTATAGAACCTCCTTGTGATTTCGCTGTGAGTCTGTTAAAAACTTATCACAGTACATATCAATAGTATACCACAAATCGCTGAAAATTTCTATTATAATATGTTACTAAAAAGAAATGTTTTATTTGTAGAATTTGTACAATTTTTTCAAAAATCGTCGTAAAGAGGACTCTTTTAGTCCGCTTTTATTGGAAGAATTGCACAAAAATTGCATCTATTTTTCAACTTTACACAATATGATTTATATGGTATAATTAAACAAGATGGTGTTAAGAGTATCTTTTTATCTTATGCACTATTCCTAAAAACAACGATCTTTTGCTTTTAAGCTGAAAGGAAATTTTTATGACAATAAGAGAAATCAGCAAATTACTTGACGCAGAAATAATCTGTTGCGAAGAAAACGCAGATATGAATGTACACACAGCTTGCGGTTCAGACATGATGAGTGACGTATTAGCCTATGTAAAGGATCAGTCTGTATTGCTTACCGGGCTTTGTAATCCACAGGTTATAAGAACCGCTGAAATGATGGATATCATCTGTATAGTTTTTGTGAGAGGCAAAAGACCTGACGACGCTATGGTAGAGCTTGCCGTTGAGAGAGGTATTCCTTTGCTTTCTACCGGCCATCGTATGTTCAATAGTTGCGGTTTATTATACGATAACGGTCTTCGCGGCGGGGGTGATAACTGATGTTTGATACAATAAAATTTACGTATAAGGTTTCAGGTGACGATTTCACAAGAGCCGGTGAAGCATCGAGTGACGTAAAGGGCAAGCTCAAACAAATGAACGTTCCACCTGATGCAGTACGCAAGGTAGCCATATCTATGTATGAAGGTGAAATTAATATGGTTATCCACGCCGACGGCGGTGAAATAACGGTTGAAATCACCAAAGACTGTATCACAATGGTGCTTGCTGATAAAGGCCCGGGTATAAAAGATATCGATCAGGCTATGCAGGCGGGATTTTCCACTGCTCCCGATAATATAAGAACTCTTGGTTTCGGTGCAGGTATGGGTCTTCCTAACATGAAAAAATACAGTGATGAAATGAAGGTGGAAACTGAGCTCGGCGTTGGTACTACCGTAACCATGAAAGTTTACATCTGATCTTACATAACAATAATATATATAAATTCTCCAAAGAAAAGAGGGGATTACAATGGATAATTTCTATCATTCTGTACATTTGGACAGTTCGCTATGCAAGGGATGTATCAATTGTATAAAGCGATGTCCTACTCAGGCAATAAGGGTACATAACGGAAAAGCCGTTATTAAAAATGCGTTCTGTATAGATTGCGGCGAGTGCATAAGAATATGCCCTCACCATGCAAAACAAGCTTCTTACGATAGTCTTGATGTACTAAATGATTATGAATATAAAATAGCTTTACCTGCACCATCACTTTATGCTCAGTTCAATAACGTAGATGACGCAAATATCGTTCTCAGAGCCCTTATTGGTATGGGTTTTGATGACGTATATGAAGTCAGCGGTGCCGCAGAACTTGTATCCGAAATGTCAAGAAAATACATTGAAGAACATCCTGAAGGAAAACCATTTATAAGTACCGCCTGTCCTACGGTCGTAAGACTTGTAAGAGCGAGATTTCCTAATCTTATCGACCATCTTCTGCCTTTTAATGCTCCTGTAGAGCTTGCCGCTTCACTTGCAAGAAAAAAAGCTATCGAAGAAACAAAATTACCATCAGAAAAAATCGGTGTAATTTTCATCTCCCCCTGTCCTGCAAAGGTGTCAGCTTGCAAACAAGGACTCGGCATCAAAAAATCAGACGTTGATGCCGTTGTAGCTATTAAAGAAGTTTACCCCAAACTACTTCCGCACATGACCAATAACGATGATTTATCATCAGATTTCGTCCGTTCAGGCAGAATCGGTGTCGGCTGGGGCAACAGTGGCGGCGAAGCAGGTGGTTTGCTTACTGACAGCTATCTCGCAGCGGACGGAATTGAAAACGTTATAAGAGTACTTGAAGATTTAGAAGATCAAAAGTTCGGAGAGCTTGATTTTATCGAACTTAACGCTTGCAGCGGCGGCTGTGTAGGCGGTGTACTTAACGTAGAAAACCCATACGTGGCACAGGCAAAACTAAAAAAGCTCTGCAAGTATCTTCCTGTAGCAAGAAATCATGTCAACGGAACTTATGTCGATCGTGCGTTCTGGGATGAGCCTATTGAATATACGCCCGTATTTAAACTCGGTAAAACCTTTACAGAAAGTTTTGATAAAATGAAGTTCGTCGAAATGCTTTGTACCGAATTACCCGGTCTCGACTGCGGATCGTGCGGTGCACCTACTTGTAAGGCTCTTGCTGAAGATATCGTCAGGGGAGAGGCGTCAGTAAATGACTGCATCTTTGTTTTAAAAGAATTCTTTAACAATAAACAATAAAAAATATATCGAAAGGATTTTTACAATGACAGTAAAAGAACTTACAGAAAAGAATATTTTCACCCTTGTAAACGATGGTGGAAATAGTGATACTGTAATAACAAAGCCTTTTGCCTGCGATCTTCTTAGTTTTGCAATGAGCAAAGCAAGTGCTGATTGTGCCTGGTTTACGGTTATGGGAAATATCAATACAATAGCGGTAAGCGTTCTCGCTGATTGTGCTTGTATAATACTTTGTGAAGGAGCAGAGCTTGATGAACCTGCTACCGTAAAAGCACAACAACAGAATGTAACTGTATATAAAACCGATGAACCTGTATTTGAAGCGGCTTTAAGGCTGTATAATCTGTTATGATAAATTTAAGCTACGATTTACATATTCATTCTTGCCTTTCACCTTGCGGCGATAATGATATGTTACCGTCAAACATAGTAGGTATGGCTGCACTTAAAAATCTTGATGTTATTGCAGTAACAGATCATTGCTCTTGCAAAAATTGTCCTGCTGTAGCAAAGCTTGCCGACGCATACGGACTGACCGCCTTATTCGGTATGGAGCTTACAAGCGAAGAAGAAGTACATATATTATGCCTTTTTGATGAGCTTAAGGCCGCTATGGAATTCGGAGAATACGTTCGTTCAGAGTATCTCGATATTATGAACGTGCCTGCAATATTCGGAGATCAGTTAATAGTCGATGAAGACGACAATGTAATCGGGACAGAAGAAACGTTGCTTATCAATGCCACAAAAATCGGCTTTGAATACGTATATGACAGAGTAACCGAATACGGTGGGGTAATGATTCCTGCTCACGTTGAGAAGAAAGCAAACAGTCTTATCGCCAATTTAGGTGCAGTACCTGAAGAAAGCAAATTCAGGACTTTCGAAACGAAGCATATCGGCTATAAAGATGAATTATGCGAAATGCATCCATATTTTAAAAACTGTATGATGATTTCAAACTCTGATGCTCATTATCTTGAGCATATAAACGAACCGATCAACTTTTTACAGGCAGATGAAAAGTCTGCAAAATCAGTATTAAAAGCGTTGAAAAATTTATAAACGCTTAACTTTCATATTTTAAGAACATAAGGAAGGAATTCAGATAATGGAATGGTTTAAAAATACAAGTGTATATCACATATATCCTCTCGGATACTGCGGTTGCCCCAAAATCAATGATTTTACCGTAAATAAAGAAAATAAATTAAAATTGATTGAGGATAATATTCCTCATATAAAATCAATGGGATTCAACGCAGTTTATTTTGGTCCTGTATTTGAGTCTGTAGCTCACGGATATGATACTGTAGATTACACAAAAATCGACTCAAGACTTGGTACAAACGAAGATTTTGCAAACCTTTGCAATAAGCTACACGAAAACGGAATAAAGGTTATCCTTGACGGTGTTTTCAACCATGTCGGCAGAGAATTCGGCAAATTTGTTGAAGTCAGAAACGGAAACAACCAGTATCGTGACTGGTTCCATATAAATGATGGTAATTCTTGCTATAACGATGGTTTTTACTATGAAGGTTGGGAAGGTCATTATGAACTTGTTAAGCTGAATCTTTATAATCCAGCCGTAAAGGAATATATCAAGGACTGTATTACAGGCTGGGTGAAGGAATTCGGCATTGACGGTATAAGACTTGACGTAGCGTACTGCCTTGACCTCAATTTCCTTAAAGAGCTTCACGGTCATTGCAAATGGCTCAGAGATGATTTCTGGCTTATGGGCGAAACACTCCATGGCGATTATAATAAGTGGATGAACCCCGAAATGCTTGACAGTGTTACAAATTACGAATGTTATAAGGGGCTTTACTCAAGCTTCAATGACCTTAATATGTTCGAAATATCTTATTCACTCAATCGTCAGTTTGGTAATGAAAACTGGTGTATTTACAGAGGAAAGCTTTTATACTCCTTTGTAGACAACCACGACGTATCAAGAATTGCTACTATTTTAAAAAACAAAAAGCATATTCCTGTTGTTTACTCGCTTCTGTTTACTATGCCCGGCATACCCGGAGTGTATTACGGTAGTGAATTTGGTATTGAAGGCGATAAGGCTCACGGTGATGATGCGTTAAGAACTATGTTCGAATATGATAAATACAAAAACAATGGAATTTACGACGCAACAGAACTTCTCGCAAAGCTCTGTAAACTTAGAAATGAAAGCAAAGCTTTAGCTTATGGCAGTTTTACAAATCTTCAGATTACAAACAGACAGTATTCTTTCCGTAGAGATGCCGACGACGAAACTGTTGTAACTCTTCTCAACGCAGACGAAAGCAGTTTTGACTTTAATCCCAACATAGGAGGAAACTTTATAGATATCCTTACAGGAGAAAAAGTAGACCTTTCCGCCCCTGTTCACATTGACGGCTGTAAGGCTATCGTGGCGGTAAGAGTATGATAAAAGCAGTTTTATTTGATATGGACGGCACTCTCCTTGACACCGAAAGCACAGGACTTAAAGCGTGGCAGTATATTATAGATAAGTATGACCTTAATCTCGACCTTACTTTGCCGATAAAATCCATCGGACTTAACAATAAATCAATGTCCGAGCTTTTCTATAACGAACTTGGTGCAGATTTTCCTTTTAAACAATACTGGCAAGAGGGAACTGAGTATCTGAAAAAATACGAAGAAGAACATGGCATCGACGTAAAAGATGGTTTTGAAGAACTATCTGCATATCTTAAAGAGAATAACGTCAAAATGCTTGTAGCGACCTCTACATACCACAATTCAGCGATAGAAAAGCTGAAAAAAGCAGGAATATACGAGCATTTTGACGGCCTCATCGGCGGAGATGAAATTGAAAACGGTAAGCCAGCACCTGATATTTTTCTTGAATGTGCTAAACTTGCCGGCTATTCTACAGAGGAATGTCTTGTAGTCGAAGATAGTGAAAACGGCGTAAGATCTGCCTTAGCCGCAGATATCAGGTGTATATACATAAAGGATATCAAGGATATAAACGGCGAGCTTAAATCAAAAGTGTTCAGAGAGTGTAAAGATTTATCTCAGATTATTGAAGTGATAAAAGAAGTAAATTTCATTTAAACTATTGATTTTTTTTTCGTTTTATGTTAAAATTACTCATTGTTGTATGACGAAAGAAAAGACAAAGGAAAGGTAAGACAGTATGCCAATAAATATACCAAATAATCTGCCTGCATTTTCTACACTTGTAAACGAAAATATCTTCGTAATGTCCGATGAAAAGGCATCAAAGCAAGATATAAGACCTCTTAAGGTAGCAATAGTAAATCTGATGCCAACTAAGATCGTAACTGAAACACAGCTTTTAAGATTACTTAGTAACACTCCTCTTCAGGTGGATATTACACTTATAAAAACAGAAACTCATAACCCTAAAAACACTTCACAGGAACATTTAATCAATTTCTATACCACCTTTAACGAAATAAAGGATCAGTACTTTGATGCAACCATTATAACCGGTGCACCTGTTGAACTTCTTGATTTTGAATCGGTAAACTACTGGAAAGAATTATGCGACATTATGGAATGGAGCAAATCCCATTCTTTTAGCACAGTACATATCTGCTGGGCAGCTTTTGCAGGTCTTTATTACCATTTCGGACTTCAGAAGAAAGTACTTGACAGAAAAATGTTCGGCATTTTCCCTCATAAGCTTTGTGTATCTAATCATCCTTTATTAAAAGGATTTGACGATACCTTTATGGTACCTCATTCACGCTACACAGAGGTAAGTATCGAAGATATACAGAATTGTCCCGGACTTAATATGCTCGCATATTCTGATATTTCAGGTGCTTATATAATCGCTGACAGTACAAACAGACAGATATTCATTACAGGTCACGCTGAATATGACAGAGATACACTCAAGACTGAATATATGAGAGATGTAGATAAAGGTCTTCCAATCGATGTTCCTTATAATTATTTCCCCGATGATAATCCTAATTTAATCCCGCCCTTCTGCTGGAGAGGTCATGCCAGCCTTATGTATTCAAACTGGCTCAATTTCTGCGTATATCAGGAAACACCCTTTGACCTGACACAGATCAAGCCGTTATAAAAAAGTTACACCCCACAGATTTTAATGTCTGTGGGGTGTGGTGTTTATATTTCAAGATTAAAATGATAGTCAATATGTTCTTTTGAAAATTCGTGATTAGATTCTAATACATATAAATTAACAGTGTCGTAGTAGTGTCCGTAATCACTTACACTAACACCATTAACATAATTAGATAAAAGAATATCGCCATCAAGAGTGTTACTCCACATGTGTACTTTTAATATACCATCAATTCTTGATTTATCTGGCTCGCCATACAACTCTTTTAATTTGTTAAAAAACATATCATAATCAGGGCATTTCTTTTCTTTGCAGAATTCGAAGTGCCCCATAGAATACTCACCACCGCCCCATAAATTAAATCCATATACATCATGTAATTCTACAGATGTCTGAACCTCATATAGTAAAGTTATTCCTTGTTCGGTATTATAGCAACAGCCGTTATAGGGTAGCGTTATACCAAACAGGTTAAAATAGTCGCCGTACGATAAGAATTTGCCGCCTTTTTCTCCAAATTCCCATCCGTAATTATAATAAAAGCCTTCATTTTCTAACGGCTCACCTAATTCTACTAATGTTTTTCCCCACAATTTATCAAATCCTTCGCAATGTCCTGTCGGAGTATCATCAGGTTTTTCAGTGGCTATGGTTGTAGTTTCGGGTGCCTTTGTAGTAGTTGTTGTGGTGGTTTCAGGCTTTGGTGTAACTGTAGTTTCGGGTTTTTTAGATGTAGTTGTGGTAGTTGTTTCGGGCTTTGGTGTAGCAACAGTTTCAGGCTTTTTCGTTGTGGTGGCTGATGCAGTAGTTTCAGGCTCTGGAGTAGATTCTGTTTCTGTTGCTTTCGTTGTGGTAGTAGTTTCTGTTTTTTCTGTTGTCGTTTCAACTACAGAATTTTCTTCAGTTTCAGGGTTCTTTGTAACCTCTGACTTGCTTTCCGAATCAGTTATACTTGTTTCCTGCCCGCTTATAGCTTCATCAACGGAGCTTTCAACCTTGCTTGTTGTTTCTGGTACAGAAGACAAGACGGATTCGTCTTCGGGTGTTCCGCAGGAACAGAGCAGGGAAACGGAAAGTAAAAGACATACCGCTTTAAGTAAGTGCTTTTCCATGGTTAAAATTCCTTTCAAAATAAAAAAGTGCGCAGCCGAAGCCACGCACCGAAAAATGCAAAGCTCCGATTGTTGCGACACAATTCTGCTATTCTAGGAATGCAAGAAAAGAGCATGCACTTTTACCATGAAAAGTAAAAATAGCATTCCCGTATGAATAGCAAAATATTGAATTGTGTCGCATCTTTATTTTAACACAAAGGGAGAATTTTGTCAATACGTTAACACCTTATCCTCAAGGAGAAGGTGTCAGCGTAGCTGGCGGATGAGGTGCAAAAATCCGCCCCTTTATAATTATTTCCCCGATGATAATCCTAATTTAATCCCGCCCTTCTGCTGGAGAGGTCATGCCAGCCTTATGTATTCAAACTGGCTCAATTTCTGCGTATATCAGGAAACACCTTACGATTTAACACAAATAAAACCACTTTAATAATTATTAAAAGCTATGAATTTCATAGCTTTTTTTATTTAATAAAAATTTAATAAACTTTTAAGGATTATTTAATAATTCTCCTGTTATAATTAAGACATAACAGGAAAGGAGCATAAGAAATGTATCTTAGCATTCTGAAAAAAGACCTTAAAAGAAAAAAGGCAATGAATATAATTCTGCTTATATTCATTATACTTGCAACGATGTTTGTAGCAAGCGGTCTGAATAACGTGTTCACAGTTATAAACGGCACGGATTATTACCTTGACAAAGCGGAAATAGGCGATTTTGTAGTTATTACGATGGGCGATGATTCGAGAGGACACGCCGACGGTATACTCGAAAAAGCGGACTGTGTAAAAAGCCACAAAATTGAAACCTGTATTTTCGGCTCGCAGAACAGTGTTTCGCGTGTTGACGGCTCAGATGTTCAAACTAAAAATACAGCATTGTTTCAGTCTATGTCAGACGCTAAGCTGAAATTTTTTGATATCAAGAATGAACTTGTTACCAATGTAAATCAAGGCGAGGTAATGATTGCAGGTAAATTTATAGAAAACAACAATTTCGAGATAGGCGATTCTATCCGCATCAAATTAGGCGATGTAGAAATGGATCTGAAAATTGCAGGAAAAGTCAAGGATGCTTTTTTAGGCTCTGATTTTATGGGCAATACGAGATTTCTGCTGAATCAGGCGGATTACGATAAGTTCCTCGCAGATGACATGATAAAGGCACACTATCAGGGCGAGGTTGCTTATATCGAAACAGATGACGTGGCATCAACCATATCAGCTATTGCAGATATTCCCGGAATCGCCTTTTCGGGTGCAAGAAGCACTCTTGTAATGTGCTATGTAATGGAAATGATCGTAGCGTTTGTCGTGCTTGTTTTAAGCATATGTCTTATAATCGTATCCTTTGTAGTGCTTCGTTTTTCAATTGGCTTTACAATTGCCGAGGAATACAGAGAAATAGGCGTCATGAAGGCTATAGGTATTAAAAACCATAAAATAAGAGGCCTTTATATAGTAAAATATCTTATTATGTCGGTAGTTGGCGGTATTATAGGCTTTTTCGCAAGCATCCCCTTCGGTAATCTACTGATGGCGTCTGTAACTGAAAATATGGTACTTGGTAATAATGCGGGTGTGCTTATAAATATTATCAGTACAATCGCTACAATAATTATTATCCTTTTGTTTGCATACGGTTCAACAGGAAAAGTAAAGAAGCTTACACCTATAGATGCAATACGTTCGGGGCAGACAGGAGAACGCTTTGGCAAAAAAAGCTTCCTTCGTATAGGTAGAACAAAAGTCAGACCCTCTTTATATATGGCAATAAACGATGTATTAAGTGCTCCAAAGCGTTTTATGACAATTATAATTTCATTTTTCCTTTGCACACTTTTTGTACTTATGCTTGTAAATACAGTTTCCACGATGAAAAGCCCTAATCTTATCACAACCTTCGGAACAAAAAGTGATCTTTATATAACTGATATTGATGGCGCAATGGAACTTATGAATACAAGCGATAAGGAAAATCTCGAAATTGAACTGAAAAAACTTTCTGATAAGATTTCAGATGCAGATATGCCTTGCGACATAAGTGTTGATATACAGTACAAGTACAAGGTTATAGTTTCAGAAAAGGAATTTGCAATATCCTGTGCACAAAGTATAAACATTCCTGTAGACAAATACGACTATCTTGAAGGAACAGCTCCACAGAACAAAAAAGAGATTGCCGTAACACCTCAGGTTTCTGAATTGCTGAATATAAAAATAGGCGATACAGTAACAATTGATTTTGTAGGTGAAAAAATCGACTGCATAGTAACAGCATACTTCCAAACAATGAACAATCTTGGTGAACTTATCCGTCTTCATGATGATGCACCTACAGATATGAGTTGTGTTTCAGCCATCAGACAATATCAGGTTGACTTTACTGATAATCCATCTGATACTGAAATTGAAAACAGAAAGGAAAAAATCAAGGAGCTTTTAGATATCGAAGAAATAATGAATGCAACTGAATACTGTGTAGACTGCGTATCGGTTGTTCCTACAATGGATGCTGTTAAGCTTCTGCTTTTAATAATAACAATTATTGTAGTTATTCTTGTTACAGTTCTTGTTGAACGCTCCTTTATCTCAGATGAAAAGAGCCAGATCGCCCTTTTAAAGGCTATCGGTTTCAGAAACAGAACCATAATTAACTGGAACACCTTACGCTTTGGTATAGTTGCACTTATTGCAGCAATTTTGGCCGCAGCAGCGTCAATCCCTATGACAGTACTTTGTATTACACCTATTTTCGGAATGATGGGTGCAACAAAAATCGAGTTTAATATTGATCCTTTACAGATATTCCTGATTTATCCCGCGATTATTTTTGCTGTAACAATTATTTCAGCATTCCTCACATCGCTCTATACAAGAAAAATCAAATCATCAGACACAGCCAGCATTGAGTAAGAAAGGAAATTACCATGAATATTTTAGAAGTAAAAGACCTTTGCAAAACATATATCGTAAACAAGCGTCAGAACAATGTTCTTAAGAATGTAAATTTCTCTGTAGCAAAAGGAGATATGGTGACAATTATGGGGCCTTCCGGTTCCGGTAAATCGACACTTTTATATACCGTATCAGGTATGGATAAGGCTACAGCAGGCGAAGTTTCATTCTGTGGTAAAGATATTACCAAAATGAATGATAAGAAACTTGCAGACGTAAGACTTGATGAAATGGGATTCATATTCCAGCAGATGTATATGATGAAAAATATGTCTATACTTGATAACATAATCCTTCCTGCCTGTCAGTCTAAGAAAACAAATGAAAGCAGAAAGGCAATTACTGAAAGAGGTCTTACTCTAATGAGGAATTTAGGCATAGTTGATATTGCTGATAATGATATCAACGAGGTTTCAGGTGGTCAGCTTCAGCGTGCTTGTATTTGCCGCAGTATGATTAATAACCCCGAAATCATCTTTGCTGATGAGCCTACAGGTGCACTTAATCGTGCATCATCTGATGAAGTTATGGAAGAATTAAAAAAGCTCAATGATAACGGTACAACCATTCTTCTTGTTACTCACGACGTAAAGGTTGCAGCAAAATGCAAAAGAGTGCTTTTTATAGTTGACGGAAACATAAAAGGGGAGTATAATTTAGATAAAGGTGAAAATATTTCAATGAGAGATAAGGAAAGAGCAGTAAACAACTGGCTTATGGAAATGGGCTGGTAAACGCAGAGCGTTTAACCTCAGTTCCGCCGTGCGATGACGTGCATTTGGCATATAAGAAAAAATTTCGCCTGACATTGAAAGGAACGTATATGACTGATATTCTTATTGTGGAAGATAACAAGGAGTTATCTGAACTCCTCTCAGCCTTTTTAAGAGCAGAAAACTATATTGTAACAGTTGCAGAAACAGGCGAAAAAGCACTATCTTTGTACGAGAAATACGGAGCAAAACTTATTGTCCTTGATATAATGCTACCCGGCATTGACGGCTTTGCCGTATGCAAAAGAATACGGGAGCAGAGCAACACTCCTATTCTTATCGTAAGTGCCAAAAACGAGAAGGACGACAAGCTGACCGGTCTTACACTTGGTGCTGATGATTACATAGAAAAGCCTTATGATATTGATATAATGCTGGCGAAGATTTCAGGTATATTCAAGCGCAGATATGCCGTAGACGAGATTATTGACGGCGATATAAGAATAAACAAGGCAAGCCGCAGCGTTTATAAAAACGATATAGAAATAGAGATGACCGCCAAGGAATATGAGATACTTGTTCTGCTGATGGAAAACAAGGGTAAGGCTATGACAAAGGAATATCTTTTCAATCAGATATGGGGAAGTGACAGTTTTTCCGAGCAGCAGACGCTGACTGTTCATATAAAGTGGCTCAGAGAAAAAATAGAAGATGATCCCAAAAATCCGACAAGAATAGCAACAGTATGGGGAGTAGGGTATAAGTATATATGAAAAGCTTTAATAAATTTTTTCTGTTTGTACTGATTGTCATAGTGCTTGTATTCGTCGGATCAAATGTAATACTGATATCTCAGGATAATAGCAATGTCGGAAGACCCTACAGAGTAGAAGTAAACCGCATAGCTCTACAGATTGAAGAAAAGGGAATAGAAAGTATCAATTTAAATGATTATAGCTTCATAACCGCAGTTGTAAAAGAAAATGACAATTTTTACGATACGGACAGCGATTACATAATAAAAGAGATAAAAGGCGAGCTTTATCGCTTTGACTATAATGCTGATAAAAACACTGACAATAACTTCAATTTTTTGCTTGTGAACTTTTGTCTTGGTGTAATGACTATAGTCGTTGTAGCTGTACTGTTATACCTCAGAGCAAAGATATTAAAACCCTTTGATAAGCTCACAGACATACCTTATGAGCTTTCAAAGGGAAATCTTACAGTACCTATGAAGGAATCAAAAAGCAAGTTCTTCGGCAGATTTATCTGGGGTACAAACCTCCTTCGAGAAAATCTTGAACAGCAGAAAAAACGCGAGCTTGATCTTCAGAAAGAAAGAAAAATGCTCCTTTTATCCTTATCGCATGATATAAAAACTCCTCTTTCTGCTATAAAGCTATATTCAAAAGCATTATCAAAAGGGCTTTATACCGATGCTGAAAAGCAAACAGAAATAGCTGAAAATATAAACAGCAAGGCTGATGAAATAGAAGGCTATGTATCACAGATAATAACCGCATCAAGAGAGGATTTTCTATGCCTTGACGTTAATGTTTCAGAATTTTATCTATCGGAGATAATTGATAAGACCGAAATTTATTACAAGGAAAAATTAGAGCTTATCAAAACACCCTTTAAAGTAGAAAAATACAGTAACTGTCTTGTAAACGGTGACGCAAACAGATGTATTGAAGTTTTGCAGAACGTCATCGAAAATGCTATAAAATATGGTGACGGAAAGGGAATTGAGATAAGCTTTTCAGAAGAAGACGGTTGTGTACTGGTAACTGTTAAAAATAGCGGTTGTACATTGTCAGAAAATGATCTCCCACATATATTCGACAGCTTCTGGAGAGGGGAAAATGCCACGGACAAGAACGGCAGCGGACTGGGACTTTATATCTGCCGTCAGCTTATGCTTAAAATGAACGGAGATATATTCGCTGAAATTAAAAATGGATTTATGCAGGTGACTGCAGTATTTATGAAGATGTGAAAATATCCACCTCTGAGTTTTTCTCAAAGGTGGATAGCTTTTTATTTACTTAATTTCCAAAGGTTCTATCTTCCAGATTTCCTTTGCGTAATCGTCAATAGTTCTGTCAGAGCTGAATTTACCCGAGAAGCACATATTAGCCCAGCATTTTCTTGCAAAATCAAGTCTTGCATTCTTATAATCGCTGTTTGCTTTGAGCTTTGCTTCTACATAGCTTTCAAGATCGCCGATAAGATAATAATGATCGGGTACGTGCCAGCTTGCACCATCTGTAAGAGCGAAATAAAGCTCCCTGAAGTCGCCTGAACCGCCGTCACTTACTGTACCGTCAATAAGAGTGTTTATTACTCTTGCTATCTTTTCATTTGTAGCAAGAATTTCTCTGGGATCATAATCCTTCATTATCTTTTCAAGCTCTTCAACTCTTGCACCGAAGATATAATTATTATCTTCTCCTGCTTCTTCTACAATTTCGACGTTTGCACCATCAAAAGTACCGAGTGTAACCGTACCGTTGAGCATAAACTTCATATTACCTGTACCGGATGCTTCAGTACCAGCTGTAGATATCTGCTCAGAAATATCAGCGGCGGTAACTAACTTTTCTGCATAGGATACGTTATAATTCTGTACAAATATAACCTTTATGAGCTTGTTTACTTCTTCATCTTCATTTATAACTCTGCCTATTTCGTTAATAAACTTGATGATAGCCTTTGCTCTTTTATATCCGGGAGCAGACTTTGCACCGAAAATAAAGGTGGTAGGGTAAAAGTCCTTGATACTACCATCTTTGATGCCAAAGTAGATATAAAGGATACTGAAAGCGTTTAAAAGCTGTCTCTTATATTCATGTAATCTCTTTATCTGAATATCAAAAATGCTGTCAGGATTTAATTTTACAGCTTCTCTTTCTTCAATGAAATCGGCAAGCTGTCTCTTCTTTTCAGCCTTGATATCTAAAAATCTCTGCATCATCGCATTATCGCCACGAAGATGCTCTAATTTTTTGAGCTGAGTCAGATCCTTCTTCCAATCGTCATTACCAAGCTGTTCAGTAATAAGTGAAGATAACTCCTTATTGCATAAAGCGATCCAACGACGAGGTGTGATACCGTTTGTCTTGTTCTGGAAACGTTCAGGGAAAAGCTCATACCAATCCTTTAAAACGTCATCCTTTAAGATCTCTGTATGAAGTCTTGCAACACCATTTGTATAGGATGAGCAGTATACAGCCATCTTTGCCATATGAACAACATTACCTGATATCATCTTCATATAATCAATCTTTGCCTTAGGCTGTTTTTTGCTGTACATATCAGCAATAAAGGCTTCATTTATCTGTAAGATAATTTCATAGATTCTGGGGAGTACTTCACTTACAATATCAATACCCCATTTTTCCATAGCCTCAGCCATTACTGTATGGTTAGTGTAATTAAAGGTCTTTTTAGCTATTTCAAGAGCTTCTGTAAATGTAAGTCCTTCATCATCAACAAGTATTCTTATAAGCTCAGGGATAGAAATGACAGGGTGTGTATCATTAAGCTGGATAGAAACCTTTTCGTAAAGCTTTCTTATATCGTTACCCTGTGCCTTGTACTTCTTTACAATATCTGAAAGGGAAGCGGCACAGAAGAAATACTGCTGTTTAAAGCGTAAAATCTTACCTTCTCTTGTATCATCGTTAGGATAAAGCACACGGGAGATATCCTCAGCTTTAATCTGCTCAGCACTTGCCTTTATATAATCCTGATTGTTGAAAAGAATGAAATCAAACTTCTTTACAGGCTCCGCCTGCCAGAGTCTTAAAGTACCGATATTTCTTGTATCGTAGCCGATTACAGGCATATCATAAGGGATAGCCCTAACTGTCTGGTCAGCAAATACGATATCAACTGCCTCTGCTTCACATCTCTTGCTCCAAGCGTCACCATACTTTGTCCAGTCGTCAGCTTCTTCCTTCTGGAAACCATCAACGATAGACTGCTTGAAAAGACCGTATTTATAACGGATTCCGTATCCGTCGAGGGGAAGGGAAAGAGTAGCCGCACTATCTAAAAAGCAAGCCGCAAGTCTGCCAAGGCCACCATTACCTAAAGCCGCGTCTTCTATATCTTCCATAGCCTTTATATCAGCGCCAAGAGAATTTAACACGTCATTTACGTCCTCTTCGATACCAAGGCATAGAAGATTGTTGTAGATAGCTCTGCCTACTAAAAACTCCATTGAAAAATAACAAGCTCTTCTTGCATCAATATGTGCCTTTCTGCTAAGCTTCCAATCGGCTGAGATCTGCTTCATAACAGCCTTTGATAATGCATCGTGAAGCTGATAGCTTTCAGCCTTATCAGCGGCAACATCATACTTTTCTGAAAGAGAAGAAATAATGTCCTGCTTTAACATTTCCTTATTCATAAAAACCTCCATTATATATCTGAAATAATGCCGATAATAGCATTTGATACCAAGAAACCTTCTTTTGTAAGTCTTAGTCCGCTTTCTGAAATTTCTATAAAATTCTTTGGGATAAGCTTACATCTGTTCAAAATTTGTTCTTTACTTATATTATATCTGTTTTTTGCGGTTTTAAAATCAATACCTTCACTCAGTCTTAACTTCAGCATCGCCCATTCGTCATAATCTCCCGGATTATCATCTGTTATAACTGTTTTCTGAACAGGACATTCCATAAAATCTATAAGATTTCTGTCTACTGAAAACCGCTTACCGTCGAAGTAGGAGTGAGCTGAAGGGCCTATTCCTATATATTCTTCACATTTCCAGTATTTTAAGTTGTGTTTGCTTTCATATCCCACTTTTGAAAAGTTGCTTATTTCATACTGTGAAAAGCCTTTTTCGTTAAGATGATCCACAGTTTTAAGATAAAGCTCTGACATCAGCTCTTCATCGGCAGGTTGCACGGATTTTCTTGCAAAAACCGTATCAGGCTCGATTTTAAGCATATAAGCTGAAATATGACTTAGCGGCAGCTGTATCATATAAACAAGTGTATTTTCAAGACTTTTTTTCGTCTGAAAGGGAATACCAATCATTATATCAGCGGATATATTCTTTATCCCTGACTTTTCTGCAAGAATAACAGCGTCTGCACCTTCTTTACTGTTATGAAGTCTGCCAAGTGCTTTAAGCTCCTTATCATCACCGCTTTGAAGGCCGAAAGATATTCTGTTCACACCGCTTTGTTTTAGCGAACAGAGTTTATCAAAACTTGTACTGCAAGGGTTTGCTTCAAGTGTGATTTCAGCGTTTTCGGTAATTCTATCTCCGATACTATCTAAAATTTCGCAGATTTCTGCCCATAATAGTATAGGCGTTCCACCACCAAAATAAACAGTATCAAAACTTACATCCTGATGTTTTTCGATATTACGTAGCACTGCTTTTTTATACTCTTCTTTGTATTCATCTGCATTTGCTACCGAATAAAAGTCGCAATAAGGGCACTTAGATTTACAAAAGGGAACGTGAATATAAAGTCCTACAGATTTACTCATCAAGCTTTAATACCGCCATAAACGCTTCCTGAGGAACTTCTACACTGCCAAGTTGACGCATACGCTTTTTACCTTCCTTCTGTTTTTCAAGAAGCTTCTTTTTACGGGTAATATCACCGCCATAGCACTTTGCAAGAACGTCTTTTCTCATAGCCTTGACAGTTTCTCTTGCAATTATCTTGCCGCCGACAGCCGCCTGGATGGGAACTTCAAAAAGCTGTCTCGGGATATTGTCCTTTAGCTTTTCAGCAATCTTTCTTGCTCTTGCATAAGCCTTATCAGCGTGAACAATAAAGGACAGAGCGTCAACGATATCGCCATTCAAGAGAATATCAAGTTTTACAAGCTTTGAAGGTACAAAACCCGAAACCTCGTAATCGTAGCTTGCATAACCTTTTGTTCTTGATTTAAGTGCATCAAAGAAGTCATACACTATTTCATTAAGCGGTAAATCATAGTGAAGCTCTACACGGTTTAAATCAAGGTATTTCATATCCTTGAATATACCTCTGCGTTCCTGGCAAAGATCCATAATGTTACCTACATATTCCGAAGGTGTATAGATGTTAGCCTTTACCATAGGTTCTTCGGCTATTTCTATCTCTGAAACGTCAGGATAGTTTGTGGGGTTGTCTATAAACACAGTTTCACCATCAGTACGGGTGATTTTATATACAACCGAAGGTGCTGTAGTAATCAAATCGAGATTATATTCTCTTTCGAGTCTCTCCTGAATAATCTCCATATGGAGCAGTCCTAAAAAACCGCATCTGAAACCAAAACCAAGCGCTATAGATGTTTCAGGTTCAAAGGTGAGTGAAGCGTCATTAAGTTGTAACTTTTCAAGCGCTTCTCTTAAGTCGACATACTTAGCACCATCAGCGGGATATATACCGCTGAATACCATTGGATTAACATTTCTGTAACCTTCGAGCGGTTCATCAGCAGGATCATCTGCAAGAGTTACTGTGTCACCGACCTTTGTATCACCGATTGACTTGATAGAAGCCGCAATATATCCAACTTCCCCTGCACGAAGCTCATTTGCCGTTTCAAGACTCTTCGCTCCCATATAGCCAAGCTCTACAACATCAAACTGAGCACCTGTAGCCATCATTCTGATTTTATCGCCTACACGCAAAGTACCTTCCTTGACTCTTACGTGTACGATAACGCCTTTGTAGGAATCATAATAGCTGTCAAAAATAAGTGCTTTCAGTTTTTCATCGGGATTGCCTTTAGGTGCGGGAACAAATTTCACAACCTGCTCCATAACATCCTTTATATTTATACCCATTTTAGCGGAAATAAGGGGTGCTTCATCTGCAGGAATTCCTATTACATTTTCAATCTCTTCCTTTACTACATCAGGCTGTGCAGAGGGGAGATCTATCTTATTGATGACAGGAACGACCTCAAGATTCTGCTCTATAGCAAGATACGTGTTGGCTAAAGTCTGAGCCTCTATACCTTGAGAAGCATCTACAATAAGAATAGCACCCTCGCAGGCATTAAGTGAACGGGAAACCTCGTAGTTAAAGTCTACGTGACCGGGGGTATCTATAAGGTTAAAAACATACATATTACCATCGTCAGCTTTATAATTTAGTCTTACTGCACGTGCTTTGATAGTGATACCACGCTCGCGTTCAAGCTCCATATTATCAAGAATTTGCTCTTCCATTTCTCTGTGAGCTACAGTTTCTGTCTGCTCTAAAATTCTGTCTGCAAGAGTAGATTTACCGTGGTCTATATGTGCGATTATACAGAAATTTCTGATATTGCTTAAATATTCATTATTTGACAAGCTGTTGTCCTCATTTCCTTTAATAAATTTTAAACATAAAAATTATAGCATATTCCGAGCTAAAAATCAAATAATATTTATGAATTTAAAGTAAAATTCTATAATTTTGCAAGGGAGATATGAATTTATGCTTAATTGCTCGTTATCAGAGCTCAGAAAGTTATCCGATATAATAGAATGTGAAAAGAATATCTATTTTAAATATGAAGAATACAGTAAATCTGTAAACGACCCACAGCTTAAAGAAAAATTTCAGAAATGTGCAGCAACACATAAAAATCAGTTTACTATTTTATCAGAGCTCATAAAAAGTTAAAAAAAGAGGGGGAGAATTATGTCATATTCAGCTGAAGAAAATATGTTGAGTAGTTTATTATCTGAAGAAAAATCATTATCTGTAAAATATGCAGAATTATTATCCTCAGTAGTAACACCACAGTTTCAAAACAAAATACAATATATCCAAAGAACCAACAATGAAACTATATCTATGTTGATTACCGAAGCTGACAGCAGAGGGTATATAAAAAAATAAAGCATTATTTTGCTAAATACGTATTTATGATTTAACTTTTTTTCTTTTCTGCCGATATAAATAAAAGAAGGGGTGTATCCTCGCAAAACTGAAAGGAATGTGATTAGATATGTCTGCAATCAATTCAATTAATAATAATGGCAATAACGTTTATGAAAAACTTAAAATCAATAAAACTGAAAAAGCAGAAAAGAAGGAAGAAACTGTACAGCTCAGCAAAACCGCACAGGAGTATCTTCAGCAATTAAAGCAGAAATATAACAACGTAGATTTTATAATTGCTGATTTCAGCTCCGACGAAGAAGCTCAGCAGCATTTAAACAGCGGAAAAGGAGAATATAACTGTGTTATAACTCCTGAAACTCTCGAAAAAATGGCTACAAATGAAGAAGAAAGAGCAAAATTCGAGGGAATTATCGAAAATGCTATCACAGACCTTTCCGGTATCAAAGAAAAACTCGGCGACGACGCTGAAAAGGTTGAAAGTTACGGTATAAGTGTTGACAGCGAGGGAAACGTTTCTTACTATGCTTTACTCAAAGAAGGTCTTAAAAAAGATGATAGGGTAGAGAAGGCAAGAGAAAAATCCAGAGAGAAAAAGGCTGAGGAAGCTGAAAAGAAGGAAAAAGCCGAGTTTAAAGAACGACTTGTAAAGGCCTCTACCATTGAAGAGTTGATAGAACTTATCAAGGGTAAAAACGAAGAGGGTTCAAAAGACCGTATTGAGATTGGAAAAAATAACGATGAAGCGCTTAAAATAGACAGACTTGATTTCGGCAAAAAGCAGGAGAATGTAGTAGATGAATACATACCCACTGCCGCACCTGCCGAAAAACATCCGTTTGATTTTAAGGCATAGGAAAAATCGAAGTAGAAAGCCAGAGGCGTAGCCTTTGGCTTTTGCTTTTTCATAAATTAAAATTACATTTGTCACGTCAAACTTATTTCAATTGTAACTACACAAAGAATATTTTTTGTGATACAATAATGACAGAAACCCGGAAGGGAAATAAAGAAAGGAAATTATTATGGCTTTTGTAGAAGTAAAAAAACTTGTAAAGAATTATGGTGAATTCTGTGCAGTAGATAATCTAAGTTTTGTAGTTGAAGAAGGAGAAATCTTTGGACTTATAGGTCCTAACGGTGCAGGAAAATCAACAACAATAAACGTAATCACAACACTTGATGATTTTAACAGCGGAAATATTAAAATAAACGGACTTGATATTGTAAAGGATTGCTCAAAGATCCGTGGTCTTGTAGGTGTTGTACCTCAGGAAATTGCTCTTTATCCTTATCTTACAGCACTTGAAAATGTAAAATTCTTTGCTTCTCTTTATGGGCTTAAAGGAAAAGAACTTCACGACAGTGCAATGAAAGCATTGCAATTTACGGGCCTTGCAGATAAAGCTGAATTAAAGCCCAAGAAAATGTCAGGCGGTATGAAAAGACGACTTAACATTGCCTGCGGAATTGCACACCATCCTAAGCTCATAGTAATGGACGAGCCTACAGTTGGTGTTGACGCACAATCAAGAGAACACATTATGAATTCTATTCTTTCTCTCAAAGAAAAAGGAGCCACTGTTATTTACACATCTCATTATATGCACGAGGTTGAAACTATCTGCGACAGAATAGCAATAATCGACCACGGTCAGCTTGTAGCAAGCGGAACAGAACAGGAACTTGTTTCAATGATAACCGATTGTAGAACGATCAGAGTAAAAACAAAGTGGTCCGCTGATTTCGATATAAGCAGGCTCACCACAACGCTTTCTGCTTTACCGGGAGTAAACGGTGCAAGCATCGATGAAAACACCATAAAGATAGATGTAAAGCTTACTGAAAATGATTTTTCCTATATTATCGACGAAATCAGAAAGTTCGGTCTTCCGCTGACGTCAGTAAACTGCGAAACACCCGACCTTGATGCTGTATTCTTAGCTTTAACAGGTCACGATATAAGATAACAGATTTTGAAAGGATAAAGTTATGCTTAAAGTAGCAATAAAAGAAATGAAAGGCTATTTCAGAAGTCCTGTAGCAGTCTTTATGACGGTATTTTTCCCTTGTCTTCTGATTTACGTTCTCGGAACAATGCTCCAAAGCCTTGATATATCCGATCACAGCATCGGTGACATAAATGTAAAATACAATATATCCGCAACCGATAAATATAACGCTGATGCATTCAAAACGTTTATCACAGGTATTGATATGGTTAAGGCGGAAGAAACAACAGATAAAGAAGAAGCATTGTCTCTTACAGATAAAGGCGAAATAAATGCTTATATTGAGCTTAACGGCGATGATATCAAAGTGTTTACCGGAGATAACGATACGATAAACAGAGCGCTTAGATCCATGCTCGGCTCTTATAATACAATGGCTGATACATATAAAAATATCGCTATGGTCAATCCTGCCGCTTTACAGGAGATTATAAACAAGGATATTTCCGAAATGTCTTACGTAGAGCAGAACGGACTTGGTATTACAAGAAGTATGATCGACTACTACGCCGTTTCCGTTATCGTAATGATGATATTTATGAGCGGAGTTACAGGTCAGAGTGAAGCTTTTAAAGAAGAAAAGAATACGAACACCTATTCAAGACTTCTTTTAACTACTACTCCCAAGCTGTCAGTTTTTTTCGGAAAGGTTATAGGCTCTATACCAACGTCAGTAATTACTGTAGGTGCAACGATGATTTTCGCTGTAGTATTCTTTGGAGCAAATTATTGCTCTGATATACTCGGAAACGTCCTTCTTGTAGTGATGTTACTGTCTGTTTCGCTTGCCGCTACCTCACTCGGAACAGTGGCTGGACTTATCATGAAAATTCCTGCAGCATCAGTTTTAATGCCCATATGCTGGCAGATGCTTTTCTTCTCAGGCACATTCTCAAAGGAAAATTTCATAGAAGGGTATAGCACAAGTCTTCCTCCGTACCTTATTCAGCAGGCGGCATTTGATCTTACCTTATTCGGAGATGGTTCGGGTGCGATAGCAGTTACTCTAATAAGCCTTGCTTTATTTATAATCTTAACCGTAATCGGTGCAGCCATATTCTCAAAGAAAAAAGCTGTCTGAACTGAAAGGAAATAAAAATGAACAATATAGTAAAAATCTTCTGCGGTACACTACGCAGGCTTAAAATAGCTATAATCTTAGCTCTTATATGTGGTATTGCAGGTGTAGCTTTATATTTCCCCGGCAGAGGAACTGCAGATGCTTTTATGGCAGATGAAAAAATCGATGTTGCGGTGATTGATAATGACAATTCAGAGCTTTCCAAGTGCCTGAAAACCTATTTTGACAAAAAGGTGAACATGAACATCGTTGAAGAAGCGACGGTAAAAAAATATAACGATATGTTGATTAATACCGACATTTCTGCTATAATAGAGATACCTGAAGACTTTCAGCAAAGTGTAATCGATGGCAATATCAAAAAGATTACAAGCACAACTCTTGATGATTACGAAAATGCCGCTTACGTAAGTGTTTATATTGATGGCTTTATGCGTAGTGCTGATGTAGCATCAGCAGCCGCAAAGGGCGATAAGGATATGCTTATTAAAATATTATCCACTGAAACAGGGGCAGAGCTTACTACCGAAAGCGCGGTCATTTCTTCAAGAGAAGCAGTTTATGTACAATCAGGCTATTACTTCTCATCGGGCTTTCTTACAATGCTTGTTTACGGTGTGGGTATCTTTGTAACGCTTGCTGTAATGGATGATAAAACATACGGTACATACAACAGAATGAGAGCCTCATCTGTAACCGGTATGCAGTATATTATAGGAACATCAATGGCGTCCTCAATTTCATCTCTGCTTGTAATGTTACCCGTTTTATTATTCCTTATAATTTCAGGTGCAGAAATCACCTTCAGTATACCTTACGTCCTTATTGCGAATATACTCTTTGCTCTTATTTCTACAGCACTTGCGATCTTTATAGCGTTACTTGTAAACGAAAAGGCTACAATATTTATGCTTTCAGGCTGTATAGCAGGTCTTGGGTCAATACTTGGCGGCGCATTCTTCCCAATTATGGAAAGTGCCGGCCCCCTCAAATATATCTCAATGCTGACACCTCAGTTCTGGTTTACAGATTTAGTTGGCGGAAGCTCAGCAAACCCTCTTATAAACATAACAGTACTTGCTCTTTATACAGCACTTTTATTCCTTGCGTCAGCGGTTATTTTCTCAAAAAGAGCTAAGTAAAAGGAGAAAAGATGTCTTTACCGTTATTTTATCTTTTCGCAAAAGTAATAGCGCTTATTGCGGCAACACTTATTACAATATCGGATAAAATGATGTCAGGCGATACGGTCATACCCGTACTCGCCTTTTCCTGCTTTTTCTTGCTTGATTATCTGTTTATGTCAAGAAAAAAGCCCTCGAAAACAATAGTTCTTATAGCAAACGCTTTATCTCTTGCTCTGATATTCGTAACAGGAGTAAATAGTTACATATATATTATGTTGTTTACTGTGATAGAAATGATCGAATATATCACAGAAGGGAAATATTTCTATCATTTGGCAGGAATTCTTGTTGCTATTTTTTTGTTTATTTTATCCCCAAAGCCCATTGATATCGTTTTGTCGGTTATTCTCTGTGCTTTTCTCATTTTCGCAAGAATTGTATTTTCTATCCTTGAAAACACCAGAGAAACACTTAGAGAAAGCAGAAAAGAGATAGCAACTCAGAAGGAAAAGATAAATAATCTTGTTGCATACACAAAAACGGTAAAAGAAACAGCAGCATTAGAAGAAAGAAGCCGCTTTTCCGTAAGAATACACGATCAGTTAGGGCATGGAATTTCAGGCAGTATTTTACTGCTTGAAGCCGCTAAGCTTAACATAAAAACAAATCCCGAACAAGCGGAAAAGTGTATTGAAACAGCTACGGAAAATCTGCGTAGCGGAGTTGACTCTATCAGAATGTCACTACGCCAGGAAAGGCCTGATGTAAAATCTGTTGGTATAGCTGAAATAAGGGAAATACTTGATAAATACAAAGCTGAGTATAATTTTGATACGATACTGAGCATCGAAGGGGATACCGATGTTATTCCTTTTATTGTATGGAATTGCATCAGAGATAACCTTATAGAAAGTATGACTAATACGCTGAAACACTCGCAGGCTGATAAATTTTCACTTAAAATTACAATTATGAACAAGCTTGTAAGAGTTGAATACTCCGATAACGGAAAGCAGGGTGGCAAATTCACAAAAGGAATGGGACTTACCGCTATCGAAGAAAGAACAGAGCAAGCAAACGGAAAATGTCTGTTTTTACAAAGAGACGATGGATTCCATACAGTAAATCTTTTTAAACTTTAAGGGAGAACTTTTCAATTATGAAACTAATACTTTGCGATGATGACGCACTTATAAGAGAAGGACTTAAGCTTATTATTTCTTCACAACCCGACTTTGAAATAATCGGAATAGGCAGTAACGGAAAAGAAGCTGTAAAGCTCTGCAGAGAGAATGAAATAGATATTGCACTTCTTGATATCCGTATGCCTGAAATGGATGGAATTGAAGCCGCTGAAATTATGCTGAAAGAAAATCTATGCAAGCCGCTTTTACTCACTACCTTTGACGAGCAGGAACTTATCTACAGAGCGTTAAAGGTTGGTGTCAGCGGTTACATACTTAAAAACACTCCTACAGACGGCATTTTTAACGCTATAAGAACAGTTTATACAGGTGGAACGGTATTCCAGGAAGATATACTTCAGTACATCAGAGAATCGGCAGTAAAAAATTCAGGCAGTAGCGCTGTTTTTGAGCTTTTATCTGAAAGGGAGCTTGATATAGTAAAGCTGATTGCTGAAGGACTTTCTAATCAGGAGATTGCCGATAAACTGTTTTTATCCAATGGGACTGTAAGAAATTATATAAGCGTTATACTCGAAAAAACGGGACTTGAACACAGAACACAGATTGCGGTTAAATATCTGAAGGGGTGATATTTTGATAAAGCTCGCTACGTTAAAGGATACAGACACAGTTTTTGATATAACTCAGCACACTATTGATGCGATATACCCAAGTTATTACCCTATAGGTGCGGTAGATTTCTTCAAAAAGCATCACAGCAGGGAAAGAATAGAAAAGGATATAGAGAATAAAATAGTCTTTCTTTGCATTACAGATAATGAGATTGTGGGAACTGTAACTGTAAGAGATAACGAAATACTGCGGTTATTCGTATCGCCAAAGCATCAGAAAAAAGGTTACGGCAGGGAACTGCTTGATTTTGCAGAAGACAAGGTAAGTGAAGGATACAGCGAAATTGTTATAGATGCGTCACTCCCTGCAAAAAGCATTTATCTTAAAAGAGGATATAAGGAAATAAGCTATAACAAGATTCTTACTGATAACGGAGATTATCTTTGTTATGACGTGATGGTGAAGAAATAATTATAATTTATTGCAGAAAAATTAAAGGCAGACTTACCGAAAGGGAAGGTCTGCCTTATTTCTTTAAATTTTATTCTTCATAACCTGGGAATATAAAATCTCCGCTAAAGTTTGTAAGAAATCTTTTATCGTAATAAGAAAGTTCGTCACATAATTCAGGGAATTTTTCATAGGGTATTGTCAGCATATATTCAAACTCATAACCATCTTTGAGTCGATAAACAGGATAACCGCCCATTTTGATAGCGTCTTCTTGCGTCAGAACACCAAGATAAAAATCATTATAGTAGCAATACTTATCCTGATTTACGGTTATATATCCTTCACTGTCAAGATATACAACTGCGCAGTCATTATTATATTTCAGATGCGGTTTTATATCATTGATGGTATAGTCGTAATAGTCTATGCCGTCAATACGACGAAGAATTATTTTCTTATCTGTTATCGTTGTTCCATTATCGTCTTTAAACTGAGAGGAGGTCTTGATAGTTGATTCGTATTCCGGGGAGTCGTATGATACATACATCAGACTGCCACAGATAGTGGTTCCGCAATATATTTCCGTACAGTCACCGATAATATCAGCGTCTATATACATTCTATAGGTGAAATATGAATATTTCCAATCAAAGTACGTGTTAGTTGTGAATACATATCTTATAAGAGCTATTTCGCTGAATTGTTTGCTGTCATATAATTTGCCATTCACAAACATATAATATAAATCATCAGCGCCATATTCATTCCTTACAGAATACAGACTGATATCTAATTCTCCAGTATGTTGTTCATCAAGTTTAAGAGATGTCAGATTGGATAAGCTGGGGTCAAAAAAACTTGCCCATTCATCATTTAAATATCGTCTTGCTTCCGGCAATAAATCATAATCGCATACTGCCACTATAGTATCAACAGGGATATATTTTTTTCCTTTGTAGGTTATCTCTTCTCCGTTTTTTTTCTTTATCGCTTCCTTATCAGCGTTTGTAAGCTTTCTTTTTGAGTTATCCTGCCCGTTGTTAACCTTTTCGGGTGCAATATCGGGTGTGTTAAGGTCAATTTCTACAGTAGTATCGCTCATGCTTACGTCTATTTTTACCGACGTAAAACCGAGAGCACCTGTTGTACTGAACCAGGGCCCCATCACCACGTAAACCCCACACTGAAGACTTTCAAGAAGCTTTGTTCCATCCTGCTCGGTATTTATATAAAACTCTTCGGAAGGCATTCTGCCTGTCACGTCAAGAATCTCATCATTATCGGGGAAATCTTCGTCTACAGCGATAAGATAGAGCATTCCTTTTTGTGTAAACGAGGCGTCTCCGAGGAATTTTAGCGTTATATTTTCTGCATATTCTATTACAGGAGCAGGAGGATCTGTAACAACTGTTTCAGGTGGCTCGGTTTCTGAATTTTCTGTAGTTGTAGTTTCGGGAACTGATGATATATCTGATTCGTCAGAAGAAATGGGATCGGAATAAATATCGTTTTGTGACTCACCGGATTCGTCAAACGAAAATTCATCAGCATATGAGCCTGAATCATTTACGTTACTGTTAAATCCTATAGTGGAGTTTCTGTCTCCGCTTACAGATATAGGCTTACCCGTACTGTTTATAAAAACGGAAAGTGCAATTACACAAACGAAAACCGATAAACAAGCGGCACCAACAACACATAAGCGGTTTACGAATTTATTACGGCGTTGCTTTGTCAATGCTTTATCTGTGCCATTTTTGATAGTATTCAGCATTTCGGTTTTCTGAATGCTTGTAGGTGTAATTTCATCAAACGATTTTTTGATCGACATATCAACCCTTCCTTTCTTCATCGATGATGTTTTTCAGCATAGCCTTGGCTCTCTGTAATCTGTTTCTTACCCCGGATGCTGTGATATGTAGCATTTTTCCGATTTCTTCGCTTGTATATCCGTCATAATAATGAAGATAAACAACGATTTTGAGCTTTTCGGGTAATTTTGAGATTTGTTCGATGACGTCACTTGTTTCCTTGCTTATATAAGGCACATCGGCTTTTTCAATTTCAACGTTTTTTCTGCTCCAATGGGAAAGCATATTTTTGCAGATGTTGACGCTGACCTTTATAAGCCAGTATTTTTCGTGTTCCTCCGAAGCATACGTGACGTTCTTTTCAATCAGCTTTAAAAACGTATCCTGAACTGCATCCTGCGTGTCCTGGACGTTTTTCAGATAAATATAGCAGATACGATAGATCGTTTCTACGTTTCTTTCGTAAATTTCTTCGATATTATCTGAAGAAGAAAATGGTACCATAATTATTCCTCCTTATCTATCTGAATACAATACAAAATTCCTTGCCCTTTTGTCCCATACTTTTAAAATTTTTTTAGAAAAAAAGCCACCTCTTTCAATCCGGCGGCTGATTTTCTTTATTTAATACAGTAAATATACTCATTTCCACGCTTGCCGTAAAAATCAATTATCCCCATATATTTAAGGATTTCTATAAGAATGTTACTTTCACTTATATGGCAGAGCTTCTGAAACTGCTTTTGGGTAAAAGTTTCAGGTAAACCCTCGGGTAAAAAGATACGATAGCTTTCAGGCTCTTCAAGATATATAAGTTCGGATAGCTTTGTGGGAACGGTCTTTTTAAGATCTGTTTTACGTCTTTTCATATCCTTTGCTGTATAGCGGAAATTTTCAACTTCAAGCTTCGCAATACAGATAGTAAGATTTTTATTGTTAAGATACTGCTTTATGCGGTAAAGTTCTAAGAAAAAGTCAGTCATATCTTTATGAGCGACAAAATTACCCGATTTAATAAGCTCGCCTGATTTTTTGTCAAAATAATTAAGCCTTGTTCTTTTATGGAAAGGGTAGACTACAGTAACATGAGATGCCTGCAAGAATACATCCAGCTTCGGAATAAGCTTTTTAAAATTCTGTGTCTGTATTTCAACAATGCCCGTTTCCGTTACCAAATCGGCGTAGTAATTGCCGATTTTGATTTCCTTATCAAAAAAGGAAGAGGCAAAGTAGCTTTTAAGCACTGAATGAATCTGCTTTTCGTTAAGAGTGCCTATACCGTCAGGTGAAAGCTCTGTTTCAGATTTTGCTATACAATCTGCAAACAATTCATCATCGGGAGTATCGTATAAAGGCTTTTTGTCATAACGCCACATGGTAGAATTTTCTTCTGCTATAAATAAGGGAACACCACTCTGATTATTGCTCCGTATTACTCCGGTAGCTTTTTCTTTAAGTTCATCTACTGCGTTACTCACGGCGTAACATCTGTCCGCAACATCAAACATTGAAAAGTCATTTACATTATCTCCAAAGCAGATAACTTCATCAGCATTAAGCAGTTTTTTCAGCTCCAGAACAGCATTTGCCTTTGATACATCCTCTCTGTATATTTCATACCAATACTCTTCTGTATCATATGTATCAGGCTGATAGTTTCTTGAAAAGCCGTTTTTGTTGTCAAAATATAAATCAAGTTCCTCCTTTGACATTTCCGGCATTATAAGAGTAACGTAGTATATTTCTCCGTCAAAAAGGGAAGTATAATTATCACAGGGTCTGAGACGTTTATCTCCCTCACGATCCTTTATATATCTTTTTACGCCTTTGTTTACATTAGAAGTAAGCCAGCTTACATGTTCCTCTCCGTCAAAATACGCATATACAAGCAAGGATTCCTTATGTACATCAAAGAAATTTATCAGAAACTCTCTTGATTTATCGCTAAAATAATGAGTTACAAGCTGTTTTTTAGTTATAGGATCAACAATAAAAGTACCATTCTGAGTAATTACAGGTAGTGTCAGATTTATATCTTTCATTATAGGTTCAGCAGAATATATTGATCTTGCTGTCGCATAGGTGAAATTTACACCGTTTTTTATTTCACGATTTATTACAGCCTCAGTTAGCCTTGACACTTCGGCTTTGTGGTCAAGAAAAGTTCCGTCTAAATCAGTTATATATAGTTTCATAAATAACCTCCGTTTTCTTATATTATTTTAACATAAAATGTTAGGGATTTCAACAGCTTGTACATTTTGCACAAAAATAGATGATAAAAGTTTACATTATTTAAATTGAATTTTTTGATATTTTTTTATCAAACCACTTGATAAAAGGAGAAAAATTTAGTATAATAAAAGGGTAAAAATTGCGAAGACTTTGTCAACGCAAATTTAAAATTTTAGGAGGAATATTCCAATGTCAGTTAAAGTTGCTATTAACGGTTTTGGCCGTATCGGTCGTCTTGCATTCAGACAGATGTTTGGTGCAGAAGGTTATGAGGTAGTTGCAATCAACGACCTTACAAAGCCCTCAATGCTTGCTCATCTTTTAAAGTATGATACAGCACAGGGTGGTTACTGTGGTAAGATGGGTGAAAACCTTCACACTGTATCCGCAGATGACGAAGCTGGTACAATCACTGTAGATGGTAAGACACTTAAGATTTATGCAAAGGCTAACGCTGCTGAACTCCCCTGGGGTGAAATCGGCGTAGACGTAGTTCTCGAATGCACAGGTTTCTACTGCTCTAAGGAAAAGTCACAGGCTCACATCGATGCCGGTGCTAAGAAGGTTGTAATTTCTGCTCCTGCAGGCAACGATCTTCCTACAATCGTATTCTCTGTAAACGAGAACACACTTACTAAGGATGATACAATCATTTCTGCTGCATCCTGCACAACAAACTGCCTCGCTCCTATGGCTAAGGCTCTTAACGATTATGCTCCTATCCAGAGCGGTATCATGAGCACAATCCACGCTTACACAGGCGACCAGATGATCCTCGACGGTCCTCACAGAAAGGGTGACCTCAGAAGAGCAAGAGCAGGTGCTGCTAACATCGTTCCTAACTCTACAGGTGCTGCAAAGGCTATCGGTCTTGTAATTCCTGAACTCAACGGCAAGCTCATCGGTTCTGCACAGAGAGTTCCTGTTCCTACAGGTTCTACAACAATCCTTACAGCTGTTGTTAAGGGTACAGACGTTACTAAGGAAGGCATCAACGCTGCTATGAAGGCTGCTGCTTCTGCTTCCTACGGTTACAACGAAGAACAGATCGTATCTTCCGACGTTATCGGTATGACATATGGCTCACTCTTCGATGCTACACAGACAATGGTAGCTAAGATTGCTGATGATCTTTACGAAGTACAGGTTGTTTCCTGGTACGACAACGAAAACTCTTACACATCTCAGATGGTAAGAACAATCAAGTACTTTGCAGAACTTTAATTCTCAATTTACTGACTTTTAAACGTAAGCTCTCCGAAAGGAGAGCTTATTTTTTACCTTGTTATATGATAAATATCTGAAATTTAAAAAACAGATTGATTTTTCGCTACTAATATGGTAAAATACATATTAGTGTTGCATTAACCGTAACAAACCAAGAAAGGAAATTTTAAAATGTTCAAGAAAATTTTAGCTGCTGTATTATGTGTAGCGACAATGTGTGCAGTTACAGCTTGCTCTTCAGGTGAAGAAGAACTTGAATCAGGCGTAACTTACGTTACAAATGATCCTACAAAGCAAATAGAAGGTAATGTAGGAGAAGTTAAATTAGAAAGCGGAGATAAGTATGCTGTAATATCCGTAAAGGACTATGGCGATATTACTGTTAAGCTTTTCCCCGATGCCGCTCCCAAAGGAGTAGAAGTTTTTGAAAAATTAGCAGGGGAGGGCTTCTACAACGGTAAGACCTTCCACAGAGTAATGGCTGACTTTATGGCTCAGGCAGGTGCTGCAGAGGAAGATTCCAAGTTTGAACAGTTCACAATCGAAACAAACTACAATATGCGTCATTTCTACGGAGCATTGTGCTATGCAAATGCTATGGGCAAGAATTCTACACAGTTTTACATTGTAAACAACAAACAATCGGAAGATGTAACAACTTACAGCCCCAGCGTAATGGATAACTACGTTAAAATGTATGAAGATACAGCAAAGCAGTATGAAAAATCCACCGCAGAATATAAGTACTATTCACATCAGGCTAAGTATTATAAGAATATGAAGGAATCCATCCAGAACTACAGTGATGATGTAATCGCGAAGTATAAGGAAATAGGCGGAACACCTTCACTTGACGGCAACTACACAGTATTCGGTCAGACAGTAGATGGCTTCGATGTAATTGATAAAATCGCAGCAGTAGAACTCGAAGTAAATGACAAGATGGGCGGTTCAGAAATAAGCAAACCTGTAGAAGATATTATAATCGAAAAAGTAGAAATCAAGGTATATTAATAAACAATATAAAAAAAGCGATACACGGCAACCGACTGTGTATCGCTTTTTTATTTTTACCGAAATTTCAATGCACTCAAATATAATATAAAAAAATTATTGTAAAACAATAATTTTTTATTGACAAGAGAAAAATATAATGCTATAATAGAATTATCGAAAAACAATAATTATGGAGGCTAAAATGAAAAATAAGTATTTTTTGTCTTTTGTGATTACATCAGCGATCGTTCTTCTTTTGGTTACAGCTTCTTTGCTGGATATTTCTGATGTTTTTACATTATTGGCATTACCGTTTATGTTTTTAGGAGATGGTTTGCGTGCCTTGAGTCTTTCCGGTGATATCGGAAATATTATAGCAATTATAATTTATGCACTCGTTTCTCTCAGTCCACTTCTTTTGTTGATACATAGAAAGCTAAAAAATAAGGATATACTGATTTTTGTTTGCTCGGGACTTATGTTCTATGTACTTTACAATATGATTAATCCTGCATTACGACCGGAAATATTGTGCAATGAAATCGGAAACTTTACTATGGCAGGTACTGTGTATAGTGTACTTTTATGCTGGTTGATTTTAAATATCATTGATTCTTTAAAAGAAACAGACACTAATATTGTTTATGATATGCTTCGCATTTTTTTATTCATTTGCATAGCTGGTTTTACAGCTGGAATAATCCTTTGCATTGGTGATTGTATATCATCTTTACGTAGGATAAACATTGTCAATAGTGACACAAATCTTAGTTTAATTCCAACATATATTTTTGCATTTATTACTTCTGCGATAGCTATTTTGGAATATCTTATTGATATAAGACTGCTGTATTTATCCAGTGGATTGTTAAGGGAATTACGTGCAGATGCATATAGCAAAAGCTGTTATAATTCATCAAAAAAATTATCTCATTGGTGTAACAGAGGAATAATTATTCTTATTATTACTACTACAACGCTTAATATAGGACAAATTTTATTTGCATCTTTTCTTTATAATATAGATTTCAATTTACATCTTCCTGTATTCACTCTCATTTTGTCTTTAACTTTAATGGCGATTACACGATTATTGTATCAAGGAAAAACAATTAAAGAGGATAATGATCTCTTTGTTTAGGAGGCGAAATATGGCTATTATTTCATATCTTGATGAAGTACTGCGCCAACGAGGAATTACTTCAAAACAGCTTTGTCAACAGATTGACATTACCGAAGCCAATCTTTCGATTTTACGTAGCGGAAAAGCAAAAGGTATCAGATTCAGCACGATTAATAAAATATGTTATTATCTTCAATGTGATGTGGGAGATATATTAAAATTTGACGGTAATTTTGATGAGGAGATTGTCGATGAATAAAAAAATTATTGTAATTTGTTTAATGCTTACTTTTATATTGAGTTTATGCGGTTGTAAATTAGCTCTACCCGAAGGCGAAGGCAATAACAAGAGGGATAAATTAACCGGTGTTTTTATAACAACAGAGCCTTTAGAAGAACAGGAAAGAATATATGCAACACTTGTGGAATATACAGATATAGTCGAAACAGGCGAAAAAATTACAACTAAAAACTATAAATTCAATAATCTTAACGGGGTTTCGTTTGCTAATTATTATATCGAAAATGATTTTAACGAAATGGAACCTTATTATACTTTAAGCATAGATAGTGGTAAAGGTATATGTGATATAATAACCAAATTCGATGGGGAAGAGCGAAGCATTAGCGGTACAATCTGGTTGAACAAAAAAACTGATGAAAGAATATTTTATTTAAATCCGATATACCAGACACCAGACGGAAAGGTATATGTGCTATCAGACAATTGCGGAACACATATCGCTGGTTATGGCGGTAAAAACAGTGAGAAAATACAAGAAAAAATTAAAATCATTGAGAATGGCAAAACTTATGAATATATATTTACTGTAGAAGTTTTAGTTGACTACGCAGAGGCGACAGAAAATGTTACGGTTATACAGATGGACAAAAATGATAAAGAAATAAAAAGAGATAGTTATGATGTTGATAAGTTACCCGAAAATCTGATAATTGATAAAAGCATATCGTATTTAGTCGTTCTAAGCAAGTCAGAAGGCAATTCCTATCGTCAGTTATGTCAGCGAGATGACGAGAGAGTAGCTGTATTTACAAAATTCAATGAAAGTATCTGTACAAAGGAATATATTAACATTGAGTGGGATATTAAATGATTATTTCGTTATAATTTTTGTTTTACGAAATAATAGTATATATGATTATTGTACTTGACATTTAAGTTTTATTTGTGATAATATAGATATACATTCAGAAAACGGACTAGCAAAGGTAAGTCTATATGCTTTCTGTCTGTATTTTGGTTGGATAGCTGACTTTAGCGGTCAGCTATTTTTTTATACCTTGATGTTCTTCAGGGCTTCAATGATTTCGTCGATTTACAGTAGCTCGTTAAATATAATTTAAGCGATTTCTGTACTACATATAATCAGTTATTGCAAAAACAAATAAATTGATGTATAATTACAAGTAGGGAATAATTTACACCTAATTTCGTAAAATAAATATTTGGCAATGGCTGTCTCCGAAAAAAGGAAAGGGAAGACGGTCTATTTGTGTTACCAGAAAGAAGGCAGGCAAGCACCTGACCTTTTATTTTTTTGCTTTTTGTTTCCCCCGAGGGAAAGATTTATAATAGAACTACACAGTCTGAATGGTTTTTTGTGCTATAATGGTTAATCGAAGGGGAGGAGAAGCTATTTTTGCTTCCCGTACCCCCTTCGGTGGTACCAGAAGAGCACAAAAAAATCCTAAAGTCAAGGGGGAAGCTTCAAAAATTTTTTGATTTATCAAAAAAATTTTGAAGTACCCTTTACTTTAGGATAATTCAGACGGTCGGTCGAGCACCCTACCCACCTTTGCTAATAGGTGGGTAGTAATTACATACCATGCGTTCGCAAAGTTGCGCCGAGACTGGGATTGAATGTCCTTTTTATTCAATCCCAAAAATTAACAAATTCGGCACCGGTACGCCTCATCGGCAAGCACCAACTCATAGCCCGGGACAAATCAGTAACGATTATCATTTTCCACGTCGATGATCCTGAGCTCGTGTTTGGTTTTGCAATATGCTCAAGCTGCTCAGACAAATTCTTTTTTTATACTTTCTGGAAGTTTATGAAAGTATTGATTTTTGCCACATCCGTTGAGTATGTAGTATCTATATATTTTTGCTATATGGTAGCTTATTCCGAAAACTTTGTTTAATCCTTTATCGTCAAGTAATGCATATAAAGGATGTTCGTAGGTTTCTAAAATCATAAGAATAATCAATTTTATATGCATTGCAGCCATTATATTTTTGTGTTCAAAAAAATAATTTTTTTCATTAGTCCCGCACACTATATTTTCATTTTTGTTAAATGTTCTTATTTTTTGGTATATATGAGCTTTAGTTTTATTTAGAGATTTTGCTATATCCTCTAAGGATAAATTTTGATCATGAAGTTTTCTAATTTCGATCAACTCTTCTATGTGGTCAAAAAAATTATCTCTACTTTCATCAATGTGTTTTATTATAGCATCCATAATTTCACCAATACTTTCTTTTATCATTTGTTAATCCTGCAATGTAGTCAATGGATACATTGTAGTGTTTAGCTAATAGTATAACTCTGTCGAAAGGGATTTGTCTTTTTCCGTTTTCGTATTGAGCGTAGTATGATTGACTTGTACCTAAAATTTCTGCAACATACTCTTGATTCTTATCTGTGTCTTCTCTTAAATCTCGTAGCCTTTGGTAATAATTCATTGTTTCACCTCTTTTATTTTGTGTATTAAGTAGATTATATCAAATCTGAACTAAATGTACTTGACAATAGTTCAGATGTGGACTATAATTATAAATAGTTCATATATGAACTATTCCCGCCAGTAAAAAAATTAAATAAGGAGGATATGACAAATGGGAAAAAGAATTTTAAATGAAACACACAACGGTTTTTCTCGTGAAATCTATTATCGCGAGAAGCTTCTTTGCGGACAGCGACAATACTCTGTTATTAAAACTGTAAAATCGGATTTAGATTCTTGTGTTGAAGATTGTGTTTTTGACAATGAGGATTTAGCTTATGCAAAATATCTTGAATGGTCTGATACACCTTTATTCGATGAACATTTTATAGCTTGTAGAATAAATTTAATAGACGGTCCATTTAACAGACATGGCAACATCCGTTGCGAAGGTTGCGGAAGTTATAACATGGAGTGTTGTGTTGGATGGGATGGTTGTGATGATGAATGTGAAGCCGGGGAAGGTTCAGGATTCGATTGCATAGTTTCATTGGATTGCAATGATTGTGGAAGAGTTTACCCGATAATCAGGTTAAAGAGCGATTATCACGTTGGAAAAGAATGTTACAGCTTTTTAAAGGAGAATAAAGAAAATGGCAAAGATTAAGATTGTAGGTTTACTTGATGAAAGTTATGTAAAGAAAGACAGCGGCGGTGAAGTCGTCGAGCAGATAAGGGTTTATTATGAAAAGGAAGTAGAGCAGAATGACAAGATGTTTGGCAAGGTTGCAGGCTCTGAGCTTCTTACTTTCAGACGAGTTCCCGCTGCTGTTGATAAGCTGTTTAATCTCGGAGAAAACGCCATCGGATTATGTGCACAGATCTCGAAGGATACTTCCGAGTTTAACGGAAAGAGCTACAGTTATGTAGATTCGTTCGATATACTTGACGACAAGGAGGAATAAAAATTTGTTAAACAAGGTACGCGACAAAATCAAGTCTTTATCGGATACGGTGAAGAGCAAAACAAAAAAGGCAAAGAGTAAGATAGCTGCTATCGGTATTTCTTCAATGGTTGCTATGTCTATGGCTATTGCAGCATCTGCAGAAGGTGAGACTACAGTAACTGAAGGCAGCACTGCATCTTTATCCGGTGCGGTAACAGATATCCTGGATGTAGTTACTCAGATCTTTAACTACATACTTAGTAACTGGTATCTGCTTCTGTTCTTTGCAGGCGGTCTGATACTTCTTGCAATTCGTATGTTCAAAGCAATCAAGAGATCCGCAAAGGGTTAAACGTTGCAACTCTCGTCCGGGGCGGTTTATTCCGCCCCAATTTTTTTAAGTATATCGGAGGTTAAAATGATAATTGATATTTGTAATATTGCATTTGATATATTTTTATTTGTTTTTTTGCTTCTGTTCTATCTTCTTCATCGCAAGCGAGTTAATGCAGAGATCAAGGAATATACCAAAACACAGCAAGCAAAGCAAAAATTTTTTGAGGAAAATTCCTCTTTGAGTAAATCATTAGATAATTTAGTATTTTTACTTTCAACGCAATCTGAAGGTTCTGGATTTCGTTTTCATTTAAATGTTGGTGAGCTGGATGAAGAGTCTGATAGTCTTTTTCCTCCTGATGATATCTGCTATTGTCCTCATTGTGATAAATTTGATGATTTTGAGGAGGAAATTTAGTTGTGTGGATTAACTGTAGAAAATGCGGTCAGCTGATGGATGACTGTTATACCATCCCTGACTATGTATGTTTTGACTGTTGGGATGAAGCTGAAGCCAACGGAGAATTATACTACTGCTCTGACTGCGGGCAGGCTTCTGTTTTGCCCTTTAAAAATGATAAATGTGAAGAGTGTTCGTCCCGATCGGCACGATTGAACCGAAAAAAGAAGCCAAAAATTCAAAAGGCTGCCGCTCTGATCATGGCTATGATGATCGCTCTGAGCTGTCTTTGTGTGTCAGCTTTTGCGGAGGAAACTACAACAGAAGGCACACTTGAAGAGATTGAAGTTAATGGTACATATATGGGTTATGATACTATTTTTTATAATGCAGGTGATAGTGTCAGTAATTCTATGCTTTTGGCTTACGCTGAAGGCGTTAAGTCTTCAACCAGTCAAACTGTAGTTGCTTTTTATCTTATGGATTTTGACAGTTCCGGCAATCCTCATTTTTATAGTCATACTCAGTATGGTTATTTTGGTTATACAGAAATTTATACTGATTATCGTCGTTTTGTAGGTTTTAATGGAGGGTTTTCGGATTATTACAGCACTGATTATCTTGAATATTATGCAACTTATACTTATTCTGCAGATGGTCAGTCATACCGTTTCAAAGATAATGACGATCTTACTTTTACGGATGGAAAGACTGTAGCTTTTAGCTATACAGACGGGGTAAAAGGATTTGATGGTTTTTTGGGCGATGAAAAATATTTAGTTATTATTCCGTGTGATAATAGTGATGCTTCTACTATGCAAAACGCATTATCTCAATTGATTAGCGGTACTGCAGATGATTTTGAATTATCTGCAACATCGTCTTATCCAGCCAAATTTCATAGTTTTGCTTCAATGAATGACGGTGATGTAATTCTTAATATGCTTGACTGGATTGGTGCAGGGAAGCAATATCCTATTGCCGATTTTTCTATCAATGACAATAATCAGTATCACAGTTACTCTCTCAGAATTTCACTCAATAAAAATTATGTAGATACATGCATGAGTTTGTGGGAAGATTGGAGAAAAGGTGTTATAGGTGCAACATCTTCTTATTTAGGTGGTTCTCGAATTTTGCTTTTAATGGCTTTTTATGGCGGTACTGCCGACACTTTTTTAGAGGATGTAATTAATATTGGTGGTTTTGGTCCTGTTCCTTTGTTAGGTGTAACTTTGCCGACTGAATCAGGAACGGCTACAGCGATTAGAACCGTAGCACAATATAATATGTTGAAATCCCTTGATGACTTATCGTTTGTTACACAATATAATTTGACAGATTCGCATTTGAACTTTGCTGAGGGTGAAAGCAGTGTAAGAGCTTATAGTGTATGTCTGGCTGATTATGTTACCATAGTAAAGGGTCTGTTGTACAGACTTGACATAATTGATAATGATACAGGGATGATCCTTGACACAGCTTACTTCTGTAACGATTCTACCTATGCAAAGACTAATACCGGGTATGGCACTAAGGTTTATAATTATGACAGTTATGAAGATCTTAACAACGATCTCGAAAATGACAATGGATATATCAGTAATAGTGGTAAAGTAGAAACTGATAAAATGCAGTCTGACAACAATACCGATATTGTGGTTAATTTCGATCCCAACGAACTTGATCTTGGCAGTTATATGGATTCGCTTAATGGCTTAGTGTCTGATGTCGGTTCTTTTTTTACTTGGACTTGGGCATTGTTCCCCCCAGAAATCATGACTATTATAATTATCGCTGTTGGATTACTTGCCGTTTGCGGTCTGGTTAAGTTTTTCGTGGGGTGATTACTTGGAGATATTCGCTTTTTTCGGTTGGCTCATAGGTGAGATTATCAAGATCTTATCAATTAACATCCCACATATAAATATATCGCTATGGTCGATTTGTCTCGGCTTATTGATTATATCGTTGGTATTTAGTGTGTTTAATTGGTTGTTCGGAGGTAAATAAATGGATATTTTACTCACAGATCTCACTTTAGATCAACAGCTTTTGCTCATTATAGCCGCAGCTGCTATTGCTGTTATTATATTTTTTATTTTTAAACGCCCGAAAGGAGGAGTCTGATGGAGGGCATAGCTATATTTTTACTTGATTCCATTGGTTGGAACTATGAAATGCTTACTGTCGGCGATTTTCTCACCAATGTTGTAAAGGTCGCCCTGGCTTGTGGTGCCTTCGTGGCGATCACTCGCTTCATCGGTAGCATGATAGGTGGATTTAAACGCATATGATTTGGGCAATTAAGATCTTCCTCAGCAATCTTATACTTTTTCCGATGTTCCTATTTTATCAATTTAAGGATCGTCTTTATTACAAGATTCATCATTTAGATCAGATCTTCGACCGTTGGGGACTTCATATATATGTTGCCCGGTTCGGTGCAGGTAAAACTTGTTCGATGGTAAGAGATGCTTATAAATTGTGCAAAGCTTACAAGGAGCTGACGCTGATCACCAACATCAAGGTGACAAATTTTCCAGAACATACAAAGATCTTACCGCTTAATAATATTAATGATATACTTAACGCTCCAGCTCAGAGCCTGGTCTTAATAGATGAGATCGGCACATTATTCAACAGTCGTGACTTCCGCAACGGCGATGCAATGCCGAAGATCCTGATGCAGTATCTGTGTCAGTGCCGGCATCGTAGATGTATGATCTTCGGTACCGTGCAGAGGTGGCACTTCCTGGACAAGCAGCTCAGAGATATTACCGGTTCGGTTAGAGTAGTATCAAGTTACTGCGATCATCCATTTACCAGAATGGTAAATGTCAGAATGTATGACGGTCTGGATTACGATCTGAGCTATACAAATCCGATGATTAAATGTCAGCTCATCGGATCCAAAACATACGTACAGACAGACAAGATCAGAGCTCTGTATGATACAACGGAAATGGTAAGCACACTTCTTACTCTTGAATATGACAGCGACCAGGAGATACTTAACAACCAGGGTTACACAAGTGACCTTGGTGACATAGAGAAGAAGCAGCAGAGAAGACTGCATAGAAATAAGTCAAAATTGGGCTGAGCCTTTGCCGCCGACTGCGGCGGCAAGGCGACCATTTGAGAAAGGACGAGAGAAAATGAAATCAAAAATACCTGAAAGAAACTGCATTTTGATCGACTGGTTTTCTTTCACCAGTCGCAATGATACAGTTCAGTCAATGATATCAAGACTTGGCTTGTCTGAATATGTTTTTACTCTTACTCCTGGAGGAGCTGGAGGGAAGTACGGCTTCAGATCTACATATAGCTTCTCGCATATTAATATTTATTGCGACCACTGGAAAGAGAAAGATCTGATCATGGTTGATATGTCGGGCCAAGGCTGTAGAGCTTTTGACGAATATAGTAAATATACATATACTTATTTATTTGGGCTTTGCTTATGGCATCCAAATTATAACGTTACCCGAATTGACTTAGCACATGATGATCACGAGGGTTTACTTGATATCAGGAAGATCCTTAAAGAAACAGTAAAAAGAAACTATGTCAGCAAGACCAGAAAAAATTATAAATACGCTCATTTCAATGGTAGATTTGAAGAACTTTCTGTAATGTACGGTAGCAAGTCATCTGATATTTATATCAGAATTTACGATAAAGCTGCAGAACGTGGTTATGATCAGATTGAAAAGAAATGGGTCAGAACAGAGATCGTATTGAAGCAGAGCAGAGCAGAGGAGTTTCTCAGATTATACTTGTCCGGATCTGAGGTAGTTCCAGATCCGAAACACCCGGAGAAAGTTCCAGAGATAAAGCGTAACCTGGGTGAGCTATTTTATGGAATCTTGAACAATTATCTTAGATTTGTAGTACCTGATCCAGATCAGAAGAATGTTTCAAGATTTCAGATTCGCAAATGGTGGAAAGAGTTCATCGGCAGCATAGAGAAAATAAGAGTATATGTCAAGAAAAATACAGACTATAATCTTCACAAACTTCAGCGTTATATAGTTGATCAGGCGGGTAACAGCATAGAAACATTACTGTTGTGTGTAGGTGAAGGCGATTTCTGGGATAGGATCTTGTCGAGAGAATCAAAACTGAAAGACCGACAGAAGAAACTTATCCAGGAATACCAATTATCTAAACAATCAATAGTAAAGCCGTTAGGAGCGTGATCCATATGCATGTTGGTGTTGGTACATATCAGCTGCATCTGAGCTCAAACTCTCCGTGTTTAAAATGTGTGTGTCTCTATTGTTACAATTTGGATTGTCCTTACTATCGAAAATGGAGAAATCCAACCGGCAAGGTAATACATCATAGATGCGATTTGTATTGCGGTAGATTTTATGAACATAAGCAGCCCTTAAACTTTTGTGATTTTTTCCGCCCGGTACAAAGACCAAAGCCGAAGGTCTTCAAGATCTCAAAACGCTACAGAAAGAAAACAGATCATCAGCTCATATTCGAGAAAATAGCAGCTCTTGAGAAGGCTGTTGCAAAACTCACAGATTTGATGTATAATAAAGAATAGGGAAAAATTTACACATAATTGCGTAAAATTAATATTTTGCGAAATAGAGGGGAGGAAAAATGGCAAATATAAAGGATTTTGCAGATGCGCCTGAATGTTTAAAGGAATATATCAATTATTTAGGTACTATAAAAAACCGTTCGCAGCTTACTATTATTAACTATTACAGCGACATAAGACTCTTTATGAGATTTCTTAAAATCAAGAATAAGCTTGTTCCTGATGATACGGATTTTTCCGAAATTGAAATTGCTGATCTTGGCGAAAATTATATACGAAACGTTACTCTTAATGACGCTCTGGAATTTTTAAGCTTTACAATCAACGAGCGTAGCAATCAGGCTAAAGCCCGTACAAGAAAAGCTGTGGCACTCAGACAGTTCTACAAATACCTTACAAATAATAAAGGCTGGTACAAAGCAAGCCCTATGCTTAATTTAGAATTGCCGTCACCGAAGAATGCATTGCCGAAGCATCTGACGTTATCAGAAAGCGAACAGCTATTAAGACACGGCTTTCCGGATATGAAGGATTGGCAGGATTACAGGGATTTTGCCATGACGGTTCTTTTTATAAACTGTGGTATGCGACTTAGCGAGCTTGTGGGTATCAATCTTAACGACGTGATAGAAAATGTTGATTTTCAGAGCGGAAATAAGGAAATCTACTACTCTATAAAGGTACTTGGTAAAGGTAGTAAAGAAAGAATTGTCTATCTTAATGACCAATGTGTTATGGCACTTAAAAATTATACGAAATTGCGACCTCAAACCAAGGGTGAAAATGCAATGTTTATAAGTAAGCAATACAGACGCATATCAAATCGCCGTGTTGAACAGATTATCGAAGCCAGACTCAAAGCCTGCGGGCTTTCCGGCAAAGGAATTTCCGTACATAAGTTAAGACACACCGCCGCAACGCTTATGTATCAGAACGGTGTTGACGTACGAGTTTTAAAGGAGGTTTTAGGTCACGAAAATCTCAATACAACGCAGATCTACACTCACGTTGTAAACCAACAGCTTCGTGATGCAATGAATAATAATCCTATAAGTCAAAGACTTGAAATTGAAACTGCGCCGACTCCCGAGGAGCTTGAAGAACAGCAGAAAAAGAGGAAAAAGAAGGATAAAAAAGAATCCTGACCACTTCCCTTTTACGTTCATCTCAACAACAACAAACCCCGCTGTAAAGCCGAATTTAAGGCTTTTGGCGGGGTTTTATTTATTGCTCATCTATTACAATTTCTACAATTCCTTTTATAAAAATTAAATCTTTTTCTTAATGTTGCAAATTAAAGCGTTCTTTTTAATATCTCAATACAATTCAGATATATTTTTTGATAACCGTATCATCCCACACATGGACTTCAATATATCGTTCAGGTCCATGTGAGCCATCATCGTTCCATAGTTGTGGTAAATCATATTTTTTAATTACGTCGAGGATTTCTTCATATGTATAAAGCTGCTTACGGTATTCTTTCCCATCTAAAAACGAATCACTGAAGGTCGGCATCGAATCTCCATAGGTAAAAGACAATGTTCGCAAATCAAATTCCTCAATCGGAATTTTAACAAAGGTGCTGTTTTCGTACCAAGTACTCAGCCATGGACTATGCTCAATAACCATGTAGTATGGTGATTCTCGATTTACAATTATTCCTTTTTTAGCGCATTCTTTTCTTAATATAGCTTCGCAGTTTCGGCGGTACTGAATATATTTATCATTACGGGAAGCAGGTTGTGATCCAGGTCTTGTTCTCTTTAAATCATCAAGCACAGCTTTTGCTTCATCAAGAGAAATTTCTGTAAGACTTTTGAAAGGTCCGATAGTTCTGTCGTAATAATGATATAAATCCATTATAATCCCCCGCTTTGTAATTCTTGCCATTAATTAAAGCTTACTTTCCACTCTTCAGCCTCTTTTAATAAGGCTTTTATAAGTTCGCCTTTACCGTCTGTGTAGAGCTTGCGTTCTGAAGCGTACTTCTTTGCAAGCTCCTGTTTCAATTCGTTATAAAGCCTTGCCTTTTCGGGAAATGCATTCAGAAAATCACGGAAATTCAGATAGTTTTGCCAGTTTACGCTATTATATTTAACCACGTGGATATGATGGGTTTTAATTTCGTTTTCAAGGTCACCCATTAAATATAAAAGCTGTCCCGTTGTTTCTTCTTTGCGATAAAATATTCCATTCTTTGAAAGCACATCATTGTATGGAAGTATATCAGCAAGCTCATTAATCGCAACAGCAATATCAATAATCGGTTTGGCACAGATATGCTTTATAGATGTACTACCCACGTGTTGAATATCAATGCAGGTATCACCTAGAATTGTTTTCATAAGCATAATAGTTTCTTCCGCATTTGTTTCCCATTCAGCTTGATGTGGGAGTAGTTTTACTACGCCTGTTTTCAGTCCGATGTTCATTTCAATATCTCCCAAAGTCCATTCAAATCCGTAACCGTATAATCCTGCCCGAAATCAGCGTTTCTGTCCCTTCTTTCAATCAGAACGGACTTACAGCCAAACCTTTTTGCAGTTTTAATATCCTTTTCCTCATCGCCAATCATAATCATTTCAGAAGATGCAACACCGAAATTCTCCGCAATATCCGAAAGTCCTTTGGGGTTAGGCTTACGATATCCACAAGAGATTGAAGAAACATACATATCAAAATAGGGCATGAGTTCGGGGAAATAGCTTTTGTGCAGTTCATCTGGCATTCCGATTGCTACATCTGTCAGAGCTGCTATTTTGTATCCCTCTGCTTTCAACTTGTCCAGAAAATCAAGTGTTTCGGGATAAATATACGCTGTCAAATTCATTGATTTATAAAACTTATTTATAACTTCGGAAAGCTCAAATTTTCCTTGCCAATGAGCCGTAGCCTCACTGAAAATTATTTCGGGAGTGACATCAAACTCACGAGGATTGATACGAGGATTATAGCTTTTCATTACCCCAAAGGACTTGTTAATATCATTTTCGGTTATGTTCAGCGAAAGCTCGCTACAAACATAACGGAAACCGTCCTTGTAGAAATCCAGCCACGAAAGCGGCATATTCTTGTATTCCATAAGCGTTCCGCCTATGTCGAAAACTATTACTTTCATAATAACTCCTTATAAAGACTTCAAATACAACCCATATTCATAGCTATCGCCTTGATACTCTTCGCTCATTCTGCCAATCAACTGCGTAAATCCAAGCTTTGAATATATGTGTATAGCTGTTTTGTTGTCATCTTCAACACCGATTGTAAATTCCGAATAGCCTTTTTCTGCAAGTATGGAAATTACTTTGTTCATCAAAAGCTGTCCATATCCTTTGCCTTGAAAATCCTTATGAATGCGAAAAGCAAAGAGGTAAGTTCGCTTATTTTTTACAGCAAACCTGTTATCATCGTGAACATAGGCGGCGTGTATCTCTCCGATAAGTCTGTTATCTTGAAATAATCCGAATATATCAATTTTGCCCTCGGTGATATCTCTTGTATTTTCGGCAATCATTTCATCGGGATTGTTGTAATCAAAAAGTTGGAACAGCAGATTTAATTCGTCTGTGTTTATAGTTCTAACGTTCATAATTATCGCTCCACACCTTTTCTACAGCCTTATTCTTAAACAAAGACAAAGCAAGCTTGGGGCAATGATGAATACAGCGGTAGCAATTCATACACATTGCCTTATTGATTACAGGATAACCGCTGATTTCGGTAATTGCTCCTGCGTTATATTTCTTTTATTTCTTATTTCTTTAAGATTGTCCGAAAATCCCATAAAATGAAGTGAACCTCCGTTTTTTATTTACAATATTATTATACTTTCGGATAATTTAATAATCTACCAACCTGTCATTGCTTTTTAGCAACCCTGAGTAGCATTTTATAACAGTATTTTCTAATAAAATGATTTTAACTAATTCTTATTCAGATTTAAAACCATAAACACATCTGAAACAGGATTATTATTATAATTTTCGGTATATACAAATCCCATTTTTTCATAAAGCGAAACAGCCTTTTCGCTTTTTTTGTATGTATCAAGATATATTCTTTTAAAGCCCAACATTTTAGCATTCGCAACTGCAGTTTTCGCAAGACGATATCCGAGCTTTTTACCGTGATATTTCTCATAAAGATAAAGAGATTTAAGCTCACAGCTTTCATTATCAATAGTTCTTATACCTACAGTTCCAATGATCTCATCCTTGTCAAACATACACCAGAATTTACGGAAATACCCTTTTACATCATTGTAAAAGCTATGCCTTCCATCAAGATCAAGCTCACGACCTGATTCAGGCAAGCATTTTTCGAGAAACGGTATAAGACGCTCTTTATAGCCAACCAGATATTCCTTGATTGTTACAAAAGCAGAAATCTCAATCCGCTTGTAATTTTTTGCCGTTATATGAAAGCTCGTACAAGGGTCAGGCATATCAGGTGTAAACCCCGTAGCTTTATATACAGACTGTGCTCTGTGATTGTGTTCCTTTGTGCCGAGGAAGAAGTAATCAGTTTCCATCATTTCAAAAGCAAATTTCTTTGCAAGATGTAAGGCTTCTTTTCCGTAGCCTTTACCCTTTTCTATAATCGCTATCCTTTTAAGCTGAATCTTTTCACGAGGATCCGCCATGTCAGAAAAGATCATAATACCAATTGGAGTACCATCTTCTTTTTCAATAATAGTCTGAAGGAAGTTTAAATCTCCCATTTTTGCTATACGCCAGCCTATAGGCCAGTTTGCGACCCATGGACTGTTATCCTCGTCGCACTCTACCATGCCCATAAAGTCGATATCATCAAGTGTTGCTTTGCGAATAGTAATACGCTCACCTTTAATTATCTCAAAGCGGTCTATATTTCCTACTTTTAGCCCCGCAAGAAAGTCCCTTGCAAAATATTTTTCAAATTCTGCAAGTTGTTCTTCTGTACTGTCTTTTACATGATTATTTTTATGTATCTCTAAAAAATCGTAATAAGCGTTTTTATAAACAGGGTTTTCTTCTAAAATTTTAAGTAATTCTTCGTTCATCTGTCTATCCTTTCATACTCCATTGTAACCATTTTGGGACCACCGCCAAGCTTTTGAAACTCTCCATATCCTACAAAATGCAGACCGCATTTTTCCATAACTCTACCCGACGCTTTGTTCGGCTCAGCGTGACTTGATGTAAACTTTCTTGCGTCAAAATTATCATAAACATACTGTATCATCGCCTTTGTAGCTTCTGTTGCATATCCGTTGCCCCAGCAATCGTAACGAAAATTATATCCAAATCCCCAGAAATCATTTTCTTTTGAATCTGGTCCTATACTACCGCTTCCGATAAGCTTGCCATCAGACTTTCTGACATAACCGAAGTGATATTCTTTCATTTCTTCCTGAATGGAGCTAAGCCATTCCACAACCTGTTCTACATTGCTGTATGTATTATAAATCATATATCTTGCTACTCGTTCATCACTTACCCATTGAAAAACTGCGTCTGCATCATCAATATTTAAAGGTCTGAGTATCAATCTTTCTGTCTCAATAACTATATTATGCATCTTTTCCCTCCATTACTTCGATTAATTCCCTCCAATGATGAATATGTAAAAAATCAAACTCAGTTGAAGCATCATTTTTCTCTGCAGTATAATCATAAAATACAGGAAAAATCCCTGCGTTATTTGCTCCTATAACATCATTTTCAAAATTGTCTCCGCAATACCACACCTTGTCTGATGACAAACCTGCTTTAGATAAAGCAATCTCAAATAATCGTTTATCAGGTTTTCGCAACATATAATCGCTGGAGGACATCACAAATTCAAACTTGTTATTTGGCAGAAGTCTGTCAAAGCGATCTTTTATCGCTTCTCCCGACCATAAATTGTTGCTTATTACCGCGGTACGAATTCCTGTTTTGTTGAGATAGTCGAGCATTTCATCTGCATAAGGCATAATCGCCCCGGATGATGCAGATGTCCAGAATATAATTTCCTGTTCCAATGGTGTCAAAGAAAACTCAATACCCAAATGCTCAAACGTAAGACGATTTCCAACTCTTGCAGAGATATCATATCCAAAGGTTTTCCTTACATTTTCTATTTCTCCGAATACTTTTTGTGTTTCAGTGCGTATATCGTTAAATGTGCAATTGTTTGGATTCTTTATTATGTATTTCATAAGATCTGCATTACCCCTGTCAGAATTCCAGTCAGGTTCACAAAGCAAAGTATGACCGTAGTCGAAAATTATCATTTCCGGTCTTGTAATGTTCATATCCTATCCTCCGTCTCTACAGCCGTTTCGGCATAATATCTATAAGAATTAATAGTAACCATCTCCGGTTTTACAGAAGATAGCTCCGATTCCCTGCTACCAACAAATTTAAAACCATTCTTTTCTATAACTCTGTTGCTACCGATATTATCTTTCACAGCTTCAATAACGATTTCTTTATATCCATCGGAAATAAGCTCACTAACAACCGCCTGTAAAGCCTCTGTCATATAGCCGTTATTCCAGAAGCGTTTACCCATACAGTAACCGATAACGGGATTTCCGTGATGAAAGCCCACAACGTCTATCATACCCATAAGCTCATTATCATCTTTTCGTTCAACACCGTAACGGTAACAATCAGGATTTTTATAATCCTTTAGCCAGAAATCAACAACGGCATCTGTTACTGCAACGCTTTCGTGAGGCTTCCAGGTTACATATCTTGCAACCTGGGGATCACTTGCCCAGTTTTCATAGATTACAGGAACGTCTTCTTTAGTTATATATCTTAATTTAAGTCTTTTTGTTTCAAGCTCCTTCATTTTGGATACCTCACTTGACATACTCCGCTTAAATATTCCATAATACGCCGATACATAAAGCATCGGCGTATTATAGGTTATTCCAATTCTGCAACTGTAACGCCTGATTCACCTTCTCCGTAAACACCATCACGGAAAGTTTTTACATGGGGATTGCGTCTTAAATATTGCTGTACGGCACTTCTTAAAGCACCCGTACCTTTACCATGAATTATAGTTATAACAGAAATTCCACTCATAAGGCAGCTATCAATAAATCTGTCCACTTCCATAACACCTTCATCACCCATCATTCCACGGATGTCAAGCTCCATTCCTGATTTTCTTGTGAAATTGCTTACCACCTTTTTGCTGACCTTTGGAGCAGGTTGCTTTTTACTTTCTTTCTTTTCTATAAGACGGAGATTTTCCATCTTTGTTTTTGATTTCATCGCTCCTATCTGAACAAAGCAGATATTTTTAGCATCAGGGAGTCTTACAAGAGTACCCTCCTGATTAAGATCCACTACAAGCACCGTATCACCGATTTTAAGAGGTCTTGGGAGCACATAATGCTCTACTTTCTTTTCAGAGATAGGGTTTGCAGCATCATACATACTGTTCATAGCGGAATTCAAACGTGAACGAGCACCCTTTACCTTTTGCGAGAAATCGGCACTCTCCTTTTGCTTTCTTATCTGTTCAAGATCTTCCAGAAGTAAATCACCCTGGAAACGAACTTCTTCAATAATGCTCATCGCCTTATTGCGAACTGCCTGTAATTCTTTTTCCTTTTCCTTTTCAAGACGTTCCTTCTGTTCTTCAAGTTCTGAAGTCAGTGCCTTTGACTTACGTTCTTCACTCTGAACAGCAGATTTAAGCTTTTCAAGCTCTTGTCTTGATTTTTCAAGTGTCTCTACTACTTCTTCAAAACGCTTGTTTTCTGTACTTACAAGCTCCTTTGCTTCATTTATGATATGCTCATCAATACCAAGCTTTGAGGATATAGCAAATGCATTCGATTTACCCGGCATACCAACAATAAATCTGTATGTCGGTTGTAGTGTCTTTACATCAAACTCACAGGAAGCGTTTTCTACACCTTCCGTTTCAATAGCATACATCTTTACTTCCTGATAGTGAGTAGTCGCAAGCAGCTTTGAATCACGACTTTTTAGCTCACGAAGAATAGATACTGCTAAAGCAGAGCCTTCTACAGGGTCTGTACCGGAACAAAGTTCATCAAGCAGTACAAGTGAGCTTTCATTTGCGGTTTTCAGAATCTTCACAATATTTGTCATATGAGATGAAAAAGTAGATAAGCTCTGTTCAATACTCTGTTCATCACCAATATCCACGTAAACTTCATCAAACATACCTATAACGCTGTTATCACTTGCAGGTATCATCATACCGCACATTGCCATAAGTACGAGAAGTCCGGCAGTCTTTAAGGAAACTGTCTTGCCGCCCGTATTAGGACCTGTTACAATAAGTGAAGAGTAGCTGTTGCCAAGCTCTAAGGTTATGGGTACGACCTTATCCTTATCAATAAGCGGATGTCTTGCTTTATTTAAGGTAAAACAAGGTTTTCCACTGATCTCGGGAATAACTGCTTTCATCTTTGCACCTAAATTTGCTTTAGCAAAGTAGATTTCAAGAGTTAGAACTATTTTATAATCCTTTATCATTGACTGAGAGAAATTGCCCACCATTTCGGACATTTCTTTAATTATACGTTCAATTTCTTCCTGCTCACGGGACTGTAGTACTCTTATTTCGTTATTAGCCTCTACAACACTCATAGGCTCAATAAATAAAGTTGCACCCGTCTGTGAAGAATCGTGTACAAGACCGCTTATCTCTGATTTATACTCTGTCTTTACAGGCACGACAAATCTACCGTCACGCATTGTAACAAGGCTTTCCTGAAGGTATTTCTGATTTGTCTTGTTTTTTATCAGCTTATCAAGCTGTTCTCTGATATTAAGACTCTTTTTCTGTATAGCACGTCTTATTCTTGCAAGCTCAGGGCTTGCAGAATCTGAGATTTCTTCTTCAGAAACTATCGAATTTGAAATTATCTGTTCAAGATGTTTATTTTCAACTAAAGCATCAAAATACTCGGATAAAGATGATTCTATACCACTGCACTGAGAATACCAACTTACAAGCCCCGATACTTCTCTTAGTAAAAGACCGATATCAAGAAGCTCTCTTAAAGATAATGTTGAGCCTTGTGACGCTCTTTTAGCACTGAAGCAAACATCCTTGATATTAAAAAATCTCGGTGTACCAAACTTTGAGGACAAAGTAAAGGCGTCACCTGTCTTTGCGATTTCGCTTTTTACAGTATCAATATCAAAACTTGGCTTTATTTTTAATATTTCTTCCTTACAGACATCACAATACGCCTGCTCGGATAAAAGAGCTAAGACCTTGTCCAGCTCCAGCTTTTTATATTCTTTTTTCATTTTTAATTCCTTTTTAGTTCATATTAAAGTTTATATTTTTATAATAATCAAGAGTTTTAAAGGATCTGCCCAACTGGGTAAGCAGATAAAACTCTGCTATAGCGGAAAAAATACGCTCATTTTGTTCTGAAACAGAAAATCTGTACAGCTTTTCTATATCGGAATACGCTACATATCTCATAGTGTGTAATACTGTAGGATTTAGAAAAAAAGCATTTTGTTCGCCAATATCATCTCTTAATTCTTCGTAACATTCTGAACAATACAACGATCCTTCGTCAGGGAGAAAATACATTTCATCACTGTTATAGCATATACATTCCTTGCAGGCTCTGAGATCAGGCATAAAACCGATGTGGGTGATAAATCTGAATTCAAATATTGCCTTTATAAAGCGAAGTGACAGTTTGCCTTTCTGTAAATGAAAATATGTCATACATACAAAACGCAAAAGCTCAGTATGCTCCTCTTCAGATGTGGCACAATATTTTATAACCTCCGCAAAATAGCTCGCAAGAGAAAGTCCTTCTATGGATTTACATATATCGTAAAAAGAACAAATAGGTTCAGAGCTGTTTATAGTGTACTTATTTCCGCTTTTTTTCAAGCAGAATTTAGAATAGCTGAAAAGCGACGCCGCACTTGAATTTTTTCCGCCAATCTTCTTCACTCCGTGTGCCATCACTTCGACAATACCGAGTTTATCTGTGAAAACATCCAAAAAACAGCTATTTTCCCCTATGATGCGTTCTCCTATAACAATACCGTTAAGAGTAATAAGCATAACAAGCCCTTTCCCTTTTTGCTGTGCAGAATCTTACTCTGCCTTTAATCCAAAATCTGCAATGGCTGATTCTTTATTTCTCCAGTCTTCCTTGACCTTTACCCATATCTGCATATTAACCTTGCAACCGAAATATTCCTCTATATCAATTCGTGCAAGCGAACCTATCTTTTTAAGCATAGTCCCCTGCTTGCCGATTATCATACCCTTATGGGATGCCTTTTCGCAAACGATAACAATACCTAAATCTACAATTTCCGTACCGCTTCTATGACGGCGTGTTTCAAGGCTTTCGATATATACGGCAACACCGTGAGGAATTTCCTCCTGCATATTGCGGAGTATTTTCTCTCTGACAAGTTCAGAAAGCCACACTTTTTCAGTTTGATCGGTAGGAAGGTCATCATCGAAATAATGAACAGATTCCTTTGCATACTTTTCAAGAATGGGCATAATTGCATCTGTACCTGTTCTGTTCTTTACACTTATAGGAATGATTTCCTTGAAATCGTAAAGGTCACTGTATTCCTTTATGGTTTCTAAAAGGGATGACTTGTCCTTTATTAAATCCACCTTGTTGATAAGTAAAATTACATCGGTATTACGCACCTTAAAGCTTTCGATAAGATTATTTTCAATAGGTGATATCTTCTTTGTAGCATCAACCATAAGTATGATTACGTCTACATCCGTAATGCTTTCTCTTATAGATTTAACCATCTGGTCAGAAAGCTTGTTCTTTGCTCTGTGCATACCGGGTGTGTCAATAAACACATACTGTGTCTCACCCTTCGTAAGTACTCCATTTATTCTTGTTCTTGTGGTTTGCGGCTTTTCGCTGACGATTGCTACCTTTTCACCGACAAGTAAATTTGTAAGAGAGGATTTCCCCGCATTAGGACGTCCTGTAATTGCTATAAATGCTGATTTAGTTTCCATTTTTATTCTTTCCTTTTATATTCCTTTTCTTTCCACCCTTTGCTATAAAGAGATAGAAAATACATACTGTTCCTAAAAGCATAGCAAGATTTCCTATATCTTCAGCAAAAAAACGGACAACTATCTTTAATTTTTCTATATCACCAAATAAAATAATACCGATTATCACCGCTACTATAGAAGACAAAAATACAGCACCCGCAGCTATATCCTTACCAACCTTGGCGAGAGCCGAATAACCGGGTGATACCTTATCAATAACTACTTCTATTGCGGTATTTATCATTTCTGTACATATCACGACAAGACAAGTCAATATAAGCAAAATATACTGCTCCTTTGAAAAGTCATAAAACAATGACAGAAATAAAACGCATATCGTCGCTACAATATGGATGCGGATATTTGTTTCGTGATGTACACAAAAAGCAATTCCATTAGCCGCATATTTAAAGCTGTGATACAGCCTTTTTAAAAATTCCATGTTATTATTCTTTTTCAGGGCGTGTAATGTTAAGACTATTCAGGATCTTATCCTGTAATTCAAACATTACCTTTTCGCCCTGAGGATCGTCCTCGTGATCATATCCTAAAAGGTGTAATGTTGAATGAGTTGCTAAAAATCCCACTTCTCTCACAAGAGAATGACCGTACTCTATAGCCTGGGCGTGTGCCTTTTCCATGGAAATAACGATATCTCCAAGCATATATGCTCCGTTTTCGGGATTTATATCATAATCATCATAAGCACCAAGCGGAAATGAAATTACATCAGTAACCTTGTTTTTGTCACGAAACTCCTTATTTAATTGCTTTATCGTTTCGTTATCCACAAGGGTCACAGAAACCTCTGCAATATCACCGTCAAACTCTGTTTCCTTAAGTGTCTGAGCCACACAGCGTCTTATAACTGTACGGAGTCCTTTAGGAACTTCTATAGCCTTCTGATCGTTATGAAATACCATTACAACTTTCGTCATCTTTTTTATCCGTCCTATATTTTATTCTTTTCGTTATACGCTTCATAAGCTCTTACTATATCCTGAACAAGTCTGTGTCTTACAACGTCCTTTTCAGTAAAGCGATTGATTGCAATACCATCAATATTTTTAAGAATTTTTGTCGCTTCCACAAGACCTGAACGCTTTGAATCGGGAAGATCTATTTGAGTAACGTCACCGGTAATAACCATTTTACTGTTAAAACCAAGTCTTGTAAGAAACATCTTCATCTGTTCGGGAGTAGTGTTCTGTGCTTCATCAAGAATGATAAAGCTGTCATCAAGCGTTCTTCCTCGCATATAGGCAAGAGGAGCAACCTCAATACAACCTCTTTCCATATTACGCTGAAATGCTTCTGCACCCATCATATCAAACAAAGCATCATAAAGAGGTCTTAAATAAGGATCAACCTTGTTTTGAAGATCGCCCGGTAAGAAACCAAGCTTTTCTCCCGCTTCTACGGCAGGTCTTGTAAGAATGATTCTCTGCACCTCGTGAGCTTTGAAGGCTCTTACAGCAAGTGCTACTGCAAGATAAGTCTTACCTGTACCGGCAGGACCTACTCCAAAGGTTATGATGTTTTTCTTTATGCTTTCAACGTACTTGCTCTGACCTACAGTTTTGGGCTTTATAGGCTTGCCTGTGTGACTTACACAAATACAGCTCTTACTGAGGTTTTCAAGCTCTTCACCCTTGCCATCATTTGCCATAGAGATAGCGTATCTTATATTCTGATCGGTAAGCCGTTCTTCTTTTTCCAGCATACCGATAAGAAGATTTATTACCTCTGATGCCTTCTGTACTGCGTTTTCTTCGCCTTTTATTCTTATTTCGTCATCACGACTGTATATCGAAACCTTATATTCCTTCTGAATGATATTGATATTTTCATCAAAATCACCAAATAATGCGTGCATTTGTTCCATATCTGAAACAGATATAGCTTTTTCTATCATAAACCGATAATTTCCTTTCACTAAAAATCAGCATATATATTAGTAGTATAGCACAAACAAGCATTATTTTCAATATAAAAGAGGTATTTTTTTGCCAATTCAATACAGTACGCTTATCTTTTGTTTTATTCCCACATCCCGTTCTACAGTATAAATTACTTTCATTCTGATTCCCTTTTCTTCAGGAATTATTTCGCAAACTGCAGACACCACTTTGCATTCCTGCATAAAGTTATCCTCAAAATCCGATTTTTGTTCGTTTAGTTGATTTATAACATCCTCCTGCTTATATGTGACCTCTTCATTTTCGAAGAACGTATATATTCCCTTCTTATATTTTATAGGTGTTTTCAAACCGAATAAATTAACATATCCTGTTTCTTCCTTATATGTTACGTTATCTGAATTTGATGGCTCGTAGCTTTCCCAGGGTAACTTCATTGAAAAATCGCCGAACATAAGGTAGGACGTGTATTTCTTTTCATCAAGGGGTTTTCTTTTGATTTGCTTAAACGGAATATAAAATTCCTCAGTTTGCTGACATCTTGCAATAAGCTCGCCTTCAGCGTGTATATGTATTACGCCGTCATTATTGTTATCTACCGAACCGCTTATAAGTATCTGACCTTTTCTTATCCCGTCGCCAACCTTCACGGTTGCTGTTCCACGCTTAACAAGAGCATAAATAAGTTGACCATCAAAATCTGATACAATATTACAAGGCATCTCCGCCGGTATTTCTTCCTTTTCATAGGGAGCTTTTTCGTGCACTTTTATATAAATTCTGCTTCCTTCTCTTTCAACACTTATCCAGGAAAGCTGATTTATTTCTGCCATAGCCTTAAATTCGCAGGCACTGACGGAAAAGCTACGAATATATGAACCTAATTCTATACCGCATTCCTCTGCGATACTGTAAAGCTGACTATCTGATAGATTTTCATTTCCGCTGATTCTTATATCCCATACAAACTGCGACAGAATAAGCAATGTTAAAGCACAACATAACGGTCCTAAAATAAGTCCCCAGCGTTTTCTGTATCCATAAAGTTTAAAGTATAAGCCTTGTCTTTCATATACTCTTGTCCTTATACCATATTTTCTTGCAGTCCGACTCACAAAACTATAATCAGATGCTTTTATGAGTGCTGACAATTCACATTTGCTTTCGGCAATATCATATAGCTGAATATTATTTTCTATAAGAGATGAGATGAATTTTTCCTGAAAGCCGCCAAGTGCCTTAAATTTCACGTAAGCCATTCCATACCCCTTAATTTTCTTATTCAAAATCAACATTCCTTTCGTTACTATCTTCAAAGCTAACGCTATGTATTTTCCCGTATATCTTTACATTCTTATATCCGTAATTTTTCATACCAAGTCCCAATCCGACTATTGTTACATAAGACTTTGCAAGTTTTAAAACTATCCGCTCTTCTTCAAGCTTTAATACACTATGACAATACTCTACATTAAGACAAGCGTTATCTGAAATATAGATAAAAGAATGCCTACGAGTTTTATTTTTCAGCTTTTCAAACCTTTTGGCAAGATTGTTTACATTCATTTTTTCATCAACTCCTTAATATAGATATATATGCAACGAAACAAAAAATGATGTAACACACACCATAGGAGAAAATATGAAAAAGAAAGTAATTAAAGTCATTTTATGCATTTTCTCAATTGCATCACTGATACTGCTTGTAATCTATAGTAAGGACGCTTCCGAAACAGTAAACCGATGCTTAGAAATATGCACAAACACACTCATTCCCTCAATGTTCGCGTATATGGTACTATGCACCTTTCTTATAAAAAGCAGGTTATCTGTTGTAATAACAACACCTTTGTGGTATTTATTCCGTAGATTCATTAAACTAGACAGAAACAGCTTCTCTGTATTAATTCTTAGTCTTATTGCTGGATATCCTGTAGGTATTAAAATGCTTAAAGAGCTTGTTTCGCAAAATAAAAGTTATTCCGAAATAGCAAAACTTATTTCCTATGTTTGTTATGCGAGCGGACCGGCCTTTATAACAGGAATTGTCGGAAATGTAATTTACAACAACGCAACAGCCGGATATATAGTCTTTTTATCATGTACATTAAGTAATATACTTGGTGCGATTTTTCTGACAAGAAAAGAAAAAGTAACTGAGGATATTTGCAAGAATGAAATTATGCTGAGTGGTAAAGATGTAACTGATGTAATTTTATCATCAGCTAAATCTATGCTTATGATCTGCCTTTCGATGATCCTTTTTAATATAATAATAATGTTCATAGAACTTCTTTTGACAAATTGCATCTCTCTAAATAAACAATTCATATACATAAAAGCTTTTATCGAAGTGACAAGTATATGCCGATTTGATGCCTCTGTCCCTTTATGGCTTACCACATTTTTTATATCCTTCGGAGGGTTGTGTGTAATATTTCAGCTTTATCTGATAAGCGACGGTGATTTAAAATTATCACGATTTGTTATTTTAAGGATTTTGCTTTCATTGTTAAGTTCCGCCATTTGTTTTATGACAACTAGAGCACTTGGCTTTGAGCCATCTATTCCTGTTTTTTCTGATAAAGAGCCTGTGATTTTACTGCAAAACCCTGTAGTACTTATATCTGTAGGCATAATGACCATATTTTTAATTATTATTTTAAGCGAAGAAACTAAAAAATTAAAAAATTTTAAAATATTTTCAAAAAAGACTGGATTTATTAAAAAAAGTATGTTATAATACAAGAGGAAAAAAGTAAAAAATGTGAAAATATGATTGTATTCATTAAGAATGGTGGTGTACATAATATGGCAAAGAAAAAATTATTCGGTAACAACATTAAGCCTTCATGCAAATACTGCGAATTAGGATCTGCCCTCGGAGATGATAAAATTCAGTGCGAGAAATTCGGTGTTGTAAAAACTTACGACTCTTGCAAAAAATTTGTGTACTCTCCTTTAAAGCGTATCCCTAAAAAGGAAATCCAACTTGCTAACTCAGATGTAAACAACATCGATTTCTAAAAATCAACACCAACAGGTTAATGCAATATGTATTAACCTGTTTTTTTGTATATTTTTCATAAAAACAACTCGCTAAATTTGACTATAATGCGACTTGAAGAACCTGATTTATTGTGATAGAATAGTGAATGTAGATATTGTAAACGATTGCACAGCAATCAAATCAATAAAATGGAGGTTTTTATGTTGAATTGTAAAAGAATTTTAGCAGGCTTATTAGCAGCAACAACTGTATTTTCTGCCACAGCCTGCAACAATACTGATGTAACAACTTCAACAGGCGATCAGGCAACATCAAGCAGTGAAACAACTATTGATGATGATATTGATAACCCTGTAAGTATTGATAACATCAGCGTTGACGCCGGCGAAAAGGTAGAACCCGCAACACTCGTTTATATGGGTAACTACGACATCAGAACAGCAGGAGACGTTAAGCCTGCATACAAGTATTTCCAGGAAAACTATGATTGCGAAATCGAAGTAACGATCGTAAACTTCCTCCAGATACTTGAAAAGCTCACAGCGGCAATATCCAGCGGTGAGTCACCCGACCTTGTTGACTATCAGGATAATATGTTCCCTCTGATGATGTCAAAGAATCTTTATACTCCCTTAGAGAATACAATGGATCTTTCTGCTCCTCAGTGGTCAGGTCTTGAAGATTACATTAACAAATTCAAGTGGAATGGTCATAACTATTACTATCCTTGGAGCTATGATATTTCGCCCTATTACCTCATCTATAACAGAGGTCTTTTTGAAGAACTCAACATAGATGATCCTAAGGAACTCTACGAAAGCGGTGACTGGACTTGGAGCACATTCAAGGAATGCTGCCAGAAGTTTGTAGACAGTCAGGACGGTAGACTTGGTCTCTATGGTGCAACACAGTACTCTGCACAGTCATTTATCGACTCTACAGGTACTCCTCTCCTTGACATTGCTGACGATGGCACACTTACATGCAACTTAGTAAATGCAAATGTTGAAAGAGCAACAACATTTATGGCAGAGCTTTACGACGAAGGTCTTACAGGTTTCGCCGAAGGTTATAATGATGTAGCTGAAGATCCTATCATCAGCGGTATGAATGCATTCCAGGGTATGGGCGGATGGATCATTACAAACTACGCAAAGAAAATGGTTGCAGCTGAAAAGAAGGGTGCTCCCATGGATATCTTCTTTGTTCCCTTCCCCAGAGATCCCAACGCCGACGATTACTACTACTCAATGAGCACTTTCGGTTATCTTGTTCCTGCCGGTTCAAAGCATGTTGAACAGGCTTGTGTATTCATCAACTGCTGCCGTCTCAGCGTAACAGATGAAGCTCTTGCAGAAACAACTAAAGAAAGTATCATGAAGAATAAGAAGTACACCGATGAAATGTACGAATTTATGTATCAGTTCAAGGAAGTACAGAAATTCAACGGTGTCGTTGATCAGCCTTACGGTCTTGATGACAATACAGCAACAATCATCAAGAATATGCTTGGTGCAGTATTATTCAACAATGTAGAAGATTTCCTCGATATGTCATGGACTCAGATGAGAGAAGCAAACAGCGGTGCTATTCTTCAGCAGGTTGATTATTACAACGGACTTATTCAGAGCGGTAATTCCTAATCAAAACCACCACTGAAGTGGTGGTTTGCACTTGCCCTAGAAGGGCATATTACAGGCTCAACCCCTAAAGGGGCATTGAAGGCTTGACAACGCATTACTATCACAGGCAGCCGCTAAAAGCGGC
>SVNC01000011.1 GCA_015067025.1 Oscillospiraceae bacterium
CGTTCTGTTTTCAGCCTAACCGCCCTGATAACCAAATCCGCTTTGTTATGCTGTATTCAGTTCGTTTTTGCTTGTCTCTTTTGAAGAGTGCTTGTCTATTATATCACGATATTTCGGGTTTGTCAACGCTTAAAAATGGCTAAATAAAATTCGACTTTTCACCCTTTCAAATGACACAATGCACAAAACGATCCATTTTCAACCAAACAAAGTAATAAAATGTAAAACCGATGTATGCCTATAGTCTGTCCATGAGACTACTTTTTATACATCGGTTTATCAAATCTTTATAAAATTGCGTACTTTATGTACATCAGCGTTTCTTCTTCCCCATATTTCTTCAGCATAATGAGAAGTTTTGCAAGAAGTTTTTTTGTGTCGGGATGCATCATATAACGGTGCTGTCCCCTCATAAAATACTCATATGGTCTGCCGTCGTGATAGTTATCTTTATAGTATACCTTACACGCCGCTATTCTGTCACAGAACATTTCAACGACATAACGTACAGGCATCCTTATACCCTGAAGCCCGCTGTCGGCTTCTTTACCATAATCTATCCAGTATTCAAAATGATGCTTATTTCTTCCTTTGTGATGAAGCCAGGCTTCGCTTTTACCCGTCATTTGTCTTTCAAGCGTATTCGGGCTTTTATTTCCCGTATAGTAAATTACACCTGACAAAAACTCTTTTGGAGAGTACTTCGATAGATCGTGCATTACCCCCTGCTTATAAAGCCCCAGCTTAAAACAAAGTCGCATTACTTCTTTTTTGTGATTTGTAATAGTACTAAAATGTCCTTTGATATTATTGATTATATACATATCTAAAAAACCTTTCTGACTGTTTAGTAAATCAATTCTGTTCGTTTACAACAAGCGTATCATCCGCAAGGATAACCGTACTGCCGTTAGGAATAATAGTTTCCCCTTCTCTTTTAACCATTATAATAAGGTAAGAGGAAGGCAGATCAATTTCAGCTATTTTTTTATTTACCCACTTGTGCGATTTATCTATCTTCTCTTCCTTTAATGCAATATCATCATTATCATAATAGGAAGGTATACTCATTATTACGTCGTCACCGGGTTCTATTATCGTTTCGCCTTTGGGAACGATAGTAGTTTCTTTTCTTTTTATCATAAGTACCAAAGATTCTTCGGGAAGCGCTATCTCGGATATCTTTTTACCGCACCAATCGTGAAATTCCGACACGAAAACTCTCATCATATTAAATTGCGGAGTTTCATCCTGATAGTCGTTAAAGGTCTTCATAACACTGCTGCCATCGTCGATAAGTCCAAGTTTTTTTGCAAAAACGGGAAGCAAAGTTCCCTGAAAGGCAACCGAGATAAGGCAGACGCACATTACTATATTGAATATTTTAGCATCCCCATAGGACTGGCTTACCACCGCTGTGATAGCAAAAACGATGGATGACGCTCCTCTGAGACCTGCCCAGGCGACAAAAAGTCTTTCCTTATTAGTATAGCCCTTTGAGCAAATAATAAATGTAGCCACAGGTCTTGATACAAATGTGAGTATCAGGAATATCGCAAGTGCCGAAATAACGATTTCAGGCAGTTGCGAAGGATTAGACAGAAGACCTAAAATAAAGAACAGGAGGATCTGACAAAGTCCTGTTATTCCGTCAAAGAAATGTACAAGCTCTGCTTTATGCTTTATAGGACTGTTACCTATAAATATACCTGCTATATAAACACTGAGATAGCCGTTTCCGCCTATCATTGCAGGGGCTGAGTATGCGGCAAATATTATCGCTATCATAAAAATAGTATCAAATCCGTTTACCGCAATTTTTGTTCTTCTCAAAAACCATACTGCAATAAAGGCAATGCCAAATCCGAACAAAACACCGAAAAGCACCTGAAAAAGTGCTGTAACACCAAGACTTGATACATCGCTCGTGCCCATAAGTGCAAGAGCAATAATAGTCAGCATATATGAAAACGGGTCGTTACTACCACTTTCAATTTCAAGCAAGGAAGCAAGACCGTCTTTTAAGTTTAGTTTCTTTCCACGAAGTATTGAAAACACAGATGCCGCATCGGTAGAGGATATTACCGCTCCGACAAGAAAACTTTCTTTCAAGCCTATACCTATAAGGAAATGACAACCTATCGTCGTGATAAGTGCCGTAAGTATCGTACCAAGGGATGACAATATTCCTGCTCTTAAGGCTACAGGCTTTGCCGCATCCCAGTTTGTTGAGAAACCACCACAGAACATAATAAATATAAGGCAAACACAACATATCTTTTCACTTGCGACAAAATCATTGAAGGGGATCTTTAAAAGCCCGTCACTTCCAAAAAGCATACCAAGCCCTAAAAACACAATAAGACCCGGCACTCCGATTTTTGCTGATAATTTATTACCGACTATACACAGTACTATTATAACAGCCGATAAAAGCATAATAAATTCCAATGAAAACCATTCCTTAAAAAACGGCTGTCAAAACTTTGCCTATGACAGCCGTTAAAATTATTCAAATGAACACTTACTTTTTAATAAGAGAAACAAGGATATCTGCCGCTTTTTCTACTCCGCACAGTGCCATATTGATGCAAAGGTCATAGTTCTGGGATGCACCCCAAATTCTGTCTGTATAATATTTGTAGTGCTTGCTGCGGTTTTTGTCGTTCTTCTTCATAAGCTCTCTTGCTTCATCTTCAGAAACGCCTTTACGCTCACAGATACGCTTTATTCTGTCAGCGTCTGTAGAATGAACAAACACCTTTATTGTATTGGGGTCTTCTCTTAATATGTAGTCAGCGCATCTGCCGACGATAACACCGTCACCCTTTGCGGCAACGCTTCTTACTACCTTACATTCAGCCGCATAAAGCTGGTCTGTAAGAGGCTGAGCGTAAATGCTGCCTACCGCAAGATTGTAAAGCAAGCTTGAAGTTACCGAGGTTTCTGTACGCTTGATAAAATCAGGATCAAATCCGCTTTCCTTAGCAGTCATATCGATTATCGACTTATCGTAGAAAGGAATATCAAGTCTTTTTGCAACCTCTTTTGCAAGCTCTGTGCCGCCGCTTCCGTACTGTCTTGATACTGTGATAATCATAAATCATCCATCCTTTCTGTGTGTAAAAGCATATAATTAAATACCGCTATTTTCGTTCACGATCCATAGCTGTATTTTATATTAAAATTATATCATAAATCGTGTAGAATTGCAAGATAATTCTTTACAAAAACTGCCTTTAGATGTATACTGTAGAAGGATTATTTTAATTTTTACAACCCAAGAGGCAAAATATGGATAAAATCAGAAAACATTTTATATTTTACGGCAGAGTCCAGGGTGTTGGTTTCAGATACCGTGCCTATCACTCTGCCGCAAGTTACGGCGTCGGAGGATGGGTCAGAAACCTTCCTGACGGTACAGTCGAAATGGAAGCCGAAGGCTATGAAGAAAGCATTGACAAAATGATACTCGCCATAGAAAACAGTCATTATATAGTTATCGAAAATCTTTCAGTCAAGAATATAAAGCCCATCGGTGAAAGTTATTTCAGAATTCTTGATTAGGAAAGAAAAAGCTCTGCGAGAGATTTTTCGTAAGGATAACGGCATATACCCTTTTCTGTTACAATAGCGGTAATCAGCTTTCCATCCGTTACGTCAAAGGCAGGATTAAGGCATTTTACGTCCGGTGCTACAGGCTCTTTATAGAACATACTGCGTATTTCATCGGGTTCGCGGTATTCTATAGTTATATCTTCACCGCTCTTTGCAGAAAAATCTATAGTAGACGAAGGACAAAAAACGTAGAAGGGTACGTCATAATAGTGTGCAAGTACAGAGAGTGAGCTTGTGCCTATCTTATTTGCGGTATCGCCATTTGATGCAACCCTGTCACAGCCAACGAATACTGCGTCTATTTTTCCTTGTTTCATAAGAAAGCCTGCCATATTGTCGCATATCAGAGTTACGTCTATACCCGCCTTTAATAGCTCGTAAGCAGTAAGTCTCGCTCCTTGCAAAAGCGGTCTTGTTTCATCACAGAAGGCGTGGAAGGTATAACCCTTTTCCTTACCAAGCATCAGCGTTCCAAGCCCCGTACCGTATCTTGAAGTAGCAAGCGGTCCTGCATTACAATGAGTCAGAATATTGAAGCCGTCCTTTACAAGAGTAAGTCCGTATTCTGATATTTTACGGCACATTTCTATATCTTCTTCGTGTATCGCTACGGCGGTACGTTTTATTTTTTCTCTCATTTCCTTTACAGAAAGATTTTTTTCTTCCTCTGCCGCTTTTACTATACGCTTTGTAGCGGCACTGAGATTTACCGCTGTAGGTCTGCTGCCGTCAAGAAACGCTGCATATTCTTTAAGCTTATTCAGAAAAACAGACCTGTCGTCTGTGTCTATGCCGAGCGATAAAACGTACATAGAATAGCCTGCAAATATTCCTATAGCAGGTGCACCTCTCACCTTTAAAAGCTTGATTGCATCATAAAGCTCATCAGCTTCTGAAAGAGTAAGATATTCAGTTTCGTTAGGTAATTTCGTCTGATCTATAATAACAACTGATTTTTCATCTTCTGACAGTCTTACGCTGTCGCTTGACAGATATTCCATTATACGTATCTCCTTTTATGATCATCTGTCTTAATTGTAACACAATTTGCTGCGTATGTAAACCTGAATAACAAGTCTTTGTAGGGTTAAGAAACAGCAAAAAATACTATCTGAGTGATAAAATTAAAAATTTGTTAAAAAAATCGCAAAATTATAGTTGAATTTGTCGGAGAAATGTAGTATAATAATACTAATCTTGTGTTTCTTTTTAGATAAGGAGCACTTTAAAACAAAATTAACGAATGGAGAATATGCGAGGATGGATAATTTACTTCGTACAATGGCGATCATTACAGAAGAATTTGCTTCTCAGAACCTGAGTGGTATGTGGGCATCTGTAATCACCGGTCTTGTAGTTGTTTTCCTGATTTTAGGCATACTTATCGGATTTATTTATCTCATAGGCCTTTTCAGCAACATCGGCAAGAAAAAAGAGAAAAAGACAGAAGAGAAAGCTCCTGAGGCTCCTGTTGCACCTGCATCGGTTGTCGAAGAAGAGGTGTATGAGGAGGACGACAGCGAGATCATCGCAGTTATCTCCGCCGCAATTGCCGCTTACGGCGAGCAGGACGGCAAGACCTATGCTATAAAGAAGATCAGACGCAGCGAAAAGCAGCCCAGATCAAGCTGGGGTAATGCAGGCGTAGTTGATAACACACGCCCTTTCTGATTTAATTTAAACATAACTTTTAAAGGAGAATATAATGGAAATCATCGAAGTATTTCTTAATACGTTAAAAGAGCTTGCTATTAATTCAGGCTTCTGTAATATAACATGGCAGCAAGGCCTTATGCTTGCAGTGTCGTTCCTGCTTATGTATCTTGCTATAGTAAAACAGTTTGAACCTTTACTGCTTTTACCTATCGCTTTTGGTATGATGCTTACAAACATCCCGGGTTCAGGCGTATTTCACCCAGAATTCTTTATGACAGAAGAAGTTGCTCTCAACGGTGTAAATTACGGAGAAGTATTACACCACGGCGGTCTGCTTGATATAATCTATATCGGTGTTAAAACGCAGATATTCCCGCCGCTTATCTTCCTTGGTATCGGCTGTATGACAGACTTCGGTCCCCTTATCGCAAACCCTAAGAGCTTACTGCTCGGTGCGGCAGCTCAGGCAGGTATATTCTTAACCTTCCTTGGTGCTTGCTTCTTAAGCTTTACAGGTATCCCCGAAATTTCCTTTACATTTAAAGAAGCGGCTTCTATTGGCATTATCGGCGGTGCGGATGGTCCGACAGCAATATTCTTAACGTCAAGACTTGCACCACAGCTTATGGGTTCAATTGCCGTTGCAGCATACTCATATATGGCACTTGTTCCTATCATCCAGCCTCCTATAATGAAGCTTCTTACAACAAAGAAGGAACGTCTCGTAAAAATGGACAGCCTTCGCCCCGTTACAAAGAAGGAAAAGATCATATTCCCTATCGCAGTAACACTTATCGTTGCATTCGTTATTCCTGACGCTACTCCTCTTGTTGGTATGCTGATGCTCGGTAACTTATTCCGTGAAAGCGGTGTTGTTGACAGACTTGTAAAGACAGCCTCCAACGAGCTTATGAATATCGTTACTATCCTTTTAGGTATTGTAGTAGGTGCTACTGCAACAGCAGGTAACTTCCTTACTGTAAAGACGCTCATCATCGTGGGACTTGGTCTTGTGGCTTTCTGTGTAGGTACAGCTTGCGGCGTTCTCTTCGGTAAACTTATGTATCTTGTAACAGGCGGTAAAGTAAACCCCCTTATCGGCTCTGCCGGTGTATCCGCAGTGCCTATGGCTGCAAGAGTTTCTCAGACTGTAGGTGCAAAGGAAAATCCCTCAAACTTCCTTTTAATGCACGCTATGGGACCTAACGTAGCAGGTGTTATCGGCTCTGCCGTTGCGGCAGGCGTACTGCTGAATATATTCGGTTGATAAATCAAGGCAGAAGGTAAAGCTTCTGCCTTTTATTTTTGTCGTTGATATAAATCAAGGGCGACCATAGGTCGCCCGAAACATTTACAATCTATCCGCCAAAGGCGGATTCCTCAATTTCGTGCATAGCACGAAATATCACTCAGCGTAGCTGAATATCACCCGACACAGTCGGATATCACTTTTGCCAAAGGCAAAAATATCACTGTTTTAAATTTGCGTTGCAAATTTAAAACTATATAAGTCCGTATCTTACGATTTCGGTTATTTCGCCATCTGAAATTATTACTCTGGGGATTCGGAGTGCTACCGCACAGGTAAGCTCATATCCGATAGTACCAAGAATATCAGCATTGTAATCAATGCCTGTTTCCTTACATTTATCAGAATATACGTAAACAATATCGTTGACCTTTACATCAGGCACATCCGTTACATCAACAATTACCTGATCCATACACACTCTGCCGAGTACGGGACAAAGAGTTCCGTTTATAAGCATTCTGCCCTTACCTGAAAAGCCTCTGAAATAGCCGTCTGCATAGCCTATCGGGATAACAGCAACAGTCATATCCTTATCGGCTTTAAAGGTCCTGCCGTAGCTTATCTCAGTACCCTTTTCTATTTTCTTAAGCTGGGATACGACCGACTTTATAGTCATAACCTGCTTTAAATCTATCGGCATCGAAAGAGGGTAATTCGGTGCATTGCCGTAAAGGATAACACCTGCTCTTACCATATCTCCTTCAAAATCACCGTGATATAAAATACCACCGCTGTTCTGACTGTGAATAAGCAGACCCTTATCCTTTGCAAGTGACATCAGCCTTTTATACTGGTTATTCGTATAGGCGATATCTTCTTCATTGCCGCTGTCAGCGACTGCATAATGAGTATAGATGCCTTTGCAGGAAAGCCCTTCAAGAGAAAGGATGGCATTAAGCTCTTCCGCCGTTTCAATACCTACTCTTGTCATGCCCGTATTCACTTTGATATGTACGGGCATTTTAACGCCCTTTGAAAGAGCAAAGCGGCTTAAGTCCTCAGCATATTCCACACTACCAACAGTCTGAGTTATCTGCAGAGATAACAGCTCGTCAAAATAATCCTCATCGGTGTAACCGAAGGTAAGGATAGTTCCCTTTATACCCTGACTTCTCAGCTTTTCTGCCTCCCACAGATTTGAAACACCGAAGTACTTTACGCCAAGTTCTTCTAAAGTATGGCAGACTGTTTTATCATCGTGTCCGTAAGCGTTCGCCTTAACTACTGCAAGTATCTCCTTATTCCTTGTCAGCTTTTTTATCTGACTGTAATTATAGCGGAGTGCGTCAAGGTCAATTTCTGCCCAGGCACGCTTAAGAAATTTTTTCAATTTAAAACCTTCTTTATCTTAATTAATGCAAGGGAAAAGAAAAAATCCCTTGTAATTTATTTTTATTTGTGCTATTATTATATTGTACTATTTTTCACAGTAAATTTCAAGTCTTTTTACCATTTACTTATCGGAGGATGATAACTTTGACAAAAAGAAGGAGCAACTGGTACATATACCTTATTACCTTTTTAGTTGCAGGAGTAATTGTATATATAGTTTCGAACGCTTTACTGAATTCATTTTACGAATCTCAGAAAAGAGGAGATACAAATACGTCTCAGAATAACGGAACGGTGTTCAAGCCTGACAAGGCACATAATTTTACTATTCTCACTATGCTGAGCGATGAAGCTGATGACGCACCTGATTATTATATGACTATCACATACAGAGGTGATACAAACTCTGTATTGCTTATGCCCTATCTTAAAAACTCATATATGAAGGGCAACACCCTTGAAAAAGCTTATCAGAACGGCGGAGCGGAAGCTGCTGCAAAGCTTGTGGCAGACGCTACGGGCGTGAAAATAACCAAGTACATAAAGTTTACCGAATCAACACTTATTGAATTCTTCGATATGGCAGGCAACACAACTATAACAGTCCCCACTCAGTTAAAGCACGAGAATGAAGATGATAAGACGATGACTATCATCAACAAGGGTACAAGCAGCTTTACAGGAAGACAGTTGCACGCGTATCTTACCTTCCCCGATTACGGAGTAAAGGACGTTCAGTATCCCTGCAAGGTACAGGGTAGCTCGTATACGGAATTCATAAACCAGAATTTCCACAATCTTTCGGAAGGATATATTGAGCAGTACTCACATTTCCTTATAAACTTTACCCAGACAAATATCACAAAGCAGGACTACGAGCAGAAAAAGCAGGCTCTTTTATATTCCTTCAATTACGCTAATGAGATCTGTGATTACTATATTCCCTACGGCGAAGAAACCGACAATGGCTTTGAAATATCCGCAAATAGCTTTGCTACCGTAAAAGAAAAAATTACAGGAGAAGAATAAAAAGCATAAAAATTATATTTACCCTCACAATAATATGTGAGGGTTTTGCTGTTTAACGAGCGATATTTAATAAATTATTAAAATTTTTCTAAAAAAGGCTTGCAATTAAGAGCAAAATAAGGTAAAATAATAAGGTATAGAATATCAGGGGACAAACCCCATTAAATTTACGGAGGAATTATTAAATATGGTAACAGCAGGCGATTTCAGAAACGGTATGACCTTTGAAGAAGAAGGCAACGTAATGCAGGTTATTGAATTCCAGCACGTTAAGCCCGGTAAAGGTGCCGCTTTCGTAAGAACAAAGGTAAGAAACGTAATCACAGGCTCTGTGGTTGAAAAGTCATACAACCCCTCAGCTAAGTTCCCTACAGCTTTTGTTGAAAGAAAAGATATGGAATACTCATACAACGATGGTGAGTTATACTACTTTATGGACACAGAAACTTACGAACAGGTGCCCATCAACCCCAGCGAGCTTGATGACAACTTCAAGTTTGTTAAGGAAAACATGGTTTGTAAGGTTCTTTCCTACAAGGGTAAGGTATTCGGTGTAGAACCTCCTAACTTTGTAGAACTCGAAGTTACAGAAACAGACCCTGGCTTCAAGGGTGATACAGCAACAAACGCTACAAAGCCCGCTACACTTGAAACAGGTGCAGAGATCCGTGTTCCCTTATTCATTGATATCGGTGAAATCATCCGTATCGACACAAGAACAGGCGAATACATGGAACGTGTAAACAAGTAATTAATTTGCAAAGGAGAATATTACTATGACAGTTGCAGAAAAGGTTTCCTACCTCAAGGGCCTTGCAGAAGGTCTTGGTATTGAAGACACAACTAAGGAAGGCAAGATGATCAATGCTATCATCGACGTGCTTGATGATATCGCTCTTACTTTAGTTGATATTGACGAAGAATTAAACGACGTTGCAGACGTTATGACAGACGTTGAAGAAGCTGTTTCTCTCTTAGAAGATGAAGTATACGGCGACGAAGACGATTGCTGTGACTGCTGCGACTGTGACTGCGATGATGAATACGATGATATGTATGAAATCACATGTCCCGCTTGCAACAACTCTATCACAGTTGATTTTGACGTTATCCAGGAAGGTTCACTTCCCTGCCCTAACTGCGGTGAAAATCTTGAATTTGATTTAAGCTGCCTTGAAAACGACGAATGTGACTGCGGTTGCTGCGAATAATCTTTAACAACAAAGCCTCCCGTTTTACGGGAGGCTTTTTCTATTGCAGTTAAACATCTGGTTAGTCCTTAATTGCCATATTTCTGCATACCCATTATCTTATGTTGACTAATGTCGGATTTATTGATATAATTAAAGCAGGAAAATCAAAAAGAACGGATGGAAATATATGAAGACCTATTTTATCGTAAACCCTGTATCAGGCAAGGAAAACTCTCTTAACGAAATAACCGAAAAGCTTAAAGGGTGCGATCTTCCCTATGAGATCTACACAACAAAATGCAAGAATGACGCTACGGAATTTATAAAAAAGATCTGCACTGAAAATCCCGACGAAAGCTTCAGATTTTGTGCCTGCGGCGGTGACGGAACTTTAAACGAAGTGGTAAACGGCGCAGTTCATTTTGATAATGCCGAAGTCACCTGTTACCCCTGCGGAAGCGGTAACGACTATGTAAAATATTACGGCGGCAAGGACAGATTTATGGACGTAAAAAGTCTTATGACTGCTCCTGCAGAAGCTATTGATCTTATTAAGGTCGGAGACAGATATTCGATAAACGTTGTAAACTTCGGGTTTGATACAGAAGTTTGCGTTACTATGGAAAAGGTGAAATCAAAAGCCCTTATTGGTGGCAAAAACGCCTATACAACGGGTGTTGTAAAGGCTGTGCTTACCGCCATGAAGACAAAGGGCAACGTTTATGCTGACGGTGAGCTTTTGAATGAAAATAACCGCTTTCTGCTCTGTACTGTAGCTAACGGCAAATACATAGGCGGACGCTTCTGCTGTGCCCCTCGTTCATTAAACGATGACGGATTTTTAGAAGTCTGCCTTGCAAAGAAAATTTCAAGACTTACCTTTATAAAGCTGGTCGGCGTTTACGAAAAGGGCAAGCATCTTGACGACAAGAGATTTTCAGATATACTTCAGTACCGCCGCTGTAAAAAGGTCGAAATAAAAGCTGAAAAGGGCTTTGCAATAACCATTGACGGAGAGGTTATCCCAGGTGAAGAGTTTACCTGCGAGATAATGCCTAAAAAGCTTAAATTTGCAGTGCCGCCTATGGCATCAGAAATAAAAAATTACGAAAAAGTAATGGCGATGGTATAATATGATATACGAATTCGATTGGAAAAATCCAAGTGAGTGGCAGCACGACGGAACATTGTCCTATGATAAGGAAAATGAAGTCCTGTTTTTTGATACAAAGGAAGCCAAGGCAGAATGTTCAAAAACCATAGAAATCCCCGAAGAAGCAGACTGCTTCGAGTTCTCGTTCGTAGCAGGAAACAGCTCTCCTGTAACAAGAGATTCTGACAGCGGAAAAGTAAGGCTCAGCTTTCTTGATGAAAACGACGCTGAAATAACAGGCTTTGATACTCTTATCTCGGAAAAGGAATATTTTTATAAATACACTGCTTCTTCAACGTCAATGCCCTTTCCCATTCCCAAAGCGGCTGAAAAGATGGTTATCGAGGCAAGCGGAACAAATCGTGGTAAAGATGACCTGAATTTTTATTTTAAAAATTTCACCCTCGAATTTAAAAACGAGGAAAGTACAGAAATAATTACCGATTATACAGGAGTCTTCACTTCTGAGAAGGTCGGTGACAAGCTTATAAAAATCGGTAACGATTCTAAGCTTACAACAATCGGATTATGGGTACTTTTAGGAGTAATAGCCGTAACAGGAGTATTCAGAATCGTTAAGTACGACAAATCAAAAAACAAAGAACAGTAAATTTTTTAAACAAAATCTGCAACAAACACAGGTGATAATATGACTAAAAAACGATTAGGTATAATACTGGGAATAATAGCCGTCCTTATTGCAGGCGTTGTTCTTATGTATAATTTCGGCTGGCGGTTATGGGGATTTTCAGCCTGCGTAAGCCCAGAAGGTTATGTAACATATTGTTACGAAATAACGGAAGACTATGTAAAAATCCTTTTTGATAAAAATGGGTATCACAACAACGGGCGTACACTTGGATACATAGCAGAGGAAAAGGATGGAGTGCTAAGAATAGGTATAAAATATCTTAACGGCATTACTGCATTGCTATTTGACAAAGGAGAAAGAATAGAAACGCTGACTGTACCAATTACTTCAAAGCCTGATAAAATAATCCTTTGTGGAAATGGTTTTGAAATTGATATAAATGACCATGTCAACGAGGAAGCTTATGAAAGTATAAAAGATTTAATAACCATCTGGTAAACCACCGCTTTCTTTATGCAGTATTTGGCGAGGAGATGAACTATGAAAAGACTTTTGATTTGCGGAATAGCTTTTTTAATTATGCTCGTATTTACGTCATGTGACGATGATTGGGCTCCGTACACAAATGTCAACTACGATGTTAACCACGAACTCAAAGGGGATATATTTCAGTTATCCGAAATAGAGGCGGAGCTTTTTACGTTGGTTTGCGAATATGACGATAATGTAAAATTAACGTATGCTGAGTTCGAATTTACCGACAAAAACAATGGCGTGGCAGAGTTTCAGTTCTTCAGAGAATATAAGATAGACTCAAAATACTATGGTGTGTTGATTACTTTGTACGCGGATATAAACAATAAAACCGTATATAGATTGAATTATGAAGAGGGTATAGGTAAGCGAGTCAGAGGATATATAAACAACATAAAAAGAGCTGATGAAAATGCATATAATATTTATATTTCGGGTTTGGATGAGATAACCCCGGACATCAGAAACGATATATCGTATGCCTGTGTCCTTTATTATAATGACGGTATCATTTTCAATTGCTACGATAAAAACAATGCCGTAATTTTACATTCTGAACTTTGATTGGGGCAAAACAATCCATCTTATAAAACGAGCCAAACACCTATCCCCGACACATAGTGCCGCGTCGGGGTGGGTAGATTTTGATGAGTTTATTGTGGATTGCGGAATATTGAGCACTGTGATTTTTTATGAGGTAGTACAATGACAAAACTCTATAAAGCAATAATAGCTGTAATTACCTTTGTGATTTTGCTGATAGTAAGCTGGGTTTTGATATTTTTCATTCAAAAAGCAACCGACAGCGAAACGAGATCGTTTCAGTTACAGTTATACGAAGAACGCTATCAGTTCATAAAAAACGAGTTCGACAGTTTGAACAAGGATAACAGATATTCTATAACAGATATTGATGCGATGGGTTCTTACAATTATCATATAATCATCAATAAAGAATACGAAACGGATAAGATATGCTTTGATGAAATGATAAAGTTTACAAAGGAACTGACCAATGCGATTTATCGTAATGCTGAACATTCTTTGAACTATAGTAAGTACAGTTTGTTGTTTTCGTACCCCTATAATGAAAAGCTCTATACTGAGGTGCGAGTGCACAATAAGGAGCAGGAGTTACAGATCGATTTTCAGACAAAATTCTATGACGATTACAAGATTTTTGATATTTTCGACGATTATACAAAAATAAAAATATTTCTTTTCACAAGCAATTTTTCAGAGAATGAAATAAAAATCATAAATAAAAGCACGGAAAATTCAGATATAGAGCTAAACTGGATCCAGGGATAGTGCAATGGTAATTTTCCGAGTGTTTGGCAAATGCATCTCAACTTTTTGCAGAGGAACGTAACGGAGCGAAGAAAATTCAGATTTGGCGGTGCCGTCAGGCGGCGGTTGTTTTGTTCATCCGAGCCCATTCCCGATATGCAACAGGCGACATTCCGCAAGGATTAACTGACGATATACGGATTCAATTGCAATATTAACTATATTTTCTGCACCGCCTGGGAACGGAACTTCTAGCGAAATAACGAAAACAGGCATCGATGCAGGACATTCATTCCTAACATTAAAAAATATAACTAACAATGCTCTCTTGAATGCAAAAGGAAGTGTTGTTTCCTATAATTATAAATTTTGGGGCATTTATCTTCCAATTCATACATTTGCCGCCGTATATGACCCAACGAATACATTTTCCCCAATAAAAACATATAATCGCTTTAGCAATTATACAAAATCTGTTAACTATATTTCCATATTTAACACATTATCCGAAAATGATTCCCGATTTATGGTTGGATATGTGTTGTACTAAATATAAGGAGAAAAGCATGAAAAGATGGCATATGATTATATCAATTATCATATTTGTTTTGTCTGTTATATGGATAGTATTTAATATTATTACTTCTATACATAGACAGAGTTGGATTGTTACGACAGCCACAATAACATTTGTTGGGTTACCAGATGGTGCTGTGATTGGAACTTATACAGATATAAACAACCACACCCACTCTGACGTAACCTTATACATAGATTTTTTTCACAAAGGTTATCACGCGAATGTGGATGAACTTATTGGAAAGGAAGTTGATATTATATACAATCCATTAACGGGAGAGGTGGATAAAAATAGTACGGCATCATATTGGTTTTCATTTTTATTGCTATTACTATCATCGTTACTGATGTGTTTTTGCATAAAAAGTTCTGCCCTTAAAGCTCGCAAGATACCAAAAGAGTAAATATATATCGATGAAATAGATATAAAAAGCCCTCTCCGATGCACATAGAGGTGTCGGGGTGGGTGATTTGAGACAAGTTTGGATAGAAATTTGGTGGTATATAGCTGGAATAGACAAGGTCAGCATAAGATTTTAGTCTGACAAAGCTATATCAATACCTCCCCACCCTAAACCCCAAACTGCTCTTATTTTACCTGTTAGCTATAATATAACAGATACCCCCGTAGAAATACGGGGGTATCTTCTTATCTTCTGTAATAACTATTGAATACAGGTCTTAATGCTTTATATAACGGCAAGCACAGTACCGATGCTATAAAGCCTTTTGCAAAGGTAAAGGGGCAATTGAAAACTATAAGACATTCCAAAAGTCCGTTTACGTTGGGGTTAATCTCTTTATACATACCGATTATAGCTTCAATAGGCATAATATTCTGATAGATAGGATAAACTACAAAATAGTTTGATGCGATACTGAGCAGAGCCATTGCAACACAGCCTATAATACAACCGATTATAGCACCCTTATAGGTATGTATCTTTCTGCCGATGATACCTGCGGGAATAACAAGGGTACAGCTTAAAATAAAGTTTGAAAGCTCACCTACACCGCCTGTCATCGACTGAGGGAGGTTAATAATGTTTTTTACAAGGCAGACGAAAACGCCTGATATGGGGCCCATTGTGAGGGAAGCCATAACTGCAGGGAAATCCGAAAAATCGAAGGATAAGAAGCTCGGTACAAGAGGAATCTTGAAGCTGAACATCATAAGTACCGCCGCTACCGCCGCAAGCATTGCGGTAAATACCAGCTTTCTCGTGTCGAAAAGCATCTTTGCTTTGCTGTTTGTGTTTGTTTCGTTCATAATAAAATCATCCTTTCTGTTCTGTTTCAAAGGTGATTTATAAATTGTGCCTTGTGACTGTGATCGGGAAGCTATACACGGGCGACTGATAGTCGCCCCTACGACTTTTCGGTATAACAGAATTATTCACTTATACTATTATATCAGTGGATAATTTTCCGATTTGCTTCAAACCATTACTTTTCCTGTAGAGGCGACTATTAGTCGCCCATTTTGTCATTTCAGGTTGAAACCTATGCTCGTCAGATTATCATTCAAGGCAAAAAATAAGCCCTGCAATTTGCAGGGCTTTTAGTCATTAGAAATTGTGAGCCGAATATATCATAACGCTTATTATAATTTTACGGCAACGCATTTCTGATTCTTTCATCCGGACTATACCGTCGGTTTCGGAATTTCACCGAATCGGCCAATAAGGCTCGTGGACTTTACCACCGGTGGAGAATTTCACTCCGCCCTGAAACAGATTACAGTAGTATTATATGCCTATATCTCCGATTTGTCAAGAGGTTTTTGAATATATTCTTATTTCTCAGCCGAAAATAGAGCGGAGACGGTTAATAAAAGGTTTATCATAATGCGATATATTTTTTGATTAACAAGGGGGTAAAAAATACAAAAAATTGTTGCAAAAGAATGTTAAATAGTGTATAATTAAATATGATTATAATGAGATAATTGTACATAGTTTTTAGAGCAAACAGAAAGGAAAAACAGATGATTTTTGATATAATGAGAGCCGATGGTATGCAGACGATAATATCCATCATCTTTGCATATGCGGTAATTTTATTCGTTGCATTCCCTATTCACGAATGTTCTCACGCCTTTATGGCAAAGTTACTTGGCGATGATACTGCTTTCAGACAGAACAGAGTAACACTTAATCCTATTGCACATCTTGACGTGCTTGGTACTATAGGTATTGTACTATGCGGTATCGGTTGGGCAAAGCCCGTACCTGTAAATCCCACAAGGGCAAGAAAGGTTTCCGCAAGGGCGGCGATGGCTCTTACTGCGGCGGCAGGACCTTTATCCAATATACTTATGTCGCTGATATTTGTAATAGTAGCAAAGCTTGTACTGATGCTGGGCGGCAATGATACTACAATGTTCTACGTGTACTTTGCATTTATATATGCGGCAAGAATAAACGTATCGCTTGCAGTATTCAACCTGCTCCCGATACCTCCCTTTGACGGTTCAAGAATCTTTCTTGTATTCTTAAAGGAAAAGACCTACTTCAAAATTATGCAGTACGAGCAGTATATAATGATCGGTATTCTGATCCTGCTCTGGACTGATATACTTGATATTCCGCTTAACTTCCTCAATAATGCGGTTATGAGCTTTTTAGATCTGATAACGAAGTTTATAGGATGAGTACTGAACTTAATTTCAAGCTTGAGGTTTTTGAAGGACCGCTTGACCTTATGCTGTCCCTTATTGCAAAACACAAGCTGAATATATACGATATTGAGATTTCTCTGCTTTTGGAACAATTTTTGCTATATCTTGAACAGATGAAGCAGGCGGATATAGAAATAGCAGGCGAATTTATGGAGATGGCTGCAAGGCTTATCTATATAAAATCCGCCGCACTTCTGCCAAAGCACGAAGCAGAGGAAATGAAAAAGGAACTGGAAGGCGTACTGATAGAATATGCAATGTGTAAACAGATTGCAGGAAGACTGCAGGAGAGATTCTGCGGAGATCTGATATTTGTACGAAATCCTGTAGAGATCGACGAGGATAGATCCTACAACAACGAGCACGACCCTGACGAGCTGTTTTTAGCTATGTCGAATATAAGCTATAAAGAGGTTATAAGAAAGACTCCCCCTTCAATAAAGCCTATCGTTGCAAAGAGCTTTGTAACGGTATTCACAAAGATAGTACACGTTTTAAAGATAGTAATGAACGGCGGAGAAGTAAAAGTAAGCAGTCTTTATAAAGGTCAACAGCGTTCTGAACAGGTTGCAACCTTTTTAGCACTTTTAGAGCTTTCTAAAAACAGCCGTATAAAGTTTTCAGAGGACAACAGATATCTTCACTTTGTACCAAGAGAAAAAATTGATGAGGAATTCAATTTTGCCGATGATTACAGTGAAGAAAACGCTGTCACCGAATAATTAAAGGAACGGGAAATAAATTGGATTATAAAGAATCATTATGTATAATAGAAGCTATTCTCTTTGCATCGGGCGAGCCTATTACTCCCCAGCGACTGAGTGACGCTTCGGGGATAGAAAGAGATACCGTAGTAAAGCTTGTAGACCAGCTTGAAAGAAAATACAACGTGTCTGACAGTCCCCTTAAAATTCTCCGTCTTGCCGATTCATACCAGTTAGCAACAAGAGAAGAATATGCGCCCTATATCAAAAAGGCAATGGAAAACAAAAGACAGACAAGACTCTCCCCTGCCGCCCTTGAAGTACTGGCAGTAATAGCCTACAATCAGCCTGTAACAAAGGCATTTGTGGAGCAGGTCAGAGGAACTGACAGTTCGAGTGTAGTAAACACTCTTGTTGAACGCGAGCTTTTATGCGAGGCAGGAAGACTTGATCTTCCCGGTAAGCCTGTTACATACAAGACCACCGAAAATTTTCTCAGATGCTTTAAGCTGAGAAGCCTTGCAGAATTACCCTCTCTGCCAAATGCAGACGGACAGATGGAGCTTTCTGAAATTGCTGAATATATCTCAGATGATGAAGAATAAATCCGTCAGATAGTACACGGAACTACCGCTACTTAAAAAGAAAGGAATGGTCATAAATATGGGCTGGCTTATATTTCTTGGCATAGTGCTGTTAATTGCTATCGCCCTGTTTATGTCGGTTTCCGTAAGTGTTTTTATTGACGAAGAGATTGATCTCAAGATAAGCTACGCAGGGATAACGCTTTTTAAGATCGATTCTACGGAAGACCCTGAAAAAGCGAAAAAGAAAAAAGCAAAAAAAGAAGCTAAGAAAAAGAAAAAAGAAGAAAAGAAAAAGCTAAAGGAAGAAAAAAAGCGTCTTAAGGCTGAAAAGAAGAAGAAAAAATCAGGACAAGCGGCAGAAGAAAATATAAGCGACAAGCCTGATAACGCACAGTCTGATACATCGGCTGACAAAACGGAACAGACAGATAGTGAAAAGAAAAAAAAGACTCCCGAGGAAAAGCAAAGGGAAAAGGAAGAAAAACGCAGAGAAAAAGCTGCTAAAAAGAAAAAGCTTGAAGAAACGATCGATCTTGTAAAGCTTCTTGTAAAAAGTGCAGGTAAACCTGTAAAAAGACTGATATCCCATATAAGAATAAACGATTTTTGCATAGAAATAACAGCATCGGGTGAGGATGCGGCAAAGGCGGCTTTAAACTACGGCAAGATAAATATTGCCGTAAATAGTCTGCTTACGTTCCTTTATCAATTTGTAAGATTGCATGTCAAAAAGGTAAATATCGGCGTTGATTTTGAATCAGGCGAAACAAAATTTGCACTGTATTGCAAAGTGAAAATGAGGATCAGTACAGCCCTTGGCTGTGGAATATGGTTTCTTTTCAGAATGCTTAAATTAAGCCTGCAAAAGAACAACCAGAAGGAAAAAAACGATCAGAATACCACCGACGGTAAGCCCTCGGTTAATAAGAAAGGAAAATAATCATGGCTGAAAATCACACAATCAACAATCTTATGACAACCTCTATGGAAAAGATAAGAGAGCTTGTTGACGTAAACACAATCATCGGTGAACCCATCACCTCCCCTGACGGAACTATCATTATCCCCGTTTCAAAGGTAAGCTTCGGCTTTGTATCAGGCGGTTCAGATATTCCTGCTCAGTCTCCCAAGGAAGTGTTTGCAGGCGGCAGTGGTGCAGGAATAACAATCAAGCCCGTAGCATTTATCGTTGTACAGCGTGACGGCGAAGTAAAGATGTTAGAGCTTGGTGCAAGCGGCGGAAGCTCACTTGAAGGTATTATAAACAATGTTCCCGAGCTTATTGCAAAGGTAAAGAACGTCTTCGGCAAGAAGGAAGACGGCGAAGAAGAAGCTGCTGAAGAAGAAACAAAGTAAATTATAAATAATTTTGTCCTTTCAGGCATAAGTATTTAAAAACTTTACTGAAAGGATAAATTATGAATATCAAAAAAATTATTGTTGCCGTATCAACATCTGTGCTATGTCTTTTTCAGATGACTCAAGCTGCCTTTTGCGAACCACTTTGCTACGAAAATCAAAATGCAGAAATAACAGTATCTGCCGGTGCCGCTATTCTTATTGAAGCGGATACGGGTACGGTACTTTATGCAAAAAACGAAAAGGAACACCGCTCTATTGCCAGCACAACAAAGATAATGACCGCACTTTTAACACTTGAAGAGGGCGACCTCGACTCCCCCTTTACTGTTGATAGTACCGCTATACTTGTAGAAGGCACTTCAATGGGACTTAAGGAAGGCGATATAGTCACAAGAAGAGCTTTATGCTACGGTATGCTTTTACCATCCGGCAACGATGCGGCTAATGCGGCGGCAATAAATATATCGGGTAGCTACTCTGCCTTTGCTGAAAAAATGAATGATAAAGCTAAAGCTCTATCTATGGAGAACAGTAATTTTGTTACTCCATCAGGACTTGACGCAAAGGGTCAGTATTCTTGTGCCTACGACTTAGCGGTGCTTACTGCCTATGCTCTGAAAAATAACGATTTTAAGGAAATATGCAGTAAATCAAATGCAAAGGTAAGCTTTGGAAATCCACCCTACGAAAGATGGCTCAGTAACTCAAACAAGCTACTGAAGTCATACCCTGACTGTATAGGTGTTAAAACAGGCTTTACCGACAATGCAGGAAGAACTCTTGTTTCAGCGGCAAGCCGTAACGGAGTAACGCTTATTGCGGTAACGCTTAATGCACCGAACGACTGGCAGGATCATACTAAAATGTTAGACTACGGTTTTGGTAAAGTGAAATGCCACAATATGAACTATAACACAGACAGTCTTTCAGTATCGGTCATAGGCTCTGATAAGGAGTTTGTAAAACTTACTTCAAAGGAAGTTTCACTCCCCGTTACAGAAAGTCAGAGAAGTGAAGTCAAAGCAATCGTACATCTGCCACACTTTATCTATGCAGGTGTAAAATCGGGTGAGAAGGTCGGAAAAATAGAATATATCCTGAATGGCAAAATTATAGCAAGTGCGGATATAATCACAATGGAAGAATGTAAAGAGAAACCACAGAAGGTTGACTTCTTTACCGGTATATACAGATTTATAAGAAGAGTGCTATCTTTAACATAAGGACAAAGGAAAGAAAAGAATGGAAAAGGTAAGATTACAGAAGATAATTGCAGACAGCGGATACTGCTCAAGAAGAAAAGCCGAAGAATTTATTGAACAGGGTGCTGTAAAGGTAAACGGCAGACCTGTAAAGCTTGGCGATAAGGCTGACCCCAAAAACGATCTTATCACAGTAAATGATGAAAAGATACAAGTGGGTGCGGCAAAGCTTCGCTACATAAAGCTTTATAAGCCCAGAGGATACCTTACTTCAATGGCGGATGAGCATAACGAAAAGCTTATAACAGAGCTTCTTACCGACGTTGAGGAAAGAGTTTACCCCATAGGAAGACTTGATAAAAACTCTGAAGGTCTGCTTTTGCTGACAAACGACGGAGCATTTGCCAACAGTATAATGCATCCCTCAAAGCACATCAAGAAACGCTACCGTGTAACAGTCAAGGGTACAGTAGGCGACGACAAGCTGACTACACTTGCCTCAGGTGTTAAAATTGACAGCGGTGTTACACTCCCCTGCACCGTTTCTGTACTGACAGAGGAAGAAAACAGAACTGTTCTTGAATTTATCATTTCCGAAGGTAAAAACCGTCAGATAAGAAAAATGTGTGAGGCTGTAAAGCTTGAAGTCGTAAGACTTAAGAGAAACGCTGTCGGCAACGTAAAGCTCGGTATGATGAAGCCCGGACAGTGGGAGGATCTTACCGCAGAGGAATTAAAGGGACTCAGATCTCTTATAAAGAACGAAAAGCTTAATCCTGCAGGAAGACGTGGGAGATAAGCTATGATCACCATTTTACAGAACACTGAATATAAAGACGGTATCCTTTTTGAAGCAAAGGACGGAGATGAGATTTTAGGTATTCTCCTTTGCGAAATAGATACAGATACCCTTGTGATAAAAGAAATAAAATCAATCAGCTTTTTAATAGACGGATTATGTCGTGCCGCACTCAACTACGCTTTCAACAGATTTGTGAATAAATGCAGATTTGAAAAGCAGGAGGAAACAGTCTTAAAGGAGCTTTTAAGACTTGATTTTGTGCAAATCGACAATTATTCCATAGATAACATTGACAATTTTTTCACATCACATAAAAATTGCAAAAAGTGAAAATTAGGCTTGTTATTTTTCACAAAATAAGATATAATTAATATGATTGTATTGTGTTTTGAACACAAAAACATAAAACGGAGGATATTAAGCAATGAAGAAAACAATTGCGGAAATGTTACAGAGTTCTTCAACAAGTGCAGCGGCTGAAAAGCTCATAAAGCTCTTTGATGAAGACAGCTTTGTAGAGCTTGATAAGTTTGTTGGTAAGGATAATAACACAGCAGGCGTAATCAGCGGTTATGGCTTTGTTGACGGTGCTGTGGTTTATGCATATGCACAGGATACAAGCGTAAAGAGTGGTGCAACAGATGAAAGTGCGGCTCTTAAAATCAAGAAGGTTTACGACCTTGCATTAAGAAACGGTGCTCCCGTTGTTTCTATCCTTGATTCAAAGGGTGGCGACATCAGTGAAGGTATGAAGCTTTTAGCGGCTTACGGAGATATCGCAAAGTCAAGTGCGGCATTATCAGGTGCAGTACCTCAGATTGCAGTAGTTGACGGCGTATGTGCAGGCACAAACGCTATGATCGCTTGTATGGCTGACGTTGTAATAATGACAGAAAAGTCTGAGCTTTTTATGACAGCTCCCTTTGTAGCAGATGACAAGACAGCAGGTGCAGGCACAGCAGGAAACGCGGCTAAGTCAGGTGTTGCGGCTATCATTGCAAAGGACAGCGATGACGCTATAGCAAAGGCTAAGAAGCTTATAACAATGCTCCCTGCAAACAATCTTGAAACCGCAGGTAACGATTATTATACAGAAAACGACGCATTTGTAACAGAAGAGCTTAAGGGACTTGATCTCATTTCTTCCGTTGCTGATAAGGATAGCGTAATTGAGCTTTACAAGGACTTTGGCAGTGCATCAGTTACAGCGATAGGCAGTGTAAACTGGCGTACAGTAGGCTTTGTAGCTACAAATAATGCTGAGTACTTAAGCAGTGATGACAGTGCGAAGATCGCTCGCTTTGTAACTCTCTGCGACGCTTTCTCAATCCCTGTTGTAACCTTTGTTGATACAAAGGGCTATGAAAAGTCAAGTGAGGCAGAGCTTGCAGGTTCTATCCGCAACAGTGCAAAGCTTATGCAGACATATGCTTCTGCTACAACAGCAAAGATTGCAGTTATCACAGGCAACGCTTACGGCAGTGCTTACGTATCACTTGCAAGCACAGCGGCAGGCAGTGACTTCTGCTTTGCATGGGAAAATGCAGTTATCGCTCCCACTTCTCCTGAAGCGGCTGTCACCTTCCTCAACGGTGCGGCATCTGCTGAAGATACAGCAAAGATGGCTCAGGAGTATATCGAAAATGAAGCTGATCCCTTTACAGCATCGGCTTTAGGATACGTTGACAGAGTGATCGAGGTTGCTGATACAAAGGCAGCTATCACTTCAGCAATTGACGTAACGGCATCAAAGAGAGTAATTGCTCCTGCAAAGAAGCACGTAAACTTCGTATTTTAACAAAATCGTATAAATTGAAAGGAATTTTAAAGATATGAAAAGATACAACATTACCGTAAACGGTACAGCTTATGACGTAACAGTTGAAGAAACAGACGCTTCTGCAGCTCCTGTTGCTGCTCCCGCAGCCGCTCCTGCTCCCAAGAAGGTTGCAGCTCCCGCTGCTCCTGCAGGTGCTCAGGGTGGCACAAAGGTAACAGCTCCCATGCCTGGTACCATCGTTGACGTAAAGCTTGCAGTAGGTGCAAAGGTTACTAACGGTACAGTTATCGCAGTACTTGAAGCTATGAAGATGGAAAATGACGTAGTTGCTCCTTGTGATGGTACAATTGCAAGCATCAACGTAACAAAGGGACAGTCTGTTGAAACAGGTACTGTTATCGCAACAATCAATGCATAAGTGATACTGAAAGGAATTTAAAATAATGGCTAAGGTACTGATTACAGAAACCGTACTCCGTGACGCTCATCAGTCACTTCTTGCTACAAGAATGACTATGGACGAGATGAAGCCTATCCTTTCCGCTATGGATAAGATCGGTTTCCACTCTGTTGAGTGCTGGGGCGGTGCTACATTTGACTCCTGCCTTCGTTTCTTAAACGAAGATCCCTGGGACAGACTCAGAACAATCAAGAAGGAAATGCCCAACACAAAGCTTCAGATGCTTTTCAGAGGACAGAATATGCTCGGTTACCGTCACTATGCTGACGACGTGCTGGAATATTTCGTTCAGAAGTCTTGTGCAAACGGCATTGACATCATCAGAATATTTGACGCGTTAAACGATATCCGCAACCTTGAAACAGCTGTTAAGGCTGCAAAGAAGGAAGGTGCACACGCTCAGATCGCTATCTCCTACACGTTAGGCGATATCTTTACAGACGAATATTACGTAGATTACGCAAAGAGAATTGAAGAAGCCGGTGCAGATTCTATCTGTATCAAGGATATGGCGGCTCTTCTTACTCCTTACGCTACGGAAAAGCTTGTAAAGGCTTTAAAGGGTGCAGTAAATATTCCTATTTCACTCCACACACACTACACATCAGGTCTTGCTTCTATGTGCTTATTAAAGGGTATCGAAGCAGGCGTAGATATGATCGACACAGCTATGTCGCCTTTAGCACTCGGCACATCCCACGCTCCTACAGAGTCTATGGTAGCAGCTCTTCAGGGCAGTGAATATGATACAGGCATTGACTTAAAGCAGCTGACAGAGATCCGTGACTACTTCATGACACTCCGTAAGAAGTACATTGACAGCGGTCTTCTCGATCCCAAGATGCTCGCAACAGATGCTAATGCACTTATTTATCAGGTTCCCGGCGGTATGCTTTCAAACCTCCTTTCTCAGCTTAAGCAGGCCGGTAAGTCTGATCAGTTTGAAGAAGTACTCCGTGAAGTTCCCAGAGTAAGAGCTGACGCAGGTATGCCTCCTCTTGTAACACCCACATCACAGATCGTTGGTACACAGGCTGTATTCAACGTAATCACAGGTGAACGCTACAAGACGGTTACAAAGGAATTCAAGGGTCTTGTAAAGGGTAACTACGGTAAGACTCCTGCTGCTATTGATCCCGATTTCAGAAAGAAGATCTTAGGCGATGAAGAGCCCATCGACTGCCGTCCCGCAGATCTCATTCAGCCTGAGCTTGCAAAGCTTAAGGAAGAATGTGCAAAGTGGACACAGCAGGAAGAAGACGTATTAAGCTACGCTATGTTCGGTCAGGTTGCTGAAAAGTTCTTTGAAAAGCGTAAGGACAAGCAGCTTGGCATTGATGCAGAACACGCTGACAAAGCAAACAAGGTAATGCCCGTCTGAGCGGCGGGTCGCCGCTGACATTTCCGCCTTTTTATATCCTGTACCAATCTATAAGATAGTTTGACGGCGGGTACAAAAAACAAAATCATAAAGCATTTATCCCCCGTGAGCAATCGCGGGGGATTTTTGTTGCGTGTCGCCGCTCCCATTTCCGCCTTTAAACACCACCGATGTTTATAAAGGCAAGCAATACGGCAGTTTCAAACGATGGAAAACGATAAATTGTTGGTTATCGCTCCGCTGTGGTTATTGTAGCCCCCAACCCCCTTACCCCCTTCCCCCTTAGGGAAGGGGGATAAATGAGGGGCTACCGCCCCTTGTGACCCTTTGGGGCTACCGCCCCAACCCCCGTTTATATCAAGGTTTGTAGGCTATTTGCCGCCTTGTTTTTGATTATAAAAATGCCGTAGGGGCGTCTATCAGACGCCCGCAATTCATCGTCAAAACGCAAACCGCCGTAGGCGGAACTGCCCGCGGGTGCAACCCTATAAACAACAATTTACCTGCCAAAGCAAACACCGTACATTTTACTGTACGGTGTGTTTTCTTATTCAAAATATGAGCCGTAAAGGGCTTTGGCTTCCTCCCAGAACTCCTTATATCTTTTATATCTGTTCATTTTTGCATCCATTTTCTCTCCATAAGAAGTCGGCTCATCCGCTGAAAGATTAAAATTAATATACATTCTACAAACCCTGAATCCTTCTTCATCAATATTTGTAGTTCCAATGTTTTCGTCTATAAAAAGCAGGTAAGAATTATCTTTTTCCATCGGATATGCAATTTCACCCATTACAACACCCTCAGGGTGATTTTCAAGGAGCTTGGCATGTAACTCTAACTTCTCTTTCAACTCTTTTTCTCGGGATTTCGCTATTTCTGCACCGTATTCAGCCTCAGATTTCTTCACTAAACGTTCTCCATCATTCTTAATAATTTGAATTACATTTTCTGATATTTTGTAATACTCCTCCATTACATAAACCACTTCCCCCACCTTTATGGACGTACCGTATATTCCGTCATCTACTATTTCTTCAATAATAACAGGGGTGAGCGTATAAAAATAACAGTATGGATGATTAACTCTATTACCTACAGTCACAGAAGCTCTGGTCTCAAGGTCGGAGTTATCAAAGAAAAGCTGGCTGTAACCAGTAAGAACTGCATTATAGCTATCTCCTACAACCCTCGCTTTTACAATCACTCCTTTTTTTTCTGCTTTGAATTCTTCAAAAGTATTTTCATCGTAAGGGTAATACCCATAAGGATCATAAGACTCACCTGTTTCATAATAATAATTTGTAAAGGTATAATTATCCTTATTATAAGAAAAGGTTTCACAATTTTCTTTTCCCTTTATCCAGTTTTCGTCCACCGATTCTGTACTTTCTGTAGCTTCTGAATCCAAAGAAGAAACGCTGTCTGTTGACGATATTTCACTATTTTGTAAAGAGCTTTCGCCACTACTTTGCAAAGGCTTTTCCGCACAGCCGAAAAGGGTTAATAAAGAGAGGATAAGTGATACAAGCTTTATTTTGTTTTTCATGGCATTTCACTCCATTTCTTAAATAAATTACTTTTATCATATGGTGTGACACAACTTGCCAATATTTCATACGAATCCATAACCGAACAAGGATTGAATGGCGGTGCATCATCTGAAAGATTAAAATTCAGGTATGTTTTGCAAATCTTGACATTCTCTTCGTCAATCTCTTTATAGTCATGCTTTTCGGTTACAAAAAGCAAATACGATTTATCTTTTTCCATTGGATACAAAATTTCACCCATTGCTACCTTATCGGAGTGTCCACTTAAAAGTTGATTATGAAGATCAATTTCCTCGTTGTATCGTCTTTCCGTATTTTGTGTCAATTCCTCTTTTTCAGGCAACGCCAATGAATTGAGAGTGTAATTTTTTTTGGCTTCAATAACCTTAATAGCATTATTCGACACTATATAATAGTTTTCTGTAACATAAACTATATCTCCTACTTTAAGGGATGTACCGTATGTTCTATCGTCGATTATTTCTTCTACAACAACAGGTGTAAGCACAATATGATAGCAGGGAGGATATGAAATTCTGTTTCCGACTGTTTTACCTGATTTATTTGCTGCGTCAGAATTATCAAAAAACAATTGATTATATCCTGTGTAGAATGCGTTATAACTTTCTCCTGCGATTCTCCCCTTTATAAATATACCCGTTTCCTTTTTCGAAATGTATTTTTCAAGAGTAGCACCGTCATACGGAGAAAATCCATGGGAATCATAGGTTTTATCGGTTTCATAATAGCTGTTAGTAAACGAGAAACTGTTTTTGTCAAATGAAAAGGTTTCACAATTTTCTTTTCCCTTTATCCAGTTTTCATCCACTGATTCTGTACTTTCTGTAGCTTCTGAATCCAAAGAAGAAACGCTGTCCGTTGATGATACCTCGCTATTTGTCACAGAGCTTTCGCCACTACTTTGCAAAGGCTTTTCCGCACAGCCGAAAAGTGTTAATAAAGAGAGGATAAGTGCTGTAAGCTTTATTTTGTTTTTCATGGCATATTACTCCATTTCTTATTCAAAATATGAGCCGTAGAGGTCTTTGGCTTCGTTATAGAGCTGTTTATAAAATTCAATATCATTAAGACACTCAAAAGCCTTGCTTTTTATTTCAGGTTCAATGCTTACGTCAAAGGGATATGCATAATAAGCAAGCTCCTTACTATCCCCTAAAAGCTCTTTTAAGTCATCAGATATCTCTCCTGCCTTTTCTCTGATTATAAGCAGATATGTTCTTCCCTGCTCCAGCGGAAATGCTCTTTCGGAAACTATAGCCTTATCCTTATTATCTTCTGCATAAGATAAAAGTTTTTTATGATTTATCGGGAAACTGTCAAAGTCTTCAAATATTCCCACATCCTGAAACCAATGATGGTTTGCCTCAGCTATAATAAGTGAATTTCTGTAATCCTGTATAGCTTTGCTATAATTCTCATTTATTACCCTGTAATCTTCCTTTAAATAATAGGTATCGCCCGCTTTTATACTGCTGTTTGTACCATTAGCGTCAACTATAGCCTCAATCCTTACGGGTGTATAGACACAATCGTATCCTTTATAGTAAAACTCATCATCAAATTCACTTGACTGCCAATCACCACAGTATCTACCATTGAGTGCATAGCTATCGCCTGAAACTGTTGCTTTTACAACAATGCATTTTTCGCCGTTGTCGGACAGCTTTAACAGTTCCTTTACCCCCGTAATCATCTGACCGCCGAATTTCAGGTCTCTTTTATTAGCTTCTAAAGGGCAACTATCAATTTCGATATACGCTCCCTTTTCATCCGTGTGATTTTTCAGGTAATACTCATTTGTAACCTCATATCTATCATAGGAAAAGGAAAATGTATAGTATTCCTTTTCTTCATCCTTTTTATCAGCTGACTCTTCATCTTCAGATACCAAAGAAGCAACATCCGTTGATGATACCTCGCTATTTGTCACAGAGCTTTCGCCACTACTTTGCAAAGGTTTTTCCGCACAGCCGAAAAGGGTTAATAAAGAGAGGATAAGTGCTGTAAGCTTTATTTTGTTTTTCATGGCATTTCACTCCATTTCTTAATCAAAATATGAGCCGTAGAGGTCTTTACACGCCTTCCATAATATTTCGTATTGATAGTAAAAATACAGAAAAAAATCAGTATCTTTATAAGAATCGGGTGCTGAGTCACCAAGATTTAAAACATACGGCCAGGTGTCATACATATCCATATCAAGAGAATTTGTAAGCTTTTCATTTTTTATAAGCACCAGATAAGACTTTCCCTGTTCCATAGGATAAGCATAATATAGTTTTATCGAATTATCATTTGTGTGAGCTTTAGAATAGTCAATTATTTTTTCCCTTACTTCAAAATCATTATATTCGTTTTCTATATAATTCTCTTTATCCTGTGCAAGTGTATCCTCCCACAGCTTAATAAGTTTTTCTGAAACTTTACTATACCATTCATGAACATAGACTATATCACCCTTGCTTACGGTAACTTTATTCCCTAACGAATCCACTACCTCCTCTATAAGCACAGGGGTAAAGACACCGTCCATATTTTTTTCATTGCTAAATAAGCAAGTATTTCCCATCTTGCTATTAATTACACTAAAGCTCTCTCCTGCAATACTGACCTTTACATAAATATAATTATTTTCTTTGTAATACTGTATATATTCATCGTATTCTTTCACATAAGGAGTATGAGGATCCATCATCCCTCCCCGCACTTCCATTTCATCTTTTGTAGTAAATCTGAAGGTTTCTCTGTCATATACAAATCCATCTGCTCCTTCGGGGGCTTTCAGAAATTGCTCCTTATTTTCATTAACTGTAGCTGACTCTTCATCTTCAGATACCAAAGAAGCAACATCCGTTGATGATACCTCGCTATTTGTCACAGAGCTTTCGCCACTACTTTGCAAAGGCTTTTCCGCACAGCCGAAAAGGGTTAATAAAGAGAGGATAAGTGATACAAGCTTTATTTTGTTTTTCATGGCATTTCACTCCATTTCTTAATCAAGTTACTTTTATCGTAAGGAGTTATGACCAATGTCGATAAATTGCTAATTTGCATTATAGAACAAGCGGTATATATTCCATCAGTAGCACCACCTGCGTATTGATTGACATAATAACCTGTATGCTGTAAGAATAACGCATGCCCTACTTCGTGCGTTAAAGTTGCTAATTTTTGTTCTCTACTATTCGTGCTAAATTGGCTATTTGTCAAATTCACAAATATTACCCCTCGTTCCACAGTACCATTCATAATAGCATCAGCCTGATCATCAGAAATCGAAGTTGAACTATTGTATGTACCATTAGGTATAAATACTGCATTTACTGTATTTTCAAAAGTACCAAATTCCTTTGAATAGACATCTACTAACAATCCATCCTCGGCATTTTCTGGCAATTCATATAAATAGGCACTAACGGTTATTTTATCCGTTATACCATTCCATTGCTCTATAGCATTCTTTACATCATTCATAGTGAAATCTGATGTTTCATTTATACAGCCTTCATGTAATACCACATTTAATTGATAATGCCCTTGTTGTCCCTGATATGTGCCATCCCAGTATAGTTCGTGATTATCCTCCGTCAATGTAAATATCTGACGATCATTTTCTACACCGCTCAGGTACATATTATCATTTTCATCACTTGCTACCCAATAGCCTGTCACTTTATTTTTTAATGCAAATCGTGATTTGCTTACTTTAACTATGTCCCAGCAATAATAAGGATTGGTTTCACTGCTGCATTGTGCAATTGTTAGTTGATTATTGTATGTAGATGATATTGCATAATTTACTTCAAGAATACTATCGCTCATTCCGGTTCTATAAAGAATATATCCACCTATTTGAGATAATTTAATACTCCATATCTGAGAAGGATTTGAGTACCATTCGATATGTTCATTTTCCTGTTCATTTTCGTTAAACTCAATCTCTCTCTTTTTCAAAGTATACCCTTGTCCTGTTAAACACATCCCATCGTTTGCTCCATCAGTAACGGTCTTTAGCATATACGCCATACCATCCTTTAACGGTTCCCATTTGATAACAATACGAGGTTTTGAGCTTGAATACTCACTCATATAAAAGGAACGTCTGTAGCTTGTGCTGGTTTCGTTTTTATTTTTAATCATTATACCTTTTTTTATATCTACAAATCCTAAGCTCCATTGTTTTGCAAATTCTGTAATATCAAACTGTATTGTTCCGCTACTGCTGATAGTTGCCGAGCCGTATACGCTACTCGATGAGGTATTAGCGTTTGCAAAAGTAGGATATGTTTCTGCCCAGTTGCTTATATTCGGCACTCTGAGCTCAAGGTTTGATGTTGCCGAATTACCTGTTCCCTCTGTCATATATAGTGTTGCACTTTTTATTTCACTGTATCTTAAAAAAGGAAATACAGAATGATTTTCAAGACCGGGAAAACGAAGTAATATTCGTCCTATACCAAGAGTACTATCCTGATATCCTGCAGTACCTATTGAATAAGAGCCGTAATTGGTAGTAGCTTTTCCGCTGTATATAGGAGTATCAATTATTGTTTTAGAAGTGCCGCTGCCTGTTGGTGCAAGAGCAATAGACGGGTCGATGGTTACAGGATAAACAGCTTCTGACTTTAAAAACTCCTCACTTATGGTTATAGTTATAGTATATTTATTATTTGCTTCTTCCTCAACAGCACTGTAATCAACAACACAGTCCTGTTCAACTATAGTTTTTGAAATTCTGGAGCTATCAAATACTATTACCTCGCTTATTCCGCCTACCTCTTCGTTTGTAGCAGGGTCAACCAAAACAAAGTAATCGCCTACATCAACAACTTTAAGTCCGTTAGTTGTAATAGTAAATGAAAATTCATTTATACCTTCATAGGAATTTAAAACTATATCTTCCTTCATTCCATTGATAGACGCACTGTACTGTATAGTTGAATTTTCACCGAACACGTTATCATATTCAACATAATCTTTTTTGTGTCCGTAGGATGAAAGCTTTGTAACAATCTCAGAAGCTGACGCCTTTACGTCATCTTCTGTTTTTGGAGAAAATTCTATTTCGTATTTATCATTCTTTACGAGCATACCTGTTTCCTGAGATAAAACGCTTGGAAAAAAGGTATTTACATCATTTTCTTCATTAACGTAAATATATGCACCATTAAGCGATTTATCTACTGAATCAACAGAGCTTGTAAGTTCGGTTTGCTTATCCCTCATTACACCGTATTTATCAGTATATTTTATCGGTTCATTAAATAAATACATTGTTTTTGAACCATCTTTATTTTGAAATATTGCCGTGTACTCGTCATTTTCCTGTAAATAAAGACGATTTACATTCATATTCGTTTTAATATCTTTAAGTGAAATAATTTCAGGAATTTCAAAATCTGCAAGTTTGGCATTTGCCAACTGAAAAATATCAAGATCACCATCACTGTAAACATACTCATTTTCTGCTGTTTCAACAGACGTTTCTTCATTAACAACAGTTTTTTCATCCGCAATTTGATCGGTAACAGTTTCGATTAAAACTTCTTCTGCAGAAACTAAGTTGCTTCCGATTAGAGACACCATCATCGACATTGCGATTAGTAAACTAACAATTCTCTTTTTTTGCATTTTCATTTCATTCCTTTCTGATAAATTAGGCTTTATGTTTGAGAAAATAAAACGTGTGCAATAACACTCTCTGGCATTCTATTCCCTCAATATAATAATACCATCCATCCCCTCACAAATCAATACTATACTATTGCATTCTATATAATACACAAAAGATATTGGTACATTTTGGTAAAAACAAACAGTAAAGGGATTGTGTTACATAAGTTTTCGTAGAACAATTTCATAACTCGTAAAGAATTTTATATAAATCTCTTGACAAGTTATTAAATTTGTGCTACAATCAAATCGTGATAGAGAAAAACCGAAAGGATAGGATATAATATGAGTAAGAGCGTATATAGCTTAGTGCTTAGTGACGATATAGTGCGTGCTGTGGATAATCTAGCTTACAGAATGGGTATCAGCCGTTCCTCACTCATTGACAGGATTTTAGCTGAAAAGCTGTCGGTGGAAACTCCCGAAACAAGAATGAGGAGCATTATGGAAAACATGATGCGGATGCTTGATAACGACATTTTCAGACTACAGACCGCATCAGGCGACAGCGGTATGCTCATCCGCAGTCCTCTACCCTACAAATATAAACCTACTATTCGCTATGCGGTGGAGCTTTGCCGTGAAGGAAATCATCTTGGCAAGCTGAAGGTGAGCTTCCGTACACAGAACGAAGCTTTATCCTCTGCTATAAATGATTTTTACAACTGCTTTTTAAAAATAGAATGCCATTATCTTAAAGGCATTGCCGATGTAATTGCAGAAATTGACGGCGACAGAATGGAAAGAACACTTAATATGCCCAAAACACGCAACGGTAAAGAGGTAACGCCTGACGAGATCGCATCATCTATTTCCGAATACGTAAGATTTATTGATAAGCTTATAAAAATTTATTTTGAATATCTGTCAGACAGGAAAACAGCACTCCTGCTGATTGATAAATTATATAAAGAAAGAATGAAAGAGACTAAGATCATCCTCTGAGAACAAAAGAAAGGTGGCATTATGATATGTTAAACACAAACAACTTAACCGAAAAATCAATGGAAGTCATTTCCTCAGCACAGAACCTCGCTGTTTCATATCAGAATATGAACATCGAACAACCGCACCTGCTTTTAGCTTTACTTCAGGCTGAAGAAGGACTTATCCCCCAGCTTATAAAGAAGATGGGAATTGACGCTGACAGTCTAACAAAAAAGACTGAACAACTCGTAAACGGCATTTCAAAGGTTACGGGAACAGGTCGTGAACCTGATAAGGTTTACATTTCAAACGACCTTGACAAAGCATTTACCGAAGCTGAAGAAAAGGCAAAGCAGATGAGAGATGAATATATCTCCGTTGAGCATCTGTTTTTGGGACTGCTTGCAAAGCCGCAGAAGGAAATTAAAGAACTCTTTAACTCCTTTGGAATTAACGAAAAGGATTTTCTTTCCGCCTTACAGCAGATAAGAGGCAGTGCAAGAGTTACAAGTCAGAACCCCGAAGACACCTATGACGTGCTGAAAAAGTACGGTCAGGATCTGACAGAGCTTGCAAGACACAACAAGTTAGACCCTGTTATAGGAAGAGACAGTGAAATAAGAAATACCATCCGTATTCTTTCCCGTAAGACAAAGAACAACCCTGTTCTTATCGGTGAGCCGGGTGTTGGTAAGACTGCTATTGCCGAGGGTCTCGCCCAGAGAATAGTAAGAGGTGACGTTCCTGAAAACCTTAAGGAAAGACAGATATTCTCCCTTGATATGGGTGCTTTAGTTGCAGGTGCAAAGTACAGAGGCGAATTTGAAGAAAGACTTAAAGCGGTACTCCAGACTATAAAGAAATCTGAAGGTCAGATAATACTCTTTATAGACGAGCTTCACACGATCGTAGGTGCAGGTAAGACTGATGGTGCAATGGATGCAGGAAACCTCTTAAAGCCGCTCCTTGCAAGAGGCGAGCTTCACTGTATAGGTGCTACTACCTTAGACGAGTACAGACAGTACATTGAAAAGGATGCCGCCCTCGAAAGAAGATTTCAGCCTGTAATGGTTGACGAACCTACAGTAGAGGATACTATTTCAATTCTCCGTGGCTTAAAGGACAGATATGAAGTATTCCATGGTGTAAAGATACACGATGCGGCACTTATTGCCGCCGCTACCCTTTCAAACAGATATATTTCTGACAGATTTCTTCCAGACAAGGCAATAGATCTTGTGGACGAAGCCTGTGCCCTTATAAAGACCGAGATGGAATCTATGCCCTCAGAGCTTGACGATATCCGCCGCAGCATTATGCAGCACGAAATTGAAGAGGCGGCTCTTAAAAAGGAAACAGACCGCATCTCTGTCGAGCATCTCGCAGATGTTCAGCAGGAGCTTGCCGCAATGCGAGAAAAGTTTAACGAAATGAAAGCAAAGTGGGAGAATGAAAAGTCCGCTATATCCAAGGTACAGAAGCTCCGTGAGGAGATAGAAGCTACCAACAGTCTTATTGAGCAGGCTGAAAGAACTTATGATCTTAACAAGGTTGCAGAGCTGAGATACGGCAAACTGCCCCAGCTTATGAAGGAGCTTCAAGCAGAGGAAGAAAAGGCAGAAACGAGCAAATCGAACACCTTCCTTCGTGACAAGGTAACTGAGGAAGAGATTGCAAAGATAATCTGCCGCTGGACAGGAATCCCTGTATCAAAGCTTATGGAGGGAGAAAGAGAAAAACTGCTCTCTATGGAAAATATCCTGCACGGCAGAGTAATTGGTCAGGATGAGGCTGTAACAAAGGTGAGTGAGGCAATTCTTCGTTCAAGAGCAGGTATTGCAAATCCCAATCAGCCGATAGGCTCATTCCTTTTCTTAGGCCCTACGGGCGTTGGTAAGACGGAGCTTGCAAAGGCGTTAGCCGAGTCTTTATTTGATGACGAGCATAACATTGTCCGCATTGATATGTCCGAATATATGGAGAAATTCAGCGTAAGCCGTCTTATAGGCGCACCTCCGGGATACGTGGGATATGAAGAGGGCGGTCAGCTTACCGAAGCTGTAAGAAGAAAGCCCTACGCGGTAGTTCTTCTTGACGAAGTGGAAAAAGCACACCCCGACGTATTCAATATTCTTCTTCAGGTGTTAGACGACGGCAGAATTACCGACTCTCAGGGACGTACAGTAGACTTTAAGAATACTATTATTATAATGACCTCAAACTTAGGTTCAAATTATATCCTTGAAGGAATAGGAGAAGATGGCGAAATTACAGAGGATGCTAAGGGGCAGGTTGAAAAGCTTCTTAAAACCCATTTCCGCCCTGAATTTTTAAACAGACTGGATGAGATCGTATTCTACAAGCCTCTTAAAAAGTCTGAGATATTCCGCATCGTTGACCTTATGCTTGACGATCTTAAGAAGCGTCTTTCCGATAAGGAGATAGGCTTTGAGATTTCTGATAAGGCAAAGGAATACGTAGTCGAGGGCGGCTTTGATCCAAGCTTTGGTGCAAGACCCTTAAAGAGATTTATTCAGCGTAAGGTGGAAACCCTTATAGCAAGAAAGATAATCGCCGATGACGTTGCACCCGGTACTACCCTGACTGTAGATTATGACGGCAGTCAGCTTATAGTAAAGTAACCTTCATATTACCTCCATTCATATATGCAAAGGACCGCAGGCTTTTCAGTCTGCGGTCACAATTTTAATGCGGTTTGCTCTGTAGGGAAATTACTTTGTAAAAACAAATAAAGCGATTAAACCATACCCAATTTTTTCATAGCCTTTAAGAATACGTCCGCTTCACCATTCGGGTTTGCCTTTTGTGTAGCTTCAATGTCAAACCAGGCATATTCAAGTCCATGAACGATAACGGGGAGCTTTTTCCCAAAATGATTTTCTATATATCCCTCTTCCTGAAGGCGTTTTGCAACCTCTGACACTATTGTCAGAAGCTCATAATGTCCCACCGGACCTTTGCCGATATAGTTGAAATTACTGTCGTAGCTATCTTCATCTTCGCATCCGATATCGGTAATACCGTTTTCTTCGTACCACTTAAAAAGCAGGTCGGTCAGCTCATCAGGTTCAAAGGGATCGATGACGGGAATTTCATCCTGTCGCCAGAAAGCATAATTCCATCGCTCTTCCGCATATTGCTTTGCTCTGTCGCAATCATCTTCCGTATTATAGCTTACAGCAAAATACGAAACGTTGCTGAACTCCTTATACTCATAAGATTCATTTGAGTTGACAAAAAAAGAAATAGCGTAAATATCATCTTCTGACCAGGTCTCAATTATTGATTTTACCTTTTCATACATTTTTTCTGTGATATCAATCATAATATCGCTCCTTTTTTAAATATAGTGATAATTCATATCCTTGTTTCACCATTTTGTTTAAATTACCAAACAGCGAATACAAAAATTATAACAACCCCTTTATTTGCTATAACATATACATTATAAAAAGTCAACATATATACCAAAATCGCAGGCTTTTCAGCCTGCGGTCTTATTTTTATAAAATCATGAAATCAGTATTCAGGTCTTTTCACAACGCCTGTACGTTCTAAAATGATATTGAAGGGAGTTTCGGTAATTCCTATAACCTTTGATAAGCGGTTATGGATAAACCTGAATTCATGAACTTTTTTATTAGTATGTACAAAGACGTCAAAACCACCTAAAAAGAGGAATTTACGTTCTCTGTAGTCAACCTTTATAACGTCGGCATAATTTATGACCGATACTTTTTTTCTTCTGCCCTGCTGAATAATTTCCATACGAGTTTCATCAGCCTTATAGGAATTGTTTTTTCCTGATTTTAAAATTGCAAAAGCTACAATAAGTGCGGCTGTACTTAAAATAGCCATAATAAAAAAGATGATCATAGATATTATAAGCAGTCCGTATTCCGCGGTATTAAAGCCAAAAATAACTCTGTTTCCCTGCTCGTATTCATAAACCGTCTTATCTATATCAGGCGGGGTAAATATCATCTGAAAACCGAAAATAAAACAAACGACTGCAGCCACAAGGAAGAAAATGATTATCCCAAATATGGTGAGAATTACTACCCTTTCACTATCATAGGCGGTTTTGAAAGTGCCGTTTGTCTTAAAGCCGAAGCGGTCGTCAACGGGACTAAAGGTTGTATATTCCATTTAAATCCCTCCTTTTTATCAGTATAGCATACATAAAACGAAAAATCAACGTTCGTCTATAATTATAGTGAAATCGTGCTGTCACACGGTGAAATATTTTGTCTTACGGCAAAACGTGAAATTTTATGCACCCTGTAGGTGCATAAAGATAAAAGACCTGATGCATTGCATCAGGTCTTTTTTTGGCTGGGGTGCAGGGATTCGAACCCCGGAAATGCTTGAGTCAGAGTCAAGTGCCTTACCGCTTGGCGACACCCCAATATTTGATTTTTTATTCGCCATCCAAACGACTTAATTATTATATCACCTCTTTGATAGTTTGTCAATAGTTTTTTTAAAAATTTTTAAAAAATTTTTTAAATTTTAGTGTTGACAAATAAGTTAAGATATGATATAATATTAAAGCAGTTGTGAAACGAGAGTTTTGCTCTGCTTTATATATACGGAGAGTTATCGAAGTGGTCATAACGAGGCGGTCTTGAAAACCGTTTGGGGGCAACCCCACGTGAGTTCGAATCTCACACTCTCCGCCAAAAATAAAAGCCAATCTTCAAAAGAAGATTGGCTTTTATTTTTCTCTTTTCTCTCTTCGTTCTTCCTTCTTCTCCCGGATTGTTTTTTGAGGAAAGATAAAAAGGCTTGATGGTGTTTTGCTGATAGCACAAACTAAAATTACACCATCGCCAAAGCGAAGGGTTTATTTCAAACTACAGTAAACCATTGATTTTTTGTTTTATTTATGCTATAGTTAATATAAAGGCGGTGACTCTATGATTTCCTTTGACGACATAACAAAATTATTTTCCATTGATCTGAATAACAGCATGTGCATTGAAATAGAATTCAATGTTATTAGTTACCCTGACTTTCAATACTGCTGGATGGGAAAATGCCCCAAGCAAAAGAAAAGCAGATTTATCGCATTACCCCTACCGACATTTATTAAAGGAAAGCATATCCCCGATATTTACTGGTTTGGGTTACCAAACCATGAAGATGACAACTACTGCTACAATAATTTTGATGATTTTTCAAGTGCACCCATTTTTGACGGAAAAACACTTAAAGAAATATGGGACAATGTTGAAATTCTTTCTATAGATAGTATTGACCCCGAAGAAAGACTTCAATGGTATTTGCAGAAATCCGAGATATAAATAAGGAGGTATTATCAATAATGTGTTATTTTCTCTATGGTGCAATAAACGATTCTGTAAACATTAAAGATTATGATATTGCTATGAGCAAATCAAAATACCACTTTAAACCCGGGACGAAGCATGACTTAAAAATGTGCATTGCCGGTGAAACCTATGGATACGGTGTAACAAGTGGGCATTGCGACTGTGACTTTCCCGCGGGAAAGCATAATAAAGATGCAAAAGAGCTTATCGAACTTGCAGAGCTTATATACAGCTTAAAAGATATAAGAAACGTAAAGCACATCTATATATCTAAAACCTGGGCAGGTGAAAAAAATAAAAAAGAAGCTACCATGCATATAGATGATATTGATGTAGTCTCATTCTTAGCAGATATGGAAGAATGCTGTCTTTACTGTATCGAATTATACAAGCGTTACATATAACCCCAAAACCACCGAAAATTCGGTGGTTTTGTTATTGAATCCACATTGATAAAATGGTATAATATTTATGTACAGTTTTACAAGGAGAACAAAAACTATGGCAGAAAATAAATGCAATTTTGATGAACTTGAACTTTTTGCACGCATAAAAAAGAGACCGGGTATGTATTTCGGACAGCCTTCTCTTATTTCTTTTAGAGATTTTCTTTTGGGGATGGATCTTGCTTTTGGTTTCTGTGGTTATCAGGATAAATTAAAGTATTCTGACTTATTTATAGAGTGGTACACGGAAAATGTAATCAAAGATCAGAATGCGTATGCATGCTGGTGGAATCATATGCTATATGTCAGCGGCGGAAGCGACAGACAGGCGTTTGAATACTTTTTACATAGGTTTGAGATATATCTTAGCGAAGTACACAATATTTCTCTGCCGGAAGTAGAATAAATTAAAGAGGTACTATATATTATGAAAATAAAAGGACTGCAAAAGCTGACGTTACTTGACTACCCTGAAAAAATGGCTTGTACCGTTTTTTTAGCAGGGTGCAATTTTCGTTGTCCCTTCTGCCACAATGCGTCACTTGTAACGAATATTGATGATGATTATATAAGCGAGGAAGAATTCTTCTCCTTTTTAAATAAGAGAAAGGGAATTTTAAACGGCGTCTGCATTACAGGGGGTGAGCCTACCCTATATCCTGATTTAGAGGCGTTTATCCGCAGGATAAAGGAAATGGGGTATCTGGTAAAGCTTGATACCAACGGCTATAACCCTGACATACTCATTGACCTTGTTAATAAAGGTCTTATCGACTACGTAGCAATGGATATAAAGAACAGTAAGGAAAAGTATGCTAAGACAGCAGGTCTTCCCTCTCTTGATATATCAAGAATTGAAAAAAGCGTTGATTTTCTTTTATCGGGGGCTGTCCCTTATGAATTCCGCACTACAGTTGTAAAAGAGCTGCATAATGAAGAGGATATGAAAAACATATCCCGTTGGATAGAAAAAGCTGACAGATATTTCCTTCAAGGCTTTCAGGATTCGGGCGATCTTATCGAAAATGGGTATAGCGGATATGACAAAAATTCTATGCAATATTTGTTGAACATTACTAAAGAACGCTTAACAAAGGCAAATTTGCGAGGTGTATAAACACTATATATTGTGGTGTGCTTTAAAATTTCTTACTTTATATTGTATTTTACCTCTTGACAAATCAAGTGAAATGTATTATACTTGACTTACACTCCCGAAAAAACGGGTATAAAAAAAGAGAGGAAGGAATGACAATATGTACAATGTTGTAAAAAGAAACGGAAAAGTAGTTGAATTTGATATCAGCAAGATTTCCGAAGCTATAAGCAGAGCTTTTGAAGCTCAGGAAAAGGAATACAATCCTAATATCATTGATTTTTTATCGTTAAAGGTTACGGCTGATTTTGAGCCTAAAATAGAAGATCACCTTATCGCAGTAGAGGATATTCAGGACAGCGTTGAATCTGTTCTTGTACAGGCCGGTTATGCTGACGTTGCAAAGGCATATATCCTTTACAGAAGACAGAGAGAAAAGCTCCGTAATATGAAGTCTACAGTTCTTGACTATAAGAACATAGTAGACAGCTACGTTAAGGTTACCGACTGGAGAGTTAAGGAAAACTCCACAGTTACCTACTCTGTAGGTGGTCTTATCTTAAGCAACTCCGGTGCTATCACAGCTAACTACTGGTTATCTGAAATCTATGACGATGAAATCTCCAACGCTCACAGAAATGCAGATATCCACATCCACGATCTTTCAATGCTTACAGGCTACTGTGCAGGTTGGTCCTTAAAGCAGCTTATCAAGGAAGGTCTCGGTGGTGTTACGGGTAAGATCACGTCTGCTCCTGCAAAGCATCTTGCAACACTCTGCAACCAGATGGTAAACTTCCTCGGTATCATGCAGAACGAATGGGCAGGTGCTCAGGCATTCTCATCCTTTGACACATATCTTGCTCCCTTTGTAAAGGCTGACAACTTAAGCTATGATCAGGTTAAGAAGTGCATCGAGTCCTTTATCTACGGCGTAAATACACCTTCTCGCTGGGGTACACAGGCTCCCTTCTCAAACATCACACTTGACTGGACAGTGCCCAACGACCTTGCAGAGCTTAACGCTATCGTAGGCGGTAAGGAAATGCCCTTCAAGTACAAGGACTGCAAGAAGGAAATGGATATGGTAAACAAGGCGTTTATCGAAACTATGATCGAAGGCGACGCTAACGGCAGAGGCTTCCAGTATCCTATTCCCACATATTCAATTACCGGCGACTTTGACTGGTCTGAAACAGAAAACAACAAGCTGCTCTTTGAAATGACTTCAAAGTACGGCACACCTTATTTCTCAAACTATATCAACAGCGATATGGAACCCAGCGACGTTCGTAGTATGTGCTGCAGACTGAGACTTGACCTTCGTGAACTGCGTAAGAAGTCAGGCGGTTTCTTCGGTAGCGGCGAAAGCACAGGTTCTGTAGGCGTTGTAACGATAAATATGCCCAGAATTGCTTATCTTGCAAAGGACAAGGAAGAATTCTATAAGAATCTTGACAGACTTATGGATATCTCCGCTCGTTCACTCAAGATAAAGAGAGAGGTCATCACAAAACTCCTTAACGAAGGTCTTTATCCTTATACAAAGCGTTACCTCGGCACGTTTGCAAACCACTTCTCCACAATCGGTCTTGTTGGTATGAACGAAGTTGGTCTTAACGCAAGATGGCTTAAGAAGGACCTTACACACGCTGAAACACAGGAATTCACCAAGGAAGTATTAAATCATATGAGAGAAAGACTCTCCGACTATCAGGAAAAGTACGGTGATCTTTACAACCTCGAAGCTACTCCTGCTGAATCCACAAGCTTCCGTCTTGCAAAGCACGACGTAAGCCACTACCCCGACATTGTAACAGCTACAGACAGAACTCAGGGTGGTGCTCCCTATTATACAAACTCTTCACACTTACCTGTTGGTTATACAGACGACATCTTTGCGGCTCTCGATATTCAGGATGAGCTTCAGACGCTTTATACGTCAGGTACGGTATTCCACGCATTCCTCGGTGAAAAGCTTCCTGACTGGAAATCTGCGGCATCTCTTATCCGCACTATCGCTCAGAACTACAAGCTTCCCTACTACACCCTTTCTCCCACATACTCTGTATGTAAAAATCACGGTTATATCTCAGGTGAAGTTGCAGTTTGCCCCGAATGTGGCGAAGTAACAGAGGTTTACAGCCGTATCACAGGTTACTATCGTCCCGTTAAGAACTGGAACGATGGTAAGGCTCAGGAATACAAGGAAAGAAAGGTATATAACCCTGAAAAGTTCGAGGGTAAGACACCTTCAAAGGCGGCAACTGCAGAAGAAAAGCATGAAGAAACTACAGTAAAGGCTGCGGAGGACAAGCTCATTCTTTTCGCTACAACAACCTGCCCCAACTGCAAGATGGCAGTTCACTTCCTTGAAAAAGCAGGCATCGGCTTTGAAGAAGTAATCGCTGATGAAAATCCCGATCTTGCAAAGCAGTTTGATATCCGTCAGGCTCCTACTCTTGTAAAGATTACAGACGGCAACGTTGAAAAGATTTCAAACCTTTCCAACATCAAGGCATTTATTGAAAACAACTAAACAGATTTACGCCTTCGCAGTTTTCTGCGAAGGCGTGATTACTCAGATAAAGGAATTTTAAATATGTACGATATAGTAATAATCGGTGCAGGCCCTGCAGGTCTTACTGCCGCAATATATGCAAGAAGAGCAGAAAAGACTGCTCTTGTAATTGAAAAATCCACCTTTGGCGGGCAGATAACCCATTCACCAAGAGTTGAAAACTACCCCGGCTTTACCGTAATGAGCGGCACAGAATTTGCTGATAAGCTGGTAGATCAGGCACTTGGTCAGGGTGCTGAAATAGAGCTTGACACAGTAAATAAAATCGAAAAGTCTGATAACGGCTACAAGGTTATCTGCGATGGCGGAGAATTTGAAGGAAAAGCGGTTATTATAGCTACAGGTTCACATCACAGACAGCTTGGTATAGACAGAGAAAATGATTTTGTCGGTGAAGGCATCTCCTACTGTGCAGTATGCGATGGTGCATTCTATAAAGATAAATCCGTAGCTGTAATCGGCGGCGGCAATACCGCTTTACAGGAGGCGGTTATGCTCAGCGATATCTGCAAGGATGTAACTGTAGTGCAAAATCTTGACTTCTTAACAGGCGAACAGAAACTTCAGAATGACATTGAAAGTAAAAGCAACGTCAAGGTAATACTTTCCGCAACCGTATCAAAGATACTGGGAGAGAACGAATTCAAGGGACTTCTCCTTTCAGTAAACGGAGAAGAAACTGAGCTTTTAGTAGACGGTGTATTCGTAGCCATCGGTCAGCAGCCCGAAAACGAACCCTTCAAAGACATTGTAAAGCTGAATGAATACGGCTATATCGAAGCCGACGAATCTTGTCTGCCTGAAACTACTCTTGAAGGCGTATTTGTTGCAGGCGACTGCAGAACAAAGTCAGTAAGACAGATAACCACAGCAACAGCTGACGGTGCTACTGCGGCAATTTCTGCCTGCAGATATATTGATTCTCTGAAATAAGCTATGGTAGTTATAGAAAAAGCCTGTAAGGAAGATCTGAAAGAAATACTTTCTCTTCAGTATATCGCATATCAGAGCGAAGCTAAGCTGTTTAATACTACCGACATCCCACCACTAAAACAAACTTTAGAAGAAGTGAATGAGGAATTTAAAAAGGGCGTAATTTTAAAAGCTACAGATGAAAGCGGTACTATTATCGGCTCTGTAAGAGCCTATCAGGAAAACGGCACAGCTTATATAGGAAAGCTGATGGTGCATCCCGATTTTCAGAAAAAGGGTATCGGCTCGATGCTCTTATCGGAAATAGAAAAGCAGTTTCCTTCCATGAGATACGAGCTTTTCACCAGCACCAAAAGTATCAATAACATAAGGCTTTATCAGAAGCTGGGATACAGGATATTTAAAGAAGAGACTGTAACGGAAGAATTGCAGTTCGTTTATATGGAAAAGTAAATAGCTTAACCGCCCGTATGTTTAAAGCAAACGGGCGGTTGATTGTGCAAAAAACGCCCTCGGAAAACCGAAGGCGTCTTATTGTGTGTGTTAGTTTTGCTATTTAAATAGCGTGTAGTTTTCGGTTAAAAGGATTATTTTACCATTGAAGCAACTTCATCAGCGAAGTTGTCTTCCTTCTTCTGGATACCTTCGCCCTTTTCGAAACGAGCGAATTCAACAACCTTGATGTTGCCGCCTACAGATGCAATGTACTTAGCAACTGTCATGTTGGGATCCTTAACGAAAGGCTGGTCAAGTAAGCAGATTTCTTCTGCAAACTTTCTCATTCTGCCTTCTACAATCTTTTCAAGAACGTTCTGAGGCTTGGGCTTAGCAGATTCTTCGTTTTCCTTCTTAACGAGCTGAAGCTGAACTTCCTTTTCTTCTTCAATTACAGAAGCAGGAACGTCTGCCTGAGAAACGAACTGAGGAGCAGAAGCTGTGATCTGGAGTAAGATATCCTTTGCACAAGCCTTAACTGCATCGCTGTTTACGTCATCAGCTTCAAGCTTTAACATAGAGCCAATGATGGAGCCGCCACCGTTGTGGATATATGTGAAGAGATCACCTGACATCTTCTTGAAACGACGGATCTGAATGTTTTCGCCGATTGTAGCAATTCTTTCTGTAAGAACGTCGCCTACGAGTTCTTCTGTACCGAATGCCTTAACGTTCTTTAATGCTTCAACGTCTGCAACATCGTTTGCGAGAATTGTGTCAGCGATAAGCTCTACGAATTCAATAAATCTGTCTGTCTTAGCTGCGAAGTCTGTTTCAACGTTGATTTCTACAACAACGCCAACCTTCTTAGCTTCGTCAATCTTTGTGTATACAAGACCTTCTGCTGCAATTCTGCCTGACTTCTTGGCAGCCTTTGCAAGACCCTTTTCACGAAGTGACTTGATAGCAGCATCGATATCGCCGCCGCATTCTTCAAGAGCTCTCTTGCAATCCATCATACCGCAGTTTGTAAGTTCCTTTAACTGCTTTACGTCCTGTGCTGAAATAGCCATTGTTCTATCTCCTTTATATTATAGTAATAAATTTTAATTATTCTTCTGTAGCTTCTGCTGTTTCTTCTGCTACTTCTTCTACCTGTTCGATAGCTTCTGTTGTACCCTGTCTTGCTTCGATGATAGCGTCAGCCATTGCACCAGCGATGAGCTTTACTGCACGGATAGCGTCGTCGTTGCCGGGGATTACATAGTCGATTTCATCAGGATCGCAGTTTGTATCTACGATAGCTACTACGGGGATACCGAGCTTCTTAGCTTCTGCGATGGAGATCTTTTCCTTGCGGGGGTCAACTACGAAGAGAGCACCGGGGAGCTTCTTCATATTCTTGATACCGCCGAGGAACTTTTCAAGCTTTTCGATTTCGAGGTTGAGCTTAACAACTTCCTTCTTGGGGAGAAGATCGAATGTGCCGTCTGTTTCCATTGTATGAAGCTGTTCAAGTCTGTTGATTCTCTTTTCAATAGTCTTGAAGTTTGTCATCATACCGCCGAGCCATCTTGCGTTTACATAGTGAGCGTTTGCTCTTTCTGCTTCTTCCTTGATAGAGTCGGAAGCCTGCTTCTTTGTGCCTACGAAAAGAACTTCGCCGCCGTTTGCTGCAACTTCGTGAATGAAGTTGTAAGCTTCGTCGAGCTTCTTAACTGTCTTCTGAAGATCGATAATGTAGATACCGTTTCTTTCTGTGAAGATGTAGGGCTTCATTTTGGGGTTCCATCTTCTTGTCTGGTGACCAAAGTGTACACCTGCTTCAAGAAGCTGTTTCATTGATACTACTGCCATGGTAGTGTCCTCCTTGTTTTTGGTTTTTTTGTCCTCCGCTGTACTTAGGGGCTCAAGCCATAAGGCACCGAAAAGCCTTATATACAGCGTGTGGATTTGCGTTTTAACACGCTTAAATATTATACCATATCTGCCGCTATAAATCAATATTATTGTTTTCGTCTATTTAAACAAATTTTTAAGCAAATTATTTTTCTTTTTTGACTTTATTGGCAAATCACAGCTTACTAAAATGGTATCCTCTCCTATTATCTCTATATCGCACCAATTAATACAAAAATCATCCTCTCTTCCGAGCAATCCGAAAAAGCGGCTGTGACCATATACAATGATACGGCATATCTTTGCACTGCAAGTATCAAATTCCACGTCATCGACAAATCCGATACGGCAACCCGTCTTTATGCTTATAACCTCTTTACATCGCAAATCAGAAAAATGACATATCATAAATATCCGCCTTTCATAAGGTACTGTAATAGATATTTATGTATGTCATCAAAAATTATTCGTTTTCTTCCTGAGCCTTTTGTCTTGCTCTCATATTGGCCTTATATTCAAGGTAATTCTGAAGGATCACAGCAGCCGCTACAGCGTCTATCACCTTTTTACGTTCCTTGCCACGCTTATTGACGTCATTCATCATATTGTGAGCTGTTACTGTGGTGGATCTTTCATCCCACATAACAACGGGGATTTCAAGGAAATTCTGCAACATATCTGCAAACATACGGCACTTTTCGCTTCTCGGGCCGTAAGTACCGTTCATATTAATAGGATTACCGACTACGACCTCGCCTACTTCATACTCTACCGCTGCCGCTGCAACCTTTTCAACGCAGGTCTGAAAATTTCTTTCATTGATAACCCCTAAAGGAGAAGCAAGAGTTTCAGTTCTGTCACAGCAGGCAAGTCCTGTATGACTGTCACCGTAGTCTACCGCCATTATTTTCATAGATTAATTCTTCCTTACTTTTATTCTTTAACAAATTTAAAATCAAACTGCTTCATATAATCATATAACCGGGGTATTATTTTTCTCTGCCCCTGCATTTTAAGAAATTCAGGGAGCGTCACGAACTTTGCATTTATGACCTCTTCCCTTTGCAGTTTCAAATCAGACAGCTCTGCATCTATTTCGAGAGTATAGCAATCAATAAAAAACGTATTTCCGCCGGCACTACCCATATAGGTGAGCTGATCCTCTGTCACCGCAACACCTATTTCTTCACGTATCTCTCTGAGTATCGCTTCAGTGCTGGTTTCTCCCGCTTTTACTGCACCGCCTGTACATTCCCACATACAGCCGAAATTCTTATCAGGATGACGCTGTGTTACAAGCAGTCTTCCACGGCACATTATCCAGGCTTCGCATATTATATGGTATTCGCCCGATTTTAATCTCACACCTCTTCTGTGGAGTCTGCCGACAGGCTTTCTGTCCTTGTCGTAAACGTCCCATAACTCAGCCACTTGTATCACATCCTTTCCTTTATATTTCCGACTTTTCAGCTGTTTTTATATTTTTTGAGTGCCTCAGCAAGCTGAGCAGGACATGAAGTCGACTTTCCTCCGCAGGTGATGCCGTCAAGTCTTTCTATTATCTCATCAATATCCATTCCCTTTACAAGACTTGAAATGCCTTTGAGATTTCCGTTGCATCCACCTAAAACCTCTAAATTTACAAGCTTATTGTCTTCTACGTCGAGCACCATTTTTCTTGAGCATACGCCTCTTGGGATATATTCAAATGTCATCAGTTGTTTCCTTCCTTTTCTGCCGCCTTTGCCACCGCATCTGCTACCGCCTGAGCCACCGATTTGTCGAGGGGACTCGGAATAATGTATTCAGGACAAAGCTTATCTTTTGTTACTATATCAGCGATGGCATAAGCCGCCGCTTTTTTCATTTCCTCGGTAATAGCCTTTGCACCAACGCTTAAAGCTCCCTTAAAGATACCGGGGAATACGAGTACGTTGTTTATCTGATTCGGAAAATCGCTTCTGCCTGTGCCGACGATGTACGCACCCGCCGCCTTAGCTTTATCGGGCATTATCTCAGGTTCTGGGTTTGCCATAGCAAATACTATCGGTTTTTCTGCCATTGACTTTACCATATCTTCGTTTACAAGGTTAGGTCTTGACACACCGATGAAAACGTCTGCACCCTTCATAGCATCCGCAAGTGTACCCTTAAGATTATTGTTATTTGTAATCTTTGCAATATCCTTATGGGCAGGGTTTTCGTAATCGGTATCTTTATCAATGATACCTGCCACATCTACCATTATGAGATTACCGATGCCCATTTCGAGTAAGAACTTGCCAATGGCAATTCCTGCCGCACCTGCACCGTTTATTACTACCGTAATATCTTCTATTTTCTTTTCTGCACACCGTACAGCATTTATAAGGGCCGCACCCACTACTACCGCAGTACCATGCTGGTCATCATGGAAAACGGGGATATTAAGTTTTTCCTTAAGTCTTTTTTCTATTTCAAAGCAACGGGGTGCTGAAATATCCTCGATATTTATTCCGCCGAAGCTATCAGAAATAAGCTCTATTGTACGGACTATTTCGTCTACGTCCTTGGATTTTATGCATAAAGGAAATGCATCCACATCCGCAAACTCTTTAAAAAGACAGCATTTACCTTCCATTACAGGCATACCCGCAAGTCCGCCGATGTCACCGAGTCCCAGTACTGCTGTGCCGTCCGTGATGACCGCTACAAGATTTTTTCTTCTTGTCAGCTTGTAGGAAAGCGAGGGATCATCCTTTATTTCAAGACAAGCCTGAGCAACACCGGGGGTATATGCTAAAGACAGATCCTCTCTTGTATTTATCGGTGCACGGGAGATAACCTCTATCTTGCCCTGCCATTCGTAATGCTTATTAAGTGCCTGCTGTTTGATATCCATTTTGCCGTTTCCTTTTATTTCTGCTTTAATATTCTGGCGAGTGACTCGTCAGGGGTGTAGTTTGTTCCGATGGCTATAGGATAGTGGTTGTAGAAACCGTGAAAGTCCGAACCACCCGTAGCGATGAGTCCGTTATCCTCTGCTATTTTAAGCAGTTTATTTCTCTTTTCGTCATCAGCGCTCTGATGCCATACCTCTACACCATCGATCTTCTTGTTTTCAATAAGCTCGTCTAATAACTCGAAGTTGTCGTATACAGCGGGGTGAGCAAGTACTGCTATACCGCCTGCTGAATGAATAAGTTCAAGCACAAAGTGTACTTCAGGCAGATCCTGCATATCTGTGCTTACTTCTTCTGCACAAAGACCTGTCTTAGGATTAAAAAGCTCCTCATACACCTTGCCGTATAGATCGGTGGTGTAACCGTAGTCCATAAGTGCGTGCATTATATGGCATTTATAAATAACCTTGTTGCCTGTGGCATAACGAAGAATACTTTCAAGAGTAATGGGATATTTTTCTATTACCTTCTTCGCCATCTGCTTGCCACGCTGTTTACGAAGCTCGCTCGTACGCAGACAAAGGCCCTCTAATCTGTCGGGCTTTACGGGGTTGTAGCAAAGAATATGTGCCTTTGAATTACGCTTGCTGTCAAAGGTGGAAAATTCTACTGCGGGGACAATCTTTACTCCGTAGCGTTCGCCAAGAACAGCCGCTCTTGAAGATGACGCCAACGTGTCGTGATCGGTGATCGCAAAATAATCAATACCGTATCTTTTCGCTTGTGCAATCGTTTCTTCTATGCCGAGAGAACCATCGGACATAGTCGTGTGACAATGTAAATCTGCTTTCATAATAGTGCCGGTTCCTTCCTTAGTGCAATGTTGCTTCCGTAAGGGGTATGTGCAAATGAAACGGAAACGATTTAGTCTTATCCGTCAGCCCCGAATTACCTTTTATGTATCATCGGAACGATAAACAATAATATGCTTTATGGAAACAAGTTTCCATAATATATATTATATCACTTTAACCCCTTGTTTGCAATAGTTTTCTTCCATTTTATGAAAACAGGATAAATTTGCAAACTAAATACCCTGCGGTTTTCGCAGGGTATCAGCGTTATTTAATTACCTTACCGTGTGTTTTCGTATTGACCTTTATCTCCTTTTCGCTACCGCCGCGGTCAACGAATAAGGTTTCGGTTTCTTCATATCTTGACTCGGGAGGAAGCTCGGGATTACGTTCTCCTGTTTCCTCATAATAGGGATTTACGATGTACTTCTGTATCACAGGATAGCAGATGAATACCGTAGTAAAGCAAAGCCATGCAAGCGGGAAGAATACCGCTACCAGTATCGAATAGGGTAAGAAAAGCAGAATAAGTGACAGGATAACGACGTTTATCAAAAACGTGAGTGCCACTCTCTTTACTCCGAGGAAAACAAGGAATAAAGCGTTCTTCATTATCGCTTTAAGCTTAAGCTTTAACGCTACGATTTCGAGATAAATGTAAAAATGCATCATAAAGAATACGCTTATAATACAAACGAAAATGCAAAGATAAATAAAATACGTATCGGGAAGCGACTGTGAGAACACATAAAGGTGTAAAACAACACATACCGACGCTATGCAGATAACGTCTATAATACCGATAAAGAAGGACTGCTTGAAGTTCTTTTTAAAAGCGGTAAAGAATTCATCAAACAAAAAGCAGGGCTGTTCAAGTATAAACTTTCTCATAACGTGCGTCATAGCCGCCATTGCGGGACCAAAGGTAACTACAGGCAGACAGAAAAGAACGAATAACAAATTAAGCTCAATTACCTGCCAGAACTTTCTTCCAAGTATCTCAAAGTATCTGAAAAAGGGCTTTTTCTGTGGTGCATTTTTTGCAACACCCTTGCCCGAGCTCTGATAGTCAAAAAATTTAAGTGCCAAAATAACAACTCCTTAAAACGATTTATGTAATTCTATAAAATCAATATTAACGCTGTATTAATAAATTTTTCTTAGGACAGCTATTATGTTATTATACAATATTTCTGAGTGTTTTGCAAGTAAAATAATTTCATATTGTGAAAAAAGCCGAAATTGGCTTTTTTATATCTTGCAATATAGCAAAAACTATTGAACAAAGAAGCAATTAGTGGTATAATTTAATATGTATGCGATAATCAGCTTTTTAAAAAGGAATGTTAAATTTGAATTATATAGAAATCGGCGGAATAAAAATCGAAAGAACCGCAACGCTTGCTCCTATGGCGTCAGTTGCCGACAAAGCGATGCGTGTTATGTGTAAACGCTTTGGCGCGGCAATGCTGACAGGAGAAATGGCAAGCTCAAAAGGGCTATGCTACAGCGACAGAAAAACCCACGAATTACTTACTGTAACCGATGAAGAAAGACCGATGGCTATTCAGTTATTCGGCTCAGAAAGTGAATTTTTTGCAAAGGCGGCAATAATAGCTGCCGAATACCATCCCGATTTTATAGATATAAACTGCGGTTGCCCCGTACCTAAGGTTGCAGGAAACGGAGCAGGCTCTGCTCTTATGAAGACGCCTAAGGTGATAGGAGAAATAGTAGCGGCAATTAAATCAGTTACGGATATCCCCGTCACAGTAAAGATCCGCAAGGGCTGGGATGAAAATTCCGTAAACGCCGTTGATGCGGCAAAATACGCTGAAGAGGCAGGTGCATCTGCAATAGCGGTACACGGCAGAACAAAAAATCAGATGTATTCAGGAAAAGCCGACCTTGATATAATAAAAGCGGTAAAAGAAGCGGTAAGCGTTCCTGTTATAGGCAACGGTGATGTAGACGGTGCTTTATCCTGCAAGCATATGTATGATTACACAGGCTGCGATCTTGTAATGGTAGGTAGAGCCGCCTGTGGCAGACCCTGGATATTCAAGGAAATAAAACACTACTTTGAAACAGGTGAGATACTCCCCTCTCCCGACACAAATACCCGTCTTGAAATTATGGAAGAGCATATAAAGCTCCTTTGTCTTGACAAGGGCGAATATATAGGAATGAAGGAAGCGAGAAAACACACAGCCTGGTATTTAAAGGGCTGGCAGGGTGCGGCAAGATACAGAAATCTCTGCGGATCGCTTTCTACTATGGAAGATTTCTATGAACTGTTAAAAACAATACGAAGCGAACAGAACATATGAAAAGCGAAAGTGAGGAATATGAAAAGATTTATAAAATTTACAGCAGTAACGCTTATAGCCACACTTTTACTTTCGGGTTGTCAACAGATAATGCTGATCCCCGGTAAGACCACAGCCCCCGAAGAGTCGGTTACAGAGCAGTCCTCTTCCTACGTGGAAGAAGTCGTAAAGGATTTCCCTGTTATCTTAAATGACACCGAAATAACAAAAGCTGTGGAAACTGTAATTTCGCTGACCCCTGCCTATACGGAAATTCTTTACGAAATGGGCTATGGTAACAGTCTTGTAGGCGTTTGTGATTACTGCGATTATCCCGAGGCGGTCTCCTCCGTACAGACGGTTGGAAGCAGTACCGCACCGGATATATCAAAGATAACGTCCATAAAGCCCGATCTTGTAATAACTGCCACCCCCCTCATAACAAAGGACAGGATCGCAATAGAAGCTAAGGGAATAAAAATTCTTACTATAAGCTCACCCAAAACCCTTCAGGAGTTTCAGAACGTATACAAATTTATCGGACTTGCCTTTGAAGGTCTTCTGCACGGAGAGGATAAAGGAATAAGCTCCTATAAAGCAATACAGAACAAAATAAACGACGCGACAAAAGCCCCGAAAAAAAGCTTTGTATACGTTTCTCCTACAATGGCGTTAGCCGGTGGAGATACCTTTGAGCATAACGTTCTTTCTCTCTTTGGTGAAAACAAGGCAGAGAAAAACAAAGGCTATGCCGATCCTACAGAGGAGTTGCTGGAAAATCAGCCTGAGATAATATTCTTAAGCGACAGATTTGAACTTGCCGATATTGAAGAACACGAAATATTCTCACAGCTTGATGCAGTAACAAACGGCAACGTCATAATCGTAGAAAGTATATACTTTGAGCGTCCTACAGCAAGGATAACAAAGTTATTTACTCACATAGCGGACAATATAAAAGCTACCCACGAGGGTCTAAGTAATAACTCTTCATCCGATGAAACGGAAAGTGAAGAAGGTGTGGAAGAAAGCACCGACGAAGAGGCTGATGAAACCTACGATGATGAGTATTACGAGGAATGATTTAAGAAACAGTAAAAGAGGTCGGCAAAGCTTACTTTGTATTGACTTTTATGTCAAAAAACGCTATAATTAAAAGGATGCGTTATTTAAGAAAAATTTTAAATTTTTATAAAACGGAAGGACAACAAAAACTATGAAATGGACCGGATTAAACGATTTAAGAGAAAGCTATCTCAGCTTCTTTGAAAGCAAGGATCATCTGCGTATGGCATCTGCTCCCCTCGTACCTCAGGGCGACAATTCTATTTTGCTTATAAACGCAGGTATGACTCCTTTAAAAAAATACTTCCAGGGTATTGAAGAACCCCCCAGACACAGAGTAACGACTTGTCAGAAGTGTATCCGTACCCCCGATATTGAAAACGTAGGTAAGACAGCACGTCACGGCACGTATTTCGAAATGCTCGGTAACTTCTCCTTTGGTGATTACTTCAAGCACGAGGCTATTGCGTGGGCGTGGGAATACCTCACAAAGACTCTTGAAATTCCCGAGGACAAACTCTGGGTAACAATCTACGAGGAAGACGACGAGGCAGGCGAAATCTGGGCTACAGAAGTCGGCGTACCCCGTGACAGAATTATAAAGCTCGGCAAAAAGGACAACTTCTGGGAGCACGGTAGCGGTCCCTGCGGTCCCTGCTCTGAAATCCACTACGACAGAGGCGAAAAGTACGGCCCCTTTGAGAGCTTTGAACAGGCAAGCGATTGCGACAGAATCATCGAAATCTGGAACAACGTATTTACCCAGTTCGATAACGACGGCAAGGGCAACTACACACAGCTTGCAACAAAGAACATAGATACAGGTATGGGTCTTGAGAGACTTGCTTGTGTAATGCAGGATGTGGACAACCTCTTTGAAGTTGACACTATCCAGAACATTATGAAGAAGATCTGCTCAATCGCAAACGTAACGTACAAGGAAAATGAAAACTCAGATATCTCTATCCGTGTTATTACAGACCATATCCGTTCTACAACCTTTATGGTAGGCGACGGCGTACGTCCTTCAAACGAAGGCAGAGGTTACGTTCTTCGCAGACTTTTAAGAAGAGCCGCAAGACACGGCAGACTTCTCGGTGTAAACAAACCCTTCCTTTATGAAGTATGCGATACAGTTATAGACGAAAACCTCACAGCATATCCTGAGCTTGCCGAAAAGAGAGAATATATCAAGAAGGTTATAAGAACCGAAGAAGAAAGCTTTGCCAAGACTGTAGACAAGGGTATGCAGATACTCGGCGAATACATCGAAGAGCTTAAGGGCACAGAAAATCCCGTACTCAGCGGTGACAAGGTATTCAAGCTCCACGACACCTACGGCTTCCCTCTTGACCTTACAAGAGAGATCCTTCAGGAAAAGAATATCGGTATAGACGAAGAAAAGTTCTATGAACTTATGAATCAGCAGAAGGCTAACGCAAGAGCAAACCAGGCGTTCAAGGGCGGTTGGGACGAAGCGACTGCTACAGCACTTAATGTATTTACAACAACCTTTGTGGGCTACACAGAGCTTACTGCAGAAACAAAAATTCTCGCTATGATAAAGAATGGCGAAGTATGCGACAGCATCAGCGAAGGCGAAGAAGCTACAGTAGTTATCGAAACCGTCCCCTTCTATGCTGAAAGCGGTGGTCAGGTAGGCGACTGCGGTACAATTCTTTCAGGAGATAACGTAATGCAGGTCGTTGATACAAAGAAGACTGCAGCAGGTCAGTACATTTTAAGCTGTATCGTAGAAAGCGGAAGCTTCTACGTAAACGACGCAGTTACCGCAAGCGTTGACAAAGCTAAGCGTATGGCAACAGCAAGAAATCACACCTGTGCTCACCTTTTACAGTCCGCGTTAAGAACTGTTTTAGGCGATCACGTACATCAGGCAGGTTCTTACGTAGATCCCTACAGATGCCGCTTTGACTTCAGCCACTTCAGTGCAGTTACTGCTGAAGAGATCGAAAAGATCGAAGCTATCGTAAACGATGCTATACTTATGGGTATCCCCGTAATTACAGAAGAACTTCCTATAGAAGAAGCACGCAAGAAGGGTGCTATGGCATTATTCGGCGAAAAATACGGCGACGTTGTAAGAGTTGTTCAGGCAGGCGATATCTCTACAGAATTCTGCGGCGGTACACACCTTGACAACACTGCAAAGGCAGGTCTTTTCAAGATCGTTTCCGAATCATCCGTTGCATCAGGGGTAAGAAGAATCGAAGCTGTAACAGGCTTTAACGTTCTCTCTGAATACAACAAGGCAAAGGAAGTTATCGCTTCTGCAGCTCAGACCTTAAAGGTTGCAAATCCTGCCGCTCTTTTACAGAAGTGCGAAAGCATAATGGCAGAAATGCACACGATGCAGGGCGAAATCGACAGACTCAACTCCGTTATTTCAGCAAGTCAGCTTAAAGAACTCGGTGACAGCAAGGAAGTGAACGGAATAAAGCTTATCAATGCTACACTTTCAGGTGTTACAGGCGACAATCTCCGTAAGGCAGGCGACGAAATCAAGAATAATAACGAATCCTTCATTGCTTTACTTGCAGGTACTGCTGACGGCAAGGGTAATTTCCTGTGCATATGCAGTAAGGAGGCTATCGAAAAGGGAGCAAATGCCGGTAAGATAGTAAAGGAAATCGCCGCAATTGCCGGCGGCAAGGGTGGTGGACGTCCCGACAGTGCTATGGCAGGTATTGCTGATTTGAGCAAGATCGATGAAGCACTTGCCGCTCTTGAAGGTATCGTTTCAGGTATGATAGGCTGATTTAAGGAGATTAACAATATGGATTGCATTTTTTGTAAGATAATAAAGGGTGAGATCCCTTCAGAAAAGGTTTATGAAAGTGAAAACGTAATCGCCTTCAAGGATATAAATCCTATGGCTCCCGTTCACATTCTTATAATTCCCAAAACACATATTGAAGGTGCTAATGCACTTGACAAGGATAATGTAGCTGTCGTAAGTGAAATTATGTTAGCGGCTCGTCAGATTGCCGAATCCTTTAACCTTGAAAACGGTTGGAGAATCGTTACCAACGTTGGCGAAGACGGCGGTCAGACGGTAAAGCACCTGCATTTCCACTTACTTGGCGGTAAAAAGTTAAGCATCGAATTAGCATAACAAAGGAAAAGATTATGATGAGGCAGAGGTTAGCAGTTATCGGATTTTCATATTTATTTGGTCTGCTCCTTGCCTCTGTTTTTCTTTATGTAAAGTTCGCTCCTCAGCTTATCACCATATTGCTTGTATTCAACAGCTTTATGGCGATAGTTTTTCTTAAGAACAAGCCCTTTACCTATATTATAATTCCTGTAACGATTGCATTTATCACCTACAGTCTTTACGCAACCGTGCTTGAAGCGGAGATAAAAAGCATAACAGACGGCAGGGCATATCTTATAGAGGGTGTTATCACGGAAAAAGAAGGTATCGGTAACGACATTGCGATATATACCATTCATTCCGACACTGCAGATTTTATCATGTATGCCGAAGACACAGATACTACTGTAGGAGATAAGCTTACCTTCGGTTGCAGCTTTTCCCTGCTTGAAAATTCCGCTCCCTTTAAATCGGCAGATTATTATCTGTCAAAAGGGATAAGACTGCGTGGTACGTTAAAATCCGACATCACGGTAGAAAAGAACGAAGAATGGAACTTATTCACAGAGCTTTATAAATACAGAGAAAAACTGGCAGGAGAATTCTCTTATCTGTACCCTGACAACGGTTCTGCTATGATGAAAGGCATATTTTTAGGCGATAAGTCAGGCTTTTCAGGTTATGAAAGCTACTGTATAAAAGCGGCAGGTGTAGCACATCTTACTGCGGTATCAGGTATGCACCTTACCCTTATAGTATCGATCTTAGCATCTCTTCTTAAGATGACAAGATTATCGGTATTGCCAAGAACGAATATCATCGTAATAATCCTATTTATACTGTGCTTTATGGTCTTTTTCGGGCTTACGGCATCTGTCACAAGGTCAGGAATTATGCTGATAATTCACTATATGGCAGGCTTTTTCTACAGAAAAGGTGCGTGTATGAATTCTCTTGGTACTGCGATACTTATAATCTGTCTTTCAAACCCTCTTGCCTGTCACGATGCAGGGTTTATGTTGTCTGTTGCAACAACTATAGGTGCAGGAGAAATCGCTCCGAAGGTTTCCAAACATCTCACCGACAAATACGAAAGGCTGCCCGTGAGACTTACAGACTGCGTTTGTTGCAGTGTGTTTTCTTCACTTATGGGTCTGCCTTTATCACTTATATATTTCAATATGTTTTCTCTTTACGGTGTGATAGTATCAATAATCACTGTGCCCGTCTTTACAGTAGCACTTGGCTTTATGCTGATATATGCACTGACAGGCGGATTTTTAAACGTATTGCTTATTCCCGCTCATTACTGCTGTAAAATGATGATGGAGCTTTTTATTTTCGTTGCAAATCTTCCCTACTCACATTACCATTACAGTTCTCCCGTTACTGCATACATAATGCTTGGTGCTATCGTGATAGCTGTATGCTTGGTGATTCTTGTAAAAAAGAATAAAGGATTTTCCGTTCTTATGTCACTTTGCTTTACCATTTTGATTTATACAGGCTTTATAGCAATAGACAAACGGATAGAAAGCAAATACATGAGAATAACTCCCGGAAGCGACGGAGAAAACGGTTATGTACTTATAAGCACGCCCGATTACTGCGGTGCAGTTATAACGGGAGGCGGAGACTACGTATGCACAGGACTGCTCACGCTTATGATGGGTGAAAACAAACGGCATCTTGACTTTTTAAGAATAACCGAAAATTCCACAAATTCTCTCAAAATGGCAAGTGATATGTACAGCGATATCTGTGATGTCGTTATACTTGATAAAAAAGATAAATATTTAGCGGATAATCTGTTACTGTTTCAGGGCTGTGAAGTTTATGAGACCTACACTATAAACAAAGCATCATCAGATATATCCTTTGATAAAGATAATACGACAATGACCTTCGACGGTTACTGTGTAAATATTTCAGATATCACAAAAGCCGCCGATGATAAAATAAATATATGCTACGGTTATATTAAAGCTGAGCCATATAGTGATACAATACTGTTCCTTATAGATAAAAAGCAGAAGGAATTAACCGATAATTGTACTGCTCTTTATTATACGGAAACATCCATAACCGCTACACAAGGCGGTATTGTAATAAACAAAAAGCATATTTAAGGAGGGATTTAAATGAAAACTACCGAAGAAAAATTAGCTACCGATTTAAAAAGCGGAGTTTTATCACAGCTTTACTATTTCTATGGTGAAGAAGTATTTCTCACCGAGATGTACGTAAACAAGGTGCTTGATAAGGTCATCGGTAAAAATCACGACGATATCAACGTGATAAGATTAAACGGTACTTTTTCTATCGATACTCTTTATGACAGCGTAGAAAGCCTCCCTATGTTTGCTGAAAGCAAAGCAGTCGTTATAAACGACCTTGATTTAGATAAATATTCCGATGAAGACAGCGACAAAATAGCTGAAATACTTGAAAACATTCCTCCCGAATGTACAGTTATCGTATATCTGACAGGTATTACTCCCTCAGGCGGAAAAAAGAATAGGAACAAAAGCTACATCACAAAACTTACAAAACAAAAAAACTGCTCACTTTGTGAATTTACTCAGCTTGACGCAAATAAGATCGCCGAGCTTGTAATAAAAAAAGCCGCTAAAAACGGCTGTGTGATATCAAGAGCAAACGCACTTTATCTTGTTAATTCAAATCTTTGTAATCTTACCCTTTGCTCTATAGAAACCGAAAAGCTCTGCTGTTACAGACAAAGCGGAGAAATAACAAAAGAAGATATAGACGCCCTTACAGTAAAACAGCTTGATACGAGCATCTACGCTTTATCAAACGCTATCACAAAGGGTAATAAAAAAGAAGCTCTTTTGATACTTGACGATCTCTTTGCCCAGAGAATAGAGCCTATCGCAATACTTGCCGCCCTTTCATCAAATTATCTTGATTTTTACAGAGCGGCAGTAGCAAGGGATAACAGTGTCACACCCGGGCAATGCACAGAGGATTTTGCTTACGCTAAAAACCGTGCTTTCGTTGTATCAAAGGCATTCAACGCTGTAGCAAGACTCAGCCCCGAGTATATAAGAAAAGCTATAAAAATACTCTTTGACGCTGATATGAAGCTTAAAACGACCTCGATAAACGGAAGAATGGTGCTCCAGCAGACAGTCGTTATGCTTTTTGACACCCAAAACACATTCTGACAAAGGAATAATTATTGTGATAAGATTAAAGCAGGCTGTAATAGTAGAAGGAAAATATGACAAAATAAAATTAAGCTCGCTGCTTGACGCAGTCATTATAACTACTGACGGCTTCGGTATTTTCAAAGATAAGGAAAAGCTTTCTCTTATAAGGGCTCTTGCAAAAAGCTCCGGTCTTGTGATACTTACCGACAGCGACAGTGCAGGCTTCAGGATAAGAAGCCACATCAAGGGATGCATTACCGAAGGTGAAATAATAAACGTTTTTGTGCCTCAGATAAAGGGCAAAGAAAAACGCAAGGAAAAGCCCTCAGCAGAAGGACTGCTCGGCGTTGAAGGAATAGATGCCGATATACTGAGAAAAGCACTTTCCGATGCAGGCGTAATGAGCAAAAACAGTAACAGAGAGGATTTTCTTGACAGAGCAAGGCTAATGGATGACGGACTTATCGGAAAAGAAAATTCATCTGTTATGAGGGCTATGCTTTTAAAGGAGCTTGGTCTACCCGATCTTGTAAACACAGCTACAATGCTTGAAATAATAAACCGTCTTTACGACGAGCAAACTTACAATAAAGCTATATCAAAAATAAACAATGGAAGGAATTAAAAAATGGTATTTTCAACCCCCGTATTTCTGTTTTTATTTTTGCCGCTGACACTGCTTATTTATTACGTGTCACCTAAAAAGGGCAAGAATCTTATAATCCTGCTTTCAGGACTTCTCTTCTACTCCTGGGGAGAACCTATATACGTAGTGGTAATGCTTATCTCCACTATGATAGATTATTTTGCGGGACTTATAATGAACAAGTACGAAGGACGGAAAACCCCGAGAACTATCTGCCTTATCGTTTCCTTAGTTATGAATTTAGGCCTGCTTGGCGTATTCAAATACAGCGGCTTTATTGCAGAGAATATAAACGCCATCGCGGGTCAGCAGATCGTTGATATAACCAATATGAATTTCTTCGGTATAGACTTCTTACCGATGAATATGCTGCCTATCGGTATCAGTTTTTTCACCTTCCAGTCAATGTCCTATACGATAGACTTATATATGGGAAACGTAAAGGTACAGAAAAACCCAATCAGCTTTGCGGCTTTCGTTACCCTCTTCCCTCAGATAGTTGCAGGTCCTATCGTAAGATATGACGACGTGGCAAGAGAGCTTGACGACAGAAGTATTACCATTGATTTAATATACGACGGCATCATAAAATTCATAATAGGTCTTGCTAAAAAGGTGCTTATCGCAAACAGCATAGGTTCTCTATGGACTGCTGTAAAGGCTATGGAAATGGGAAGCGTATCAGTACTGACCTCCTGGCTTGGTATACTCGCCTTCACCTTCCAGATCTATTTTGACTTCTCAGGCTATTCGGATATGGCAATAGGTCTTGGTAAGATGATGGGCTTTAACTTTCCTCAGAACTTTGATTATCCTTATTTATCAAAGAGCATTTCAGAATTCTGGAGAAGATGGCATATCACACTTGGCTCATGGTTCAAGTCCTACGTTTATTTTCCTCTGGGAGGAAGCCGTAAGGGTACGGGAAGAACGGTATTCAATCTTGCCGTTGTATGGTTTTTAACGGGTGTATGGCATGGAGCAAGCTGGAACTTTATCCTCTGGGGATCGCTTTACGGTGTTATAATCATACTCGAAAAACTGTTCCTCGGGAAAGTTCTTGATAAGCTACCAGCCGCGATCAGAATGATATACACTATGTTCTTTGTAATACTCGGCTGGGTATTATTTGATACCGCAGATCTTGCCGCGGCAGGCTCTTATATTGCTACAATGTTCGGTGCAAGCGGAATACTCGTTGACAGTACGGCACTTTATTATCTTGCAACCTACGGAATAACCTTCATAATCTGTATAATAGGTTGTACCGATATACCAAAAAAGACAGTGGAATTTATCCGCACAAAGTCGGCTCTTGTTATAAATTACGCAGGTGTTATCGTTACAATGGGATTATTCATTCTTTGTACTGCATATCTTGTTGATCAGACCTATAATCCCTTTTTATATTTCAATTTCTGAGGAAAGGAGAGCTATAAATGAAAAAAGATATACACAAATTTATTACAATAGGGCTCTTTTCCCTTATTTCAGTTATAATTCCTATAATTACACTGATAAACTGCTTTTCAAACACAGGAAAGGTCTTCAGCGAAAACGAAAACAGATATTTAAAGGATTTCCCTGAATTTTCTTTTGACAACATTATTGACAAGGAATTTACTCCCGATTTTGAAGAGTACTTTTCCGACAGGATTTTTTTAAGAGAAAACTGGATAGGTATTAAAAACAATTTTGATAAGCTCCTTGGTAAAAAGGAGATAAAGGGCGTATTCACGGAAAACGGCAGAATGATCGAAGCCTGGAAGACCTACGATAAGGAATCGGTAGAAAAAAACCTCGCCGCAATGAATCAGTTTGCTGAAAAAAATCCTGATATAAATATGTACTTTATGTTAGCTCCCACAGCTCAAGGGGTATATGAGGATACCCTTCCTGAAAATTGCGGTATCGCAAGCCAGAAGGCATTTATCAAATTATGCTATGAAAACACCCCTGCAATTACAGGCATAGACGTATTTACCGATTTATACGCATCAAGGGATAATTATATCTACTACCGCACAGACCACCACTGGACAAGTCTTGCATCCTATTATGCGTATAACGCCGCATCAAAGATAATGAAGTATACGCCCTATGCTCTTGATAAATTCAGTGTGGAGCATGCTTCAAACTCCTTTAAAGGCACTCTTTATTCAAAGACTCTTGATAACGGCATAACACCTGATACTATCGACTACTACACTCTTTCAAACGGAGATCCTTCAGTTATCGTTAAAGTAAACAACGGTATGGAAATAAAGGATTATGGCAGTATGTATTTCAGAAGCTACCTTGAAAAGAAGGATAAATATTCTTCTTTCCTTGGTGCAAACGTACCTGTTCTTAATATTAAAAGCAACATATCCGCAGAAGCGGATAACGGTTCACTTCTCGTTATCAAGGATAGCTATGCACATTCTCTTGTACCTTTTCTTACAAAGAACTATAGCAATATAACAGTTGTTGACCTGAGATATATCAACGGTACTTTTGAGGACGTGGGAGTAAACCTTGAAGATTATAATTCCGTACTGTTTATGTACAACGTTATAACCTTCTCCCAGGATATGAACGTAAAGAAGTTAAGCTTTATGTAAGCGACGGTGTGCCACCGCCGGCAGATTTCCTTGGTTTTTAAAACCACAGATTTTAAAAACAATTGGAAACTTGAATCAAACGCCACGCGTTTGAACAACATTTTAATTTAACGAATAAATATAACAACGCCTGAGAAGATATCTTCTCAGGCGTATTTTTTATCCTAAAATCTTTTCACAATAATTCGTCTGTGCTTTTATGTATTTATATCTGCTTGAAAGGAAGTCGTCAATGCACTTTACACTTCCGTAGCCGCCGTTAAGGGCGTCATTCTTATCGCCTGTACCCTTGTAGCGTGCAAAGAACTGATCAAAAAGCGGCGAATACGTATCTTTGAAATACTGAAGCTGGGCCTTTGCTCTGTTCTTTTCTAAATATCCGTCTGAAAGTCCTGTAAGAGTGTTACAGAAATCCTCTCTGAAAGCGTCATTTGTCATAAGATAAGCAAAGCATAAAACCGCAGGATTCTCTGTATCCATATCAAGAAGACCGTTCGGCTTGTAGTTATCTTCCTTTATGGTATTTGTTCGTGCATCACCCGAACCGCTGATGCCACCGAACTCAACGTCATAAAGCAAAAATCTCCAGCGACCGTCAGCATACTCGTTGCTGCTGTCTGTATTTATTGTTTTCCACATAGACCAGTTTTTACCCGGCCAGTCCCATTTGTTATTTATCCAGCATTCTACTGCAAAATAATCTCTTACAGAGTCAGGGTCTACAAGCTTTATAAATGCATCGTAATCCTTCTGATTTTTAAGATTTTTATGTGTCTTAAAGAAGTTCTTAAGCTCTGCAAAGTAATAATCCTCTTCTTCGCCTTCAGGGATATCGCCTTCATCCAGCTTATATCCAATTTCAAGTGCTTCTGCATCGCCCTTATAGATTACTACGTCATCCTTATTTACTCCGTGGATATCTTCAAGATAATCGTCTGTGTAATCTTCTTCAAGAACATAAGCACCCCAATATTCGCCGTTTATGTATACGACGCAGGGACGGGATTTCTTCGTTTCGATATCCATTTCTTCAACCAGTGACTGCCAGTAGGTATCGTTAAACTTTGCTAAAAATGCACAGTTGCCGCCTGCACGAAGAACGAGAGTCTTGAACTTATCCATTACTTCACCGCTATCATTCAGATAATCTTCACCAAATACGGCATATTTGAAATTCTTTTTGCTGTATTCATCTCTGGCGTACAATCTCAATCCCTTCTGCACGTCAGAACGGGAATAGTTACCCTGCACTCTGATACCGCAGTTCTGATTAATCACTTCTGTAGCAGTACCATCAGCAGAAAACTCGAACATAGAAAGAGCTACTTCTCTTTCCCATTCTCTGCCCTTCTGCTTGTAGTTCGCATCAAGTGAACGGGCGGTTTCAGGGTCTCGGAGTCTGTTCTGGCTTAAATATTCTTTAAGAGCGTTATCAAATATATCACCCTTTACATATATACCCTTTGTACTGTCGAAAAGATCGTCATAATCAATACTTATGCTGATTACGGCAAGATCCATTCCTGATGCGTTACAGCTTTCCTTTAAGCCTTTGATATGCTCTTCGGCAGTACCGATAAAATAGGTAGCTGATGAATCCACGCCGAAAGTACCATCTGACTTCTTTACAGCCGCTCTTACTACCGTGCATTTATCAACAGCCTTATCGGAAGGGGCTGATATTTCACAGGTAAAGCCATCTCTTTTGCTGTTTACCTTGTTGTAGCTACCTGCAAAAAGCACTGGGTCAACAGCAGAAACTACGTTTTTGTCGTTCTTTCTGTCTGTGATTTTTATAGCACCATTATATAAAACCGCAGTATCACTTAAGGTAGGATCACTGCCGTCAAGAGTGTAGTATATCTGACCTGCCGTTTCAGATTTTATAGTAAGGTCAAATGCAGATGCATATATACCCGAATCCTTTGAAAAGCTTACGGTCGTCTCTTCCTCAGGGGCAGGCTCCGGGGCGGGTGTTGTAGCCGCGGTGGTAGTGGTCTGAGGAGGTGTTGTTGTAGTAGTCGTTGTTTCGGGTTGAGATGTAGTTGTAGCCGAAGAAGTTGTTTCAGGCGGTGTGGACGTGGTCGAAGACGTTTCAGGTGACGATGTTTCTGTTTCGGACGAATTATCCGATGATATTTCCTCATCACTTGACGTACTACCTGACGTCATACTTTCGGGAGTGGGCAGTTGAACGTCCTGATTACTGCAGGAAGTCAACAATAATGCTGACAGCAAAACGAATGCTAAGATTTTTTTCTTCATAAATTACCTTTCTAAACTAAAGGGCTTACTTCCAATTACAGTAATTATATCATTTATAATCACATAAAGTCAATAGAGTTTAGAGCAATGTCCATTTTGTTATAAAAATACCTGCATCAAACAAATGCAGGTATCAATTTTATGCTATTATTTATTCTGTATCGGCAAATTCACTATGGAGCTTTTCGACCTTATCACGCATTGCTATAAACGTATCGGCAATGACGGGATCAAAGGCATCGCCGCTTCCGCTCCTGATTATGTCAAAGCACTTATCAAGCGGCATTGCATCACGATAGCAACGCTTTTCGGACACAGCGTCAAATACGTCGGCAACTGCCATAATTCTTGCACAAAGAGGAATTTCATCTCCTGAAAGTCCATCGGGATAGCCCTTACCATTCCACTTTTCGTGATGGTGACGTGCGACCTCAAAAGCCATATTCTGAAAGGCCTCGTTACCTAGATTTTTATATGCCTCCTGAATTATCTGTCCGCCCTTTATAGCGTGTAGTTTCATTTTAAGATATTCATCATCGTCAAGCATTCCTGGTTTCTGGAGTATTGCGTCGGGAACTGATATTTTTCCTATATCGTGCATAGGAGCAGCCTTCAAAAGGCTGTCAATATAATCCTTAGTAAGTACGTTTGAGTATAAGCCCTTAGACGCCATTTCCTCAGCGATAAGCTTTACGTATGCGCTCGTACGCTTAACGTGACCGCCTGTATTATCATCACGGTTTTCTATAAGGTTTGCAAAGCCCATTATCATCTCGTCGTGATAGCGTGAAACTTCTCTTAAAGCAGGATCTTCCTGATTCATATAGATACCAAGAATTATTACTGTAACACCGATACTTGAAACAGAAACATCCTGAACGAATATCTGTATCACCGTAACTAAGGTAAGAACAAAAAGAAAAGTAAATACGCTTGTACGCTTGTTATTTTCGATATAACGCCATTTTCTTACGAATGTACCTATTGCAAATACTATGTAGAGCCCTGCCATTACGAAGCAGTTATATACCGATATCTGCATATTGACAGCAAAATCTGAAAGCCATATTGACAGAATATTAAGTACAACTAAGATCATATTTACCACAAAAGGGATAAATATAACTATCTTTGTAAATAAAGATTTCGGCAAAGAGCCTGTGATATGAAGCATATAAAGAAAAAGCACAAAGATAACTCCGTCGAAGCAGACAAGGAATATCATCTGAAATACGCTGATAATATCTGATGATACGATATCAGAATAGGATCTCAGCACTTCGTGTAAGCCGTCAAAGATGATAGTTACCGTACCAATGGCAAGCAATTCATCAAAAAACGTATCCTGTAGCTTTCTTTTGTACTTTCTTAAATCACGGTAATATATCATAGTGATATAAAGTAGTATCACTAAGCACCCTACCTGAAGTAAACAACTTGTCATAAAATTCCTCCGTATATGCGGATTTAATTGCTGTCTGAAACGATATTAGAAAGCCATACACCCTTTTTAACGAGTATAAGGCCTATAACACACTTGATTATTTCCAGTCCTTGTCCGACAAAGTAAAGCCACATTATCGGAAGTGTTGTAAAATGTGCTAAAACTGCAACTATCGGAACTACTATTCCCCAGGAGAAAACGCAGTCAAAAAGGAAAGTGATGAGCGTTTTTCCGCCCGAACGAATCGTAAAGTATGTTGCATGGAGCGTACCGTGTACCGGCATAAGCACAGCACTTATTATAATAAACATTGTTGCAAGCGAACGTACGTTGTCAGAGGTGTTGTAGGCAAGGGGAAAGAGTCCCGAAAACGCCGCCATTACAGCACCGACAACAACACACATACCGCCTGAGAACATAATAAGCTTTGGTGCTGCTTTTTTAGCCTGTTCCATCTCTCCTGCACCAAGCAGTTGTCCTATTACAACAGAAACGCCCGAGCCGAAGGATATAAACATTACGTTGAACAGATTTATTACGGTATTCGCTATATTAAGACCTGCAACAACGTCAATGCCTCTCATAGAATAAAGCTGAACAAGCATTGATACGCCCGCACCCCACAGACACTCGTTTGCAGTAAGAGGGATAAGCCCTTTTATAGTTATTCTGCCTGCAAGCTTTTTAGGCACTTTGAAGGTCTTATAAACGCCCTTTATATATTTCAGTTTTCTACTGTTAAGATGTGACCAGAGAATAACTATACCCGCCTGCACAAATCTTGATATGACTGTTGCTATTGCCGCGCCCTCTACCCCAAGCTTCGGAAAACCGAAGTTTCCGAAAATAAGCAGATAGTTCAGCACCACGTTTGTGAAAACCGCCACAACACCTGCTACCATAGGAACAGTAGCTGTTCCGCCCTCTCTGAGAGTACCCGAATATATCTGTTCTACAGTAAAAGGGATAAGTCCTATAAGCATTATCCACATATACTGCTTTGCGTAACCAAAGGTAAGCTCTAAATCTATACCCTCTTCTGCTGTATGCAGATATGCGGTTATAAGAGTATCTCCGAGGAGCGAATATATCAGTATGCCTATACCTATTATTGCAACTGATACGATCGTTTTATAGCGGAAGGTGCTTTTTACGCCCTCCATATCATTTTTTCCGAAAAACTGTGCACAAAATATACCTGCACCTGATAACGCACCGAATACTGTCAGATTGAATACAAAAAAGAGCTGATTTACGATCGCTACACCTGACATCTGCTCTGTTCCGATCTGACCTACCATTATATTATCTATAAGGGCAACAAGGTTGGTTATAAGGTTCTGTATCATTACAGGCACAGCAATAAGCAGAGTTTTCTTGAAAAATCTGCCGCTGTTTATTGTTTTCTCCATATAAATCCTTACTTTTTCTACACAAATCTTTTTTATTTTTATAAAATAATTTTACCATTTTTTCATATTGATGTCAATAGAACAGCGATTGTTAAAGAATAAACGAAAGATCCCTGCACTATAGCAGGGATCAATTATCAGTCTCCTGTAGAATCACGCAGTACAAGGCTGTGTGACAGGGTGTAAAGGTTATGGTCAGGATTTGTAGCCTTCATATTCTCGATAAGCTTTTCAATTACAAGCTTACCCTGAGCGTAACAAGGCTGTTCAACCGTTGATAAATGTGGTACGAACATATGTGAATAAGCGATATTGTCAAAGCCCATAAACATAAGGTCCTTACCTATTCTGTAGCCCTTTGAAAGAGCATAGTTCATAGCACCTATAGCAATCATATCAGAAATAGAGAAGATAGCTGTAGGAGGGCTGGGGAGATTCATAAGGTATTCACAACCTCTCATACCCTGCTCTGTTTCATAGCTGCCGAAATAAACGTATTCTTCATTATAAGGGATATCGTTATCCTTGAGTGCAAGCTTATATCCTATCTCTCGGTCTATGCTTGACTGACTTCTCTGAAGAGTGGTGATAAGGCCTATTTTTCTGTGGCCCTTTCTGATAAGGTAATTTACTGCGTCTCTTCCTGCCTTAACGTTGTCTATTGTAACAGTAAGCACGTTACAATTATCAAGTCTTTCAAGGCACATTGCGATATTGTGCTTTTCGCCAAGTGCATTTATCGTGTTAGCGTCAAGCTTAGGACCTAAAAGAACAGCTCCATCGACTGCTCTTGAAAAGAGCATGCCAAGCAGATGCATTTCGTGATTAGGATCATTCTGGGTTGTGGCAATAAGTACGTCATACCCCTGAGCGTATGCAGCCGCTTCCATACCCCTTATTACATCGGAGTAAAAGCTCTGCTCTGTAGATGCAATAATAGCAAGTATTCTTCTGGTTTCGCTCTTTCTTAAATCTCTGCCTAAGAAATTAGGACTGTAGCCAAGATTTTCAACCGCCGCATTTACTGCTCTTATAGCTTCATCCGACACGTTTGACTTTTTATTAAGTACTCGTGACACTGTCGCAACGGAAACGTTTGCAGCTTTGGCAACATCCTTTATGGTAACACTCATTATTGACCCCCCAATTCAGTTTCAATACCTATATTAATATAATTATACTAAATTATGAAAACCTTTTCAATGTGACAAATGTACAAAATTCACTTTTAAATTTTATATAATCTTACCATTTGACATAAAAACCGTAATTTAAGTAATATTTCAATAATTTACCTTGTATTTTTAAGTCTGACGATCAAAAAAAGCCGATTTGTTGAAATTTAACTTATAAAACGAAAAAATTATTTTAATTTTGCGAGATTAAGTACTTTACAAATCCTTCCGTTTAGGTTACAATATAATATAGGGGGTCTTTAAAGTTATTACTTAAAGACGAATAAAAAGAGGAAAGAAGTTAATTACAGATGAAAAAGAAAAATGTAACCATGAGCGATATCGCAAAGTCCATGGATATCAGTACAGTTACTGTATCAAAGGCACTTGGCGATAAGGATGGTGTAAGCGAAGAACTCAGAGAAAAGATCAAGCAGAAGGCAAACGAAATGGGATACCGCTTCAGCTATGCATCAAAGGCGGCAAAGGAAGGCCTCACCTTCAATATAAGCATAGTCGTAGCAAAGCATTTTATCAGCGACGCCAGTGCTTTTTACTGGGTAATGTACCGTCACATCGTAGAGCTTTTACAAAAGCAGAATTACTACGGTATTCTTGACGTTATAACAGAAAAGGACGTAAAGGAAAAGAATATTCCCAATTCCGTTGCAGATAAAAAGGTTGATGGTATAATCGTACTCGGACAGTTTGAGGACGATTACGTAAAGGAACTGTCCGATCTTAACATACCTGTGGTATTCCTTGATTTCTACAGCAGCGACAGCCGTACAGATACTATTTTATCAGACAGCTTCTTCGGCTCGTATATGCTGACAAATCATCTTATTGCAAACGGTCACAGAAACATAGGTTTTTTAGGTTCAATAAATTCCACTTCAAGTATTCAGGACAGATATTTAGGCTACTACAAGGCTCTTCTTGAAAAGAATATTCCTTTAAGAAGTGACTGGGTTATAGAGGACAGAGGAACAGACGGCACCGGCTACTCCACATATGCCCTTCCAGCTGAAATGCCAACAGCCTTTGTCTGCAACTGTGACGAGGCCGCTTACATCCTATTAAATCAGCTTAAAAACGAAGGTTACAACGTACCAGAGGATATCTCTGTAGTAGGTTACGATAATCACATATATTCAACTATAGCAAACCCCAGAATTACAACTATTGACGTTGACAGTAAGAGAATGTCAGCAGAGGCAGTTGAAACAATTATCAAGAAGATCCGTGACAAGAATTATTCCCGTGGCAGAACCTTAGTCACAGGCAAGATAATTTTCAGAGACAGCGTAAAGACAATAAAGAAATGAAGATAATAGATACCCACGCACATTATGATGCAGACTGGTTTGATGAAGACAGATATGAGCTTATCGAAAGAATTTTGTCTGAAAATGTTCTCGCATTCATAAATATCGGTTGCGATATAAAAAGCAGCAACTTCTCAGCCGATTTATCAGAAAAATACGATAACGTCTTTGCTACTGTCGGTATTCATCCTGAAATGGCATCGGACATAGAAGAGGGATATATCGAAAAGCTGAAGGCCCTTTGCAAAAGAAAAAAGGTCGTAGCTATAGGTGAGATAGGTCTTGACTATCACTATGAAGGCTATGACAGAGAAAAGCAGATAGAACTTTTTAAAAATCAGATATTGCTTGCAAAGGAACTCAAAATGCCTATAGTCATACATTCCCGTGACGCTACAGAGGATACTATGAGTATTCTTCGTGAGTTAAGACCTGAAAAGGCAGTTATGCACTGTTATTCAGGCAGTGCTGAAACCGCCGCAGAACTTGTAAAAATGGGAATTATGATAAGCTTTACAGGTGTACTGACCTTCAAAAATTCAAAAAAAGCTGTAAAGGCCTGTGAAGAAACCCCGATAGAAATGCTTATGCTGGAAACTGACAGTCCCTATATGGCACCTACAGGTTACAGAGGACAGAGATGCGACAGCTCAATGACTCACGTCACCGCAGAAAAGCTTGCGGAGATCAAAGGTATAACAAAGGATGAAGCTATAAAAATCTGCAACGATAACGCGGTAAGATTTTTCGGTCTTGATATTAAAGCTTGATTTAATAACCGATATATGCTAAAATAATGAATATCGGCTATGCCACAATAAATACAAAAAAGGAAAGGTTTTATTATAATGGAATCTGACGCCCGAAAACCGAGTAAAGTAACGAAAGCATTACTCTACCCGTTTATACTGCTGAACAAAGGACTTGACAAGATGCTTTCAAAGGCTCTTGGCGAAGGCTACTATGGAAAGGATAACGTTACCCAGGACAATATCATGTCAATGGTCGATGCAGGTAACGAGTATGGAAGCCTTGAAGATGAATCTGCCCAGATGATAAACAACGTTTTTGAGTTCGGCGATATGGTAGCTTCTGACGTTATGACGCACAGAACGAATGTCGTGGGTGTAGAAATTGATTCACCTTTAGAAGATATCGTCTACATCGCCCTTGAAAAGGGTTTCTCTCGAATACCCATATATAAAGAAAATATCGACGCCATCATCGGTATTGTTATCGTTAAGGACCTGCTTTGTCTTGTGGGTAACAAAAATAAAGATAATCTGAAGATAAAGGATTTTCTGCGTGACGTTGTTTACATTCCCGAATCCTGCTCCTGCTCCGATGCATTCAAATTCCTGACTAATCTTAAAACAGGTATGGGTGTGGTAGTTGATGAATACGGTGGTACAGCAGGCATCATCACCCTTGAAGATATAATTGAATCCATAATGGGCGACATTGAGGATGAATACGATGAGGAGGTAGAGCTTATCATCCCTCGAAACGGCGGTGCTTATGAGGTAAACGGCGAAGCCGACCCTGAAGAAGTGTTAGAGCTTTTCGGCTATGAGCTGGAAGAAAACCACGAATATGACACTATTGCGGGCTTTGTGACTGATCTTCTGGGTTATATCCCCGAAGAAGAGGGTGAACATCCTAAGGTAAGATATAAGGATATTATGTTCAAGGTAAAGAGCGTTGAAAATAACTGTATCGAGCAGATAATAGTAAGACCCTGCAAGGAAGAAGAACTTGCAGAAAAAGAGTAAAAACAAATATACGAGCCATTGCCAAAAGCAATGGCTTAGTTTATTTTAAATTCAGCAGAATATCAGACAAAGAGTCCTGAATACAATTAACCATCATAATTTAAAGTCAGGTGATGGTTATGTTTTTTTCACTTTTAGGTTCAGCATTGCAAAATCTTCTGTTTTTTGCACTGCATTTCGATAACACAAATTCCTTTCCTCGTAAGCTTACAAGAAAAGAGGAGGAGGAATGTATACGGGCGGTGGCGAACGGCGACAGATCCGCTCGTGACAAGCTGATACAACACAATATGAGGCTTGTAGCCTTCATTGTAAGACGCCACTACCCCGACTACAGAGATCAGGAGGATCTCATCTCTATCGGAATAATCGGACTTATCAGAGCCGCAGAAACCTTTGACTATGAGAGAAGTATAAACTTTTCCACTTATGCGGGAAAATGCATAAACAACCAGATAAGAATGCATTTCAGGAAAATAAAGCATCAGCAGACTGAGGTTTATATGAACGAGCCTATGGACTGTGACAAGGACGGAAATGAAGTCACAATGGCTGATATGTTTCCTGATGACACCTGTGTTGAAGATGAAGCATTTCTTAACATAAATATAAAAAAGCTGTATAAATATATAGACGAAGAGCTTAACGAACGGGAAAAGGAAATTCTCACAAAGCGTTATGGGCTGTCCGGTACAGGCTATAAGGTACAGCATATCTACACACAACAGGAGGTTGCCGAGGAACTTAATATAAGCAGAAGCTACGTTTCAAGAATTGAAAAAAAGGCACTTTTAAAGCTCAAAGCAAGGTTTGATGAAGAATAAAAGTTATCGCCCCCACATTGTGGGGGCGAAATTTGTGTTCATTCATCAATAGCACTGCAAGTATCTATATTATTAAGAATTAGTCGTTATTGATAATTTAGTGGTAAACGAACTGTAATATGTATTACCATATTCGTTGTTAAAGGCTATCATTCTGAAATAGTAAGTAGTGGAAGGTGCAAGACCTGTAACTGTGTATGAGGTAGTCGCATTGCTTGTTATTGTTGCAATTGTTGTCCATGCACCGTTTTTCATCTGCTGGATCTTGTAACCGTCAGCGAACGTATTCTTATCCCATGCAAGTGTAAGTGATTTATCAGTCTTTGCTGTATTGCGGAAATTTGTAACCGCACCGGGAAGAGTGATAGCAGACATATTGCCTGTAAATGAGCTGTAATAGGTATTACCGTAGGCATTCTTGTAAGCTATCATTCTGAAATAGTAGGTAGTGGAAGGTGCAAGACCTGTTACTGTATAAGAAGTATTTGTGTTACCTGAAATTGTTGCAATTGTTGTCCATGTACCAT